>CAWHQX010000007.1:0-806256 GCA_963831545.1 uncultured Acidobacteriota bacterium
TTTTTTGTGTGATGAGCTGCGACTTGCGCTCGCGCAAATCGATAAGCCAAAGGCGCGTGTATTGCCAGTGGTGGTAGATTTCGATCGCATCATCATGCTGTTGTTGCTTCTGCTGAGCTTCTTCATCGTTCAGAGGGTCACGAGCCGTGAATGCGATCCACTTTCCGTCGGGAGCCCATCGAAAGCTGGATACTCCCACCTTCGCGTCCGTGAGTTTTTGAGCATCCCCACCTTCCGCTCTCACCAGCCATATCTGCGTCTGGGCATCCTGGCCTCGGTCTGAGAGAAATGCGAGCCAGTGCCCGTCCGGTGACCAACGTGGGTAGTAATCACTTTTGGGAGAAGATGCAAACCGTTTCGCAGGCTTACTGCCATCGACGGGGACAATCCAAATATTGTCATTGCCTACGTTATCCGGCTTATTGGGAATTGTGGGTTCGCTGACAACGAATGCAATCGTTTTCCCATCCGGCGAAACTTTGGGATCGTAACCGCTACGGAGATTGACTAGATCTTCTGGTGTCGGTGGGTGCGTTTCCTGTGCCGCTATTGGCAGCAAGCCAAAGCTAAAGATCAACACCGAGAGAAACAACGACAATCGCCGCACAATTGCCTTCCTTCTCCGAACTGAAGATCGAGGTGGACTTCGAACTCAATGGGGCAAACTTTTTAAGTAAACAGCACAATTCTATTACTAGGTCCGGCTTCCGACGGTCAAGAAAATTGCCAACTCCCGTGAAGTCTTAGTGCTGTATCGGAAGCGCGAGTTAGCAAGGCGCCGACACGAGCACGGTAGGATTGCGCGCTTTCGACTCCGGGCCATGATGGATATCCGCTCGCCCTCGTCCGTATAATTGGACGGTCTGGAAGGACCTTTTCCGATATCAGGTTTCGAGAGCGTGGGAGAGACCCATTGCCATCTCTATTTTCCGCCAGCAGACCTGGCAGGAACTTTTTCCTTAAACCGAGATTTTATGTTGACACAGCAAGAACGGGAGCGCGATAGCGTTCGTTCTTGCACAAGACCGCCCAAGCCATGCGAACCAGCTTGTTGGCCAAGGCCACGATGACCACATTCTGGTGCGCACGCGCCAGCAGTTGCGCGAGCCACTCGCTCAGACCGGGAGCTTGCTTGTGTCGCTGTTGCAGGACGCTGCGTGCACCTTGAATGAAGAGGGTTCGTAAGTACTTATTGCCCCGTTTACTGATGCCCAGTAATTTCTGTTTGCCGCCGGTGGAGTACTCTCCCGGAACGATCCCCATCCAGGCCGCCAGATTTCGTCCTTTTCGAAAGGCGCTGGCGTTGCCCACCGCAGCGATCAGGGCCGTCGCGGTGACCGGGCCGACTCCGGGAATCTCCGTGAGCCGTTGGCAGGCCTCATTCTCTTTCGCCGTTTTCTGGATGACCGATCCATCTCCTCAATGCGTGCGGTGAGTTGCTCCAGTTCCAATTGGAGTTGAGCCAACAGAACACGAAACGAACCGGACAGCTTCAACTCGGCGTCTTCCAGGATACGAGGAAGTTGCTGATCCACATGACTTCGGCCTTTGGGCAGAGTCAGTCCACGTTCCAGAAGAAGGCTGCGAATCTGGTTCACCACCGCGGTGCGTCGCATCACCCAACGCTCGCGCACGCGATGCAGCGCTTGCAGATCGAGCTGCTCTTCCGTCTTGATCGGCACAAAACGCATCCTCGGCCGTTGCACCGCTTCGGCAATGGCTTCCGCATCCAGGAAGTCACTCTTGTTCGTCTTGCACATAAGGCTTCACGTATTGCGCCGGCATCAATCGCACTTCGTGCCCTTGCTCTCGCAGAGGCCCGCCCGAGAAAGTGCGATCCACTACAGGCTCCATGCCGATCAACTCCACTTCCAAATTCGCGGTGAAGGCCAGCAGTTGTTTGCGAGAACATTTCTTGCGGATCACCACCCGACCTGTTGAATCCAATCCCACCAGATGAAAGACCGTCTTTACCCAAATCAATACCGAGCGCGTGTAGTTTCATGGGATGCCTCCTTCCTCGAACTCTACACCTTCTAGAGATCCGCGGCGGACCATCCCATTAACTTAGGTACTAGGCTTATGGCGGACCAATTGGAAACGGGGCTGATTGGCCGCGTCGAGAAACCGGACACTACGGTCGTCGAGTATGATAACCATTGGCCCTCAGTCCTGACCCGGAGGTTTGTTCAAGTGAAATGGATCATTCGCGTTGTTCTTCTGTTCGTTGCCACTTGGAGCTGTCTCGCCGCGGATAAACCCGCTGGTAAGGAGGAAGAACCGAAGCCCGCGCAGTCCATCGACGAACTTCGCCAGCAGATCGAAAAAATCCTCAAGGACACTCATACCAATGGAGTATCGGTCGCAATCGTCCGTAAAGACGGACCAGTGTGGGTTACGGGCCTCGGTATCGCCGACCTGGCGAGTAATCGCACCGCTACCGCGGACACTCTGTTCCGCATCGGTTCCACGTCAAAGGCTTTCGCTTCGCTCTCGATCCTGCTGCTGGCCGATCAGGGCAAACTTTCGCTCGAAGATCCGGTTCACAAGCTTGCTCCCGATGTCTGGTTTGAAAATCGCTGGGAATCTACGGATCCAGTGCGCGTGGTGAACCTGCTTGAACACACTACGGGCTGGGACGACATTCACCTGCGCGAATACGCGAAGCAAGCCCCCGATTCCATGAGCGTGCGCGAGGGCCTCGACTATGACCACCACTCGCGCACATCACGCTGGCGTCCCGGGACGCGCATGGCTTATTCCAATGCAGGTCCGGCGGTCGCTGCCTACGTGGTCGAGAAAATAACGGGCCGGCGGTTCGAAGACTTTGTGCAGGAGAACCTATTCAAGCCTATTGGGATGAAGACCGCGACTTACTTCGAGCCTGCCCCCTGTACGGCGACCACGCTTTATCATCCCGACGGCAAGACTCCATTCCCGTACAGTCACATCATCATGCGCCCGGCCGGGGCGATCAATGCGTCCGCCAGCGACATGGCTGCGTACCTGCAGTTCTATCTCAATCGCGGCGCGGCCAATGGAAGGCAAGTGGTCCCCTTCGCCGACATAGATCGTATGGAGAGTCCAAAGAGCACCTGGGCCGGCAAAGAGGGTTTGAAAGCCGGATACGGGCTCAGCAATTTCTGGAGCGTTGAAGATGGCTTCGTCTACCACGGCCACGACGGCGGAATCGATGGAGGCCTGACCGAGCTCTCCTACATGCCTGACTATGGCGTCGGATATTTTTTCAGCATCAACAGCGAAAGCGGGAATGCGTTCGAAAAAGTTGGCAAAGCGGTCCGGGCTTACATTACGCACAGCCTGCAGAAACCGGTGGTGCCGCCAGTCGTCACGTTATCGACCAATGCAGGGGACTACGCTGGCTGGTATGAGCCCGATTCTCCGCGCACGGAGTTCTCCCATTTTCTTGGACGCCTCGTGCGTCTAAGCCGGGTTCGGTTCGAAGACGGCAAGATGATCTCCTCAGCCCTCGGAAGCTGGCACCAGATTTACTTACCGGTCGAAGGGACACAGTTTCGTGCCGAGCACATGGATGCGCCGCCCGACCCGGTAGCCACGGTTGCGTTGGTAAGGCCCAACGCCGAGGGTCGATTCATCCAAACCGATTCGGAAACTACCATGAAGAGGATTCCGGGGTGGTTCGCGATCGGAGAAATTCTTGTTGCTGGGTTCGTGGTGCTCTCAATTATCTCGATCGTTCTTTACGCGCCGTTCTGGATGATCGGCGGCCTGATTCATAGCCGCCGCCGTCCCGCCGAGCGCGCCATGCGCTGGTGGCCACTAATTGCAGTCTTGAGTCTGCTTGCCTTCGTTGTGATCTTTATCCTGTGCAGCGAAGACCGATTGAACGGCTGGGAAACTTCACGATGTGGTCGGCTGCATTGTGGGTGGTGTCCCTTCTGTTCGGATTGGCATCGGTCGTGAGTTTTCTGGTTGCTCTACAAGGTTCGAGCGAGGGAGTCCGTCCAGGCGTCCGCAGGTTCTCGCGGATCGTTTCAACGGCAATTTTGATTGCCGCTGCTTACTTGACCTACTGGGGCATTATCGGAATACGAACTTGGGCCTAGGTCGGCGGACAACCGCGCAGAAAACTCGGGGAGGCTCGGGGCCGTCGCGACCTCGGAGCGGGCGTTCCATCCGATCAAGTGAGCACCGGAATCATGGACTCAGTTATTGGCTCCGGGGCGCCCTGAAACCGCGGATTTGACATAATCGGGCGCCTCAGAATCTAGGAACAAGTTTGGGAACAAAACCGTGCCGAACTCCGTGCTAAAACGTCATTCGAGACGCAGGGAAATGCTTGAAGAACCAACTACATAGCAGTTCTGGATTCAACAGCGGGTTGCAGGTTCGAGTCCTGCCCGGATCACCACTTGTTTCCGGTCCGACCCGGACACATGGTAATCGTTGCTCCATCCTGAGCAGTCTCATCAGGTAAAAACTTCAATGCGACGCTGCGATCTAGGCGAGTGTCCTCCGCCTTATAAACTACGCCCATCCCGCCTCCGCCTATTCTCTCAATAATGCGGTAGTGGGAAATTGCTTGCCCAATCAAAGATGTTGCGTCCGTCATCGGCTGCTCATATTAGATACTAGCGGTCCACTAAGTCAAATGAGTCGGCAAGCGTCGGTATTAAATCGCCATTACTCAATTATCGGGGATCAGTTGAGCATCTGCCAGGCAGGATTCGACTAGCAACGGTCTCGCGTTCGCGATGTGGAACGAGACTAACGTAAATCCAAGCTATCGAATGAGCCGGGTCAACCTATACGTCGGAGCCAAGCGATTTCTATCCGGAGCGGGCGCCTTCTGTGCGCAGCCCTCGGATGGTTTTTCTACCCCCATGACCAACGTGACATAGCACCCATAGCGAAACTGAATAACGCATAAGCTTCCACGTTGATTTTGGCGCGGCCGGAATTCCCTCGGTTACCTGACCAACAGTTGATTCAGACCTTGTTCTCAGTACCCAAAGATTAACTCGACCCGAATTTCCAAATAGGGTCCGAAACGGGAGCCAAACCCTCCCAAACACCGCAATAAACGCGTACACGAGACAGCAGTAAAGGCTAGACGATGCAACACTATAGCTAATCTTCCCTACCTTTCGAACAGATACTCGTGCTAATCCGATGCTTTACGGCGTGGCTTCTGTTTTTTTGAAATGGATCGAATGACCAGCTTTCCTCCGCCCTTCATAGGCAACGGCCTTTTAGCCTGCGCGATGGCGGCAGCGATAAGTTCTTCAATTTCTGGACGCGCCAGCGTTGCCGCAGACTCGATTCTGATGAAACGGTTTTGACTGCCGCTGCCGAGAAGCAACTTATGAGGATCGGGAAGCGTGGCTCCGTAGTAGAACGAAAGGCCAACTCCATTCGCACCTGCAGCAATGGACAAGACGCAATCGGAGGGTCGCTCGGTCGAGCAGTACCCAATCACGAAAAAGTTGTAGTTGTCATAAACCAGTTCATGGGCAGTGGGCAGGCGCTCGCGCAAGGCTTTGCGCACTGAACGAATCAATGCTGTGTTCTTCGAGTCAAATTTTCTGATAAAGCCTGCAAGTTGCTGCTCGCCGGTCGCATCAGCTTGCGAAGCGATTCGTTTCGTGGACTTCATGACATTGCATCTACCTTCTCGTGTCAAGTTGGCGATGAGTATAGCGCCCGTGATCTCCTTCTGCCAACGTTTCAGCTTCGGGACGTCTTACGGGCAATCCGAAGTAATCCGCGAGCGATGTTTCCCAGTGTGAGAAGGACTAGTATTTTCTACAAGCAGCGTCAGTCCCGGTCGTGCAGGTCCAGTTCGGCCACCGGCGGCGGGTCAACGGCAGCTCCCGTAATGCCCGCTCGCTGGCGCGAGCTGAACATGGGCCCCCGTGCGTCGCGTGGCGGTGCGAATGCCAATAAACCGAGTGGTTGATGAATATCGTCGTAGATAGCTTCGATCCCACCGCGCATAAAATACGTTTCATGCCAAAAACCTGTACCTCCAGAGTCGCGCAGAAATTCCTTCCACCAGGCTCGGTGTGGCTCCGAACGCGTCCAAGTTTCCAACGATTGAAAATCGCGCCAGTATTGGCGCATGCCGAGGTGCGGGGGGAAGAGCGAAATGATCAGATTCTCGTGTCGAAGCAAACCGTCAGGATTGGCTCTCACAGCGCTCTGTATTCTGGGTCCAAACCCGAACAACGTTTTGAGTCCACTTAGCAGATTAACGCGCATCCCAAGATAAACAACAACCAGATCAGGATAGTTGCTCAGGTCAACAGCAATGCGTTTTACTGTTCCGGCCATTCAAGAAGCCTCCCCAATTGGGTGCCTGACGTCTACAAGAGCCCCAGACGATCGCTGGGCCATCAAGAAGGTGATCGCCTTATCGGATCGTCCCTGCAACGCCCGCAATGTTCTTCGTTTTTAGCAAACCCTGCAACTCCAGCCAGTCAGCAAACCTGTCAACCCAGTGATCCGTCGGTAAGTTTTGATTTCGCATTCCGAAACCATGGCCACCCTTCGCGTACATATGGAGTTCGGCCGATTTGTGCGCGTCGGTCCATTTTTGGTAAAGAGCCACACTTTCTGGCGCCAGACCCAGTTGATCGTCTGTCGCGGCCACAGCAAACAGAGGGGGAGCATCGGTCGGCACCGGATCATTTTTAAACATCGAGCCAGCAGCATAGATTGGAGCGACGAAGGCAGGTCGACCCTGAGGCGGGTAGCGGAAAGCCACGCCGGCAGCGACCGTTCCGCCGGCGGAGAAGCCAATGATACCGACACGGTCAGCGGAAACGCCCCATTCCGACGCGTGCTGTCGAACGAATGTAACCGCGGTTAACCCATCGGCAATCGACAGAGGAATGATCTTCGCTATGATCCCCTCAAATTTTTGCCGATCCCCGAACAGGGTGGAAAATTCTTCCGTAGCGTCTCCTTCAGTGTGTAGCACGCGATACTTCAGCACAAAGGCTGTCACGCCTCTCGCAGCCATGTACTTCGCGACATCAAAGCCCTCGCTATTGATGGAAAGTGCCATGAAGCCACCACCCGGACAGATCACCACTGCAGTTCCGTTTTTCAACGTCGGTGAAGGATTAAAGACCGTCAGGGTCGGCTTGGTTACGTTGGTGACGACTTCCGTGTTCCAGATTTTCGAGAAGTACTCTTTCTCCGGATAGCTTTCCTGCGCCGAGTCAGACGCAGTGTCCGTCGGCAGGGGAATTACAGTCTGTGAGCAGGCCCGAGTCGCCAGGAGGGCCAGGAGGCAAAAAATTCGAACGACGAAAGGTTTCATGGTTGTTCAGTCTAGCAGAGACTTGAGTCTGTAGGTTTGGAAACAGGGTCATCACATCGCAGGCCGCCAGAAATTTGGCCTTGAACGCGGAGAATATAATTCTTGGTCTCTTGCGTTGGCGAACGGAGAAGGAGAGAAGACTTGAGACGATGCTAAACAGCTTAGCGCATCGAATCCTGCTTTGATCCTTTTCAGCGGCACACTGAAGCACTGATTCAGGGCAGGTGCCAGACGATCCATGCTTGAACCTGAAACCGCGGCGATCTGAACGAATCTGCGGGGCGCAACTATTTTCCAAAAGATGTGTTAATTGATCTCATATACAGGCAAAGCAGTATCGACAGTTTTTTTACAAATAATGGAAACTATTTGTATCAACATCGGTAAAGTTCGGCCCCATTTAATGATTAGAAAGATAGCCTTCGAATCCGTGCCGGCAGCAGATGCTCGGCGAAAAGGATGAGAGCGGGCGGAAAGAACCCAAATGCGTCGACTTATTGCAATTCGTTCGTTGCTCTTCGCGCTATTTTTGATCACTTTTTCGGCCGGTGTCTTCGCACAAGTAGGAGTCGGAATATCTGTCAATTTCGGGCCACCAGCCATCCCGGTTTACGATCAGCCGATCTGTCCTGGTGAAGGGTACATCTGGACCCCAGGTTACTGGTCTTACGGCGACGGTGAATACTTTTGGGTCCCAGGCACTTGGGTTTTGGCGCCAGAGCCGGGATTTCTTTGGACTCCGGGTTACTGGGGATGGGGCGGGTCGGCTTTTTTCTGGCACGCTGGGTATTGGGGACCACATATCGGATTCTATGGTGGGATTAACTACGGATTTGGCTACTACGGCCATGGTTATGAAGGTGGACGTTGGGAAAATAACCACTTCTACTACAACACAACCGTGAACCACGTAAATACGACGATCATTCACAATACATACAACACCAGAATCGAAAATGTAAACGTCAACCGCGTGAGCTATAACGGCGGTAACGGTGGAATCGAAGCCCGCCCGAGTCCACAGGAACAAACCTTTGACAAGGAGCGGCACGTTGGCCCGGTAGCGGCGCAAAACCAACATGTTGAGCAGGCACGAGGAAACCCGGAACTGCGTGCTTCCAACAATCATGGCAAACCGCCGATCGCAGCAACGACGAAACCAGGCGAATTCAAGGGAGGCGCGGTCGCGGCAAAGGAAGCGGGTGGCGAATATAAGGCTACTCCTCGATCGGACCGTCCAAACAGTTCGAATACTCACGCCAGCGAAGTGCAACAGCATCAATATACGGCTACACCGAGCGGTAATGCTACGAACGACAAGAAATATCAACAACAGCAGGAAAAACTGGCGGCCAAGCAGAATCAGGAGCACCAGAAGTTGCAACAACAACAGGAAAAAGAGCACCAGCAGATGCAAAAGAAGAATGCAAGTGAAGTACAGAAACAGCAGATGGAACAGAAGCACACCCAGCAGACACAGCAAATGGAACAGAAACACGTAGCGCAACAGCAAAAGACGCAACCCCATCAGCAGCCGCCACCCCATCAGCAGCCGCCACCCCATCAGCAGCCGCCACCCCACGAAGGCGCACCGAAACACTAAAGGGCTGCAGATAGAGCCGACAAGAACGCCCCGGAGAGATGCACGCTCCGGGGCTTCCTATTGATGGTCGGCCGCGGGCGACCCTTTTAAAAAGATTTCCAAATCATCCGGATGGACCGCACAAAGCTCGGCATCCTCACGATCAATGTGGCCCTGTTTGATCAGTTGCACGAGAGAGTCTTCTAAACTGAAGGAACCTTTTTTCTTCGTGATGGTAATTTCCTGATGCAGGTGCTGCAGGGCGTTGCGGCGAATATGTTGCCGCGCACCGTAACCGACCATGAGAAGCTCCGCGGCGGGGAAGCGGCCCCCCTTTTTACTCCGCAGCAGCACCTGTGTCAAAACCGCGGACAAGGTCATGGCTAGTTCCTGCCGGATTGCGTTTTGTTTTTCGGCAGGGAAGCTGTCAGAAATTCTTGAGACTGTAGTGGCAACGTCCGTTGTATGAATCGTGGAAAGTACGAGGTGACCAGTTTCGGCGGCTGCAACGGCGGTCTGCATCGTTTCTGCGTCGCGCATTTCGCCAATGACGATGACGTCCGGAGCCTGCCGCAATGCGCTTCGGACCGCTGTTGGAAAGTCGGGAACGTCGGTGCCGACTTCAACCTGTTCGACGATACTGCGTTCATGGCGATGCTCGTATTCCATGGGGTCTTCAATGATAACGACATGCCTGCGTTCGGTTCGATTGATTTCGTTGACCAGAGCAGCTACGGTAGTCGATTTTCCCGAACCTGCCGGTCCACCGATCAGAACCAGACCCCTCGGGAGCTTGGACAAGGCTTGAATGGAAAGTGGCAGATGCAACTCGCTCAGAAGCGGAACGCGGGTAGGAAGCGCACGGACTGCCGCTGCAGCCTGACCGCGTTCCGAATGCAGATTGATGCGGAATCTGCCCAGACCGGCGATTCGGTACGAAGAATCGGCAATATGAAATTTTCGGTAAATCTGCAGTGCATGCGCAGTCAAGGCGGGCAAAACCGCAGCTTCAATCTCTGGTCCGTCCAGAACGCGACGATCGATCGAGTGGACCTCACCCTCGATGAGAATGCACGGTGGAGCACCAGGCACGAGCAGTAAGTCGCTGCCGTGACGAACGACAAGGCTGTTCAACCAATGGTCTAGCGGTGAGCTTGACGGATTCTCGAGGGACTCCTCGGCCTTTCGAACTTCCAGTTCGCGTACGATTCGTCCCAATTCTCCGGAGTCGCTCATCCTTGTAAATCCTCTAGCAGTCAAGAGCCCGACATTATTTGATGCTGACACCGCTCGAACCGCGTACTCTACTTCCCGAAATTGAGAGTAGCTGGTCCCTGCAGAACCAAGCAATGGGCCAGCCGATCATGAATTGCTTGATGTCGTGGCCGCACTCCGATATACAAACAATCTATCAAGAAATAGAGCAAGCCGATTGTCGGAACGTGAAGTAAGAACCTGCCGCTGAGGAACCGTTTAGTCGCTCGCCAGAAGGTAATCGAAGCGCCTTGTTCGTCAGCAAGATAAAGGCCCAGAAAATGTTTGCCGATCGTCCCGCGCCATTGCGAACTCCCGAGAAACTCGAAGTAAAGCCAACTCGTTAGCAGGTAGAAGACAATGCCTGTCCAGACCAGAGTTGGCCCTTTCTGAACAAGATCGGGCGGTAGAGGCTCAGAGCCCCGCCAATAATGATGAAGGGGATGATCCAATGGCTGTTCATTCCATTTCTCCTCACGGTTTTTTAGGGCGCGCACATCGTTAGATGACGTGGAAAAAAACCTGCATAAGGATGGCTCCGCAGAGAGAAACCAAAAGTGCGATGGGCATAACGAAAACCCCAACACCCAGGAAATCCCAGAACCTTACGTTGAGCCTTTCTTTGCGTAACGCAATGAGCCAGAGGATCGTGGCGAGAGAGCCTGTGATCGAGAGATTGGGGCCAAGGTCCACGCCTATGAGTATGGCGTTGGCGATCAGCGCTTTTGGCTGAGTGATTTGTACAGCAGCTCCTACGAGAAGGCCGAGTGGCAGGTTGTTAAACAGGTTGTTGGCTATGCCCACAGCGAAGCCTGCAACCAGCGCGCCTAACCAGTCGCCGAGACTGGCCGCCCACGCGAGCCATTTTTGCCCATAATGCAAGGCACCTGCACGTTCCACCGCATCGACAAGGACGAACAGGCCGGCGACGAGCGCCAGCGTCTCCCAACTGATCTCACGCGCAATCCGTAGGGGATTGGTGCTCTCTCTCAATGAAACAACGGCCGTAATGATGAGTGCGGCGGCACAAGTCGGCAATCCCAGATCTATTCCAAATGAAGAAGCTCCCAGAAGAAGCACCACAGTAAGAGCCAATCCGAGAAGGATGAATTTTCCATTTGCGTTCAATCGGACAACGCTGACTTCACCGGGAATGGAATTGCAAAGCTGCTTGCGGAAAAAAAAACGCAAGACCACGAATGTGGAGATGATCGAAAGGACAGAGGGAACAATGAAGGCCTGCAGCCAGTGAAACAAAGGTGGCATGTGCTCGCGGAAGACAACGAGGTTGGCGGGATTGGAGATCGGTAAAACAAAAGAGGCGGAATTCGCAATAAACGCGCAGGCAAAAAGGTATGGAAGAGGCTCAACTTTGGCTTTCCGAACGGCTGTAAGAATGGCGGGGGTTAAAACGACCGCGGTTGCATCGTTGGACATGAAAACTGTAACTACGGTGCCGGCGGCGTAAACCAGCCCAAATAATCTTGCGCGGGAACCGTTGGAATTCCGAACTGCAAAGGAGGAAATCCAATCGAAGACACCGTGTTTGCGAGCCAATTCAGAAAGCAGCATCATGCCGATGAGGAAAAGGCACACGTCCCACGCTTTCACGGCAGCACGCCCAGCATCGCGTGGCGGAACGAGTTTCAGAAGGAGAAGTAGAATGACTCCCGCACCGACCCAGTAAACCTCGGGAATGTTACGAGGCCGGGCGAGCATCAGCGCTATACTCACGCCTACGACCATCCACAGGAACAGGTGGGCAAGCTCAGCAGAAATCATTCGTAACTTGAGTTCGTCCTTACACCGAAGATCAGGGCATGCACACTTACATACGCATGGTTGGTGGAATCGAGCTTCCTTTAAGTTTTAGGCGTCGGCGGGAAGTTTTTAAACATTTTCTCGACCGCCTTATTCCGATTCTCCTCGTTTTTTTCAGGTTTTTTCGAAAGTGTATCAGAAGAAGTCCCTCGAAATATGGCCTGTTTCGATCGGGCATCGAAGATCGTCACAACCAAAGTGGCTACGGTATAGTGCTCGACGGCTGCCGTCGTATCCAACGACCAGCGCCAACCGGGAAATCCGGTGTAAAAGGTCTCGAGGGTCTGCTGATCCTTGATTGCTCCATTCGCCGTAATCGCGACGTCGGCATTTTCCGTAACCATCTGCCAACCTTGCCCTTCAGTTCGATATCGATGTCATTCTAACCGGTTGCATCATAGGATTTTGAAGACTTGGATCATGACTCCGCATATACGTTTTGGTGTGCGAGAAAGCGGCTTTCTTGTCAAAATCCGTATTCACCTTCTGCGGCAACGTCGCCCAGCTGCGACGAGAGAAGCGACTGACGCAAGAATCGTCCGTCTAGATCGTCTCATTCAGGTTTATCTCCTTTATTTTTTATGCTTAAAATACTCGACTTGCTTGAGACGCTTTTCTGCTTCTTTCTTAGTTTTATACGGACCCCCCAGGTTTTTGCCTTTTTCCGAGAGAACCTGGTAACCGCCTGAAACTTTCTTGATCATAAGTAACTCCGAGAAACGAGAAATCGGATGATGCCGATGCGCGACAATTCTTGCTCCTCGCCGACCCATTTCATATACGCGGAGAACTTTAGTTTGTGGACGGGCATTCGTTAGGAGGTGAGAAAGGAACGCCCGTGGATCCTTGAATACAGGAAAGGCCGAATGGACGATCGATGGTTCCCGTTGTTTGATGCAAAGAGGCGTTACAAGGCGTTAACCATAAGGAGAAAAGCATGTCGAAAGAATCAGCAGAACATCACCGCAAGGCGGCAGAACATTCCAGCAACGCATCGCGGCATCACACCGAAGCCGCAAAACACTACGAATCAGGAAATCACGAGAAAGCGGCTCACCATGCACACATTGCTCATGGTCACACCGAACATGCCCGGCATCACTCCGGCGAAGCCGCGAAATCGCACATGCAAAACCATGGAACGAAATAATTGAGGATTTATCTCGACGACCGTCGATCTTTCGCCAAGAGGGGGCCCGGAGATTCAGATTGAATTTCGGTTGTGTAGAGTTTCTGATCATTCAACGTGAACGCGATCCAGGCCGTTCCACGCAAGACGGTGCACCGTTAGACAACGTTGCTGCCGATAGGCGCGTGTTCTTCAAGTGATCCCGGGGGAGTTCGGAGCTCTACTTCGGACTTCGGCCTCGGGTGGTGAGAATTGATGTGGCAACCGGTGTATACGGCAGCTGTACATCCTGTCGCGCGCTTCGAAGTAGCAGGCTGCCGCGGCTCATATCACCCCGGCCTACAAAGTCCGATGGAAAAAATAGACGGGAGCCGAAGATTTCAAGCAGTGGTATGACGTATTTCGGGGTGGCGATGCTACCGAGAAGAACGATGCGCGTAGCAGAACTCAGCACTCCGCACAACGCCTGCGCGTCGCTGATCAGTGAATCCCGGTACGCTGGATTGTTGGGTTCGATTGCGAAATCGCGAGTGGTGCGCAGCCAATCCAACGTGACCAGTGCATCGGGGTGCAGGAGCCCGCTCGCGGAGGTGATGATGCGAACGCCGGAGAAGCCCTTCGGGGGATTCGCAAAGCGTGTTGCGTAGGTTAGTTTGCCCCTGAAATACAATCCACTCACGAAGGTAAAAACCTCGCCGATGGTAGCCTCAGACCGGCGCAACCGCTGTACCAAGTCGATTTGCGAGGATTCTCTGAATAGGAGCTTGGCACGCGGTCCGGAAAGGTTCGCAGGAGATAGCAGAAATACCGTCGGAGATTCCGCGGAATAGATCGATGTACCGAGTGAGTCGAAGGGGGAGTGACCGTGGAATGAAATTCGCTTTTCTGGCATAACTTTCTACAATGTGTACCGATTCAGAATACGCTAGAAGCCACAAGTCAGTCCTACGGGAAATCTTGTAGCTGCGATCCAGATAGCGAGGCAACGAACTTGGAAGAGAAAATTCCGTTCCGGGTTACCCCCATGCTGGCGACTTTGGTGGAAGGGCCATTTGACAGGCCCGACTGGATCTATGAAGAGAAATACGATGGAGTTCGAATCCTGGCATACAAGGAAGGCGAACGAATTTCACTGCTCACTCGGAATGCGATCGACAGAACCGAGCGCTACCGTGATGTTGCTAAGGCTGTTGCGAGATTGAACTCGGAAACATTGCTTTTAGATGGTGAGGTGGTGGTGTTTGACAAGAAAAAGGTATCCCGATTTCAGATGTTGCAACAAGGCCAGGGAATCATGAAGTATGTGGTTTTCGATTGCTTGTATCGCGACGGGATGGATTTGCGGAAGAAACCCCTGAGGGAACGCCGGGAGATTTTAGAAAAGGCAATTGATCGCCGAGCGGACCGGGCAATTCTGCTGTCCGAAAAGCTCGCGAAAAACGGAATAAAAGCTTTTGCCGTGGCACAGGAAAGGAGGCTCGAGGGGCTGGTAGCAAAGAACACGGCATCGAAGTATCAAGAACGGCGGTCGCACGAGTGGTTGAAAGTAAAGGTCCACAATGAAAGTGAATTCGTGATCGGGGGGTATACGAAACCGGCTGGGTCCCGACAGTATTTTGGTGCATTGCTTCTGGGAGTATACGAAGGCAACAAGTTGCGTTATGCCGGGAAAGTGGGGACCGGGTTTGATGCCAGGGCTTTGCACGAATTATCGCGTCAATTGCAAACAATGAAACTGGCGAGGTCCCCTTTTGTGGATGAGGTGAGTGAGAGAAACGCGACATTTGTGCGTCCGAAGCTGGTTGCACAGATCGCCTACACCGAATGGACGGGCGATGGAAGGCTTCGCCACCCGGTGTATTTGGGATTGCGCGAAGACAAGTCGGCAAAGGAAGTGCGGAGAGAGGAGGTCAAATGAAAACTGCCAAAGCGGCGTCGGAGATTAAGATATCAAATCCGGACAAGGTATTCTGGCCTGAAGATGGTTTTACGAAAAAAGATCTGGCAGTGTTCTACGCCGGAATATTTCGTTGGCTCGAGCCCTTCGTTCAAGACAGAATCCTGACAATGGAGCGTTGTCCCGACGGGATGACTGGACAATGTTTTTATCAAAAGGAAATTCCGAAAGGCATGCCGAAAGGCACTCCGACAAAGCGCATTCCAAATAGCAGCGGGTCGCGTCCGTTCACAAACTATGTGGTCGGGGGATCACTGGAAACTCAGATTGCCTTGGTTAATTTTGGCTGCATACCCGTCCATATTACGGGATCTCGCGCCAAAACATTTCCGAGGCCCGACTGGATTTGTTTTGATCTGGACCCGATGAGTGGGTCGTTTCAGGATGCGGCGCGGGCATCCGTTTACGTCAAAAAGATCCTGGATGAACTGGGACTTCTTTCGTTTCCGAAAACGTCAGGAAGTAGGGGGCTTCACATATTTATTCCAATCAAAGTTGGACCCACGGCCGACGAGGTACTGAGCTTTGCGGAGAAACTCGTGAGGGTGGTCGCGCAGGAGCATTCAAAAGAATTGACGATCGAACATTCGATTACTGCACGAGCTGAGAGGGTATATCTTGACCCTTTTCGCAATGGAGCCGTGCAAACAGTTGTTGCGCCCTATTCTGTCAGACGCCGGCCCCACGCACCGGTCTCAACTCCATTGGAGTGGGCCGAAGTGACAAAAATAAAGGATCCGGCAATGTTCAACATCGGGAATGTGCTTCAACGGCTTAAGAAGAAGGATCCATGGAAGGGCTTTTTTGATGAGAGGCAATCGCTGAAAACAGCGGTGATTAAATTAGGAAAACTTGCTTGATGAAATAACTAAAATGGTAGGATTTGCCACAGCAGACATCGAACGGGAGGCTAGGCATGTCATTGAAGACATATCGGGAGAAGCGAAATTTTGAGGTGACCTCCGAGCCTGGAGGCAAGGTCAAACCGGCGGCAAAGAGCGCAAAACAAGCATCGAAAGGATCTTTAATTTACGTTGTCCAGAAACATCGGGCGACACAACTCCATTATGATTTTCGCTTGGAGCACAACGGAGCACTGCTTTCCTGGGCGGTACCGAAAGGTCCTTGCCTGGATCCTGCCGTAAAGCGACTGGCAATGCAGGTGGAGGACCATCCGATTGAATACGCGAAGTTCGAGGGTACGATTCCGAAAGGCGAATATGGCGGTGGAACGGTTATGGTGTGGGACAGCGGAACTTGGACTCCGGAGCAAAGCGACGTGAATGCTGCATTGACGAAAGGTGATCTAAAATTCACCTTATATGGAAAGAAGCTTCACGGATCTTGGGTCTTGGTGAGGACTCGGGGATTTGGTGGCAGTAGCAAGCCATCCTGGCTATTGATCAAGCACAAGGACGAGTTCGCCTCTAGCGAGGACATCACATCGGCAGAGCCGAAGTCCGTGGTCAGCGGCAAATTGCTGGCGCAAATCGCGGCGGATCACGGAGGAGACGTCGAGGAAGCTGCGACCGGCGATCCAGTCGTAAGCCGACCTGTAAAGGCACCAGTGAAAAAGCGGACTTCCAAAGCCAAGTAACCCGCTTTCATTCCAGAGTTCTTCCATTTCGGTTTGATGACCACGATACTCCGTTCATGCAGTTTATCCCCGCAAGTCCTAGAGTGCCTTCATTCGGTTTCTGACGTCCACAGAATGCCTGGCTCGTCCAGAGGATTCAGCTGGCGAATGGAGGAACAACTGGTTGTTAGCAAGTGGTCTTGCCGGCAAATTTCAAGGAAACTCAACCCAAGAAAATGAGGCCTGGGCAGAAAGTCGACGGGAGTATCGACGCCTATGACAGGAAATATCGGGGATATGTTGAAAGTATGCCGGGCGCCACAGGCGCGATCACCAGCTTGCTGCCGCCGGAAAATGCCGCCGGAAATTATGTGAAAGTCGTACAGCGCATCCCTGTGCGGATTCGCCTCGAACAAGGAGAAGATTCGGATCATATCCTGCGCCCAGGAAAGTCGGTCGAGCCGAAAGGATGTTGAAATAGGGCGGCGCCAGACTAGGCGGTCGTCGACTGGAGTGGAACGACTGCTTCGACCGTCGTGCCATTCGCACCGGATCTGATCAGTAATTCGCCACCGAGTTCGCGGACACGCTCGCGCATGCTGGCGATGCCCACTCCAACTTTGGCTGATTCTCCGGTACGAGTAGGAAATCCCTTGCCCTCATCCCGGATGGTGAGAGTGAGGCTCTTGGGGTGGCTACTCAAGAAAATATGAGCGATGCTGCTCCCGGAATGTCGGTGAATATTCGTGAGGCATTCCTGCAACACACGAAAAACGACCAATTCAACTGATTGGGGCAATCGCGGCAGATTTTCCGGCATTTCCAGCCGCACCACGACTCCGCTGCGCTGTGTGAACCCCTCGACAAGCCATGGGATGGCCGAGCCCAAGCCGATCTCTTCGAGTAGCGGCGGATGGAGCAGATGTGACATGGTCCGAACTTCCGCCATGCATTGGTCAAGAAGTGTGATGGCCTCAAGCAGTGATTCCGTACCGCCCCCGCATTTGGATTTCTCAAGAGCAACCTCGGAAGACATTTTGATCGCAGCCAGATATTGACCAACACCATCGTGCAATTCTCGAGCGATACGTCGGCGTTCGGCATCCTGAACGTTCATAACATGCGTGGATAATTCCTGTAATTCCGCATTCGTATTCTCCAATCGCAGTCTGCGATCTTCTGAAAGATGCGCAGAGATGACCATGGCATGAGCTTGCGGGATCAATCCGGGCAATGCAATGGCCGTTACAACGGAGGCCAGCGCAGTGATTAACTTGATGTCGCCCGCCAGCCAGTAGAGAGGATTCCAGAGGACGATGATTTCCATAAAATGGGTGAATCCACAGGCGACGATGAAAAGTCCAAATGCCAAAAACATCCAGCTGAATGGAATCTCCCGGCGAGTGAGCCAAACGAGATAGACAAGCGAGCAGGATATGGCTACATAGGAGAGCCAAATCACCATATCGGTGCCCATATGCAGAGCGATGAGTTGTGGATTGTTCATGTAACAAAACTGATGAGGCAAAAAGCCGCTCGAGAAGACGTTGCGCAACGCTGATGGAACGAGCAAGAGTGTGGCTACGCACAAAAATATGGCCGAAACCGCGCCACCAAGTACAAGATTGCGAGTTGCAGGATAAACTGAAGCCTTCATACACACCCCTGGCAAGCAACGATCGATTCCATTCCCAGCCGGCTTCAAGATAAGTAGTCGGGAAGAAAGGAACTTTACTTTGGAATGATGAGGATAATCTCTACAGGAATCTCAGTATGGTTGTAAAATCGAGGTCCAGTACCATATAACGGCTGGGGCCCCAATCCAATGAATGTGCTAATCGCAGATGATCATGAAGTAGTACGCAAGGGTGTGTGCTCCATTCTTGAATCACGAGAAGATTGGCGCGTCTGTGGAGAGGCCAATAACGGGGAAGAAGCTATCAAAAAGGCGCGCCAGCTGAACCCGGACCTGGTCATCCTGGACGTTACCATGCCGGTTCGAGACGGATTCTCAACCGCGAGTCAGATCAGAGAGTTGATGCCGAATGTACCGATCCTCATGCTATCGATGCACGACGGACGAAGTATGGTCCGAGCGGCGCAAGCCGCGGGAGCTCAGGGATTTGTGACCAAAGCTGATGTAGCCGGCGTCTTGTTGAAAGCAATAGACGCACTCTTGCAAGGACAAACCTATTTCGCGGACTGAGCTTCCCAGGTTCTAATGCTGACGGAACAGCCGGAACTGGATCCTCCCGAGTCTCCGACCGTTTCCGTTATTTGGTGGATTGAGAATGATCAGGTAGAAAGCCGATGCGATCTAGCATTGGCTTTATCTCGGGATTTGTCATAAATAGCTTCCACGGCAAGCCGCTCCGGTAATTCTCGATCATTACGGTAATCGGCGCCTGATTCAAGCCCATGTAGATGGGCGAGATCCAGTTGTGATCTTCATTGAAGGCGTCGCGCGGGCCATATATGCCCCAGAGTTCGCCCCCTTTCTCCCGATAGAAATGCCGGAACGCCTGCATGGAATATTCGGGTGTATAAGGAAAAGAAGCGAGCGCTCCCGTAGGGGTCATGGTGCCGGTATCGTCTTCGGGAATCGGTGCGTTGGGGACGTAGCCGTGCGGACCGTCGCTCGCTGTCAGTCCCCACGAATCGGCTGAATAGCCTTTGTGCTTCTCCGGATTTTCAACGCAGTAGGCATGATTAATGAGGGCCAGGTTCCGATTATTGTCGAAGTAGTCGGTGAAACGGTCATGGATTCCGCGGGGATCAAATCCCATGTAAGAATAGTGCGCAAAAAAGAGAGGCGTGCTTTTTGCGCCGACATCGAGGTGAATACCGAAAAGCACCTCAGCACTGACAAACTCATTCTTAGCCAAGGCCTTGCCCGGTGTTTCGCCATTGGCCCAGCCCGAGTAATACAGGTCCGGTGGAATGGAGTGGGTGGGTGACGCAACAGCGAGAAGGTAGACGATCATTACTTCGTTAAATCCGGTAAGGCGATGATCGATATACCACGACCAGTTAGGTGACCAGTGCCAATAGAGCGCGTCGCTTTGCGGAGTGCGACGGTACCAATCCCATTCTACCGTCTCCCACAGAGTCGAAATTCGCCCAAAGAGATTTCGTTCCAGAGCGTTTGTCGGGTTCAGATAAGCCCGCGCCGTGAGCAGCCCCTCGATGAGAAACGCCGTTTCCACCAGGTCGCCTGCGTCATCAAAAATCCCAAAGACAGGCAAGCTCGCACCAGCCGAATCGTCCATAAAATGAGACCACGCTCCGTGGTAGCGAGGTGCCTTTTCGAGGAATGTTGTAATTTTACTCAGCCGCTCAATTCCTTGCTCCCGAGTGATAAAGCCCCTTTCCATACCAACGATTAATGCCATTACCCCGAATCCACTGGCACCGGTAGCCACGATCCGGTCATCTCCGGGAATATTTTCTCTGGTCATCCCGGAGTGCGGGCCGGCGGATTCCCAGTAATATCGGAAGCATTCCTCTTGCAGCATTTGCAGTAGCTCGTCGTCGGTCATGGATTTTGTTGCGGCGCTTGCAGGGGACGACAACGCAGACTGCTTTCCATTCCAGGAATAAGCCGCGACACGATATTTTGCTTCTTGTCCGGTTTTTCCGATGAAATCGGTATAGCGATGCAGTCCGCGCTCCTGGATTCCGATTGGCAGAAATTCGTTGCCGTCAACTGAACGAAAAATCACGTAGCGCTGAAGATCGGCTGGATCAGAGGAATTCCAGGAAATATCAATATGCCGTTCGAATCCCTTGGCATGGACCTCGCGGGGAACGGGAAGACTTGTTTGGTCTTTGCTATTGGCCATACCTTCGATGGTTATTTGATCGATGAGTAAGGTATGGTCAATTCCGTCCGAAGAATCCTGAGAAAAAATCACACTCAACAACCGGTTTGGATCGAGCGGGCGCAGCGAGGCAGAAATGAATGTTTTTAGTGGAATTCGGATCTGATGCCAGCGTCCAGCTTTGAAGCCGGTGGCAAATTTCTCAAGGTGTAGCGGAGCCGAGAAATCTTCGGCGTCATCTTCAACGCGCAGAAGAGGCAAATCGGAAGGGCTGAGATTCAGGGACGAGAAAAGCCAGAATGAAAGGGTATCACCCTGAAAACGATAGTCCCGATTGCGAAAGCTGACGACCTTGATCTGTGCGGCCCAGCCTCCTCCGGGCTGCGAATTCCACTGCAAGCGAAGCGCGTTGGGTGGGGTAAGAAATGTCTGAGTGTCCACCGGAAGTTTGTCGTCAAGCAATGCGAGTCGGCTGGGAGACGAGACCTTTCCTGCGCTGTAATAATAAAAATCCGGTGTCAGGCTGTTATCGAAGAAAACGTGTCGGTAGTAGTCTGAGTCCGCTCGTAAAGGTGTGGAAACAATCAGGAGAAGAAGAGCAACGGCAAATTTGCCGGTAAACCGGATCATGATCGCCTCTGAAACAGGAAATGCAAGACTGAGAACTTCTATACCATATTCGAACCCGTAGCTTGTCTTACAAACTGCTATGAATCAGAACTAACCGCATCAGCATTTGACAGCGCGGGCAAGCAAGAATTAATACCTCGATCCGATGACGCTGCTGTCGTCAGGTTCATAAAGAGTCGATCGACTTTGATGGGGCCTGGTCCCTCGGTCTGCCGTTCATCTGAGTCAATTCCTCCAAGATTTCCTCGGAATGTTCTCCGAGTCGCGGGGGAGGAAGCCGATATTCTATCGTCTGCCTTTCGTAGCGAATGGGATTGGCAATACTCCGGGCACGATGGAGAATCGGGTGCTCGATTTCGACGATTAGGTCTCTCGCTATGGTCTGGGGGTCGGTGAGCGCCTCTTTTACGGTTTGTACGGCAGCGCATGGGATTTCGGCTCCATCCATTCTGGCCAGCCAAACCACCGAAGGCAGCTTGTCGAATTCTTTTTGAAGGACCGGAATCAACTGTTCGCGGTTCCGTACGCGGGCGGAATTGTCATTGAAGAGCGGATCTTTTCCAAGAGTGGCTTCAAGATGAAGGAGGTTTAGAAGCTTGAGCCAAAGTGCCTGCGTGCCGACGCCCACTACAAAAAATCGGTCGTCGCTACCTCGAAACGGCTGATACGGAACGATGCTCGGGTGGGCATTTCCCCAGCGAGCGGGCTGGGACCCTGCATTGAGATAGCTGCTACCTACATTTGCAAGCCACGTGAGCTGCGAGTCAAACAGAGACATATCAAGAAAATTGCCGTGACCACCGTTACGTTCGCGAGCGAACAGAGCCCCCAAGATCCCAGCGAATGCAAAGATACCCGTGGTCATGTCAGCGATGGCAATGGGGAAGCGCATAGGCGGCCCATCGGGTTCCCCGGTGAAGCTCATGACCCCAGCTTCAGCCTGTGCCAGGATGTCATAGCCCGGCTTACCCGATTTTGGCCCCGTGAAACCATAACCGGTGATGCTGCAATAGACGAGCCGAGGAAACGTTCGACAAAGAGTAGCGCCATCGAGACCTCGACGGCGCAGGGAATCAAGCGAAGGCTGGTTACAAAGCAAGACGTCCGCGGAGGCAATCAAGCGATGGAGTGCATCCAGGTCTCTTGCATCGTCATAATCTAGAGTGATGGACCGCTTATTGCGGTTTGCCGCCAAAAAATAAGCAGATTCCGCACCAAGGAACGGGGGTCCCCACGTTCGAGACTGATCGCCACATCCCGGCCTCTCGACTTTGACCACATCGGCACCAAGGTCACCCAAGAGCATCGCGCAGTATGGCCCGGCGAGAGCTTCCGTGAGCTCGACAACGCGCACACCTTCCAGGATAGAGGGCATAACCGGGCATTATAACGGAGCAAGAGCAGGTTAGAAGGAACTAATAGAAGCAAATATGTCTTCGACACCCGACGTGATGCGTTCCCTTGCTTGCTAGGCGGTGTTCTCAGACAATAGAAGACTCATTACATCGCGCTCGCGATTATGGAGACGCGCCAGGAGTGCGTCTGACGGAGATTCTGGAACGATGGCGACTGCAGCTCATCCACCTAAGCGATTCGTCGCTTACTTTTCGATGGAAATTGCCTTGGAAAACGACATGCCCAGCTATAGCGGAGGGCTTGGAGTGCTTGCAGGCGATACCATTCGCGCTGCCGCAGATATTCGACTGCCGATGGTGGCGGTCTCCTTGCTCTACCGCAAAGGGTTTTTTCGTCAGCGGCTATCGGAAGAGGGGGCGCAGACCGAGGAACCGGTGGAATGGGAAGTGGAGAAGTTTTTAGAAGAAGAGGCTCCACGGGTGTCGGTCACTCTGGAAAATCGCAAGGTCGAACTGAGAGCATGGCGATACACCGCCAAGGGCGTGAGGGGATATGAAGTACCGATCTACTTTCTCGATGCAGACTTGCCTGGAAATGATCCAAAAGATCGTGAGTTGACGGGGCAACTCTATGGAGGCGACCCCTATTATCGGCTGTCGCAGGAAGTGCTACTGGGTATTGGCGGCGTTCGCATGCTTCGGGCCTTGGGACATACCGAACTGATGCGCTATCACATGAATGAAGGACATGCGGCGCTGCTGACCATGGAATTGCTTGAGGAAGAGGCTAAGCGCGCTGGCCGCCCGTCCGTAAAAAGCGAAGACATCGAGAAAGTACGCAGCAAATGTGTGTTCACGACGCATACACCGGTTCCGGCCGGGCATGACAAGTTTCCCGTTGAATTTATGACTCGACTCTTTCCTGATCAAACGCGATTCTTTGACGTGAAAGATCAATCGTCTGCGGACCTCGTCAAAAATATTCTACAGGTGGAACAGAACTATCCGGATTTTGCGGAAGCAGCGAAACGGGGCGCCTCACTGAACATGACCTATCTGGCGCTGAGTTTGAGCAATTACGTGAATGGCGTGGCCAAACTGCACGGTGAAGTTTCGCGGAAGATGTTCCCGAACGTTCATATCGAAGCCATCACCAATGGAGTACACGCGGCGACGTGGACGGCTCCTGCATTCCGTGATCTTTTCGATCGCTACATTCCTTCATGGCGCGAAGACAATTACAGTCTGCGCGGTGCCCTCGGCTTGCCACCTGAGGAAGTATGGGCAGCGCACCTGCTAACGAAACACGATCTGTTGGAGGCGGTGCGCCGGAAAAGCGGCTTGAAGATGGATCCGGAAATGTTCACGATCGGCTTTGCTCGGCGAGCGACCGGGTACAAACGCGCCGATCTGATTTTGAGTGATCTCGACCGGCTGCGCCAAATCGCGAAGCGGGTAGGCTCGTTTCAGATTATTTTTGCAGGCAAGGCACATCCCAAGGACGCGGGTGGCAAGGAGATTATTAAGCGCATCTTCAAGGCCAGGAAGGCCCTCAAGAAAGCGGTTTCGATCGTCTTCCTGGATGACTACAACATGGAACTCGGCGGAAATCTCACTGCTGGCGGAGATCTGTGGCTGAACACGCCGCAATATCCACTCGAGGCATCGGGAACTAGTGGAATGAAAGCAGCCCTGAACGGTGTCCCGAGCTTGAGTATTCTCGATGGATGGTGGGTAGAAGGGCACATTGAGGGAATTACCGGTTGGTCGATCGGCGAGCCACATCGTGGCGAACCTTCACACGAGTCCGTGGCTGACAACGCGGCCGACGCGGAGAATCTGTACTCGAAGTTAGAGAGCGTGATTTTGCCGATGTTCTATGAAAGCCGGAATCGCTATCTCGAAGTGATGCAGCACGCGATTGCGATCAACGGCTCGTTCTTCAACACCCAGCGAATGGTGCAGCAATATATCACTGACGCTTACCTGAGGTAAGTGTGGAGCGCGGGTTCGACTGGCGCGGAGTTTTGTCCTGCCGAACGCCCAGCAACATGACTTTACGAGGAAGGATCTGGAAGCCTGCCTTGCGGTAGAATGTTTCCGCCTCCGGGTTGTGATGCAGCACTTGCAGTTCGATGTTGGGAATCCCACGTTCACGACAAAAATCTTCGATCTCATAGAGAGCCAGCGAGCCGATACCACGGTTTCGGTAGCGCTTGCTAACATACAAATCCGTCAGCATTCCTTCCACCCCGCCATACTCCAGATCAAAGTTGTAAGTAAGCACGGCGTAGCCAACCGGCTTTTTGTGGCATTCCATTAGCCATGCCTGACCTTGTGAGAGGTTACGCAGAAGGGTATCGAGCCCTTTGCTGAGCGAGGACTTGTCGAATGGAATTTTATCGAAGCGATAATATTCGACGACAAATTTGAGCAGAATTGCGTGATCTTTCGGACCGCATGGACGGAAGGTAATTAGCATAACGCCTCATTTCTTGTCGGGAGTCGGAACACGTTTGGTGCCGTTCAGTTCCGCAGCGACGTCTAGAATATCGGAGCGCGAAAAATCCTTGAACCAGTTCCAGGATCCGTACGCTTGCGCGAGTTCTGGAAGGACCGCGTTCACAAGATCATCTCCGGTCTTACCAGTCTGTGTTGCTCGCTGAGTTGAGGCGCGGAGAAATTCCAGGTATTTCTGGAAATCCAGGACCTCGCTGGCGTTGCCAATGTCTCCGTGACCTGGGACAAACGTCACGCTCGAGCCAGACGGAGCGGTCGTAGAGATCGTTGCAATGTCAGAGAGCGTTTGAATCCAGGTGCTGGTCGTGGCGTCAATGAGATTGGGCAAGGTCCTGCGCCAAAAAAGATCACCGCAGAAGACAACGCCTGCGTCGGGGATGATAACGATCGTATCGCCCCCGGTATGACCGGGAAGAAATTTCAATTCGACGTGGCGGGCACCCAGGAGCAACGTTAGTTCGGAGTCATACACAACATCCGGTCCAAGAAGATGCCCCACCATTGCCTTTTCTTCGGGCTTGATCTTTTCGCCAAATAATTTCAGGTTTTCGGAATTCACCCAGAAACTTACATTGCGGTGTGCAACGATTACGGCACCTGCATCTGAGAAAACGCGATTCCCGGCGACGTGGTCGACATGATAATGCGTATTGACGACAAATTTGACCGGAAGATGCGTGATCTTCTTGATTTCGGCAAGGAGTGTCTTCGCCGCTTCCTCATTCTCGAACGTATCGATGACAACTACGCCGTCGTTCCCAAGGACGAATCCGGCGTTTGCACCTGCGTCGCCATTTGGATCGTCGATCGCTGCCCAGACATTGGGTCCAACCATTCTCAGTTCGAAAGGCAGTTTCCCGGAAGAAGAGACCGCCGTTTGTGCCGGCAGAGTCGCTGCGCAAAAAACAATGAGCGAGGCCATCCTGCGGAAAAAGCTCATGGCAGGTATCCTACTGCACACGAGGCTGGGCGCAAAGACATGGCATTAACGCAGCGGCTAGGAAAGGCGATTCTTGTAAAGGGCCATGCCAACAGCGGCGTCCATGCCGTATTTTTCGAGGTTCCGGATTTCACGCCGCGTGGAGATGCCGCCCGCGGCTATGATTTCCAGCTTCGTGGCAGCACGCAGCCGGCGGAACCATTTCAGATTTGCGCCGCGCATCGTGCCTTCGCGATCGACGTCGGTGCAGAGAAATCCCGCACAGTAAGGCTCGAGTGCCTCCATGACTTCAGAGGGGTGCAGGGAAAGAGTTTTCCGCCAGCCGTGGGTCACGATCTGGCCCTTCACCGTATCGAGAGCGACAAGAACATGTGATCGGCCCACCCGTTGGGCAAGCGTTTTCAGGAAGGAAAGGTTGAGACGACCCGCGCGAAACGCGGCGCTACCAACGATGATCTGACTTGCCCCGCAGTCCAATAAAGCTTCGGCACGGCGTGACGTGCGAATACCTCCGCCTGCGCGAACCTTCATTTTGCGATCGCGGCTGGCGCGGATGCAAAGCTCTTTCACCAATCGGTTATTCTGTCCGCTGCGCATCGCTGCATCGAGATCGATCACATGCAACCATGGATAAGCAGAAAATCGTTCGAGCAAGCCAAAGACATCCTCGATTGCAAGTTCGCGTTTGCGCCCGTGAACCAGTTGTACGCCTTGCCCATTTTGCAGATCGATGCAGGGAATCAGCATGGGAGCCGGACTTCCACGCCATACTGCCGAAGATAGGCTTTGAGGCCGCGGATCGATTGGCTGTGATCGTGAAAGATCGACGCAGCGAGAGCGGCATCCGCTGCGCCTTCCGTGAATACTTCGAGAAAATGCCTGGGTTCCTTCGCGCCGCCGGAAGCAATCACGGGCACGCCGACGCGGTTACTGATCGCTGCCGTCAACGCGATGTCGAAGCCCGACTGCGTTCCGTCGCGATCCATCGAGGTGAGCAAAATTTCGCCCGCTCCCTGCTCGACGCCGCACATCGCCCATTCTTCCGTATTGAGTCCCGTGGGGATGCGACCGCCATGGATACGTACTTGCCAGCGGCGATTGTCGAGGATGGCGTCGATGGCCAGGACGATCGCTTGAGCGCCAAATTCGTTCGAGAGTTCCCGGATCAGTTCAGGTCTTTCTACCGCGGCAGTATTGAGAGTGATCTTGTCAGCGCCGGCGCGAATCACGGCCCGAGCGTCATCGAGCGAACGGATTCCGCCCCCCGCCGTGAGCGGTATTGAGAGTTCCTGAGCAACACGACGGATTGTCTCGAGAAAGGTCGGATGATTGTCCCGGGATGCGGCAATATCGAGGACGACAAGTTCGTCGGCCCCCTCCGCGTTGTAGCGAGCAGCGAGTTCAACCGGATCACCAGCATCCCTCAGATCTTCGAAATGAACGCCTTTAACTACGCGCGAGCCGTCAGTGTCAAGGCAGGGAATGATGCGGTGGGCAAGGCTCATGCGGCCCGTCGCAGGAAATTCGCTAGTAGTTGCGCGCCAGGTTCACCGCTCTTTTCGGGATGGAACTGAACACCAAAAAGATTGTTTCGCTCGACGACAGCCATAAAGTCACGTCCGTGAGAGGAGACCGCGGCATTTTCCGGTCCTGAAGGCGGAGCTGCATAAGAGTGCGCAAAATAAAAATAAGCTTGAGGCGAAATTCCTTTGAGGAGTACCGAGTTCGTCAAGCGGTGAAGCTGGTTCCAGCCCATATGCGGAAGCTTTACATTGTGGGGAAGCTTCGAAACGCGACCCTCAAACAAGCCAAGACCGGCCAGGCCAGGTGCTTCGTCACTGCCTTCATAGAGCGCTTGCAAGCCCAAACAAATACCCAGGAAAGGGGTCCCCCTGTCGATTCGTTCGAGGAGCGAAGCGCGGAGTGCCTGCGTGTCGAGGGCGCCGATCAATGCCGAACAATGACCGACGCCTGGGAGAATGAGACAAGTCGCAGAACCAATTTGATCCGACCTGTTTGTCGTTGCAACGTCGGCCCCCAGTTTCCGCAATGCGCGTCTGACGGAAGTGACATTTCCTGCTCCGTAATCGATCACTGTTACCTTCAAAGGAGTTCCTTGGTGCTCGGCAGGACGTTCCGAAGTCGCTTATCGCGCGAGACGGCAAACCGCAGAGCCCGTGCGAATGCCTTAAAGACTGCTTCAACCTGATGATGCGAGGATCGGCCGTACAAGACGCGCAGATGAACATTGGCGCGGGATGAGAGCGCAAATCCCTGGAAGAAATCTTCGAGGAGCTCTACTTGAAAATCACCCACGCGCTTCGCGGAAAATTTGCCCTTCACAACACAGAACGTGCGTCCGCCTAAATCGACGGCGGCTGCAGCTAGTGTTTCATCCATGGGCATCAGAAAATATCCGGCGCGCAGAATTCCTTTACGGGTGCCCAGGGCGGAATTGACAGCTTCACCGAGTGTGATACCGACGTCTTCGACGGTGTGGTGTTGATCTACGTCGAGATCGCCGCTGGCAGTTATTTTCAGATCGAACGCAGCGTGGCGAGCAACTAGGTCAAGCATATGATCGAAAAAGCGGATTCCAGTCGAGATGGCGGACTTTCCCCGACCGTCCAGATTGAGCCGGAGCTCGATCTGCGTTTCTTTGGTGACGCGCTGTATCTCGGCAACTCTACGCATAGGCATCCCTTTTGGGGACTGACTTCAGGAGCAGTTTCAATTCTCTTTCCGTGCCAATCGTGATTCGCGCAAAACCCGGGCCCAAATCCCGGCGTTGCCTGACAAGAATATCTCGGCTTGCGAGTTTTCTAAAAAGGGGAGGTCCAAGCCTCCCAAAATCGGCCAAGAGGAAATTGCCGGCACTCGGATACACGCGCACTCCACGCCTCTCTAAGTCCCGTGAAAGCCAGGTCCTCAGTCGTTTCACCGTATCGACATAATCGGTAATGGTTTTTTTTTCGTGAATGGCGGCAACTGCGGCCGCGAGGGCAGCTGCGTTGACGGGGTAGGGAGGAAGGGCGCGCCGTAAGGAAGTTAACGAATCCCTTTGTCCGATCACCGCGCCCAATCGAAGGCCGGCCATCCCCGCCGCTTTTGAAAACGTTTTCGCAACAAATAGTTGACGGTACCGCCGAATCCATGGAACGCTGCTCGTACCGGAAAAATCAGAGTAAGCCTCATCGAAGACAACCACGGTGTGCTTTGCCACGGAGAGCAGCTTTTGCAGGCATGCTTTGCCGACCAAGGTGCCTGTCGGATTGTTGGGATTGGCCAGGAAGAATACTTTAGGCTTTTTGCGAAGCGCGGCGATCGCCGCACCCTCTGGAAAATCCATTTCCGGGGTGTAATGCAATGCTTCGACGCGGGCTCCCGCTATTTCTGCGTAGTAGCGATACATCGGGAAGGTTGGCTCGCAAATCAAGATGTGGTCACGGGGCTCGACAAAAGTATCGAAGAAGACGCGTAAGGCGTCGTCGCCACCGTTGGTCAGAGCGATTTCACTGGCCCGCACACCGAAGTAACGTGCGATTTCACGTGTTGAGTCCTCATATTCGGGATACATCGCGATCTCTTTTGCGGTCATGCGGGCGAGTGCCTTGCGGGACGCCTCACTGCATCCAGCGGTGTTTTCGTTAAAATCGAGACGAATCTTTCCGCTCCTGCCTTCAGCGGGTGCTTCGTAGGTCTGGCGCTCGAGAATTGCCTTGCGAACTGGCAAAGTGGTTCTCAACGGCGCACCTCGACAGCATTCCGGTGCGCTTCGAGGCCTTCTGCAGTCGCCAAAGTTTGTACGTCGGTTGAGAGTGACTTGTAACCGGCACGGTTAACGGTTTGCACGCTGATACATTTAACGAAATCATTTGCCGACAGGCCGCCGCGGCGTCGCGCCCACCCTCCCGTCGGCAATACGTGATTGTTGCCGCTGGCGTAGTCGCCGAACGGTTGCGCGCTCAGGGGGCCGAGAAATATCGTGCCCGCGCTTTCGATCTTGCCAAGTACGGCTGCACTGACTTCCGGAAGGCTCAGATGTTCAGGAGCAAACCGGTTTACAAAGGCGATCGCCTGGCCCATAGATTTTGCAAGTATGATTGCGCTCGCCTGCCGGAACGAACTGTGCGCCGCATTGTTCGGCGAGAAAGTTCTTAATTGACGTTCTAGCTCTCCGGCAACCTGTTTTGCGAGTTTCGGCGAAGTTGTGATCAGGAAACTTCCTGCATCCGGAGCGTGTTCCGCCTGCGCCAGCATGTCTGCAGCGATCCAAATTGCGTTGCCACGTTCAGCCAGGACGATTGCTTCAGTCGGGCCCGCAGGAAGATCGATTGCACAGTGATGACTGACGATATGCTTTGCGGCGGTAACGTAGCGATTCCCAGGCCCAAATAATTTCTCGACCCGCGGAATCCGCCTTGTCCCGTACGCCATTGCGGCAACGGCCTGCGCCCCGCCGATTCTTGCCAGCCGCGAGATGCCCAGGAAATTTGCTGCTGCCAATAATTCGTTGTTGGCGCGAGGGCACACGGCAATAATCTCGCGAACACCTGCGACTTGTGCCGGTATAACCGTCATCAGCAGCGTGGAAAACAACGCGAATCGCCCGCCGGGAATGTAACATCCGATCGTTTCGAGGGGGCGAACGATTTGCCGAATCGTGACGCCACTCTCTACCCGCAACGTCCATTCCCGAGGCTTCTGCTTTTCAGCGATACGGCGAATATTCATCGCCGCATGCTTGATTGCACGCTTAAATTCCGGGCTTACCTTCCGCTCGGCTGCCGCACGTTCGCCGCGCGTGATCCATAGTCCGGCACGACCGAGATCGATCTTGTCTAATCTTTGAGTCCAATAGTTAACGCCAGTATCACCGCGGCGCCGAATGTCTGAAACAATGCGATTTGAGACAGTAAAAGCTTCGCGGTCCTCACGTTCCCGTCTTTTCATGAGCGCCTGCTCGGCGGCTTCGGACAGTTGTAGGAGTTTGATCATAAAACGATCTTGTTCAGAGGATATTCCACGATGCCCTGCGCTTTAGCGGCTTTCAATTTCGGCAAGATTTGCCGTACGACTGCCTCTTCGACAATTGTATTCACCGCTACCCAGTCCGAGTCGCTCAGCGCGGAGATCGTCGGATTTTTCAGCGCAGGCAAGACACCGAGTACCGCGGCAAGATCCTCTCGCCTCACGTTCAGCATCAATCCTACTCTGGTAGCCGCCGCAATAGCGCCCTGCAGCATCAGGACAATATTTTCAGCCTTTTCGCGCTTGGCGGCATCGCGTGCTGCATCGGGATTCATGATGAAAACCGTAGCAGACTCCAAGACTGTATCGAGAATCCGCAGACGGTTCGCCCGCAAGGACGACCCGGTTTCTGTGACTTCGACGATGGCGTCAGCCAGCTGCGGCACTTTTACTTCCGTCGCGCCCCACGAAAATTCGACGCGCGATTTTACCCCGTGCCTCGCCAGGTAGGCTTGCGTAATGCCAACAACTTCTGTGGCGATCACCTTCCCCTCCAGATCACGTGGCTCACGAATTACCGAATCTTCCGGTACGGCCAAGACCCATTTCACCCGCGAAAGTCGTTGCTTGGCGTAGACTAACTCCGCTAACTCCACCACATTGGCGCGCGTTTCGACGACCCAATCGTGTCCCGTAATGCCGGCATCGAGCGCGCCAGACTCGACATAACGGGCCATTTCCTGCGCGCGGACGAGCAGGCACTCCATTTCCGGGTCGTCGATGGTCGGAACATAACTGCGCGAGCTCAGCGAGACCTTCCAGCCCGCCCGCGCCAGAAGGTCAATTGTCGCATCCTGCAAGCTGCCTTTGGGAATGCCAAGCTTTAATAGACTCATTCGGCCCTCTGTTTCCCATAGACTTCGTCGGGATTGAAGGTGCGCTCGAGGGCCACACAGGATGAACCATCCGCTTGGAGTTTCCTGAAGAAACAGCTCGCATATCCTTCATGACATACCCCGGGCCCGAGTGCCTCCACACGAATCAGCAAAGCGTCGGCGTCGCAATCCACGAATATTGATTTTACTCTCAGTACGTGACCGCTGGTTTCACCCTTCTTCCACAATTTATTACGGGAGCGGCTGAAGAAATGAACTTCACCGCTTTTCTGAGAAAGAGCGAGGGACTCTTTATTGACGAATCCCAGCATCAGTACTTCGCTACTGAGATCATCTTGGATTACGGCTGGGATAAGCCCTCCCATTTTTTCAAATGACAGTCCCACAAGAACCTCCCAAAAATAAAAAAGCCGCTGGAGCAGTTGCGCCAGCGGTCTGAATAGTGCCTTGCGTAAGGAAAAGCTCTAAGCAGTCCAGAACGGGCGCGCCAAAAGGCCGTGATGATGGAAATGTCGATGCGCCCGATGAATCATTTCACAGGAAAAATACAACGGCAGAGCGAAGTAAGCCAATCGAAAATGCACGTGCTGCGGATTCGATTTTTGCATTCTTATGCCCTATGGGTTGCGGCTCGGGTTTGCATTCGAATTGAAGTTGACAGTCATCAGCAGGTGCAAGGCAACGCCAAACCGACCGTTCGGCAGGGTTTCCACGCGAACGACTTCTCCCACATATTCGCAGCTCATGGGATCATGCGCAGAAGTAAATGGAAAGGTAACGAACACCCGCATTCCCTTGTAATAATTGGGACGCCTGGTGTGGAAGTAGATGCCCTCTTTCGAGGCGTTAACACTGATGGGCATGTCTTCAAAATGCTCATCGCGCGGTTCGGATGGCCGCACACGAAGGGGCTTCGCGATTTTCGCGCGTCGACTGCGCCGTTTGTTCGTGAATTGTTCAGACGTCTCAGCCATGAGTTTGCCCTAGGGCAATCAGTACTTACATCATTCGACGAGGACCTGAAAAGGTCAATACAGGTGCGCTGAATCTGATATTGACACAAGTGCATCTAAGATACGAGGAGTGCAACAGATGGCCGACAAAGTGCAAAAATCGGACTCAGAGTGGCGTAAACAGCTGACTCCAAACCAGTTCCACGTCACTCGCCAGAAGGGCACCGAACCCCCGTTCACCGGCGAGTACGAATCGACCGAAACCCCCGGCACATACCGTTGTGTCTGCTGTGGGCAGGAGCTTTTTGCTTCGGACGCGAAATTCCATTCCGGTTGCGGCTGGCCAAGCTTTATCGCGCCTGCAAAAGCCGAACTGGTGGAAGAGCATACGGATAACTCACATGGAATGGTTCGAACAGAAGTCGTTTGCAGTAAATGCGACGCCCACTTGGGTCATGTTTTCAATGACGGGCCCGGTCCCACAGGGCTGCGCTATTGCATCAACTCTCTGTCCTTGAAACTCGACAAAGAATAAAGAGGCAGGGAAATAAGAGGAATTTTCATGCCGCCGGGCAAGCGGTGCAGGCTACTAGTTCCGCAACCGGATCAGTTTGCCGATCCCATGCTGCGACGAGAAGTATCTTGTGTCCGGAGGGGTACCGGAACACGTAATAGACGTTCTGCTCTCCGTCCAGCTCAAAAAAGCCGGGACGGCGTGCGTCTTCACGACCCTTGATCCCAGTGCTCAGCAAGAGTCGCAATTCCAGCAGCTGTTCTGGCGTGTGCTGGCGCAGGTCTTCGACGATGGGTGGTAATTTCTGCAAATTCAACATTTTTGATTCCTTGCTTCTCACAACCAGCATATCTGATCCTCATTCTATAAGACGCAAAATCTCGTCAAATGTTTCATACAAAGAACGGCCATTTATCCAAAAAACGATGAGCGAGCATCACGATCTTGAATAGGTAATTTCTCGAGAGAATCATTAGTAGCAAGGATGTTTGAACCGAGTGAAATTGATCCATTCGCTTTATTTAAACTTACTTGACATCAGTAACTAGGTTGTAAGCCACTTGCGCTAAGTTATGATTCTTGACATAGTGCTGATTCGAAATTCTGCTGATACTGAGGCCCCTAACCCGTGGCAAAAGCTCCAGCGAAATCACCGAAGAAGTCAGTGCGCGACGAGAAATCGCAGTTTGGTAAAGACCGTCGCCGCCGCCATCATCACTTTCTGGTGACCGTAAACTACGCAGATGGTGAAAGCTTCGGACGAGTGTACACGGATAAGGAAAAGGCCACGCGGTTTGCTGAGCGGCAGCGTCGCTCGCCGGTAGTCAAATCGGCGAAGGTTACCCAAGTTTCCTGATCGACGCTCGTTTAGTAATTAACTTCGCTAATGAATTTGCGGTTTTTCGCGCGATCGTGTTATAAAATGTAAGTTGCTCTCGTGCGGCCTTAGTATAGTGGTAGTACGGAACCTTGCCAAGGTTCAGGTGTCGGTTCGATTCCGATAGGCCGCTCCATTCTTTTCAAGCAATTACAAGCTTTTAAGCCGCCGCTTCATTTTCCATATTTTCCAATTCAACTGAAAACCTCTTCTTTTTGGAAAATTCAGCACGTACTTGCTCGATCGGAATCTCTCCAGAATAGAGCCGCGTCATTGCCGCAGTGGTGTGACCCATCTGCTGACGAATGACCGCAGGTACGATCCCAGCGAGCTCCCATCGGCGGTTGCAACCTCTGCGAAAGGCGTGCAAGCCCGCTTGCTTGAGATTCAGAGCCTCAAGGGCCGGATATTGCCCTGGGTGATCAACGCCGTCGGATTGTTGTGCAGGATCATGTTCATATAGGCGAGGCCACTAGTGGCTGCATCTTTCTCCTGCCCATATAGCGTGACCTTGGTGACAGCCTCGCCCGCCACTTTGAGCAGCAGCGAACCTGAGCCGCATGTCGGGTCATAGACTGTGGTGCCGCTGGTGGTTGAGCTCGAGATGCACCAATAAACATAAGTGTCGGTTCACCATCTATCAGTCATGCAGACATTTGCGTAAGCCAGAATGAGCTTTTCGCTCCAAACCTGTTGCTACCGTCAGATGGAATTCATTTTAGAAGGAATTCCGAGCCCACTGCATGCAGTTAAAAACGATTGAGCACCCTCGAAACTTTCAAATACAAACACATTGTTTCCAGGGCTGAAGAAGAAGCCATTATACTTTTCTGCCAAATCTTGAATCACCTTCAGATTGTTCTCGTTGAAATCGACTCTTACGACAGTGCGAAACAGTTCAATAAAACGTAACGCAACTTCTTTGTCTTGTGGTCCAGCAATAGACATACTCTTGGCCGTAACTGGTTTTGTTGCTGCTTCCGGCGAGTCCGGTTGTGTGTCCAGAATATGCTGAAGAATGCTAGCGCACTCTTTATCAACCGAATTGCCAGAATTCAGTTTCGTGATTAGCGTCTCAACTTGCTGTTCGTTCATCATTGGTTGCTCCTGCTTCGCTCTCAGCTGTTATGAAACCGTTGCACGACTAGCCTTCGGGCTCGTTCTGAATGATGCGCGTTAATTCTTCCAAATCAAAGGTCAACGGACTCTCCATTCCTTTGTGCATTCCAGTCATCGGTACAGTTGCGAATGCCTTGAAGACCGCGTCATCCAGCTTGCCGCGCGAGAAATATGGAAGGTCGACTAACCCGGCTTCGGCACACTTCTTTGCAAAGAACAGCTGACTCTTTCGGAAGGTAACGGGCCACTGGTCGACAACCCGATCGAAGACATCTGAGGAAAACACACGACGTTGGAATTCTTCTTTGTGTGCTTCATCAGTTTCTTCCAGTCCGGTTTCAAAGTTCCACAACTTTTTCAGGTCTTCCGGATCAACAGTCGGGATTGATTTCATTGTCGCGCGCGCAACGATCTCTGCTCTGAGTCGGTCAATATCATGTTCTGTAGTCATAAGAATCTCCAAGTCGCGCAAGTTCGACAAGCATGCATGGACAATAGGCCGATGGCACCTGTACGGAAGGACAGTAATGATAAAATGCGGTGTGCTCCCACGCATAAAGCCGATGCGACTCCAGCGTGTCGCCAGGCCGTTCGACGATCCCGACTACATCTTTGAACTGAAGCACGATGGATTCCGCGCAATCGCTTACATCGAAGACGGAGAGTCCGGGTTGGTTTCCCGCAATCTGAAGCAGTTCAGCTTCGTTCCGTTGAGCAACTCCCTCGCGCAGCTACCAGTCGAGAATGCGATCTTGGATGGCGAGGTTGTCTGCTTGGACCAGCAAGGTGTAAGTCGATTCAACCAACTGATCGGTCGACGGCACGAGCCGATCTTTTATGCATTTGATCTACTCTGGCTGAACGATCGAGATTTGCGGAAGCTGCCGCTAATCGAACGGAAGAAGCGACTGGAGAGGTTGGTGAAGAAGAGTCGTTGCGCTGAATTGCTGTTCGCTCATCACGTCGACGGTGATGGCGTTGCTTTGTTTGAGGCGATCTGCGCAAAGGATCTGGAAGGGATTGTTGCCAAGCGGAAGAACGGCATCTACCGAAATGATGGTAAAGAGTGGATGAAGATAAAGAACCCGAGGTATACCCAAGCGGAGGGACGGCAGAACTTGCTCAAGGGACGTCGATAATTCGTAGATGGCCGCGGACCGAGTACTACACGCCACATGTCCGATTAGCCGAGCCGGCACGACTTATCAGGCAAGTGGAATTGAATCGGTATACATTAACGCGTTTATGGGACCAATCCTGAAAATGAAGCACTACCCAAGGTCAATGAGTGCATTGTCCGCAAAATAAGTCATCTCAATGGGCCATCAGGCCGCCCATTCATCAAATCGGCGCATAATCTCCATGAGCTTGCATCCCATCAGAATGACAGAGCCCCACAATATGAAGGGAACGCCATAGAGTAGGAGATGCTTTCGCGAACGGGCTAACTCAAACACTCCTACCTTCACGATGGCGTATGTATTCGCTGCGAAATAGGCAACCGCCAAAGAGCTCACTACTAGGTTGTGCATCTTCTTAGTTCTCCTTTTACCGGCCTGCATCTCCGCGCCGATACTCATCGGTTACTGTACGGGAGCGGCAGTAATCCTCTGAGGTGTGGCTCATGCTGTGCCCTCCCGTGGGAGTTCCGCGCCGGTCGTGAAGGTCGCGCCGAACACGATGTTTCCTCTTGGGCGGAGCGCGCAGTGGCGACGACCGAGCCGCCGCCACTGCGTTCGCTATTGCATCAAGTGCGCAATGGTATGCGCGAGTCATTGAAGACCGTTCTCGATGCCAGCACCCTCCTGGACGGTCCACACCTTAGAGTTGAGACCATCCTCCGTCTACCGGAAGCTCGGCACCGGTCGTGTAGGTCGCGTCGAACGCGAGGAAGAGGACGGCCTTGGCGATCTCGTCCGATGTCCCGAAGCGCTTCATCGGGGTCATACCGATCATCTTCTCCCTAAGCTGGGCGGCCACGTCTTTATCGGGAAACACTTTGCCGATGATCGGCGTGTCGATGGGACCGGGCGTCACCGCGTTGACGCGAATCTCGCGAGGAAGCAGCTCAGCGGCGAGCGTCCGAGCGAATGATCGCAGCGCAGCCTTGGCGGCTCCGTATGCGGCGTTGCCGGGCATTCCCTTGACGTTGGCGATCGAAGTCGTGAAGACGATAGCGCCTCCCCGGTTGATTAGCGGCGCGAGCTTCTGCACCGCGAAAAGCGGTCCCTTGGCGTTCAGGTTGAACATCTCGTCGTAGACAGCCTCGGTCATGCTCTCGAGAGGCGCTCGGATGCTGAACCCGGCGTTGACGAAGAGTAGGTCGAAGGTGTCGAACTCGGCCTTCACTCGAGAGGCGAGGGCGTCGATTTCCGTCAACGAACGCGCGTCGCTCGAAACCACGATGGCGTCCTTTCCAAGCTCTTTCTGCGCCGATTCCAGGCCGGACTTCGAGCGACCCGTCACCAGAACGCGCGCACCCCCATCAAGGAGCATCTTCGCCGTCGCGAGCCCCATGCCGCTCGTGCCGCCGATAATCACCACCTTTTTATCTTGGTACCGTTCCATATGTATTCTCCTTGCGAGGTTAGGGTTACTTTGCAAATTTAGAACTGTTTGGTACGATAATAGACGCGATGACCGCGGTCAAGGGCGTTTTGAACTGTTTCATTCAAAATACCGTTAGCCCCCGTGGACGATCACTTGCTGCGGAAGACGACGAATTTTTCTATGTCACGACGGGCCGTTTGGTTTCGGCGGACTCGACGGCGACGCGGGTTTGACAGGCGAGAAATCGACGCCAGAGACCTTGACGACGGCCTGCCACGCGGCTTCCTGGCTGGCGCGATCGTAGAGGTGTGGCTGGCGCTGCACCTCAATTGGGCCTGAGAACTTCCCTTGAGCCGAGGCGAAGAATTGCCCTGAGACGTCGGTTCCGAACTCCGACGCCTGGAGGTACCGACGGGCCGCGGTCTCCGGCGTCTGATTCATGCCGGGAATGAGGTTCACGATTGGGATAAACAGATACTTCAACGCCGGGCCAGCGTTTCGCACCACCTTGGTGGCGGTCGCCCCACCGGGCGAGACAGCGTACACGGCCATGCCGGAGGGTAGCCGGCGCGCCAGCGCCGCGACCCACCAAGCGATAATGAGCTTCGCGTCGGCATACGTATTGTTGGGCACGTACTTCACGTTTGGCCCGTTGCGAATCAGGGCTTCGATAGCGGCGGTCCGGTCTCCCCGGAAGTATTTGGCCGCGAAGGCTGGCACATCGGTGTAGGTGAACATCGGCACGCCCCCACGGGCAGGTTCCGCGCCGGCGATGACAATCCGCGCGTTGGGGCTCAGCAGGTTGGCGCGGAGCAACCCGACAGTCAGTTGATGATGGCCGATCAGCGGGGCCTGAGAAGCCTCGACGCCCGCCGCAGTGAGCACGCGCTTCTTACCTGGGACCATCCCGGCATTGAGCAGCAGGAAATCGATCGGCTGACCCCGCTTGACGAGCTCGGCAAGGGCGGACTGAACGCTGGACGGCGAGTCCAGATCGAGCTCCAGCGGCGTGAAGACCTGTTTCTTGGTCATAGCCGCGAGTTGAGCGGCCGTTTGCTGGACCCCGGCCATGCTGCGCCCGGTGACGATGACCTGGCGGTAGCCCTTGGTGGCGAGCATGCTGGCTGCCGCATAACCGAGCCCGGAAGTGGTGCCGGTGACGAGAGCGATCGAATGTTCCATGGGCGTCTCCGTGGTGAAGGGTGAAGGCCGAGTCGTGAGGCCAGAGCCAGCTTGCTAATTTCGAACTATTCAGTTATATATTGGTTCGATGACCATTGTCAAGGAGTTTTGAACTAAATGATTCAAAATACCGCTAGGCCGCGTGGGGTAGACCGCGCAGCTTCGACGAGACGGGGGCGCTGGAAAAGGCGACTCAGGTGTTCTGGTCGAAAGGCTACGACGGAGTGACGATTGACGATCTCGTCGCCGGGATGGGTGTGGGACGGCCGAGCCTGTATGCCGTCTTTGGGGACAAGCGGGCGATATTCTTGCGCGTCCTTAGGGCGTACGCAGAACGGAAGGGCGCAGCAGCCGCGAAGGCACTCCTCTCGCCACAGAGTCTTCGCGACTCGATCGCGGGCTTTCTGAGGTACGCCGTCGAAAGTGCGACCGAGAAAGGGTCCGCCCGGGGCTGCCTTATGGTGTGCGTCGCGCCGCTTGTGAACGACGCTGAGGTTCAGCGGTTCCTGCAGAGCGCGGTCGCGGGCGGCGCGGCGCTGGTGGAGCGCCGTTTCCGGGACGGGATCAGCGCGGGAGACATCCCGCCTGACTTTCCGGTAGCCGTGCGCGCGATCCAAGTCACGGATTTTGCTCGTGGCCTGACCATGCGTGCGCAGATAGGCACGCCGCGCAAGACGCTTCTCAGGGATGCCGAGGAAGCGGCCCACTTGGTGCTCCTGCCGCGCCTGAAGGCCATCGGCAAGCAGAAGCTATAACTTTCTCTCGCCGGCGCTTGAGCCGGGCAAACGCGGTGCCTGCATGATCGCACCCCTTCCGGTGAAGCCCGCTCTGAAGGCTTCATATAGATAGTGAGTACGCAAGCATTTGGAGATCACTATGTCACTCATCGAGCCCGGATTGGTAATGATATGTCGGCTTGTGTTTACTGACGATTTTCAGGCTTGGACTCCTCGTATCGCGCTCAAGTCCTCGGTCTCAGAGCGGAGATTTGAATAACAGGTCATTCGGAATTGCCTGGCTGGCTGCGCCCGCGCACTCAGAGGTTCGGCGCACGATTCATTGAACTAACATGTTCGGCTGGCACAGAATGGACTGGCTGAGGGGGGTGACCTTGGATTCTATGAAATTCAATGCAGTCGAACTGGCTGCTCTGGTTGCGGAAGCGTGCGCTTGGCTCAGGCAGCAGCGGTCAGAATATTTTCCCTCCAGCGTTCCACTCAGCATGGACCAGAAGGTGCGTTTGTCCCCATTTTTCACTTCCGAAATTCTGGATCTTGTGAGAATCGTGAATCTGTCTCAAACGGGCAAAACGATTGCTCATCCGCCGTTCTATGAAAGAGTTCGCGCTGGTGGTCTTCGGCTGGTTCCGGATCCCGCTCACATGGCCGCCTTGCCGTTCATAGATGTCGGAGTATTTAACAAGGAGCCGACGCTCCGAACTATCTTTCACACTCTAGTACATGTTGCGCAGTTCGCTTTTGTTGGAGTGGAAGGAGCTATGGAAGTCTACTTCCGCATATTGAATGAATCAGGGTTGTGGATGGTTGTGCCGTTCGAGGAGCAAGCCTATCGCATGGATGCACGGTTCACGCGAGACCCCACAGATTTCTTCTCAGTGGAGGAGGAAATAAAGGAGTGGCTGCGTGCTGGCAAGTATTCTTAGATTGCAAGTGGGCGATAAACCAGACACGAATACATTTGACGAGCGCGGCGACGAGATCAAGCTTATACCGTTATTATGGTCGCCGATAGCCCGCTGAGTAAGGCGTATCAATGGAGTCGGGGTCGCGGGAGGAATTGCTCGAACTCTGAATAGTGGCGAGTTGCGAATTTTGTCAGAACATCGAAAACAGACCTGAGACTTCTAGTGCTGATTTCACTGCTTTGGCTTGAGCCGTCTGTCTCCCCTGCTCTTCATTAGTTAAAAGTACTCAACCTGCCTCCAAGATGTTGACTTGGTGAGCGGTGGGATAATTGTCCTTCCGCCTATCCCTGCATTTCCATCAGGGCGCGGCGCAGAGGTTGATCCCGCGCGAAACTCCAGGTCGGGACTGCGAATCTAGCTCGTTGAAACCCGCATTATTGGCGTTTCCAGGGTCGTTCAGTTTCGCACAGTTTTGCCGAGGGTTTCTTGGTATGGTGGCGTATGGAGCTAACTACGCAAGAAAATGTCGGTCAAACCCAATTCCATGAAGGAACACTTAAGAAGGCCTTCGACGAGGTTTCCTATTCTCTCGAGAAAATAACAGGGGAAGTTCGCGGGGACTCGAAACTTGTACTCGCCAAAAAGGCGGTCAATCAACTGCAAATCTCGCTCAACCAGTTTGAGAATCTCCTGAAAGAGCGGCAATGCACCATAGACTCCTATGACGAGATTAAATATCTCTACCAGGAAATTGAGCACCCCCTCTCCGAACTCCGAAGATATTTCATGAAAGAACAATCTGAAATCCTGACAGACAAGGCTGCAGTCGTTTACGTTAACGCTTTAAGCGCCTCTTTTCGTAGGTTGATGGATATCGCGCAGAAAATGGACACTGAGCATTCGTCTGTTCCCAGGACTGGGTGAGTCCCGGAGAACCAAAAAGGTCACTCATAGGACCCACATCGACGATCAGCGACCTAATTCGTCGAGTCACCGGGATAGGCACCCCCAGCTGAAACGAGGTCAATTCCTGTTGCCCAGGCTATTTGGACTGGAGGGTGGCTAGCATCTTTACGGCACCGTCGTTTCCGGGGTTTAATTCCAGGGACCTCTGGTAACTCTTGATCGCCAAATCTTTTTGGCCGTTGTTTGCATAGGCTTCTCCCAAGCTGTCATGCACATTCCACGAATTTGGATGGAGTTGGACGTTTAGTTCGAAAATCGTGATTGCCTCTGGATGTTTGTTTTGCCCATACCAGAGGCGGTATCCCAAGGTATTGATGGAGACTTCGGAAATTGACCCATCGATCAGAGCTTTGTGAAATTCTTCGATCGCTTTTGTTGCGCCTTCAGTGACGACAGCGTTCCCAAAGCGAGTCGCGAGGGAGTCGTAGCGTTCGTACTTTGCCCACGCGAAAGCGGGCTGCGCTCCACCCAGGGCCAGTTGAACTACGTTTTCGCGGATAGACAGGCCGTTCTGCCCATTGGTAAACATGACCAAACCGATTTTTTGTTTTGGGTAGGCGAGTACGTAGCATTTGAAGGCGCCATTGTCTCCCCAATGCCAGAGCGATTCGCCATCGCGGGTTTCCTGGATGCCCCAGCCCAGCCCCCAGAAAACCTCCTTGGACAATTCCCCGGCCACACGATCCGTGCAATTTGTGCAAGCGAGGTCAACGGCAACCTGAGGCTTTTCCATCTCGCGAAGGGTTTCACTCTTCAAACCCTTTCCGTTCAGAATTGCTTCGACGAAGCGAGCATAGTCTGCGGCGGTGGTGTGAAGACTAGAGGCTGCGTTTGCATCGGTCGGTTTAGATTTGTCACCGGGCTGAGCATCCTCGTTGTGACCGGTGGCAGTGCACGAATCGTAATCAGGTCGCCAGACGTAGCTGCTGCTGGTCATACGGAGCGGGACAAAGACGGCTTCGGTCATGTAGTCATTCAACTTTTTGCCCGTGATTTGCTCCACCACGTTTTGCAAGTAGACGATTCCTTCGCCCGAGTAACTGAATCTTTCTCCCGGAGTGAAATAGATCTTGAGATCGCCTCCATCCGGGCGCCAGTTCTTCAATCCGGTGCGGTGGCTCAGGACGATTCTGGCGGTGATTTTGTCCAGGCGTTCGTCTCCGGCAATGTAGCGTTGCGGAAGATATTTCGTGAGAGGGGTGTCAAGATCGAGCTTGCCCTCGTCTACCAGTTTTAGAACGCCGTAGACAAAGACGGGCTTGCTCAGGGACGCGGCTTCGAAGATCGTGTCGTCCGTTACGAGTTGTTTCGATCTTTCGTCTTTCACACCGAAGGAATGCAGCCAGTAGGTTTTTCCGTCGCGGATCAATGCCACGGACATGCCCGGGATGTTTGCATCGCGGAGTAGTTCTGGGATTTTGGCTTCGAGCGCCGTAATCGTGTTTTTGTCTGGTATTTTTACTGGCTCAGAGGATTCTGACTTGATTTGGGCATTGGCTAAGATGGCGCAGGCCATTGCTGCGACCGCGAGGAACGCTAAACATCGCCTTTCGTGCTGAATCATTGTTGTCTCCCTTATTTTGGGGTTGTTCAGACCAGTGCGTGAATATATTCGTCAACGTTTAGACGCGCAGAAACGGGTCAAGGTTTGTGGCCCACGACCCTGGCACCCCTAGCCCGCTTCTGCGGAATCAGATCTCTTTAACTACCTGACCATCCCGTACCGGAATCCTCTACCGGCCACCACCTCCAAGGCTGTCTTCCCATTTGCGGATCGTCGCAAGGGTCATTGGAAAAATCCGAGTTGATTTTGGTCTTGATTTAGAATCCCAGGCGCATACAGAACGACCGACTGCAAAATAGAGAAGGCGAACCACGACAAAAAGAGCGGAGGCTGGAGATCAGAGGGGGATCGTATCACCAACCGAGTCTTCAGTCCGATGTATGTCCTGGCTCAATCCAACTGCAATAGCTCTTCATTTGGACAATAAATCCAGTTCGGTCCACGTGGTACTTTGAATGATCTATGGTGACACCCAGGTGTTGGCTCGATTCCGATCCGCCGACCGATTCATTCTCCTTCGCAGTTCCCTCTACCGAAGGTATTTGTGTATTGACTCTGCGGAAGGCGCGCGATTACAGTTGCGGCGCTCCCTTGCACCAATGCACAGGCCTTGCGGTCAACCTCCCGGAAGACGACACGGGGCACGAGGAAAGGCTTAGATTTTCTTGATACCCAATCCAGCGCTTGGAGTTTTTTTTCACTGGCTCGGCGGACTTGCCTCCGGTAGTTTTTATGTTCCGTATCGCGGCGTAAAAGGCTGGGCATGGGAAACGTATTGGCTCGTTGGCGGATTCTTCAGTTGGATCATCCTTCCTTGGGCGATGGCGTCAGCGATCACGCATGACCTGCTTGCCGTCTTGAGAAGCGCACCCGGAAACTGCCTGTTCTGGACCTTCTCGTTTGGCGTGCTTTGGGGGCTTGGGGGCTTAACGTTCGGTCTGACCATGCGTTATTTGGGAATGTCTTTAGGGATGGCTGTGGCGCTAGGGTATACCGCAGCCTTTGGCACGTTGATTCCTCCGATCTTCCGTGGCCAATTTAAATCGACAGTTCTAGGCACCCAGTCGGGCTTGATCATTCTGCTCGGTATCGTGATTTGTCTCGTCGGCATTGCGTTAGCAGGGGCTGCCGGTGCTTCAAAAGAGAGAGAAATGTCGGCGGAACAGAAGCGCGAGGCGATCAAGGAGTTCAATCTGAAGCGTGGCTTACTCGTTGCGACATTTTCCGGTGTAATGAGTGCCTGCTTCGCTTATGGACTGGCCGCAGGGGATCCGATTAAGGAGCTTTCGATAAAACAGGGAACAGCGGCCATCTGGCAGGGACTTCCTGTGCTTGTCGTCCTGCTGGCGGGCGGTTTCGCGACAAATTTTATTTGGTGTGTGCTTCTGAACGTCCGTAACCGGACCGGTTATCAGTACTTCAGTCCACAGCTGAGAGGACCGTTGCCCGATCGCAGAAATGAATTGATTATTGAGACAGCTACGGACGCGCCCGGGGAAGAAATGGTAGCGGCGTTTCCATCTAAACCTGCACCGCCTGGCCGGGCCCCGATGCTTGCGAACTATTTTTTTTCTGCGCTGGCGGGGACAACCTGGTACATGCAATTCTTCTTTTACACGATGGGCGAGACGCAAATGGGGAAGTACAGATTTTCTAGCTGGACACTGCACATGGCGAGTATCATCATTTTCAGCACGCTTTGGGGAATTGCGCTGAAAGAATGGGCGGGAACGGGAAAACGCACGAAATGGCTCGTCGCAGCAAGTCTGACGGTTCTGGTGGCATCGACAATCATCGTCGGCTATGGAAATTATCGTGGTGTATCGGCGCCTGTAGCACAAACAGAATTGCGTCGATAAAATCATCCGTGGGCCACCCGTTGGCGCTTTTGCAGACCCACTTCGACCAACCATGATCAACATCGCTACGTCACTCGGACCTCCACGGGTTGTCAATATTCATGATCTTCGGGAGCTTGCGCGGCGGCGGTTACCACGGGCTGTTTTCGATTATCTGGACGGTGGCGCGGAAGGCGAACTTACTCTGCGCGAAAATTGCCGCGTCTTTGATGACCTAACCTTTCGGCCTCGTCAGGCGGTATCCATCCCAAGGTTGGATTTACGAACCCGAGTTTTGGGCCAGGAAATTGCTTTCCCGGCGATACTTGCGCCCGTGGGCTATAGCCGATTAATGCATCCGAGCGGCGAAGTAGCGGCGGCACGGATAGCCGGACTTGCAGGCACGATTTATACGCTTTCCACAATTTCTGCTTATAAGCTTGAAGACGTCAAGACTGCCACCACCGGCCCCGCTTGGTTTCAGCTCTATCTCGTTGGTGGAAGGGAGGTTGCGGAGGGAGCGATCGAGCGAGCACGAGTCGCCGGGTTTTCCGCCCTGGTCGTGACGATTGACACAGCCGTGGCTGGAATGCGGGAGCGCGATCCGCGAAACGGAATGAAACAGCTGCTCGGAAACTCAATCGTCGCGAAAATTCCGTTCATACCGAATATATTGATGCACCCTCGATGGTTGGCAGGTTTTCTAACAGACGGGGGAACGCCGCACCTGCAGAACATTGTCGAACCGGGCAAAGGACCGATGCCGTTAATGGATGTCACTGCTGCATTAGCCCAGGCCGTGGTGACTTGGGAAGATTTGCGCTGGCTACGGAAAGTCTGGCCCGGCCCGATCGTGATTAAAGGCGTCCTTACCGGCGAAGACGCGAAGCGAGCAATCGATGAAGGTGCCGCCGCCATAATTGTTTCGAATCATGGCGGTCGACAGCTGGACGGCGTTTCTGCCACGCTGCGCGCGTTACCAGAAATCGTGACGGCGGTCGACAAACGCGTGGAAGTTTTGATGGACGGCGGGATCCGCCGCGGAAGCGATATAGTGAAAGCGATCTGCCTGGGTGCGCAAGCGGTTCTGATCGGTCGCGCATATGCCTACGGCTTGGCCGCTGCTGGGCCGGCCGGAGTTGCGCGGGCCATTGAAATTCTCCGCTCGGATGTCGAACGGACCTTGGTGCTGCTCGGATGTCCGTCAATTTCAGCACTGGATCGTTCCTATGTCCGTGTGCCCCGTAGCTGGAGTGAGTAACAATCTACTTTACGGCGTTTGCGGCAGTGGAGAGATTGGTTGCCCAAATTCTGGTTGCCTCTGGGTCTACTCCTGTGGCCGCATCACAATCACCTTCGAGCACTGCAAACTGGACAGCGAAATTTCCAATCGTTGAACTTTCTACTTGGCCACGATGCAGTTCGAGCGTTGTCCGCTCGGCGATGAGTTCATTCAGGAAGTGATTCTTGCTGCCACCGCCTACGATATAAACGTGCTTTAGCGTCTTGCTCGTGACCAGTCGAATTTGTGCGAGGACTTCTTCGTATCGTGCTGCAAGGCTATGAAAGATCAGGTTCGCAAATTGAGGAGCATTCTGGGTGGCCGTCGACAGTGATCTGCCCCCATTTTTATTCAAGGATCTATTGATGCGGTCCGGCATCGCGCCTTGCAAGAGAAGGGATGGATCGTCCACATTGAGAAGCATTTCGGGGACTGGAAGCCGTCCGCATTCCTTTATGAGTGAAGAGATGTCCCATTGAGCGCCCTCTTTTTGCCAATGCCGCAAACATTCCTGCAGTAACCACATGCCGTTCACATTTTTTAAAAACCGAACCTGACCGCCGAGGCCGCCTTCGTTGCTGAAATTAAAAGTCATCGCGGATTCAGAAGTGCAGGCTTGCGACAGGGGGGCGCCAACCAGTGACCACGTGCCGGAACTAATGAAGGCCCAATCGTCTCCCTCGGCGGTAATGCCTGCGACAGCGGAACCGGTGTCATGGCACGCGGGAGCGATCAATACCGTCCTCTTCAGGTGTGGATGATCTAGTACTGAAGCTGAGAACGTGCCGAGCACTGTTCCCGGTGGCACAATTTTGGGTGCCATTTCCAGGTTCAGCCCGGCCGCTTCGAAAATTTCTTTGGACCATTCATGCTGATCTGAAGCGAGCATCTGCGTGTGCGTCGCATTGGTGTATTCGGCGACCGGCTCGCCGCCAAGAAATGACAAGATATATTCGGGGATGTTGAGCCACGTACTGCCGGTCGGGAGGTCGTCGCAACGATCGGCGTAAAGCTGATACAGCGTGTTGATACGGAGATGCTGGATTCCGGTGATCGAATAAATGCGGGCGGGTGAAATCTTCTTCCACAGTTCCTGTTGTCTCGCCTCTGTTCGGCCGTCGCGATAGCAAAAGGGATTCGACAAGGGCCGCATTTCAGCGCTCAGCCGCAGATAATCCACGGCCCACCCGTCCACGCCGATGGAATCGATCGGGCCATCGGCGAGCTCCGCGCACATTTGAAGTCCAGCCAGAACGCCTGTCTGGATCGCCCCAATGTCCCAATAAAGATGCCGGTCGAATTCGATCGGGGCGTTTGGGAATCGATGGACGGACCGCAGTGTGAGGCGAGACTTATTCCAACTAGCCAAGGAAACGCGGCAACTTTCTGCTCCAAGGTCGATGGCGATTGTATTGACGACGTGGCTCATCGCAAAAATGCTTCGGGCAAACCGCCATCGACGGGGAAAATGTGCCCACTCGTACATCGGCAACGATCACTGGCGAGAAAGAGAATCGCTTCCGCACAATCCTCTGGAGTGATCGGAATACGGGTGATCGTGCGCTTGGCGTAGAACGCACTCAATGTTTCCCGCAAGGACTCATCCGAAGCGGTTCGATCGAAAGGGATACCATATTTTGAAAGTGAATCGATCACTCGATCACGTAGAAACATGGTGGACCCTTTCACGACGGTAGCTGGGCTTATACCGTTGACACGAACGAGCGGTCCGAATGAAACGGCAAATTCGCGGACCAGATGACTCACTGCCGCCTTGCTGATGTCATATGCCTCGCTGCCGTGTTTAGGCACAACTGCATTGGCCGAACTCGTCAGCACAACGCATGCTTGCAGCCCTTGTTTGCGGAAAAGTAGATTGGCTTCATCGCCCAGCACATAATTGGCAGTCACGTTGATATTCAGCGCGGTTGTCCACTGCTCGTCAGTCAGCTGCCCGCTCTGCGCAACCGGAAAAATCGCAGCCGTATTGACGATCACGTCGAATCCGCCGAAACGCGAAACGACCTCACGAAAAGCCTGCTGAATCGAATTTCGCTGCTGAATGTCAATCCGCACGGCGAGGACCAATTCTGGCGCGGAGATCCTGGACAGGCTTTCGACAACTTCCTCGGCACCTTTCAAGTCACGGTCAGCAACAGCGACGTGAGCGCCTTCCCGTGCCGCTACGGTTGCGACCGCGCGGCCGATTCCGCTCGCACCTCCAACCACGACAAAAACCTTTCTGCTGAATGGTCTCTCCGGCGGCTGGCGGCGAAGCTTTGCCTCCTCCAGTTGCCAATACTCAATGCGAAAAGCTTCCGAGCGGGGGAGCGCCACGTAATTCTTGAAAACGGAGAAAGCCTCAGCCGGAGCAGCTTTTCCTGCCTGTGGTAGCTGTAACGGTGCTTTTCCGTCGTCTAACGCCGTCGCGCCTTCCATTACATGAATCGCGTTGGTGTAGAACTCACCGGTGATACGCGCTTCCGTTTTGTTCTTCCCGAAACTGAACATGCCAAGACCCGGCACGAGCACGACCGAGGGAACGGCTTCGCGTAATCCCGGTGAATCTGTTTCCGCATGATTCTTGTAATAGGTGACATATTCGTCTCGATATGCGGCAAGTTCGCGGTCGAGTAATTGCGTCAACTGTTCCAAGCCTGACGAATCAGTGCACGGAATGTAGAGGGGTTGGATCTTTGTCCGAATGAAATGATCCGGACAACTCGTGCCAAGACGGGCGAGTGCTTCCGCGTCCACAGAATTCACGAAGCGAAGAACCTCTGGTCGATCGTTGAAGTGTCCAATCAACCGCTGCTGAGGGGAAAGCCGTCCACGGAGAATTGGAAAAAACTCCAATGCCACAGCCGAGCGATCTGACCGAGGCTGAACGGATTGCCCTCCAAAGAGTTTGTCCCCGGCTTGTGCAATGTAGCCCTGAACGAACTGACCAAGGTCGTCGATGATGTGCAAAGTGCTTTCGTAGCACCCACGCTGTGTGTTTCCCCAAGTGAACAAGCCATGCGATCCAAGAATTAACCCGTCGCAGTCGGAATTTGCTTCTACCGCCTTTCGGATCATTAAGCCAAGTTCGAATCCTGGCCGTTGCCAAGGCACCCAGATCAGTTTGTGCCCGAATTTTAAATTGAATTCGGCCAAGCGTTCTGCCGCATTGGCTGATGCCGCCAAGGCGATCGCCCAATCAGGGTGGAGATGGTCAATATGAAGAAAGGGAAGAAACCCGTGCAGAGGCGTATCAATCGAAGCAGCTGTTGCGTTCTCGCCAAAAGTGCAGAGCGAATAGTAGGCGGCCATCTCATCTTCCTGAAGAGGGCCTTTGTATCGTTTTTCGAGTGCCCGCAATTTATCAAGATATAGGGTGGCGAAACCACCGCGCTTGATGCCTCCCAAATCCCCGCCACTACCTTTCACCCACAACACCGGGCAGGATTCGCCGGTAATACGATCTTCCTGTGTAATCTTGGAACTGGTGTTACCACCACCGAAATTAGTGAGCCGAAGATCTGAGCCCAAAAGATTTGAACGGTAGCGAAGCAACTCGGCTTCATCCATTCCCGTCGTCGCATCGTCATTCCAAAGATTATTCAGATAGCGCAGATTCTTCATGTTCTTCCGATCCGGTACAACGTGCATGTTCACTCAGGCGTAGCTTCCGGCAGATTTCTTTTTGCCGCCACGTTCTTTGGTCGCGGCTTCCAGGTATCCACTCGCCCGGAAAGCGGCGAGCGGATCCTCCGGTAGTCCTTTGGTCTTGCGCCATCCGCGGATTGTTTCGCGTACATCGGTGCTGAACGCCTCCTTGAAGATATTCTCCGCGTCGATGATGCGCTGCTCGTTCTGAGCCTTCACCAGAGATTCGTGGTCAACCAACGAAGCCTTTGCGTAAAGCTCCTGCGCTGTGGTCACCGTCTGGATCATTGCCTCGATCTTGTTCTTGAGGTTGTGACTTTGGTCGATCATGTAGGCAATATCCACACGTTTCCCTGATTCCCATTCAAAATGCGCTATCTCCGCGAAGACCCGAAATATCTGGTATGGATCGATTGAACCAAGCGTCAGATCGTCATCCGCATATCGCCTGTCATTAAAGTGGAATCCTCCCAACATGTTTTCGTCCAGAAGCCACGCGACGATCTGCTCGATATTCTGTGCCGAATAGTGATGGCCCGTGTCGACCAGTACGCGAGCTTTCGGGCCGGCATGTCGGGCGAGCAGAAGTGCCATCGCCCAATCGGCAACATCCGTGTGATAAAAGGCCGGCTCAAACGGCTTATATTCAATCAGCAACCGCTGCGCCGGTCCCAGTGCATCATGCGTCTTGCGAAGACCTTCGGCGAGCCAGTGCTTCCTGTGCCGGATATTTGCGCTGCCGGGATAATTCGAACCGTCCGCGAACCAGGGCGCGACGTCACGGCTTCCAATCTGTTTTGCGATCTCCACACAATCGAGGAGATGCGCCAGCGCTTTTTCGCGAACCTCTGGCCGCTCATTGGCAAGTGAGCCGTGTTTGTACTCCTGTTCTTGAAACAAATTTGGATTCACGGAGCCCGGTCGAACCCCGTAACGTGCGGCCAGATTCCGCACTTCGTTGACGCTCTCCGGTCCAGGCAAATCCCAGAGCACGTGGAGGGCAACAGTCGGGCACGCACCGGTCTGTGCGTGGACCTGCCCTGCGTCAGAAAGTTTTTCTTCAATGGTCGACGCGGCAGAATCCTGAAGAAATTTACCGAAGCGCGTTCCGGTATCGGCAAATCCCCAGGAAGGCAGTTCAATCCGGAAATTCTCCATCGCGGAATGGATGTGATGCACCGATCCCATGAGCAGCTCCTCAAACGCACTTGCTCAGAAGTTTACTCCTTTTTCTGACGTGTTTGCCTGAGTCCGATTGGGCTCTGGCTGCATTCTGGAAAATTCTGCAATTTCCTCCTGAATCGCGACAGTTTTCCCATTAGAATTTGATAGAGCTTCGCTCCGCAAAGATTGCCCACATCAAATTCGTCTGTTCAGGATACGCATGCGCATCGAATCGAAAGCACCGACACGAGTGGACTTGGCCGGAGGAACGTTGGACATCTGGCCCTTATATCTGTTTCATCCAGGAGCAGTGACTCTGAACGCTGCGATTTCTCGTTACGCACAATGCGTTATTGAGTCGCATCCTGCCAGCGATGAGCGGATCAAGCTGGTTTCGCTCGACACCAAAAAGGAAGAGTCCTTTGCTTCGATCGCGAAATTGCACGGAACGAAGCGGTACCGCCTGCCGTTGCTGGCCGAGATTGTAAAATTCTTCAAACCAACAGGTGGATTCACGCTCACGACGAATTCCGAGGCACCGGCCGGTGCCGGCATCGGCGGTTCAAGCGCGATGGCCGTCGCGATTTGCGCCGCACTCGACCGTTATACGGGCGCCGGCAAGGGCAAAGTCGATTGGATCCATATCAGCCGCGATGCGGAAGGCATCGTCATTCGTGTCCCGACCGGCACGCAGGACCACTATCCTCCCGCCTTTGGCGGGGTTGCGGCCATCGAACTCACTCCCGGGGGAGAACGCCGCATCGAACTGCGCGTCAATATCGACGAGCTGCAAAAGCGCCTGGTCGTCTGCTACACCGGCAAACCCAGGCAATCGGGCATCAATAATTGGGAAGTATTTAAAGCGCACATCGATGGAAAGCGATCCGTGCGGAGTAATATTGAGAAAATTTCGCAGATCGCGCAAAAAATGCGCAGCGCGTTGGAGTCAGCCAACTGGAAAGAGACGGGCCGACTAATGCACGATGAATGGATGTTCCGCCGGCGGAATCTGCCAACGATCTCGACGAAGACTATCGATCGAATCATCGACAACTCTCGACGGAACGGTGCATTGGCTGGGAAGGTTTGCGGGGCAGGCGGCGGTGGATGTCTGGTGCTGCTGATCGAGCCTGATGCTCGTCAAAAAGTTGAGAAGGCCGTCCTTGCAGCCGGGGGACAACTGTTACCCATGTTCATCGACAGGCAAGGCGTAACGGTCGTTACGCGATAAATCCGCGGACGCGCGCAGGCAGCCAACCTCGCCATCCTACGCATCTTAAGATAGACTAGGGCCGAGGGCGGATTCAGCCCACACTGCTTATGTTTTATCGCTGGTCCATCGCTTTGGTTTTTGCCTGCCTGATGGCGGCTGACCTGCCGCAAGTATCCTCGTTACGTCAGCCACAACCCACAGGGTCAAAGGCGTTCCCTTCCGGCGAAAGTATTCAGGTGATGCCGGTCATTCTTGTCGGCGACACGCCAGATCAAACCAAACCAGTGGTACCTCCTTCAAATAACGCCAGCACCCTTTCTGAATCTTCGAAGCTCACGCTAATCCGCTATGTTTCTGGTGAATTTGCGAAAGCTCGCAAAGCCATTCCTGGCGGAAAGGATGGCTTCATCATTTACGTCGATAAGCCACTGAACCTCGAGTATCTCGATCGCGCCGTTGCCAACCATGGTGCCGCGATCAATACCGGAGACAATGTCCAGATTTCAAACCTGGAATTTCGCGACAATAGCATCATCGTGGACTTGAATGGTGGTGGCCGTCCCAAAAAACATTGGCGAGACCGTATTCAAATTGGACTGGGTGGCGAAACTATCCCGACCACGACACAGCAGGATCCCCAGCAGCAAGAGCAAGGGCCGGCGGGAGTGCAACCCGGGATGGGTGGCACCATCTACATCGATTTTCCGAAGCATGTTCCGGAACTCACCCCCGATCAACTGAAACAGATTCTCGAGCCGTTCCTGGACTTTAATAAGACACGCTCGGCCTCGGTCCACTGGGTTGAGACTCTACCCACGGCTACGCAGAAGGCGATTACGGAACGGCGCGCAATTGTGGGGATGGATCGTGACGAAGTGATCGCGGCCATGGGTAAGCCCGACAGGAAAGTTCGCGAGCGCGACACCGATGGCAATGACACCGAGGACTGGATCTATGGACACCCGCCGGACAAGACGATTTTTGTGAAGTTCACTAGTGAAAAGGTAACAGCGATCAAGCAATTTCCTCAGTAGAGCGGAGTGGCCTGATTTCTCTTCTTTCTCCCGCACAAGTAAAATGCATACAATCGTTCGGGTACAACCGGTGATGAGCACGGTTGCTGTGACACGACTGATTCAAGAAGACTTGAGTCTGAATTAGGAGAAAGCGAGTTATGGTTGAGCCACTTCTGATCGCGCAGAGCAAGGAACCAATTTGTCTGCTACCGCATATGGCGAATCGTCACGGTCTCGTTGCAGGCGCGACTGGAACGGGCAAGACAGTGACTCTCGAGGTGATGGCAGAAGCATTCAGCCGCATCGGAGTTCCGGTGTTCGCGGCAGACGTTAAGGGCGATCTGTCGGGTATCAGCCAGCCTGGAACAGAAAATCCCAAAATTGCGGAGCGCGTAAAGAAGCTAGGCCTCGACAAATTTGCGTTCGCTGCATGTCCGGTCACCTGCTGGGACGTGCTCGGGGAGCAAGGACACCCGGTGCGTGCCACGATTTCAGAGATGGGCCCCCTCCTGCTCGCCCGCTTGTTGAATCTCAATGATGTTCAGGAAAGCGTGCTGGCACTGGTCTTCAAGATCGCCGATGACAATGGGCTGCTGCTGCTCGATTTGAAAGACCTGCAGTCGATGCTGCAATACGTTGGCGATAATGCCAAACAATTTCAAACCCAGTACGGGAACATTTCCGCTGCCAGCATCGGATCAATCCAACGCGGAATTCTGGCGATCCAGCAACAGGGTGGCGAGAAGTTTTTTGGCGAACCGGCCTTGAACCTGGACGATTTGCTGCAAACGGATTCAAACGGCCACGGTGTTGTGAACATTCTTGCGGCTGACAAACTGATTCAATCCCCAAAGCTATATGCGACTTTCCTGCTCTGGATGCTGACCTCCCTGTTCGAGCAATTGCCCGAGGTGGGCGATCCTGAAAAGCCCAAGCTGGTTTTTTTCTTCGATGAAGCGCATCTACTTTTTTCTGATTTGCCCAAGATCATCGAAGACAAGGTCGTCCAGATTGTGCGGCTGATCCGTTCGAAAGGAGTGGGTGTTTATTTTGTCACGCAGAATCCGCTGGATCTTCCCGAGACTGTGCTCGGCCAGCTGGGCAACCGCGTGCAACATGCCTTGCGGGCGTTTACTCCGAAGGACCAGAAGTCGGTGAAAGCCGCCGCGGAAACTTTTCGTCCGAACCCGGCGCTCAAGGTTGACGAAGTAATTACCCAACTGGCTGTCGGAGAAGCACTGATTTCGTTCCTTGACGAGAGCGGCACACCAGCAATCGTGGAACGGGCGTGGATTTGCCCTCCGCAGGGGCAAATAGGACCGATCAGTCCCGACGAGCGCAAGCAGCTCATCCAGAATTCGGTCGTAGCCGGAGTGTATGAAAAAGTGGTCGACCGGGAATCGGCATTTGAAATATTGAAAGCACGTGCTGGCCAGCCGCTTCCGGCACAAGGCACAGCCGGCGGCAATGCTGCGCCCGGCGCTCCCGCGACTCCGCCCTGGTACGAAAACATTCCTGGAATGAGCCACACCACCACGGGTGGACGGCGCAGTGACAGTGTCGTCGACGTGATGGCAAAGAGTGCTGCCCGGGCCATGGGGAGTTCCGTAGGACGCCAAATCATCCGTGGCGTACTCGGCTCACTCCTCGGGAACAACAAACGCTAGAGAACCAGAAGTGTCCACCGGCCGATCTGCGAAAGCAATGCGTTGAATTGTTTCGAACTCGAAGAAAGAGAGTCAGCCATCGATGAGCAGTACCGAATTCTCGGAGAAGTGGAACGAACAGCAAAAGAAGGTATACGCCACGGCTGTCGAGCACGGCTGGTGGGAGGAAAAAAACTTTAATATCGGCGAGAAGATCGCGCTGATGCATTCGGAATTATCCGAGGCTCTGGAAGCATTCCGTAAGGGGAATGGTCCGTCAGAGAAAATTCCGGACTGGTCGCATGCCGAAGAAGAGTTCGCCGACGCCGTCATTCGCCTCATGGACCTCTGTGAAAAAATGGGCTTGGACGTCGCCGGAGCGATTGTGGCCAAAGCCAGGTACAACGAGAGCCGTCCCTACCGCCACGGCGACAAGAAGTTCTAGCCTGTCGAGGCAAATTGAGAAAAACCCGCCATTTTAGCGGCCTTGTCACGACTGTGACCCACGGCACATGGCTCGGCGTTGACTTTTCTCTACACTACACCTAGCATTTTTAGTTCTACCTGCGGCGGCTGCCACGCTTGCTTTTCGCCGCTATCCTACACCCCTCACCGGAGGAAGTAATGCCTATCAAGGTTGGTATCAACGGCTTCGGCCGAATCGGTCGAAACATTGTGCGCACAGCCCTTGGCGACAAGGACATCCAGATCGTGGCCGTCAACGACATCACAGACTCGAAGACCCTCGCGCACCTTCTCAAATACGACTCCGTTCTCGGCAACCTCCCGAATAAAATCACCCACACAGAAGACAGTATTACCGTCGACGGCAACGTCATCAAGGTATTCAAGATCAAGGACCCAGCACAGATTGACTGGAGCAGCGTCGGCGCGGAAATCGTGATCGAGTCGACGGGTTTGTTTACCAAGGGTCCCGAGGCCGCAAAGCATCTCCGTGGTTCTGTCAAAAAGGTCATCATCTCCGCCCCAGCCGAAGGACCGGACGCGACCTTTGTTCTCGGTGTTAATGACAAGACGTATGATCCGAAAGCCCACAATGTGATCTCAAACGCGTCGTGCACCACGAATTGTCTGGCCCCAGTCGCCAAGGTTCTGAATGATACCTTTGGCATCCTGAGCGGAACCATGACCACCATTCACTCCTATACAAACGACCAGAAGCTGCTGGACCTTCCGCACAAGGATCTTCGTCGCGCGCGTGCCGCCGCCCTCAGCATGATTCCCAGTTCGACTGGCGCGGCCAAGGCATTGCACCTTGTCGTGCCGGAACTGAAAGGAAAGCTGGATGGATACGCGATGCGGGTTCCGACACCAAATGTCAGCGTGGTTGATCTTACCGTTTTCGTGGAAAAGCCGGCCACCAAGGAATCAGTCAATGCAGCGCTGAAGGCTGCCGCCGAGGGCCCGATGAAAGGGATCCTGGGCTACACGGACGAGCAGTTGGTTTCCTGCGATTTCAAGGGAAATTCCAATTCTTCGATCGTCGACTCCGAGTACACGAAGGTGGTTGGTGACAAGTGCATTAAGGTTCTGGCCTGGTACGACAACGAGTGGGGCTACTCCTGCCGTGTCCGCGATCTGGTCAAGCTGGTCGCTTCGAAGTTCTAACTGGGCAGGGTGCATCAACGGGCCTTCTCCCATTCTGTTTCCGAGCGGAGCGAGGAATCTGCTGTTCGGGTTCTTTGGGGTGTAGCAGACCTCGCTCTTCGCCGGATTCCGTAAGAGCCGCTCTTTGTATCAAAAATCGATCCTGAAGGTTATTCACCATGACAAAACTCACGATTCAAGATCTCGATTTACGCGGTAAGCGTGTGTTCATCCGCGTGGATTTTAACGTGCCGCTGAAAGATGGATTGGTTACCGATGATACGCGCATCCGCGAGACACTCCCGACACTGAAGCTGGCGATTGAAAAGGGCGGTCGGCTGGTCCTGGCGTCACATCTAGGGCGTCCCAAGGGTGGCCCTGATCCGAAATACTCCCTGAAGCCCGCGGCAAAGAAACTGGAAGAATTGCTCGGTAAACCCGTCGCGTTCGCCTCAGATTGCGTTGGCGCAGAAGCGGAAGCGAAGAGCAAGGCGTTGAATGACGGTGACGTGCTCCTCCTCGAAAATGTCCGGTTTCATCCCGAAGAAGAAAAAAATGGGGAAGATTTCTCGAAACGGCTCGCCGCGTTGTGCGATGGCGTCTTTGTCTGCGACGCATTCGGCTCGGCGCATCGCGCGCATGCCTCGGTCGTTGGAATCACCCGTTACGTGAAGCAGTCTGCGGCTGGATTATTGATGGAAAAGGAGCTGAACTATATTGGCAAAGCCATTACGAATCCCGCGCGTCCGTTCGTCGCCATCCTTGGTGGTGCAAAGGTAAGCGACAAGATCGAAGTTGTAGAGAATTTGATGAAAATTGCCGATTCGATGTTGATCGGCGGGGGAATGGCCTACACCTTCCTGAAAGCTCAAGGGCTGCCGATTGGCAAGTCACTGGTCGAAGTGGACAAGATCGACCTCGCAAAAAGGCTGCTTGTTGAAGCCAGAGAAAGAAATTTCAAATTGCTCTTGCCGGTAGACCACGTCATAGCAGCGGAATTTAAGGCCGATGCTCCTTCGAGAATCGTGGAGGTGGGTGCCACACCAGCTGACCAAATGGGCCTCGACATTGGGCCCAAAACAGTCGAAATCTACAAAAATGAGCTGGCGTCGGCCAAGACGATCGTCTGGAACGGCCCGATGGGCGTATTTGAAATGCCGGCATTTGCCAAGGGCACTCTTGAAATCGCGAAAGCGGTGGCCGCGGCATCGGACGATGGCGCAGTCTCAATCGTTGGTGGCGGCGACTCGGTTGCTGCCGTTCATCAATCGGGAGTCTCAAAGCGTATCTCCCACATTTCCACCGGCGGAGGAGCTTCGCTGGAATTTCTAGGTGGCACGAAACTACCGGGCGTGGAGGCCCTTTCCAACAAATGAGCAACGCAAAGCGTCGGCGGGTAATCGCCGGCAACTGGAAAATGTACAAGACTCAGGCCGAAACCCGCTCCTTTTTCGCCAGCTTTAACCCGCTGGTGGCCGGCATCACCGATTGTGACATCGTGGTCGCGCCGCCTTTTACGGATATTCCTGCGGCCGTCGAGGCAACCAAGGGCACTCAAATTGGAGTCTCCGGCCAAGACGTTTTTTGGGAAAAGGAGGGCGCCTTTACCGGGCAAATCTCGACCGCCATGCTCGTCGAAGCAGGCTGTCGCTACTCGATCTTGGGCCATTCCGAACGACGGCAGTTCTTCGGCGATACCAATGAAACGGTGTTCAGGAAGGCCAAAGCCGCTCTGGCTGCTGGACTTACGCCCATCGTCTGTATCGGTGAAATGCTCGCCGATCGCGAATCGGGCAACACGGAAAAGGTCATCGAAACACAATTTAAAGGGAGTGTGGGCGCGTTGACCCCTGAAGAATTCTCCCGTATTCTTATAGCTTACGAACCGGTCTGGGCCATCGGCACGGGCCGTACGGCAACTCCGGAAATAGCAGCTGCGGTGCATACATTTGTGCGTCAGTGTGCCGCGACTCAGTTCTCTGCCTCTGCTGCCTCCGCACTGCGGATTTTGTATGGCGGAAGCGTCAAGCCTGACAATATTCGGGGATTGATGGCGCAGGAAGAACTTGACGGCGCACTCGTTGGTGGAGCGAGTCTCGATCCCAAATCGTTTGCAAGTTTGGTCAAAGACTGGCCTCGTTAACAGACGGACTGCCGGATGACGGCTAATGCAATTTAATCTTTGAGGTGCTTGGAAATGCCATCTGGATTGAAATGGGCGATCTCGCTGATCGTAGGATTCGGGATCATTATCATCGGATTTAAGTGGTGGAGCCCCCTGCTCACTACGTTTTTCGTTCTGAATTGCCTGGTGCTGATTGTCGTGGTTCTGTTGCAGAGCGGCAAAGCGGCCGATCTTGCGGGCGCCTTCGGTGGGGCGGGGAGCCAGACGGCTTTCGGTCCTCGAGGTGCCGCCTCGGTTCTGTCTCAGGCTACAACGTGGTGCGCCATCATGTTCATGGTTTGCGCCCTGGCTTTGGCTGTGCGAGTTGATCGCGCGGAAGGCGGCAACTCGATCCTTCAGCAATATTCGAAGCCAGCTTCGAAGACTGCACCCGTTACACCGCCGGCCTCCACACCGCAGCAACCGGCGCCTGCGACACCGGCCAAGCCATAAGGACGACCATTGATTCGGCAAGCGGGTCACGAACCCGTTTCGCTGAGCACGCGCGCGAAGACATCCAGATCAACGTTGCCTCCTGTAGCGATCACGGCCACCTGTTTTCCTCGCATCGCTGTCGGTTCTTTCAAGGCTGCTGCCAGCCCGGCTGCGCCTGCTCCCTCGACGACGTTATGAGTGTCGGTGAAAAAGATTCGCATGGCCCTAGCCACCTCAGCATCGCTCACGCGAACGATGTGATCGACGTTTTCTAGTATGACCTGCAATGCCGATTCGTTGCCTCTTCGGCAGGCCAGGCCGTCCGCCAGAACTGTCCGGGCGGGTGACTCGACGATCTGTTTCGCGGCAAAAGAGAGCGCATAGGTTGGCGCTTGGTCCGATACCACTCCTACGAGTTTGGTCTTTCGACCCAGACCATTGCGTACCGCGGCGGCTGAACACACCCCCGAACCCATTCCAATTGGTACATAGGCCACGTCGATTTCGGGTAGCGCCGTAAACAGTTCGAGCCAGTAAGTGGCAACTCCCAACACAATATCGCGGTGGTACGGGGGTACGAAGTGATAGGCCAGTTCCGCCGCCAATTTTTGCGCATGGTCCAATGAAGATTGAAAATCTTCGCCGTACTCAACCAGGCGCGCCCCTTGCGCTTTCATGGCCGAATTCTTGCTAGTGCTGTTGCCGCGCGGCACGACAATTACGCAATCCAGCTTATTTCGCTGGGCTGCAAGTGCCACTGACTGACCGTGGTTGCCTCGAGTCGCCGCGATGAAGCCACGCGTTTCGGGTTCGCGCTTCAGGAGCTGCTCAGCGTACACGATCGCGGTCCGCGCCTTAAACGCTCCGATCGGAGTGTGGTTCTCATGCTTTATCCAGACATCGGCTTCGAGCCTCTGGCAAAGCAGAGGCCAGCGATATTGAGGCGTGGGAGGCATCACTCGGTATACCGATGGCGCGACCGAGCGCACCTCATCGATACTTGGCAAGCTCGAAACTTCGACGGTGCTCATGGCCGAAATCTCCAATCCGAAGATATTCACCGGAGGTGACTGCGATTGTGGACGGTAACAAATCCTATGTTAGCTCCACATTGGCCTGTACCGAACGAGACAGCGAGCCAACAGACCCAGCAAGCAAACGCGCATGGGTACGGCAGAAGGACAAAATGGAACGGCCGAGTTGTCTCTGGATTTGGATTAGGAATGGTGCGGCCGAGTGGATTCGAACCACCACGGTATTGCTACCGCCAGCCCCTCAAGCTGGTGCGTCTGCCAGTTCCGCCACGACCGCGTTTCAGAACTCATCCAGTATAGACGAGAAGGAGCCTTAATGCGAGCTACGCCCGAACGTGAATTTTCGCGACAAAGATCATGGGAACCCGATACCTCTCCCGTGTGCCAACGCATATTTTTGATATGCGTCATCCACCCACGGCTTCAACCATTCATCTTCTACTGCTATCATTTCTCCATGGCCCTGCAATTTTCCGAGAATGAAATTCGTGTGCTTGGCTGTCTGGTTGAGAAAGAGAGCACCACGCCCGAGTATTATCCACTCTCGTTAAACGCACTACTGAATGCCTGCAACCAGAAATCGAACCGGGACCCGATCCTGTCCCTAGAGGAGACTGCGGTTCGCAACGCCTTGCGGTCACTGACAGAACAAGCGCTGGTTCGCAGTGCCAGCAGTGACTCTCGCGTGGCGAAGTACGAGCATCGGCTCAATGAGCTCTACAATTTCCACCGTCACGAGATTGCCTTGTTATGCGTGTTGTTCCTTCGCGGTCCGCAGACACCCGGCGAACTTCGCACCCGCACGGAGCGTATGTACGCGTTCGAGGACCTCGAAGCGGTCCACTCCGCGCTAAACCTGTTGATGCGACGCGAACCCCCGCTTGTGAAAGTGCTGCCGCGGCAACCTGGCACCAAGGAGTCCCGCTACATGCACCTGTTTGCCGGGGATGAAGCTCCGCTTGAGCGAATCGAATCCATGGAACCCAAAAGCGGTTCTTCTTTAAGCCGCAACCCTACAGCCGACCGCATCTCGCAACTTGAAGTGGAAGTCGATCGATTGCGCAGGGAACTCGAGACTCTCCGGGAGAAATTTGCCAGTTTCCAGAAGCAGTTTCAGTAGTGTTTATCTTTTCCGAAAAACGGCACGTACCACCGCCGCTGGCCCCGAATGCATTTTTCCTTCGTTAAGCTCAACCTCGCATTCCATCAGCTCCAGCACCTCAGTTACCGCAAAATCCCGGCGCAACAGCTCTGCGGTATACAGTAATTCCACCTGCTTCGGTCCGCCCGAGGAGAAACGAAGCTGTCCCGGCGTGAATGCTTCCAGGATCACGATGCCTCGAGGCCTGAGTGCTGCAATCATACGTGCATGTATTTGCGGACGTTGTTCCGGCAGAAGATGCAAATAGATCGAAGCGACTGCGTCGAATTCGCCCAAAGGCCATTGCCAGAGATTTAAATCGGCGAGCAATATTTTTGACACGACACGGGAATCCTCTGCCGCCTTGCGGGCCCTGTCGACACCAACCGGTGATACATCTACGGTTGTTACATCAAATCCTTGTTTCGCAAGCCAGAGTCCGTTTCTTCCGTACCCGTCAGCCGGAACCAGTACCCTAGCCCCAGGTTCTAACCTGTGCGACTGCTCCCGCAGATAGATGTTCGGCTCGTGACCGTACACTGGTTCCGGGCGGCCAAAACGCTCGTCCCACATCGTCGCCGGATTGAATTCTTTTTCTGCCATGAGAAGTGGCTGAAAACGCTCACGAGAAATATGTCTACGCCAACAAAAAGACCGCCTGAATCCGGGTGTCCCCGCACGGCGGGATCAATCATAAGTTAATTCTTTGCCTTAGTTACAGAGCGCGCGGGCGCTTTGGTCTCGTCTGGCCTTGCCAAATGATAACCTGCTTTGCCTGCCTTGGCTTTCGTCACGTATCGGCTCTTCTTAATCGTAGTTTTTTTACAATCACTGATTTTCTGATCGTTCGCGCGCTCCGGACAGATTTGGCCCGCTGGACGCCCGCTAGAATACACCCGTACAGATCGATAACGGAATTAACCGAGCCCCATTCCATCCGCGCCGGCCACCCTTGGTCCTGCAAAAGGCTTCCTTGTGTTGCAAATTCTTCTCTAGACGGTAAGATACAGCTTGGTTCAGGAAAGCCGCTCGGGCGGACCTACTTCCAAAATGGCCATTTACGACGAAGGTGCCAATCTGTCTTCTTCCGCCAAGCTGCGAGTTCTCTCCCGACGTATTTTCTCAACCCACCATAAGACCATCGGCCTTCAATACCTATGGCTGGCTCTGGCCAGCGTGTTTGTCGGAATGATTCTTTCTGCCTTGATGCGAATTCACGCCTCCTGGCCGACAAACGCGATTCCGTTTCTCAGCGACCTCGAAGCCACGCCAGAACGGTTCGTGGCTGTTCGCTTGCTACACGGATCGTTGATGGTCTTTTTTGTCCTGACCGCTGCACCGCAGCTGGGCTTCGGGAATTTTCTATTGCCCCTGCAAATCGGGGCGCGGGAAATGGCTTTTCCGTCACTCAACCGGCTTTCCTTCTGGATCGCCTTCGCTTCCTTGCTGGGAATGACCGGATCATTTTTTCTTTCCCTGAATCCAGGGATCAATCTGTGGCTCACGAGCGCGTCGTTATTCTCGGTTGCGGCACTCCTCGGTGCGTTGAACTTCGTCACGACAACGATCGATCTCCGCACCGAAGGAATGACTCTTCCGCGAATGCCGGTCACGGTGTGGGCTTGGTTCATCAATGCCATTCTTAGTATGTTGATTTTTAGTGTATTGCTGGCAGGTAGCGTCGCCGTGCTTTCCGATCGGCTCTTCGGCTCTAGCTTTTTTTCAACGATTTCGTTCCTTGTTAATCAGCAGCAGAATCTGGTTCGCCAGGGAAGTCTCCCGATTCTCTGGCAGCGGCTATTTTGGTATTTTGCGCAGGCACAGGTTTATGTGGCCATGCTGCCCTGCTTTGGTTTCACTACGCATCTGGTTGCCACATTTTCCCGCAGGCCTGTCTGGAAGGAACGTATGGTGGTTCTGGCGCTGTGTGGCGTCGGGGTAGTGGGTTTTTGCGTATGGGGATATCACATGTTCGCTACTGGAATGAATCCCTACGCGCCACTGGTCTTCTCGGTGCTGGCTTCTTCTCTTGGTATTCCCGCAGTATTGTTGATGGCCAGCTGGTTTGGCACATTGTGGGACGCACGTATTCAGCTCACGACTCCGATGCTTTTCGCGATCGGCTTTATCTCGCTTTTCGTAGCTGGCGGACTCTCGGGCATTTTTTTGGCTCGCCATGACCTAGCACACGCCGCGGTCAGCGAGGATTTTGTGATCGGCCACTTTCACTTGGTGATGGGCGTGGCCGCCACGTTCGCGATTCTAGGCGCACTTTTCTTCTGGTTCCCCAAGCTGTTTGGGTGTCGGTTGAACGAGACGTTGGGGAAAATCCACTTCTGGGCTACTTTCGCGGGTGTTTATTGCATCTTCATGCCGTTGCACTGGTTGGGGTTACTTACCCAATCGAACATGCTCCCGGAAGGACAGAGAGTGGCCCTTGCTTCGGTGGGATCTACGTTTCGTACGTTCGTGACGGTTGCAACAATCTGCACTGTCGCTGCACAGCTTCTGTTTGTATGGAATTTCTTCGGGACGCTTCTCAGGCGCAGCAAGAGAGCGGAAGAGAGTAACCCGTGGCATGCCAGCACGCTCGAGTGGAGTATCGCTTCTCCCGCGCCTGAGGAGAACTTTGGTCCGGCTCAGCCAAAAGTCTACCGCGGTGCGTATGAATTTCACGACGGTTTTGCCACCGATTTTATGCCGCAGCATCTCTCGCCCGAGCTGCCGGTTCAGAGGGTGCCCTAGACTGGGGAAGAGAGAAAATGCCAGGCGCGATAGAGACAAAGGATACAGAACTGATTACTGAAAATGTGGGAGGCGGACCCGGCGCTCCGCCTGCCAACGGAGGTCGGGGGGGAGGCGGCGGCGATAGCAAGCCAGGTCGCAATGGAAAGCCTTCACCCAACCGTTACTACACCGCAATCGCAATCGCGATCGTTTCCATCCTGATGTTTTTCATGGCGCTGGCCAGCGCGTTTCTGGTGAGAAAGGGAAACGGGGGCTGGACTCCGGTCCACATTCCTTTGCTGTTGTGGTTCAACACTGCTGTCCTGCTGCTGAGCAGCGTAACGTTGGAGATGGCGCGCAAGCGATTGGCTAGCAATGATCCTACGGGCTTCCGGAATTTGTGGTTCGTAACGACCGTGCTGGGCGCTGTCTTTCTTTTTGGGCAACTTGTCGCCTGGGGACAACTCAGAAGCCAGGGCATTTATCTCGCCACTAACCCGGCCAGCAGTTTTTTCTACATCTTCACCGGCGCGCACGCTTTGCATCTCATCGGCGGAGTCTGTGCTTTGATTTATGTTGCGCTTCGTAATTTTGACATGGCACAGATCACCCGTTCAGTCGCCGCAGAAGTCACCTCCTACTATTGGCACTTTATGGATGCACTTTGGCTCTTCCTGCTGGCGCTGCTTTATCTTGGCAAATAATGGCGCCTCGAAATACCCGGCAGAATTAAGTTCAGGGCGATTGACGAGACCATGAGGCAGGGTCAGCGCAAGCGGGCGGGCGGATCAGCAGAAGGCGGCAAAGGCGGCAAACTGCTGCCCGAAGCAGAATTCGCAGTGACTTTCGCTGGTGCCGGAACTGGGATGCCGACTCCGGCATTCCAATCCACATGGTCTTTGCCGCATGCCGGACAATATCCTTTGCCGCTATCTTCGTCGCGCAGGCTGGCAAGTTCATAACACCCACATACACAATCGCAGTAACCAGTTTCTGATGCCGTCTTGATCGCAACGAGAGCCATATTCAAAAACATTGTAGGTGCACGGCCCTAACCCGGCAAGCCATATGATAGAACTACAGGTTTTTCAAGTGAGTCAGCCGACTTCCACTGGTCCGGGGAAACGGGGAACCCAAGTTCTCCCGCAACTCGAGCCAGTGGCCTTCAGGAATTGCCATGAAGACTTCTACAACTCTCGGATCGAATTGCGTTTCGGCGCAACGCCGAATTTCCTCGCGTGCGTGAGACATGGGCAGGGCTTTTCGATAGGGTCGGTCGCTGATCATCGCGTCCAGGGCATCAGCAATCGAGAAAATACGCGCACCAAGCGGAATCTGTTCTCCCTTGAGGCCGCGCGGATAACCTGTGCCGTCATAAAATTCCTGGTGAGCCAGAACGATCTCCGCCGCGTCGCGCAAAAACGGGATACGAGTGAGCATTTGATACCCGATATCGCAGTGCGTGCGCATGATTTGTTTCTCGTCATTATCGAGGGGGCCAGGCTTGCGCAGGATTGAGTCCGGGATCGCCATTTTCCCGATGTCATGCAAAAAAGCGGCCCTTGCCAATACCGCCAGATAATCGGCGGGCACCGGTACGGCCTTGGCGATGGAGATCGTAAACGCAGTGACACGCTGGCAATGTCCCTCGGTTTCGGCGTCTTTCAAGTCCAGGGCGCTTCCCAGTGCCTCGAGGGTGTCGTCGTAGGACTGTTCGAGCTTGGCTAGAGCCTCCTGATATTGTCCTGTCGCGGCGTTTACCATCTCCTCCAAATTTTGCTGATAGTCCTTGTTCTGCCTGACGACCTGCCGCCAATCGAGTGCGCGCTTGACCCCGTGGAAGAGCTGGTCTTTTTCAAAGGGTTTCAGAATGTAATCGTAGGCGCCTCGCCGGATTGCTTCCAGAGCCGTAGAGATATCGTGTATTGCGGTCACCATGATGACCGGAATGTCCGCATCGAATTGCCGAAGCCAGTCCAGCAGCTTAATGCCGTCCATCTCGGGCATAATCATGTCGCTCAGAACCAGATCCGGGGTTTGCTTCCGAACGTGCTCCTGCGCTGCCCGTCCATTGCTGACTGACGTGCACTGATAGCCGCGGGACTCCAGCATCGTTGAGACAACTTCTCGGATGGCTTCCTCGTCATCCACTACCAGTATGTTCCCCATCTCCACGGTGTAGTTCTCCCAAGCACTATTATAGAGGACGTCACACCTACATTTGTGGGAGCTTGCCCAGTCAGAAAATAGCGTGTTAGCGTCACTGAAGGCAGGGTGAGTTCCACACCTTCTTTCAGAAGGTGACCCTAATCTCATGTTTTAAAGCTCGAAACATTCCTGTGAGAGGTGGCCGTGGTTCCGAATCAAGGCCTGCAAGGCATCGCATTTTTCGAAGCCACTGCGTGTCTGACCCTGCTCGTCTTGTTCGCCCATCTTCATAAGGATAACGCTTCTTCCTTTTACAGGTTATGGCTCCTGGGCTGGGTCTCCTTAACGGTTTCTGCGTTCAGTGAACTCGCTCTTTTTTTCGTCCAGTACCCAGCGCTCCGGATCGCGATCGATGGAGCGAGCATGGCTGGGTTCGTTCTGTTCCTGGCTTCGATTATTCAGTTCACAACAGGTCCTAGCCGTCTGTTCTGGCCAACGATTTGGCTGTCAGGGCTCTTCGGATTGGTTACATCCTATTATGAGAGCCAAGCGCGGGACTGGATCGAGACTCGCTGGGAAACAGCGATCTTACAAAGCGTGATTTGCATCGCTTCGGGTTGGCTCCTCTGGCGGTATGCCCGGCGCAGTTCCGGGCATGGTGTGAAACTGCTTGCGGGATCCTTTTTTCTCCTGGGTCTCAACAATCTTGACCGTCCCATCTGGACCCATGAGGAAGTCCACCTGTTTCGTTTTGCCTTCGATCATTTCCTCAATGCCAGCCTGGGAATCGGCATGATTGTCGTTTTGCTCGAAAACGCGCGAATCCGCAGCGAAGAGATCAGCGAGAAAATGCGCCAGTTCACGATGCTCACGGCCTCGAGCAGCCAGTCGGTTTCGATCAATGAACTTTTGCAAAAAGTACTGAGACAGATCACCGGTAGTCTCGGAGCAACGCATGGCATAATCCGGCTGCTTGAGACCAAAGGCGATTCCACGGAATATGTCGTTCGTGCCTCGGTGGGTTTTACCGAGAATTATTTGAAACAATATATGCCTCTAGGCTTTTCTGGCGCGGATATTCCTCCAGAGGGCTACCGCATCACCCTTTTTGAAAATGAAAAAGACAGCAAAATTCGTCGGAGTATGGCAGAGGCTGGGATTACCCAGCTCATCACGATTCCCCTTCGCGGTCAGGAGAGTGCCGTGGGGATTCTGAAAGTCGGCGCGCCTTCGGGAAAGCGGCTCCACGAGGACGAGATCGCCTACCTTGCCAACGTTGCCAATTTTCTCGGCACTATGGTCGAAAACGTCAGCCTGTTCGATCAGGTAAAAACGGTTCAGCAACAATGGGCGTATACATTCGATTCGATCGGCGATCCGATCTTTGTTCACGATCTGCAAGGACGTATCCTGAAGGGTAATACCCGTCTTTCTCAACTTCTGCGTCGCGAAAATCCCTCGATGATTGGCCGAAACGTTCATGAAATTTTCACGAGCAGGGACGTTCCGTTTACGCTTTGTCCCTACTGCGAGGGCATATCGGGCGAAGGAGACACGCCCGATCCATGGTTGCAGGGTTATTTTCTGGCTTCCACTTCGACGTTCACCGATCCGGGCGGGCAAAAACTCGGCACCATTCATGTCTTGAAAGACATTACCGAGCGCAAACGTGCAGAAGAAAAGTATCGCACCCTCGTCGCCAGCGTGCAGGAAGGCGTATTCATTGCCACCTTGCAGGGGCGTTTCCTGGACTTCAACGAAGCGCTGATGCGCATGACGGGGTACGACAGCCGAGAAGAATTAATGCAGGTAGATATTGCCCAGATGCTCTATGCCAATCCCCTGGAGCGTGAACGACTAAAGAAGCTTTTGCATGAACATGGTTCTGTAAATGACTTTGAATATGAAATCCGCCGTAAGGACGGCGAGATTCGCACCGTGAGCGAATCGTCCACCGCCGTGCGGGACGTGGCCGGGGCAGTTACGGCATACCAGGGTTTTCTGCTGGATGTGACCGAGCGCCGCCATGCCGAACAGGAGATTCGCAGGCGTAACCGTGAACTTGTTGTGCTGAATTCGCTTGCCGAATCGCTGGTTTCGAGTTTCGACTTGCAAGATTCGATCCACCGCGCCCTACGTCAGATCTTGGAGCTCTTCAGCCTGGATGCTGCGTCCTTGTATCTCTTTGAACGCGACGGAGTCACGCTGAAGCGTGTTTCATCGGTCGGTCACCGTTCTGAGTTTTCTCGCAATTTCCCGACGGTCACGATTCCGAAGGAGCTGCTCCAGCAGATTCGCTCCGTGCGCGCGAGTTTTCTGACGGCCCAGGGACTCCCCCTGCCCCCGGCCGCGAGGGAAGTTCAGCTGAAAGAAGGAATTGAATCCGCCTATCTGGTTGTCTTGTGGTCAAAAGATAAGATCATCGGCGGACTGGGTGTCGGCAGTCGCGTGGTTCGGGAGTTTTCTAGCGCGGATATCAGTCTGCTGATCGCGGTTGCGGGGCAAATCGCCAACGCTGTCGAGCGTACGATTCTCTACGAAGAAACGCGTCAAGCGTACGATAACCTTCGCCGTACGCAAGAGCAGCTGTTGCATAGCGAGAAACTTGCTGCAGTGGGCCAACTGATTTCCGGGGTTGCGCACGAACTCAACAATCCACTTACCGCAATTCTTGGCTACAGTCAGTTGCTAACCTCGAGCGGCCAGGTTGGCCCGCAAGCACTGGGTTTCACCGAAAAACTTTACAAGCAGGCGCAGCGCACACATCGTATCGTGCAGAATTTGTTGAGCTTTGCGCGTCAGCACAAGCCCGAGCGAATTCCGGTCCGACTGAACGCCGCGATCGAGGATACGCTCGCGCTTCGCGATTACGATTTACGGATGAGCAAGATCCGCTTGCATCTCGATCTTGCGCCCGACCTGCCGGAAGCTCCGGCCGACCCCCATCAATTTCAGCAAGTGTTCCTGAATCTGATCAACAACGCCGTTGACGCGATCCTTGAAAAAAGTGAAGAGGGGGACCTCTGGGTGCGCACCGGAGTCGAGCGAAATTCCATTTTTGTGGAATTTACCGATAGCGGCTCGGGCGTCCGTGACGCTTCTCGCGTGTTTGATCCCTTCTACACGACAAAACCCGTGGGTAAGGGAACTGGTCTTGGCCTGAGTATTTGCTACGGAATTGTCACGGAACACGGAGGAACAATCCTCGTGAAAAACGATCCGCCACGGGGGGCTACGTTCCGCATCGAGTTGCCCCTGGCCAAAGAACCCTCTGCATCGGGAGACAAGCTACCTGGCCTCACTGCGCCCCTCGTTTAAACAACAAACAAGGTAAGCCGAGAAACCTGTCATCTGAGATCTGGAACCCCAAACGGTGCGGAAGTTGGTCGCTATGCCGATGGCTGTCCGAACAGGTTTTCTTTGAGACACTATCGTTCGTTCGCTCTTGTTTCTCTCGCCACTCCATGAAATTCTTCTTTGTACCGGTCCTTATTTCATCCAAGGAGGAGTACACGTGTCGCCCGAACCTTACCTTGTGCGCCACGTGATGAGCCGTCCGGCGATCACCGTGGATCCGTCTACCTTGCTTCTGGATGCGGCGCTCGCCTTGCGTACGGGTGCAATTCGTCATCTTCCCGTGCTCGAAAATGGCCAACTGGTTGGGCTATTGACCGACCGCGACATCCAACGCTGCGCTCCGTCTCGACTCATCCCCATCACTGAAGATGGCTACAATCAGGTGTTCGCAGGAACCACGGTTTCCAGAGTGATGACGCGTGAACCCCTCTTTGTCGCTCCCGATGAATCACTCCCGGCTGCAATCGCTCTCATGCAGCAGTCGCGATATGGCTGCCTTCCTGTTGTTGAGAACGGAGAACTGGTCGGGATCCTCACGCGATGCGACCTCGTCGATACCCTGCACCGTATTTTGTCCGGGCAGAATCCGATTCGCAGTTCCGAGGCCACCTGAGCCCAGAGTGGACCGCCTGGGACACCGTGAAACCCAGAACGAATCTGTTATTCTGCCTGTCTATGGAATTTCGAACCCCAATCCTCCGTTCCTGGCTTCGCGATGCGATTCTCACCTTGCTGTCGCTAATTCCCTTTTCCCCGCTCGCTGCTCCGCAGACTGCTTCTCCTGGGTCCGCACCACCGTCTCGGAACAACCCGGAGTTCATGGTAACTGCGGACGAAATGCTACAGCAGATGAGCGAAATTACTGGCTGGCGGTTGAAAACGCCATTGAAGAAGTCGATCCGGTCGCGCGCCGACATTCACGCCTATGTACTTCGCCAGATGGACGACGAGAAGGACGCAAAGGAGCGTTACGCCTCGACGCGGACTGCGGAAGCGTTCGGCCTCATCCCCAAGGGCTTTAACCTCGAGGGGTTTCTCGTCGACCTGCTGACCGAACAGGTCGCGGGCCTTTATGATCCCAAAGCTCACGAATTCTATATCGCCGATTGGATCGAGCCAGATGAACAGCGGATGGTGATGTCTCACGAACTGACCCACGCGCTGGAAGACCAACAGTTCCAAATTGAGGACTGGGTGAAGGCTGCGAGGCCTAATGACGACGCGGAAATGGCTCGAGAAGCAGTTCTCGAGGGCAGCGCCATGGCAGCCATGCTGGACTATATGCTGCAGGAAAAAGGTTTGAAGCTACGCGACCTCCCGGATTTCGACCCTTCTGTGTTCGTAGGTGATCTCAGCGCGACACCGCTCATGAAAAAGGCCCCTCCATTCATCAAAGACTCGCTCTTGTTTCCCTATTTCAGCGGTCTCACTTTTTCGATGATGGTGTTGAAATCCGATGGCTACCAGGGTTTCGACGCAGTTTTTGCCCATCCACCTTCGAACACTCAGCAGATCATGCATCCCGAACTCTATCGTTCCAATACCGTCGCGAAGCCGATAAAGCTCGGCCTCCCGGACAATTTTGTGGACCCGAATTGGAGTTTGCTAGAACAAAATTCCATGGGGGAATTCGGCTGGAAGGAAGTGCTAAAGCAATTTCTTCAGGACGACCGCGCTACGAAACTCGCGACCGCATGGGATGGCGACATCTACGCTACGTTCGAGCAAAAGGACAGAAAAAAAACGTTGCTGGTCACCAGGATTCGGTTGGCAAGCGAAGAAACCGCGGCGCGTTTCTTCGGACAGTATTCCGAAGCCCTTGAGAAAAAACACACTGAGCGGGCCAACCTCCTGCGACAACCCAATTTTTTCTCATTTAACACGCCGGATGGGGGAGTCTTCCTCCGTTGCTACAAAGAGGAGTGTATTACCCTTGAAGGTGGAGACCGCACTCTCTTCGTGAAATGGCTAAAATCGCTCGGCTGGACTGCGGTTCCAGTCGAGCCAGGCAAATCCGAAACGACGGTAACGACGACTCGACTCTACAACCCGGAATAGAGTTACTATCCACCCTAGAGGTGTGGGCCGAGCCTCGGACGCTTGACACTACGCCCGGGCCTTGACTCCAATGCATTCCTGCCTGGCAGTTTCTTTTCCAAGCGGGTTATTCGCCGAGCAAACTTTGCGAGCACCCGTTCTATTCGTGCCGCTTCAAACGGATCCCTGCATAATTTCCGTGTGCGTCCAGCTTTCAGCAGGCCCAGTCGCGCATATTCTGCGGCTCGTTCCAGGTCATTTCCTTCTCGTTCATAATAGATGGCCAATTGCTCACAAGCAAAGGTGCCATCTTTCGGATCGTTCAGAAGGGCTTCCCACAATGCAGACGCCGCGACCAGATCCCGGCGGCTTTTCGCCATCATTGCCAGTTCCTTTGTCGCTTGCGACCGGAACATCGCCGGCAATCCAGTGTCTAGCGCTTTCGTGCACAGTGAATGGGCGCGATGCTTCTCACCACGCCGGTTCAGAAACCGCGAAATCCCGAACAGATCCAGAGAGTCCGTTTCCTGAAGGTGGTGCTCTTGATCGTCCAGCAAGCCATTGATTTTTCCATAGAGCGCGGCAAGCCCTCGCAAGTCCATCGCGTTATGCTTCACGACCCCCGCCAGGGGATCTTGTCTTCCGCCGCGAAGGTAATCAAAATAATACTGAGGAATCAGCGCGGAAGAAATGTCATCGGCGCGGTGCCAACCAAGCCGTTCAGCGTCCAATACGTGTCGTTCGAGCTCCACCAGGCGAACAGACCCCAATCGCAACTTCCAGAACGCCCGTGCAGGATGCAATAAATCAAGGTGCGCCATCAATTTTGGAACTTCAATTTTCCTGGTCATTGTGAAACGACTTTGCAGCAGCGGCCAATCAAACGATTTTCCGTTGAATGTGACCAACACCGGCCGTTCCTCAATCCGCAGGGCGAGTTCCTGTAGCGCGCTATGTTCTTCTGAGAAATCCCGCAAAAAAAGCTGTTCAACTTGTAATCCGCCAGAATCCCACCACGCCAGTCCGATCAGAAATGCGTAAGTGCCTGTGCCACCGGCAAGTCCGGTAGTTTCGGTATCGAGGAATAGCCACTTCTCGGGATTTTCGAGTGCAGTGCGTGTTCGGAGGGCAACGCTGTCCTCTTGGCGATTTGCAAATAGCTGGCCACTTGCACGCAAAGTCTTCGATCCCGCGGGGCCACCCAGTCGGGACAGTAGATCGAGCGCCACTTCTGAAGGTTCACAAAACTCCGGTGTCGAATACCAATTGCGTATCGCCAGATGTTCGCCAAAGTCATTTCGCGCAACTCCAGCGCCTAGCAGCCGACCAACGAGATCGGTGTCATCGATTGGTCGCAAACTGGTATCCCGGGGCAGAATCCGGCTCGCCGGCTTCAGCGCCGTTAACCTTGCGAATTTATCCAATGTGCTCATTCTTTTGCGCTGTTTGGCAGATCACCATCAGCAATGCTCATCCGCACAACCGGTTCAGGATTGCCAGCGCCGCTTCCTTCGCTTTCGGCGCCAAATCTCCTGCAGGGCCGACGCAGGAGGGACAACCCGCCTGGCAAGGGCATGCCTGAATCAGTTCACGGGTCTTCTCTATCAGCAATTCATGTGTCCGAAAGAGAGGCTCCGAAAATCCGATTCCCCCTGGATAAGCGTCGAACAGATACAGATTCGGCTCAAAGAATTCGTTCGCATTCGTTTCGACGAGTTCTTCCGAATCGATCGGCGTTATCTCTTCGCTTTGAACACCCGGTGAGGGCGGTTTCTCTCCGATCGCCGTACCTAAATCTCGTCCATCGCACATCAGCAACAGCGTAGCGACCGATTCCAGCGCATGCAGGAGTCCGAACATCCCGGATTGCCGATCGCTGATCGTGTAGGGGAGCGATTCGATGAGCACTCTATCGAGTGTTATCCAGTATGAGGTCGTGTGCATTTCGTTCTCAGGCAGTTCCAATTGTCCGGCACCGACATTTTCATTGGTAAAGAACTTGATCTTCTTGAAGCCAACAACTTGCGAGCGCACCAGCACGTCTCCATGAGATCGGCTGTGGTGCAGAGTCTCTTTATTTTCCATCGTAGCCGCAATTTCCAGCACCCGTACCTGCGTGTACCGGATCGCGTCCGTGTAGTAGTCCACATCCACCTGTTTCACGTAAGCTTTACGTTCCTTGAAGTCCAAATGCTCCACATGGTATTGCTGCCCTCCGTGAATGTAGATCGCTTTCTCATGCACGGTCGTTAGCGCACTCACAAAATCCACCTCACCGATTACGAGCGGTTGCCCAGTGATATCAATAATGATGAAATTATCGCTGGTGATCGAACGCAGACTAATTGTGTCAGCGGGATACGCTTCCTGTGTCCAATGATAATTTTCGCCGGCAAGATGAAGATATCCGGCCTCAGCCAGACGCGCACACAAATCGTGAAGGTCCACTTCACCGAAGACCTCGGTTGGCCCAATCGGCAGCTCAAATGCTGCACATTTCAGGTGATTGATCAGGACTTCCAGGTTGTCTGGCTGAATAAAGGCATGCTCCGGCGTATTACCAAAAAAATAATCCGGATGTCGGACAATAAACTGGTCAAGCGGAGCAGAAGATGCGACGAGCACGGCGCAAGAGCTACCGGTGCGCCTGCCAGCGCGGCCGGCTCGCTGCCAGGTTGCTGCGATTGTCCCGGGATATCCAGCCATCACCACGACGTCCAGCGATCCCACGTCGATGCCCAGTTCCATCGCGGAAGTCGTCACAACTCCGCGGATTTTTCCGTCGCGCAAGCCGCGCTCGATCTCCCGTCGCTCGTTCGGCAGATAGCCGCCGCGGTAGCCGCGGATCGCCTCCGGTTTTCCCGGTATTTGCGGATTGGCCTGCTGTAGATACGTCAGCATCAACTCGGTGTGCAAGCGTGAATTCGCGAACACCATTGTCTGCAAATCGTGATTCAGAAATTCCTGAGCCACGCGCGAACTTTCATTAATATAGCTTCGACGAATTCCCAACGCTCGGTTTACCACCGGGGGGTTATAGAACACGAATGTCTTTTCCGCGGCCGGAGCTCCATTTGCCGCCAAGACATCCACGTCGTTTTCGATTAACTGCGAAGCAAGTTCACCCGGATTTGCAATCGTCGCCGAGCAACAGATGAATCGTGGTGTGCTGCCATAAAATTTCGCGATCCGTTGCAACCGCCGCAAAACGTTACATAGGTGACTGCCAAACACCCCGCGGTACGTGTGCAGTTCATCGAGCACAATATATTTCAAGTTTTCAAACAAACGCGTCCACCGCGTATGATGTGGCAGAATTCCGGCGTGCAGCATGTCCGGGTTTGTCAGGACAATATGGCTTTTTTCGCGGATCGCTTTCCGTGCATCGCTCGGAGTATCCCCGTCGTAGGTGAACACCCCAAACCGATTTTCAAGTCGCTGGTTCAGATCATGAAGTTCCGCCAACTGGTCCTGTGCCAATGCCTTGGTCGGGAAGAGATACAGAGCGCGTGTATCGCCGTCAGCCAGCACCGCATCCAGTACCGGCAGGTTGTAGCACAGGGTTTTCCCGGAAGCGGTCGGCGTGACAATAACCACATTTCTTCCGGCATGCACGGCTTCTGCCGCGGCCCCTTGGTGTGAATACAGTCGTTCAATCCCTTTACCGTTATAGGCCTCGCGCAAATCGCTGTTAATCCATTCCGGGAAATCGGCCCATTGCGCCTCTCTCGCGGGGTAGTGCCGCACGGCTGTCAGCATCTCTCCGGCTTGATCGCGGGCCGCAAATCCGTCCAGCACCTGATTCACTCGTGCCAGGGAGGAAGTTCCACGATTTGATTGGTGAGCGGCGATTCTAGAAGTGCGCACCGCGAGAGATTCGGCCATTCGGTATTCCTCCGATGAATTCGCCTTTTGTTCGCTCAGACTAGCACGCTGTTCAGGTTCAAACAACTCTCAATTTGTAAGGAACGCTGCGGTAGGAACCTGGACTGGAGATAAAGCCGCCAACTGCAATTTAGAGAGCCATACCTGGCAGCAAACCCTGATTCGGTCGATTCTCAGTGTGGCACTGGAGACGAAATCTTGAAGGGCATGGTATTTCTTGGGGAATCTAGCTGCCCGCGCCGTCAGACGACACGTTTCGTTCCCATGGCTGCAAAATTTTCACATAGGCCATTCCCGCCGCAATGGCGGCTTGGATGCCCATCTCGGTATCTTCAAAGACCAGACATGAGCTTGGCTCGACTCCGAGCTTTTCAGCCGCAAGCAGAAATGCCTCGGGGTCGGGTTTGCTCTTCGCATACTCCCCAGCACAAACCATGACCTCGAACCGGTCGAGGAGCTTGAGAGCGGTGAGTGAAGCGACGACAGAACTGCGCGTGCTTCCGGAAACCACGGCAAATGGAATTTGCCCATAATTCGTCTCGATGCACTCAAGTACCTCTGGCACAGCCTTTAATTGAGGCAAAATCTCGAAATAGAGTTCTTCTTTTCTCCGGGCAACTTCTTCAACCGGCATCCTGAGGCCTTGCTCCCGATTTAGTTTATCGATGATCTCGACAATCGGCATTCCTCCCCAGGCATAGAAAAGTTCTTCGTGCAGCGAGCAGTTCCACTCTGAGAGGGCTCTGTTCCATGCGATGTAATGAAGCGGCATCGAATCGACAATCGTCCCGTCACAGTCGAAGAGAAATGCGCGAAAACGTCCTGCAGGTATTCTGAGTTTCATTGAGATGTTCTGTGGCGCCCGGTGGAATCGAGTCCCGTTCTGGATGGCTAGTTCCTAGGGCAGAACTTTTACCATCACGACAGAGTGTGGACCGACGTTGGCCTGGTAGTTGCCTTTGAATGAGCCCAGATCTTTGTGCTCCCACATATCCCGCACCTGAGCGGAAAGATGATCAGGATAACCCAATTGCTCCCACGCTACGTTGATATTCGCGGCCACCATCCCACGGTTGAACAAAATCACCGCCCGCCCGCCATCCTTCAATGGCCGTGCCCAAACCTCCAGCTCTCCCTGCTTGCTGACGCGTCGGCCTTCTCTGCCCAAAGGATCCTGATCGACCGCGATCACTTCCTTATTTTCCAGGATCTCTTTCGTTTCAGGAGACATCGACCGGACATCATTTCCGGAAATGAGAGGGGCAGCTAACATTGCCCAGAGGCTGAAGTGTGCACGGTATTCCGGAGTCGTCATTCCGCCGTTGCCCACTTCCATCATGTCCGGGTCATTCCAGTGGCCTGGGCCAGCAAAGCCATCTAAGCCCACCTGCTGATCTACGATTTCGAGCATTCCATTTTCGCAGCAAGTTCCATCGTCCCACTTCCGCTTGCTTGACCATTTGTCCGTAATATCGCCCGTAGTCCGCCACAGATTGCCAATTCCTTTGGCCCAGAGCCAGGGCTTGGCAGTCCCCCATTCGCATATGCTGAACACAATGGGTCGTCCCGTAGCCAACAGCGCGTTGTTCATCGTCTCATACGCTTCCTGGGCGTTGCGCGTGCCGGTGCTGCACCAGTCATACTTCAGATAATCGACGCCCCATTTCGCATACTGAATTGCATCCTGGAATTCATGTCCCTGACTGCCGCGGCGTCCTGCACAGGTTTTCGCACCCGCATCCGAATAAATTCCAAACTTCAATCCTTTCGAATGCACATAGTCCGCTACGCCCTTGATGCCAGAAGGGAATCGCTGCGCATCGGCAACGATATTCCCCTGATCATCGCGCTTCACCTGCCAGCAGTCATCGATTACCACATATTGATAGCCAGCGTCCTTCATTCCGTTTGCGGCCAGCGCATCAGCCACGCTCTTGATCAGATCCTCGCTTACATTGCAGGCAAACTTGTTCCAACTGTTCCACCCCATCGGTGGAGTCTGTGCGAGGGATTCACGCTCCGCTTGCCCACTGGCAGAGCCGCAGGCCAAGATCAATACCACCACCGTCATGACAAATCGTCTCATTTCATACCTCATCGAGCGATCAATCTTCGAAATCTAACTCCGGGATTTGCTACCACAAGCTACCCGGACTGACTTTTCGAGAATACGGAGGGCCAGCGCCTGATTCCCTTGGGTCCAAGCGAGTGGCGTATGCGCGTTGGCAACATATCTCCCCCGTTTCAGGAAGTAAAGTTCCGGGCAATGTCCCTCAACTGTAACCTGCCGCAACGAACGATTGAAATAATGGATCTGTTTTTTGTAGCTTTGTTCGTCTGCCGGATTCTCCAGATAGCGCTCGCCGTAAATAATCGACAGTACCGGATCAAAAATGCACCACTGTGCTTCACAACCTGGTTGCAGGAATACATCACGAAATTCCAGGCGATCACTGAAATCGGTGCTCATCTGTCCGGGCGCGAACCATTCGTCAAAGTCCTGACAAAAGTAGGAATCACCAACGTATCTTTTGATTCCGATTTCACCCTTCAATCGCGCTTGAACCAAGTTCAAGATCGCGTCCTGCATGGGGCGCGAACCCAGCACTCGCAACGGATGAATCAGGAATAGCAGCGCCGAATCGACCATTCGCTCTCCCGGCGCTTCAAACGGCAGAGTGGCGTCGAGGCGCGATCTTCCTTTCTCAATCAACTTCTTCCATCTGCTGATTTCAACTTCGGAAGGCCTGACTGTCCTCGGCCGGTCCTTCTCATCGCAAGTATTCGCAAATTTCAACAACTCTTCCAATCCCGCTACGACTGCACCAACGCTCGAATTGTTTATCTTTCTGCCCTCCTCCCATGCCCCGCTGTCTTGATCCTGCCAATATTCAATTGCTTCAAAATAATCCGGAAAGAGCGCATAGATCGCCCAAGATTCGGGAGTAATCGGAAGCTCACCGGTATTCGCCAGCAAGAACCTGAACCAGAGTGTCTGTCCCAAGGCGTCGTTTTGTGCGTGAGGCCATTTTTCCGGCAACTCCCACAAGCTTTGTGCCCTAAAACGAATGTGAGGCCGGCGATTTGCATCTTCTTTCAGCACCCGGACAGGGTCATCGATTATTTCCTTAAATCGCCGTTGCTGTTTTTCGAAGAACCTCGTCAACCCATTCATGCAGTTGATGGCCGGAACCAGCATTCCGCGCTCGCGGAATGAATTTGCCACCATAATGTTGTCGCGGACCCATACATTCTGGTAACCGGTCACCGAATTCGGTAGCTGACTTCCGCTCGCCGCGAATAAACCGTGCGCAACCTCCCGGATCTCGTGAGATCCTGCTCTAACGATCTGTTTCTTGATCTCTTCGATCTGCCGAGGGGTGTGCTCCTCGGCAACCAGGTGCGTGAATAGGCCCGTTTCGAGCATGGATTCCGCTTTCTTCGCTCTGCACTCCATTGGAGCAGAAATTCTACCACTGCCGGAATACTTCGGTCGCCGCCGCCACCCCTCCCGGGATGATTGGCTCTTTGTGCCCAACTGGAAAATGGCGGGAACAAAACACCCCTTGATCGGTGTCCTATCCAACGACGCCATTCCGACGTATCTTCGGGGTAGGGCAGGATTCCGTTGCCCTAATCTTTGCGCTATTCGCCGCCTCGAGGAGCGCTCGCCCAAATGATGACGGAGGGAATCGGAACGCGCGGCAGAGAACGCCGCCGGTCCCCGCGTTATAACTATCAAGCTGGACTGGAAATCGAGTGGGGCTCTGCCCGCCTCAAGGGCCGAACTCGTGATATCAGCGCAGAAGGAATGTACATCGAATCGGAAGATGTACTCTGGGTTGGAGCAGGCTTTCGTGCCCGGTTAGCAATTGAACGCGCGGTATGGCTCGACTGTTCCGTGAAACGGGTTGAACCCGGGAGGGGCATGGGTGTAACGATTGCCGTTCCGGAAGATCAGAGCCAAAAACACTTTGAGGACTTGCTCGCTAAACTTTCTACGGCTCGTTAAAACCAGCCTTATACTATTTTCATGACCAGATGTCTTGACTGTGGTTCACAGCGCATCGCTGACCAGTGTTCAGTCTGTGGCCTCACTTCTGCTGCTGCCGAACTGGTTTTTCGCCGCCGTCTCCTTCGTCAAATGGCGGTTTTTCTTGTCGGTTCACTTCTTTTCCCCTACCTCAGCCAGATTTTTCCGCCACTCGATATCGATGCGATGCTGGTCTTTTTTGGCCTTGTTTTTTTTGTCGCCTTGGCCCTAGCGATTTTTCTAGATCGCCGGGCCCGAGAACGCAAGGATATAGAGATCGCCCGGCACCTCTTCACCGGACTTTTACCCATCCCGTTCATCTTTTCCGTTGCCCTTTTTCTGAACGGCAAACTCGATTCTCCGCACAACGTCCAGTATCATCCCAGCACCGTTGATAGTCGCTATCAGATGAAGGGGATCGTTCGAGGTACGCGCAGGTTATTCGTTTATTCCTGGCGCGAAGGGCACCGTTACGAAAGGCTGGCGGTCGATTCCGACGACTTCGACCGCTTCCATGACGGCGACAAGATTGTTGTGGGGGTCGAACCTGGAGCTCTGGGGATCCCTTGGTATTACGGTGTCTACCGGCAATAATTTGTTGTAATCAGTAGAGCGGCTTACCGGTCGGACCGATCGGAATTTGCAATTCCACCATGTGCCCGTTTTTTCCTAGTCGAAACTGAATTCGATCCACCATCCCCACGTTACGTTCCTTAAAATCAGGCGTCTCGATCGGCTTATCCGGCACTGCGGCGAGCGACCATTCAACGGAATCTCCCTGTGAGAGGATCTCATTCGGATCAATGTCGTATACCTCTTCCTCCTCCACGTCGACAAACAGATAGCGCTTCCACAAGCGCACGAGGAGTAACCCTTTCTTTTCCCCGTGATAGATATTCCAGGAGTTAGGCGCTTTCTCGTTGTACTTTACAATTCCAAATTCTATAGAATGCCAGGTCGATTTCCTGCCACCTTGCGTCTTTGATTGTGCGAAAAAGGAAAGACCGAGCGAACTTAAAAGAACGAGCGCGGCCGTGACCGCGCTCATCTCGAGATATCTATGTTTCACTTCGTTGATCCGCCAGAATTGCATTCTTTCCAAAGCGCTCCCCATTCCCACAAGCCGAAACCAATCTTGGGCGGCAGAGGATGGCCCGTCTGCCTGGCGAGCATCGCGATCTGTCCCCGATGATGCGAATCATGTGAGATCAAATAGCCTACGAACGCGACTACGTCTGGCCTGAAGTTAGGAACCTTGCCCGCCGGATCCTCTAGGGCCTTCATGAGTAATTTTTCGATGGCACTCGCACTGGCCTTTAGCGCGGATTGAACTTGTTCCTTGCTGACCTTGTCCGGTTCGAGCTTTGCTGGCACTTTTGCAGTTTTATCGGCTGCAGAAAGCCACATCAATCTCACGTGGTGAATGTGGGCGGCAATACTGGCAATCGTACGCCCTTTTCCGGTTAGGGAATCCGCTCTCCATGCGTCATCACTGATATGGGCGACAAGAAGTTGATTCGCCTTTTCATTTATGGCAAAACTGTCCAGCAAAGACTTTCTGAAATCGAGAGTTGCAGAAGACTTGAGTCCGGGCGCAAGAGCGGTTTTCATTTCGGCGACCTCATATCTATCCAAAAAGTGTACGACAGGTCCGCGCACAGAGGTAGGCCCACGGGATATGCCAATGGCAAGTTCTTGCGATCAGGTTAGGGTGGGCAGAATGATCAGGTCAGGCTCAGCGCACCTTCGATTGCACCTACAAGATCCTCGTATTCAAATGGGCCGTCCTGTCGCTCGCCGTTGATGAAGAAGGTCGGAGTGCCGTTCACTCCGCTGCGTACTCCACCGGCAAAGTCACTTTTTACTTTCGCGGCTAATTCCCGCTTCTCTACCCCCTCCCGCATCTCCACCGGGTCTAATCCGAGGTGTTTTGCCAACTTCAGATAGAGCGCGCTGCCCAGACTGTCCTGGTTCTCAAACAACAGATCGTGCATTTCCCAGAATTTGTTTTTCGTGCCCGCAAATTCGGCGCATTCGGCGGCTGACTCCGCGTGGGGATGCATCTCACCTAACGGAAAATTGCGAAAAACGAAACGCAGTCTCTTTCCGAAATGCTTTTGCACCCGCTTCACGATCGGATAGGCGTGCCCGCAATGAGGACATTCATAGTCCCCGTATTCCACCAGAGTGCAACTGGCTGATGCGTCTCCTTGAATGTGATCGCCCTCACTCACCGGGACTCTCAAACTCATGATCGTTCTCCCTATTCGTTCTATGTGGGTAATTTTTCCAGCGCTTCCAGGATTCCATCGGCGCCGGGGTTTACGGCTACAGGCGAACAATAACTCCACGCGATCATGCCATTCTTGTCGATCACGAACAGCGCTCGTTCGCAAACTCCCTCTTCTGACCGATATGCCTGATAGCGTTTTGCAACATCGCCCTTCGGTTCAAAATCCGCCAGCAGCGGAAAGTGTAAATGACGGTCCTTTGCAAACGCTTCATGGCACCAGACACCGTCAACGGAAATCCCCAGCAATTCGGCGCCATACTTCCGAAATTCCGAAATTATCTCGTTATAAAGCGCCATTTGATCGCCGCACACCGGGCTCCAGTCGGCAGGGTAGAACGCGAGAATGACTGGCTTGCCGCGCAGCTCGCTCAGCTTGAGCCTCTGGTCGGGTGTGACGTGCAGGTCAAACTCCGGCGCTTGCGTTCCGGCATTCAAAATGTTCGCCATTCGTTCCTCGCAATTGGGATTTCTACGGTTAGATATCCTAGCCGGGCAGAAGGGTATAAAAGAAACCCAATTCTCGGGCGAGAACCGAGGGTTAGGCTATCGGGGCTTCCTGGTAGGATCCGATTGAACCGCGTTCGAGACCTGGTTAGCCAGGAAGTTGCGTTTCCTGATTCGCTACCACTTTCCATCCGCGGTCGTTTCTGACGTAGACATTCGTAACCCTGTACTGCCTCGAGACGTTTGATCCATCGGCTGCTCCGCGCGCGCTCCACAGACAGGTCACAATGGCGGTATTTTGAAAAATCCTCACTCGAATGTCGGTCGCCACAAAAGAATAATACTTCACGTTCGAGCTTTGCACTGCGGCAACGACAGCAGCCCGATCCTGAACGGTCCCTGATGGAGAGGTCCCCAGGAAGTCATCGCTATAAAGGCGATTGAAGAAACTACCGTTGTGCAGCTGCATGGCCCGCACGGTTTCCTTTTGCAAATTTTCCAACTCCTCTCGCTGCAGTTCTGCATCCGCTGCTTCCAGCTTCAGCCTTTCCGCCGTTGGCCTGTCGGCATAAGGACTATCAATACAAGTCTGTGCGGCAGTCAGCATATTGACCGCAAATAGCAGCAGGACGAGATTCGACAGACTCCGCCATCTCATGCAGCACCTCATTCTTGGGATTTCCGGCAATGGATCAGACAACTCATCTAACATAGCCCAGCGGCAACATGAAGTCGCGCTAGTTGATGTATCTGTTAACCCGATTTCGTTTCACCGAAGCACACCCCTTCCCGCCGTTTATTCCTGCAAACTCGATTGCGCCTCCCGCCAAAATCTTGCCTCCATCCGGCTATACTATGCAGGATGAATTCGAGTGGGTACTTATTGAGCAGATTGGTCGGATCCTTTGGGCGCGTTTTTCCGCGCTGCGGGATGATTTCGCAGGCGATTGCATTCAACGTATTCCTGGCGTTTTTCCCGACCTTGTTGTTTGCCGTGGGTTTTGCCTCAGGCTGGCTGGGAACCAAAACCGCTACACTGGACGCGATCAAGGATTTCATCAGTTTTTTGCCACCCGGCAGCCAGAGCATTGTGGCGGATTTTCTTACGCGACGTGGATCCGATGTTCTGAAATATGCCATTCTCGGATGGGCCGGAACGCTCCTCGGCGGCTCCCAAGTAATGAAATTGCTTATGGAAGGAATCCATCTTATCTATGAAGATGAAGAGCGAATTGGCTTTATTCATCGCCAACTGAGAGGGCTTCTCCTTCTGCTGATTACGATGGCTCCGATTCTCATCGCCGGTATTCTCGGCGTCTTTGGCAGGCAGCTGCGCACTTGGCTCAGCGAAGAGTTCGGAAAACGGATGCCTGTTCATTTTCTGTGGCTCATTTTTTTTCCGGCTGTTGCCATGACACTGGCCATGCTTGCCTTGACGGTGATTTATTGGGTTGCACGGCCAAAAGAGGAAAGTCTGCGCAATGTTCTTCCTGGCGCTGCCGGGGCCACGCTTCTCTGGTGGGTTGTGAATGCGGGGTTCGGTTTCTATATTCGCCGCGTTCCTTACAGCCTGGTCTATGGCGGATTGGCAGCTGTCATCGGATTGCTCATCTGGATGCAGATTTCCGCAATTGTCGTCTTCCTCGGAGCAGCCTGGAATGCGGAACTCGCTGCCGAACGCAGGAGAACCCATCAGGGGGCCTAGCGTTCCCGGTACCGCACGCAGGCGGCAGGCTATTGGTTCGATCCCGCTCCCATGCGCCGCGCTCATAAAAGGCGTATAGTCAACAAATCCCGCCAGATAATGGGGTGGGAGGCGGTAGACTCTGAATCAAGCGGCCCACGGCGCAATTCGATGACTCGAAAGACCAATTTTCAATCCGGGATCCGCACCCATGCACTGCTCTTTGTCGTGCTAGCTCTCTTTTTGGGGTTCTCAACGATCGCGCAGGCACAATCTCCCGTCACGCCCGAACCGACCCCACTTCCGGCAGGCGCTTCATCGACGCCAGCAACCAGTTCCCCTTCTCCCGCTGCAACTGCCCCGATTTCACAAACGCCGGCCGACCCGCCATCCGCTAAATCCGTTACCACAGAGGCAAAAAAAGAACTCGACATCCAGGACGCTGGCACCACCTTTCGTTTGCACGTCAATCTTGTTCAGGTTCACGTGACGATTCGTGACTCTTCCGGAAAACCCGTCGACGGTCTTCGCAAGGAGGATTTTCTCCTTTACGATCAAGGCAAACTACAAACCATAACTACTTTCGCTGTTGAAACGCGTCAATCACGCCGGGCCAAAGCTGAAGCGGCGGCCAAAACCCAGGTTGAAGGTGATCAGACTGACCAGGGCAAGCAAGCGTCTGTCAGCCCCGATCGTTTCGTGGCTCTGATGCTCGACGACACGCATTTTAATCTTTCGGATATAACAAATGTCCGGGTGGAAATCGGGAAGTTTCTGGACAGCATCGCACCGACGGACCGAGTTGCCATCTTCACTACCTCCGGGGAGCTGACGCGTGGCTATACCAGCGATAAAGAGCTCCTGAGAAAGACTCTGCTTGGGCTGGTCCCGCGCGCCAAATTCCTCAGCCCCACGGCGGCTTGTCCTGACGTCAGCGTTTACGAAGCCGATCAGATTGTGAACTACAATAATACTCAGGTATTCAACGTGGATGTCGCGGATACAATTCAGTGCGCATTCAATGGAGATCAGACGCAGTTAAAAGCTGCCCAGGCTTTAGTGCAGTCTACCGCTCAACGAACCCTGGTTGATAGCGATACGGAGAGTCAGTATGCCTACACCTTCATGCAGGAGGTGATTCGTAGTTTGGCCGCTCGTCCCGGGGAGCGCGTGATGGTTTTTGTTTCTCCTGGTTTCATTATGACAAACTTTCAGCATCTCGACATGACCACCGTGGTTGATTTGGCGAATCACTCGAACGTGGTGATCAACGTCCTTGATGGGCGCGGTCTTTACACTCCGGACCTGATGGGAGATGTTGCCAAGCAGACATTCGTAAATCCAGTTACAGCCGGCCAGAAAGCTTCTAACCGTATCGAATCACAAAACGAACAAGCTGACCTCCTGATGGACCTTGCTTTTGGGACGGGTGGCACATTTTTCCGTAACTCCAATGATCTTTCGGCCGGTCTGCAGATGCTCGCTGCTGCTCCTGAAGTTTCCTATGTTCTGGGCTTTTCGCCCTCATCGCAGAAGATGGACGGGCAATTCCATACATTAAAAGTTGCGTTGGCACAGAAGAACAAGTACACGATTCAGGCGCGCCGCGGTTATATGGCTCCCAAGAAATTCAAAGACGCAAACGAGCAGGCAAAACAGGAAATTCAGGATGCCGTGTTGTCACGGGATGAGATTCTGGATTTCCCACTGCAGATTCAGACGCAGTATTTTAAAGCCGAGGATTCTTTCGTGCATCTGAGCGTGGTCTCGCGTCTCCAAATCGGTGGTGTGCACTTTAGGAAGGCTGACGGTCGCAATTGGGATAATTTGACCCTGGCAACCGTCATTTTTGATGATAACGGCAACTTCCTGATGGGGCAGGAAAAGCTTGTGACCATGAAGTTGCTTGACACGACCTACGAAAAACTTTCCCGTTCCGGAATTGTCGTGAAGTCCACGTTCGACGTTAAACCCGGCAAGTATATGATTCGACAGGTAGTCCGGGATTCCGAAGGATCGCAAATGGCGGCCCGTAACGGTGCTGTCGATATACCGAATTGATTGAGGAGGACGAATGTTCTTTCATAATTTGAGTTCTTTGTCTCGAAACCGTTTTCTATCCGTCGCGGCTCTTTCGATGGGATCATTTCTTGCTGTCGGTATCCGGGCCCAAGATGCTCCGAAACCTCCCTCCGCGAACGAACAGGCGCCTGCGAATGCACCTCTTCCCGTAATTAAGACCGAATCGCGCATCGTGCTGGTCGACGCCGTTGTTACTGACAAAAAAGGGAATTACGTTCATGACCTCAAACAGGATGACTTTAAAGTTTACGAAGACAACAAAGAGCAGGCCATCACCAGTTTTACCTTCGGCTCCGACGCCGCCGTACAGGCCAGCAACGGACAGAAGCGCTATCTCATCCTTTTCTTTGATAATTCGTCGATGGCCGTCCCCGATCAGATTCAAGCCCGCGCCGCAGCTTCAAAATTCATCGAGCAAAACTCTGCTCCCGACCGCATGATGGCCATCGCGGAGTTTGGCGGTAGTCTCCAGATCAAGCAAAACTTCACCGCAAATGCCGATCTGCTCAAATCTGCAGTGAGCGGAATGCAATCCCCTCATCTCGATACCAGCGGTCAATCGAGCGTGGTAGCTTCAAACTCTCCCTTTAATACTCCTTCGATCGGTAGCGGGATGAGTGGAAGCACGATGGGCGGTCTCAGCAACGCTGAAGCCGATCTCGGTGCGCGCTCCTTATTTCTTTCAATTCGCAGTCTTGCCAAGAATCTTCGCTCCGTACCCGGCCGCAAGATGTTGATCCTCTTTTCCGCTGGCTTTCCTTTAGACGCAGAACGAATGTCTGAACTGACCGCCACCATTGACACATGCAACAAAGCGAACGTTGCCGTTTACACCCTCGACGTGCGCGGCCTTGCCTCGCCGATGCCTGGCAGCAGCACTCTGGCCCCCTTCAGGCTCTCTCCGTATTCGATCTTGAGCGCTTCTTCGCAAATTCCGCAAGCGCCACCGTTTCAAGCGCAACAAAGCAGCCCGAGACTCGTTCTGGCCAACTTCACTCTGGGTTCGGGCGATCCGCAGAAGCCAGGCGGCGGAGGCGGCACCGGCGGAGGCGGCACTGGCGGCGGTGGTCATCCGGGTGGCGGAGGTACAGGAACAGGTGGCACCGGCGGGACGGGTGGGGGGAAGGGCACGGGCACGGGAACCGGAACAGGTGGAGGCAAAGGCACGGGCACGGGAACCGGAACAGGTGGAGGCAAAGGCACGGGAACCGGAACGGGCACCGGGACCGGTTCTGGCAGCAAAGGCACGGGCACCGGAACTGGGTACAACAACAGTTCCTACAACAATTTCTACAACAATCCCGCCGCGCAACCTCGAAGCATCGTTCCTCCTTTTCCTCCTTCAGCCGACATCAACCAACAACTCTTGCGAGCTCTGGCGGAGGGAACCGGCGGATTCGCAATCTACAATTCCAATGATCTCCTTGGCGGGTTGAACCGAATTGGCAGGGAACAAGGCGAGTTCTATATTCTGGGCTACGTCCCGAAATCCTCGAACGAGGGCTCCTGCCATACGCTCAAGGTGAAACTGAACCATGGCAGTGGCATGGAGGTTCGCTCGCGGAGCGGATATTGCAATTCCCGACCAGCTGATCCACTGGAAGGCAAGCCCGTCGAGAAGCAGATGGAAATGCAAGCCACGGGCACGCAAGCTGGCAGCATTCAAGGCTCAATGAAGGTTCCGTATTTCTACAGTGAACCAAACGTTGCTCGAGTAAGTCTCGCCATGGATGTCCCGAGTGATGCATTGAATTTCAACAAGGACAAAGGCAAATATCATTCCAACGTAAATGTTCTTGGCATCGCCTATAAACCTGATGGCACTGTCGGTGCCCGATTCAGCGACACTCTCGATCTGAACCTCGAGAAGGATGAGTGGAAGGAATTTTCCAAACAACCGTATCACTACGAAAATCAGTTTGACGCTGCTCCCGGCTCGTACAAGCTTACCGTCGTATTCAGCGCCGGCGGCGAGCACTTCGGCAAATTTGAAACTCCCTTTGTGATTGCTCCCTACGACGGCAAGAAGCTCACGCTCGGCAGCATTGCGTTGTCGACAGAGGTCCAGCGGCTCGATCAGATTTCAAGTCAGATGGACGCTGCTCTTGTGGAAGACCGGACACCGCTTGTCGTAAAGGGTATGCAAATCACGCCCGCTGCCAAATATCAGTTCAAGAAAACTGACAATATTGTCCTTTACTCCGAACTCTACGAACCGCTCCTTAAATCTTCCAGTCCTCCTAAACTGGCCACCGGTTACCGCATTTTCCCGAAAGACTCCGATAAACAGGTTTTCTTCACTGGACCGGTTTCGGTTGACGAGTTCATCCAGAAGGGAAATTCTGTCGTCCCGTTCGCGTTGAAGCTGCAAGTTGCTGACCTGCCTCCGGGCGAGTACAAGCTCGTTTTGCTCGCTGTTGATGGGGCCAATAATCAGGCTCCGCAAAAAGAAGCGGAATTCAGCTTGACGAACTAGTGCTTCGGGGCGGTCCGCACGGATTCTGGCCGCCTCTTTCTTTCCGATACGGCGGGCCTGGGATCGCGGCCTCGCATTTGACAGTCAGAAAACCACTCTTGAGCTACAGGAAACAGCGTCCGCGCAGCTGCAACTTTCCGCGTTTAGGGGGGTTAGTCTTAAGCATGAACCCGAGGTCTTCCATCTGCTCCGACTTCCACGGTCCGCGAAGCCGGAAGCCCCGGATTCGGTGTTCCGTGACCTTCCGCACGGCTTTAGCAGTTTCGCTGGCCTTTTCCGTATTCTCGGCGCAGTGGGATGTGCCTGCCTTCGCCGCGCCTGCTCCCGTTCCTTCGACCGACCCAAAGACCCGAGTGGATGCCACGCTGAAAGGTCTGCCCATCAGCGAATTGTCGACAGATGAAGCCGTCTTCCACGCGCTCAATCGTCTCGCGTATGGTCCCCGCCCGGGCGACATCGATCGTGTCAAGAAAATGGGCCTGGCCCGGTGGATTGATCAGCAACTCAGTCCCAAGTCTCTCAATGACTCCACGGTTGAAGCTCGCCTGACTGCTTATCCTACGCTTGCGATGACCACAACCCGGTTAATGCAGCAATATCCGGACCCCAAGCAAGCAGCCAAGAAAGCTGGCATCAGCGAGGAAGAGTTCAAAGCGCAGCAATCCGCGCAGAAACAAGCCGATGCGGGCGTCGCTTCCATGCTGGACGAAATGCAGGACCAGGGAAAGATGTCCCAACTTAATCCTGAGCGAGCTCAGGGCACCAACACCCCGCCCGACGCGCCGTCACCCATGAAGCAGAATCCCGCTACGCCAGGGGCTGCCCGTAAAGACTCACTGAGTGTCGATCCCAACGCCGTTCCCCGGCCAATCGCCGACGACAGCAGACGCCCCCAGCGGGTGGTCGAAGAACTGGCGATGGCGAAAGTCACTCGTGCCATTTATAGCGATCGTCAGCTTCAGCAGGTCATGGACGATTTCTGGTTCAACCATTTCAACGTCTATGCGGGAAAAGGTGAGGTGAAGTGGTACGTCACTTCCTACGAGCGCGACGTGATTCAACCGAATGCGCTTGGCAGGTTCAAAGACCTGCTGAGCGCCACTGCGAAGAGTCCCGCAATGCTCTTTTATCTTGATAATTATTTAAGCGTCGATCCGAACGCTGCGCAGCGTATCGCTCAGCAGAAAGCCATGCGCCAGGCGCAGCACCGCAATTACGGCTCGCGTCCGGCACCCGCGCAGCCGAAGCCACAAAACGCCAAGAAGCAGGACCGGGGACTAAACGAGAACTACGGCAGGGAGCTAATGGAGTTGCACACTCTGGGTGTCGACGGTGGGTACACGCAGAAAGATGTCACGGAAGTTGCGCGCTGCTTTACGGGCTGGACAATCGAGAAGCCGCGCGAACTGGCCACCTTCAAATTTGATGAAAAACTTCACGATCCGGATCCCAAGATTGTTCTCGGCAAAAAGATTCACGCAGGTGGCATGAAGGATGGGGAGCAAGTCATCGAAATGCTCTCGAAGAATCCTCATACCGCCAAATTTATCTCCACCAAACTGGCGCGCCGCTTTGTGTCCGATAATCCGCCCCCGGCGCTTATCGCTCGAATGAGCAAGACTTTCCTCAAGAAGGACGGCGACATCCGCGAAGTCATGCGCACCATGATTTACTCACCGGAGTTCTGGTCTCGGGAAACGTATCGCGCAAAAGTAAAAACGCCCTACGAACTCGTCGTGACTTCAACGCGCGCTCTCGGTAGCGACGTCGACACGCCCATGCCGCTGGTTCAGTGGGTCAATCGAATCGGCGAGCCTCTTTATCAATGCCAACCGCCGACCGGCTACTCCGATAAGGCAGAAAGTTGGGTGAATACAGGTGCCCTATTGAACCGCCTCAACTTTTCACTGGCGCTCGCGGGCAACAAGATTCGGGGTTCTCGCAGCGACGTTACCGCTTTTCTCGGCAGCGATTCCAGTAGCGATCCCAGAGCCGTTCTAGACCGCGCGGTCGCCTTGCTACTCGGCGGTCAAATCGCCCCGACTACAATAGAAACCCTTCAAAAGCAGATCGAAAATCCCCAGGTCGTTAAAGCCAAGCTCGATGACCCTGTGAAACAAGTCGATCTTGCGGTGGTCACCGGGTTGGTATTGGGTGCACCGGAATTTCAAAGAAGGTGAACGAGGATGAATGACTTTTGTTGCGAAGGCACACGCCCGATAAACTTTTTGCGGCGTTATTTCTTGAAGCAGGGTGGCATCGCACTTGTTGGTCTCAGTACCGTTCCGGCGTTCCTGCAACGCGCGATCGCAGCCAATCCAACCACGGGAAAGAAGCAACTCGTGGTTCTCTTTCAACGCGGTGCCGCTGATGGCCTGAACATTGTCGTTCCATTTGCCGAACCGAACTACTACCGCTTGCGACCAACGATCGCCATTCCTCAGCCAAAACGAGGTGGAAGCGATGTTGTTCTCGATCTTGATGGTTTTTTTGGTTTGCATCCGAGTCTCGCGCCGCTTGTACCGATCTACAGGATGAATCAGCTTGCGATCGTGCATGCCGCCGGTTCGCCCGATCCTACGCGCTCCCACTTTGATGCTCAGGACTACATGGAGTCTGGAACGCCCGGCGTAAAGGTCACAGAAGACGGCTGGCTTGACCGCGCCATCGGGACCATTCCGGAACAGAATGCATCTCCTTTTCGAGCAGTAGCCATCGGGCCGAATCTTCCGCGGATGCTGCGCGGCAGTACCGGGGCCATCGCGTTGCCCGATCTAAAACAATTTAAGGTACAACCGCAGTCCGCCGCCATGAACAATGTCGTTCAGGGCGGTTTTGAAGCGATGTACGCACAATCGGTCGATTCTGCACTGCACGGCACAGGCGCCGAGACGTTCGAAGCGATCGACATGCTCCGAAAAATCGACATCACGAAATTTCCTCCGGACAACGGCGCAGAGTATCCGAAAAGTCCGCTTGGCCAGAAAATGCAGCAGATGGGCGTCATGTTGAAGGCCAACATCGGAGTCGAAGTCTTGTTCGTCGACTGTGGCGGTTGGGACAATCACGTCAACGAAGGCGGTTCACAAGGCCAGCTCTCGAATCTGCTGAAAGATCTTGGCCAATCCCTCGCCGCATTCCACCAGGACCTGGGAGATCGCATGGAGAACGTGGTTGTCGTCACGATGTCCGAATTCGGCCGCACCGCCAAGGAAAACGGAGACCGCGGCACTGATCACGGCCACGCCAACTGTATGTTCGTTATGGGCGGGGACGTGAAGGGCGGTAAAGTGCATGGAAAGTGGCCGGGACTGGATGATCACCAACTGAACGACGGCCGCGACCTGGCCCTAACGTCCGACTTCCGCTTTGTTGTCAGCGAGATTCTCGCCAGACACCTGGGAGTGCGGGACCTTGCGCCGGTCTTTCCGGGGTTTACTGCCAATGGACATACGTTCGCCGGCGTGATGCGTTCTTAATTCGTCGTCGCGGCTGCTAGACGGTCGCTCTGATCGAAAAAGATTTAGTCGGCCAATTCCCGTATCCAAATATTCCGGAAGCGCACCGGCCTGCCGTGGTCCTGCAATCCCACCGGCCCTTTGTCCGGTCCGGCCTTGTACGGAGGCCTCTGTCCATGAGCGGTCGGCCCCGTTAACTCCACGTTGTCCTGCACCAGGACGCCGTTGTGAAACACGGTCACTCGCGCTGGTTTCAGTAGCTTTCCAGCGCTGTCAAATCGTGGTCCGTGGAAGACGATCGTGTATATCTGCCATGTTCCCGGCGGCCGCGATGCGTTCACCAATGGAGGATACTGCCCGTACACGGCGGCAGCTTGTCCATCTGCGTACGTCCTGTTTTCGTACGAATCCAGCACCTGAATTTCGTACTGGTTCATCAGGAACACCCCGCTATTCCCGCGCTCTTGGCTTTCTCCGACCGCCGGCAGCGGTTCCATAAACTCCACGTGCAACTGACAATCTCCGAACGCCTTTTTCGATTGAATGCTCCCTGTCTTCGCGACCACTTCCATATAGCCGTTTTCCACTTTCCACTTTGCCGGACTCTTGTCCCCGTTTTCCCAGTTCGTCAGGTCCTTCCCATCAAACAAAACCACGGCGTCTGAGGGCGGCTTTCCCGGTGTGTCCTGCGTACTCGGTGTTCCCGGATCCACAATCGGCGGCAGGGGCCGGTTCATGTCGTGAATCTTCCAGGTACTGGCTGACTGCGCAAATCCGGCCATCGGCAACAAAGCCGCGGCTACCAAAGCCAAACAAACTTTAAGATTTATTTTCATTCAGTCCCTCACGTCGATCTACGTGGATTCTACACCCGTACAAAACAAAAGGGGCGGCAATGTGGTTTCGCCACCCCTCCGTCAATTCTGGCCGAGATCGTTGATGGATATTCTAGTTCGCAGCCGATCCGCGGATCCGCATGCCGTAGAACGACCGGTACACGAAAACGAAGGACACGATAAAGAACGCCGCTGCCAACGCATGTGTCAGTCCGCTGCCCTGTGTAGCCGTCAATTGCACGGCCAATTCGACAGCTAGAAGACCGAACAGCGTCGTGAACTTGATCACCGGGTTCAATGCAACAGAAGAAGTATCCTTGAATGGGTCGCCCACCGTATCGCCGATCACTGTGGCGTCGTGCAGCGGCGTGCCCTTCTGTTTCATCTCCACCTCTACGATTTTTTTCGCGTTGTCCCAGGCTCCGCCTGCATTGGCCATGAAGATCGCCTGATACAACCCAAAAATGGCGATCGAAAACAGATAGCCGATGAAGAAGAACGGCTCAAGAAAAGCGAACGCCAGGGTGGCGAAGAACACGGCGATAAAGATGTTCAGCATACCCTTTTGTGCGTATTTCGTGCAGATTTCGACAACCTTCTTGCTGTCGGTAACGCTGGCCTTGGTCACGCCTTCCAGCTTGATGTTGGCCTTGATAAATTCTACCGCGCGATATGCGCCGGTGGTGACGGCCTGCGTCGAAGCGCCCGTGAACCAGTAAATCATCGCCCCGCCCGTAATCAGCCCAAGAACAAAGGGAGCGTGCAGCAGTGAGAGCTTGTTTACATCGACGCTCAAACCGTGCGTGAGTCCCATGATGATCGAGAAGATCATCGTCGTCGCACCAACCACCGCCGTGCCAATGAGCACCGGCTTGGCCGTTGCTTTAAACGTGTTCCCTGCGCCATCGTTCGCTTCCAGCATTTCCTTGGCGTGTTCAAAGTTCACATCAATGTTGTAATCCTTCTTCAATTCGCTTTTGATATTCGGAATCTGCTCAATGAGCGACAGCTCAAACACTGATTGTGAGTTGTCTGTCACAGGCCCGTAGGAATCGACGGCAATCGTCACCGGCCCCATGCCCAAAAAGCCGAAGGCCACCAATCCAAATGCAAACACCGCCGGAGCCAGCATCATTGCACCCAGTCCCAAATTGCTGATGAGGTATCCGATTGACATCAGCAGGACCATCGCCAAGCCGATGTAGTACGCCGAAAAATTGCCGGCCACAAATCCCGACAAGATTCCGAGCGAAGCGCCGCCTTCTTCCGCCGAACTCACCACTTCCTTCACGTGGCGCGATTCGGTCGAAGTGAATACCTTCACCAATTCCGGAATCAGGGCTCCCGCCAGGGTTCCACAGGAAATGATCGTTGCCAACTTCCACCACAGCGATGTATCGCCGTTCAAGGAAGGCACGATCAGCGAAGAGACCAGATAGGTCAGAGCGATCGAAACAAACGACGTGATCCACACGAGTGAAGTCAGCGGAGCCTCGTAATTCATCTTGTCCGCATTCCCATACCTCGCCTTTGCGATAAACCCGTTGATGAAGTACGCGCCCGCGCTCGCAATCAACATCACGATTCGCATGACGAAGATCCAGACCAGTAGTTGCACTTGTACCGTGCTTGCCATCGTGGTTGCCCTTGCAATTGCTTCCGACGATGCCGAAGCCATGGTCAGCCCTGCAGGCAGAAAATGCACCGGGCTAATCGCCAGCAAAATGAAAGTGATCAACGCAACCCCGGTCACGCCATAGGTCTCAAATCCATCCGCGCTTGGTCCCACGGAATCGCCCGCATTGTCTCCGGTACAATCCGCGATCACGCCCGGATTCCTTGCGTCATCTTCCTTGATCTTGAATACGATCTTCATCAAATCAGACCCGATGTCCGCGATTTTAGTGAAGATGCCTCCCGCGATTCTCAATGCGGCCGCGCCCAGTGATTCGCCAATCGCAAAACCGATGAAGCAGGGTCCAGCATAATCTCCAGGAATAAATAGCAGAATGAACAGCATCATCAGCAATTCCACGCTGATCAGCATCATGCCGATGCTCATACCGGCTTCGAGCGGTGTGTGGTAGCAGGCATACGGCTTGCCGCGCAGGCTCGCAAACGCTGTCCGAGAATTGGCAAATGTGTTCACGCGAATGCCGAACCAGGCCACACCAAAGCTTCCGCCAATACCAACCAGGCTAAATATCAGGATGATCGCCACCCGAATGAACTCGAATTTCAGCAGCACGCCGAAATAAAGCACAATGATGATGGCGATAAAAATTTCCAGCAGCAGCAGGAACTTGCCTTGGGTCACGAGGTAGGTCTTGCAGGTCTCATAAATGAGCTCAGAAATCTCGCGCATCGAAGCGTGGACTTCCATGTTCTTCAGGCGCATGAAAATCGTCATTCCGAAGACCAACCCAAACACGCAAATGACAATTCCGTACAGCAGCAAGGTGTGACCGTTGATCCCGAGGAAGGAAACGGAGGAAAGGTCCGGTAATTTCAGATTTGCTTCACCACCCGCCACCTCTTTCGGGGCTTGAGCGAGCAACGAGCTTGCGCCGGCCAGCAAGGTCAGTAAAATCGCAAACGTTCGTGTAACCATTGGACCGCCAACCCGCGCGGTCGCACCTAAGATACGCATGAAATCCTCCTGAACAACCCTGTTCATTTGCGGGAAACGGAGCAATCAACCGAATTCTGGTCGCGATCCCCTATATCTAGTCGTACCTACTCTTACTCGATTTGTACTATGTGAACAAGCTCAGCTGTCACTGATCATCTGTTAGGCGAAACACCGCGAAAGACCACTCCCGATCCGGGAAGGAATTCGCATTCGACTGGACTGAGTTCTCCCCGCCATGGCATCCCTCAGGCCCTTTGCGGGCGAGCAACCACCCCACTCACTGATGCCATGCCGGCGGGCAGTAAGAAACGCTGATTTATAACATTTCGCTTATAGCCCGGTCAAACTTTTAGTATGCAGGACGAGTTTCCTGGTCTGGACCGTCTGGTCGGTTTAACTGCTGTAAGATGGATTCCAGGTACTTGCTAGAAGACCTTGCTGGGAGACTCCTGAATGCTTCGAATTTCCAATTGCGATGGCGCCATCGCAACCATCTTCCTCGCGACCGTTTTCGCCCCATCCCTTGCCTTTCCGCAAACTCCATCTCCTGTGCTCTCGCCTGCCCACCCGCCCGCTCAGGTTTCGGGCGTCCAGCAGCCGACTCAGGAAGAACAAGCGGCGTATGACCACTTAACGCCGTACCAAAAATCGCTTCTGGAGCGCACATATAACGATTGGGCCTACCTTGCAAAATATCGCGATGCGGACAGGGCACTGCCGGCCCCGGCGGCCGGAGAAACGCGGGTTGTTTTCATGGGCGATTCCATAACCGAAGGTTGGGGGCAGTCCGGAGAATCCGGTCTCCCCGACCGCCCGGAATTTTTCCCTGGCAAGCCGTATGTCAACCGCGGGATTTCGGGGCAAACGACTCCCCAGATGCTTGTACGCTTCCGTCAAGACGTGGTCGCACTCAAACCCAAAGCGGTTGTCATTCTCGCAGGCATCAACGATATCGCCGAGAACACCGGAAAAACCACACCGGAAGCGATCGAAGACAATTTCGCGTCAATGTCGGAAATCGCCAAAGCCAACGGTATTCGCGTCATCTTGTGTTCGATCCTCCCTTCGAGCGCGTTTCCCTGGCACCCTGGTCTTGAACCCGCCCCCCAAGTCAAGGCCCTAAACGCTTGGCTCAAGGACTACGCGGCGAAGCATTCTCTCACCTTCGTCGACTACTACACCCCGATGGCCAATGCTGAAGGTGGCCTCAAGGCCGAGCTCGGGCATGATGGCGTTCACCCCAACAAGGCAGGCTACGAGATCATGGCGCCCCTGGCGGAGTCCGGCATCGCCGAAGCACTCAGGAAGCCATTGCTGTAAGCATGGGCACCCGTCGGAAGCTATGATTGGAGTGCGTTTTCTGGATCTATTTTCGCTCGAAAGACTCTGCGCGCCACAACCAGAAAGTGCGGAACTGTTGATACGAAAACGACCGCGTAATCCTGCCTCACACCCTCAATGATTTTCAGGTCTTCTCCGTTGACACGCTTGACAAAGCGAAACCTCCGAACACCATTTGAACTCGATCGCTTCCCGGCATTATGGGGTGCCAAGGGGCAATCGTCGAACCTCGATCCATCGACCTCATGATCCGACCGTATTCTGTTTTTACTTATTGTTTACCGAAACTCTCCCTAAGCGAATAACCAGTGATAAGATGTTTCCCTTGAGTGGCTTTCCCGTTTAGATCTATCCAGGTGATCGGAAAAGGACAAGAGAATTGACCCCGACTTTTGCAGAATCCGGCGCAAACAGCGCGCTTCGGCACGATTGGACTAAGGAAGAAGTTGGCTCCATTTATCATTCGCCTCTGACAGACCTCCTTTTTCGCGCCGCCGCGGTCCATCGTCAGTTCCACGCCCCGGACCGTGTCCAGACCTGCCAGCTCATCTCCATCAAGACCGGCGGCTGCCCGGAAGACTGTGCGTACTGCCCGCAGAGCGCGCACTACGACGCCCACGTCGAACGTCATGGACTGCTGGACTCGGAACACGTCATTGCCACCGCCCGCGAAGCTGCTTCTCGCGGGATCACTCGGATGTGTATGGGGGCAGCCTGGCGAGAAGCCCCGCACGGCGCGCAATTTGACCAGGTTCTTGATATGGTACGTGGCATTTCCCGCCTTGGCATGGAAGTTTGCTGCACTCTCGGGATGTTGACGGAAGACCAAGCGCTCCAGCTGAAAGAAGCAGGACTGACGGCCTATAATCACAATCTCGACACTTCACCGGAGTTTTACGGCACCATCATCACCACACGCGTATACGACGAACGGCTTCGTACGATATCCGCCGTCCGTAAAGCAGGCATAACGGTATGTTGCGGCGGCATTCTTGGCATGGGCGAAACGGATTCCGATCGGATCGGCCTACTTCTCCAGCTTGCATGTATGGAAAAGCATCCTGAAAGCGTTCCAATCAACATGCTGGTTCGGGTGGAAGGCACTCCGCTGGCATCCATGCCACCACTCGATCCACTCGCGATGGTTCGGGCCATTGCCACTGCGCGCATTTTGATGCCGTCTTCCCGCGTGCGTCTCGCCGCTGGTCGCAAACAACTTTCACCCGAAGCCGTCACACTCTGTTTTCTGGCCGGTGCGAACTCCATTTTCGTTGGTGAAAAGCTGCTGACTACGCCTAACCCTGGTCCCGATGAAGACGATCTTCTGCTCCAGTCGCTGGGCATGAAATCCTTGGAGCCGCATGCCGTCTGACGTGCTAGAGATCTGGAAAGCTGAGCTAAAGAAGGGGCTGCGCGCACTCGAGCGGCGCAATCAGTACCGAAGTCTGGCGGAAATCCATGGCACCAATTTCTGCTCAAACGACTACCTTGGGCTTGCCAGTGATCCCGCACTGCATGAAGCCGTTTCGCGCGCTGTCCATGAATCACGGCGCATCGGTGGCACTGGATCCCGACTGCTCTCGGGCCAAACCGAGGATTGGCACGGTCTTGAAACCCGATTTGCTGCTTTCGCAGGAGCTGAATCTGCCTTATTTTTCACAACTGGGTACGCCGCAAACGTAGGATTGCTTTCTGCGCTTGTCAGCAAGGATGACGTGATCTTCTCCGATGCTCTAAATCACGCCAGTCTGATTGACGGCATGCGTCTGTCCGGCGCGCGCAAGGTCATCTATCCGCATCTCGATCTTCGAGTATTAGAGGACGCGCTTCGTCAGGAAGCTGGTGCGCCTTGGCGCAAGGTCATCGTCACCGAAAGTGTTTTTAGTATGGATGGCGATATTGCGCAGCTCGGTACGATTGCCACACTTGCCGAAAAATATGGGGCGGCTTTGATTGTCGATGAAGCTCACGCCACTGCCGTCCACGGACCCGGGGGCCGTGGCATTGCCGCGCAAGCCGGTATCGTTCCGCAATTGCTGGCCGTCATTCACACCTGCGGCAAAGCTCTTGGCTGTGCGGGAGCCTTCGTCTGCGGACCAGCCGTCCTCAAGGATCATCTCATTAATTACGCGCGTACTTTTATCTTCAGCACTGCGCTCCCACCCTACTTTGCGCAACAGATCGAAGCGGCCCTCGACCTGTCCTCGGGCATGGACCTCGAGCGCGAGCGTCTCCTGAACAATGCCGATCATTTCATCGAGCGTTTGCGCTCGAATGGGTTCAACACCGCAAACAGTGCCAGCCAGATCGTTCCTATCATCCTCGGCAATAACGAAGACACTCTTGACGCCGCAGAGCAGCTGCAACGGGACGGATTCGCGGTCCGCGCAATCCGGCCCCCGACGGTGCCTCAAGGTAGCTCGCGCCTGCGTCTATCGCTTACGACGCAGATCCAGGTCCACGAATTGGACCGACTCGTAGATTCGCTGATCACTTGGCGTACCCGGCAGCAAAATTCACTGGCTTCCAAACTCGCATGAGACGACACTTTTTCATCACCGGTACGGATACAGGGGTAGGCAAGACCACTCTTTCATCCCTGCTCTGCGCAGCGCTCGACGCCGTTTACTGGAAACCCATTCAAACCGGCACTCTTGAAGGTTCTGATCGCGTTACGGTAATGCGTCTCGCGGGCATTGGCACCGACCGGACGCTCGATGAGGTTTACAAATTTGTTCCCCCGGTCTCGCCCGATCTTGCTGCCCGCTGGGCCGGCGTGGAAATCGATCTCAATCGCATTATCCTCCCCACCACGCTCATGAATGACTGGCTCATCGTCGAGGGCGCCGGCGGTGTGCTGGTTCCGATCAACTCGAAACAGTTCATGCTCGACATGATGGTGAAGTTCAAGCTTCCCGTGATCCTCGCAGCGCGTAGCGGTCTAGGCACAATCAACCACACCCTTCTGACACTCGCAGCCCTGCACGCTGCGGAGCTCCCGGTTCATGGGGTCGTCCTCATTGGCGACCAGAATCGTGAAAATCGCGATACCATCGAAAAGTTCGGCCATGTCCGCGTGATCGGTGAAATTCCAAAACTCCCCAATCTCCATCGGACAGCTCTCATGCAGGTGTTCCTGAACCATTTTGACCGTTCCGCATTTTCACAATGAGCGCGCCCATGCGCATCTGGCATCCCTTCACCAACGAACTTCTTGATCCTCCTCCCGTGCGCGTCACTCGCGCCGAAGGTGTACTGCTTCACACCGCCGATGGCCGGGAGGTGATCGACGCCATCTCTTCCTGGTGGGTAAATCTCCACGGCCATGCCAATCCCCGCATAGCTGCGGCGATCGCCACGCAAGGCCGCAAGCTCGAACACGTCATCCTTGCCGGATTCACGCACGATGCCGCCGAAGAGCTCGCTGTTCGTCTCCGCAAATGGATCCATCCTAATCTGTCTCACATGTTTTTCTCAGACGACGGTTCCACCGCCGTCGAAGTCGCGCTCAAACTCGCTGTTCAATATTTTCAGAATCTATCGCGACCGGAAAAACGAGAGATCGTCGCGCTTGCGCACGGTTATCATGGGGACACCGCCGGCGCGATGTCGGTGAGCGACGAGTCTCCCTTTACCAAGCCTTTCGATTCAATGCGCTATCCCGTACATCGGGTTCATTCTGCATACTGCTATCGTTGTCCGGTTGGCCTGAAGCGTGAGTCCTGCCACATTGAATGTGTGAATCAGCTGGAAGAGCTGCTAAAGCAGCGAGCGGATCAGATCGCAGCTGTCATCGTCGAACCACTGCTGCAAGGCGCAGGGGGCATGATTGTTCATCCGGTCGAATTCCTGCAGAAGATTCGTGCGCTTTCTGCGCGTTACGACGTTCTACTCATCGCAGACGAAGTATTAACCGGCTTCGGACGAACCGGCCAAATGTTTGCTACCGGCCTCGCCAATATCAGCCCCGATTTAATGTGTGTTTCAAAGGGAATTACGGGCGGCTTCATGACCATGGGCGTAACGTTCTGCACCGACCGCGTCGCATCCGCCTATCGTAGTGAAGATCGTCTCCATACCTTCTATCATGGGCATTCCTACACCGGGAACGCACTTGCCTGCGCCGCGGCCAACGCCAACCTGCAGATTTTCGATGATGAGCCGGTGTTCAATAATATCTCCAACATTGCGAAAATCCATGCCACGCGTCTCGCGCAGCTAAGCGAACTTCACCAGGTGGGCGACACCCGTCAGATTGGATCGATCGGTGCACTCGAGCTCCGCACGGACGACGCAGGCTACCTCTCCGCACTCCGTCCGAAGCTTTACAATTTTTTCGTCGAGCGCGGAGTACTCCTTCGTCCGCTCGGAAACGTTGTCTACGTCCTTCCGCCCTACGTTATCACGCCCGAACAGTTGCACCGTGTCTACGACGTGATCCTGGAAGCAATCGAGACCCTTCTCTGACCTGCTTACCTGTTGCGTAAAGCAAAACCAGCTGCTTCCCGACGTATCCGAATGGCCTCCGCTCCACGTGCCTGCTAGACTATTTTCTTTACGACGGAGGTTTTTCTTTGCCACAGGGTCTATCAGCCTGGAAGCAAAAGATGGTTACGGTCGCAGGCACCCTTGGCGCGCCGGGTCTTTTCCTTATTTCTTTTCTCGATTCTTCTGTCCTGAGCTTCCCCATCATCAATGACTTGCTCCTGATCCAACTCTCGATAGAACATCCTCAGCGAATGACGCTTTATGCCCTGGCTGCCTCGGCCGGCTCGGTTCTGGGCTGTGTCGTCCTCTACTTCATTGCGCGGAAGGGCGGGGAAGCGTTCTTTCAGCAAAAAGCGGGCGAAGGTGCAGCAGCCATTCGTCGCTGGGTTGAAACCAACGGTTTCGGCGGCATGCTGGTCGCCGCTCTCCTGCCGCCGCCTACTCCATTTAAAGTCTTTGTGTTTGCGGCCGGTGTATTCGAGGTTCCGCTCTGGAGTTTTACTTCCGCGATCGCGCTCGCGCGCCTGATCCGATATTTCGGTGTGGGCTACTTAGCAGTTCGCTACGGCAATGACGCGTTGCCCTACCTTGCACAACATAAACTCGAAGTCGTCTTCTTCATCGCAGTCTTCATCGCCGTAAGCTACCTTCTTTCCCGCCTCATCCTCAGGTCGAAATCCTAAGGTAGCAGCGCATACCCCGCCTGGCAGGTCCGGCTCGCATCGCTATCCAGCTCCTGGGGAGACTCTACGTTCTTCTCTTCTATCTCTCGCGTAAGCTACTCACCCATTTCAGCTCTTCCTCCAACACCACCGGCACAGAGTTCAAATACACTTTCACTTCTGCCCGTCTCTCGATCTCCCTCTCCGCAAAATCCCTCATGGACCGGATTCCCACCTCATACCCGTCCGGTGTCTTCTCGACGGTCGCTTTTGGAAACCGTTCCACCCTTAAAAACTCCTGTGCAGCGTCCGTCTTCCGGGCGAGCTCGAGTGCGGCAGAGGGCTCTGGCTTGTGCTGGCAACTGGCGGCGTCCGCATCCAATTGCGCTGTCGGATCTACTCTCACCTCCACCAGGCAGACCATTGACTGGGTTTCCGCAATACCATGCCAGGAAAAAATCGAGAGTGTATCCGCAAACGCCCCGATCATCCGCGGTGATTCTCCCTTGTATGCGTGTGCATCGAGTGCCGCCAGGGCATTTGCATGGAACAGATCCCGGATGCCCACGTACAGCAAAATTAACGCCAGCGCGATCAGTGCGCCATTCCTTCCCCGGGGCGTCTTATCTTTTGCACCGATCTCCGAATTTACCAGCCGGAAGATTTCTGGAATTCCCAATCCCAAAATCAACATCGTCAGGATCCACGGATCCGTTCCCGGGACAAAGTCCGCTGCAAATCGCGTCCCTCGAATCGGCCACAGAACAGTGATTCCATCTGACTGCCAAAGATCCATCACCAGGTGCACCGATGCGGCTGCAACCATCGCCAACAGAATCCAAGGCAGAGGCGCACTTTTGCGCGCAGCGATCGATATCGCAACGAGCATCCCGATGGCCACCACGCACAAGGTCCCCACCAGTGAATGAGTGTAGGTCTGGTGCCACTTCAGGTACGCGCTCGGCCCCAAAAAGCCGCTGGCCGCATCCACGTCCGCGATCGTGCCCGCCACTACGATCCCAACCGCAATACCGTAACCGCGCCGAGGAAAAAATCCACGGGCGATCGCAAGCGACGCCAATCCATGCGCAATAATACTCATTGTCCCCTTCTGGAACGCCAGACCGTAGCGATGTTTCTATCCCATCCCCGGTTGGTCGCAATTGTATAGGATTTCCGCTGCTTCGTGGCGTGTCCGCAACTTCATCGGACTGCGTTTCTAGGCAGCCAGCCTGGCGCAGCCTGTCTCGCAGCGCGCGGTCAAACGATCGCGGTCGCGATAAGCCCATCGTATCGTGACCCTACCGCGTCTCACTCCGGGGTACGAGCAAGTTCAATGCTCTAGGAACAATCCTGAACTCAACCGGTAACCTTGCAAAAGGCTCTCCGTCCAACTGCGCGTACACCGGTCTTTCATCGAGCGGTTCACAGACGACCGTGTCCGCTTTCCAGAAATGCACGCCGGGCTCCTTTCGCAAATTCCCCATCCACAACGTAGGCAAATAACTCAGGAATTTTAACCCGCTCTGCGTTTCGACTGTCATCACTTCAAATTCATCCGCGAACAGATCCGCCTGATCCGTGATCTTGAATGGCCCGCCGTAATTTTTTGTCCGACCCACAACCACCAGTGAACCTTCCACTTGAAGCTCCCCGGCCCTCACACGAAAATGCGGAAACTGATATCGCAAGATCTCTCGCGCGCCCTGCCACCAGTACGCAAGTATTCCGACACGCGCTTTCAAGCTCAAATCCACGGAGTAGACGATCATTCCGTCGGGGCCCGCGCCCGCCACGCTCAGGAAATAGCGTCTTTTTTCCGGTTGCTCCACGGGAATCGCAAGTCCGAGCGCTACCTCGCGTACCTCGCCGTTGGCCAGCCGTTTCGCCGCGCGCAATACATCCCAGGGCAAATTTAGCTCTTTCGCCAGAATGTTCGCTGTTCCTCCGGGAAGCAGAGCCATCGGTACGCGACGTCCGTTGCGAACCTCCGCCAGACCATTCACCACCTCGTTGAGCGTCCCGTCGCCACCACAAGCGATTACCAGTTGCCGGCCATCCCGAATGGCTTGCTGGGCGATGGCCGTCGCGTGGCCGGGGCCAGTTGTTTCCTGCAACTCTGTCTCGATCCCATTCGCGGCAAGCTCCTGTCTCGCCTTATCGAGCAGTCTTCGCCGGGTATTCCCGCCGTTACCAGCCCTCGGATTGTGAATCAGCAAAGCGTTATGGAACAAGTGTCAAATCCCCCCGACATTCCATGTGCGTCCACGTTCGATCTTTGGATGCCGTTCCGCGTGGTCTTGCGCCAACCGCACGGCACCGCCCAAGCCTTCCACAACCCACTTTGCAATTGGATGAAAACAACTGAGAATTTCCTATTCGAAAACATTGCTGGTTGAGGACCATGACAGAATTATATGAGATCGGCGAGCTGCTGCGACGCCATTCGCCGACAGCGTCGACCCCATATATAATTGCCCGGTGCAAGGTGTTTTGAGTTTTTCCCGGAGACTCGTTACACCGAGCGGAGCGAGGTCACTCCGTTCTACTCAGCACCTACACCCATCCTAGAGGCGTGCATGTCGAAACCCGCACCTAAATCGTTAAAAAATGAGATCGAAGAGTTACGCAAAAAAATCGCGCACCACGAGTATCTCTATTTTGTTGTGGACGATCCCGAAATCTCTGACGCGGCCTTTGACAAACTGATGAACCGCCTCAAGCAAATCGAGGCGGCGCATCCCGACCTGCGTACGCCCGATTCGCCTACGACTCGCGTGGGTGGCAGTCCTCGTTCCGGATTTCAAACTGTGGCCCATGCCCGTCGCATGCTCAGTCTCGACAATGCATTTTCCTTTGACGCCTTGCGCGATTGGGACCGGCGGGTTCGCGAAGGGAGCGGACGAGAGGATATCGAGTACATTGCAGAGCACAAATTTGACGGCCTGAGTATCTCTTTGCAATATGAAGATGCGGTTCTCGTGCGCGGGGTGACCCGCGGGGACGGTAGCACCGGCGAAGACGTCACTCCCAACGTCAAGACCATTCGCTCGATTCCGCTTCGGGTTGATACGGCGAGCCTGCAGAAGGCCAAGCTGCCAAGGACCTTTGAAGTCCGCGGCGAAGTGATGATGACTCGAACGTCTTTTGAAGCCTTGAATCGCCAGCAAGAGCGATCCGGTGGGAAAATATTCGTGAATCCCCGAAACGCTGCGGCCGGTGCAGTGCGTGTCCTTGATCCTTCCATCACCGCCCAACGACGTCTCGATTTTTTTGCTTATTATCTCTTCGTGGATGGCGCGGTGCCTTTTGCCAAACACTCTAGCTCGCTGTTGGCTCTCAAGCAGATGAAGTTTCGCGCTTCTGATGATTGGAAGTTGTGTGACGGCATTGAACAGGTAATCGCGTATTGTGATTCCTGGGACGCGAAACGCGAAAAACTTTCCTACGACATTGATGGCGTGGTTATCAAAGTGAATTCCACCGGTCTGCAAAACGAGCTCGGTTTTACCTCTAAAGCGCCACGCTGGGCCATCGCCTACAAATACCCGGCACGTCAGGAAACCACGGTTGTCAATGACATCATCGTGCAGGTTGGCCGTACCGGCACACTGACACCTGTTGCCGTCCTCGAGCCCGTTCAAGTGGGTGGCGTTACCGTCAGCCGCTCCACGCTTCACAACATGGACGAAATCGACCGTCTGGGCGTGCACATCAACGACACGGTGTTGCTCGAACGTGCTGGCGAAGTTATTCCTCACATTCTGAGAGTCGTAAAGGAAGGGAGGCCGCGTCGGGAGTTTCACATGCCCAGGGAATGTCCCGAATGCGGCAGCGCGATTCACAAGGTTGAAGGAGAAGTCGCCTATCGCTGTGTCAATGCCGCCTGCCCGGCAAAGCGCAGAGAGTCCTTGCTGCACTATGCGGGTCGCCACGCCATGAACATCGACGGGTTGGGCGAGAAGATTGTTGACCAGTTGGTTGAACGAAGCCTGGTCAAGGACGTTGCTGACCTGTATTCGCTAAAGCTTGATCAAATCGCCAATCTCGACCGTATGGCCGAAAAGTCTGCCCAGAATCTGCTGGATGAAATTGAAGCCAGCAAGAAAAATCCGCTGGCCCGCTTGATCTACGCCCTGGGCGTCCAATTTGTTGGTGAGCGCACGGGCCAGCTTCTCGCCGAGCATTTTTCCTCCATTGAAGATCTCGCGGCTGCCAGTCCCGAAGAACTCGAAAACGTTCCCGAAGTCGGCCCAAAAGTTTCGCAAAGTATTGTCGATTTTTTTTCCGAACCCGCCAACCGGACCATCCTGAAAAAATTGAACAAAGCTGGGGTCCGTCCCACGGCGCAAAAACGCGAACTGAAGAGTCAGAAACTTGCCGGGAAAAGTTTCGTCTTCACCGGAGGTCTCGCCAATCGCAGCCGAGAAGAAGCGGGCGAACTTGTCCAGCAGCACGGCGGAAAAATCTCTAGCTCGGTTAGCAAGAAAACGGATTACGTCGTTGTTGGTGCCGATCCGGGCTCCAAAGCCGACAAAGCCAAGGAACTCGGGGTGACAACCCTCAGCGAATCCGAATTCGAGACGCTACTGAAATAATTTCAGTATTCTGATCAGAAGGGCGAAAATCCGGTTCACCCTGAGATGCCTGCCTGTGGCCGTCGTTTTTCGTCACCGGCGCTCGGCTATACTGGGTCGTCACCTGCGACAGCGCAGGGACCTTGCGTAAAGCCAAGGTCACACAACAACGTGACCTTCCTCCTGCGGTATCATCAAAGATCTAGGAGATTCCGATTCCGGTTCTTTCCAACAGGTTCCGCGCGCTTAAGCACCGCAACTTTCAGCTCTTCGTCATTGGCCAGCTTATTTCGCTGATCGGCACGTGGATGCAAACTACGGCGCAGCAATGGCTCGTTTATCGGTTGACCGGCTCGGTCGCCATGCTGGGCATTTTTGGTTTCGCCAACCAGGTACCGATGTTTTTTCTGGCGTGGATGGGCGGCTACGTCGGGGACCGCTACAATCGCCAGCATGGTGTCATCGTCACTCAAACCTGCTCGATGATTCTTGCGTTCGTGCTCGCCATTCTTACGCTCACGCATCTCATTCAGGAATGGCATCTCATCTTCATTGCATTTCTTGTTGGAGTCGTCAACGCCTTCGATGTGCCGATTCGCCAGGCATTTTTTGTCCAGATGGTAGGCAAGGAAGATTTGCCAAATGCCATTGCCCTCAACTCTTCCATCTTTAACGGGGCGCGCGTCGTCGGGCCGGCGATCGCCGGTTTTGCCATTATGGCACTTGGCGAAGGCTGGTGTTTTTTTCTCAATGGAATCAGCTTTGTTGCTGTATTGGTCGCGCTCTTGATGATGCGACTTGAGCCGTTTGAGCGAAAAGGTTCCCAGGAATCCCCGCTGCGCAGTTTCATTCAGGGTTTCCGCTTTGCCATGTCGGATATTCCGATACGCTCGGCGTTGCTGCTATTGTGCGTCCTCAGCATGTTTGGACTGCAATATTCAGTGTTTCTCCCGATCTATGCGAGCGACATTCTGCACGGCGGTGCAAGGGTCTTGGGATTGCTGATGAGTGCTGCCGGAATAGGCGCAGTTCTCGGAGCCTTGCAGTTTGCGGCGCGTACGGAATACAAGGGCTTGGCACGATGGATCACTTTTACGTGTTCTACGAGCGCGATCGGACTGTTGATTTTTTCGCAGGCAAAATCATTCTGGTTGTGCGCGCTTGTGCTATTCGCAGTCGGATTTGCAGCAACTTCACAAATGGCTGCGACCAACACAATCATTCAGGAGCGCGTGCCGGATGAGATGCGTAGTCGCCTCATGGCCGTTTACGCCACGATGTTCATGGGAGTACAACCGATCGGTGCCCTGCTTGCCGGCGGTGTTGCCAAACGCGTCGGCGCTCCAGAGACCCTTTTCCTCTTCGGGGCATTGGTGTTGACGGGCTGTATTGCTTTCATTGCCCTGGTCGCGGTGAAGATGCACAATTCCAGTTCCGCTCCGGCAATTGCCAGTCACCCACCTGTCGAATAGTTTTGCAAACGGGGCCCTGTCGCGAGGCTAGAATTCAATCGCCTTCTGATTGTGCAGCAATTCCAAATATCCAAGAAGGTCTTCGGTGACGCGTTGCGGTTCTGCTTTTGCGTAGAGTTTGTGTAACGTTTCAGCAATCTGCTGCACCGTATGTTTTCCGTCGCAACGCTTCACAATTTCAAGACTCGGTCCGATCAATTTGATCTGGCGGCCGGGCGTGAGCAGCAGGCGGTCGCGTTGCGAGATATCGTTGAGCCTTACTCCATGAGCCAACTTCGGTATGACGGACAGGTCAGGTTTCATTGCATGCCTCTATAGTTCGAATTGCAATCCATCGTAGGCGATTTCAAAGCCTGCTTCCAACACCGCTCGGTGTTCAGAGCTGTCCTCATCGAGTACCGGATTGGTGTTGTTGATGTTAATCAAGACCGCCCTGCCTTTCGCATCGCGAGGATACTGTTCCAGTAATCCACCGGGCCCAGAGAGCGGAAGATGTCCAAGGGCGCGAGCACTCTTATCGCTCCGGCCGGTCTCGACCAGTTCATCATCCGACCAGAACGTCCCGTCAATGAGAACGAGATCGGAATTTGCCGCGGTCTTTGACCAGAACGAATTGCCAGACAAAGAAGGCGCAATGAAAATTTTCTTTCCGTCCTGCTCCAGCACCAGGCCGACGGAAGCTTCTTCGGGTGGGGCATTGCGTTGAAAATCCTCACTGGCAAAATCCGGATAGGTCGCTCCGAGTGGGACTGACGTGTAATAAAATGTGGCCGGATCGCCAGGATTTTCAGAGAGATGACAACCGATTCGTCCGCGCGAGGACAGCATCTGCCATTGCACGGGCGGTGTCGCCCGATCGAGAACCCTGAAAATCCGATTCTCATTCTTGATCAATCGCTGCACAGCGGGCGTCGCAAAAACAAAGAAGTTCTGGAATTCGCGCAGATGCAGCAACCCCATCACAGATTCAACTTCGGCGGAAAGTAGGAACACGCCAGCGATCGGCGAGCGCTCCGCGCTCCCGGGACTCGGAGAGAGAGCAGGCCAGGAGATGATTTGCGTTCGCAAATCTGACGATGCTCCAACCAGAAACCAAATGCCGGGAAGTGGGCTGAAGGCGATTTGCGTTTGCGTTCGCCCCCGGCCATGAAATGTTCCCTCGCGCAAACCAGCGCAATTGGCGCACGCGCAATTCCACTGGGGGAATCCGCCGCTGGCCGCTGAGCCCAAAATCTTGATCTGCATCGTTCTGAAGTCTCCGTGGCGAGGTCGTTCGGAGCGGGCTGGGGCGCCTTGTCGAACACTCGGAATTGGCGATGCACTGCAAAGCGCGCAGGTACAAAGCTCGGTACTCCTTAAATATAAAGGAGAAATGGGCGATTGCGAAGAAGACAGGACGAGGAGTATGCGGCCTCGCGCCGGGATCTGTAAGCTGCGACCGTTTTATGACCTGCTGCCGGCCCGGGACGATACCCCTACGTATAGACATTTTGCGATTTAAAAGTCACAGCCAGTGGTAGAACACCTGCGTCATTTTCCAAATCGGAAAAATCAACAAATTATGCACAGATTGTGCGAATTCCTCTTGACAAGTCTCAGAATGAGCCTAAGATGTGGCAGAAAGTGGAAAAAAGTGGTTAGCAGTAGAGGAAAGTAGGGTTGTCTAGAAGGCCGTGGTGGAGCGGGGCAAACGGCACCTTCCAGAGACTGGGTCAAATGAAGCTGCGGGGAAATTGTCCGGCGAAGGTCGACGAGAAGGGAAGACTGAAGATACCCGCCGTGTTTCTGGACGCTCTGAAAGAGTACGGGAACCAGTTTTATATCACGAGCACGACCGGTGAGACCGCGAGGATCTACCCGATGAAGGTGTGGGGAGAAATTGAGGATCGTCTGGCCAGCATGCCGAGCACGAATCCGGCGAAGCGAAAGTTTCTGATGCGTACGAGCTATTACGGGCAAGTAGTGGAAATCGACAGCCAGGGCAGGGTTTTGATGCCCGCTGTGCTGCGAGAATCGGCCCAAACCAAGGGTGATGTCGACGTTTTGGGCGCTCTGGATCATATCGAGGTACTGAATCATACACGGGTTCTCGATCAGCTGAAGAGTGAACCGTACACGGATGAGGACGATCGGGCACTGGAAGCCTGGCGGCCATAAGAGTTTTGGGGCAGCGAAGGGGCAGTTGGGTCTGTAGTTAGGTGTAACTCCCGGGGCAAGTGGGCGGCAGTTCCGTTTAGGGCAGGCAAATAAAATTGGTTGCACCACACACGCCGGTGCTGTTGCAAGAGGTGCTGGAATGGCTGGATATAAAACCGGGCGGAGTCTACGTAGACGCCACAACGGGCGCGGCCGGACATTCCGTGGCCATCGCCGAGCGGTTGCGGTCCTGGGCAAGCGAAGGAAAGCCCTTGGGACACTTGATCAGCCTGGACCGGGACGGACAGGCGCTGCAGATCGCGCGACAGCGCTTGCAAGAGTTTGGGAGTTTGGTGACTTTGGTCCACTCTCCGTTCTCGAAAATTGCGGAGGCCGTGCAAGGGTTGGGGATAGCGACCGTGGACGGGGTCTTGGCCGACTTGGGAGTTTCGAGCATGCAGCTTGATCGGCCGGAGCGGGGATTTTCCTTCCGGGAGGGTGGCCCGCTCGACATGCGAATGAGTGGCGGCGAAGCGGATGAAGACACGCTAACCGCAGACGAGATCGTGAATCAGTGGTCAGAGACAGAGATCGCTGACCTGCTCTATCGCGAAGCGGAAGAGCATGATTCGAGAAGGATCGCCAGGGCGATCATGAATGCGCGACCCATCAGGGATACGGCGCACCTGGCAACGGTTGTGGCAGGCGCTCGGAAGCAATGGGGAAGGCAGAGACTGCATCCCGCAACAAAAACGTTTCTGGCGCTGCGGATAGCGGTGAATCGAGAGATGGAGGAACTCGGGCAGTTTCTTTTCCGGACCCCTGCCACAATACATTCAGGCGGCCGCATGGTGGTGTTGAGCTACCATTCGCGGGAAGACCGCCCAGTGAAGCAAGCGTTTCAACAGGCGCAGCGAGAGGGAACGCTCAAAGTACTCACGAAACACGTGATTGTACCCGGGCGCGAAGAGCAGGAAGCGAACCCCAGATCGCGAAGCGCGAAACTCAGGTGTGCGGAGAAGGTGTGAAATGGCAAGCTCGAAAAAACCGGTGATGATGGAATTTCACACCGTAAAAAAAATTGATAACACGCGGATCGTGCGCAATGTCGAGCCGGTAAAGATGCGGAATTACTACAAGACCGCCGCACTCGGAGCGACCGTTGCCGTATGCTGTATGCTTTACGCATACCAGCATTTTCGCTGCATCGATCTGAGTTTCCAGTTGGAAGATCTGAAGGCAAAACAGCAAGCCGCACAGGCGTATCAAGGCGAATTGAAGCTCGACATCGCGACGCTGCGGGATCCTCGCCGAATCGATGTCATTGCCCGGCGAGATCTGGGACTGACCCAAACCGCCCCATCACAGGTGCGCGAATACACGAGTTTGGATGGAGCGCAGGTTGCGACACGATACGTGTCGCTCAATCGCGTACCCTAGGCTCGTTGCTCCAACGGGCGCAGGCTGATTCCCTACGAGTTTAGCAAAACGAAGACCAACGCCCGAATGAGAGTAGCTGCAACGCGCCATGAAGCAGAACAGACTCCAGCTCCGCATATTGATCCTTGCCGGTTTAGCACTCCTGTGGGTCGCCGGTGTTTTTGCCCGTCTCGCCTACCTGCAATTATTCGAACATAGCCGTTATATGACACTCGCCCGGAAGCAGCAGCGGCGAGTCCTTGAAATCACTCCAAAGCGCGGCGTGATCTATGACCGCAATATGCAAGAACTTGCGAGAAGTGTTCCGGTCCAGTCCGCCTTTGTCATTCCGTCTGAGGTCAAAGATGTGGACATGGCCTCACGTCTGATCTCAAACGCACTCGGGATGCAGCAGGATGTGGTTCGCGAGAAACTCGTATCTGGTGCGACGTTTGCATGGATTCAGCGGAAACTGTCTCCGGAAAAGGTACAAGCCATAGCGGCGCTAAACCTGAAGGGAATTTATTTCCAGGAGGAAAACCAGCGATTTTACCCGAATCGCGACCTGGCCGCGCATGTGCTCGGGTTCGTCGATGTTGACGACAAGGGCCTCGGAGGAATCGAGCACGAATACGATGAACTGATTCGCAGCAAGGGTGAAAAGATCGTGGTGATGTCTGACGCGAAGAGACGTTCCTTCGACGGCGAAGGGAAGCCAGGAGATCCTGGCGTGGACATCGTCCTGACGATTGACGAAAAGATTCAGTACATCGCCGAACGCGAATTGGCCGCGGTCATCGAGAAGTTCCACGCGCCTGCGGGAACGGTCATTGTTCAGAATCCCAATACCGGAGCGATCCTGGCATTGGCGAACTGGCCCAAATTCAACCCCAATTCTCCACTGGAAGTTACGGCCGATGACCGGACGAACCGTGCCATCAGCAATATCTACGAACCTGGGTCGACGTTCAAATTGGTGACCCTTGCCGCCGCATTTGACCAGAATCTTGTTCGAGCTGACCAGGTGTTTGACTGCGAAAACGGTCAGATACGGGTCGCCGGGCATCTCATTCACGATCACAAGAAATACGGAATGCTGACAGTTGCAGATATTCTCGCAAACTCGAGCGATGTGGGAGCAATCAAGATCGCACTGAAGTTGGGCTCGGCGCAATTTTACGACTACATTCACGCGTTTGGATTCGGAAATCCGACTAGAGTGGATCTGCCCGGCGAAAGTCGAGGGTTGGTCTACAGCCTGAAGCACTGGGGATCGTTTTCGATTGCTTCGGTTTCAATGGGGCAAGAGGTCGGAGTGACGCCATTGCAGATGATCAATGCAGTTTCAACGGTAGCCAATGGGGGCTTGTACTACAAGCCCCACGTGGTTCAGGAGATGCGACGCGGTGAGCAGGTTTTGTCGCTGGATGGACCGTCGGCCCCGGAAGATCCGCGCCGGGTTATCAAGCCTGAAACGGCAGCAACGATGCGCGGACTGATGGAGGGCGTAATCCTCCACGGTACCGGTAAGGCGGCGCGACTCGATGGATGGACAGCCGCGGGAAAGACCGGCACCGCACAAAAGATCGATCCGATCACGAAGCGCTATTCAGCGACGAAAGTCATTGCTTCCTTCACAGGGTTCGCGCCAATAAACAATCCGGCGGTGACGATTCTGGTGTCGATCGATTCGCCCGCCGGATACCCTCACGACGGAGCAACCGTCTCGGCGCCGGTATTCAAGCGCATTGCAGAACAGGTGTTGCCGTATCTTGATGTGCCGCGGGATGTGCCCATCAGTCCGCAACTGATCCAGGCCGCCTACCATCCGGGGACCGATGTGCCAGATTCCTCCCAGGACGATTTGGCGCCGGTGGAATTTTCGGCGGAGTCCAACAAGATTGAAGACAACCTCACGGAGGCTGCGAAAGCAAATACGGATTTAAAGAAACTGCCGGAAGTGATGGTGGCCACGGATGAAGACGGTGGAATTGCCGTGCCGGACTTCACCGGAAAAACGATGCGTGAAGTGACAGAGACCTGTTTGCGGCTTGGGCTCGATCCGGTTCTGGTTGGAAGCAGTCTTGCTTCTGAACAGATTCCAGAAGCCGGCACAAAAGTCCGGCACGGGTCAAAGATTATCGTGGAATTTGGGACACCTTCCGGTAAACCCGGCAAGCAGAAGCAGAACAAGGGTTTAAAGGGTCAATGACGACAGGATTGAGTGCGACCGAGGAAGCGGAGAAGAAGGCAAAGGCCGTGAGCGATGACCTGCGGGGACAGAATGTGGCTTTGGGGAAACAGCCCGTGAAGATCCCTGTCCGTACGCTCCTCGAGGGTGTGGAAGTCCTTTCTGTACTGCCACCGGCTGCTCTCGCTCTTACCCAGGTGACGAATGATTCCCGCAGGGTAAAACCCGGTTCGCTGTTTGTAGCAATTCAGGGAATTGCAACGGACGGAAATCTGTACGCCAAGGACGCGGCTTCCCGCGGAGCGGCGCTGGTCTTGAGCGCAGATCCCCGGCCCGTCGACTGGCCGTTAGAAACGGCGTGGGTGCAGGTGGTTGAACCCAGAAAAGCGCTCGCCATCGCGGGTGCAAATTTTTTTGGACGACCGTCCAATGCACTGAAGCTGATCGGGATAACCGGGACGAACGGGAAAACAACGACCAGCTCTCTGATTGATTCCATCGTGAAGGCCTCGGGGGCAAAAACGGGATTGTTTGGAACGATCGCCTACCACACCCCGAGGGGAGATTATCCGGCGCCGAACACGACTCCGGAGTCGGTCGACTTGCAGGAATTCTTTGCCGAGGTGCGTGACGCCGGCGGAACATATGCCGTTCTTGAAGCAAGTTCGCATGCGCTGGCCATGGATCGTCTGTGGGGATGTCACTTTGCGGCGGCCGTGTTCACCAATTTGACGCGCGACCACATCGATTTTCACAAGACCTTCGACAATTATTTTGTGGCAAAGCGTCATTTGTTTGAAGGGACCGGTGCGGGTGCGCCAGATGTAGCGGTGGTTAACACGGACGATGAATGGGGCAAGAAGCTGACGGGGCTAGTCAAGCGAACGCTGACGTACGGGCTCAGCAATGGCTCTGATCTCGCGGCGAAGAAGTTTTCGCTAACGTTTGGCGGTTTGAATTTTGTGGCCACGACGCCGAACGGAAATATCCAGGTCCAGTCGCCACTGGTCGGGCGAATCAACGTTTACAACATTCTTGCGGCAATCGGTGTCGGCATTGGACTGGGTCTTTCGAACGAAGTCATCGAAAGCGGTATCCGGAATCTGGCGGCGGTGGCTGGCCGATTTCAGCGTGTCGATCAAGGGCAGCCGTTTCTTGTTGTAGTGGACTATGCGCACACCGATGACGCTCTGGAGAACCTGATCAGAACGGCCCGGGAACTCAACACCAAGGGTCGGATTATTACCATGTTTGGCTGCGGTGGGTCGAGAGACCGGACAAAGCGGCCCATTATGGGCGAGACGTCGGGACGTTTGAGTGATTTGACGATTCTAACGAGCGATAACCCGCGTGCGGAAGATCCATTAAAAATTATCAGCGATATCGTCGTGGGCATACAGAAGTCGCAAGGAAAATATCTGATCGAAGCGGACCGAACGAGAGCGATCAAGCTGGCCATCGATGAAGCCAAATCCGGCGACATCGTCCTGCTGGCCGGCAAAGGCCACGAGGATTATCAGATTTTTTCAGACTGTACCATCCATTTTGACGATCGCGAAGTTGCGCAAAAGGCACTGAGCGATCTCGGTTATACGGAGCCGCAAACGCGTGTACGGAACGGAGACCGATCAGGGTTTGGTACGTAGCGCACTCGTCGCCTGCTTGCTGGGACGAACGCCTGCGGACTGAAAGGCGACTCGCGCAAAAGGAGGATCCCTCAACTGGTGAGAACAAACTTCGAACTGCGATGCGTCCGGGAAGAAAAGCGCCTGGAACGAACCTTCGGGAAGTGCAGTGTGTTGAGGAAACTATGCGGTGGACGGTTAAACAGGTGGTTGACGCGGTGGCGGGAAAACAGGGGAGTGGAATCGACGCCCTGGCCCGGGTGGCCGGTGTGTCGATTGATTCTCGCACACTACGTCGCGGAGAACTCTTCATCGCCATTCATGGTCCGCGCAACGACGGACACGACTACGTGGCCGACATACTGGAGTCGGGGGCCGTGGCGGCAATTGTCGCGGAACCTGTGGTATCGCGCTATCCCGGATGGATGCAGGATCGCTGCATCACCGTACCCGACACGCTCGAAGCATTGCACAGTTTGGCGCGGGCGGTACGAAAAGGGTGGGGAAAGAAAATATGCGGGATCACCGGGTCTGTCGGCAAGACCACAACGAAGGAGATCCTGGCGGCACTGCTGGGCTCGAAGCTACGGGTCCTGAAGACCCAAGGAAACTATAACAACGAATACGGACTGCCGCTGACCCTGTTCAGGCTCGAAGAAACGGACGATGTGGCAGTGCTCGAAATGGGGATGTCGTACCCCGGGGAGTTGCGCCGACTGGCAGCCATTGCCTTGCCCGATGTGGCAATCGAACTCAAGGTAACGCCTGCCCATTTGTTGAACTTTTCTTCTGTTGATGAGATTGCCCTAGCGAAGCGGGAGCTGGTCGAGGGCCTTCGCGGAACGGAATCGGTTGCGATATTGAATGCGGACGACCCGCGCGTTGCGGCCATGGCAGTCGTTGCGCCGGGTCGGGTGATTTTTTATGGGATTGAAAAGGCTGCCGAATTCACCGCGGAAGAGATCGAAGACCGAGGAGCATTGGGTTCGTCCTTTATTTTGGTACACAACGGGAAGCGTTCGCGGGTCGAACTTTCCCTGCCGGGAAGGCACGTAGTGCTCAATGCTCTGGCAGCAATTGCGGCGGCGAGTTTGTGGGATGTGGGGGTGGCGGAAGCGGTCCAGGTGCTGCCGAACATACAGACGCCGTCGATGCGCGGCGAGTTAATCCGATTTACCAACGGTTTTGCGTTGATCAATGATTCATACAACTCAAGTCCAGCGGCACTCGAGGCAATGGTCGGGCTGCTGGCATCGACGCCGGGATTCAGACGGAGGATTTTGGCAGCGGGTGAGATGCGGGAGTTGGGACCAAGCTCGCCGCAATTGCATCGCGAAGGCGGGATCGTTGCGGGCAAAACCGGAAAAATCGACGTCGTCATTGGCGTTCAGGGAGACGCGGCCGAGATCGTCGAGGGAGCGGTGGCCGCTGGGGTGCCGCGGGCCAACACGAAATTTTTTGCAACACCGGGGGAGGCGGCAGAATTTTTGGCAGAATTCGTGCGACCGGAGGATTTGCTGCTGGTGAAGGGATCGCGCAGCGTAAGAATGGAAAAAATTGTGGAAACGCTGCTGGGGCGATTTGTGCCCGAGATTGCCGACCTGGCACGTCCAGGAGCGGGGGCAGACCACTAGATGCTTTACTACCTCCTGTATCACGTGCTGCAAAAATATTTCAGCCCGTTAAATGTGTTTCGCTACATCACCGTGCGAACGGTATATGCAAGTTTGACGGCGATGTTCCTGGCGCTGGTGTTTGGTCCGTGGCTGATCCGGAAGCTCTGCGAATTGCAGATCGGGCAGTATATTCGCGAAGAAGGGCCGCAGGCTCACCAGAAAAAGGCAGGTACCCCGACAATGGGCGGCGTGTTGATTGTACTGTCGACCGCGGTACCGACACTGTTGTGGGCCGATCTGCAGAATCCGTTTATTTTGCTGTCGCTGTTTGCACTTCTGGGATTTTCGGCAATCGGATTTGTCGATGATTACGCGAAGGTAGCGAAGCGGCGAAATCTCGGACTGACGGGGAAACGGAAATTTACGCTTCAGATCGCCGTCAGCTGCGTCGTGGGAATTTCTCTGTTGGTGCTGTCGACATCGAGTGCGTATTCGACCCAGTTGATCGTTCCGTTCCTGAAACGGTTCCGGCCTGACCTGGTGATTCACTCATTACTGAATTCGCCGCATCTGTGGCCGCTGGCGTTTGTGCCGTTTTTGGTCTTCATTGCACTGGTGATTACCGGAAGTTCAAATGCCGTGAATTTGACCGACGGACTGGATGGGCTGGCCATTGGGTGCACGGTCATTGCTGCGGGTGCGTTGACGGTACTGACGTATGTAAGCAGCAATTTCCGCTGGGCGAATTATCTGGAGATTCAATATATCCCGCGCGTGGGTGAATTAACGGTGTTCTGTGGCGCGCTGGTGGGTGCATCGCTCGGATTTCTCTGGTACAACGCACATCCAGCGGAGGTTTTCATGGGTGACGTTGGGTCATTGGGGCTGGGCGGGGCGCTCGGAACGATTGCCGTGATCATCAAACAGGAAGTGCTCCTGGTATTTGTGGGCGGAATCTTCGTGGTCGAAGCGATGTCGGTGATCTTGCAGGTGGCGTCGTTCAAACTACGGGGAAAGCGCATCTTTCGTATGGCGCCGATTCATCATCACTTTGAGTTGTTGGGATGGAGCGAAAGCAAGGTGATTGTGCGATTCTGGATTGCCGCACTGGTATTCGCGTTGTTCGCGTTGACGACATTGAAATTGCGGTAGCGGAAGAAAGTCTGGCGGTTGGGTTATGCCTGGATCGATGGAGTTGCGGGGGAAGCGCGTGCTGGTCGTAGGACTGGCAAGGACGGGCGTGGCAACAGCGATGTTCTGTGTGGCACACAATGCAATCGTGACGGCTACAGAAACGCGGACGGAAGGGGAACTCGGGGAGATCCCTGCGAAATTGCGTAAAGCCGGTGTCGCTCTTGAATTAGGGGGGCACACCGAAAAAACATTCGTCGCTCAGGATTTGATCGTCCCGAGCCCGGGCGTTCCTGCAGACGATCCGTTTCTTGTGGGCGCACGCGAGAAGGGTATTACGATCTGGAGTGAAATTGAACTGGCGTACCGGTTCCTCGAAGGGAAGTTGATCGGAATCACGGGCTCAAACGGGAAGACAACCACCGCGACCCTGGTACACCACATCTTGCAAAGTGTGGGAGTCGAGACATTCCTTGCGGGCAATGTGGGCACGCCGCTGATTTCAATGGCAGAAAAGATGACGGCAGGAACGGTAGGCGTGGTGGAATTGAGTAGTTTTCAGTTGGAGTTGATCGAGACCTTTCGGCCGGACATTGGCGTGCTCTTGAACCTGACGCCGGATCATCTGGACCGTCACAAGACGATAGAAGCATACGGCGCCGCGAAAGCGCGGTTATTTGAGAATCAAACGGAACTCGATGCGGTTGTGATGAACCTCGATGATGAGCCATCCCGGCACTATTTGCCGAAGAAGCCGCAAGTGTTCTGGTTTAGCCGGAAACAGGGAGTGGCGCAGGGAACTTGTGTCTGGGACGAGGATATTTTTATTACCCGAGGGCGCGAAAAAGAGTTTGTGATGAAACGGCACGAAATTCCGCTACCGGGTGCGCACAACGTCGAGAATGTGCTGGCGGCGATCACCGCAGCGAGGCTCGCCGGGGTGGATGCGAAGTCGATCGGCGAGGCAGTGCGAAGTTTTCAGGGGGTTGAACACCGGCTGGAATTTGTGGCCGAGATTCTCGGCGTGCGTTACTACAACGACTCGAAGGCGACCAATGTCGACGCGACTCTGAAGGCTCTCGATGCGTTCCCGGGCCGGATCCTGATTATTCTGGGCGGCAAGGATAAAGGCAGCGACTACACTGCCTTGCGGGGTTCACTCAAAGAGAAAGCGATTCTGGCGCTGCTGATTGGTGCCGCAGCAGACAAAATTGAGTCAGAAATCAGGGGAAGCGTTCTGATCGAACGCGCAGGAACGTTGCAGCGGGCAGTTGAGACAGCGTCTCGCAAGGCAACGGCAGGTGACCTCGTGTTGTTGGCGCCTGCGTGCGCAAGCTTCGATCAGTTTTCAAATTACGAGGAGCGCGGAAGAGCTTTTAAACAGCTGGTTCGAAATTTGCGTGAGGCGACACAGGAAACAGAATGACTGCTCTCGAACCGGCGTGCGGGTTCGGGAGGACAGAACATCAGGTTCGCATGGCTTTAAAATAAAGGGGCAAACACTTGGTGAGACGAGCAGAGACGGATCGGTGGATTTTTGGAGTTGCGCTGGCGCTGTGCCTGCTGGGTGCGGTGATGATTTTCAGTGCGTCTGCCTTAACGGCGGAAAATCAGTATGGCCATTCCGCTTATTTCGTGGCAAGGCAGATTGCTTGGCTGTTGATAGGTCTGGTGGCCATGTTCGGGCTGATGAACATGGATTATCACCGGTTGCGGGAGCCGGCGGTGGTCTATACGGTAGTCTGCGCAGTCGTGTTGATGCTCGTCGGCGCCTTCTTTCTGGATAAATCGCATGCGACGCACCGCTGGATCAGATTCGGGCCCATCGGTATTCAACCGTCCGAGCTGGCGAAGCTTGCCGTGATTCTGTATCTGGCGTGGTTTCTGGACATGCGTCGGCGGACGGAAATCAGCTTGGAATTTAACAAACAGGACCTGTTACGAACGATTCTTCCAGCCGTTGCGCCGGTTCTGGTATGCGTGGTTCTGATCCTGCTGCAACCGGACCTGGGGACTGCAGTCGACATCGCGCTCATCATGACGGCAATTCTCTATGTGGCCGGATTGTCCTGGAAATGGCTCGCGGTTGGAGCTGCCACGGCACTGCCGATCTTATTTTTTGCGATCACCCACGTTTCCTACCGCATGGCCCGTCTCATCGCTTTCCTTCATCCGGACAATGATCCACAGGGCGCGGGGTTCCAGCTGCTGCAGTCGCTGATTGCCGTTGGTTCGGGTGGCTTTACCGGCGTGGGATTAATGGAGAGCAAGCAGAAACTCTTTTACCTCCCGGAGGCTCAGACCGATTTTATTTATGCGGTGATTTCGGAAGAACTGGGATTCATCGGCGCGACAATTGTTTTGATGCTGTTTGCCATTTTCGCATGGCGCGGATTGCGCACGGCGTTTAATGCTCCGGATGGATTCGGAAGACTACTGGCGCTTGGGGCGACCGCGATGGTTGTTTTTCAGGCACTGATTAATTTTGCCGTTGTCCTGGGGATGATGCCGACAAAGGGAATTCCATTACCTTTTGTAAGCTACGGGGGATCGAGTCTGCTGGTGATGCTGCTGGCTACGGGCGTGCTTCTGAATGTTTCGCAGCAGGCCGTTCCCGGCGCAGGTTTGCGAGACTGAGTTATGAAATTATTGATTGCCGGAGGCGGGACGGGCGGTCACGTTTTCCCTGCGCTGGCAATTGCCCGGGAATGGATCTCACGAGGATCGGACCGAGACGTGGTGCTGGTGGGAACGCAACGCGGTATTGAAATGAAGCTCGTACCCCAGGCCGGTTTGCCGCTCGAAACGCTTCGGGTGGCGGGACTGAAAGGGAAGGACGGAGTTACGTTAGTCAGGAACCTGGCCATGTTGGGCAACGGAATGTCCGACGCGTTCGCGGTTCTAAAGCGGCACACACCGACAGTCGCCTTCGGAGTGGGCGGTTATGCCGCGGGGCCGATGCTTCTGGCAACCTGGCTCAAAGGGATTCCCAACGTGATTTTTGAGCCGAATGCGGAGCCCGGCTTTACCAATAAAGTGCTGGCACGATTTGCGAGGCGGATTGCCACAGGATATGAAGTTGCAGCCAAGGCCTGGGGAGAGAAGGCGCTGCTGACGGGCTGTCCCGTACGCGAAGAATTCTTTACGATCCAACCTCATCCGCCGCACAAGCCGCTGCACTTGCTGATTACAGGCGGGAGTCAGGGAGCTCTCCCGATCAACCGTGCGTTTATCGATGCAATGAATTCGCTGGCTTCGCGAAAAAGTGAGTTATCCATCGTGCATCAAACCGGCGAGCGCGATTATACTATTGTCAAGGCTGCCTACGATCAGCGTCAGATACGAGCCGAAGTGGTGCCGTTTCTTGGCAATATGGCGGAGCGGTTTGATTGGGCCGACCTGTTGGTCTGCCGCGCGGGAGCGATTACGGTAGCAGAAGTGGCTGCCGCGGGACGGGCTGCAATTTTTATTCCGTTCGGACGCGCAACAGACAGCCATCAATTGCGAAACGCGCAAGAGATGGTCAGCTCCAAGGCAGGAAGACTCGTTTCCGAGAATGAGCTCTCCTCGGAACGTCTCTCGAAAGAGATCTTTTCCCTCCTCGACCAGCCGCAGGAGATCGAAACACTCTCTAGAAATGCCCGGAAGCTCGCGTATCCGGACGCAGCGAAAACAATTGTGGATCTGATTGAAAGCGCCGCAGATATCGGCACGCTGACGGGCGATCCGATTCTGGCCGGAGGGGACTAGGAAGCATGATGGTATCGTTTCGCAATTTTCAGCGCATCCATATGGTCGGGATTGGCGGAATTGGCATGAGCGGGATTGCCGAGGTCCTGCTGACTCTGGGCTATTCCGTTTCAGGGTCTGACACGCGGCCATCGACGATTACGGAGAGGTTGCAGGATCTGGGTGCGACCGTATTTGAAGGCCACAGGCCGGAAAATGTCCAAGGCGCTCATGTGGTCGTGATTTCTTCGGCTGTGAAGGCAGACAACCCGGAAGTTGTGGAAGCACACAAACAAAAGATCCCGGTTATTCCACGCGCGGAAATGCTGGCGGAATTGATGCGGTTGAAGTACGGGATCGCGGTTGCTGGAGCTCACGGCAAGACGACGACCACGTCGATGGTGGCTTCCGTGATGGGAGCGGCGCATCTGGATCCGACCTTTGTGATCGGTGGCAAAGTGAACCAAGCGGGAACGACGGCACGCGTCGGCCGAGGCGATTACTTTGTTGTGGAAGCAGACGAGAGTGACCGCAGTTTTCTGATGTTTGCACCTGTGGTGGCGGTGGTGACAACGATTGATCGTGAGCACCTCGATCAATACTCATCGCTCGAGGATATCCAGAGCGCGTTCCTGCAATTCGTGAACAGTGTGCCTTTTTATGGCTCAGCAATTTTATGCATCGATGAGCCGAATGTGCAGGCGATTATTCCGAACGTGAAACGGCCGATTCTGACGTATGGATCATCCGCGCAGGCGGACCTGGTGATTAGCGACATTCAGATGGTAGGGCTCGGCAGCGAGTTCCGGCTGACCTACAAAGGCGAAGATCTCGGCATGTTCCAGCTACCGCATCCTCCGGGAATTCACAATGTCCGGAACGCAGCGGCTGCGGCTGCCGTGGCTCTGTATTTGAACGTCGCGACGGACCTAATCCGGGAAGGGCTGGCCAAGTTCGGTGGAGTGGCCCGACGGTTTGATATCAAGGGGGTTGTGAACGACATCGTGGTGATTGATGATTACGGCCACCACCCTGCAGAAATTCGCGCGACACTCGAGGCCGCCCGCGGCTGCAAATTTAACCGCCTGCTGGTGTTATTCCAGCCTCACCGGTATTCGCGAACGCAGCATCTCTGGGACGATTTTTCGCGCGCATTCAATCAAGCGGATATTCTTGTTCTGACAGATATTTATGCAGCGAGCGAAACGCCGATCCCGGGAATCACAAGCGAAGCCCTGGCCCGAAGCATAAGCGATGCCGGGCACAAGAATGTGCATTATTTCCATTCCATGCAGGAAGGCATCGAGTTTTTGCTGAAGGAAGCCAAACCCGCGGACGCAATTCTGACGATTGGTGCAGGGAACGTGAGTCGGGCCAGCAACGAGTTGATGGTGCTTCTCGGAACGGAATATCGGGTGGAGGATCCGGTACGCGATGAGGATTAGCGACGAAAGACTTGTCGCAGCGCTACAGGATCTCGGCAACGAGGTCGTGCGCGGAGCCTCGCTCGCGGAACTGACGAACCTTGGAATGGGTGGTACGACCGATCTTGTTCGGGTTCACCGCCACGATTCGATTCCAGAATTGCTGAATCTGCTCGATCAGCACACGATTCCCCACCGATTTCTGGGCGGTGGCTCGAATTTGCTGGTTATGGATGGCGAACTGCCGTTTGTGGTGTTACAGCTGGCCAAACCGGCACGGGAAGTGGTGATTGAGGGGAACGTGGCGAGCGTCGATGCGGCCGCAGACCTGGGGCGCACGGTGACGTTTTGCGCGAAGCACGATCTGGGCGGGATGGAAGGACTGATAGGCGTACCGGGAACGGTTGGTGGAGCCTTGCGGATGAATGCGGGGGCCTACGGCACACAGATCGGTTCGTACGTAAGGGAAGTTAGGGTGTATCGGGCGGCCGAAAGGCGGATAGAAATCCTCAGGGGCGAACAAATTTCGTTTGAATACCGGCACACTTCTTTTGCGCCCGATGATATGATGCTGTCAGTGAAGCTCGAACTTCCCTCCAAGCCGTTCAAAGAAATTTTACAAGGCATTCGTATCTGCAACGAGAAGCGACGAGCCAGTCAACCTCTCGGTCAAAAAAGTGCAGGCTGCATTTTTAAGAACCCTCCGGGTGTGTCGGCTGGGCGTATGATCGATGAGCTGGGTCTCAAAGGGTTTTCGGTAGGCGACGCGAAGGTGAGCGATCGTCACGCGAATTTTTTCGTTAATGTAGGGCAGGCGTCCGCTGCGGACATGCTGGCATTAATTGCAGATGTGCGGGAGCGGGTGCGCGGCGCCTACGGAGTCACTCTCGAAAACGAGGTGGTCGTTTGGAACGCTTGAAACCCATCCAGCGGAATTCTGCGGCAGCGACAGCTGATCAGGAAGCGTACCGGCCCGAACTGATCGCCGATGAAGAGCCGAAATTCCTGCGTCGCCAGAAGCCTGTGGAGATTCGCCGCAAGAAAATTGGCGGCAAATCCTGGAGTTTCTATCGCAATCTGTTTTTTTGGTCGGCCATTGCGATTGTCTTGCTTACCATCGTAATTGCTGGGACACGTTTTGCGTTGCATTCGCCCCAGATGTTGCTTCTGAAGCCGGAGCAGATTGAGGTTTCGGGCAATCACATCGTTCCGAAAGAAGAGATTCAGAAACTGTTTATCAACGACCGGAACCGCAGCTTGTTGCAGGTCAATCTGGACAAGCGCCGTTCGCAGATTCAGGAAGTGTCCTGGGTACAGGAAGCGAGCGTCAGGCGAATTCTTCCGAATCACCTGCGCGTGGAGATTACCGAGCGTACTCCGATCGCGTTCTTCCGAAACGGGGCCGAACTGACGCTGATCGACGCCCAGGGAGTCCTGCTGGACCGACCCGAAGGCGAAGATTTTCATTTTCCGATCGTGACAGGATTGTCTGAAAATATGCCGCGTGAAGAACGCGAAATGCGCATGAAAACGTATCAGGAATTCATGAAGTCGATTGAACTTGTTGGATCCGCCGCGACAGATCGCGGCAGGACTGTTCGTTCGAGGGAAGCCGACCGCGTGAGTGAAGTGGATCTCGGTAATCCAAAAGATTTGCGCGTGGTGATTACCGGCCTCGGAAATGGGGTTGGCTCGCAAGCCGTTACCGTCCATTTTGGACAAAGTGAATTTACCAGGAAGTACGGAATGCTGGTCGACAATTTCGCACAGTGGCAGGCGAGTGCAGGCCATTTGCAAGCGATTGATCTGCAGTATGCGCGACAGGTGGTGCTGAACCCCGACAGCACAACGACTGCGTCGAAGACTAAATAAAATCAGCAGGAGAAGGCCTTGGCAAAGAAAGACAAATACCTCGTCGGGCTGGACATCGGTAGCACCAAGACCTGCGTGCTGCTGGCGGAGATGGAAGAGGATCAGGTCAAATTCCTTGCGCTGGGCGCCGCGGAATCCAAAGGATTGCGCAAGGGGCTCATCGTCAATCTCGATTCGACGGTCAGTTCCATTCGGCGTGCCGTTGAAGAAGCCGAAGGTGTGGCCAACGTCCCCGTGGAATCTGCAGTGATCGGTGTGGCGGGCGGACACGTTCGCGGAGTGAATAGCCGCGGCGGAGTGCAATTGGGTCCGCGGCCTCGTGACATCGAGCGCGACGATCTGCGTCGCACAATTGACCAGGCGCGAAATGTATCACTCCCAGAAGATCGGGAAGTTCTGCATGTCCTTCCCCACGAATTCATTGTTGACGCCCAAGATGGCATACGCGATCCATTGGGCATGGTGGGGCAACGGCTGGAGGCCAATGTTCACATTGTTACGTCATCGATTTCTGCTACGCAGAATCTCGTGACCGCGGCGAACAAGGCCGGAATTTTGATCAATGACACGGTGCTCGAGCCACTCGCTTCGGCAGAGGCGTGTTTGACGCAAGATGAGAGGGACCTGGGCTGCTGCCTTCTGGATATTGGCGGTGGGACGACGGAATTGATCGTCTATGGCGGCGGGGTCGTGCGGCATACCGGGGCCGTGGCCATCGGCGGGGATCATTTCACCAATGACCTTGCAGTGGGACTACGGACGCCGATTCCGGAAGCGGAAAAAATAAAACGGCACCACGGCTGTGCAGCCGCACATTTGCTGAGGGAAGATGGTGCGATACAGATTGCCACCGTGGGTGATCGCCCCCCGCGCACAATCTTTTCCCGAAATTTGACGGACATTATTGAGCCGCGCACACAGGAATTGCTGACGCTGATTTCCGACGATCTACGGCGTGCAGGATTAATCAAGCAGATTCCGGCAGGCTTTATATTGGCCGGAGGTGGCGCACGCCTGAACGGCTTGCTCGAGATGACGGAAGAATCATTCCAGTTGCCGGTGCGAATTGCAGAACCGCGCGGAATCATGGATTTACCTGAACAGGTCGCGCAACCTGAATATGCGACGGTGATCGGCCTGGTTTTATACGCCGCCAAGGCGCGAAGAGTGGGGCCGCAACGGGCCGGCGGATTGGTATCCAAGCTGAAGTCGATGTTCGCAGGGGCTTAGGCAGGACGAAGTGGGAACGTAAACGGACATTGGGGAGGCGTTTTCCACAGGGAGAAAAAACTCTCTGTGGAATAGCGCTAAGCCGAGTTTTATAAAGGACTTTCACCAGCCGGACAGGGGGAGAAGAATGACAGCGAAAGATGCGGGCATCCGGATGAGCTTCAGCGAAGAGTTGCAGCCGGCGAAAATTAAGGTGATTGGTGTGGGCGGTGGCGGATGCAATGCCGTGAACCGGATGATCCGCGCCAAGGTGGAGGGAATCGAGTTCATCGCGGCGAACACCGACCTTCAAGCATTGAAGCTGTCGCAAGCTCCCGTGAAACTGCAACTCGGCGGAAAGTTGACGAAGGGTCTGGGAGCTGGCGCGAATCCTGAGATTGGTCGCAAGGCCGCGCTCGAAGATACCGACAAAATTATTGAAGCGCTCGAAGGCGCCGATATGATTTTCATCACCACGGGACTCGGTGGTGGAACGGGCAGTGGTGCAGCACCGGTCGTTGCCTCCCTAGCCAGTGAATTGGGCGCTTTGTCGGTTGCCGTAGTAACCAAGCCGTTTGCGTTTGAGGGCAAGCGCAGAATGCTCCAGGCCGAGCAAGCGCTCGAAGAGCTGGTCGGTGTGGTCGATACGGTCATCGTAATTCCGAACGAGCGACTGATGGAGACCGTCGAGCGCGGAACGAGCTTCTTTGACGCGTTCCGGATTGCGGACGATATTTTGCGGCAGGCGGTGCAAGGAATTTCTGACATCATCACAGTACCGGGCATTATTAACCGCGACTTCGCGGACGTAAAAGCGATCATGCACGGACAGGGATATGCAGTGATGGGCACAGCCGTTGCGACCGGGACGAATCGGGCCGTAGATGCGGCAAATCGCGCGATCTCCAGTCCGTTGCTGGAGGACAATTCGATCGAGGGAGCTCAAGGTATTCTCATTAATATCTGCGGAAGTTCTTCGCTTTCCCTGCATGAAGTGCACGAGGCCTCAAGCGTGATTCAGAAGGCTGCTCATGAAAATGCCAACATCATTTTTGGCGCGGTCATGGATGACGCGATGAAAGACGCGGTGAAAATTACCGTGATCGCCGCGGGATTCAAGGATGCAGGCAGGGGCTCGATTCAGAGCAAGCCGCATTTTTTGCCAAAGACATGGAAAGCGGGACGGGAAGTGCCCGCGCCGGCGCAGCAGGAGTTGCCGCAAGCGCCTCCCACGGTTGTTCATCAGGTGCAAGCCCAATTGCCACCGCAGGCGCCTCCCGTTCGGGAGGTAGTGCAACAGGAACCGACAAAGGATGATCTGGACGTACCAACCTTCATGCGGAGACAGGCGCAGAAGGCGTAAAACATTTCGGACAATGCATTTGAATTTTTGCCGGGGCGCGTCCAGCGTGCCCCGGTTTTTTATTGGCCCTCGGTCAAAGCCACTAGTCCAGGCAAGCGACAAGTTCGCGGACCCGCCTCTGGAATGCCGGAATATCGGACGAACCATAGTCCAGAACCGTGCCCAACCCGGAGTGAAATTCGGTTGCACCCGTGGATCTGCGGATCTCCCGCAAGTTGTCGGGATTGATTCCTCCGCCGGGCATGATGATGATCCGGCCATTCCCGGCTTCAATCGTCGCTCTCAACGCAGAACTTCCCCGCAGGGCAGTCACGGCTCCGCCAGAGGTGAGGATGCGCTTCGCGCCAGCGCGGATACAGTCTTCAAGGGCCGCAGTCTTGTCAGCGCAAAGATCAAACGCGCGATGAAACGTGACCGGCAGAGGATGCGCTGCTTCGATCAGTTTCCGAGTCGTTTTGACGTCTACCATCCTGTTCGAAGTTAGAACTCCAAGCACGATTCCGTCCATCCGGTTCACCCGGGCCAGTTCGATCGAAGCGTGCATCGCTGCCACTTCGGCCGTCCCGTGGCTGAACTCACCCAGACGAGGCCGAATCATGACGTGAATGGGGAGTTTCACGGCAGTCCGTGTTTTGCGCATGAGTTCGACGCTTGGAGTTAATCCGGAACTTCGGAGGTCGGCACATAATTCGATTCGACTTGCACCGGCAGTCTCTGCGGCTTTGGCAGCCTCGGCTGTTTCGACGGCAATCTCGAGAATCAGTTTATCGGGCATGTGTATCGAGAAAAATCTATGTGGCAGGGCGATTACGGCGGAAGAAGCGAAAGTAAAGGAAGACCACGATCAGCGCGAGGAGTGCGCCGGTCGAATCGATGATGGAATCGACAGGAGATGCGGTGCGCGAAGCGACGAACGACTGGTGAATTTCGTCCAGCGCGGAATAAACAGCAGCAAGAAACCAGGCGCCGAATGCCCACGTCCAGTACCATCCCTTTCGGTCGCCGCGCATGCCCCGAAACAGCAAAAGGTAGAAAATGAAGTATTCGGTAAGGTGAGCGGATTTGCGGGCAAGGAAATGGATTGTCTCAAACTGATCGTCCGTCATTGCCGGGTAAATCCAGTGAAGCATGGGCCAGAGAAATGAGGCGGTGTGCGCGGCAGAAAAGGTGTCGGTCGACATCAAAAAGATCCCGATGCCCCAGAGAATCGCCGGCCACCAGGCCTGCAACCACGAAGGGATCATCGATTTGGGCGGAATGCGCGTACGCAGCTCATCGAGGGGCGGCGCGGGCCGTGGATTGCGCCATGGTTCAGAACCGGACAAACGTTTCTCCTTCCTCAATCGACGCTTTTCAGACGAATCCGGGAATGATTCTTAAACAAATTATTCCGTTGATGTTCTTAGCGAACGGATCATTCCATGCGGTAGTTGGGGGCTTCCTTGGTGATAACGACGTCATGCACATGGCTCTCACGCAGGCCTGCCACGGTGATCCGCAGGAAGCGGGCCTTCTCAGCAAGCTCGGTAATGGTGCGCGCGCCGACGTAGCCCATACCACTCTTTAGCCCACCAACAAGTTGATCGGTAAGCGCGCCGAGAGATCCCTTGTAAGCAACACGGCCTTCAATCCCTTCTGGCACCGACTTGCCGCTCTCAGACATATCCTGTACGACGGAATAGCGATCTGAACCGGAGCTCATCGCACCCATCGAACCCATGCCGCGATAGGATTTGAACGTGCGGCCCTGATACAGGATCGTTTCGCCGGGAGCTTCTTCGGTGCCGGCAAAAAGACTGCCAATCATCACGCAGGAAGCGCCGGCGGCGATGGCTTTGGTGATGTCGCCCGAATATTTGATTCCCCCGTCCGCGATAATCGGAACTCCGGTGCCTTGCGCGGCCTTGTAGGCATCCATCACGGCGGTGAGCTGCGGAACCCCTGCGCCGGTGACGATGCGAGTAGTGCAAATCGAGCCAGGACCGATACCGACTTTCAACCCATCAATGCCAAGCGAAATCAATTCACGGGCGCCCTCTTCGGTGGCGACATTTCCTGCGATCAACTGGATGTCCGGCAGACGATGACGAATTGCCTTAATGGCTTCCATGACGCGATCGGTATGACCGTGGGCCGTATCGATTGCAAGAACGTCGGCTTTGGCCTTGGACATCTCAACAGCGCGTTCGAGGTAATCTCCGGTGGCACCGACAGCCGCGCCCACACACAAACGGCCATGATCGTCTTTGGAGGCTCGCGGATATTCAAGCTTTTTCTGAATGTCTTTAACGGTGATGAGCCCCTTCAGGTTGAAATCGGCGTCAACGACGAGGAGTTTCTCGATGCGATGTTTCTGGAGGATTTTTTCTGCTTCTTCAAGCGTGGTGCCAACCGGAACTGTCACCAAATTGTCTTTGGTCATCACCTGGCCGACAAGTTGCGTGTGATTTTTTTCAAACCGCAAATCTCTGTTCGTAAGAATTCCGGTCAACCGGGTGCCGCGCGTGACCGGCAGGCCGGAGATTCGGTATTTATTCATGATTTCAAGGGCCTGGCGGATGGTAATGTCTGGAGAAATGGTGACCGGGTCGACAATCATCCCGGATTCGGAGCGTTTTACACGATCGATTTCCTCGTACTGGCGATCGATCGGGATGTTGCGGTGGATAATGCCGATGCCGCCCTGCCGTGAAATGGCGATGGCGAGGCGTGATTCGGTGACGGTATCCATGGCCGCAGAAGCGAGCGGAATATTGATGCGAAGTTTGCGCGTGAATTGAGTGGAGGTATCGACTTCGGTTGGCAGGATCGACGACTTGCCCGGCACGAGCAATACGTCATCAAATGTCAGGCCTTCGGGAATGGGACCGTCAATCATGGATGCCTCGCGAAAAAAGAAGATGTGGCGCCTTGGAGCCTGGGGCCAGAAACAGAGCAGCCCAGCGGGTGGCCGCTGGGCCGAAGGATGAGTTCAGTAAGTCGGAAAATTGCATCACGGTGTAATCTTTAATTCTAGGGGTTGAGATGGAGACGGGTCAAGTTTAGCTCATCTGTTTTCCGTTCTGTCGTATCTCGCGTTTGGCTTTAGGAATATCCTATGACAACCACACAGACTGAGATCCGTCGCCTGGAGCCGGCCGACGCCCAAACGTACCGAGAGATCAGGCTCGAGGCACTACGGCTTGCGCCGGAGGCCTTCAGCAGTTCCTTCGAGTCAGAATGCACGGAAACAATGGACTGGTTCGCAAATCGGCTCGACAAATCGGTTACTTTTGGAGCTTTCCGTGGGACGGAACTGGTGGGGACGGCTGGGCTGGTCCTCTCCGAGAGACAGAAGGAAGCGCACAAGGGAACCATGGTGGGTATGTACGTTCGTGCCGATGCGCGAAACGCAGGAGTTGGGCGTCGCCTGGTGGAGGCCGTCATCGCGTACGCAAAAGGCAGGGTGGAACAGGTTCAGTTGGCCGTCGTCAGCGAGAATATTGCGGCACTTCGACTCTATGAGCGATTTGGATTTGTTCAATACGGCTTCGAGAAGAAAGCGCTGAAGCAGGCAGGCAGATACTATGACGAAATCCGCATGGCGAAAGATCTGCAGTCTCCCTAGGAAAGGGAAACTTCGTGGCCCCTCGAAGCTTTCCCCCAGATGAGTCTTCCTCTAGTGCTTTGCGAGTTTGGAATTGCCCAGAATCAGTTCTGCCGTTGTTTCCATGCCGGACCCGGTCCATTTGCCAGCGAGATTGCGGGCGAGTAACGGATCGTCTTTCGCGCCCGCTATCGCCATCCGCGCGTGTTCATGCTGTTCACTTGGAGGACCGTTCAAGGCAATCAACGCGGCCGCAAATTCCATCTCCGGATCGTTCCCGCGGAGCTCGATGGCGCGATTAATAAGAGCAGAGCCGTCCGCGTTTTGCGCGGGGTTGTGTTCGTCTTTTCCGATCCACGCTTTGTAGCATTCGATGAGATAACCCGCATCGAAAGACCGGAGTGCATCCTGGTAGGTCGTTCCTGTCGCGCGATTGGCACGCGCCATAAGCCTCGTCAGAAGTTCTCTGGCAGCCGCAGGATCCTTGCGTCCGTACAACGTGGCCCGGCGCAGCGTTTCCATGTGAACCAGGACGACTCGGTCGGAGTCAAGGATGGCAATCGTGTCCTCGGCGAGATTTTTTCCGAGGTACGATTCATTGCCGGACAGATTCCATGAGTTACTGGGCCAGGACAAAGATTTTCCGTCGGCGATATCGAGACGGTGACAAATCAGTGGCGGACCGGCGACCGCCGAGGTCGGCGCAATTGAAACTACGAACAGCAGAACTGCAGCAAATGCAGTCGTCGAAACCGCTTTGTGATTCATGTAAATCCTCCTTGCCAGCAAGATTTCGCGTGCTGCCAAGAAGACGTTGTTACGTGGCGGTGTGTTAACGAACGTATGCGCTTCGGTTGCGAAGTTCACTCGAAGATGGATCGAGTCTCGGACGGGGAGAACCCGATTGCTCCCACAGGCGCCACAGAGAGATATCACCGAGATTGAGGGAATTCCACCACAGGTCCAACATGGCTTGATCTAAACGAAGGATGCCTTCCCGCGTGACCCCGACTGGGGGTGGAACGAGTTCGGCAAATCGGGCGTAGACTCTCTCGCGTTCCGGACCGCTCGTGCGGGAAAGCAAGTGCCACAAGGTCAGGCCGTCCTTTGCGCGGGCTTGCGCGAGGATCTGGTCAGCGGCGGTCGCTTTCCCCAGCCCCGAATCCGCCGCAGAATCAAAATCAAGAACAGCACTGCGAAAGCTGACCGCGGCATCCTCAAAATAAGGCGTGCCAGGCCCGACATATGGACGAATCGAACAGATCGCTCCGGCGGGGATGAAAGATTCGACGCCATTCAGGTGGAATCCCACCCAACCCAGCGTGGTGCGGATGCTCCCCGCGCCATCCGGAGAAACTTGAAGGGTATAGGCGCAACCGAGATCCACGGCGACCGCAAATGGGGTATCGACAACGAATTGACCCGGCGGTGCCCAGATAGCCGCATGGATCGTTCCCCGGTCCAGTTGGATGCGCGCGTGGTTGTTGCCTGACTGTTCCAATCGAATGCGAGAATTGGGCTCCACATCGATTTGTCCGAACGATTTTTCAGAGACGGAGGCGCGCGAAACACTGCTCGTCTCCAGTACCTGTCCAACATTCATTGTTACGTTCGTCTGGTTCGTCAGGAGGGAACGGGTCCCGAGCCGGATTTCACCCTGGAGGCCTTCAACCTCCCACCCGGTTCGAGATTCTGCACGACGAGTGGGCGAGACGACGAGCAAAGCGCTTGCGGCGAGACTGAGACCGACCAGCAGGGCAGCAGCCATCCGGGGGAACCAAAAGCGGTCCCGAAACGATGCCCGAATCTTTGCCGGTTGTGGGTTCAATTGCTGCGGGAGCTCAAGCGGAACACCACTGTGGCGAAATTGCCCGAGCAGTGTCTCGATGTGCTGCATTTCGCGGGCAGGCTCACCCGAACGGTCCCACAGATAGGGATCGATGCTGGTATGGTCCTTCGGATTTTCTTCGCGCCCTGGGTTCATGGCTTGTCATTCGATTCTGCTGAGTGCCGGATGATTGATCGACGTCCGAGGGATTCCCGGAGTTGATTCATACCGCGATGGAGATTTACGCGCACCGAACCTTCCGTCAGACCTGTCCGGGCAGCAATTTCAGGTCCGGTCATGCCTTCGACGAGACGAAGGATCAAGGGTTCACGATAACACTTTGGCAACGAACGGATGACTTCGAGCACAAGGGCCGCCTCCGTATGAGCAGACTCACTTACTCGAGAAACACCTTCCCGGTCGATGTGGAGCTCCTCCTCGAACTCGCTCATGGGGCGGACTCGGCGCAGAAAATCGAAAGCGCGATTCCGGGCTATCGCGGCGAGCCAGGCTCCAAAACGAGAGACATCGCGAAGCGAGTCCAATCGCGAGAGGGCTTGCAGGAAAACATCCTGAACAAGGTCTTCCGCTTCGGCGTAGGAAACTTTACTCAATAAGACACCATGGACCATTCTCGCGTATCGGTCATAGAGCATCCCGAACGCGGAGCGATCTCCGTTTTGCGCGGCGCGAACCAGCGCATTGTCGGCGCCTTCCGTCTTGTGGGCGCGCTCCACGCCAGCGAATCCAAAGAAAGATGATCGCACTTCGAGCTCGTCCGCCATGTTAAGGCCATCGGAAAAAAAAGACCATGCAAGTGAATAGACGTGGAAACCGGGCAGAGTGTTAACAAGAGTTCAGACGCTCCACGAATCGCTGCTTCTTGCCCTGAGTCGTCTTGCTCGAATACAGTGAAGCTATGTCGGAAAATGAGAAGGGCTTCGAGCCCCACGTGCTGCTGAGGAACGCGCACTTGCAGACCATTGCCGGTACATTTATGCGCCGAACGTTTGCCTTAGGTGATCCGGAAGACCGGCTGTTTCAGGTTGATACGGAGTCGCGGCTGCGGGGAGCGTGTAATTGGCAACCGGACCGGCGGCGCGACGTACCGTTGATCGTCATCGTTCACGGTCTGGAGGGTTCGAGCGAGTCGAATTATGTTCGCGGCATTGCCGATAAGGCGTTCAAGCGGGGGTTTCATGCAATTCGTTTGAACCAGCGGAATTGCGGGGGAACGGAGATGTTGACGCCGACCCTATACAACAGTGGCATGAGTTCTGACTACCGGGCGGTGTTGACGGAATTGATTGCGGATGGCTTTGAGAAAATATTTTTTGCGGGATATTCGATGGGCGGAAATCTCGTGACGAAGATGGCGGGCGAGTTGGGTGATTCGGCTCCATGGCAGCTGCGAGGAGTCGCGGCCGTGTGTCCTGCACTGGACTTGTCCGCCTGTGCCGATGCGCTCGAGAAAACGGAGAATTATCTGTACCAGAGGCATTTCGTAAGGGGATTGCTTGAACGCTACGACCGGAAGGCAAAGCTCTATCCCGAGAGATATTCGCAGGGTGGGTTCGGATCGATCCGGACCGTGCGGCAATTTGACGATGCGATTACCGGTCCTCAGTTTGGATACAAGGATGCCGAGGAATATTACCAGGCTGCTGGGGCGAAGCGGGTGCTCGCGCAGGTGCGAGTGCCGCTCCTTCTGATGACCGCCAAAGATGACCCGTTCGTGCCATACGAATCGTTTCTGCAGGCAAAGGTTGCGGAAAATCCCTATGTGCAGTTTGTGGCACCCGATAATGGCGGACACTGCGGATTCATTTCAAAGTGGTCGGGTCGAGAACGGCATTGGGCTGAAGAGCGGATTGTTGAACAGATGGCGGCCGTTGTGCCTTAGAACGGCAGTGCGCCGTTCTGCGACACGCGAACCTAGACAAGACGCTCGCCCGTTCGGAGATCAGCCAAGTGGTCTTTCTAGAGATACCTGGAATCCTTGCGTGAGTAATTTGGCCGGGCCGTCGGGGACAACGACCATGTCGTCCTCGCATCGGAGTCCAAATTCGCCGGGTATGTAGATTCCGGGTTCATTCGAAAAGGTCATGCCCGGCATAAGCACCGTCTTGCTTCCCCGCACCAGATAGGGATGCTCGTGACCGTCGAGCCCGATGCCATGACCCAGGCGATGCGTGAAGTATTTGTAATCGGGGCCGTACCCGGAGCTGCTGACGACGGCGCGGGCCGCATCGTCTACCGTTCCGCCGGCTCGGCCGGCGCGGGCCGCGTCCAGAGCAGCATCCTGCGTTTTACGGACGATTTCAAATACTTGCTGTACTTTGGCTGAAGACTTGCCAAAGACCCCGGTGCGGGTCACATCGGACTGATAACCCTGGACCGCACAGCCTCCGTCGATCAGTACAACGTCGCCTTCTATTAATTTTTTTGGCATTTTCGAGCCGTGTGGCTGAGCAGCAGAAACGCCCAGAAGAACCAGGGCATCCCCACGCAATTCCATCTTTGCAAAACCGGCACCGACGAGACCGCCGATATCCTCCTGCGACAAACCTTCTTTTATTGAAGCAAACACGGCGCGGAAAACGTCGAAGGTGGCTTCGCAGGCTAGCCGCATCAGTGTCAATTCATGCTCGGACTTGATCGCGCGACAGCCGATCGTTACGGGATCGGCTGAGACGAAGGTGCAGCCTTTAGCAGAGTCGCGAAGATGATCGTAGAACGTGAAGGGGAGTGCTTCTTCAACGCCGATGCGGCCGGTACTGATCTTTCGATCCGCAAATGTTCTGGCGATCAGCTGGGTTGGGCTTTCCTCTTCCTGCCATACGCGAACTTCAACAGGATAGCGGAGGGATTCGCGCATGCGCGATTCCTCGAACGCAGGAGAAATCAGTACCGGTTGACCACTGCGCGGAAGAACGAGACACAACAAGCGCTCGCTCAGCCACCAACGGATACCCGTAAAGTAATAGAGCGATGTGCCGGGCCCGAGAATAATGGCATCAAAATTCGGATTGAGCTGGCCCATCAGTTCCTGTGCATGGTTGGCGCGGCCTTGGAATTCCTCAGCCGTGATGGGGCGAACGCGATCACCGAGCGGTTTGAGAGACGCAAACGCTGGAAGCTCAAATGCCAGAGAAGGAATCGGGGCCATCGTCGCCCCGAGCGCGAGCGCGGAAGTTGTGTTCAAGAACGTACGGCGGGTAACGGAACAGCGGTCTAGGGCCATGGCCAAGAAGAATGGATGGCAATGGAAAGAGAGTCAAGCACCAGCTGCATTCGCTTGGCTCGAGAGAAAACGGCAATGGCGCGCGCTGGCCGCAAATCTATTCCGTCCGAATGGCAAGAATTTCCTTGCCCTGGACTTTGATCTCGACGCCAAAGGGCGGTCGAATGTCACTTCCCTGGACAATTGCGCCACGAATCCACACATTGCCGGGCAAGTTCGCGGTCTTCAGCGGATCGTAAAGCGTATGAGTGCAGGGATTTCCGACCAGAGGGTGGACAGCGGCACCATATCCGTATTCCCTGCGCAATTTGTCGAGATCTGTGATGTACTCCAGTTCGCAGGATCCGTAGATCGGTTTGCGAGAATATGCCCAATACCCCGATGCCTGCGCGGGGGAACCACCCGGCAGACGAATGATGGTGGCGGGTTTGTTTTCGCCTGTGAGTTTGTCCTTGATGAAGAAATCGGCTGAGGACCACGGTCTTGAAAAGTCGCTCGTCAGACCGATGGATGGATTGGTTTCTGACGCTCGTGGCAGGGAGGCGCTAGGATCGGGAGGAGGTGCAGGAACATCAATTTGCGGGGCTTGTTCGGCGGTTACCGGAGCAATGGGCTTGTGGTGACCGAACCAGCGAACCGCAACTAGGATGAGCAGGCCCATCACAAGCAAGGCAATGATGAGCGGAAGGAGCGGGTTTCGCTTCCGCCGGCGTATGGACCCATCATTAACCCCAGGGATCTGGGGCATTTCGGCCTTGAATTGACCGGAGTTGGGCGATTCCGTCATGAGTCAGGTGCGAGCTTTGAATCCCGGTATTCAGGAAGAGATTGAAAGCGCGGGAGATAACCTCGTCAAGGGCATTGTACTGAAGCAAAGCTCCTTCTAGCAAACGAGCGCGGAGATGTGCTGGAAAAGTTACTTGTATTGGTGAAAAGGTGACAGAACGCTGCATCATGCTTGTGTCCGTCCAGAATGAGTTCTAGTGTAAAGGGAAGAAGGACTGAGGGGTTCCAGCAATACAATGAGCGGCGAAACTCGATCTTCGGCGCGCGCTTTCGTACGCACCCTGAATATTTTGCTGAAGTTCGCTCGCCTGTATGAATTTGGCCACGCGCGAACGATGGGGCAATTTGAAACGGCGTGGAAAGAGTTGCGCAAAGCTCTGGATGAAAGCGGCGACACAGGCCTTCTCCTGGGAGCTTCAGGCAACCAGATTCTTCTGGATGGAGTGCCCCTTGGGGCCGCTGCTGGTGAACGCAGTTTTGCGCAGTTGCTTACGTCCTCTGGAATTGCCAGTATTCACTTCTCTACGACTCTCCAGCAAGGGCAATTTGCGCGGTTTGTGCGGGCATTCCCCAGCGGAAACGCCAAGCCTAGTTCGTTGGCAGAACAGCTGAAGGCTGCGCTTGCCGGCGAGACCGGTATACGCATCAACGAAATTCGATTTGTTGCAGAAGATGGTTCCGTGGCCGGCCTGAAGGTTGCAGCGCAGCTCACCGCAAAAGCACTCGGGGCTTCCAGTGACAAGATGCGTGACATCTTTGAAGACCCGAACAAGCTACTCCAGTTGATTCTCGCGTCTGAAAGTAATCGCGGCGGTGGCGGCGGTGGGAACGCCGGCAGTGGACCAGGATTTGGTGGGGGCGGCTCGGGAGGATCAGGCGGCGGAGCAGGTTCAAGTTGGTCAGGCGGCACAGGTGGCGGAAGCTTGTGGGAAGCTGGCAAGGCTTCTGGCGGCGGAGGTTCAGGAGGAAGCGGCACAGGCACTGGATCTGCCGGGGGCGGTGCCGGACCCGGTGGCGGGGGTTCAGGAAGTGGCGGCGGGACGGGATCTGCGGCCGAAGGCTCCGGGGGCTCAGGTCCTGGTTCGGGACCAGGCGGAGGTGGAGCAGGCGGTACGGGCACTGGCTCATCTTCGGAACCAGGAAAATGGATGAGCGCAGTCACTGCGTCGACGCTGCTTCGCGGCGGGATGACGGGGGGAATGCCTGGGGCGCCTGGGCTTGCGGGAGCCGGCAGCGGAGCCTACGGCGTTGCGGAGGAAGAAGTAAAGTCGATGATCGGGCTTTTCGCGCAGCTCGGACGGTCGCGTAAAGATCCCGATAAGGCGATGGACGCAGCAACATTCCAGTCCCGGCTTTCTTCGCTGCCTGTCCGTGCGCAATACACTTTGCAGCAGGCTCTGGCGGGGCTGGCTGCGCAGGCAACGACCGACAAGCCGGACAAACCAATGTTGCTCAAGCTAGCCGAACACGTTGCCATTCGGTTTGCGCTCGATAGCTATGAACGGGGCGAATTGCGGGTGAACGCAGTAAAGCAGCTGCTGGATCGGATGAACGCTGAGATTGAAGCGTTGCGAAAGATTCTGGGTTCTCAGGAAGAAATGATGGCCGCCGCCGGAATTCAGGTTCAAGCCTACACGGAATTGCTCGACCAGGAATTCTGGTCGCAGGTGCCCGAAGAAAATAAGAAGGAAGTGCTGACGTCGGATGAAGCGTGGTGCGTGCCGCCTCGCAACGTGAGAGGCTTTTTGGAAGAGATGCTGCGACGCGGTGAACTGAAAACCGTGAATGAAATTTTGCTGAAGTATGCAGCCTGCGTGAAGTTGGATGCGCCGGAAGCTCGACGCACAACGGCCATCGGTTTGTCGGATCTGGCGGAATTTTACGGCAGCGGTGATGGTAGCGCATTGATCGACGTCATTCAGCGTCTTGGTGCGCAATTGGCCGTAGAGCGGGAGCCCGATCTGCAGACATTGATTGGCGCAGCCTTCGTGCGAATGAGCCAGGAAGCGGGTTCAAAGCGATTCTATCCAGCCATGCAGCAAGCCCTGGCTTCGCTCGACGGGGTCGAAGCCTTGCGGCCGGGATCGACCGGTAATCTCAGGCAGAGAATCGGTGCCGAGGAACGGTTGCCAGAGTTTATTGAAGACGCCATGCGGACCGGGCAAGTTCCCGATGGAATGCTGGACATTCTCGCGCTGATGCCGAAGGCGTCACTGCAATACGTAACGCACCGGTTTGCAAATTGCGGATTCCGGGAGGATTGTGTCCTGCTCGGAAGTATCGTGAACGGATTGGGCGAAGAGGCGGTAAATCGCCTTGTGGAGACACTGCATAGCGCGCCTGCTACGGAAGCTGCAGAAGTGATTGGGTTGTTGAGCCAGTTGTCGGTGCACTCGGTCGAGCGCGTTTTACCGCAGAGACTGGCACAGTGGCCTCGATCTTCCCATGACCGCGCGATCCGGCAACTTTCTTCCGCGCCACCTGTGGAGAGAGCGCAATTGCTGGTTTCACTCTATCCCTCCCTCGATCCGCTGATCCAACCACTGGCACTGGATGAGATGGGGATGAGCGGCGAGCTCGATTGCATCCCACTTCTGGTCGACTTGGTTCGCAACGACGCTACGTCTGGATTCACGCGAATCAAGGCCATTGAAGCCTTGGGAAGATTGCGGGCAAGCGCTGCCACGCAGACGCTTCAGCAGATTCTCGAAGCTAAGCAGGTGTGGCGGTGGACCTATCACAGCGAATTGCGCATTGCGGCAGCCCAAGCTCTACAAAAAATCGAACCCGCGTTGGGACTGGAAAAAACTGCAGCCAGCGGCCTGGACCGCAAGGACTTGGTTCTGGAGCCGATTGACCCGGAACCGAACGCACCGGTCATTCGGCAGCGCCGCTACGCCCGCTTAAAATTATCGAAGCATGTCGCAGCCGTAACGACGAATCTTCGAGAAGACCTGAAGCTTTCCATTCCTGAACTGAACCTGGGTGGGGGGATTGGATCCTCGAGCCGACATCTCGCACCGGGTTCTCTACTGACAATGAAGTTCTCACACGGGGTGCGGAATATTCGCGCGCAGGCAATTGTGCGAGGCGCCAGGCCGCAAGCCATGGCGTTTGAATTCGTGGACATCGAACTGGACGAACGCGCCAGATTGCGCAAATTGCTCCTTGAACTCGGAGGACTGCCGCAGGCTTCCAATATCAGTAATCGGAGCCGACGCCAGAGTCGCGTTGCCATCTCCAGGTAATTTCAATTTGCCGTCAACCGCCGCGTTTCCTTGAAGTCTCGCCTCATCCTAGCCCCTGATGCACCGGTCCGAAGAGCAGGTACTGCTACTGTACCGATGGCGGAATAGCGGTGCAGTCACATGGGACGACTGTACCATTGTGGCCACCGTTCAAGAGTCCTAGGGTACTAGAGAGAGAGTCCTAATCGAGCTCCATTGAGGACGATTGACACGAGGCGGGTGTACGGCCTGATGAAAACGGACCCAAAGAGCACGGCGAGTCGCGCATTTGTTCGTAGCCTGAACATTCTGCTGAAGTTCGCGCGATTATACGGATTTGATCACGCTAGAACCGTAGAACAACTGAACATTGCGTGGGACGAATTGCGCACGGCGATTCCCGAAGGGAGTGAGACGGGATTGTTACTTGGGGCAACCGGCGCTCAACTGCTTCTCGACGGCGTTCCACTGGAAGGATCACCGGCAGAGAAACAGTTCGCGCAACTACTGTCATCTGCCGGATTGGCCAGCGTTCAATTTACTCCCGAAGTAACGGAGGGAGAGATCGCGAAGTTCATACACGCTTTTCCCACCGGGAAGGCTAAACCCTCCGAACTTGCTCAACAACTGAAGACTGCGATCACAGGCGCGCGCGGGATTCGAGTGAATGAGATCTGCTTTGTGGCCACCGACTCGCGTCTGAAAGATGCCAGCATGGCCGCGCAGATCGCGGCAGCATCCTTGGGCGATGAGCAGGACAATTTTCGGAAAATGTTGAATGACCCGCAGAAGCTCTTGGAATTGATTGCCGCAGCGCAAGGTTCGCATTCGGAAGGGCAAGGTGCGTCGGCCGGAGGGCTCGGCAACGGGAACGGTGGAGGAACGGGAACCCTGGTGGGCAACTCAGGCGAGACGATCAGTGGTGCTCCCGGAATGGGCCCTAGCAGCGGAAGTGGATACGGACCTGGACCTGGAAGGCCGGGACCTGCAATCGGAGCGCGTGGGGTTGCTGCTACCGGCGACTTTGCATCTTCCTCCGCAAACAACGCGGTGCACACTGGTGAGCCCGATGATGAGGAAATCTATCGGATTTTGCGCGCACTGACGATGTTTGGAAAACTGGGTGTCGGAGAGAATCCGGCAGGCGCGGCAATCGAATTCCAGGAGCAGGTGGCGCAGCTGCCCGGTCGGGCGCAGGACACGCTGCGCAATGCCTTGGCAGGAATCGCGGAGCAAGGAAGGCATGCGAAGCTCGACAAGGATGTTCTCGTGCAGCTGGCAGAACACCTATCGATTCGCTTTGCACTAGAGCGTTTCGAGCGGGGAGAAGTGAAGGTAAATGCAGTCCGTCAGATGCTGGACCGCATGAACCAAGAGGTCGAGAGCCTGCGCAAGATTTTGGGCCAGCACGAAGACAAGATGGCGGAAGCAGGGATCGTTGTCGAGTCGCATCGGGAACTGCTGGACCGGCAATTCTGGTCGACCGTACCGGAAAATGCGAAGCGGGAGGTATTGCTTTCCGATGAGGCCTGGTGCATCCCGCCAAAGAACGTGCAGTCCTACGTTTCTGATCTGATTGGGCAGGGAAATATTGCTGAAGCGATCAGTATCCTGCAGAACTACGCAAAGTGCGCTGACAGCGAAGAGCCTGACGCGCGCAAACGAGCGGCGACCGGGCTCTCGGAACTCGCCGAATTGTATGCGCAAGCCGACCCGAAACTGCTGGCAGACGCCTTGCGGCACCTGGGACTTCGGCTGAGCGTCGAGCAAGATCAAGATTTGCAGTCTCTGGTGAGCGCTGCATTTGTCCGCCTCAGTCAAGAAGCAGCCACACAGAGACAGTTTGGGGCCATGGCGCAGGCGCTCGATCTGCTGGCGGGCGTTGAATCGCAGAGGCCCGGCATTGCGCGCAGCTTGCGCGCAAAGATGGGAATTGAAGAGCGCATCCCAGAATTTGTCGAGGAGGCACTGAAGGCACGCGAAGTTTCTGCCGGCCTGACTGGGGTGCTGAGGCAACTCCCGCAAATCGCGATGGAGCAGCTTTCAACGCGCTTCAACCGGTGTCAGTTGCGTGACGACGTCGAGCATGTCGCCAGTCTGGCACACGACTTGGGCGAAGAAGCGCTGCAATATCTGCGCAGCACGGTTCGTGGGGGTGCAGTAGCCGAAGCCGTCGAAATGGTTGGACTTCTGGCTCGCTTGGACCCGCAAGCTGCCGAGGTTTTCCTTCCCGGAAGACTGAAGGATTTTCCTCGCACCGCGCAAGACCGCATTGTGCGGCAAATCGCCTCGAGTGGCGCTCCAGAACGATGCCGGATTTTCCTCGGCATTCTCGATCATGTAGACCCGCTGGTGATGCCACTCGTTATCGATGAAATCGGTGTGACGGGAGAAAGAGAAGCACTCGGCCGATTGCTGACGCTTGCAGATGGTGACCTGCCGACCGATGCAGCTCCATATCTCCGGGTGAAGGCGATCGAGGCGCTGGGACGCCTGGAAGCGAGTGCATCGATCCCTACGCTGAGGAGGATGGTCGAGACGCGCAAGGTATTTGGCTGGCAATATCCGCAGGAACTGCGGATCGCGGCGCTGCAAGTGCTGGAAAAATTACAACCGGAGTGGGTCAGGGAATTTTTGCCAAAAAGCGGTATTGAATCAAACGAAATGGCTCTCGCACCGCTGGAGATTTCTGCAAATTCGAGATTTGTTCGGCAGCGCAGGCACACGCGAGTTCGTCTGCAGAAAAATGTTTCCGCAGTGAGCACAAATCTGAAGCAGAACTGCAAGCTTGATATCAAAATGGCAAGCCTTTCAGGCGGTCTGGCTACGACGAACATGCATTTGGCTCCCGGGACCCAAGTGCAGCTAAAAATGCAGTTAGGAATGCGAAATCTGCAGGCCACCGCCTTGATGAGAGACTACCGGGCACAGGATATGTCCTTTGAAATTGTGGATATCGGTCTTGAAGAGCGCAGCAAGTTCCGGAAACTGCTGTTGGAGAATATGCTCAAGAGCTGACCGGGAAATGACCACCGGGAGGAACATCGCAATTCACTTGAAATATCCAATCAGTAACTCTTCCCTAGTACCGCACTGTAGTACCTTCGTTGGATTTACTCCCTTCCTTTCAAACCGTTACCCTCTAACTACACGAAGAACCGAGTGGAAACGATTTCCCGCCCAGGGCAGAGACTTCGTGCAGGTGGGAGACCTGTGTCTGAGGGAATACAAAGGCGATTGGCGGCGCTTCTGCTATTGGTTGCCGTTTTTGCATTGCCCAAATCGACTTCCGGACAGCAACGGGCCACATTCCCCGATCATCCCCGTTTCACGATACAACGTCTAAGCGAAGAATTCGGCCTGGATGCCGTGACTGCCACAGCCATGGGGCAAGACGGTCAGGGCTTTCTCTGGATTGCGACCCAGACAGGGCTGTATCGCTACGACGGCTCACGCGCAAGAAAGATGCCGGAAGTCGAGAACATCACGGGCCATTACATCGTGGACATGCTGATTGCTCCAGACGGCACGCCATGGTTTGCAGGCAATCACGGCATCGCGCAGTTTCACAATGGCCGGTTTGAGCAACTTCCAATTCCCGCGTCGGCCATGCCGTTGGCAGCAGGCATTCAGTTATTTGCCGTCGATTCGAAGGGAGTTGCATTCGTATTATTGTTCAAACAAGGTGTTCTCCGGATTGATCCCGCAAATCCTGCGCAAACGAAACTAATCGAAGTGCCATCGTCGGGTGTGCAAGCGAGCCGGTCAGGAATTGTGCGCGGAGTCGACGACAGCATCTGGTTCACGGAAGACGAGCATTTGGCACACATCCCCGCCGGAACAGAAAGTGTGGAGATTGATCCGCAGATCAGGCTGCCGAAGGAGCGCATCGTCGCGCTGTTGTTCGACGGGACACAGTCGCTGTGGTTGCGAACGGCAACACGCTTGGCTCGGCTCGATCCCCGACTGCACAAGATTATGTTTGAAGAAGCGGTCGTCGGATCGGCAAACGAAGAAGAAGGCAAACCAGCCGTCGATCTGGAGGGCCGGCTGCTGGTGCCCTCCTCGAATGGTTTGTATTGGCAACAGGGGCGCCGCTGGACCACCATTACCGATAAACAAGGGCTATCGAGCAACGACATCGAATGCGCACTGGAGGATCGCGAAGGAACATTGTGGGTCAGCGGATCGGGTACGGGACTGGACCGCCTCCCGGGGGTGCACGAGTGGGAAGCTTGGACGACTGCCGAAGGACTTTCAGATAACGCGACGTGGTCAACGTTGCGTGATCGTTCGGGGCGTCTGTGGGTCAGCACTTCACGGGGTGTCAACGTATGGGATGGCAAAGCCCATCGTTGGGAGACGGTTCCGGCTCTGGAACAATATTCGCGCAAGGAAGTTCGTCAGATTCAGTTGGCCGGAGATGGGGCAGTCTGGGCGCTAACGGCAACAGGCTCGATCGCTCGGGTTGAGCCAACTCACTTCGAAACCAGAATGTATCCTAGCCACCGCGGGCAGAGCTTTATCACGATCCTAAGCGCGCCAGACGGCAGCGTGTGGGCGACTACCCGCTCGCACATCGTCAGGTTCAGTCAAAAGAACGGATGGGGAGAACCAACTGAAATCCCCCTCCCGAACGACAGCACGGGAGATTTGGAATTCATGGCGTTCTCGCCGAGCGGAGTGGTGTGGATATCGGGTCCAGGAAAACTGAGCCGGTATGACGGCAACAACTGGAAGACCTATACGAGTCAGGATGGCTTGCAGGGGCAGACGATTACAAGCATCGTGGGGTTGACCGATTCAGAGGTCTGGATTGCCTACAACGATGTGGTCAGCGTAACCCGGGTCCTGCTGGATCGGGCGGGAAATGCGCGCATGGAAAATCACGAATGGGATTATTCGATTCTCGGGCACGATTCGAAAAATCGGATCTGGTTCAACGCTACCGACGGAATACGCATTCTGTCTCCCGATGGGCAAATTCGGAAAAAGTCACACGCAGATGGACTGGTTTGGGATGACGTGAGCCCATGGACCGGGATGCGGGAAGAGAATGACGGAAGTTTCATGATCGCGACGTCTCGCGGTCTGGCACGGTATCAACCTTCCGAGCCGTCACATCCAGATCCGGCGCCGAGCGTAGCGTTTACGTCTGTCGTTCTCGGTGGAGTCGAACGACAGTTGACTGACACGCCCAAGGTAGAGGCTTCGGATGGAACGCTGACGGTACAGTTCACGCCACTCGTGCTCGATAATCCGGACCGGGTTTCCTGCCGGTACCAGTTAAAGGGATTAGAAAAACAGCCTGCGGAAACCCAATTGCGCGAAGTCCATTATGGCGGATTACCGACGGGAAATTATGAATTCTGGGTGCAGTGTCAGGACACGAATTCAAGCAAGGCATCGACCCGCTCAACGTTTCGTTTTCGGGTTCTTCCAAAGATCTGGCAAACGTGGTGGGCAGAGTTGCTGGGAATTCTGCTGGGGTTAGTGGCTATTTGGGGGCTCGTTGCGTCACGGACGAGGACGGAAAGCAAACGACGTCGCGAGCTGGAACACGCGGTCGCCCAACGAAACGCAGAGCTGCTGCAGAAAAATAAAGAGCTGGAAGAAATCTCGCTTACCGATCCGCTCACAATGACACGGAACCGGCGCTATTTTTACGAGACGATTTCGACTGATATCGCGCAAGCCCTTCGGTCACATTTGAAGAACGTGAATCCCGATATTCCAATGGGACCGAGGCAGGAACTGATTTTTGTGCTTGTGGACATCGACCGATTCAAACGAGTCAACGATGAATTTGGTCATGCCGCGGGCGACCGGCTGCTGAAGGAAGTGGCAAATCGGATTGCTTCGGTGATGAGGCGTTCGGACGATCTGGTGCGCTGGGGTGGGGAAGAGTTCCTCTTGGTTTGTCGGACGACGGACCGCGAAAATGCGGGAATGCTGTGCCAGCGCATGCTTGAAGCCGTCAGCAGCCTACCATTTGATGTGGGCAATGGCGTCGAAGTGCACAAGACCTGCTCGATTGGGTGGGCGCCGTTTCCGTGGCTTGTAGATGACGTTGGACTGCTGTCGATCGACAATGTGATCGAATTAGCCGACAAGGGGCTATATTTGGCGAAACGCGAAGGACGGAACCGCAGCTTCGGGATGGTGCCTGCCGCGAACCTCAGCATCCATGACAATGTGTCGATGGAAAGACTTCGCGATTGTTCACCCGAATTTGTGCAGATCGTCTGAACGGCAATCAGGGAATTGGAATTCGGTACAAATTTCGCCGGTTCGTAACGCGCGTAAAGGAATAGACGTCAGGAGTGATCATCGATTCTACCCATTCCGGTGTCGTCGTCACTCCCTGAAGCGCACTCAGTTCGGCGCTATTGGTAAGTCCGTTGGGGGGGACCTTCGGTAGCTGGCCGCCACTGCCCATGGTGAGGAAATAGGCCTTCGCTCCACCTTCCAGAAAATTTAGGAACAGGTGTGTTTCCGTCGAGTCCCAGCCTACGATGCAGATCGCGCGGCAAAGAGCAGTGCCGGGGCCGCCTTCAAGTGGGAACGCCATCATTCGGTACGGGCGATCCTCGTCGGTTGGCTCTTTTTGCCCGACCAAGGCCCATTTGCCGCTAGGAGAAAGCCCGAAGAAATCCAAAATCGGCTCATTGACGATTTTTTTCTCTCCGGTTCCGTCAAGCTTTCGGGTCAGCAGATAGTTGGCGTCACCCCGTGTTGCGCGATAAACAATATCCCCGTTCGCGAGAAATGCGGGAGAATCCTCATTTTCCCGAGCTTCCAGATGTCTCGGCGAAGCTCGACGATCCATCGGGGCAATCCACAAGTTCGACAGACCATTCTCACTTTTACGCACGAACACAATGTGGGTTCCATCCGGTGAAAGCGCGTAATTCTTCGTTTCCGTCCCTACCTCGACCTCGTAGCCCGGCCACATCTGCTCGTTCTGTCCAGTGACAATGGTGAGCCGCCAAAGTTCGGCCCCCCCGCCCCGGGCGCTGCGTTTCAGGAAATAAAGTTGGCTGCCATCGCGCGAGAACGTTGTCGCAAACGCGCTACCTTCAGACGACAGTTGGTGATTTCCGGTCTTGTCATGAATCCATATCGTTATGTCCTGGGTACCCACGGAAGTGAGGAAGGACTTTCCGTCAGGAGCCATGGCAATTCCTTCTTCTTCGGTAGGGCCGGAAGTAATCTGCTCGGGCGTCCCTTGGGGAAAGCGTTGACGCCAGATATGGAACGAACCACCGGCATTCGCACTTAGAAGCAACCACTTTCCATCGGGACTCCACGCGCCCGTCCTGCAGGTTGCATCCGGCGGGCCAACCAGCTGCTCTCTTCCTGTTCCATCAAAAGGAACGACACGGCATTGGGTTAACTTGCCGAGGGAGTTCATCATGACCACCAGCACCCAGCGCCCATCCGGGGAGAGGTACGAGTGATGCGCCATGCTCCGTTCACCGGCAGGCAGGTAGACGTCGCGGCTCTGACCGCGCGCTTCATCCGTCGTGACCAGTCCCATGTGCAAGCCGCTTTTTATTTCGCTGAACAGCAGCCGTTTTCCCCCTTCAATCCACGTCATCGAGGAGGCATTCTTCATCATCAGGCGAGGCTCACCACCGAGAACTCCGACTTCCCACGTGTCCCAGGGGTCGACTGTGCCAAAAGCGATCCTTGTTCCGTCCGGAGAAAAGACCGGATTCATCTTCTGTACGGCGCTGTTATGCGTCAATCGAAGAGGTTCGCCATTTGGAAGCAACTTCACGTAAATATCTCCCGTGCCAAAGAAGGGGTTCTCGCCGCGGATGTAGGTGAGCATACGACCGTCGGGTGAGAGCGCGGGATATACGGCCGAGTCGGTATAGAAGGTGATTTGTTCCCACCGTCCGGGTTCTCTCTTTGGCCGCGAAGCATAGTGCGAATAGAAAAAGACGCCCGCGGCTACGAGCAGCAATAACGCCAGACCGGCAACCCAGCTCAGAACCGAGGATTTTTCGGATTTGACAGAAATGAATTTGGCGCTCGCTGTTTCGCGATCCCGTTTTACTCTCTGCAAATCGGTACGCAATTCCGCTGCGCTTTGATAGCGGAGATTCCGATCTTTTTCCAATGCCTTCTGAATAATTTCGTCCAGCTTGACGGGAATGCTGGGATTCAGTTGCGAAGCGGGCGCCGGAGCCTTCTCTAAAATCGCATTGAAAATCAATCCGGTCGTGTTGCCACGAAACGGAAGCAGCCCGGTGGACATCTCATAAAGCATCGTTCCGAAGGAGAAAAGATCCGTTCGCTGGTCGAGCTCTTTGCCACTCACCTGCTCGGGCGACATATAGGCGACGGTACCGAGAGTGGAACCCGGGCTGGTTAAATGTTCGGCCATGTCCATTGTGATTGATCCGGTCGATGGCTCGGGACTTCCCGAAATTTTTGCCAAACCGAAATCAAGAACTTTTGCATCGCCCCGATTGGTAACAAAAATATTTGCGGGCTTGATGTCGCGGTGGACGATTCCTTTGCTGTGGGCTGCACCCAAGGCATCAGCAATCTGGGTAGCGAGAGGGACTAACTCATCGAGCGCCATTGCACGCCCGGCAATCATGTGGCGGAGCGTTTGCCCCTCGAGATATTCCATGGCGATGAAGGAGTTTCCGCCTTGCCCGCCGATATCGTAGATGGTGCAGATGTTCGGATGGTTCAGAGATGAGGCTGCCTGGGCCTCCAAGAGGAACCGTGCTTTGGCGTTTTGGTCTCGATCGATTTCTGAAGGAAGGAATTTTAGCGCTACAAATCGATGAAGGCGGATGTCCTCGGCCTTATAGACGACTCCCATGCCTCCGCCCCCAATCTTTTCCAAGATAAGGTAGTGGGAAATCGTCTGTCCGATGAGCGAATCGGCGCCAGTCATCCCGGCAATGGTAGGGGCGGGTGCGGGTGCAAGTCAACGAAGGGAGGGTTTATGGAACCCGCGGTCAAAGAGGCTGAAAAAGTGTCGGGGATACCGGTCTGTGCTGTCTGTTGGCGACGGCGCATCCAACCAGTTACAATGAGATGTTTGCATGGACCAGGTCGAATTGGTCTGTGCGGACGGGTAAATGCGCTTTCCAAAGGTCAGGAGACGGCTAATCGTCCATGGAAGTAGCCCACGTAGTAGACAAGGTTCTTGCCCGATTCATCGGAACGAAGCACGAGCGCGATATCAAGAAGCTCCAGCCATTGGTTGTCTCGATCAATGCGCTCGAAAGTGAGATGCAGACGCTCGGCGACGAACAGCTCAAAGAGCGTTTCCTGGCACTGCGCACTCAAGTTCAGGAATCCCTGAAAGACGCTGACCCCGCGGAAGACACCTATAAAGAAGCGTTGAGACGCGCCCTCGAAGCGGCCATTGTGCCTTCTTTTGCGATGGTGCGCGAAGCGGGACGCCGCTACCTCAAGATGCGTCATTTCGATGTGCAGCTGATTGGTGGGATGGTTCTGCACGACGGAAAAATTGCGGAAATGAAGACCGGAGAAGGGAAAACTCTAGTTGCGACCCTTCCCGCGGCATTGAATGCCCTGGCCGGCCGTGGCGTTCATCTGGTTACCGTAAACGATTATTTGGCCCGACGCGATGCGGAATGGATGAGCCCGCTCTATAAGGGGCTGGGTCTAAGCGTTGGAGTTATCGTCCACGACCTGGATGATGAGCAACGGCGTGCGGCGTATGGCGCGGACCTGACCTATGGCACGAATAACGAGTACGGTTTTGATTATCTTCGCGACAATATGAAATTTGATCTGGCGAGTTGTGTTCAGCGCGGCCATCAGTTTGCCATCGTGGATGAAGTCGATTCCATCTTGATCGATGAAGCCCGTACCCCGCTGATTATTTCCGGGCCTTCCGAAGAATCCACCGACAAGTATTTCAAGATCGACAAGATCATTCCCAAATTGATACAGGATATTGATTACACTCTGGACGAAAAGCATCGTACCGCGACGCTGACCGAAGAAGGCGTCAGTAAGTGCGAACGATTACTGAGCCTCGGTAATTTGTATGATCCCGCACACATGGAAACGATTCACCACGTTTACCAGGGACTGCGGGCCCACACCCTATACAAACGCGATGTCGATTATGTGGTGAAAGATGGCGAAGTAATCATCGTTGATGAGTTTACCGGCCGCCAAATGCCCGGTCGGCGCTGGTCCGATGGCTTGCACCAGGCAGTCGAGGCCAAGGAAGGTGTCAAGATCGAGCGTGAGAACCAGACTCTCGCAACGATCACCTTCCAGAACTATTTTCGCATGTACAAGAAGCTGGCGGGCATGACCGGTACTGCGGAAACGGAAGCCGCGGAGTTTGGCAAGATCTACAGTCTTGATGTGGTGGCCATTCCGACCAATCGACCACTGATCCGCAAGGAAAATCCGGACGTGGTTTATCGCACCGAATCCGAGAAGTTCCATGCTGTGGTGAACGGCATTCTGCAGGATGACAACACTTTGTTGCATGGCATCCGCCAGCTGAACGAACGTGGGCAACCGGTTCTGGTTGGTACCATTTCAATTGAGAAATCTGAAACGATTGCAGAAATCCTGAAGCAAGCGGGGATTCCGCACCAGGTCTTGAATGCCAAGCAGCACGAGCGTGAGTCACGTATCGTAGCGCAAGCCGGACGTAAGGGCGCCGTCACCGTTGCGACCAACATGGCAGGGCGGGGAACTGACATCCTGCTGGGTGGCAATCCGGAGGCGATGACCCGGGATTATTTTCTGAAAAACAAGTTGGCGATTCCTTACGCTGCAGCGCCGGCAGTGATTTCCGCGGAAAGCAAGAACGGGTCGGCGCCGGAACCGGCCGTGCAAATGGTCCTCTTTCAGCATGAAGGAAAGATTTTTCAGGTACCGAAGGACCAGTGGGATCCCATTTACCAACAATTCGCTGACCAGTGCAAAGCGGAGCACGACGAAGTGGTTGCTCTGGGCGGTTTGCACATTTTGGGGACGGAGCGCCACGAAGCTCGCCGCATTGACAATCAGTTGCGTGGTCGTGCCGGTCGCCAGGGTGATCCGGGTTCCTCGCGCTTTTTCCTCTCGCTTGAAGACGACTTGATGCGCATTTTTGGTGGGGAACGAGTGAAGCAGTTGATGTTCCGTCTCGGAATGACGGAAGGCGTCCCCATTGAATCGCGCTTGATTTCCAGTCGTATCGAGAACGCGCAGAAATCAGTCGAAGCGCAAAACTTCGATGCCCGCAAACACCTGCTTGAATATGACGACGTGATGAACAAGCAGCGCGAGACGATTTATGCGATTCGACGCTCGGCGCTTGAAGGAAAAGATCAGCGCGACTACGTTTTGGGAATTGCCGAAGATGTGGCGCGCGAGCTGGTCAATCGCTACTGTCCGCGTGATCAACATCCGGGACAGTGGAATACAACGCCGTTTTTAGCGGAAGTGAACAGCCAGTTCGGGATTGATGCCAAAGCGGCCGGCGCCGACCCGGCAACTCTCAATCACGATCAGTTGTCAGACGCGACCGCGGAGGCAGTGCAACATCGCTATGAAGAAAAAGAAAAACAGTTCAGCCCGGATTTACTGCGCTGGCTGGAGCGCCGCATTATCCTCGATGTCGTTGACACCCAGTGGAAAGACCATTTGCTCTCGCTCGACCATCTGAAGGAAGGTATCGGCCTCCGCGGGTATGGGCAGAAGGATCCGCTGGTCGAGTTTAAGAAGGAAGCGTTCATCCTGTTCGAAGACATGATGGCACGTATTGATAATGAGACGGTTCGCTATCTCTATCACGTGCAAATTCAGCAAGGTGAGGCTTCTCCCGCGCAGCAGCCGGCGCTGCCGGAACCGGCGGCGTCGCGGCAAAGCGCTCAGGCTGCTGCGGCCAGCGCGGCGGCACGAGCAGAGGAGGCGCCTGCAGCGGTTGCTCCCGCTCGATTACCGGACTTCGCCCGCGCTATGGAACGCCGTCAGGAACGTCAGCAGAGAGACTTGCAGTATCAGACAGGTGCCGCGCAGGCCGAACCGCCGAAACCTGTAAAAGCCGGAGCCAAGGTGGGCCGCAACGATCCCTGCCCTTGTGGCTCCGGAAAGAAATATAAGAAGTGCCACGGTGCGAACGCCTGATCGAAATCGGTTAGCCAAAAAGGGGATACATGCCACCAGGTCCGATGCAAATGCCGGAGCGCCAGCCGATTCCGGGAGTAAAGTATCTTGTTGCGGTCGCCAGCGGCAAGGGCGGAGTGGGCAAGACCACTGTCGCGGTGAACCTGGCGCTTGCGCTCGCGAAACTCGGAAATAAAGTCGGGTTGCTCGACGCGGACGTCTATGGACCGAACGTGCCAATCATGTTGGGATCCAAGGCAGAACCCATGGCTACTGCGTCGCAGCGGATTATTCCTGTCGAGGCGCAGGGGATCAAGATGATTTCAATGGGCTTGCTCAATCCCGGCGACAAGCCCGTCATCTGGCGCGGACCGATGCTGCACAGCGTGATCACGCAATTTCTGCGCAGCGTTGAATGGGGAGAACTGGATTATCTTGTGATCGATCTGCCGCCAGGAACCGGAGATGTCCAGCTCACGTTAATCCAGACTGTTTCGGTGACGGGTGCTGTGATCGTGACAACCCCCTCGATTGTGGCCTTGGCGGATGTCAGGAAGGCGATTGAAATGTTCCGCCAGGTGAATGTGGAAGTGCTGGGAGTTGTGGAAAATATGAGCACCTTCAATTGCCCACATTGCGGAAAGGCCATCGATATTTTCGGGCACGGAGAAGGTTCGAAGACAGCTACCGAGTATGGTGTGCCAATGCTCGGTGAAATTGAAATCGATCCGCGGATTCGGCTTGGCGGAGACACGGGCAAGCCGGTGGCAACTCTGGGTGAGTCGGCACCCGCAGCGCAAAGCCTGTATCGCGTTGCGAAAGCGGTCGCGGAGCGGCTGCTTTCAGTTAGCGCAACGTCCGGCGGGCCCGAGGTTCAAATCGACTGATCGGTTCAAGGTCCTCGGACGAACCAGAATTTGTCCTTGCCCGCTCCGGCAAGGATTTGCCGTCCAGCAGACCTCTGTCGCGGAACATTTCCCCGAATGCATACGTTCTTCAAAGTGAGGTCGTGATGAGTGCTGCGCATACGGCCGATGCCACCGCTCAGGACGCGGCCAGCCAAACCCGTCCGGGAGTTTGGGCACTTCTGGGCGGGTTTGCTGTTGCCGCCTTTGTTCTCCACGCTTTGTTATATCGCGGCTACGGGTTCTTCCGCGATGAACTTTACTTTATTGCTTGTAGCAAGCATCTAGACTGGGGGTATGTCGACCAGCCCCCTGGGGTTGCAGTGCTCGCGTGGCTCGGCCGCCATCTGTTTGGCGATACTCTTTTTGCCGTGCGGTTCTTTCCGATCGTTTTCGTTTCTTTACTGATTATCCTCGTTGGGCTGACGGCCCGCGCGATGGGCGGCAGCAGGTTTGCCGTTGCGTTGGCGAGCCTGTGTGCGTTTGCCGTGCCGCAGTATTTTGGCACTTGGCTGAACACCGACATGTTCATGATGCTGGGTTGGGCTGCCTGCGCCTGGATTGCCGCCAGGATCTTTCGCGGAGAGAGCCCCAGATTGTGGGTTTGGTTCGGCGTGTTTGCTGGTCTGGCCTTGCAAGGTAAGCACGCGATGGTTCTTTTTGGATTTGCATTCTCTGCAGGGTTACTTCTCAGCGACCGCCGCAGTTTTCTGGGACGTTGGCTGTGGATTGGCAGTCTCATCGCCTTTCTGATTGCACTCCCCAACATCATTTGGGAGATTCAGCATGCCTGGGCGACGTACGAATTGCTTTCGAACATCGCGCACAGCGACAAGAATGTGGTCCTCAGTCCACTGAATTACTTGGCTTCCAACATCATGTCCTTCACGATCTTGCCGTCGATCGTCGCGTTTCTTGGGCTGGGCTGGTTGCTCTTTAGCGGTCGCGGCAAGCCTTTCCGGGCACTGGGTTGGACCTGGCTAATTTCTTTCCTCTTGATCATGCTATTGAAGGGAAAGAATTATTATTTGACGCCGTTGTATTCCACGCTGTTTGCTGCAGGCAGCGTCGGGATCGGTTCGTCGATCGATGGCCTGCATCATAATCCGCTATTCGGAAAAATTGCCAAACCCTTGCTCTTTGCGTTGACGCTGATCGGTTGCATGATCGGCTGGCCGTTCGCGATGCCCATAATGCCGGTAGAAAAGTTTATCGCCTATGAAGCGGCGCTTGGAATCCGGCCATCGAAGACAGAAAACAAGGAACTCGCGAGGCTTCCTCAGCAATACGCCGACCAATTCGGCTGGCCGGAATTGACCGCGCAAGTAGCAAAGGTGTACCGCTCAATCCCCGAGGCGGATCGCAAAAGCTGCGGTATCTTTGCACAAAATTATGGCGAAGCGGCCGCCATTGATTACTTCGGCCCCGCTTACGGACTGCCTCCGGCAATCAGCGGCCATCAGAATTATTTCTTTTGGGGACCTCGGGACTTTACCGGTTCGTGTTTGGTCGTGATCGGTCGTACGCGAGAGCAATTGCGGCAGCAGTATGAAACGGTGATCGAGATGGGTGAACTCTATCATCCCTATGCGATGCCATTTGAGAATCATCGAGGGATCTGGATTGTCCACGGGCCGAAATACGGCACGCTGCAGGAAGCGTGGCCTGCTTTTAAGATGTGGCTATAGACGCGGAGTCGCTGGCTCGCCCTGCGCCAGATTCTCTGGCAGTCGGTTCCTTGTCAGCCATACAAGACGGATGATATCTTGAAGAAGCAGGGCATTGCGAAGCCCAGGTACAAATAGAGGTTATACCTCTTTCTTTCAGACACTTACGGGGGATTACCAAGCTTTTGAGTCGAACACCAGACATCCGAGCGTATCAAGGAAAGTGGCCGCAAATTGCGAGTTCGGCCTACGTCGATCCAGCCTCGGTCATCATCGGGGATGTCACGATCGGGGAAGACTCGAGCGTTTGGCCGAAATGCGTGGTCCGGGGAGACGTGCACTACATCCGGATTGGCAACCGCACCAATGTCCAGGACGGTTCGATACTGCACGTGATGAAAAACGAGTGGCCCCTGGTTCTTGAAGATGAAGTCACCGTGGGGCACTCTGTCACCCTGCACGGCTGCACGATTGAGTCGCGGTGCCTGATCGGCATGGGTGCGATTATTTTAAATGGTGCGCGAATCGGGAGTGGCAGCATCGTTGCCGCGGGAACATTGATTCCAGAGCGCACGGTGATTCCTGCAGGCAGCCTGGTGATGGGTTCGCCCGGAAAAGTGAAACGGGCATTGTCGGATGCGGACCGAGACTCGATCGCTGCGTACGCTTCCCGGTATGTAAGTTATAAGAATATCTACAAAAACGATGCGGACCGTGTCGAGTGACGTAAGAGAATTCACTAGGACCACATGGCTGAAAGAAGAAAATTCCAGGCAATCAAGGGAACCCGCGATTTGCTTCCTCCAGAGACGGAGTTGTGGAATCGCGTTGAACAAACGGCCCGCAAGATTTTCGGCACGTATGGCTTCGGTGAGATTCGCCTCCCCATTTTTGAGCGGACGGAGTTGTTTGCCCGTTCGATTGGTCTCGATACTGACGTTGTATCGAAGGAAATGTATTCGTTTGAGGATCGCGACGACACCTCCGTTAGTCTACGCCCCGAAGCGACGGCTTCAGTATGCCGCGCTTTTATTGAGCATGGCATGCACGCTTTGCCGCAGCCGGTAAAGCTCTACTACACAGGGCCGATGTTTCGACGCGAACGCCCGCAAAAGGGCCGCTACCGACAGTTTTATCAGATTGGCGCTGAGGTCCTCGAAGCGCTGCAGCAGGGGCAAGCAGATTCAGCGAAGAGCGCTGGAAAAGACGCTGCTGTGGATGCCGAAGTCATTGAAATGGTGATGGCGTTTTTCGCCGAGCTCCAGCTCGATGGTGTGCAGCTTGAACTTAATTCCATCGGTTGTCGTGACTGCCGCCCGAAGTACGTCGAACTGCTGCGGGCCGAACTGCTTCAAGTGAAAGACAAACTTGGTGCGGACAGTCAACGCCGCATCGATACCAACCCGCTGCGAGTGCTCGACTCAAAAGTCGAAGCGGAGCAGGAAATTATCGCAGGGCTGCCGCACATCAGCGAGCATCTGTGCGAATCTTGCGCGAAACAATATGCCGAAGTAAAGCGCCAACTCGCCGTCCGGGAGGTGGCCTACCGGGAAAATTGGCGACTGGTGCGCGGATTGGACTATTACATGCGAACGACTTTCGAGATTACGGCGCGTGGCCTGGGTTCGCAGAATGCAGTCTGCGGTGGCGGGCGTTATGATGGACTGGTCGAAATTCTTGGCGGGCTGCCCACGAAGGGAATTGGATTTGCAATTGGCGAAGACCGCTTGATTCTCTCGTTGCAGGAGGCGGGCAAGGGTGACCCTGCAAAGGGCCGGGATGTGTACATCGCGTGGATGGGTGAAAAGGCGCACGACACCGCGATTCGAGCAGCCCGCGCACTGCGTCAGGCCGGTTTTCTCGTGGAGTTGCCGGCGGCCGAACAAAAAATTGGCAAGGCGCTGGGTCAAGCCGACAGGATCGGAGCAAAGCACGCACTGATTTTGGGCGAGGATGAGATATCAGGCGGGCGATGGACACTGAAGACGTTAGCTGACGGTTCCCAGCAGAAATTCACGGAGACAGAGTTAGTTGATTTCTTGGGTAAAAAGAACTAAAGATCACCCTGAGTACGTTTGGACGCGAATCACTGCATTTGCATGTCTTTCGTCTCAGGACAACAGCAAACAGGCAAGTGGTTTCCAGTTTTGGGAAGGGGAGTCAGACCGTGCTCGATTTCTTGGGTAATTTGAAGCGCACACATTATTGCGGAGAACTTCGCGCCGCCGACGCCGGATCCGATGCGATCGTGATGGGATGGGTGCATCGTCGTCGCGACCTCGGCAACTTGCTTTTTCTGGACGTCCGCGACCGTTCAGGACTCGTGCAGGTCGTTTTCAACAAGGAAACCCAGCCTGAAGCACACGCCCGAGCGGAACAGGCTCGCAGTGAATTTGTCGTTGCTGTTCAGGGGAAAGTGACCAGGCGTGACCGCGCCAATACCGATCTTGGCACGGGCGAAGTGGAGATCGCCGCAAACCGGCTGCACATTCTGAATAACGCGAAAACACCGCCCTTCCCCGTGGAGGATGAGATCAACGCTGCCGAAGAAACCCGCCTCCGGTACCGCTATCTTGATCTTCGACGGCCGAAACCGCATCGCAATCTCGCCCTGCGTCACAAGATTCTGCTTGAGATTCGCAAGACGATGGACGAGATGGGCTTTATCGAGGTCGAAACTCCCATGCTCAACCGTTCGACTCCGGAAGGCGCGCGCGATTATCTGGTTCCGAGCCGGGTACATCATGGGCAGTTTTACGCTCTGCCACAATCGCCGCAGATTTTTAAGCAGATCCTGATGATTGGCGGATTGGACCGTTATTTCCAGATCGTGAAATGCTTCCGGGATGAGGATCTGCGTGCGGACCGCCAGCCGGAATTTACACAGCTGGACCTCGAAATGTCTTTTCCGCGCCAGGAAGACATTTTTGGCGTTATTGAAAATGTCATGTTGCGTGCGTGTGCTGTCGCCGGGATCAAAGTCGAGGCGCCGTTCCCTCACATGCTTTATAAGGACGCGATCCACAAATATGGGAGTGATAAGCCCGACCTCCGTTTCGGCATGGAACTGCACGAAGTGACCGAGTGCTTTCTGCCGGAAGCAAAACAGAAACTGCAGATCGAAGGAGCGGTCTTCGCTTTTTCGGCCCCTGGCGCGGCCACGTATTCGCGCAAGCAGTTGGATGATCTGACAGAGAAGGCAAAGTCAGCTGGGGCCCGGGGCGCGTATTTTGTCAAGGTCACTGGCGAAGGCACTTTTTCGACTGTCGACAAGCTGATCGGCGGAGAAAATGCCAAGAAATTGGCGGAACTTTGTGGCGCGAACTCGGGCGATCTGGTCGTAGCCGTCTCGGCAAACCAGGAAATCAAAGGCACAGAGGCAGCCGCACTGGTAGCCGGACAATTGCGCCTACAACTGGGCGAGGCGCTTGGCCAGATTGACAAGACCAAATGGAAGTTCCTGTGGCTCACGGGATTCCCGCTGTTTGAGTGGAGCGAGTCCGACAAGGCTTGGGTCAGCGCGCAGCATCCATTTACCGGCATCGTCGATGAGGATTTGGAGAAACTGGAGACTGCACCGTGGGAAGTTCGTTCGAAAGGCTATGATCTGGTACTGAACGGCGTCGAACTTGGCTCCGGGAGCATTCGAATTCACCGTCAGGATATTCAGGAGCGGCTTTTCAAGGCCTTGGGCCTCAGTGAAGAAGCGCTTCGTCGGCGCTTTGGATTCTTCCTTGATGCTCTTACCTACGGGACCCCGCCTCATGGTGGAATCGCACTGGGTTTAGACCGCGTGGTCATGCTCCTGACCGGTGAAAAATCGATCCGCGAAGTCATTGCATTTGCAAAGACCACTGCGGCGGTGGATTTGATGGCAGAATCGCCGAGCGAAGTCGATAAAGAGCAACTCGACCAGTTGGGGATACAGATCAAGAACGCATGAGCCGTATTCGCATATTGCCGGAAGGTGTCGCCAACAAGATTGCTGCGGGCGAAGTTGTCGAGCGCCCCGCTTCGGTGGTAAAGGAGCTTCTCGAAAACGCTCTGGATGCCGGCGCCAGTTCAATCCGCATCGAAACGGAAGCAGGCGGCAGGCGCATGATTCGCGTGATTGATGATGGCCACGGCATGGCCCATGATGATGCGTTACTGGCGTTTGAGAGGCATGCGACCAGTAAACTGCGCAATGCCGAGGACTTGCTTTCCATTGCGACACTGGGATTTCGCGGCGAAGCGCTGCCGACCATTGCTGCCGTATCACGGCTGCTGCTTGAAACGCGAGATGCGGCCGAAGCGGAAGGCACTCGAGTAGAGTTCGCAGGGGGGAAATTGATCGGCGTTAAGCCGGCAGGACTTCCTACAGGTACAACCATCAGTATTGCTGATCTTTTTTATTGCATTCCTGCACGCAGAAAATTCTTAAAGTCCGATACCACCGAGCTTGGCCACATCGCTTCACTGGTGACGCACTACGCGCTAGCCAATCCGTCGAAGCAATTTATTCTGACGACTCCGACGCAGGACATTATCAATTGCCCTCCCGCCGATAAAGTGGCCGACCGGGTTTACCAATTGTTCGGCAAGCAGGCGCTCGACGAGTTGCTCGAGATTCCGTCAACTTCAATTCCGTTTCATGCCGCAACAACCGGGCCCGAATGCGAAGCCGGTAAAGAGGCTCCCGTTCTTACCGTCTCCGGGTTTACTTCGCGACCGGAGATTCAGCGCCCGAACCGCAATGGTATTTACGTTTTCGTGAATCGGCGACTGGTCCGCGACCGGGTGATTCTCCACGCGATCCACGAAGGGTATCGCAATATTCTTCCCCCGACGACCTTCCCCGCCACACTGCTTTTTCTGGAGATGCCATACGACGAAGTCGACGTCAACGTACATCCGGCAAAAATTGAGGTGCGCTTCCGCAACTCGCAATTTGTGCACGATTTCGCGCGCGACTCGATCCGGCACGCGCTCATGCGCGTCCGCCCGATTGCCAGTTTTGCGACCGCGGCAACGGGCGGGGACACGATACCGGGTGCCGGTCCATCGCCGGGGATGTTTTCTGCCGGTTTCGGAGACACAAGGATCCCTTCTGATCTGCTCCGGCGGGCATTCCCGCAGGGGGAGGAAGTGGGAGCAGATTCTGATCGCGGAACGGACGGCATGTCGGGCACCGGCGTCGATTTGGCCGGAGCGACGCTCCCGGCCCTTCCTCAGCGCTTCAGTTTTGAACCCGTTTCGCGTTTCATCGCGAACGGTGATCATGCCGCCAGCCGTTCATTCAAGTCCGGACCAAACTGGGCGGAGAACCTGGTTCGGGAGAACAGCGATACACCTGCCACATTGCCCCGGCCCGATCAGATTGCCGATCTGAAACCTTTGGGCCAGGTGAGTTCCAGCTTTATCATTGCTGTGAATGGTGAGGGACTGTGGATCATCGACCAGCACGTGGCCCACGAACGCGTTCTCTTCGAGCAGCACCTCAGAGCCAGGCGCGCGGGGAAGATCGAATCGCAACGCATGCTGATGCCGCTGCTGATCGAATTGTCTCCGCGACAGATTGTCGTCCACGAAATAATTGCCGAAGAACTTGCGGCCAACGGTTTTGAGGTCGAACCAATGGGTCCGAAAAGCTTCGCGATTCAATCTGTGCCGGCCGGAATTGCGGCGAATGATGCCGAAGGACTGTTGACCGAAATTCTCGACGGTATCGAACAGGAAAATGCCGCGATTTCCATCGACACCCTGCAATCCAAGATTGCCGCGTCGACTGCGTGTCACGCCGCGATCAAAATCAACATGCCGCTTGAGCAATCGAAAATGGAGTGGCTACTGGGCGCACTGGCAAAGACAGACTGTCCGATGAGCTGTCCGCACGGGCGCCCAGTCGTGTTGCGCTATTCCTTAAAAGAAATTGAACACGCTTTTCACCGGATTTAAATTAAGCTCTGCATACACCATCGGCAAAGCACCTAAAGGCGAGGACAACGTGAGCGATACAAAGAAAACCGCGGTGATATTCGGATTGGCCAACAAGCGCAGCATCGCGTGGGCGATTGCGCAGAAGGTCCAGCAAGCAGGATGGCAACTTGCCATCTGTTACCAGAACGAAAGACTCGAGCAGGAAGCCAAGGATCTGATTGCTGAATTACCCGGCGCTGAAGGGTTCATGTGCGACGTCACTTCGGACGAACAAATCGCCACGTTGTTTGAGAAGCTCAAGGAACGCTACTCCGTGCTGCACGGCTTGGTGCACAGTGTGGCGTTTGCGCCTGCGGACGAATTGAAAGGTGAATTCCTGAATACAACCCGCGAGGGGTTTCGCATCGCGCATGATATCAGCGTCTATTCGTTGATCGCTGTTGCCCGTGGTGCCGCACCCTTGATGACCGAAGGCGGTGGAATCGTCACGCTGACCTATTACGGAGCGGAGAAGGTGGTGCCGAAATACAATGTGATGGGGGTTGCGAAGGCTGCGCTCGAAGCGACGGTCCGCTACCTGGCGAACGATCTGGGGCCCAGGGCGATCCGTGTAAACGCGATTTCTGCAGGTCCGATCAAGACATTGGCGGCTCGTGGCATCTCGCAGCTCGGTGAAATGCTTAAGGCGCACGCTGAGAGGGCACCACTCAAGCGGAATGTGGATCCCGCCGAGGTTGGCAGCACTGCCGTGTTTCTACTTTCCGAAGGCGGATCGGGAATCACCGGCGAAACCATCTATGTCGATTGTGGCTACAACATCATGGGCTTTTAGGCTGTTCACCGCTAACGTTTACTCGATGGGGCGGCTTTAGGCCGCCCTTTTTGTGGGAATGCAGCCAAATAACTGGATGTGTTGATGTGCCAGGATCCAGGACTGAGGCGAATGAGGAGAAAACCAATCATCGCGATTGACGGCCCGGCCGGATCCGGCAAGAGCACTGTTGCCCGAAGAGTTGCTGCCATGTTGGGTTACCTATATCTCGACAGCGGCGCCATGTACCGGGCCATAGCGTTAAAAGCTCTTGAAAAAAAAATTCCGCTGGATGCTCAAGCAAAACTGGAATTGTTGGCGCTTGAAACCCATATCGAGTTGAAACCGCCGACTACGCAGCAGGAAGCGGAAGGCCTGAAGAACAGAGTCTTTCTCGACGGCAGAGAAGTGACCTACGAAATTCGGACGGCGGAAGTTGCGCAAGCGGCTTCGCAACTCGCCACAATTGCCGGGGTTCGCAAAGTGCTCGTGGCGGAGCAGAAGCGCTCCGGTGAGGGCGGCGGAGTCGTAATGGAGGGACGGGACATCGGAACCGTGGTGTTCCCGGCGGCGGAATTGAAGATTTTTCTCGATGCGGCGCCCGAAGCTCGAGCGCAAAGGCGCTGGCTGGAGCATCAAGAAAAGGGAGATCGAATCAGCGTGGAAGAGGTATTGATTGAAGTGCGCGAACGCGATCAACGCGACAGAAAACGTAAAGTTTCCCCGCTGGTTCGGGCGGCCGACGCAGTCCTGATCGATAATACGGCGATGGGAATTGAAGAAACAGCTCGATTAATCGTCCTGTTGGCGCAGGAGCAGGCGGGAGAACGCAGCCTCGCTTGAGAGTCATGCGGCGTAGACGGGGGCAAGCTTTAGGCTCCGATAGTGGCGGCCTTCCGGATCGCTCGCTGGTACGTTTCGGGAACGGTTTCCTCGGGACAACCAAGTCGCGCGGCGCAGTCGCTCAGCTTCGGCCATTCAGCATGTTCCATCGCCAGCAGGAGCCGGTAAACATCGTTCAGCCGATTGGCACCGCCGCAAAGAGCGGTTTTTAGTTCCTGCGAGACAGAAAGTGACTCAAGAACATCGGCAATCGGCCGGTCCAGCAGGGCATCTGAAATGGACAGCAACCCCATCAGGAACAGGGTAAAACTCTTTTCGCCGAGGCCTGCCTGGCTTGAAAACTCCTCGCAAAAGTAGGCGCGCGTCAGGGCTGTACGGATCAGCTCCGGCGAATTCCCGTTCATCATTGACACCAGGGCGAAGATCGATGACCAGCGACGGAAATCATTCTCTCCAAGCAGGGTGACCGCCTGCCGGACATCCGTCACTTCCGATCGCAAGCCTGGTACGGGTGAATTCAAATAACGCAGCAGGCGGTAAAGCAGAGAAGGCGCTTTTTTCAGCAAACCCTCGATCGCCGGAGAGTCCAATTCAGGCCTGGCGACGGCAGCAAGAAGCTGCAACTGGATCAATTTATCGCCAGAAATATCCCTCGTCTCCATCATTGACGGCTTGCAGAAAAAATATCCTTGAAAATACTTGAATCCCAGGCCGCGGGCTTCCTCCATTTCTCTTCGTGTTTCGACTTTTTCCGCCAGCAGGGCGAGATTGTGGCTGCTATATTTTGAGGCGAGACGCTTGCGCGAATCTGAATTCATTGACCGAAAATCAATTTTCAGGAACTGTGCAATCTCGACCAGCGGAGCCAGTTCGGGCTGGTCCATGAAATCATCAAGGGCCAACTGATAGCCATCGACCCGAAGTTGGCGGCAGATGGAAACGATCTCCTGTGTCGGCCGAACCGTTTCGAGGATTTCTACCACAATTCGGTCTGCGGGCAGTAATCGCGGCGCCCCCAACCGCAACGCCACTTCGTCGACATTTACAAATGCGAGTGCGTTGCCCGTGAGCATCTGCAAATCGAATAGTGTAATGGAATCCGCAATTACACTCGATGAGGCATTGGCGTAAGGCTGGAATGCGTTGTGTGTTCCGCCACGAAATAAAAGCTCATAGGCGAATACGCGCAGCTGTGTGTCCAGGATAGGCTGGCGAGCGATGAACCTTTCAGGCATGTATGGGACCCCTAGTCCACAGGCAGAGCGAATCGATCGTGGTTTCTCCAAAGTGAATACCAGGGGCCCTTTGAGGCAGCTCGAAAGCCCTCGGGGAGGGGGGACTAGACTTTAGATGCGACTCCTCAGGCAGGAGCAGCCATGGAGCTGAGGAATTCTGCGTTGGATTTCGATTTCGCCAAGCGGCTGAGCAACAGTTCCATCGCTTCCACTGTCGATAGCGGGCTCAAAACCTTACGCAAGACCCATACGCGATTCAATTCGTCGGGCGGCAGCAGTAATTCGTCCTTACGGGTACCGGAACGTTGGATATCGATGGCTGGGAAAACGCGCTTGTCAGACAGACGGCGATCCAGGTTAATTTCCATGTTGCCAGTGCCCTTGAATTCTTCAAAGATAACGTCGTCCATGCGGCTGCCGGTATCGATCAAAGCGGTCGCGACGATCGTCAACGATCCACCTTCCTCCACGTGGCGAGCGGCGGCGAAAAAGCGCCGAGGCCTTTGCAACGCGTTGGCGTCAATACCACCCGAAAGGACTTTACCCGAAGGCGGAGTGACAGCGTTGTAAGCGCGCGCGAGGCGCGTCACGGAGTCCAGAAGGACGACGACGTCACGCTTGTGCTCCACCAGCCGTTTGGCCTTTTCCAGCACCATTTCCGCCACCTGGATGTGCCGCTGAGGCGGCTCATCGAAGGTCGAGCTGATGACTTCGCCTTTTACGGTTCGTTGCATGTCCGTTACTTCTTCCGGACGCTCGTCAATCAGAAGCACGATCAGCGCAACTTCCGGGTGATTGGTGGTAATCGAATTTGCGATCGATTGCAGCATCATGGTTTTGCCGGTGCGGGGAGGCGCAACGATCAATCCGCGCTGCCCCTTTCCTACCGGGCATAGCAAGTCGAGCACGCGACCCGTCAAATTCTCCTTGGTCGTCTCCATCTTCAGACGGCCCTGGGGATACAGGGGCGTCAGGTTATCGAAGAAGATCTTGTTGCGAGCGACTTCGGGGTCCTCAAAGTTCACCGCTTCCACTTTGATCAAGGCGAAATAGCGTTCCCCGTCTTTAGGGGGTCGCACTTGTCCCGAAACGGTATCGCCCGTTCTCAGGTCAAACTTGCGTATCTGCGAGGGAGAGACGTAGATATCGTCCGGACCCGGGAGATAGTTGTACTCCGGGGCGCGTAGAAATCCGAAACCGTCCGGCAAGCACTCGAGGACGCCTTCCGAGAAAATCAGTCCGCTCTTTTCTGTTTGTGCGCGGAGGATCTGGAAGATCAGCTCCTGTTTGCGCATGCCGCTGGCGCCAGGAATGTTCAATTCCTTGGCGATCTTGGCCAGATCGGTGATGTTCTTTTCTTTAAGCTCAGCAAGGCTGATGCTTACTTGGTTGTTTCCTTCTGTAGTCGTTTCTTTTGCCATAGTTCCTGACTTTAGTTTTTGGTTGATTGTAGTGAAAATGACCTAAGTTCCCGGGATGCACTGCGTGGTGGTATACCATCTGGCCAAAAAATTCGGTCAGGAAAGGCAAACCAAACTGTCTGCAACCGGGAGCAGTTCCAGGTCTCGTGAAAGTAACAGCCCGCGGTGCAGGCCGCACCTGATTGACTGCCTAGTTGGTCAAACTCTTGTCTTTATCCGCGCCACTCGCCAAAGCTTCGGTTACGGGCGCCACGGCAATGTGCTCCAAAGGCACTATCGGCCGTTCCAGGGCAATCTGCAAAACCTCATCCACGGTTTCCACGAAGTGTAGTTTCAAACTGGAGAGAATCTCCTGGGGGATCTCTGCAAGGTCTTTCTCATTATCCTTCGGAAGGAGCACTGTACGCAAGCCCATTCGGTGAGCAGCCAGAAGTTTTTCCTTCATGCCGCCAATGGGCAAAACCTTGCCGCGCAAGGTGATCTCCCCGGTCATGGCGACGTCGCAGCGGACGGGAATTTTCGTCAGTGCGCTGACAATCGAGGTACAAATCGTGATGCCGGCGGAAGGACCGTCCTTCGGAATCGCACCTTCAGGCACGTGCATGTGGATGTCAAGGGTACGGTAGAAATCCTTGTCGAGGCCAAGTGAGGCGGCTTTCGAGCGAATGTAGCTCATGGCAGCTTGCGCAGATTCCTGCATCACGTCGCCAAGTTTACCCGTCAGCGTGAGCCTGCCTTTACCTTCCATCAGAGTTGCTTCGGTCGTCAGCACCGATCCGCCCACTTCCGTCCAGGCCAATCCGTTGGTCAGGCCGATTTCATTCTGCTTCTCAAGCCAGAACTCACGGTATTTCAGCACGCCGAGGAAATCGTTTACATTGGCGGCGCTAATCTCGATGGTTGAGTCTGCTCCATCAGTCACCACGCGCCGGGCCATCTTCCGCGAAATATTCTGTATCTCGCGTTCCAGATTGCGAACGCCGGCTTCATGGGTGTAGTGGCGGATAATGTGCAGCAATCCCTCATCGGTAAAGGTCAGATTCTTGTCCGTCAAGCCGGTTGCTTCAAGCGCGCGCCGCACGAGAAACCGCTTCGCGATCTCGAGTTTTTCCTGCTCCGTATAACCCGGAATTCGCAGGATTTCCATGCGGTCCTGGAGAGCCTGAGGAATCGTATGCATCACGTTCGCGGTGCAAACGAACATAACCTTTGAAAGATCGTACTCCACATCCAGGTAGTGGTCCGTGAAGGAGTGGTTCAGTTCAGGGTCGAGCACTTCCATCAGTGCGGCCGACGGGTCGCCGCGGAAATCGGTGGACATCTTGTCGACTTCATCGAGCACGAAGATGGGGTTCATCGTGCCTGCTTTTTTCATCATCTGAATGATCTGGCCGGGCAGGGCACCGATATAGGTGCGACGATGGCCTCGAATCTCTGCCTCATCACGCACGCCGCCAAGCGAAACGCGGACAAATCTGCGGCCCGTGGCGTGGCCGATGGACATGGCCAGGGACGTTTTCCCGACACCCGGAGGTCCGACAAAGCAAAGAATGGAGCCTTTGGGATTTTTCACCAACTGGCGAACAGCCAAAAATTCCAGGATGCGCTCTTTGACTTTTTCAAGGCCGTAGTGCTCCTTATTCAGGATCTCTTCTGCGGCCTTGATGTCGCGAATTTCCTTCGAGCGCTTTTTCCAGGGCACAGCAAGCAGCCAATCGATATAATTGCGGCTGACTGTGGACTCCGCGGACATCGGCGGCATTAGCTCCAGCCGCTTCAATTCTGTCGTGGCCTTTTCGAGCACATCTTTCGGCATGCCCGCGGCTTCGATCTTCTTTTTCAGTTCCTCGGTTTCGTTCTTTTCGCCACGGCCCAGTTCCTTCTGAATGGCCTTCAGCTTTTCGTTCAGGTAATACTCTTTTTGTGCGCGTTCCATCTGCCGCTTCACGCGGGTGTTGATGTTGCGGTCGACGTTCAGCTTCTCCAGCTCAATTTCCAGAATGTCCGAAATTCGATTCAAGCGCTCAAGCGGGTCGGCCGTCTCGAGCAAGTCCTGTTTTTCATCGACAGGGAGCTGCAGGTTTGCTGCGATGGTATCGGACAGACGGGAAGGATCATCCACTCGGGCGGCAGCGATCATGGTGTCGTAATTCAGGCTCTGCGACAACTTGATAAATTGCTCGTACAGCCCGGTGACTTTTTGCACGAGTTGCTCGACCTGCGGGGTGCTCTCCATCTTGGAGCTCATCAACCGGATGGTCGCGCGGAAAAACCCTTCATCCGTGGTGATCGAAAGGGAACGAGCGCGTTCTACACCTTCCACCAAAACTTTGATATTGCCGTCGGGCAACTTCACGCTTTGCACAATATTGGCGAGCGTTCCTACGGCATAGATTTCCTCAGGTTTCGGATCGTCGATCGAAGCGTCGTGCTGGGTCGAAAGAAAAATCTTCTTTTCCCCGGTCAGCGCTTCTTCAAGCGCACGAACGCTTGCCTCCCGCCCGACAATGAACGGCGTCATCTGCTGAGGAAAAATGACCATATCGCGCACCGGCATCATTGGCACGCGCTTCATTTCCTGTTTCTCGCGATTAAACATGCAGGCCCCTGAACAACTTTTCGACCCGGTAAAGGCCGGTTATCCGGCTTTCTCGAGCAAACTCCAATTGATCTCGTGTCCGCGAACCATTTCCGCCGTGACCACGAAATCGCGCGTCTTCCGTTGCATTGGAAGGTGGTACATCAATTCCAGCATGAGGTCTTCGAGGATCATACGCAAGCCGCGCGCGCCAACCTTGCGCTGAAGTGCCAACTCTGCCACCGTCTCCAGGGCATCGTCGGTGAAGCGCAGCCGCACATTCTCGAACTCAAACAGCCGCTGATACTGCTTCAGGAGCGCGTTCTTCGGCTCGGTCAAAATTTTCATCAACGCTGGCTTGTCGAGGTCACTCATCACTCCGGCGACGGGTAAGCGGCCGACAAACTCTGGAATCAATCCGTACTTGATCAAGTCCGTTGGCTGCACCTGTTCGAGCATTTCCGTGTTGCGCCGCTGCGGAGTGGATGGGGCAGCTTCGGTGTGGAAGCCCAAGGAGCGCTTTCCGGCCCGTCGTTCGATGATTTTTTCAAGTCCGACGAAGGCCCCACCGCAGATGAACAATATATTGGTGGTGTCGACGGGGGTAAATTCCTGGTGCGGGTGCTTGCGACCTCCCTGGGGAGGAACGTTTGCCAGCGTGCCCTCGAGGATCTTCAGCAACGCCTGCTGTACGCCTTCGCCGCTGACGTCGCGGGTAATTGAAGGGTTCTCATCCTTCTTGGCGATCTTATCGATCTCGTCGATGTAGATAATGCCCTGCTGGGCTTTTTGCACGTCGCCATCGGCGGCCTGCAACAGCTTCAAAATAATGTTTTCAACATCCTCGCCGACGTAACCCGCTTCAGTCAGGGTCGTGGCGTCCACAATCGCAAACGGAACATCCAGCATCCGAGACAGCGTCTGTGCCAGCAGGGTCTTTCCTGTGCCCGTCGGCCCGATCAGCAGGATGTTCGACTTGCTCAGTTCCACTTCGCCCGGCTGTTTGTTCAAGAAGATCCGCTTGTAGTGGTTATATACGGCGACCGCCAGCTTCTTCTTGGTGCGGTCCTGACCGATCACATAGCTGTCGAGGAACTGCTTGATCTCTGGCGGACGGGGAAGTCGCTTCGCTGGCGCTGTGGCCTGCTCGCGCTTCTCATCTTCGAGTATCGTCTGGCAGACACCGACACACTCGTTACAGATATAGGCACGCGGATAGTCGCTAGGCGAACTGATCAGCTTCTCCACCTGTTCTTGCGTCTTGTGGCAGAAGGAACAGCGAAGCGGCTCATCTGGGCTGTATTTTTTCACTTGGTTGCAGGCCTCATCTCCGGCTACATGCCGGCATTAATTTCTATTCTAGGCCGAAATTTCCCCGATGCGAAGGATTTCTACAAGACCCTGTGTGAAACAGGAACGCCTCCACACACCGAGAAAAGGTTCGTTTGTTCCCCAAGCCATTAGATGTATGTCAGCACGAAAATGAATGTAAGAGCTTAGCGGTGTTTAAAGATGATCTCGTCGATCATCCCGTATTCTTTGGCTTGTTCGGGATTCATGATGTAGTCCCGCTCTACGTCCTTTTCGATGCGTTCAACCGGCTGTCCGGTATGTTTGGCCAAAAGCTGGTTGATCGTCGTTCTCATCCGCAATATTTCTTTCGCGTGCAGATCAATGTCGGTTGCCTGTCCGCCGAGCCCGCTCATCCACGGCTGGTGAATGAGAATTCTTGAATTTGGCAGAGAGAAGCGCTTCTTCGGAGCCCCGCCGACCAGCAAGACGGCCGCAATCGATGCGGCTTGGCCGACACAGGTAGTCACCACGTCGGGTTTTACGAATTGCATCGTGTCATAGATCGCAAATCCCGCGGTAATCGATCCGCCCGGCGAATTGATGTACAACTGAATGTCCTTTTCCGGATCTTCGGCCTGGAGAAACAGCATTTGTGCGGTAGCCAGATTGGCAACATGATCGTCAATCGGCGTTCCAATGAAAATGATGTGTTCTTTCAGCAAGCGCGAATAGATGTCATAGGCACGCTCGCCCCGGCTGGTCTGCTCCACAACCATCGGAACCAGGGTTGTGGCGTGATATTGCGGTTCGTCGTAGTTTTTCATGAGAGAAAGTTTGCTCGCAAACGCGGGTTATCTTCAGTGCTTAGTTTACTTGGCGCTGGCCGCTGAGATGGTCTTGACGTTTGCATTCTGGGCAAGCCAGTCAAGAGTTTTGTCACTCCGAAGCTTCGCCTTCATCCTATCGAGCGTACCTTGCTTTGTCAAACTCGCACGCAAGGCCTCTGCGGATTGACCGCCGTGGCTGGCCATATGTTCGAGTTCGTGCTGCAATTCCTCGTCAGTCACGTCGATTTTTTCTTCCGTTGCGATGCGATCGACGACCAATTCCGCTTTCACGTCATCCTTAGCGCGGTCCTCCTGCTTTCGCCGCAGACCAACCCAGTCCACGTTCACCGCACGAGGATCGACACCCTGTTGCGCCAGCGAACGGATCACCCGCTCCAGCCGTACGTCCATTTGATGTTCGACAAGCGATTCCGGGACCGGGAAGTCATGCTGCTTCACCAACTCCGCCAGAACCTTTTCTCGCTGCAAGTCTTTTACCCGGTGATCGCGCTCGTGCTCCAGCCCCTCTCTCACCTTTTTCTTCAACTCATCCATCGATGTCGCGTCGCTGACGTCCTTCGCGAATTCATCGTTCATTTCCGGCAAAGTCTTTATTTTGATACCGAGCACGTCGACAGAATAATGAAACGTCTTGCCCGCCAGCTTGGCATCGGGATAATCTGCCGGGTACATCACGTCGAAATCCTTGTGGTCTCCAACACTTGCCCCACGGAGATTCTCGTTAAACGGGGCCATCGTCTCTTCCGCGCCCACATGACATAGGACGCTCTCGGCATTGAGCGGCTCGCCTTCGCCTTCCGGCGTGCCGTGGAGTTTGACTTGCACGTAATCGCTGTCCTGGACCGCCCGGCCTTCGACGGGGGTAAAGGTGGCGGCGCGCTCGCGCATTTCTTCGAGTGTCTTTGCGAGGGTTTCATCGGTGATGCTGAGGTCGGGCATCTCGATGTCCAGAGACTTGTAGTTTGCCAGGGAAAACTCCGGCAAAACTTCGAAACTCGCCCGGAACTTTACCGGCTGACCTTCGTTGAATTCGAGCTTGTCGACCTGCGGTTGAGATACCGGCGTGAGTTTCTGTTCGGCGACCGCTTTCTCCACGTGTTCCGGCACCAGTTTCTGCAACACTTCACCCTTAATATCTTCCGCAAAGCGTTTCTTGATCAGCGTGATCGGCGCCTTGCCAGGGCGAAATCCCGGAACACGCGCCATCTTCGCAAATTCCCTGGCGACTTTTTCGGTCTGCTTGCTGACTTCCTCGGCCGGAATCTCCAGCTCCATCTCTTTCCGGCAATTTGCGTCCGCCATCGTGTTTCTCCCTTAAATCTCGGCCCTTCTAAAACGAAGAATGCTTCGAGCGCACCAAACGCTCGCTGCTCGTCACTACCACTCCGCTCTGTCTGCGGAAATCGAACGAAACTACTTGTACGTAGTCCGGCGAGTGCACTACAACTTCACAATCATAAAGTATAGGTTACGCCCCAGGTCTGGTCAACGAATCCGCGGAATGGAGAGGCTAGCGGCCGCAGGCGCAAACGCCACACTGTTGCACCAAACCGTGCAGCACGGAGTCGCATAGCGGCGCGGAGGAAATGCATCTAAATCCCTGAATCAGTTCGGCCTAGGAGTCGGAAAAGACAACTTCTGGTTGGCCTGGTTGTTGTATACTGCGGAGCAACCTGACGTCGAAACTTCGTATGCGATCAAGCCCGGTGCAGCAGTCGACGGGTGATCTCGCACACACCATTCAATGGGGGCAACGTGTCCAATTCTAAGTCATTTTCAGTCCTGCTTGCTGCAGCCGCGTTCATCCTTTCTGCATCGGGTTGTTCAAAGCCCGTGGACCAAACATCCGCTCCCACAGAGAAAGGCGCCCCGACGGCAACGGCCGGCGCTCGGCCGCCACGCAATCCTCTTCGGAACGCGTATTTTGGCGACTTGCACCTGCACAGCGGCTATTCGATGGATGCGTTCGCGATGGGCACGAGAACCACACCAGATGATGCTTTCCGTTATGCGATGGGAGAGACTGTCGAGTACTTCGGGAAACCGCAAAAACGAATGGCGGCGCTCGATTTTCTCGCGCTGACGGATCATGCCGAGTATCTCGGCGTCGGGCCGGAAACTGTGAATCCAAAGGGGGTGTTTGCTAAAACCGACTGGTACACGAACATGACCAGTACCGACCCTTCGGTAGCGGCTGCGGCTTTCAAGAAGGTCGTCGGCACATTTACAACCAACAAGCCTCTGCCTGAACTGTCCGATCCCAAACTTTTGCGATCAACTTGGGCTGACTACCAGGCAACTGCCGAAAAATATAACAAACCCGGCAGATTTACGTCCTTCATCGCTTTTGAGTGGACTTCCTCACCGGAATTTCAAAACCTGCATCGCTGCGTGATTTTCGCTAATAAGGGACCAGAAATTCCATTCTCGGCTTTCGACTCGCTCGATCCCGAAGCCTTGTGGCGTTACCTTGAACAGCAGCGAAAGCTGGGTCTTGACGTGATCGCGGTTCCCCACAACGGCAACGCTAGCAACGGTCTGATGTTTAACAGGCGGGATCTGTCCGGCAAACCGTTGACACGTGATTACGCCGAGCGCCGGATGGCCAATGAGCCACTCGCGGAGATTATCCAGGGCAAAGGACAGAGCGACACGAGCCCTGCGCTCTCTCCGACTGACGAATTTTCTAATTTCGAAATGTGGACGTATTTAATCGGCACAGATACCCGTGCAAACTCCGCCACCGGAAGTTATCTGCGGCAGGCATACGGTGTTGGCCAGGAACTGCAGGCGTCCATGGGCGTTAATCCCTTCAAATACGGCATTGAGGCGGGAACCGATTTTCACTCGGCTCTCTCTTCAACCGAAGCAAGTAATTATCCGGGCTCGCACGGCTTGCAGGACAACGATCCAAGGAGGGTCGTTAGCGCCACCACCTCGATCGGCGGAGAACCTCCGACGAGTCTCGGCTCTGGCGGATTGACGGGAGTTTGGGCCGAAGAGAATACCCGCGAATCACTATTCGCTGCGATGAAGCGGAAAGAGACCTTCGGGACTTCCGGAGTGCGAATCAAGGTTCGACTGTTTGCGGGCTGGAACTATCCAAAAGACCTGATTCAAAAGAACGACTGGGTCAAGGCGGCTTACGATGGCGGCGTACCGATGGGTAGCGACCTTGTGGCGCCCGTGGCCGGAGCGGCTCCCACATTAATTGTTCACGCGCTAAAGGATCCGAACAGCGGAAATCTTGATCGCATCCAGATCATCAAGGTATCCACCAAGAATGGCAAGAGTACTGAAAAAGTCTACGACGTGGTGTGGAGTGGCGATCGCAAGGCAGATCCAAAAACGGGAAAGCTGCCGGCCGTGGGGAATACCGTGGATATCAAGACTGCGACCTACACCAACTCAATTGGAGCGCCGGAATTGGTCGGCGAGTGGACCGATCCATCGTTCGATTCCAAATCGAGCGTAACGTATTATGCGCGGGTCCTGGAAATTCCTACACCGCGCTGGTCAACCTACTGGTCAGCGAAGCTGAATTTACCCCCAAACCCGGGCGTCGCAGCGACAGTCCAACAGCGCGCATGGACCTCACCGATCTGGTACACCCCGGGCAAGTAGGTCGCGCCCTAATATCTCGCAGCCGTCCTGCGATCGAGTTGCGGCTCCTTCGGCAGAATCGGACTTGCTCGCAATAACTGCGGCTTCGCTCGGAAGCTGACGGAACTGCTTTTTGTAGCCTGCTCAAACGTTTGTACTTAAATTATCCTCGGCAGTCCCTACGGCAAGAGCCCATGTGTGATGCAGATCACATACTGGTCGCCGCCAAGTCGATAGAGCGGAATGCGAAAGCTTGTCCCGTCCGACAAACACTGCCAGAATTTGCCTATGCCAACTCCTCCTCAATGGCTCGAATGGGTACGTCGCCTGCAGTCGGTCGCACAGACCGGACTTGAGTACGCCAAAGACCCCTACGATCAGCAACGCTACGACGAAATCCGACGTATTGCCGCGGACATTGCAGCAAAAAGCGACGGACTGCCGGACGCTGAGCCGGTCCTCAATCTATTCAAAAATGAAATGGGATACGCAACGCCCAAGGTCGACCTCCGCATCGCTGTTTTTGATCAGAGTCGGATTTTGCTGGTGAAAGAGCGCTCGGATGGTTTATGGACACTTCCCGGTGGATGGGCCGATGTCGGCGAGTCTCCCGCGATTGCTGCCAGACGCGAAGTCAGAGAAGAATCAGGCTACGAGGTCGTCATCAAGAAGCTCGCAGCGGTCCTCGACCGAGACAGACATAACCATCCACAACTCGCCTACCATGTTTATAAACTGTTTTTCATCGGTGAACTCTGTGGAGGTCAGGCTAGCGAAAGCATTGAAACGAGCGACGTGGAGTTTTTCAGTGAGAATGCTAATTCCTCCACTCTCCCTGACTCGTGTGATCCCGGAGCAAATCAGTCATATGTTTGCGCACTATCGGAATCCCGCTTTGCCCACTTCCTTCGACTGAACCGGGAATCGATCGCTTGCGGTCTGTGTGATACTGTTGCAACTATCGCTCCTATTTCTGTTCCTGGCATTCGGCGCAAATAACTATTGCTTTGCCTGCGGAGGGCAAAATGGAATTTGGGACACTGCTTGAGGTTTTCCTGGGACTCTTGTTCATCCTCACTTTGGCCTTGGTGTTCGGTTCATTCTTCACCGTGGAGACAGCGCAGGTCGCTATCGTTCAGCGGCTGGGCAAATTCGCGCGCGTCGCTGGACCAGGCCTCAACTGGAAAACACCATTCATCGAAGCCGTCGTCCGGCGCATGAGCATGAAAGTCCAGCAATTCGACGTACAGGTGGAAACCAAGACGCAGGATAACGTCTTCGTACAGATTCCAGTGTCGATTCAGTACAAGGTGATGCCCGAAGCTGTGGAAGCGGCATTTTATAAGCTGACCGATCCCGTCAAGCAGATCGAATCGATGGTCTACAATGTGGTCCTTGGCCACGTGCCGAAGATGAAGCTCGACGACACCTTCCTCAATCAGGCCGACATCGCGAATGACCTGCGCGATAGCCTCGACGGTTCAATGAAGGAATACGGCTACTCGATCGTCAAGGTCCTGATCTCCGATATCGTGCCCGACCAAAAAGTGAAAGCTGCTATGAACGATATCAACGCCGCTCAGCGCGAACGCGAGGCCACGGTGTCGCGCGCGGAAACCAACAAGCTGTTATTGGTGAAGCAAGCAGAAGCGGAAGCGGAATCCAAACGCCTGCAAGGTGAAGGGATCGCCAACCAACGCAAAGCGATCATCTCTGGCTTGAAGGACTCGGTTGAAGACTTTGCCAAGACCGTCCAGGGTTCTACGCCGCAAGACGTCATGCAACTGGTCTTGATGACCCAATATTTCGACACGTTGAAGGAAATCGCCGCCAACGATCACAGCAATACCATTTTGATTCCGCACACGCCTAATACGCTGACCGACCTGTTTAGCCAGATTCGCAACGCGGTCATCACCGGCACGGAGATGACCAAGCTGACCGTTTCTGACACACTGACCCCCGTCGATCGACAAAAGTAAGGATTCGCGGTTTGCTTTGGGATAACTGAAACGAGGGACACCATGGACTCCTCAACGCCGAACACCGAACAAGCACTCGCGACGCTTCCTCCGCTCAAACTCTTCATCGGAGGTAAATGGACCGACAGCGAGTCGAAGGAGCAGATCGCCGTACACAGTCCGGGGACAGGAAAATTATTAGCGCGCATCCCGCACTCCAACCGCGCGGACGTAGATCGTGCCGTTGCTAGTGGGCGAGCGGCCTGGGATGGCTGGCGCATGACTGCTCCCTTTGAACGTGCCGCCGCCTGCCACAGAATTGCGGACAGAATCCTTGCCCGGAGGGAACAGATCGCAGCAATTATTTCGCTCGAACAAGGTAAGCCCTACTTCGCCGAAGCTCTCCCCGAAGTAGAAGAGACCGCGGAGAATTTTCGAATCGCAGCCGAAGACGTAAAAAGACTGGAGACCCCGATTATTCCGGCGCGCGACCCGAATAAGCGGCTTTTTACGTTTAAAGTGGCCATCGGTGCGTGGGCCGTCATTACGCCCTGGAATTTTCCGACCGTCATCCCGTCGGAATACTTTGGTCCTGGGCTGGCCGCGGGGAACACCATCATCTTCAAACCCGCCGAACAAACACCGTTGGCAGCCTACTTAATGACGCAATGTATCGCGGAGGCTGAGCTGCCGCCAGGCGTGTTCAATCTCGTCCCCGGCGATGGGCCAACGACAGGTGACGCCCTGGTTGCACATCCCGGAATTGACGGGATCGGTCTAACCGGAGAAACGACGACAGGCGACACGATTCAACGCAGAGCGGGAGTGAAAAAGCTACTGATGGAGCTGGGGGGTAACGGCCCACAGATTGTACTCGAGGACGCCGACCTGGCGCGTGCGGCAAGGGCTGCTGCATTTGGGGCATACTTCAATGCAGGTCAAGTATGTTGCGCCACAGAGCGCGTGCTAGTCGACAAACGTGTTCACAAGGACTTTCTCGATCTGGTCGTCGAGGAAGCAAAAAATATTCACGTGGGAGATCCCCTGCGCTTAGGCGTGACCATGGGCCCGATGAACAACCTTCCCGTGATCGAGAAGACGGAGCGTCACCTTGCGGACGCACTCGCGAGAGGCGCCCGGGTGATCTTTGGCGGAAAGCGTGCTGCAAATCAGCCAACGAATTTGTTCTTCGAGCCTACAGTCGTCGACAACGTTACGACCAGCATGCTCCTTAACAACGAAGAGACCTTCGGACCGGTCGTGCCGCTTGTCCAGGTGAGCAGCTACGACGAAGCAATTTCTCTCGCCAACGGCACCGGATATGGGCTGCAGATGGCGATTTTCACGCGAGATATCGATAAAGCATTTTATTTTGCTGAGCGCCTTCGAAGCGGCAACGTTGTCATCAACGATACCACCGATTATTGGGAGGCCCATGAGCCGTTCGGTGGTGGTGGAGGCACTCGAAGCGGCTACGGCCGACTTGGCGGCCGGTTCACTTTCGAGGATATGACGCATTTGAAGACAATCGCGCTCCATATTAATCCTCTCGGATAAGGATCGGATTTTACGACCGTGCGTTTCACCGGATCTTAGGAACCAGGAGGGGATAGGAATTGAAATTTACGGTTCTTGGCGCAGGAATGATGGGCTCTGCGACGGTCTATGATCTTGCTCGTTCAAAGACTGTGGACGAGATCCTTGTCGGTGACTTCGATTTTCCGCGAGCGGAGACGGTTGCTCGTCGTTTCGGTTCCGGCAAAGCAAGGGCGATCCCTGTCGATGTACGCGACACCCCGGCACTGGCGGGCATTCTCGATGGCAGCTCGGCCGTCCTGAATTGCACACAGTACTACTGGAACCTTCAGGTAATGAGAGCAGCCCTTCTTGCACGCGTTCATTATCTCGATCTCGGTGGCCTTTTCTATACGACGCGTAAACAACTCATGCTCGACGATGAATTCCGAAAAAGCGGAAAGTTGGCGGTTCTCGGGATCGGTAGCGCGCCAGGGATTGCCAACGTTATGGCACGATATCTCGGCAGACCAGCTTGATCGAGTGGATTTTATCGGCGTGTACAACGGAAGTCGGGATTTTCAGAACTATCCCGACGCGTTAGCCTTCGGTTTTTCCGTCGCCACGATTCTCGACGAGCTTACGATTCCGCCTGTGGCATTCATCCGACGCAAATTTGCGGAGCAAGCACGATTTTCCGGTGCGGAAACGATCAACTTTCCGAAGCCGGTCGGAAAATTGATCATGCGTCATTCGATTCATTCGGAAGTCGCCACACTCCCTTTGAGTTTCAAGGAGAAAGGTATCCGTGAAGTGTCCTTTAAGATCAACTACGACCTCCATTTGATTGAGGCTGTCCGCTTGCTCGATGGAATCGGGCTACTGGAACAGAAGCCTGTGAAGGTTCAAGACAGGGACATTTCGCCGCGCACCTTTCTGGAACAACTTCTCAAGTCGCGGCCACCCTCCGGAAAATCTCCCAAAGACGTGGAAACCATTCTTGTTATCGTGCGCGGTGCGAAAGGGCGGGTGGCAAAGAAACTGTCGCTTAGCGCCACTGCTCGCTATACAAAGAGACCTGACTTCAGTGCCGTAGCACGAGATACGGGTTTTCCCATCTCAATTGCGGCACAGATGATTGCTAGTGGAGGTGTCGCTGCTATCGGCGTGCATGCTCCTGAAACGGCAATACCCCCGTCACCATTCTTGAAAGAGCTCGAAGCCCGGAGAATTCGGATCAGTGGATCCTCTTGGCGTTAATCACGACGCTAGGAGCGCGCTGGCAATCAGAGCCAGCACGATGCCCACTCCCTGACGCGTCGTCAATCTTTCGTGGAGGAATGCAATACTAATCAGAATTGTGACCATGGGATAGAGAGCCGACAGTGTAACAACGGTGGAGGTGTCTCCTTTTTCGAGTGCCGCAAAAAAAGTGAGAAATCCTATAAATGCAAAGAAGCCGCCTAATGCCGCCCAGCTGAAACCGGGAGTGCTCCACTCAATGTTGAACCGTTCAACAACCAGAACCACCGCAGCAAACGCAAGCACTCCAACGGTCTGAAATAGCAGCGCTTGCCGTGGTTTGGCGTAGTTCGCCGCCAATTTACTGAAAACCCCCCAAAGGCCCCACGTTACGATCGTCAAAATTGCGTACAAATACCAGATCTTCACAATACCTCCACGAAATCAGGACTGGGTTCCAAACCGACACATTGTAGTCGTACGGAGGGCGGCTTGGCTAAGTCCGTAGGAACAAAGGTGGGTGTCCGCCTGTTTCGGGTTTTCCCCCTGAATCGCCCAGCCTCTTGTTCCGTCCGTGAATCGCTGCCAGAATTCCTTTATGCAAAGCGCTGAGGCTTGTCGGCCCCAAAAGCGGTCGTTCGTGAATTCACAGACGGAAAAACTTGGCCTGGTCTTACTTCTTTTCCTGCATTTCCTGTGGTTCCCTCGGCCCGCACAGGGGCAAGGCGAGCAGAGCCAGGCTCCGGGTGTCATAAAAGTAGATGTGAACCTCGTACTGCTCGACGCCACGGTAAAGACCAAAACGGGCAAAATCATGAGCGACTTGACCAGGGACTCATTCGAGCTTCGCGAAGACGGTGTCCCGCAAAGGATCGACGTTTTCAGTAAGGATGAACTACCCATCAACGTCGCACTGGTGCTGGATTTGAGCGATTCTATTGGGCCATTTCTCGGTCCTTTGCGGGACGCGGCCAACGTCGCCCTTTCCGCGCTGAAGCCCGACGACGAAGTGGCGCTGTTTACATTTTCCACCGAGGCTGAACTGCGCGTGCCTTTCACAAAAGACAAGTCTGCCATTTCTACGCAGATCAAAGAGTTTACGGTCGGTGGGGCCACCAACATTAATGATGGCATTTTCATTGCCTCCAAGTATTTGCTAAATCTCCCGCCGACAGGTCGACGGGTCATCATTCTGATTAGCGACGATGTGGGTACCAGCGCTGGCGGCCAGGGAACCAAGGACATCATCACGGAAACGATCGCAGCGGACGCAACGTTGTACAACTTGAAAATTCCCGGCTACAATCCGCCGGGAACTCTGATGGCTTCTGCGATGGTGCCCGGTTTAGTTAACATTCACAGAGTCGCAGAGCAGACCGGCGGGGAAATCTTTGACGTGCAGGATGTGGCGCATCTGAATGATGTGTTTCGAACACTGATCGACCGGATCAAAACGCGTTACACGCTCGGATATTACACCCAAGCCACGGCGGCTTCCGGCAAGCCCCATAAGCTCGATGTGACTCTAACAGGTTCATACGGCAAAAAAGGAAAGGACTATCTCATCCTCTCGAAGTCTTCCTATTACGTTCACTGATGACAAAAATTATTTCGCTAGCCCACTTTTTGCAGTAATGCCTGAAACCTGCGGTCGTTCTTAGCGGATCATCATTTTCCTGAATGCAGTTTGAAAAGGAGACTAGGCCACGACCTCACGTCGACGGCGGTAGGTGCCCCCGCCGCCGAGACCGCCCAGGTCAACGACTACAGCAACAATCAAGATGATCAAATTCAGCCCGACGATAGGTCGGCCCGTGTTCACCATCCATGCATAAACCAGTGTCGTGAGCGGGACAAAGATAAATCCAATTAGGGGCAGGATCAACCCGTGATAGGCGCGCTCAAGATAGTTTGAGAAAACGAATATCAGCACCAGGGCAATCCGGGGAAACGCTAGAAAGATGATCAGCAACAAGCAAGGCATGTCTGCCCTCCAATATGACCCCTAGTATAAGATGCTCGGAGGCGAACAAAATCCGTCGAAAAAAAAGCATTTTGGAGTCGGTGCGACTCTATCGCGGTCTTGCCAGTCCCCCTGCCCTGTCGTGGCGGTTCCGAAGTCTCAGCTGGAACGCTTCGCCGGTGGTGCGGTAGTGGTCTGGGATCCGGGCAGAGTCGGGTTTGGTTTGAAGCCTGCGCGATCCATGCCGCGCTGGGCCTCTGGATTTTTCATAAATGTATTCCAAACAAAAGAGGTGCGGACATTCTCGGCCATCACCATGGAAATTCCGATGTCTATGCCGACGACGTCGGTGTCATACCAGTTGGTGCGCGGATTGAACGCGTCGACGTAGCCGTATTGCGTCCAAGCGTTGTTCCCATAGCGATTCTTAATATTGCGGAGAACGCGCATCGTCGCGTCTGGCAGAAACGGAAGAGAACCTGCCGTGGCACAGGGAACTACACTGCCATCGATTGGTCCGGTAGCCGGCGGACCTCCCCAGGCGACGTAACCCTTTTGCGAATCAGAGGCAGTAATGCCCCAGAGGTCGTCGCTGTAGTCTGGGAATTGCGAGGCTAGATCCAGACAGAAACGTCGGTGTGCATCCGTGGCTAGAATGGAATTCTGAAAATAGTCGGCATATTTATCACGCTTTCCGCGAAAATCGAACCAGGCTTGTGAATATTGATGAATGAAAAGAGGAGCGAACGATCCGATATAGCGAATGCCGTCGTATTCAAACGTCGTGCGCTTCCACGCGTTCCATGCTTCGGGGGGCAACGGGTGTGCGGATGAGCCCAGACCCAGGAGATACATCATCATCATTTCACTGTAATCGCCCCAGCGATACTGTAGGAAGCCGCTTTCAGGTGTCCAGCCATGTGGCAGGATCGGTGTGTCTTCCGAGAGCCAATTCCAATCAACGCGATTAAAGATCTCAAGGGCTAGTTCTCTCAGTTCGGCGTGGAAAAAGTGCTGACGACAAGTGAGCACTCCGCAAAGCAGAATTGCGGTATCGACAGAGGAAGCTTCTGAATCCCAGAGGCGTTCCCCCGAATTGATGTTGCCAAAGTGGTAGAAAAATCCACGATGATTAGGCAACTTTTTCCAAAGAAATCGGAGCGTATTGAGCGCGCGCGCTTCAGCCATAGGGCGCTGAATAAATCCTCTATTTTCGCCAATGCAAAGGGCTGTGAGCCCAAAGCCAGTGGCGGCAATGCTGCCCAATTCGCTGGTGACAGGACTCCGTGCATGGCAGCGGTCGAGGACAATGCCAGTTTCCGGATGAGCTTGTTCCCAAAAATACTTGAAACTGGCTCTCTCCAACTCCTGCAGAAGTGAATCATCAGAATCAGAAAATATCTTGACAGGCAGGTGCGGTGGTGCCGGGCGCGCTGGAGTCTTGCTGGGTTTTTGTGAGCTCGAAACAGTACCCAAGCCCAGAATTGGAAGAACGGTACCCACGCCGGCAAAGCGTTTTAATAATTTCCGTCGCGACACCTTATCGAGGCTAAATTCTTCTCTCTGATCCATTATGATTCATTATAGACACTCTTTGCATCGACCAACGTTCACTTATGCGAGTGGTACCATTTGCTTACCCAAATTGATGCGGGAGTAGCTTCCCCAGTCGTACTCCAAGACTGACTTTCGAATCTGCCTTGCTTTCAATCTAACTGAAAGGTAGGTTGAGAAAAGAATATGTTTGGGCATCGAAAAGTCGCCATTGGGGCAATTATCATCCTGTGCGTAGGAGGTGCGTTTCTTGCAGCGCGCATGTCCCTGGGCAAACATAGGAAAACAGGTACGATCACGCTTGCCGGTGCCGTCCTCAAAGACGATAAAGATCCGCGAAAGCAATCTCCGATTGCCAATGTGGAGGTAACGTCGCCGGATGGATTGCTCTCGCACGACGTGAAGTCGGATTTCTCGGGCACGTTCAAACTCACCTTTATTCCGGGCGTAAAGTTGGGGCAGCCGATTCAACTCTCTTTTCACCACCCTGATTTTCAGCCACTTGAACTGAAAGAATTGTTGAGTGACAAACTGGATGTCGTCCGATTGACGCCGCTTCATGGGGAAGTGGAAGCGAAACTCAACGAAGCTGAGGTTGTGGTAGGAAACCTGCTTGTAAGGTATTCAACCGAGGCGACAAAGACGGAAAATATAGGAAGTGCGGTGAAGACGTTTGAAGTTGAGAATGAAGGGAATCTCCCCTGCGTTGAAAAAAGTCCTTGCTCGCCGGACGGAAAGTGGAGGGCTGGGGTGGCCTCCGCGAACCTGGATGCGGGCGAGGGAAATGTGTTTCGCGATGCACGAGTGACGTGTATCGCCGGGCCGTGTCCATTCACACGCATCGATACCGATGAATTTTCGCGAGGGGGCCGGGCGATCAAAGTCACCGTGCGCAACTGGTCAGACACCACCACGTTTTTGTTTCAAGCAGAGGTGTTCCGCTCGCAATTGGACTCGGTTACGCGCACGTCGTTTCCCGTGATTTTCGGGCGCTCGATGAATTTTACACTCCCGTCGACCGCAGAAGGTCCTAGCCTTGAAGCAGAGATGAACGGGACACTAGTTGTCTTCCCGCTGGGTCCATCGCCGGATCTTAGTTGGGCCACTTGCCAGGTCCGAGTGGAAAAGAACCAGGCAAGGGACTATCGATGCGAACTGAAAGCGGGCTATCGTTTTAAATAAATCTCAGTCAGGTTTGATTATTGATTTCCAAAGACTAAAACTTGCATGGCCCCGTTGTCGCTTGTCGGGACAATAACGCGAGCGGTCTTGGGATCGTAACCCATGGTTTTACCGCCCGCCTTTGTCGCGATTTCCTGAACCAAAGAATACTTGTCTGGGGCATCCTGATGGAAGACGGAGACTTTTCCGTCGCCGGTGGAGAGATAGACCATTCTCGTCTTGCCGTCGAATGCGTTCGCGTCCACGCGTTCGCCGATCGGCGCCGTGAAAACGAGTTTGCCTGTTTCGGCATTCAGAACGGCGAAATGCCTGCTTCGGCAGCCGATGAACAGTCGGCGATTTTCGATATCCATAGCTAAGGCGGTTGGTGTCGCGCACGGAGCTAGCGCCCAACGATCCACTACTTTTAGCGAATTGACGTCGATGTGCAAGGTTTCATTTTGTTCTTCAAGATTGACGTAGAGATTTCCCTTACCGTCACTGACTGCAAATTCCGGGCCGCCACCAAGGGCGATCGTCCCCGCTAGCGACCCGTCTTTCGCGTTCAGCACGGTTATGTTGTCGCTATCCCCGTTCATCACGTAGATTCGCTTGGTGAGCGGTTCGTAGATGATTGCATCCGGTTTCTTGCCGACCTTGATTTCGCCAAGGGGTTTGAGTGTCTTCAAATCGAACGCCACAACCGTATCCGATTTTCCAGCCGAGGCGTATCCCCGATTGAACTCTGTTGCTACCGCCACTCCGTGTACACCGGGCGTATTTGGGACGGTGCCAACTATGGTATATGCATCTGCATCCAGAACCTCAACTTGGGTGCTATGAGAAATAAATACGCGCCGACCCGCGTCGTCGACCGTGACGTAGTCCCAACCGCCGGAGCCGGGGACGGCTACTTTCTTGACTAATTCGTATTTGCCAATTGCCACTGCGGCTGTCGCCACCAGAACAACCACAACGAGCCGAATAAGGATTCGCTTTCTCATCGTTCCTCCATCCACCATTTGTACTCGGTGCAAGCTAAACACACGCTAAATCTGGCCTCAACGAACTTTCATTTCCAGGTTTTCGAACAGAGATGGCCCTTGTACTCCGCTCTCTCAAGGAACGCTAGGGGCATTGGCTTTTTACAAGCAGCTATTTTTCGTGCATGGGGGACCAGCGTAGTCCTAGTCCGACTGTTGGCTCGTAATATTCACGTTGAACCATGTATTGTGATTGTCCGTTATAAAAGCCGAACACTTCGTTGTTTAGGTTTAGGCCGTAAGCCATGAACGTGAGTCCGTGGCCGATATAGTAACTTCCCTGCAAATCGATCTGAAAGTGCGTATAGAGGTATTGATCGCTCAACGGCCCGTTAATTCCGCCTGGTGTCCCGTCCTGATATTGGTAACTGAAAATGCTGTGCTCGTTATAGGACAATCCCGCGCGGATTGAAAGACGTCCCTTGTCGAAGGTGGGGCTGATGTTAAAAATATTTGGTGACTGACGGGAAGCAATCTCGGGGTGTCAGAACGTCCGGGGATACCGATCGCCTGTGAATTCGTGAAGCTGTAATTTGCGGACAGACCCAAACCGCTAAGCAATCCCGGCAGCGAAGTGAAATGCTGCAAGTAAGCCAACTCGACACCAGTCAGCCAACCGCTGCCAGCATTGACGGGCTGGGTAATGTTCCAATTTCCCACTGGGTAATCTAACGGATTGCTCGGATCTGGGCTGTAGTTTTGTTTGAAGGTTGTCTGAGTAACGATTGGATTGTAAAGCTGCTTATAGAAAAAGCCTCCCTGGATCAGCCCGAACGGCTTCAAGTAATGTTCTAACAGGACATCATAGTTGTTTGCAGTTTCGGCTTTCAAATTCGGATTACCAAGTGATTCGGTCATGGGGTCAATGTGGATGGTGACCGAATACGCTTGCGCTATGTCTTGCGGATCAGGACGAGAAAGCGCCCGACTGTAGACGACTCTCAAATTGGTATCGTGCCCAAGATCGAACCGTACCGAGGCACTCGGCAAGTAATTTATGTACGAACCATACTGCTTGTAAGAAACACTTCCGAGGTTTTCGTTCAACTGCTGCTGAAGCGTCTGACAGGTGGGATTGCATTGATAGGCAACCGTATTTAGATTTGTACCCTCAATTCGGAGACCGGCTACCACACGGATTCTGCTGGTTACGTCCATTGTATCCATCACGTAGCCCGCAGAGACCTGTTCCACGAGATCGAAATTGCCGCCATTTGCGCCTACCGAAAGCGGATCCAGGGTAAAAGCCGACATATTGCCGTTCAGATAATCGACCATATTTCTCCAATTTGCTGCCGGTCCGAACTGGTAATTGCTCTTGTAGTATTTGGGATCTTTAAAGCCATCAGGGAACGCACTCAATGGAAGAGAATTATTGGGCGTGTAGGTTGGCGTGTAGGAGTTGTCAAATTTGTGCGCGTTCCGGAACTTTCCACCGATTTCAATAGTTGAGAGCTTTGACCAAAGGTGGTATCGCTTTCCATAAGCACCAGCAAATTGCAAATTCAACTGGGGGGACTGCCCAACGGATGTGTTGATGGAGGTCATATCATAATTCGTTGGTGCGTATGCTTCCGTGAAGCAGATTGGCGTCCACTGCGGAATATACTGTTTCGTTGTTAGCTGTGGACTGTACTGACATGAACTTCCATTTGGATATAGATTGTTAAATGTCGAGTTAGTCCCAAAACTCGCACCTTCGTCGCCGCCAGAGTGGATTTGTTTCGATTGAGAGACGGAAACTTCCCAGGAAGCCCACGAACTCGTGAAAACGTGCTTTCCCCCCAGCAGCAGGCTGCCGATGATGAAAATAGGTACGCGGTTCGAAACTCCGAATTGAGGTGTTCCCGTTCCGCAGACCTCTGCTGTACTTGGGTTTGTTGGGGTTGGGCTGGGGAGGGTGCAACCATTGCTATTGTAGAGGGAGATTCCATTCGGATATTGAGATGGATTGTACGGGTTATACAGTGGCGTATTGTCGGTCAGATTGTAGTCCCAACGCTTACCAAAATCGTGGAAGTCCGAATAAAGAAATTTAACGTAGATATCCGACCCTTCTCCAAGTGTGTAATCGGCAGACCCGGTAAATCCCCAACGTCCACGATCGTATTGGTAATCGCGGAAGTCTTGGCTTACAAAATACCGCTGCGAGGAATTGTCAACGTATGTTGCCACGTCTGGAACCGGTTCTACATCGTTGATCCCGCGCCCGTTCCAGTCATACGAGCCACCAAACAAGACGCCGAACTTCTTCTTTTCTCCGAAGCGCATACCCACAGTCCCGGCCGCTTGATACGCGTTCCTTCCGCCCATGATTGGTGTCGCTGCGCCTCCCCCTAGCAGCGAAACGGTAGGTCTCTCGCCGGCCGTCTTCGTGACCAGATTTACCGAACCCCCGATTCCGTCACCGTCCATATTCGCCTGCAGAGTCTTATTCACTTCTACGGATTCCAGGAGGTCTGCGGGCATTGAGTCGAATTTTATCTGGCGCACTCCGGGCTGCGGTGAAGGGATGTTGACCCCGTCCACGGTGGCATTTGTGAGCCGCGGTTCCAAACTCCGTACCTGAATGTATTTTCCTTCGCCTTCGTCACGCTCGAGAGTAACGCTCGGCAAGCGGCCGACCGCATCTGCTACGTTCGCATTTGGAAGAGAAGTAAATACGTCATTTGGCAATACCTGAAGTATGTTATCTGCCGACCGTTCCCGGTTGACGGCTTCAGCTTCGCCTGAAACTCTTTCCGCAGTTACGAGGATCTTGTCGTTCTGAGAGGAAACTTCCATAGGGATGTCAACAGTCGTTGCTTGGCCCGCCTTTATCTCTACTACTTTGGTAAATAAGGAAAATCCAATATAAGTAACGGTAATCGTATAGGCTCCCGATTTTAGGTTGTTAATGTAATAGGCACCCTGCTGATTGCTTGCCACAACAATTCCGCCGGGCTGGAGCTCCACTTCTGCGCCTTGCAGCACTCCCGCACTGGAATCTGTGACGTGGCCGTTTATAGAACCTTTATCGTTTTGGGCCGGCGCACTCGGGACGAATACAACTCCCAGAGTCACGGCTATCGCTGCAATCAGGCGGATAAACTTCTTCATCTTGATTCCCCCGTATTAGATATCTGATTCCTCTTTTTCGACGCGACTTAGCTCAGCTCCCTTGCGGCGTGTCGGATCGGATCGAATGTGGGAGCGTTTCCTTAATTCTTCTTAGCTTGATTGGGCCAGATTCTACTTAACTGAAAATGACAGTACGTGAATAGGTTGTTAAATAGAGGCTGAAAGAGTTTTCAGATAAAGGCCTTTTCTAGACGATTGGCGCAATCAGGAGTGGATCGACTCAGCGAAGGTCCATGAAGTTGTGACTCCGGTCACAATTGGGAGCTTAATTCTCATCCGTGTGCCTTCTCCCACTCTTGCTTTCTGCCTCAATCGTTCCCTTGTGCATATCCGCAATCCATCGGGCGATAGCCAGTCCGAGACCTGAGCCGCGAATCTCTCGCGAACGAGCCTGATCGGCGCGATAGAAACGATCGAAGATGCGCGGAAGTTCGTTTTCCGGGATGCCTAGGCCGGTATCCTCGATTTCAATGATTGCTGTTTCGTTGAAGATTAACGCGCGCACAGTGACTTGTCCGCCAGAAGGCGTGTATTTGATCGCATTATCCAAGATCGTGAGGAAAAGCCGCTCTAGCGCAGATGAATCCGCGAAAACAAAATGCATGGCGAGCGTGTTAAGGCCTTCAGCCGTAAAGGAGAGATTTTTTGCCGTGCAAAGCACTCGAGCCTGTTGGCATGCTCGTGCGAGTATCGTGGGCAAGCCTACCCTTTTGAACGTCAGTTGAGCAGCACCCGCATCGGCGCGTGCCAAGGTCAATAGGTGTTCAATCAATTGAGTCGTTTCTTCACCTGATTCCAAGATGCGCTTTAGGGTATCGCGATATTCGGATTCCGTACGGGTTCGCCGCAAAGCCAGCTCAGCATTCGTTCGAATCAAGGCCAGAGGAGTGCGCAGATCATGGGAGGCGTCGGCGGTAAATTGCGAAATGCGGTTCACGGACGAATCAATTCTCTCGAGCATGGCGTTGAGAGTCTCCGTCAGCCGTCGCAACTCATCCTTCGCTCGCGGAACCTCAAGCCTCTTATGCAGATTACGGACCCCGATTTCTTCGGCGCTCTTGATGATTCGATTCACCGGGGCAAGGGCACGGCCGCTTAGCCAGTAGCCCAGAAAGGAGGCCAGCAAGACTAATAAGGGAAGAAATTCCTTTTCGATCACTCGAAAACGATCAAGCGCTTGATCAAACGGCTCAGTCGGAACGGCAGCGTCAATCAGGTATTGCTTCCCCGCGATTTCAATTTGATCCCTGGCAATTCGATATTGAAAATGATCGAGGTTGCGGTTAAAGAAAACTGTCTTTTCGGCGAAGGGTGGAAAAGGAAAGTCAGATTGCAGAAAGCGCCTCGATTGAAACATAACACCGCCGTCTAATGAGGCAACTTGAAAGATGGCGCCATTCGCCCACAGGTTCGAAAGCTCGACGAGTTCTTTCAGAACTTTTTCCGGTCCCTTCCTAGCGGAACCCGCAATGACGCGTTGCACGGTCTCCAGATCGCTCTGCGACGCATCGTTCACTGTCGTTTCGATGCTACGGCGAAATCCCATATCGCAGATCCAGAAAAAGGCGAGAAAGGAGGCACCAAGCACAAGGAAGTAGAGCAATGTCAGCCGCGCACGAATCGTCAAATTCACATGACGCTCGCTGTTCCCAGCGAATAGCCGAAGCCTCGATGAGTCTGAATGAGCTTTGTCTCGGAATCAGCATCCACTTTTTTGCGCAGTAACCGGACAAAAGCGTCCAAGGTATTTTCCGAAACGTCGCGGGACGAGTTCCATACCTTGTGCAGGATTTCGTGACGGGAAACGATGCGGCTAGAATTTCTGGCCAGCAATTCTAGTAAACGGAATTCTGTGAGCGAGAGATGAATCTCACCCCCGTTGCGAAATGTGCGACGCGTTGTGAGGTCAAGTACTAAATCCGCGACTTCTAAAACGTTTTTCCTGCGGAACTCGTTGCGGCGAACCAGGGCACGGATGCGCGCCAGAAGCTCCACGAAGGAAAAGGGCTTCGTGAGGTAGTCGTCGGCGCCAGAGTCCAGGCCTTTTACGATGTCGTGTAAAGCGTCCCGTGCGGTCAGCATCAAGACAGGCGTTTCCTGCTCTCGCCGGCGAAGCTGTCGAGCGACTTCAAGTCCATCAACTTTGGGAAGCATTAAATCGAGCAGGATAATGTCGAACGATTCGAGCGCGGAGCGCTCGAGAGCCTCGGAACCGTCCTTCGCAAGGCTAACGTCGTACGATTCTTCGCGCAATCCTCCCATGAGGAGGCGGGCCATCTCCGGTTCATCTTCAACGATAAGTATATTCATGACGAATTGGCTACGACCGATGCTAATCGGGGCCCTATGAATGTTCGATGAATGCTGCGTTACAACCACGGGAATTACCGAGAGCTACTGGGAAGTCCCGGCTGCGAGCGCTTTCGCTTTTGTAGATACGCTGACGGTTACCTGATCTGGGGTGCTCCATGCAGATTTGCCGTCAACAATATCCAGTTTATTCATGATGATTTTGGCGTGAGAGCCGTCCACATCGATCAATAAATAGTGGTAATTGATGCCGTTGTCCTTGTACAAATCATCAGCTGCGCGTGGAATGGGATAAGCATGAGCTCCGCCGCCGCCCGTAACGAAATACACGACACCGTTGCGTTCGTGGCGCTCGTAATTGTGGACGTGACCGTTGAAAACGATAATGCGCGCACGGATGTGCTGCTGGCGATCCTCGAGCCATTTACCAAGGGCCTCCTCCGATTCGCGAGCGGTGTGGCCGCCACCAAATGCTTTATCGTCGGATGAACTTGTATAGGGAGGGTGGTGAAAGACCATGAAAACGAAATTGGTGTCGTCGCCGAGGTGGTTGAATTGGTCTTGCAACCAGTCGCCTTGCGGCCCAGACAGTTCGTCGAGCGCGCTGTCCAGCACGAGCATTACAGTTTTTCCCAGGTGCACGGAGTAAAAGCGGCTTTGTTTCAATTCCGGAAAACGCGCAAAATAATTTCTAAGAGCGGTCGATTCGTTGCCTTTCAAGTCATGATTGCCGAGCGCGGGATAGATTCGCAGTTTGTCCTGCTTCCATGAAGCCGTTTCAGAATCCCAAACTTCCCAATCTTTCATGTTCTCACCGTTGTAAACGATGTCCCCACCAATGGAGACGAAGGCGGGTTTGACCTCGTCGATCGCTTCAACAATGGCCTTGCGAACCGCAGGATTGGCAGTCTCGGTATCCCTAGGATCGTGAAAACGCGTGTCGCCAAAGGCTACGAATTTGAATGCGCTGCCAACGTTCAGATCGAGCGCGACGTGGTTGGTGGTGTCCATGTGCCGCTCTTGCGATCGCCCCCAACCGCAGGATGTGGCGACGAGCAACAGAGTGATCAGTACCCCTATGCTCAGGGATTTAAATAGTGGTTTCATGACGCCTCAGAGTAAGCCTTTTCGCAGTTGCCATGGTTAACGGTTTTTCAGACGAGAGAACGTCAAAAGGTGCGTGGTAACGAATCTGACTAGTATGGCAAACTAGATTAGGATGGCCACCTCAGAATTAATTCCTCGATCAGGCACCGCCGCGTTTCAGTTCTCCGGATTTCGACTTTATCAAATTGCGCGATTCTGCATTGTTTTCTGTACAGAAATGCAGTCCGTCGCGGTGGGCTGGCAGGTTTACGAGATTACGCATCGGCCACTCGATCTGGGTTTGACAGGTTTGGTGCAATTCCTTCCCGGCATTCTGCTCTTTCTCGTCGCAGGCCACGTTACGGATCGATTTGACCGCCGCAAGCTTCTCAGCGCCTGTTACGTGGGGTTCGCGGTATCGTCCGCTCTACTGCTCCTTGTGACTTTGAATCAGGAGTCACTCCATCGAGCCGGCTCGGTGAAGCCAATTTTCGTTATTCTGTTTCTGGTTGGTGCGGTTCGCACATTCAGCATGCCTTCGAGCCGTGCTCTTTTGCCGCAGTTAGTTCCTGAAGAACATTTTCAGAATGCGGTGGCGTGGAACTCCAGTATGTTTCAGTTCGCGACGATTCTTGGGCCAGCGATGGGTGGTTTGCTTTACGCTTTTTTTCGCGGACCTGCAGCCGTCTATGGGACAGCGCTCACCACAGCCACGGTCGCCTTCCTCATTACCCTGCGGATCAGAATGGAATCCAAGCCCCGTCCCCACGAGCCGTTTAGTCTGAAAACTGTGTTTGCCGGTTTCCACTACATCTGGGCCCACAAGCTGGTATTCGGTTCCATCTCGCTCGATCTTTTTGCTGTGCTGCTAGGTGGAGCGGTGGCGCTCCTTCCCGTGTATGCCAAAGAGATTCTGCGGACTGGTCCCTGGGGACTGGGACTTCTTCGTAGTGCTCCCGGCATTGGCGCCGCTGCGATGGCCTTACTGCTGGCCTATAAGCCGATCCGAAAGCGCGCTGGGGCAACGATGTTGTGGTGTGTTGGTGGATTCGGAGTGTTTACCATGGTCTTTGGATTTTCACGGAGCCTCCCGTTGTCACTGATTTCACTGCTGTTTGTAGGAGCAGCAGATATGGTCAGCGTGGTCGTTCGCGGTGTCCTTATACAGATCGAAACACCGGATGAGATGCGAGGTCGCGTCAATGCAGTAGATATGATCTTCATTGGAGCTTCGAACGAACTGGGTGAATTCGAGTCTGGTCTCGCGGCTCAATATTTGGGGGCAGTCCCGGCGGTGGTATTGGGAGGGGCGGGGACGATCTTCGTCACAGTTCTGTGGGCCTATCTTTTCCCGCAACTTCGCCATGCCGATTCCCTTACACGAACGAATAATTGACCCCGCGAATCAAGAGCAGCTCGCTGCGTACTTTGCTGGGCTACGCATCGGACTCCAGGGGAATATTATGGCGAAGTTTGCGATTTGGATGTGAAGGTGGACGTGAACCACATTGGACGGGTGAGATTGCCAAGACGGTCTGGAAAGGACAGAAGAAGGATTCGGAGGCGCTATCGCAGGAACGGAATGAGGAAGTGGTAGACGAACGCCCCTATGAAAGCAGCGCCGGGAATCGTCAATACCCATGCCCACACAATGTGTCGAGTGACTCCCCAACGCACAGCCGTGAGTCGATGCGAAGCGCCCACGCCAACAATGGCACCGGTGATGGTGTGCGTGGTGCTGACGGGAATGCCAAACCTGGCAGTTACAAAGAGGGTGATGGCACCTGCCGTTTCCGCGGCGAATCCTCCAAATGGAGTTAACTTGGTGATCCGTTGGCCCATTGTCTTGATAATCCGCCAGCCGCCTGCCATTGTGCCTCCCGCCATCGCAAGATGGCAGCAAATAATCACCCAATAGTCCACCTTGTACGTCTTCATCAATCCGCCCGCAACTAACGCCGCCGTAATGATCCCCATGCCTTTTTGAGCGTCATTCGTGCCGTGGCCGAGACTATATCCTGCTGCAGAAAGAAGTTGAAGGCGGCGAAACCACTTGTCCACTCGCTTGGGACGCTGGTCCTTTACGATCCACGTCGTGCCAATTGTCACGAGGATGGCTACGATCATGCCGATCACCGGCGAGAGAAAAATAAAGAGCACCGGCATCTTCCAGCCGGAGAGGATCAGAGTATTAAATCCGGCGTGGGCAACGGCCGCTCCGCCATATCCTCCCATGAGTGCGTGCGACGAACTCGTCGGAAGACCGAGTGTGAGGGTGATGAGGTTCCAGGTGATTGCGCCCAGCAACCCTGCAAGCAACACCTTTTCATTGACCATTTCAATATGCACGAGACCCTTGCCGATGGTCGCGGCGACGGCTGTTCCAAACACGAATGCGGCAATGAAATTCCAAAATGCTGCCCAAAGTACGGCACGAAAGGGAGTCAGAACACGGGTGGAAACGACCGTCGCGATGGAATTAGCAGCATCGTGCCAGCCATTGGAAAACTCAAAGGCCAGCGTCAGGACGATTGTGATGACAACGAGAGTGAATCTATCCACGGGGCTCAGGCGTTCTTCAGGATGACGCTCTCGATAACGTTCGAGACGTCTTCACATTTGTCTACAGCAGTTTCGATCACTTCAAAAATCTCTTTCCACTTGATGATCTGAACGGAATCTTTCTCTTCCTCAAACAGCTGGGCAATCAGTGTGCGGCAGATGCGATCGCTCTCGTTCTCAAGACGATTGATCTCGATGACGTGTTGCAAAGACTTGTCGGGAGATTCCATTGTGTGGATCGCAGACTTCAGCTCAACGGTGGCGCCCGCAAGTACGGTAGCCAGTTCGACCGTTCCCGTGCGAATCGAATCGACACGATACAGGACGAAACGGCTCGCCGCCGCATCAATCAAGTCGATCACATCGTCCATGGTGCTGCAAAGCTCATGGATATCTTCACGATCGAACGGCGTAATGAACGTACGGTTTAGTTTGCGGAAGATCTGATGGGTGATTTCGTCGCCGTTGTGCTCGATCGCCTTGATGATCTGTACCTGTTCGGGTACACCGGTATAGTGCTCCAGCATTTTAGTGAATGCGTGGGCGCCGGCAACAATATTGTCTGCTTGCTTCTGAAAAAGTACGAAGAAATCCCCGTCGTGCGGCATAAACCGCTGCAAAAATCCTGGCATGTGACTCGCTCCCCCCTGAGGAGCACGAGCGTTGCGAAAAGAGTTTAGCGGAGGGCGAAAGAGGAGGCAAGGACGCCCACGCGTGTTCAGAGAACCCTAAGCGCGGCGGATTATTCTTCGCCCCGACCAGCGGGCAGTCGCTGCAAGTCATATATTGTAAAAGGCTTATAACGCCCAGGGGGCGTGCAACGTTCATGGTAGCTCTGGGTTTAACGGAGTACCGGTCCGGTACTCGGGTCACGTTCAGTAGCGTCCTGTTGCGAAGGAATCAGGAGAGATGAAAGCCATATGCGACTTGCAAAATTCGTTTTCTTGAGCGTGCTTACGTTTGTGGTATTCGCTTTCGGGCCTGCGTCTTCCCGTGCGCAAGTCGTAGGAATTGGCGTCGGAATCCACGTTGGGCCGCCGGCGCTACCGGTTTATGCGCAACCCGTTTGCCCTGGAATGGGCTACCTATGGACCCCGGGCTATTGGGCGTACGGTTCCGACGGCTACTTCTGGGTTCCAGGAACATGGGTTCTCGCACCGACGCCCGGCTATCTTTGGACGCCGGGTTACTGGGGATGGGGAGGCGGGGGCTATTTCTGGCACGCGGGATATTGGGGACCGCGCGTCGGGTTCTACGGAGGAATTAATTACGGATACGGTTATGTCGGAACGGGATTCTATGGCGGCCAATGGATTGGAGGCACGTACCACTACAACACCGCGGTGACAAACGTGAATACCACCGTCGTCAACAACACCTACAACACAACGGTCGTGAACAACAATACGACCGTAAATCGTACGAGCTACAACGGTGGAACCGGTGGCGTAACGGCGCAGCCAACAGCGGCAGAACGAGCCGCAGCAAACGAGCCACATACGGCACCGACTGCGGTGCAGACGCAACATCAACAGGCGGCAAGCACCAACCGCGCCATGTTGGCTTCTGAGAATCATGGAACCCCGGCCGTTGCAGCGACCCCCAAGCCAGGAGCGTTCAGTGGGCCGGGAGTTATAGCGGCAAAGCCAGCCTCTGCAATCGGGAGCGAAAACGGAAGCCATGCCGCTGCAACTGGAACAAAGGCAGCTACGGTGCAGAACGATCGGCCGCCAAGCGCTCGGACGAGCAGTGCCGGGACAGCAATTACGCCAAACGGCGAAGCGAACACCTCGACCGGCCCGAACCATCCAGCAACGAACGGCACGCAATCGAATACCGCAAAACCTGCCACGACGCCGTCGAACACCTCGAAGCAGAGTAGTTCGCATGCGAATACGACGAAGTCGAATTCACATCCCAGCAATCAGAAGCCGAAGCCGCAGCCGCAGAGCCATCCTGCAGAACCTCACGGAGGCAAGGGTCGGTAACTCGGAGGGCTCTAAAATAAAAGGCCCTCTATTGGGGTCGCTCAACTGAGCGTGTTGAGGGTCGTTTCAGCGAATGCGACACATTGCTCAGCAAACCGGGCGACGCGATCAGCTGGTTGTTGGAGCTTCAGAGAGCGCCTGAACGCAAGAGTTACACCCCCGTCCGTCTAAAACCCCCACGAACCCCCATCGAAATCCGGTCGCGAAACGCCGTCTGGCCGTACGTCCGCTCGAAAAAACCGGAAACCACATTTCGCGGTTGCGGTTCGTGTTCGGTTGAGGCTGCTGCTATTCTGGAAGGATAAACATCACCAAGATTGCGAAGAGATAACTTCCAGAGAAGAGCGAAACACTTGCCACCGATTATCAGTGCACAAGGACTTTCCAAGCGATACGGCGTAGATCCTTTGTTCAAAGACATTTCGTTTACGGTCTCTGAAAGCGATCGCATTGGAATTATTGGACCGAACGGATCGGGCAAATCAACGCTGCTCGCGATATTGAGCGGACAGGTCAGTCCGGATACTGGCGATGTTGCCGTTCGCAAGGGCATGAAGATGAGCACCGTGCTGCAAATTTCTGAGTTTGCGCCGGGCGAAACCATACGCACGGTTGTGGTGAAAGCTCTCGATCGCGCCAATGTGGCCGAGGACGAACGGTTGTCTCGCATTGCGGAGATCATGGGGCGCGCCGGATTCACGGACCTGGATGCAGATGCGGCGAAGTTGTCGGGAGGATGGCGAAAGCGTTTGGCGATCGTCGAATCGTTGGTGCAGCGGCCCGATATATTACTGCTCGACGAGCCCACAAACCACCTGGACCTGGCGGGAATCAAATGGCTCGAAGGCGTCCTGCAGAATTCGTTCCTTCGCTAGCGTCATCGTGAGCCATGACCGGTATTTCCTCGAGAATGTAGCGAATGAGATTGTCGAACTGAACTCCGCATACGACGAAGGAGCCCTTCGCGTGGCAGGGAATTACAGCACGTTTCTGGAGGCCAAGGAGGAGTATCTGCACGCGCAGAAAAACCGTCAATCTGCCTTGGAGAACCGCGTGCACACGGAGATCGAATGGCTCCGGCGGGGTCCAAAAGCGCGAACCACAAAATCGAAAGCAAGAATAGATACAGCGCATGACCTCATCGGGGAATTGGGAGAACTGAAAGAACGGACCAAGGGCACGAAAGCGCAGATTGATTTCACTGCATCGAACAGGCAGACCAAGCAGTTGGTTACTCTGGACGGGGTGACGTACGGGATCGGCGATCGTAACTTATTCAAGGATGTTCATTTTTTGATGACGTCCGGAATGCGTGTCGGGCTGGTCGGTCCGAACGGTAGCGGCAAAACCACATTGCTGCGTTTGCTGAATGGCGAGTTGCAGCCGGACGAGGGAGCCATTCGCAGAGCGGAATCGCTGCGGATTGTTTATTTTGACCAAAATCGCGCGCTTGATCCGGAGGTTACCTTGCGGCGAGCGCTGGCGCCCGACAGCGATTCGGTGATTTACCAGGGTCGGGTCACGCACGTGGCGGCTTGGGCGGCGCGATTCTTGTTTGATGGCGAGATGCTGAATCAGAAGGTTGGCAGGCTTTCAGGAGGCGAGCGGGCGCGTGTGCTGATTGCGCAACTCATGCTTCAGCCGGCCGATGTTCTGCTGCTCGACGAACCGACGAACGACCTGGATATCCCGACACTGGAAATTCTCGAAGAAAGCCTGCTGGAGTATGGTGGAGCACTCGTTCTGGTCACGCATGATCGATACATGCTGGACCGCGTGTCGACTGTGGTTCTTGGCCTGGATGGTTTTGGTGGGGCGGAACGATTCGCGGACTACCAGCAATGGGAATCCTGGCAGCGGGGGCAGCAAGCGGCAGGGAAGATCAATGCCTCGCTCGAAACGCAGAGTCCGATTGCTTCATCGGCAGCAAATGTCCATCGGGCTTCTCTCACGAAAAAAAAGCTGTCGTTTAAAGAGCAGCGCGAGCTGGAAACGATTGAAGATCTAATTGCGGAAGCCGAAAAGGAGCTCCAGGTGAAGCATGATGCCTTGTTGGATCCGGCGATCATGAGCGACGGCATGAAGTTGCATGTGGCATCGTTGGAGCTAGAAGTCGCTCAGAAGAAGATTGACGACTTGTATACGCGATGGGTCGAGTTGGAGCAGAAGCTGAAATGAGCCGACAGCCATTCCCCACGCAACGAATCGTCCCTCCAAACAAATTCTGTTGACCTATTCATTGGTAAGTGATAGCTTACGGTAAGTGCATACTTACATAAAAGCCGGGTTGACCGCACTGGGCGATCCCACGCGTTTGGCCATCTTCGCGATGTTGTCGCAGCATCCCCACGCCGTCCATGAACTGTCGGCAGGCCTCCCGGTCTCGCGGCCAGCAGTCTCCCAGCACTTGAAAGTCTTGAAGAATGCATGTCTCGTGCGCAACCGCAGAGAGGGTACACGTCAGATTTATGAACTGGACCCGAAGGGCATTGCGGCACTACGAGACCATTTCTCGGAGTTGTGGGACAAGGCACTATTAGATTTCAAGAATTTTGCAGAACAAGAATACCAAAAGGAGAAGCAGCATGCCCGAACCCGTTCAAAGCACGGCAGTACGAAAGACCTTGCGCGTGGAAGTGCCGGTTGAAAAAGCGTTCCAGGTGTTTACCGAGCGAATGGGGTCGTGGTGGCCATCTTCACATCACGTTGGAGTTACCCCGTTCAGGGATATTTTAATTGACAAGAAGAAAGGTGGCCGCTGGTACGAAATCAACACGGAAGGCTCGGAATGCGTCTGGGGAACGGTGCTTGAGTATGAGCCGCCAAGGAAGGTCGTACTGTCGTGGCATCTGCAGCCGGATTGGAGTTTTGACGCGGATTTAACCAAGGCGAGTGAAGTTGCATTGGAGTTTGTGGCCGAAGGAACGGAGAAAACACGTGTGGAGTTCGAGCATCGTCATTTGGATCGGCACGGACTCGGTTGGGAGAAGATGCGCCAGGATGTGGGAGCAGAGGGCGGCTGGCCGATGATCCTGGAACTCTATGTACAGGCAGCGAACCAGTCTTGAGACTTAGTCGCTAATTTCAACTGACGAGGTGGAAGATGATTAGGAGCGTCTGTTGGCTTGTTTTCTTGATGGTGGGAATCATCATTGGACTTGGCGCATTCGGGCACGGCTATGAGGTGCACCAGGTTCACGCAGCGATCGATCAATTCCCGATCGATCCCAAGATGCACGAGTCGCTGTACATGGTGTGGTATTTTGTCAGCGGCGCGATGCTGACATTCGGTATGACAGTCGTACGGACTGCGATTCGCCTGAGAGCGGGGGATGCGAGTGGTCTATTTGCTTCATTCCTGATCGGCGCACTCTATTTTATTTTTGGAGTCTGGACCTATCTCTACCGACATGGCGATCCATTCGCTCTGCTGTTTGTGGGTTTGGGAGCTCTACTGCTTGGAACGTCTGCGGTTTTGCGAACGGATATCTCTCCTGGCACTCGGGACTAAAGGTGTAGACGTACCGCTCTTTTATGAAATCGCGGCCATGCCCTCGACAGCCCGTCGACGCACTCGTTGAGATCGGGATCGATTGGCCCTTGTCTCTAGGCAATCATTTCGTTAGCCAAAAAAAGGACGGCCGCTATCGCGACCGCCCTTGGTTGATTGAGTTTCTGGGCTTTTTGGTAAGTCTTAGTACATGCCGCCCATGCCGCCTGGGCCGCCTGGACCGCCTGCCGCGCCTGCCGCTGCCTTGGACTCTTCCTTGATCTCGGCCACCAGAGCTTCGGTGGTGAGCATCAATCCCGCGATGGACGCGGCGTTCTGCAGTGCCAGACGGGTAACTTTGGCTGGATCGATAACGCCGGCCTTGACCAGGTCAACGTACTCGCCGGTGTCAGCGTTGAAGCCGTAATTCTCGTCCTTGGAGTCGCGGATCTTGCCGATGACAACCGCGCCTTCAAATCCGGCGTTCAATGCGATCTGGCGGGCGGGCTCTTCAAGAGCCCGCTTGACGATGCCGACGCCAACGAGCTCGTCGCCATCAGCCTTGATCTTGTCGATTGCTGTAATTGCGCGCAGCAGGGCAGCGCCGCCGCCGGGAACGATTCCTTCCTCCACGGCTGCACGGGTTGCGTGCATTGCGTCCTCAACGCGAGCCTTCTTTTCCTTCAGCTCGGTTTCGGTTGCAGCTCCAACCTTGATCACCGCAACGCCTCCAACCAGTTTGGCCAACCGCTCTTGCAACTTCTCGCGGTCGTAATCGCTGGTCGTCAGTTCGACTTGTTGGCGAATCTGCTTGACGCGGCCTTCGATTTCGCCGGCCTTGCCAGCACCTTCGACGATCGTGGTGTTGTCCTTGTCAATCGTGACTTTCTTTGCGCGGCCGAGGTCTTCGATCTTGACGTTCTCGAGCTTGATGCCGAGGTCTTCGGTCAGCGCTTTGCCACCGGTCAGAATCGCGATGTCTTCGAGCATTGCCTTGCGGCGATCGCCAAAGCCAGGGGCCTTGACAGCAGCGCATTGCAGGGTGCCGCGCAGCTTGTTCACCACGAGAGTCGCGAGGGCTTCGCCTTCGACGTCTTCCGCGATGATCAGCAGGGGCTTGCCGAGCTTGGCAATCTGTTCGAGCAAGGGAAGTAGGTCCTTCATGGAGCTGATCTTCTTCTCGTGGTTGAGAATCAGTACGTTCTCGAGGACGCATTCCATGCGCTCAGGGTCGGTGATGAAGTACGGAGAGAGGTAGCCGCGATCGAACTGCATACCTTCAACGACTTCAAGAGTGGTTTCCATCGTCTTGGATTCTTCGACGGTGATGACGCCATCCTTGCCAACCTTCTTCATGGCTTCGGCAATAATGCTGCCGATTTGCTTGTCATTGTTGGCAGAAATCGTGCCAACCTGGGCGATCATATCGCCCTTGACGTCGCGGTGGAGCTTCTTGATCTCTTCAATCGCCACTTCAACTGCCTTGTCGATGCCGCGCTTGAGGGCGGTCGGGCTAGCACCAGCGGCGACTGTCTTCACGCCTTCGCGGAAGATAGCCTGAGCCAGAACGGTTGCGGTCGTCGTGCCATCACCAGCAACGTCACTGGTCTTGGAAGCAACTTCACGGACCATCTGAGCGCCCATGTTCTCCAGGGGATCCCGGAGTTCGATTTCTTTCGCAACCGTAACGCCGTCCTTCGTGATGATGGGGGCGCCGAACTTCTTTTCGATTACCGCATTACGGCCCTTGGGGCCGAGGGTAATTTTCACTGCGTCCGCAAGAGCGTTCACGCCGCGAAGAATCGCTTGACGGGAAGCCTCTCCGGTAACAATCTGTTTCGCCATTTCTGTAGTTCCTCCTGAATTCTTTGGTTCTTGAATTGAGACTTGAACATCCGAACTTGCAACTTTTGTGTTTTACCAGTCTCTCGACCGGTGACGTAAATTTACTTCTTGGCGGCCTTCGCCGATGCTCCGAGCTTTGCCAGGATTTCTTCTTCGCGGAGGATCAGGTATTCTTCGCCTTCGATTTTGATTTCCGTACCGCTATACTTGCCAAAGAGCACGCGATCGCCAGCTGCCACGTCCAGTGGAACGCGCTCGCCCTTTTCCCGCTTACCAGCGCCGGCGGCGATAACTTCGCCCTCCTGCGGCTTTTCCTTTGCGGAGTCGGGGATGATGATGCCGCCCTTAACAGATTCCTTCTCTTCAATTCGCTTCACGATAACGCGATCGTGCAGCGGTGTTAGATTGACTGCCATCGTCGAAAAACCTCCATAAGTTAGCTGATAGTGAAACTATAAGGTGGAAGGGAGTGACTGTAGGTTTTAGCACTCCTCACTACCGAGTGCTAATATATGCAAAGAAAACGATAGAGTCAAGCGGAAAAGATGGGATCTGAGTGTGACTCACTCATATTACTGTCGCCAGGCACAGCTATAAGTCTATTGTTTGTTATAGAATAGGGTGGTTCACGGGTGAGCGTGAAAAAACAGCAGCAAATATGGGGATTTGTCCAAGCCGGCGGCCGGAGTCATCGCTTCGGCAGCGATAAAGCGCTTAGCGTACTCGACGGCAAGACCCTGCTCGCCCGGACTACGGAGCGAGTGCTGTCGGCATGCGGCAACGCACGAATTATCGCGCCTCCTGAGAAGTATGCGGGAGCGGATGCAGAGATTCTGCCGGACCGCTGGCCGGGAGAAGGCCCGCTCGGCGGAATTTTGACTGCACTCGCCGAGACGTCGGCTCGCTCAACTGTGCCCACGTGGAATTTAATCGTTGGCTGTGACATGCCGTTTCTGACCGTAGAGTGGCTTCAGTATTTATGTCAGAGAGCGAGAGACAGTGATGCCGAGGTCGTGTTTGCGCAATCCGGTTTTGGCTGGGAACCATTGTGCGCTTGCTGGAACACGCGTGCACTTCCTCCGTTGCAAGCTGCGTTTGATGACGGAGTGCGCAAAGTGACAGAGGCAATGAAAAGAATTCCGGGAGAAGTACTTGACGAGTCTGCATGGAAACGATTTGATACCGGAGGACGGCTTTTCTGGAATATGAATACGCCAGAGGACTACGCAGAAGCACGGGGAATACTTGAGTCGGAAACCCAATGAGTAACCAGTTGCTGAGCAATGCGCCGACAAACAAGATTGACACGAGAACCGGAGATGTTTTCATCGAGTTCCGCAACGTGTGCAAGTCGTTTGACGATCGCGTTGTACTCGACAATGTGAGCTTCAAGGTGACGCGTGGCGAGACTTGCGTGATTATGGGGCGCAGCGGTGTGGGAAAGTCGGTTTCGCTGAAGCACATCATGGGCTTTCTCAAAGCTGATTCCGGTGAAATCTTTATCGACGGACAGAATGTAACCAATTTTACAGAGCAGCAATTTGAAGAGGTCCGCCGTAAAGTGACGATGGTGTTTCAATCTGGCGCGCTTTTTGATTCGCTGACAGTGGCAGAGAATATTGCCTTCCCACTCGATCAGCAATCCGGGCTTTCCGCCGAGGATACGGAAGGGTACGTGCAGAAATTCGCTAAAATGCTGGAAGTGGAAGAGGTTCTGGAACGCCTACCGAACGAGCTTTCTACAGGGATGAAACGTGCAGTGTCGATCGCGCGAACTCTTGCGCAGAATCCGGAAGCGATACTCTACGACGAGCCAACAACGATGGTGGACCCGATTATGGCGGGTCACATGGGAGATCTCATCCTGCGGTTGAAAGAGACGTTCCATAAAACCTCTATTGTGGTTACCCACGATACGCACCTGGCGAGAAGGCTGGCAGATACGGTCGTTTTCTTGCAGGACGCAAAAGCATTTGTATTTTCATCGTGGAAGGAATTTGAGAGCTCCCAGGACCCCCAATTGCACAACTTTCTCATGCAGGATGAACTGGTTCCCGAACTGGATGTAATTCTGTGACGATTCCTCAACCGGTTGTCGTAGATCCCAAATCACAATTGCGAAAAACCATGGGCTTCTGGGATGTTCTGCTGTTCAACATCGCAACCGTGCTCGGTCCGCGCTGGATTGCTGCGGCCGGGCATAACGGAACGTCATCGATCAGTTTGTGGGTGATTGCGGCGGTCTTCTTTTTCGTTCCCGGCGCTTTCGTGATCAATGAACTGTCCTCGCGGTTTCCAGAAGAAGGGGGCTTGTACGTCTGGGCCAAAGAAGCGTTTGGCGACTTTCACGGATTTGTAGCCGGCTGGACGTATTGGATTTATACCGTGTTTTATTTCCCCGGATTGCTCCTGGCAAGCGCTTCCATGAGCGCCTATGTCATCGGAGAACGGGGAGGAGCACTTTCTCAGGACAGGACGTTCCTGATTTTGGTTTCGCTGGCTTTGCTCGTCGTTGCAGTGGTTCTGAACATCATTGGGCTGAACATCGGGAAATGGTTGCAGAACGCAGGTGGCGTTGGGACATACATTCCGTTGCTGATGCTGGTCGCCGTTGCGGCACTGGTCTATTTCAAGCACGGATCGATGACCCAGTTCACGTGGGAGAATATGAAGCCGACGTGGAATTGGGATACGGTCAATTTCTGGTCGCAAATTGCATTTGCATTTACAGGCCTGGAATTGGTGTCCTGCATGAGCGAGGAAGTCCGCGATCCGCGGCGGACCTTGCCTCGGGCTGTGTTCGGTGCCGGAGCCTTGATTGCGTTTATTTATGTTCTGGGAACCTTCGCGATTCTGACGCTGGTTCCTTCGGCGGACCTGGACCCGAAAAGCGGTGTGTTCCATGCGATTACGATTGGATCGGTGGCGCTAAAGGTCGGTTTCATCGGGGTGCTGGCGGCGGTGTTGGTGTCAGTTGGGAATGCTGGCGGTGTGGGAAGTACGGTAGCCGGGATCGCGCGCGTTCCGTTTGTTGTCGGGATTGATCGGTATCTACCGGCGGCTTTTGGCAGAATTCACCCCAAATGGAAAACACCCTACATTTCAATTCTGGTGCAGGCTGGCGTATCCGGAGCGATTTTATTGCTGAGCCAGGTCAATGAGACCACTCGCGGTGCCTATCAATTTCTAATCGATGCGGCGATCATTTTGTACTTCATTCCGTTCCTCTATATGTTCGCTGGGGTCATCAAGTTGTCCCGGCGCAAGGACCGATTGGAAAACGAGCATGCCGTGCTGATCCCTGGTGGCGTTCCCGGCGTTTGGTTTGCCGGCGGCCTGGGAATCGTGGTTGTACTCATCGGAATATTTGTTTCACTGGTTCCTCCGGGAGATTCCTCGGACAAGCTTGGATTTGAAGTAAAGCTGGTTCTTGGGACACTGGCCTCGATTCTGCTTGGACTGGTGCTGTACTGGCGTGGTGCACGGTCCAAAAAACAGGAATCTGCCTAGCTTCCGCTCTGCGCGGACGTACCAAGATCCCCTCCACTGGTCAGCGACGAGAGAGCGCCCCAACGGGTTGTTTAGCCGCGATTTTAGTTGCGGCGACAACGATCCATGAATTTAGATCAGAATCCCTGTGCGACGAGTTGCTCGATTGTAAGACTTGAGGGTTTGGCGTTCGTGCGGGCTTCGAGATAGCGTTCGACATATTTTCCCAAGACATCGCCCTCCAGGTTTACCGCATCGCCGATCTGCTTGTCTCGGACGTTGGTGTGCTCGTAGGTGAAGGGGATGATGGCAATTTCCGCGGTGCGTTCATGCCAGCGCGCGATCGTGAGGCTGATACCGTCGATGGCGATGGACCCTTGAGGCACAATTGAGCGCACAAAACTCTCCGGAACCTCTACGCCGTACCACCAATTTTCGCCTTCCGGTTCAAGTCGGGCGACTCGGCCAACCGTGTCCACATGTCCCAGCACGAAATGTCCGCCAAACTCCTTGCCGGCAGTCATCGGATGTTCGAGGTTTACCCGGGTGGCATATTTCCACTCGCCGATCGAAGTTTTGCGGATGGTCTCGGCGGAAAGATCGGCCGAAAATCCTTCTCCTTCGATGGCGACGACCGTAAGGCAACAACCGTTGACCGCGATACTGTTCGCGATCGCAAGATGGGGCGTGACGGAAGGCGCGTGGATGGTTACCCGGCCCCCTTCGGCGTGAACTTGCAGCGAATCGATCGTTCCCAGATGCTCGATGATCCCTGTAAACATAGGTCAATGCCTCACAAGAAAATCGGTTGTTTCCGCGAAACGGCTGCGGTCCGGAGCGAATCGCTAGGATACTCCGAATCGTGCCGGAAGTCCTTGACGCACGCCCTCCTGATAGTAATATGTGGGCAGGCCACGCTCCTGGTCCACGGAGGTGGTTTGTGTTTGAACCAAAGCTACCCGAACTACATCCCGAAGGCGCACAAACGTTTCCGCAAAAAGTGTATTGCTCGCAGAGAAATTGCGACGCACAAATCGTCGTGGCGAACTGGCCATTCAGCGAAGAGGGCTGGAGCGACTGGCGGGTGATTGACTGCTCGTTGCTGCCACCCGGAGTGGTGAGTTGCGGCATGGATTGTTTGTCGCAGGCGAGGATCGATCTGAAATAGCAGGCCGCCCAAAGGTCACATCGGGGCTTGAGGGACAGAACTGTGCCACGTGTTTGTGAAACATTGAAGCTGCGTTGAGTTCGACGACCTGGGAATGCAAACTTCTAACGGAGGCAGTCAATGTCTGATCCGGAACTGATCGATCGAATCATGCAAACGTGTAGTTTCCGTTTTCGCAGCGTGATCTGTCCCAATAACGAGAAGGTGGCGAAGATAGCTGCCGCACGATTGCAGGCAGATGAATCGGAATGGTCCGTGGTTGAATGCTCGCTGCAGCCGGACGGCGAAGTGCGCTGCGCGATGAACTGTCTCTTGAAAGAAATAGACCCCGATCGTTAGTCCATCTTCTCGAATTCCTGTCCAGACTAATTGCTTGCTACTGCCGTGTGGCGGCTGGCGGGGTGTGGTGAGGTTGAGCTAGCTGGCGCAGCTTCTGCAGGTCAAGCTTCCCCGTACCAAGATAAGGCAACTCCTCGACGTACACAAATTGATCGGGCCGTGGTTTCCAAAGCGCCGGCAAATCGGCCTGGCCCAGCTTTTCGAGGACTTCTTCAAGCGTGTCTTCCTTTAACGTGTGAACGACGACAAGACGCTCGCCCTTTTTTTCGTCGGGAATGGCCGTCACGGCCAGAACCTGGCCGTCGGCTCCAAGCAGTTCGTGGAGTTTTTCCTCGATCTTGATGTGTGGCACCATCTCGCCTCCGATTTTGCTGAATCGGCTGAGACGATCGGTGATGCGCAGGAATCCGTCTTCATCGACAGTAGCGATGTCGCCCGTGTTGTACCAGCCGTCCTTCAGGACTTCCGCCGTTTTTTCGGGGCGATTCAGATAGCCAGCCATGATGTTCGGTCCTCGAACGAACAGCAGTCCCGGCTGATCGATGGGCATAGCCACGCCGCTTTCTGGATCGAGAATGCGCACGCCGATTCCGGGAAGAGGATGGCCAATCGTGCCGCGCTTTGCTCCAACCTGACGGAAGTACGCGGCGCGAAAATCATAGGTGTTGACCGCAACAACGGGAGAGCATTCCGTGCAGCCGTAGCCTTCAAGCGGGCGTATACCGAAATGATCCTCAAAACTCTGAGCGATTCGCTCGGGAAGTTTTTCTGCTCCGGCCATTACGATGCGGAGGCTTCCAAAAGATTCGGGAGGAATCCGACGCGCGTAAGAATTGAGAAACGTCGGCGTTGAAAGGAGCATGGTGACGGAGTATTTGCTTACCAACGCACCGATGGCTCCGGCGTCGAGCGGGCTTACGTGGAAAACGACTCCGATTCCCGTCAGCGGAGGCAGGCATAACGTTCCGGTAAAGCCAAATGAGTGGAAGAAAGGAAGGATGCCGAGAATGCGATCGCCAATATGCAGATGGAATACCTGCTCGATTTGTTCCACGTTTGACGCCAGATTGAAATGCGAAAGGATGACCCCTTTGGGTTCGCCCGTGGAACCACTGCTGAAGATCACCGTGGCGGTTTCATCAAGGGTGGCGGGGGTCCGGACACCCAGAAACCACTCGAGCATTCGCGCTGGAAACAGCTTCGCCGAGAGGAATGCCGCCAGTTTTTCCCTGGCCGCAGGATTTTGCGTCAGATCTTCTGCGTAAATGATTTCGCCAGGAGGCTGGAGAGGAACTTTTTCGAGAAACGTTCTCGAGGTGACCACGGTTTTCAGCGCGCATTGTCTTGCGCAGGACGCGAGCGATTCGTTCGAGGTGGTGTAGTTCAGGTTGATAGGGATTTTGCCAAGCAGCAGAGCGGCCCAATTTACCAGAGCACCTGGGATGGAAGGGGGCAGCAGAATGCCGACCATTTTTTGATCGCGCCAGAGAGGGCGCAAGCGGCGAGCGAGGAAGACGGTTTTGATCAATGCATCGCCGAAGGAGAGTTTCGGAGTCCGCCCATCGGCCATGGCGAAATTGCGCGGCCGATGACGAGCGGCATCGATAAACGAACGCGTAAGCGTCTTCATGTAACGGCGACGACGCTGGAATGCGTCAACGCTGAGTTCTTGCACAGCCTGACGCACTTCGGTTGCGGAAGCGGTGGAAGGCAGTGCTCTGCCGATGGTCAGGCGAACCGGATAAGGAATCCTGCGCGGCCACTTCCACAGAAAACGGCCGCCCGAGAAACTGAAAATCGATCCCCAGATGCCGTCGATGTTAACGGGAATGATGGGAACGTCGATGCCCTTTACGATTCGTTCGAAGCCGCGGCGGAACGGGAGCATCTGTCCGATGCGCGTGATCTCGCCTTCAGGAAAAATACAGACGACTTCGCCGTTCCGCAGGGCCTCGGATGCTTCACGCAGGGAATGAATCATTTCACGAGGGCCTTGGTCCGAGGCGATCGGGATGATGCCAAGTATTTTTGCGACGGGTTTGATAAACGGACGGTCATACACGCCCTTGAACATCAGAAAACGGATCGGCCGGTCGGTTGCTGTAATCAGCAGAACCGCATCTACCCAAGAAGAATGATTCGGTGTGAGGAGCGCCCCTCCCCGTGCAGGAATATTTTCCTGGCCTTTTAGGTCGAGACGATAGAGGGTGTGCGCTGCAATCCAGAGTAAGAGGCGGATCAGCGAATCGGGCAATAACCACAGAACATAAGCGAGTGCAGCGAGGGTCAGAACCGACGACCAGAAGAAAATTGCAGAAGGTCCAAGACCCAAGAAATGTTTGAAAAAGTAGAAGACACCCGAAGCGGCAAGAATTCCTACGAAGGAAAGCAAGTTGGCCGCAGCGAGAACGGCCCCACGATGCTGCTCTTCGGGGCGATGCTGAATCAGTGCGCTGATCGGAACAATGAAAAATCCGCCGGAAAAACCAAGCGCCGCCAGCAGCACCAGGGCCGAGAAGAACGAATGCCCTGGAACGGCAAGAAGAAATCCAAATAGGGTGATGCCAGTTGCACCAAGTGGAATCAAGCCATATTCAATGTGCCCACCTGACAGATAACCCGCGGCCAGACTGCCTAGACCGATACCAATCGCAATTGAGGCTTGCAGCAAGCCGCTTTCCGTTGCGGGGACATGGAGGATGTCCCTGCCATAAAAGACAATGACGAATTGCAGAAGCCCTGCGAGGAAAAAGAAATAGGTGTTGCCTGCTACAGCCAAGTAAAGAACGCGGTCTTTCAGTATGAGGCTGCATTGCGACCATAAATCCCCGAGAAAATTAATGCGGAAGCGCTTTGAGGGATCGGCCGCGGGAACTCGGCTGATTCCGAAACTGGTGGCCAGCCCGAGGATCGAGCAGAGCAGAAAGACGACGCCGGAATAATACTGGCGGTCGCGAAAAGCGACCGACAAATAACCTCCAAGGACGGTACCCGTGATCGCGGCGAGAAATGTGCCGAGCTCGATGACACCATTCCCCCAGGAGAGTCGATTCTCGGGAAGTAACTCGGGCAGTAGTCCATATTTCGAAGGGCCGAACAACGCGCCCTGGGTGCTCGCGAGGAAGACAGCGATCATCGCCATGGTCAGGTTGTGTGATGCGAATCCGATAATCGCGAAAATCATCACCGCGATTTCGAATACCTTGGTCCAGATGGTTACGGAGCGTTTACTGTAGCGGTCGGCAAAATAACCTCCCGCCATCGAAAAGAGAATGAAAGGCAGAGCGAACAGTGAGCCAATCACCAGGACTTTAAGTTCCTCTTCATCCGGCGAGAGGTTGTTGCCAATGATCAGGAAGATGACGAGAAATTTGAGAGCGTTGTCGTTGAACGCTCCCTGAAATTGCGTGACAATCAGACTCCAAAATCCCAGACGCCAGCTGCGCGGAGCGATCTGTCGCTGCTGCTCAGCACTTGACGTCGGGGCAGATCCCACGGGCATGAAAGTGATAGTCCCAGAGAACGCAAAAAATAAATAGGCAATTCTTGTATTTCGTTAAGCCAGAAAACGGCTCAGAGGGTCGGACACCCGTCGTATCAGATTCGAAGTGAGCGCCTGGCTAAACGTGAACCGGCTGTGCCACTTCCTGCAGGGCTTTGCTAAAAATATCAATCGCCTGATCGATCTGTTGTTTCGTGATGACCAGTGGTGGCTGGAAGCGAATGACATTGCCGCTGCCACCAACGCCGATGAGCATGCCATTCTTGAAGCAATGATCTTTCACAGCTTCTGCCTCCGCGGAAGCGGGAGTCTTCTGGGCGTCCTTTACCAGTTCGACGCCGATCATGAGACCCAGTCCGCGTACTTCGCCGATCAGCGTGTGGCTTTTCGCCAGTTCGCGTAACTTTCCCATCGCGTAGTTGCCGACCTCGGCGGTGTGCCGAGGGAGATCTGTCCTTTGCATGAATTCGATGTTTGCCAACGCAGCGGCGCAGGAAACCGGGTTACCGCCAAAAGTGGATAAGTGATCCCCTGGAGTATAAGCGGCGGCAATCTCCGGACGCGTGGTGTACGCGCTCAGCGGGAATCCGTCAGCAATGCCTTTGGCCTGGACCAGAATATCCGGCGTGACGCCGTAATATTCGATGGCAAACATTTTGCCGGTGCGCGAATATCCGCACTGTACTTCATCTGCAATGAACAGAATGCCGTAGTGGTCCAGGACCTTTTTAACTTCCTTGAAATAGTTGAGCGGTGGCACGATGATGCCGCCTTCGCCCATCACCGGCTCGGCAATGAACGCGGCGACGTCATTCGATGTGGCAAATTTTACAATGTCGTCGATCGCTTGGGCACAGTGCCGCGCGCATTGTTCCGGATCCTCAGGCCACAGCGAACGATACGCGTACGGGGCGGGAGCAAACGAGATCCCCGTCCCGTACGGGCCGCCTTTCTTTTTGCGTGCCCAATTTCCAGTGATGCTCAGTGCGCCAAAGCTGCGACCGTGAAAGCTGGATTGCAACGAAATAAACTCGTGCTTGCCGGTGTAGAGTCGGGCAAGTTTGAGCGCGCCTTCTATGGCCTCTGCTCCGCCATTGCCGAAAAACGTTTTGCTAAGACCTCTGGGTGCAATATGCGCGATTTTTTCCGCGAGATCGGCGACCGGCTGGACGTGGTAAAGATATGAGGAGCAATGGATGAGCTTGTCGATCTGCTTCTTGGCTGCTTCGGCAACTTCTGGATTGACGTGGCCGGCGTTGACGACAGAGATTCCGGCAAAGCAGTCAAGATATTCACGGCCGTGATTGTCAGTAATTGTGGCGCCGCTGGCATGGTCAACGACGATCGGCGCAACGCTTTTCAGGAAACCGGTCATTACATAGTCTTTGTATTTCTGGATGGTGTCGGACATCGAGTTATAGCCTTCAGGCCAAAGGCCCGGTCAGATTTTACTGCTCGCGGTACGCGGAGAATCTGCAAGAGATTATACCTGCGAGCTGCTCAATTTGCGCGGTTGAAAATGGACGAACGCGGAGTTCACAGGCAGAGCACGCGCTACTTGTTGTGGACCGTAAACTCGAGCGCCAGGTCCGGGCCCAGCTGCGAAAAGGAGCCGAGATGGAGCGCAGGAAGAGCGCGAAGTTGGCTGGAAAGAAAAGGAACGCGCGAATGACCTGCCAACCTCGGGGCATAGAAAAGTACCATTTTTTGTACCAGGCCCGCAGAGAGTGCTGCGGCGTTCAGGTGCGGTCCGGCTTCGAGAAGTACGTTTAGGATCTCCCGGCGGCCAAGTTCCTTTGCTACCACCTCAAGGTTGAGTTTGCCCTGGCGCGTTCGGACGGTGATCAGTTCGACTCCTGCGTCTCTGAGAGCGCGGGCTTTTGAGGATTTTAGCGAGACCGCTGTGAAGACCAGCAGATCGTCATCGGCAGTCTGCACGATGCGGGATTTCAATGGCAGACGCAGTTTGGTGTCGACGATCACGCGCAGCAGCCGGCGCCGACGGGGAAGGCTGCTACGATCGGTCAGCAAGGGATCATCGGCGAGAACTGTGCCGATTCCTGTTAAGAGTGCATCGGAGGCGTGGCGCATGCGCTGGACCTGGGCCCGGGATTCTTCTCCGGTAATCCATGCACGCTCTTTGTTGGCCGTCTGACCTGATAAGGAGAGTTGGCCATCAAGCGTGAGTGCGGACTTCAGGGTAATCAACGGTTTAGCGGTGGTGATCCAGTACGTGAATCCTTCGTTCAGCTTCTGGGCTTCCGCTTCGAGCAATCCCGTCGACACCTCGATCTGAGCGGTCCGCAAGGTGGCGAAACCGTTGCCGCGGGTCTTTGGATTGGGATCTTCCATCGCGGCGACGACACGAGCGATTCCTGCTTTTGCGATTGCCTGGCTACAAGGTCCGGTACGTCCCGTGTGATTGCACGGTTCAAGCGTGACATACAGTGTCGCTCCGTGCGCCCGGTCACCTGCTTGTTTCAACGCGACAATTTCGGCGTGATCTCGCCCATCGTATTGATGGAATCCCTCGCCGAGGATCGCTCCATCCTTTACGATAACGCACCCAACGGTAGGATTCGGGCTGGCCAGACCGATCCCCTTTCGCGCAAGGTCTAGCGCGTGTTGCATGAAATGGAGATCGTGGGTGTCAAGCATCGCTAGGAGCTAGTTAAACAACGAGTCGGCGTAGGTCTGAGCATCAAAAGGAACCAGGTCGTTGATCTGTTCGCCAGTACCTACAAAACGAATCGGCAAACCGAGTTCGCGCGAAATGGCAACGACAATACCGCCCTTGGCGGTGCCATCGAGCTTGGTGAGAATGATGCCGGTGACCCCTACGGTCGACGTGAACTCGCGCGCCTGATTGAGACCGTTCTGTCCCGTGGTTGCATCGAGAACCAACAACACATCGTGCGGCGCTCCGGGGATCACTTTTGCGGCGGTGCGTTTCATCTTTTCCAGTTCAGCCATCAAGTTTGATTTCGTGTGTAAACGGCCGGCGGTATCGACTATGACGGCGTCCGCTTTGCGTGCTTTCGCGGCGGCCATTGCGTCAAACACGACAGCCGCGGGGTCGGCGCCGGATTTTTGTTTGATCACTTCAATGCCGTTGCGCTGCGCCCAAATTTCGAGTTGCTCGATGGCAGCAGCGCGAAAGGTATCGGCGGCGCACAGAACCACACTCCGCCCGTCTTGTCGTAACCGATTGGCAAGCTTGCCGATGCTCGTGGTTTTCCCGGCACCGTTTACCCCTACAACAAAAATCACGCGCGGATCGTTGCCGTTGGCCGCGTCAGCAATCTTCGGGCTGTTTCCAAAGATATTCAATGCGCGGAACACATGCGCCTTGATTTCTTTTTTGAGCTGATCTCCGTTGTTTAGAGCGTTTCGTCCCAGCTGCTCACGCACGGAGTCCAAAATTTCGTTCGTTGTTTTGACGCCAATGTCGGCCGAAAGTAATGCTGTCTCCACTTCTTTCAAGACCGAAGGATCGATTTGCCTCCCCCCCTGGGTGATGGTGTCGAGGGTATCCGCAAGAGCTTCCTTGGTCTTGCCAACGGATTCTTTAAGCCGCTCAAGAAGCGTGGGTTCCGGTTTTCCAAAAAGAGTAATCATAGAAATTCAATCTTCAAAGAACTGTGAACTTAAATTGTAGCAGATGGGAAGATATTGACTGCGTGAGGTTGTGGATCGAGCAGGAGCGTATCGCATGCCACCGCCATTAACGTCGATGCGGCGCTAAACGTGGACTTCGACCGAAGTCAGGCGGATTTTGCCGGATTTTACGGCGGATTCAAGCGCGGTCACAACAGTCTGATCGAACTTCGAACCGGTGAGTGCCTTGATACGGCCCAGCGCAAAGTCCAGTTCCATCGCAGATTGATAGGGGCGATTGGTGGTCATGGCATCAAGCGTATCGGCGACGCCGATAATGCGAGCCATCAACGGAATCTGTGGTCCGGACAGACCGTACGGATAACCTCGGCCGTCCATGTGCTCGTGGTGGAGTTCGATGCCCGGCAGCATATCTTTCAGCTGGGAAACGGGACGCATGATGTTTGCGCCCTTTGTAGTGTGTGTCTTCATGACATCGAATTCTTCAGGTGTCAAGGAGCCGGGCTTTTTCAGAACACGATCATCTACCCCAATTTTTCCAACATCATGCAGCAGCGCGGCGATGCGTAATTTGTCAAGTTCCTCAGGCGGGAGCTTCAATTCCTGCGCGATAATGCTCGAGTATTTTGCCACTCGGCCAGAATGACCACGCGTGTACGGGTCTTTTTCGTCGATCGCGGCAGCGAGCATGCGAATCGAGCCGATGAACAGTTCGCGATTTTCTTCGGCAGCTTCTTTGAGTCGCTCGATATATTCTTCGATATCGTTGGCCATCAGATTGAAATTTTCGGCGAGCTCGCTGATTTCCGCAGCTCCCCGGACGGGCGTGCGCTGATGAAATTCACCGCGGCTGATTGCTCGGGTGGATGCGGCTAATCCCCGAATCGGACGACTGATCCCTACGGCGAAGAAATATCCAAACAGCACTGCAACGATCACCACAACGCTAACGAAGGCCAATGCCTGGCGATTTAGGTCCGTTACACCCGCGTCGACACTTGCTTCATCGAGGCTTCGTTGCGCGATGATGGCCCAATTCACCTCGGGAAAGGTACTGTAGGTGCCGACCATCGCCACTGAATGGTTTTTCTCTTTCTGGCTGAAATACAGCGTCTCGGTATTGCGCAGTTCCTTCGGCAGTGCCTTGATCTGACCCACGAGATAGGATTTATCGCTGAGATCTTCTCCTGGAACATAATTTTTTGTGTCCGGGTGAGCAACGATGTGACCATAGTGGTCGACAATGAAAACAGTCCGGCCACGAACGCTGTCATCCTGCAAGCGATGCAGGATCGGATCGAGTGAAACTACCGCAGCGAGCATTCCCGTGAAATTGTCATTGATATCTTTTAGCGGCACAGCGATCACAAATGCGGGCCGGTTATCCGGGGCCAGCGCCAAAGGATCGCTGCGGAATTTGACCGATTGTGTGCAACTGCTGAAGGCACGCTGCAGGGCTTTGGCTACAAAGGGATCGCGCTCCGCGTGAAAATTTCCCTGGGACGCACTGGTGCCTTTGCCGTCGCGACCGACGGCCGTGAGATAGATAAAGGTGTTGCGGTTGGAATCGACAAAATTTTCTAACAAACGCGTTACTTTTGGCTCGGCGACAGAATCTTCAACATTCTCGATCAGTCCGGTCAAGGCAAGAATTTGGCGCTCGCTGATGAGCTGCTGCGTCAAATTCGCTTCAAAAAACTGTACTTCCTGGGCGAGCGAGCGGGTGAGTTCGGTTTGCTGTAACCGCTCCGTGTCGGCCAATTTTTCATGACTGAGCTGCAAAACTTGGCGGTGGTACAGGCCGATGGGCAGCGCGCTGACAAGCAGAAGCGCCCCGAGCACGAGCCAGAGTATGCGCACCCGTCCGGAGCGCAAGCGTGTCAGCAGCGTTATGAATGAGCCAGCCATCGCAACACATAGATTTTAAGAGAGTAAATGGAGGAAAGAGGCTGGCCAAAGGGACAGGGGAGGCGGAATTGCAACTGGAACGGAAGTACTAAGGGCCGTACACCCGGCTCACTCCGGTTTTAAGCGACGCTCCATAATGTCGCGAATTGCCTCGCGGGGGGATTTCCATTCGTTTAGGATCGCGTTTACCTGTTCTGTAATGGGCAGATCGATGCGATGTTCTTCGGCAAGCGCTAACAAGGCGGGTGCTGTACTCACTCCCTCGGCAACGGAGGGCATTGCGGCGAGTATCTCGCCGAGGTGTCGCCCTTTACCCAGTTCAAAGCCGACGTGTCGATTGCGGCTGAGAGCTCCGGTGCAGGTGAGGACCAAGTCGCCCAGGCCAGCCAGACCGCTTAAGGTTTCCTGTTTCGCTCCCACTTTCACTGCGAGGCGCGTCATTTCTGCTAAACCTCGGGTAATCAGCGCGGCGAGGGAATTGGCGCCGAGGCCCAAGCCCTGGCAAGCGCCGGCGGCTATGGCCATCACATTTTTCATCGCTCCACATAGTTCGACACCGAGCACATCCTCATTGGTGTAAAGACGGAACGTTGGTCCTGCGAACTGCTCCTGAAGATACTCGGCAGTTCGCGAACCACTACGATGCACGCCTTCAGACGTGTGCGCCGCACTTTGCGAGGCGATGACCACAGCGGTCGGTTCCCCGCGCGCAGCCTCCTGAGCGAACGAAGGTCCAGAAAGAACCGCCAGCTCTGGAAAAAACCGTTGTGAACAGACCTGCTCGATGACCTGGGAAATCCGCAGGTGCGTGGCAGGTTCCAGGCCCTTCGTCGCACTGACGAGAATCGAACCGGGTGAAAGATAGGGAAGTGCATGAGCAAATACTGCTCGCGTGTGTGCCGATGGCACCACGCTGATTACAATCTGCGCATGCTCGATGACTGCCGCTAAATCGCTCGACGGAAAAACGCGGTCCGGGATTTCAACACCGGGAAGATATTTCTTATTTTCACGTGTTATGGAAATAGTCTCGGCCATCGCCGCTTCGCGGACCCACAGAGAGATTTCATGGGTGTGCCGGCTGTGTGCGAGGACTACGCCAAGGCCGGTGCCCCAGCTTCCTCCGCCCAGAATGGCGATCTTGGTCATTCGGGATCGTCCTCCGTTCTGCTCCCTCCAAAGCGGGGTTCTGTGCCTTCAACCAGACGCTGTAGATTTTTGTCGTGTTTCACGATCACCAGACCTGTCGAAAATAGCGTGCCAAGTGTGATCGTAAGCGGTGGGGCGTGGCCCGGAGCCCAAAACAAATAGACAAACAGTGGCATCGAGGCGGCCGCAGCGATCGAACCGAGCGAGGCGAAGCGCCAGGTAAGGGCGACGATGATAAAAACGGCAAGGGCGCTGAGCCCGGCCAATGGCGCAAGCGCAGTAAACACACCGAGTCCCGTCGCGACACCTTTGCCACCTTTAAAGCGCAGCCAGACCGGGTAACAATGACCGATCAATGCGGCAATCGCCGCCACGATCATCGCTGTTGCGTCGTGATCCGTCACCGTTCCGGCAACAGTGACGGCGAGTGCTCCTTTTCCGGCATCGAATAGCAGAGTAAGAATTCCAGGTAATGGCCCCGCCACGCGCGTCACATTTGTCGCGCCGATATTCCCGCTCCCCACCTCGCGAATGTCCGCTTTGGCAAACAGGCGTGCAAAGAGCAACCCGAAGGGGACCGAGCCAAGGAAATACGCGATGACCGCCAGGAACAGCAGGGTCAAAGAGGTGTGCGACATGAACCGCTAGGCCTCCGCCAAGAATGAAAATGAATGAAGAATAGTGTACTCCGCACCGGTCGCTTTCAGCTTGCTTTCGATGAGATGGAACTCGGTGGCTGTGAAGCCGCCAAATTCCCGTGAGGCGTTCCGCTCGGTCGCGCCCTGTAAGTCGCGCGGCAGCGCTGGCCTGTTCAAACGGAGCAGAGTCAGGTGCGGAGTGAATTGGCGCTGCTTTTCCCGGGCGAATCCCAGAACAGCCAGCCGGTGATCGATCTCCTGAACGATGGATTGAGCATTGGCCGAGGTTTGGACTCCAGCCCACAAAACGTTCGGCCTGCGCGCGTTCAGGAAAAATCCGAGGCCGGCAAGATTGAGTGTGATCGGGTGTGCTGTACGAGCAACCGCCAACAGCGCCTTCACGATAGAGTCGAGCTGGCTTGCATCCGCTTCGCCCAAGAATTTCAATGTGACATGCAGATTCTCAGGCTTGTTCCACTTTAGGGCAGGGGCGGTGCGCTGAAGTTCGCGCAAGAGGATGGCGATTGTCATGCGAATTTCTTCCGGCACATGAATGGCGACGAACAGACGCATGGCAAAAGTGGCTTCAGGCGCCCGGATTCACGCGGCGGGGCTGCGGATTTCCGTCGTACAGGAAATGCAGACGGACCATGTCGAGCGCGATTTGTGAAGCGTGGAAGCGAACCATTTCTCTGTCGCCTGGCAGATTCACCAGACGCTCTTTGACTCCGGTCGGCGATGCCAATGCAATATGGACGGTGCCGACCGGTTTGTCCTCGCTACCTCCGCTCGGTCCCGCTACGCCGGTAATTCCCACTCCGAGCAGACTTCCGGTGCGGCGACGAATCCCCTCTGCAAGCGCAACGGCGACTTCGCTGCTCACCGCTCCCTTCGTGGCAATCAGATCGGGGGGGACATCAGCCCAGACGGTCTTCAGTTCATTGCTGTAACAGACGACTCCGCCGAGGAAATAGCTGGAACTGCCGGGGATGCGCGTAAGCCGCTCCGCAAAAAGTCCCCCCGTGCAACTTTCGGCCGCGGCAATGGTACAGCGATTGTCGGCAAGGATAGCCGCAACAACCTGTTCGAGCGATTGCGCGGAATGCGCATAGATCCGATCGCCCAGAGCCAATTCAAAACTGCGCACCATTTCATCCAGCATCTTTTCGGCGTGCGGAATGTCGCTCGTCCAAATGCGCAGATGAATCTGAATCTCCCCTGGTGAGGCAAGGATGGTTGTGTTCACATCGGAGTAGCGAATATAGATTGGCCGGATCCGCTCTTCGACATGCGATTCGCCAAGTCCGGTGACCCTCAATTCGCGTTTCACCATCCGCACGCCCGAAACCCGACGTTGCAACCGCGGTAAAACTTCTGAAAGAAAAAGAGGTTTCAATTCACGCGGTGGGCCCGGCAGCAAGGCAATCATCCGTCCCGTATCTTCGAGCCACAGGCCCGGCGCTGTCCCCCGGGGATTGTTCAGAACCTCGGCCCCCTCTGGCACCATAGCCTGTCGAAGATTCACGGAGGGCATATCCCGTTTGAAGCTTCGAAAACGTGCTTCAATGGCCCGAACCACTTCTTCGCTGCGATGAAGCTTTCGTCCCAGTAAATCGGCAAGAGTCTCGCGAGTCAGGTCATCTTCTGTTGGCCCCAGCCCGCCGCTGGCGATTACCAGCGAAACTCGATTGAGCGCGTCTTGAAACGCCGCCGCTAGCAATTCACGATTGTCCCCGACAATTGTCTTGCGCAGCACTTCAATACCAAGCTTGTTCAATTCCTCTGTCAGGAAGAGGGAATTGGTGTCTATCCGGTCCGGCGTCAGCAACTCCGAGCCAACGGCAATAATTTCAGCTTTCATCACCATTCCATTGTATCTCGACTGCCCGGGAGAACTGGAACGCAGACTTATTTAAGGAGTTTTCGTCCATGTGATTGACCCCTTTTTGATGTATCTTCACTGTTTGGCGGTCTTGTACGCTCTGCAATAGAGTTGTTGCCAGGTTTGGGACAAAGGGGATCACACGGTCTATGAGTTCAACTCCAATTCCCGTGGTTATCGGGAACACTGTGAAGTCGTGGGTCTACTCGGTTCAGGATTATTCAATGCTCACCTTCCAGTCAGTGCGCAACATGTTTGCCAGCACAAAGTATTTTAGCGACCTTTTCGATCAAATGGACCAGATCGGAGTCGGATCACTGTCGATTGTTTTGGTTGCTCTGCTTTGCGTCGGCGGAGTGGTTGTCTTAAACGCGGCTTCACAGTTCCAGCGCTTTGGGGAAACCGTGCTGACGGGCGACGCCGTATCCCTCGCCCTCGTGCGCGAACTCGGCCCAGTCTTTGTGGCGTTGCTGGTCGCCGGCAGGAACTCCACGGCGATGGCTTCGGAATTAGGCTCGATGGTGGTTAGCGATCAAGTGGACGCTATGCGCGGCTTCGGCATTGACCCGATCCGGAAGTTGATGACGCCCCGCGTACTGGCGACTGTCTTGACCTTGCCACTGCTTGTGGCAGTCGGCGATTGCGCGGGACTGCTGGGCGGGTTCCTGGTTGCCAGCGTCACCTTGCATCTTGGCGCGGAACAATTCATGACACGCGCCATTCACGCACTCGTGTTTGGCGATCTGGTTTTGGGTTTCACGAAACCGCTCGTTTTCGGGTTTATTATTTCAACGGTTGGCTGCTATCAGGGATTTCGAGTGAAGGGTGGAACAGCAGGCGTCGGTCGAGCCACGATCATGGCGTTCGTTGTTTCCTCTCTTGTTGTCCTGATTGCCGACTTGTTTATTACGAAGCTGCTCCTGTACGTCTTCCAGCTCTGACGTATTGATTCTCGTCTGAACGAGGACGTATGCGTGGGATCTGTTCGCACGGTGCGCCCATCCAACAGGTCACCAAGCTGACATCACCTTCTCTACCGAGTCATGTGCCGTGACGGATCCTCGAGGTGAAGCAGATATTCCCAGAGTCTATCTTCTTCAGAATCCTCCGCTCGATGAGCGGACTCAAGCAAATAGGAGCCAAGATGGAAGGCAATGAATAGAACGCTTGCGAGGGTTAGCCAGGCAAGATAATACGGCGGTTGCATGGTCGATTTCCTTTTCGATCCTGTAAAATCGCTAGTGACTGCCGCCCACACCCGAAACGGTCCGCGTTCTGCCGAAACCGGGTTGGCGAGCAGGCCTAGAAATTGGGCTCACTGTAATCGAAGGGCAGTTCGTATTCTTGTGATGCGGAACACGCTGCGCGACAGAATAGGCAGGACCAGGCGAGATTGGTAGTACTGGAACGACCTCAGCGTAGATCTTCCGGTTCTACGCTACAATTTCTCCTAGCTTTCACATTGCGAGGCCATGTGCTGGACGAAGGCGTTTGGGCAGAAATCAAGACCGGGGACGTGCATCTGCGGTTGTTTTCAGAGCAAAATGCGCAGGGCGTACAGGCTTCTGTATTTAACGTGACCGCGAAGCAATGGATCGCCCCCTCAGAGTCCGTCGAGGACATTGAGCAGGGAAAGGATCGTGCGGCCGCCCATGCAAGAGCGTATCTGCTACGCACTGCAAACATGGAACTCCCGCCACTGAACTGGAAAAAATCCAGGACGAGGTAACCTGCCCCTTGATTTGCTAGCCGAGGAGAGGCAGGCCGCGCACGTCCCAGTCAAGCGTGAACAGGCAACTGTTTGCGGCGAGAATGGCGCGGCCTGTCGGAAGAAGATTGAGGCCAACCAGTGCAGATCCACTTAAAACATGCTCCGCGTGGCCTTGTGGGGTTATCCGCACAATGCCCCGACGCCCGCCGAGGGAAGCCGCCAAATATAAATTCGACTCGCGATCGAACGCCATACCTTGCGGGCGGCCGAGCCCGCGATAAAACACGTTCACGTCTCCTCCCTGCGTGATGCGATAGACACGGTCGTAACTCGAGGTTGTTGGACCGGTGACATACAGTTCGCCACTTGGATGAAACGCCAGGTGATAGGCGGAAACGGACGGCTCGAGAGTGGCAAATACAAAAATCTCGCGGCTCGGACTGATCTTGAAAATTGTACCGCTACGGTCACCCACAAAAAGATTTCCATGGCCGTCAAACGCAATTCCCGTGGCGATGCCCATCCCTTCCATCCACGCTTCGGCTCGGCCATCGGGAGGAATGCGGTGGATTGTTCCGTCATGCCTGCAGGAAACAAATAGATTTCCGTTGCGATCCAGCGCCAGGCCGGTCGGATTTGTCAGTGAAGTCACGAAAGGTTTCACCGTGTAATTGGAACTGATCTTGTAGAGTGATACAGGAACGCGCTGGCCGCGAGGGCCGCTGAAAGTTACATAAATATTTCCGTTGGAATCAACGGCAGCATTCGTGACGGGATGGAGATTATCGGCAATCTGAAAGCCCACGGAAACGGGAAATGGCTGGCTTTCTTGATCCGCCTGAATCACTTGAAGCGCGCCACTGATGGCATTTTCCGGGACTCGTACAATCAATCGATTGCTGCTGGCGAGTGATACGGCTGCCTCTGTTTCGCCAAATCGCACCAACGGCCTCGCACCATGCCGCGAGGTAAATCCAGAGCCGTAAATTGCGATTTCTCCGCCGGGGATTGCCGCTGAGGGCAAAATACGGTCAATGTGGGGAATGCCGTTTCTTTCTGTCGATGAGCCGAAACCGAATTTCATAACAAATGAAATTGTAACGCGAGACGCAGACAAATGGCAGCATAGATGCCTGCCATCCAGTCGTCGGCCATGATGCCCCAACCGCCGGATAGCTTTTCCAGCCTGCGACAAGGAAATGGTTTGGTGATATCAAAGAGCCGAAACAATATGAAACCAGCCAGCAGGAACTTCCAATTCAGCACGCTCATGCCCGTGAACAGTGCGAATGCCGCGGCGTTTGATGGATCGAGCAGCGTCGTTGGACCGCCTAACGGGACGAGTGCAAGAATCAAAGCAAGCTGCACTCCGGAGACTTCGTCAATCACCACGATCTGCGGGTCTTCTACGTTGGCGTAGTTCGCGACTTGCGTGCTTGTTCGCACACCCAGCCATGCCACGGCGAGCCATACGATAAGTGGAGGAGCCAGAAGTAGGAAGGTTCCAGCTGGCCCGGAGAGTAGTGGTGGGGTCTCGCCCATTGCCACTTTCATCGCGGAACCAGTGAAGTAAAACCATGTCAGCGGATGAGAGAGGACTGCCAAAACCAATCCAACCACCGATCCCCAGGTTCCCGGACCCGGTTTTAGATATCCGGTGCCAAGCGCGGTTGCAAATGCATAAGCGAATTTCGGTTTCTTGCCGTTGGGAGCGGGGGAGCTAGTGGTCAGGTTCGGATTCATTCGGTGCGTTCAGGTCGAGAACGATGGTCTTTTCGTCTTTGTCGACCAAGTCATCTTCGTTGAAGATGGGCTCAGAGACAACGTATTTTTCTGTGGCCCAATTGCCAAGATCCTTCTGGCGGCATCGATCGCTGCAGAAGGGGAAGTCGGAGGCTGTATTCGAATCGGTTGGGGTTTTGCAAATGGGGCAGCGGTGTTTCATAAAAATTGCCTGAATTGAGATGAACTACTCGATTTAGTGTACACCAAGCCCCGTACTTCCTGGTCCGGTCCCGAATTTTGACCGTCTTCCAGAATTAAGCTTCGAGCGAACAGAAAATTGATACTCTGTTCTCCCGTTTCCGGAATGGAGACATAGATGACAGTCAATACCCCTCCGAGTCATTTGGCGTTTGATCTGGCCGATGCCTTACGGCACCTTTCTGAACGTGACGAATGCCTCAAGCGGCTGATTGCCGAGACGGCTCCCTTCGTCATTGATGTTGCCGACGCGCAATCTCCATACGAAGTGCTGCTCGAATCGATTGCCTATCAATCCATTTCAGGGAAAGCGGCAGCGACGATTTTCGGGCGAATCAAGGCGCTCGGTACCAACGGTCGTCCGCCTACGCCCGAACAGATGCTGAAGATCCCGAAGGGCAAGCTACGCAAAGCTGGGCTTTCCGGAGCAAAGGCTCAGGCCATGAAGGACCTGGCAAAAAAGACGCTCGAAGGAATTGTTCCGACATTGGAGGAAGCAAAAACCCTGAACGATGCCGAGTTAGTTGAACGATTGATTTGCGTCCGTGGCATCGGTGCATGGACTGTCGAAATGTTCCTGATTTTTCGCCTGGGTCGGCCGGATGTTCTGCCAATCCACGATCTTGGCGTGAAAAAAGGATGGTCGGTCGCCTACGGCAAGAAACACATGCCCAAACCGCTAGAATTGCAGAAATTCGGGGAACGCTGGCGCCCGTACCGCACCATCGCCAGCTGGTATATGTGGCGCGCGTTTGAGCGGGCTGGGTATGCTAGGACAAATAAAATTCGCACGAAGCCCGTATCCAAGAGGAAAAGACAGAAAGCGGACGCAAATGCCAGCCGCTCGGGAGCGTTTCGCAAGAGGAAATAAAGATGGCAAAGCCCCGCTGGTGAGGGCTTTGCCAGTCTGCGGGCGGGGCGGAAACGCCCGCAGGTCCTCCGTCGTTTGGTTACTTGGTGACCGTAACAACGAGCGGAGTAACTTTTTGTGCAGCCACGGCCCCACTCGTGGTGGTTACGTTTACTACGTACGTTCCTTGGGGGGCCGAGTTGGAATTGCCGGAACCGCTACCACAACCGACCGCGACGAGACCAATCACGGCCATCGCGGCCAACCCCAGCAGCGCCTTCCAATGTTTGCGGCGTCCGAACGGCATCAGCAGCCCTGCAAAAACAAAGGTGGAAGCGAATCCAACGATGTGACCTTTCACGAGCGCGTGCGCAGCGACGACCTTGGTGTTCACCGTGATTTTCACAATCCCTGGAGTTACGCCGTCCAGGGTGACCGACGCCGGACTGAAGCTGCAGTTGATGTCTGGCGAGCCTGCATTACAGGCGAATGAAATGGTTTGCGTGGACCCGCCGAGCGGGATTACGTTGAGGTTTGCCGTCGCGGATTGTCCCGCCTGGATTACGAGACTTGCCGGCGTTGGCTGAACGGAATAATCCGTCACGTTTTCTGTGATCGGGCCACCAACGGATCCTGTAAGTACCGCGTCACCGGCATAGTTAGCAGACAACATGTGCGTGCCTGCTGCGAGCGAGCCCACTGCGAGCTTGGCAGTCCCGGTTGCATCAAGTTTGACTGTCCCGATCGTCGTTGACCCATCGGTAAAGACGACACTGCCAGTGGCCGTATAAGTCCGAACATCGGAGGTGACCTGGGCAGTCAGATTTACCGTGCCGCCGGCGACAATCGCTGCGTTGTCGGCAGAAAGATTTACATATGCGGGTGTGTTGGCATTCACGATGAGTGTGCCGGTTGAGGTAGACCCGTTGACGTTGCTATCTCCGGAAAAACTCGCTCGCACAAGATGGTTGCCAGGAGTCTTGAATGTGGTCGTCATTGTAAACGAATCGCAATATTGCGAGCTGACCGTTACAGGCGGCCCTAAGGATACGGGTGTTCCGGAGGTGTAGTCGGTTATTGAAATTGTTCCGCCATAAGGCGCGCAACCATTGTTCTCCAGAACAATTTGTCCCTCGATTGTTACAGGAATATTGGGGACGGCCGTTCCGATTAGGAAAACATCGGAGATGATTGAGCCGACCTTCGTGATATTGATGCTGTATGTGGATTGGCTGGCGTTGAAACTATTGTCTCCCGGATAATTTGCCTGCAGCTGATGAGCGCCTACCGTCAGGCCCGCGGGCAAATTGGGAAGCGTGCTGGACTGCCCCGTAGGCTTCGTTCCATTTCCAAACACGATCGAGCTTTCCCCATAGTTCAAGGTAAGCGTGCTGGGCGTTTGGAAATCGGATGCGACCGTGCTCGCCGGGCTGCCATCAACCAACAGGGTGATCGGTCCGGTTGGATGGCCGACTTCGGAAGAACCGGCGACGGCGACCCAGAGCTGTACGGGTTCGCCATATCCAACAGAAACTGGCGTCTGGATGTAGTAACCCCCGGCCAAGCCGCCCATCTGCATTTGGCTGGCTTCCGGAGTTACGGTCACGTTCAGCGAGTTGGAGGTACTGGCGTAATATTTTCCGTCGCCGCTATAACGAGCGGTAACGCCGTAGGTTCCTCCCGGGACAGTCGGCGTCGAGATGGTTGCTGCGCCTGCCGAGCCGGCCGTTGTCAGTGACGCGGATCCAACCCCCATCGCAGTGCCGGCGACTGGGTCGGTTGAGAGCAGGGAAATAGAACCGGTAGGCGCGGAGCAGCCAGCGCCGGAGCACGCTACCTTGGCTTTGAAGGTGATCGGCGTGCCGTGAACCACTGTAGTGGCTTGTCCATTTCCGAGCGTAAGTGTGGTCGCCGAGGTCGCAGTCGCTGCGGCGCTGGCCCAGCTGGTGACCAGTGCGTTTGCATCGAAGGAGCCCAGTCCACTCGCGAGGTCGTATCCGGGCCCGGCCGAATACCCGACAGTGAATTGACCATTGGTGTCTGGCACTTTGTTGTCGCCATTGACGGTGTCGTGGTAGACGCCTGCCGTCGCGGCAAGTTTGTAAAAAACGTAATTGGCAAGCCCTTGTGGTTTACCTCCCTGTTGTTGCAGTACCAGCGCCATAACTCCGGCTGCCGCTGGACTGGAAGCGGAAGTGCCACCAACCGAATAGACACCGACTAGTGTGGGATCGCTGCAACTTCCTTCAAAGCAAAGCCCATACCCGGTGTGGCCGGCAGCGGCGAGTGAAATGTCTGGAAGGTCCCGCTTGCCGTCGTTTGGTACACCCGTTGCGCTCTGCCAGTTGGGCTTGTTGTAGATGGTGCTAACGCCCCCACTCCCAGCCCAGAGCGAAGTAAAGAACGGATCATTGCTGCTCTCATTCCAGACAATTTCCGGAATATAGCTGATGGCCGATTGCAGTGTTGCTGGATCGGAAGTAATGGTCCAATAAAGGTCGTTGTTTGCAACGTCGTCAAACTGCGTCCCGCCAACTGCCACGTTATACGGAGTGGATGCCAGGCCGTTCACAGCCAAACCCTGCGAAGCAAACAATCCGCTGCTTTGCGAATCGCAGCCGGCGCCGCCATTGTCACCTGCAGAGACAAACGAAGTGATCCCTTGTGCCGCCGCCTGCTGCCAGAGGGAGTTATAGAAAGCCATGCCCACCGAGCCGAGACTCTGTTCGCAGTTCCCGAAGCTCGTGCTCATGATCGGTGCGAGATTATGATCAACGATGTAGGCGGCAGAAATATCGACCCCATCATCGAAGTTACTCTGTGATGCCACGCCGATGATGGTGGCACCAGGAGCGACCGCACCGGCCCAGGTAATGTCGAGCAAGGCTTCGATGGTATCGTCGTAGGAAAGAACGCCTGGATCGTCACCGTTGATGATCATCTGCGGATCGTTGGGGGGCAGACCCATCACATTGCGAAAATCGCGGATATCTTGAATTCCATCGACGCCGTAATTTGGATCCACCAGGCTGCTGCGCGTCACGATCGCAATGGTTTCGCCCGTGCCATCAATCCCCGCGGCATAAAGCGGCTTCACATTATAAATTGTGGCGAAATCGGCAGGAGCGAGGAAATGCAGACCATAGGGACCTTCGATTTTTCCTGTCTTCTTGTTCACGGAAATTTTGGGGCCAATCTTGAGATCTGTCTTTACCGGATTGCTGTGCAGCCGAACAACGCCCTTCACGACTTGCGACAGGGACGCGGGAATCTGAACGTCCGTCGAGTTGGCGATGAATTTGTTGCTCTTGTAACTGTAGCTGTGCATTTCCGTCGAAAATGCCTGTTCGACTTGCGCTGCCGTGCCGCTGAAGACGATGAACCGGCGGCTTTTGGAAATCTCGTGGACCATTAGACCCTGTGTCTCGAGCCATTGCTGAATCTTTGCCGTGTCTTCCTGCGCTAGGCCAAATCTCTGACCGTATTCTGCAGCTGTCAGCCATTTGTGGAACGAGGGCGAAGAAGAGTCATGAAGTGTAGCGACAAGGTCGGCCGCTTCTTGTTCTTGCTCTTGCGTAGGCGACAGCATGAGCAGCATCCGGCCCAGATTCTGGCCGCCTGGTAATCTCCCCGTGTCCACGCTTTCTTTTATAAAGGGCGAAACAGTGCCTGAAATCGTTATGCGATCTTCGTTTTTTATTGAGGACATAATTCGCGATTGAGGTCCTGTCTGCCCATGCACCGCAGTCACGGCCAACAGGAATGCAACTAAAAACCAACTACTGATTGAACGCTTCGTACTGTTACTAATGAGCAAGGGCGAATCCTCCTGGATATTCAAGAACACACAAACTGCAAATGCTTTTCCGTCAGACCGTTCATTCGTTGTGAGTCAAAAGAGTAGGAAGGTTTTGAAGTTTCAGTGCATGGGGACATGCACTGACGTGAATCGAGAGAGCGCCTTTACAGCAAGTTCGGCATGGTCACACCCGCGGGGGCGAAGTCTCAATTTCATCAGCACTGCCTTCTGGTATCTGAACCTGAGCACTGCACTGAACTGCGGCAGTGGTTTCGAAATAGTTCGATGCCAACAGACTTTCACAAGAATGGCGACTCGGTCGTTGCTCTAGAGCAATGAAACGGGGGAATCACATAGAAATTCAGATTGCGGAGAGCAGAAGTCGCTCCGGAGAACGCAGCAGAACTTTACCCCGACGCTTGACGATGATTCTGCTCTTCTGCCATTCACTCATTAACCGGCTGGCCGTATAAGGCGTGATGTTGGCAGCGTTGGACAAATCTTCATTGGTTACCTCGATCTCGATTCCGCCTGGAACCCTTTCTCCAATGGCGCGAGACAAGCCCATCAGAACTTGCCCCAATCGCTCACGGGCGGAATAGCAGGTCAATGCAAGATGTGCGTTCATATACCAGTCGACATATTCCGCGGCTATCGTCAATGCATTGTCCAGCAGCTGAGGGAACCTTTCGATAAATCCGCGAACTGTGGCTCTGTCCCACACAAGTACTTCACTGTCCTTCACTGTTTCGGAACTGACGAGATAATGCCGCCGGGTTGCTAGCAGCGACGCACCCCCTAGCAGCTCGCCCGGCACCACCCAGAGCAAAAGGACCTTTCTGCCGTCTGCAGTCGTGTAGAACATCCGCATGGAACCGCTCATCAGAAAGTAAAGATGGTCAGCGAACGTTCCATGTGTGGTAACGACCGAATTGGCAGGAATTTTGCGGGCCTTCCCTGCGGCAAAAATGAACTCGCGGTCGGAAGCTCTTAACCCCGCGAAAAAATCGTTTTTGGGCGGGGCAAGAGTGATCTGGGCTTGAGCCTGGGGCATGACTATTCTCCATCTACGAGAGCGATTCTATTGCCCCGTAGTCTACCCGTTTCGCCATCTATCCCCAACAAAAGAAATGAAATGTGTGGCGTTTACCGGGCGATCGTTTCGCGAACCAGCAGGAACAATCCGGTGAGCCCGACCAGCAGAACGGTTCCTTCGAAAAAGACCGATCGATGATGTAATTTGGTGAATTCCAGACGTCGCGGATCGTTCTCAGGAGTGTTCTGGACGGAGACCATTTCTTTTTTGAGATTTTCCATTCTTGGGCTCACCGTGAATTGCGAAGCAGCCGTCAGCAGGACCATGAGCACGACACACAAAGCGGCGGAAGTCGTAAAACTCGCAAATGATTGTGTTCGAACCAGGCGGACCGCAAGGAAGATCACCCCAAGAAAAATCCCAGCGTAGTGCAATCGCGCAAGCGAAAAGCCGACAATCAACCCTGCGGAATCTCGATTGTTGAGAATGGCAAATGCCCCGGGCGCCACCACAAAGCTCAGGAAGGCATCTGCGCCGAGCCACAGTCCCAACGTCAGAAATTCAATGGTGCGTAGAAAAGCTTGCATCGCGTTACTATACAAGACCCGGGTGATGTCACAAAATGCATCAAGTGGAGGCGCCCACGGGCCTGCCCATCGGTCTAAATAACAAGTTCAACACAGGCTCGTTCGTTTGGCGCCATAGGTAGTTTGCAAGGTGGGAGAATCCAAGGAGTGGTGGGCGATAAAGGATTTGAACCTTTGACCTCTCGCGTGTGAGGCGAGCGCTCTAACCGCTGAGCTAATCGCCCGTCTTCAAAACGGGTGCTGGACGACCGAGAAGCCCAATGAAAAGGCCGCCCGTCCAATCGAAAAGATGCCGTCGCCGCGCAAACCGAACTGCGTTCGCCGACATCTATTTGTAACAGGAAGAGTAAGGGTTTTCAACCGATGCCAACGGCTACCACAAACGTCGTCTCCCAATTGCAGCGTTCCATTGCTCGAGCGATTTACGGCAAGGAAGATGTGATCCAGCTCGCGCTGATCACGCTGCTTGCCAAGGGGCATCTGCTGATTGAAGACGTGCCGGGCGTCGGGAAGACAACTCTGGCTCAGGCGCTGGCGAAATCATTTCACTGCACCTTCCAGCGCATTCAATTCACGAGCGACCTTCTGCCAAGCGATGTCCTGGGGGTGAGTGTCTATAATCCCGAATCGAGGGAGTTCGAGTTCCGTCAAGGCCCGATATTTGCCAACGTCGTGCTGGCCGATGAAATTAACCGCACGACACCTCGGACACAATCGGCTCTGCTGGAAGCTATGAATGAAGCGCAGGTCACTGTCGATGGGCGCACTCTTTCGCTACCGCAACCGTTCCTGGTCATTGCAACGCAAAACCCAGTCGAGCATCACGGCACGTACCCACTGCCCGAGTCACAACTCGATCGTTTCCTGATGCGCATCAAGATGGGATACCCGTCGCACGAAACCGAGCGCGAAATTCTCCGAAGCCGTACGACCGATGATCCAGTCTCCTCGCTTGAACCCATCGCGGACGTCGCCGATGTTCTGGCTATGCAAGAGGCCGTGACCCGCATCAAAGTGGATTCCAGCCTTCATGATTACGCCTTGGACATCGTCAATCGCACCCGTCGATCTGATCAACTGGCTCTGGGGGTCAGCCCGCGCGGTACCTTGATGTTGCAGCGCGCGGCACAGGCCCGCGCATTCCTCGATGGGCGAGATTTCTGTCTTCCTGACGATTTCAAGCAACTTGCCGTCGCCGTGTTTTCGCACCGCGTAGTTGGTAGTGCCAGACACGCCACTTTGCAGAAAAAATCGGAAACGACGGAAAATGTTCTGCGTGAAATTGTGGACTCGGTGCGGGTTCCGCTCTAATACCGGGTCAAAAGTTCGCTGAAATTCCCCGATGACCAATATTTCCTCCACCGTCTCGCGTTTGTGGGCAAAGGCGGACCGCTCTTCGGTTCGCGCATTTTTCCTTTCGATCATCGCACTGAGCGTGGCGATGATTCTGGCGCTCTATTCGGGTGCCGCGGCGCAATTGGGGAATGTGGGGCTCGCATCGGCCTCCGCCCTTTCCGCACTTGTTGTCGCGGCATGGGTCGGGATCACACTGGTACCCGTGCTCGCAAAACGCACGCCCCTTCGCTGGATCGGTTATCGAATGGAATACCGCATTACTCGGCAGGGCTGGATTTACGTGCTTGGCATCATCATGGTGGCCCTGGCGGCGCTCAACACGGGCAACAATCTCTTGTTTTTGATCCTCGCCAGTCTGATCGCCAGCATTCTAATGTCCGGCATTTTGTCATCCATCACGCTTGCCGGAGTCGGATTACGGCTACAGCTTCCCGAGCATATTTTTGCGGGCCAACGCGTTCGGGGGCTCGTCGAACTGCAGAACGAGAAGCTGACGTTACCGTCCTTTTCACTTCGGGTCGAAGCAGCCAAGCCCAAAAAGAGTGCAACGACCGCTCTGCTAGAAACGCCCGTTTATTTTCCTTACGTGCCCCGTCAGGAGACGGTTTCTCAATCGGTTCCGCTCCTGTTTCCGAAGCGCGGAGCGTACCTCCAGGAAGCGTTTCGCATCGTTACGCGTTTTCCTTTCGGGTTTTTGCAAAAGGCCAGGCGATTGGATTTACCGAAAGAGGCACTGGTCTATCCTTCGATCGAAGCTTCGGATGAATTTCTGGAGATTCGTCCCGGCCTTTTGGGGGCCATGGAGAGCTTATCGAAGGGACGCGGCCAAGATCTCTATGCGCTTCGCGATTATCTTCCAAATGACAGCGCGCGTCTGGTCCACTGGAAAGCCTCGGCGAGGTCAGGCTCGTTGATGGTCCGCGAATTTGCTCGTGAGGACGACAGTAATGTTCTGCTGGTATTCGATCCGTACAGCGAAGCGGCTACGCCATCATCGATCAAAGCGGACCGTGAACGATTTGAGCGTGCAGTCAACTTGTGCGCAGCGATCGCTTGGGATTTTCGCGAGCGCAACATGGCGCTGGAATTTCGCAGCGTGAATGCCGAAATTGCTCTGGCTCCCGCCGCGGAAAATGTTTTTTCCGTATTACGGCATCTCGCGCTCATTCAGCCGATGACACCGGTGACGGATCCCGAATATCTGCAGGATCTGGCAGCCCACCCCGATGCGTTTAAGATCGTTGTGACGTCCCGTCCCCGTGGTTCCATGCCAGCTAACCTCTGGCATTCCGCCTACATCGTTTTTGCCGGGGAGCCTCATTCTTAAGCCGCCCACGGTTCGTTCAGAATTCTCAGCATTTGGTCCTGCCTCTACGATATGATTCGCAACGATAAATCTTCGTCTTGCGGTACGGGAGCGTCTTATGAAACGTGCAGGCAAACTGGTTTGCTGCTTTCTTCTGTTTACATTCCTGGCCATAAGTTGCAAGAAAGACTCGGGCACTGCAGAAAATGCGCCGGCGAACACAGCCAAGTCCGCAGCGACGACCCCGGCTCTTCCGCCTGCCTCCGCACCGGACGCGTCCGCCACGGCGGCCTCAGCGAAGCTTGAAGGTGCGGCATGGGCTCTCCAGCAGGACGAAATCAAACATGACCCGAACGGACAGTGGGCCATCCAGGCCACCGCGTCTTCGACCTATAATGATGCGCAGGGGACTGCGGGATGGTCTGCGAACCAGGCAACGGGCGTTCCCAATGTGGATGCCTTTGGCGACAACGGAAATGCCTGGACGTCTAAAACGCCGGACTCCGGTATCGAGTGGCTCGAAGTGAAATTCCCCAAATCCGTTTACGCAACGGAGGTGCGCATCCGTGAGTCTTTCGGCTCCGGCGCAGTGATTAAAGTTGAGCTGTTTGACGATCAGGGTACAGCGCACACGGCCTGGGCCGGTAACGATCCCACGACTGGCCTGAACTATTTTCTTGTCAAGTTTCCGAAGACAACCTTCAAGAGTGACCGCGTCAAGATCACCCTCGCCGCAAACGTCGTGCCGGGTTGGAATGAGATCGATGCGGTGCAGTTGGTCGGTACTGATCAGTGACCGGTTGGAGCCGATACGATGCACTGGTCGATTCAGGAATGCCACTTGCAGCAACGGGGTGATATTGGCCAGTTGGCGCCGCCATCCCGTTCTCTCCTACTTGTGCGAAACTACTTCTTCCAATGTTCACCGGACACGCACTTCACGGTTTCCGAAAACAACTGCTCGACTGGTTCTCCCAATTTAAAAGAGATCTGCCTTGGCGTCTGAACAAAGATCCATATCGCATCTGGATTTCAGAGATTATGCTGCAGCAAACGCGGGTGGTGGCGGCGATTCCATTCTATGAGCGGTTTCTTACCCATTTCCCGGGAGTAGCCACACTCGCCACTGCTCCGGAACAGGACGTGCTCCGCCTGTGGTCCGGACTTGGTTATTACTCTCGCGCACGGAATTTACAGAAGGCCGCCAGGCAAATTGTGGCGCAACATGAGGGGGTATTCCCCAACAGACACGAACAAGTCTTGGCATTGCCCGGTATCGGCCCCTATACGGCAGCTGCAATATTGAGTATCGCGCATGGACAAAACTACGCGGTGCTTGACGGCAATGTCGCTCGGGTCATCTCCCGGCTGGGCGCGATTTCGGGCGATCTGCGAACCAATCAGCGATGGCAACAATTGCAGCAGCTAGCTGACAATCTCCTCGATCCGCGTGCGCCCGGCGACTGGAATCAAGCGATGATGGAACTTGGTGCAACCGTTTGCACCCCACGATCGCCGCAATGCCTTCTGTGTCCGGTCAACAAATGGTGTGAAGCGCGCAAGCTGGGACTGGTCAGCTCGATTCCCGAAAAGCGGAACAAGCGTGCCACTCTGGGAATCACACTCGCAGCACTGGTCCTGGTCGACAAGAAGGGAACAACGCTGTTACTCGCCCCCCCGAAGTCTCCTTCCAAGTCCAAAATGCGCTCTCAGATTGCGTCTCTGCTTTCACGTTTGTGGCATTTTCCTACCATCGAAGTCAGTCAGGATGCAGTGAAGGAAGCGAAGGCCTATCTAGAAGCGAATTTGTTGCACGGAACGAAGATCAGAGAAACACTCTTGCCGCTCAAGAGGGTCAGACACTCTGTTACGCATCATAATATCACTCTGCTGCCGTTTCGTTTGGAGCTCGCGGCACTGCCCAACATTCCTCATTCCAAAAGATTCCCTTTGACCGAGCTTTCTTCGGTTCCGATTTCAAACCTCACTCGCAAGGTCGCTCGCAGCGCTCAGGGTGAACAGCGCAGCGCACGGTAATCATTACGCCGCCGTCTGAACTGTCGACGTCCGCGGGATGTTATTCTGGTTTACTGATCATGGCCTCGATTGTATCCACTCCACTCCCCGCGGAGCGATTCTTTCGCATTTCTCTATTCTTCCTGGTTCTCACTTCGGTTTCGACTCTCAGCATAACGGGCAAACTCGACCCTCTCACAACCGTGCTTGGGCCCGGTCTGGTCTTATACAAAGGGTTTCGCTGGTGGCGCGGATTTCCCACGGAATTGAAACCCTCAACCGCCACTCGTTTGGTTGTTGGTTATCTGATGTTGTTTCCCGTTGATGCATTATTTGTCTCGCGCCAGCTTGCCGCGGGGATTCCGGACCCTGCCTTGTACGCCATTGTGCTGGCTGCTGTCCACTTCTTGATTTTTGTCACAATTGTCCGTTTGTACAGTGCAACCAGCGATCGCGACGCCCTTTTTCTGGCGATGTTGGCCTTTGCGTGTCTTCTGGGGGCCGCCATCTTCACAGTCGATACCTATTTCCTGATTTTCTTCGTTGCCTTTCTGGTTTTTGCAGTCGCTACATTCGTCGGGCTGGAAATTCGGCGGGGCGCAACCAATTCAATTTATCCGGAGCTCGAAGCGCAGCCCGTACGTGCTCGCCGTTTTTATCGTGCGCTCGGATTGGCCTCTCTTACAGTGGCAATCGGCGGCATCTTGCTCGGCTCTGTCCTTTTCTTTTTCTTCCCGCGTTTCAGTGCGGGATATCTTTCTCGTGCCGGAATGCAATCCACGTTGATGAGCGGGTTTACCGACAACGTCGAACTCGGCGAAATCGGAGAGATCAAAAAGAATACGTCCGTTGTCATGCGGGTGAAGACAGGCACTCCCGTGAATTATCCCGCTTTGCGCTGGCGCGGAATTGCACTTACCAATTTCGACGGACATCGATGGTTCTCGAGTGAGAAGTCGCGCGATGCTCTGGCACCTTCAGGCAACGGTTGGATTTACATGTCCGATCCAAAGCCTTTGAATGCCGCCCATTCCGATCAGGAGTTGCAGTTTACCGTCCTGATGCAGCCTATGGCCAGCGATGCAATTTTTGCTCCGGTAAACCTGATCCGAGTCCGTGGGAATTTTTATCAGGAGGGTACCGGTTACAACGCGTTGGCTCGCAGAAGCTATCTCACCCGCGATTCCACCGATTCCATCTACAATCCGGCGCATAATTTCGGGCAAGTCCAGTACGAGGGCAACTCTCTCTTGCCGGTTGTCGATCCCGCCAAAGCACGTGCGGCGTTGCAGGATTACCCGGTAGAGTTTGCGCTTACGTATCTGCAGCTTCCAAAGTTGGATCCGCGAATTCCGGAGCTTGCGCGTAAAATTACCGCCGCTGCAGATAATCCCTACGACAAATCCGTGGCGCTGGAAAGCTACCTGCGCCGCAATTTTCGCTACACACTGAATTTGAGAGGCTCTCCGGGCAAGGACCCTCTGGCTCACTTTCTATTTGAATCGCATGCCGGACACTGCGAATACTTTGCTTCGGCCATGACGGTGATGCTACGAACGCAAGGGATTCCCTCGCGTGAAGTAAACGGCTTTTTGCCCGGCGAATACAACGATATTGCCGGCGACTATATTGTGCGAGGAAGCGATGCGCACAGCTGGGTCGAAGCATATTTTCCGGGAAGCGGCTGGATCACCTTTGATCCCACGCCGCCCGGACCCGATCAAAATTTCGGCGTCCTTGCACGTCTGGGTTTGTATCTCGACTGGATCCAGTTGAACTGGCTCGAATGGGTTGTGAATTACGATTTTTCTCACCAGGTGATTCTGGCCCAAAGCATCGACCGCAGTTCCCGCAATTGGAGTGAAGTCGTGCGCGAGTGGTTCCGTCGTACCCAGGATCGGGGAATGAGTGGCCTGACACGTTGGCAACAGGGGCACGCGAAACTGAGCCTGCTTTTTCCAGTTGCCCTGATTCTGCTGCTGATCATTTTGAGATTCGACTGGATTCGTGCCCTTTTTCGTTGGATCAATCTTTCGCTGCAGCTCCGAGGGTCTTCAGAAGTCCGTTCTAATCCGCAATTAGCTTCACGCCTTTACGAGGAATTGCAGCGTTTACTGATGCGTCGTGGATTCAGGCGTGAGGAAACACAAACGCCGTTTGAATTCGCCACCACTCTCGCGGTTCGGCCTGAATTGGCTCCCGCCGTGCGCGAGTTTACCCAGCTCTACAGCCAGGCACGATTCGGCAATATGCCTTGCGATACCCATCGTTTGCGGGCCCTGCTGCAACAGATCAAATCCGCTCCGAAAGTGCACTGAGCGCGGCATCCACTTTCGTCTAGCTCTAACTGCACTTAGCGGTATGATGAATACGTCGGACGCGGATACAACCCGGGAACTTTCCTCGGATTCAAAAGGAACGGGAAATAGAGGAAATCGTTTTCTCTCCAGGCGTGAAAACGATCAGTTGCTGACTCGCAGCGCGTCAACGATTCTCAAGACTCTGATCTTGTCGGTATAAAATTTGAATCCAGGAGATTTCATGCGGCGTGGTTCTGTTTGTGTTTTTTTTCTTGCGGTGCTGTTCGCGTGCATCCAATTAACCGGTTGCGGTGGCGGCAGCGGGGCTGCCAAACTCCTGGTGACGACGAATTCTCTCCCGGACGGACTTGTAGGTACAGCATATTCTGCATCTCTCACGGCAAGCGGAGGAACCCCGGGTTACACCTGGTCGCAAACCTCTGGCGGAGCTATGCCCTCTGGGGTATCACTCGGCACATCCGGCGTTTTTAATGGCACGCCGACGGTTCCAGGAACGTTCGGGCCGTATGTATTCGAGGTGACGGATTCAGCGGGCCTTGTTGCCTCCTCGGTCAGCATGAGCATCACGGTCAAGTCCAGCACGCTCAGTGTTACCACGACCTCGCTGCCACAGGGAACTCTGAATGCGGCTTACTCGTTCTCACTGACAGCAAGCGGTGGCGCGGCTCCGTTTACTTGGGCCGTCACCTCCGGTGGCGCGTTGCCGCCAGGCCTGGCAATCAGCAGCGGAGGAGTCATTTCAGGAACTCCGACAACCGCAGGTGCCTTTGGCCCGTACGTTTTCACGGTCAGAGACTCATCGAATGCTACCGCCGTTTCCGGTAGCTTGACGTTTACGGTTCTTTCAGCCGTTACCGCTGCGTGTGTGCCGGCCGGGAACGAAGCCGCCCTCGTTTCTGCCACGCCTTATGCCTTTCTAGTGAAGGGCACTGATGGAAACGGCAAGCCGATCGACATCGCCGGCAGTTTCACCCCGGATGGTAAGGGCGGAATAACCAGCGCATCGATTGACTACAATGGATTCTCAAACGGACCGCAGCAAGTGCAAGTGGATCTTGCAGGTAGTTCGTACTCATTCGGTACTTCCACAATTGGTTGCCTTTATCTCGCATTTTCAGGACAAGGGCCCGCTGCAACGAGGACGTCACGGGTGCGAGCATCCGCTCATTTTGGCCATGGCCAGGTTGTTCGCGAGAACGACGCCAAGGAACTCGCCGCCACCCCGGTCCCCGCCGTTAGCAGCGCCAAATTTAGTTTCAGTCTTGGGGCATTCGACGGTACCGTCTATCACACGGGCCGAATTATCGAGTTCGACTCACTCGCCACCGGCACCAACGCTTCAGGTTTTATCCATCTGCAAGATCCGAGCACTTTTTCGCTGAGCTCACTGCAACCGAACTTCGCGTTTGGACTCGATGGATGGACAGCGGCCTCTACCGGACTCTTCCGCACAGCCATCGCGGGCTCCTTTTCAAATACTTCCGGCCAGCTCTCGACGGGCTACGCAGACCTGAACAACGGCGGGACACCGAGCGGGTCGTTAAACGGCGGTTCAGGAACACTGAGTTCCGCAATCGACACAGCTTCCGGCCGCGGTTCGGGGACATATACCCTTCCGGTCACCGGCGGGAATTTGTCGTTCGACTTTGCCTTCTACATTTTGAATGGTTCGGATTTGATTCTGATTTCGACCGATTCGCCTGTCGCTGTCGGTTCGGCACCTCTGCTCGCGGGGCGAATCCTGGCTTCGAGTCCAAGCTATTCAGCCGATGCCGTGAACGGGTATTATATTGCCGCTTCGCAAGGGCTTGTCGTGAATGGAAGCAGTGTCGCCAACCTCGCACAGGTCGGCACGTTTAATGCGGCGGCCGGTGTTGTCCCACTAGCAGTTTTCTACCTGAACAGCGGTGGAAGTTATTCTGCGACTCCCTATTTTAATGGCAGCTACACGTTGGACCCGACCTCGGGGCGGGTCCTGCTGTCCGGACTCACTTCGGCCGATCCGGTCCTTTACCTCACAGCGGGTAGCGCGAGCGACGACGAAATCACTGGATTTCTAGTCGGGTCAGACAGCGCTGCGAGTTCCGGTGTCGTTGTATTTCAATCCATCACGCATCCTGCCTATCTCACGTCCGATATAGCCGGTACCTACGCAGTCAGCACCCAAGAAGATGTCGATGGACTTAACGGCTCGGTCGGCGGAACGTTTTCCTTCCCGGGAACAGGGAAGTACACGTCGACACAAAACACCACAACCCCAGGAAACACGGGCAATATTTTCAACCCCCCGCCTACGGGTTTCGTCACCGTCAACTCGGACGGGTCAGGGTCCTTAAGCGGCGGAAATTTCCCACTCGTGACGAATGGGAATGTACTGTTCGCGATCCCGAATTCCGGTGATCCACTGCTGTATGTCTTCACAGTAGGAACGATTCCAAACTGATCGAGCTGGTGCACTTTACGTAAAAAAGTACTTGACCTAAAGAAGTAGGGCCGTATACTCAGGGTAGCTAACGTTCCTGCGAAGGGTGAATCGAATGCCGCAAAACCCGGTCGCGCCTCCTCCGTTACGAGATCTGTTTTACGATTCAGCCCGCTTTTGGGAATATCGGCGCATTTTTTATAATGCTGCGCTAGGTTTGGTCATAGCGCTCTGGGTGATCCTCACCTGGCCGCATTTTCGTCTGATGCTGCAGTGGAACTCTCTTCTGCTCTTGGTGGTTCTAGGCTTGATTGCCAATCTCTGCTATTGCGCCGCCTATGCGATCGATGTTCCCCTTCTAAACTCGTCTGCAGAGCGGACTTGGCGCAAGCGCCGATGGATACTCTGGTTAGCGGGCACAGTCTTCGCTATCGTTCTGGCCAATTATTGGATCGCCGACGAAATCTACTCCTTTGTTCCCCAACGCTAGGTGCATACCGCGCGTTCCCTGGCCTGTCCGCTCAATTCTTTGTAAACATGCTAAAATCAGAAGGTTGCGCTAACCGCGCCAGACCGGACTATGACCAAGGTAGGATTTATATCGCTGGGATGCCCGAAGAACCTCGTGGATAGCGAGGTGATGATGGGTATTCTTGCGCGCGATGGCTATGAACTGACGCCACGCGCCGATGACGCCGAAATCCTGGTGGTCAACACTTGCAGTTTCATCGAATCGGCACAACAAGAGTCTATCGACACGATCCTCGAGATGGCAGAACACAAGAAGTTTGGTGCGGCGAAAAAATTAATTGTCGCCGGTTGCCTTGTGGAAAGGTTCCGCGATCAGATTCTGGAGCAGGTGCCGGAAGTGGACGCTGTTGTAGGCACCGGTGAAGTTGAGCGGATCATCGAAGCTGTCGAGGGCGATTTGCGCGTTCTTCCTGCGCAACCACCGTCATTCCTCTACCATGATCTTACGCCACGCATCCTGACCACCCCGAAGCACCAGGCTTACATCAAGATTGCCGAAGGCTGCGATCACCCTTGCACTTTTTGTATTATTCCCGAATTGCGAGGAGCTTTTCGAAGCCGCCGCTTCGAGTCTGTCGTGCGCGAAGCAGAAAATCTCGCTGCCTCTGGCACCCGCGAAATTACACTGATCGGACAGGATACTACCTCATATGGCGAGGATCTCGGTCTTCGCGATGGACTGGCGCAATTGCTCGAAAAGCTGGCAGGTGTGGAAGAGTTACTCTGGGTGCGCTTTCTCTATGCCTATCCAAATCGCGTCACGCAAAAGCTCCTGGATACCCTGGCCGCTCATCCGCGCCTGGCGAAATATATCGATATGCCACTGCAGCACGCGAGTCGCAATGTTTTGGCCCGCATGAAGCGCGGTTCGCATGGTGATGCCTTCCTCAAACTGTTGGAACGGATGCGTGCGACAATTCCCGACGTTGCTCTACGCACCAGTTTTATTGTTGGCTTTCCTGGCGAAACGGACGCAGATTTCAAGGAGCTGTACCAGTTTGTGGCTGCCGCAAAGCTTGACTGGATGGGCGTGTTTGAATATTCCGATGTCGATAATGCGGCGAGTTTCCCGCTCGATGGCAAAGTCGACGCGGACACCATTCACGATCGTCGCAACCGTCTGATGGCCCTGCAAAAGAAAATCTCGCGCGATAGATTAAGAGTACTGAAGGGCAGCGTGACAACCGCACTCATCGAAGGTCCGTCGAAAGACAATCCCCTGGTTTGGGAAGCCCGACTGCAATCCATGGCTCCCGAAATTGATGGGAAGCTTTACCTGACCGATATCGAACTTCGCTAGCGGTGAAATTGCCGACGTGGGAGACGTTGCTCGGATCGAGATCACCAGAACGGATACCTATGACCTGATCGGTCGTGTGGTCGAACTCTTTCCGCGGCCATCCGTTTCCAAAGTGCCGCAGTTTCCTCGAACTCCGCCGGCAGAGCACCAGCAACTTACGCGGATTACGACGGGGGCCGCACTGCGCGTCCTGGGATAGCCGTCGATCTAGCTTCTGCCTGCCATCCCGATCAACCGCGCCGCGCGTGCTAAAATTACGAGTTTATGCAGACAGGAATAATTGGACTACCACAAGTTGGAAAAACGACTCTTTTTCGAATCCTGACCAAGGCGAACGTCGAGGGAAAGAGCGGCCAGGCTACGCACGTTGGCGTGGCAAAAGTACCTGAGCCGCGGCTCGTTGAACTCGCGAAGCTCTATAACCCTAAGAAGATCACGTATGCCACGGTGCAATACGTCGATCTTGGTGGAATGCAGAAAGAGCGCATGCGCGAAAGCCTCGCGTCTTTACGAGACGTCGACGCCATTGCTCATGTTATCCGGGTCTTTGATGACCCCAGTGTGCCGCACTCCGAAGGAACGATCGATCCTTTGCGCGATGCCACGAATCTCGACCTCGAACTGATTCTTTCCGATCATGAGCAAATCTCAAAGCGACTCGAACGCATCGACAAGGATCTGAAGAAAAAACAGGATAAACTGCTCGAACTTGAGAAGGCTGTTCTGGAAAAGTGCAAGGCTCATCTCGAGGCGGAAAAGCCGTTGCGCGAGTTGCCACTCACGCCAGAAGAACGCAAACCGATTGGCGGGTTTCTGTTCATGTCCATGCGTCCAATGCTTTACGTCTTGAACCTTGGCGACGACGAAGCTGCCGAAATGGATCAAGCAATCGAGAAGCACAAGCTTTCCGCGCTGCAGGGTCGGCCGAACACTGCGGTCGTCGCAGTCTGCGGACGCCTTGAAGCAGAACTCGCAGAGATGAAGGAAGAAGAAGCAGCAGAGCTACTTTCTTCCTATGGCCTTAAAGAACCGGGCCTCAATCGAATGATTCGTGCTACATACGATTTGATGGGGCTCATGCCATTTTTCACCGCAGGAGAACCAGAGGTTCGGGCCTGGACTATCCGCAAGGGTTCCACTGCTGTCAGAGCCGCAGGCGAAATTCACAGTGATATCGAAAAAGGGTTCATTCGCGCAGAAGTGGTCAAGTGCAACGATCTCCTGGCCGCAGGCAGCATCGCCGCAGCGAAGGAAAAAGCCCAAGTCCGCCTCGAGGGAAAAGAGTACGTCGTCCAGGAGGGCGATGTTATCCTCTTCCGCCACAGTGGATAAGCCTCTAGTGTAGTCCGACGACCGATACGCGTGGCTCCTCAAGGAGTGAGACCAACAATGATCTCGAAGGGTATCGGCACGGTCCTACTCGTTGCCTTCACCGGAATCATCGTTCTCGCAGCGTTCATCGCGCCTCGCGTCGCGCAGCCACTTTCCTACCATCAATTTGCCGATGCGCGATCTTGGCTTGGCGTCTCGGATTTCGAAAATGTTGCCTCCAATGTGCCGTCTGCCATATTTGGTCTGTGGGGGTTGTTGTTCCTCAGAAAGCACGCAGGCCTGCCGACATTTCTCGATCCGCGCGAGCGCTTGCCGTATCTTGTTTTTTTTATCGGCGTGTTCCTCACAGCCGTAGGCTCCTCCTATTATCATTTGATGCCTGGCAACTCCCGACTCGTCTGGGATCGGCTGCCCATGACGATCGCGTTCATGTCGCTCGTATCCGCCCTGATCGCCGAGCGCATCGATCTCAACCTCGGCCTTCGCTTGCTTGTGCCACTGCTGCTAATCGGAATGGCCAGCGTCGTTTACTGGCATTTCAGTGAAGTGAATGGAAATGGGGATCTACGATTCTACGCCGCGGTTCAAGTCTACGCAGTTGCCGCGCTCATACTCCTACTCTTGTTGCCTCCTCGCTACACCAGAACTGTAGATCTGGTCTGGGTGGGCGCATCGTATTTGCTGGCGAAACTGCTTGAAACCAGCGATCGTCGCATTTACGCTTTGGGCCATCTCGCCAGTGGACATACGCTAAAGCATCTCGCGGCGGGATTCTCCGGATATTTTGTCTTGCGCATGCTTTCCAAACGGCAACCGATTGAGATTCCGGTCGAGGTAACCGATGCAACCTGATCTCTCACAACGCGTCGCTCTCGCCGCAATTCTGGGTCTGGTCGCCGCGGGTGGAAATCTTCTTGGCGGATACTTCGTGGTCTACCGTCAATGGCCCCGCAAATATTTACAATATTTTCTGGCTCTCGGTGCGGGCTACATGCTCGCCGTGGCACTGGTCGAAGTCATTCCTGAATCGATCAAGATCACCGGCGAACACGCTCTGCTCTACGTGCTTGCAGGTTTTTTCCTTGTTCATCTTTTCGAACATATTCTGGCGCAGCATTTTCACTTCGGAGAGGAAACACACACCGAAGAAGTCCGTCATCACCACGTCCGTGCCACCGTTCTTCTCGGATTGGCGATTCACACCTTTTTTGACGGCGTGGCTATCGGCGCGGGATTTCTGGTTTCGACATGGCTAGGCGTTGTCATTTTCTTCGCCGTGTTTCTTCACAAGCTTCCCGAAGGCTTTACAGTTGCCTCGATGATCCTTGCCAGTGGACAATCGAAAAAGAGCGCCGTGCGAGCGGCAGGCCTCCTCGGAGCGGCGACCCTACTGGGCGTGCTTCTCACGATCCAGCTCCAGGCCCAATTGAGATTCGCCTTACCGATCTCCGGAGGTGTCACCCTGTATGTAGCCGCAACAGACCTACTGCCCGAAGTGAACCGGGAACCGGGGTGGCGGATGGCACTATTGGTCTCCGTTGGTGTCGCTAGTTTATTGATTCTGAAGGCGTTCTTTGGAATCTAGGAAGTAGCTTCGGGGTTCTTGTGGCGGCGAGCAAGCGCAGTTCCTGCCGCTCTTTGCTGCTTCGTCGCACGTGGCGAATCTGCAACTTTTTGAGAACAAATGTGTTTGGTAGAGTGTGGCGGCTATGGTCAGAACCGACGTCCAACTCATGCTGGACGTGAAATCCGGTGACGAAGCTTCCTTCGAGCTTCTCTTGCACCGGTATCGCACGCCGCTCGTCAACTTCCTTTACCGCATGGTGCGGGATAGGGAGCAGGCGGAAGACCTCGCGCAGGAGGTTTTCATTCGGGTGTATCGCGCGCGAGCAGAGTATGTGCCTAGCGCGAAGTTCACCACGTGGCTCTTTCGCATTGCGACGAATCTGGCGCTTAACTCGCTCCGAGATAACCGCCACCAGAAATTAGAGGACTCAATCGATGCGCCTGCGAGAATCGATTCTGAAGACGGGGACGACAGGCCGCTGGATGTTGCGGAGCCACATCCCAACATCGAGCAGCATCTTGTCGACGACGCGAGGGTGAAGATGATTCGCCACGCCATCGAGAAACTTCCGGAAAAGCAGCGTGCCGCAGTTCTGCTCCACAAATACGAAGAACTCGATTATGCGGAGATTGCAAAGATCCTCAGTTGCTCGGAAAGCGCGTTAAAATCGCTGCTGTTCCGCGCGTATGAGGCGCTTCGGGTGGAACTAGCCCCGCTCGTTGCGCACCAGGTTAAATAGCAGGGTAGGGAAAGAAGGCTGTGATGAGCTGTGAAAAAATGGAAGGCCGAATCCTCGGATACGTCGATGGTCGGCTCAAAGAAAGCGACCGGCTCGATGCGGAGAAGCATCTGGCATCCTGCGCCTCTTGCCGTCTGCGTGTGAATGAATTTCGCGCGGTAAGCGACTTGCTCGACGAATTGCCAGTGCTTGAACCTTCAGAAGCGTTCAACGCACGCGTGCATGCGTTGGTCGCCGCGGAACCTGTGAAGCAGAGCTGGTGGGACTGGCTACACTTCTCGCCCCGCATCGCTCTCGTTGCTTCTATGTTGCTGATTGCTGCCTTCTGGTTGGGGTATCAACGTCCCGTTGGACCTCCTCCGCCAAATATGGATGCGCAAATGATGCAAGATCTGCCGGTGCTGGAAGATCATGATGTGCTTACCAATTTTGAGCCTTTGAAGGAATTACCTCCTCCGGTGCAGCAAACCGAGGAGAATTCCGATTCAAATATGTAATTGTAGTCTCGGTCGGTAAACTCTGGTTCTAGAAGTTTGAACTTTGAAACGTGAAATACAAGCTCCAACTCGGTGCTCTGCTGGCGGCGATGCTAAGCTTTGCGGCATTTCCTGGAAGTCTGCTCGGACAAAAGCAGAATCCGAACAGACCGCCCCAGCCCTCGCATCCTGCTCAGCCGCAGAATCATGCGCAGCAGCAAAAGACGCAGAACCAGAACACCAACCAACCACCAGCGGCGACAAAGGTGAACCCGAATCCAAACCGGCCGCCGGCCAATGTGAATCATTTCAATGAGCCGCCGCTGCACAATACTCAGCCGAATTTCAATCACGCGAATCGACCTTCCAACAACGGAGGTCTAACGCAACGTCAGCAAGTGGGAGTCGGCGCGCCCCGTCCGTGGGTCGATCAAATGCGCTCGATGTCCCCAACGCAGCGAGAAAGCGTGTTGCAAAATAGTAAGGCATTCCAGAATCTTTCTCCTGACAAGCAGAACAAGATTCGCCAACAATTCAATCAGTGGGATCACATGCCTCCCGCGCAACAAAATGACCTGCGCCAGAGGGAGCAGACCTGGCGCGAGCTGACTCCGCAACAGCGCGATCATATCAAGAACGATGTTTTGCCGAAGATGAGACAGATGCCGTGGGACCGTCAGCAAATGATCAAACAGAAGCTCGGCGTCCTGCAAAACATGCCGGAATCGGCGCGCAATCAGCGACTTGCTGATCCGAACTTCACTAAGGGCATGACCGAGGAGGAAAAATCGACGCTGCAAGACCTGAGCCACATGCACGTCGGCTCAGCCCCTGAACCTCCATCCGAATAGTTTTCTTCGCCCTGCGAAACGGGGTCGACGAGAATGTTGACATGTTCGTTTCACAAAATTCCGCTTCGACTATACTAGCCGAGCTATAATTGCTTTGGCGGGTGAGCTGGACAATCGCTGGCCTTTTCGCGCAAGCGATCTGGCGGGAGGAAAGTCCGGACACCTCATCTGCGCAAGCAGAGACGGGCAACGCGCCTGGTAACGCCAGGGGACGTTTTTGACAGCGCGGTCATTCGTGACTGTGCTGCGACTTCGTCACGGACAGTGCCACAGAGAATATACCGCCTTAGTGCGAGCTCGGCGATAGCTCGGAGGAAAACCTTCGAGACATCTTCTTTGGCTCGCGGCTGAGGTAAGGGTGAAAAGGTGGGGTAAGAGCCCACCGCTTCGGCAGTAATGTCGGAGGCATGGCAAACCCCGCGTGGTGCAAGACCAAATAGGAGGGGAGAGCTGGCCCGGCTCTTTACCCGGTTCGCGCAAGCGTTCCGGGGCTCATTTGTCAGACTCTGTCTGGCCGATGCTGATGACCCTCGGGTAGGTCGCTCGATCCCGGTCGCGAGGCCGGGGCTAGAGGAATGATTGTCACGGTGCTACGCCAATAGCTGAGCATCGCACAGAATCCGGCTTACAGGCTCATCCGCCATAAAGTTTGAAACAAAAGAAGTTAGGGTTCGACGGCCAGCGATTGGGGCAAGGTTGTGGCAAAGCTCCCCAATGAAATTGCACCACTTATTGAAAACAGATGTGAAACATCTGCTGAGTTTACCAAACAGGCTAAGCATTAATTGCGGAAAAATCCGTCAGACTGCATGAGCTCGATGTGGTCAGCGCCCCGACCGATCGCTTCTCACCGTAGCTGACACGACAGGCTTAGTATCGCTTCGTTGACTCGGCTTCGATTCTCAACCTAAGATGACCGCATTATGGCGGATTCCGACGCGCTCATCGGCCAAACCTTCTCTCACTACCGCATCCTCGAAAAGCTTGGTGGCGGTGGCATGGGCGTCGTGTATAAGTCCGAGGACACGCGGCTAGACCGATTTGTTGCTCTCAAATTCTTGCCTGAAGACTTGGCGGGCGACGGCCAAGCTTTGGAACGATTTCGCCGGGAAGCCAAGGCAGCTTCGGCGCTGAATCACCCCAATATTTGCACCATCTACGACATCGGTGAGCAGGACGGCCAGCATTTCATTTCGATGGAATTTCTCGATGGCGAAACGCTGAGGCATCGCATCTCAAACAAACCGCTCCCGCTCGACGAGATGCTGAAACTGTCGATTCAAATTGCCGATGCTCTCAGAGCAGCGCACGCTCAAGGAATCATTCATCGAGACATCAAGCCAGCAAACCTTTTTGTGACCAAACTGGGCAACGCCAAAATCCTCGATTTTGGTCTGGCGAAAGTCGTCCCTGCTGGGTCAAGCGGGGTGGCTTCGCAGATGCCGACCGCGTCAGTGGAGGAACTCTTGACCAGCCCCGGCGCAACAATGGGCACCGTCGCTTACATGTCGCCGGAGCAAGCACGTGGCCAGGAGTTGGATTCGCGGACAGACTTGTTCTCTTTCGGTGCGGTTCTCTACGAGATGGCAACGGGCCGGATGGCTTTTCCGGGTAGGAATGCTACGGTCATCCATGACGCGATTCTGAATCGAGTGCCGACCCCGTTAGCACGAGTGAATCCTGACTTTCCGCCGGACCTAGAGCTCATCGTCAACAAGGCGCTGGAGAAAGACCGCAAGCTCCGTTACCAAAGTGCTGCCGAGATTTGGACCGACCTGCAGCGGCTGAAACGTGACACGGAATCGGCGCGGCTGCCAATAGGGACAGGAACACGGGTTGGTGCGGGTGAGCATCGCGGAATCTCCTTGAAGTTGGTTGTCCCCACTACCATAGCGGCATTGGTGCTCGCGGCAGCTGGATACTTCTATCTCCATCGAACTCCAAAACTTACCGACAAGGATACGATAGTCCTTGCTGATTTCAGTAACACGACTGGAGATGCGGTGTTTGACGGCACTCTGCGTCAAGGACTCGCTGTGCAACTGGAGCAATCACCCTTCCTCAGCATCGTCTCTGACCAGAGCATCCAGCAGACACTGCGCCTGATGGGGCAGCCAGCCGATGCGAAGCTTACACCAGAGATTTCGCGAGAAATTTGCCTACGGACAGGGAGCACTGCCGTCATCAACGGCTCGATTGCGCAATTTGGCACGCAGTACAGTCTAATTCTGAAGGCCGTGAACTGTATGAATGGAGAATCACTTGCGAGTACGGAAGCTCAGACGAGCGACAAGAGTCACGTCCTTGATACCCTGGGGAACGCAGCTTCAGTAATCCGCAACAAATTGGGCGAATCGCTCAGCACCGTTCAGAGATTCGATACGCCGATTGAGCAGGCCACCACCAGTTCGCTGGAAGCATTGAAAGCGTACAGCTTGGGCCGCGAGGCTGAACATGATAAAGGAAGCGCGGCAGGGATTCCCTTCTTCAAACGTGCCATTGAGCTCGACCCCAATTTTGCAGATGCATTCGCAGCATTGGCCGTTTCGTATGGAAATATTGGTGAAAGTGTGCTGGCCAGAGACTCTGCCCATCGCGCTTACGAACTCCGCGACCGGGTGACCGAGCGTGAAAAACTTAAACTATCAATTAATGAATCTGCATATGTCACTGGGGACCTAGCAAAACAAGAGCAGATTGCTGAGATGTGGAAACAGACTTACCCGCGCGACCCAGATGCCTATGCCTATGCGGGCGCGCTCAAACTGTTTAAGGGGGACTATCTAGGCAGTCTTGTGGACTATCGGCGGTGTCTTCGACTCTGGCCAAACAGCGCGATTGTCAGCAGCAATCTCGCCTCCGCCTACACCGCTCTGAACCGATTGGATGAAGCCAAGACCGTTCTCGACGAGGGGCTGGCACAAGGAATCGCTGCTGATTCACTCGCCCCGGCCATTTACAGCCTCGCCTTCTTGCGCAACGATGAGGAAAACATGCAAAGGCAATTCGCCTTGCCCATGGGCAGACCGAGCGAAGAGGGCTCGATGCTGTCGAATCAATCGGACACAGAGGCCTACCATGGGCGGCTAAAACAAGCCCGGGGGTTTTCGCAGCGAGCGGTGGAATCTGAAGACCGCTACGGAGCAAAGGAAGGTGCGGCTGGCTGGGCCGTGAACGAAGCCCTTCGTGAAGCAGAGTTCGGAAATTCTGCCGAGTCCCGGGGGGCTGCCGCTTCCGCTCAGCGACTCGCTCCCCGAGGTTTCTATGTCCGAGCCATAGCCGCTCTGGCTCTTGCTCGAGTTGGCGATGCCGCACAAGCACAAAAAATTGCCGATGATTTGGTGAAGAACTTTCCCGAAGATACCGGCCTGAATTTCTATTGGTTACCCACGGTTCACGCCATACTGGAAGTGAATCGCCACAACCCCTCGAAAGCGCTCGAATTCCTTCGTGTGGCTCAACCCTACGAATTTGGCAACGCAGGACCGCTATATCCCGTCTATTATCGCGGCTACGCCTACCTTGCCGCTGGACAGAACGAGGACGCAGCAAAGGAGTTCCAGAAAATCCTCGACCATCGCGGCATCGTCGTGAATTCACCTTTTGGCGCACTCGCTCACCTTCAGCTTGGACGCGCCTACGCGATGCAAGGCGACACCGCCAAAGCTAAGGCGGCGTATCAGCGTTTCCTCACGCTCTGGAAAGATGCCGACCCTGACATTCCTGTCTTCATCGCCGCGAAAGCGGAGTACACGAAGCTAAAATAGTTCGCGGTCAAAATTGTGGCAAGGTTGTGGCAAGAATCCTGACTTCACTGCCAGAACTGACATCATTGACAAATGTCTGCTAAATAAAATTAGTAACTTACGTGTTTGCAATACTCCACGGTTGCATCCGGCTTACAGGCTCGTCCGTCTGTTTTCAATGAGTTACGGACGATTTTCCGTAACCTCACCCGTTTGCCTCACTCATCGCCTTGTCGGCCGGAGAGAGTCAGTAATGCAAATAGTATTACTCTGAAGAGCAGAAAGGACTGGCCGGCACTCCTTTGTCCCGTATGTTGTAAACTCACGCATTGCCCGCAAAACTGTTGCAATTGGTTCCGAGAGAAAATGCCACCATTCCGGTCATACCGGTTCAGTGAGTCTCGGGAACGGGGCATCGGGAAGCCTGCCAGTTGACATTGCGTTGCCGTGCTTCAAAGACTCCTTTGACAGTCGCATCCGAGTTGCCGACAAACCACCCGAGGTCTTTGCATCTGCGTGGAACGTCCTGCGTGGGCTATAATCACGCGCACGCATGGCACTCAGCTCTGGCACAAAACTAGGTCCTTACGAGATCCAATCGCCGCTGGGCGCGGGCGGTATGGGCGAGGTGTACCGCGCACGCGACACGCGGCTCGGGCGTGACGTCGCGATCAAAGTGCTGCCAGAGGCGCTAGTTAATGACGCCGATCGACTGCGCCGTTTTGAACAAGAAGCGCGCACGATTGCAGCGCTGAACCATCCGAACATCCTCGGAATCCATGACATTGGTGCGCACGACGGTGCCCCGTTTCTGGTCAGCGAACTCCTTGAAGGACAAACCCTGCGGGAGAAGCTCGACTCAGGGCCGCTACCGTTGCGGTGCGCGATCGAATACGCGCTCGGCATCGCGCAGGGGCTGGCGGCGGCACATGAGAAGGGAATCGTGCACCGGGATTTGAAACCGGAGAACGTGTTTATCACTCGTGACGGACGGGTTAAAGTGCTGGATTTCGGGCTGGCGAAGCTTGTGAGGCCGGAATGGCAAGAATCTGTTGTGACGCTAACGAATCCGGCGACTTTGCCGGGAATGGTGATGGGTACTGTCGGCTACATGTCGCCCGAGCAGGTGCGGGGCGAACCGAGCGATGCGCGAGCGGACATTTTCAGTTTCGGTACAGTGTTGTACGAGATGCTCACCGGCAGACGCGCATTCAAACGCGAGACGTCCGCAGAAACGATGACGGCGATTTTGCGCGAAGAGCCACCGGAACTGAGCGACACCAGTTGGCAATGCCCGCCGGCACTGCACCGGATTATTGTGCGATGCCTGGAAAAGAGTGTCGAGCGACGATTCCAGTCGGCCAGTGATCTGGCGTTTGCCATTGAATCGTTGAGCAAAACGTCGACGGCGAAGATTTTGCCGCAGACGAAGTCACGGCGAGTGTGGACGCCGTGGGTCATCGCTGCCCTTCTGCTGGTGGGAACTGCGGTCCGGGAAATGGTTCGACCGGCGGCTGCACCGGCCAACCCGCTTGAAAAAGCGCATTTCACGCGCCTGGCCGACATAGAGAGCGTGGAAGCGACGATCTCGCCAGATGGCAGGTTCGTGGCTTTTATCTCCGATCATGACGGCCCCTTCGATGTATGGTTCACCCAGGTGGGTACCGGACGTCTGACTAATCTGACACAGGGGAAGGCGGGCCCGTTACCAGGGCCTTTACGAAGTGTCGGGTTTTCGGGCAACGGCTCGGAAATTTGGATCGGCGGTGGTGATGTAGGTATGCGGCTGCGGCTGATGCCCCTGACGGGAGGTACACTGCGTAATTTCCTCGGTGAGGAGACCGTCAACCTGGCTTGGTCACCGGATGGCGAGCGGATTGTCTATCATACCTACGGCAATGGCGACCCCATGTTCGTGGCGGACCGCACTGGCGCCAATGCACAACGCATATTCGGCGATCGGCCAGGAATTCACAATCATTTTCCAACCTGGTCGCCTGACGGCCGATGGATCTATTTTGTTCACGGGACTCCGGCAACGAAGGAGATGGATTTATGGCGCATAGACCCTGAAGGTAGGCACGCAGAGCGCCTGACGCAACGCAATACAGATGTCGCTTATCCTACGCCTGTCGGCAACCGAACTGTGTTCTACGTGGCGCGGGACAGCGACGGTTCGGGGCCGTGGCTGTGGGCGTTTGATCTGAAACGAAAGGATTCACGGCGCGCGAGCGTCGGTCTCGAGCAATATACGTCGGTGCAAGCCAGCGCGGATGGCCATAAGCTGGTGGCCACTATCAGCAATCCTGTCGAGGGACTTTGGACCGTTCCGATTCTTGATGGCGTCGCCGAAGAACACGACGTAAAGCCGTTTGCGGTGCCGAACGTCCGGGCTCTGGCGCCCCGGTTTGGAGGCTCGTCGTTGTATTACTTGTCTTCACTGGGGACGGGCGACGGACTGTGGCGCCTTCGGGACGGCCAGACGACTGAGATCTGGAAGGGCGCAGATGGCGCCCTGCTGGAAACGCCCGCTGTTTCGCCGGATGGAGTTCGCGTGGCCATTGTGCTGCGGCGGAACGGAAAACGCCAACTTCATGTCCTCTCTTCAGACGGCGCCGAACTTCAGCCGATCGCCGAGGGAATTGACGTCCAGGATTCGAGTTCCTGGTCACCGGATGGCAGATGGATCGTTACTGGGGGCATCGCCGCCACCGGCCCTGGGCTTTTTAAGATCCCACTGGATGGCGGATCGCCAGTTCGCTTGGTCGCCGGACAGGCACTAAATCCAGTCTGGTCGCCGGATGGAAACCTGATCGTATATGCGGGTACGAATGTGCGTACGTTCGCTCCGCTCCTGGCCGTACGCCCGGACGGAACCAGCGTCAAATTGCCTGAGATCACCGTGCGGCGCTTGGGCGAACGCGTCCGTTTCTTGCCGGATGGAAAGAGTCTGATTTACATGCAGGGCCTGCTAGAATCACAGGACTTCTGGCTGCTCGATCTCGCTTCCATGAAGTCGCGCCCACTCACCCGGCTTCAAAACCGGGCCAGTATGCGGACCTTCGACATCGCCAGCGACGGGAAACAAATCGTGTTCGACCGCTTTCGTGAGAACTCACATGCCGTCATGATCGATCTTCCCAAGGAATAGCGTTATTCAATCACGATCAGCTAGCAGTTCTGGTCGTCGGCTTTCCTGGTCAGTGAGAGTCCACGTTACCCGTACCTCACCCAAAATGTTGCCGTGTATAGTCAAAAAGGTGTCCACGCACGGCTTACAGGCTCATCCGCCATAAAATATGTGAAGAAATGAAGTTCGGATTTGACTCCCAGCGACTGTGGCAAAGTCGTGGCATATCTTTCTGCTGAAATGACACCACTTATTTAAATCCGAGTCCGGAGACATCCCCCGCCTAGACTCTTTTCTTTTCTTGTACGCTCCGTACCCACTTAAGGCGCTAGTCGGAAGAATCAAACCAATGATCTGCTACGCCCCGAAAGAGGAGTTCGTCCGCAAGCGTCGCGGGACGATGAGCCGGTGGAAAGGGAACTCTATCGCCAGAACAGCGGCGAAAATCGAGAACGATGTCCACGGTTCCTTTCTCAGGATCGCGTACTACGGCGATGTCACTGTCGGATGCATCAGGAGGAAACAGACTTCTGTTCGCCCTGAGGAAATCTGTGAAGGCACGGCTGTCGAAGATTTGCCCAGATTCGAGGATCGACGTCAGAAGCTTCTCCGCGTTTGAACTGACGCCAAGGATTTCAACTGTCCCGACGCGATATTGCGGACCTTCGTTCACTTGAACGCTGACGTCGACCGGCCCTTTGCTTTCATTCCTTAGCTGATTGATGCCTCCGGTCATATCGATATAACCTTCGCTGCCGTATAGAAGCTTCATGGATTTGACGCCTTGCTCGATTTTGTCCTCGTCAAAGAGTGCCCCCTGACTTAATGGAATTTGGTTGAGTAACTCGACCTCCGAGAATACTGTTGCCTCTATTACTTGCAGTACTCCAAGGCGGTATTGAGGTCCGGTTACGATTTCACAACTCACGACATAAGCGCGTTGTGTTGATTCCGCTTTCACTAAGTGCGGCGTGACTGCCGTGCGAGTTCCCAAGTGACCCTGAGCATGCAACCATTTGTCGGTTATTCTGCCAACTCCATTCGCCCAATAGATGTCTGGTCCGTTAGGCCTAACAGACATATTCAACCGTTTAATAACAGTAACAAGTTGAGAACGCTCTTCGTCCGACAGGGATAGTTCTCCCCGAAATTCAACATCGACAATGTTGACTTTGATTTGCTGATATTCGGGAGGAACAACCGGAGCGTCCACGCACTGTGGGGATTGGGGGTAGATAAAGTGAGCAAAACTAAGAGTAACGAGCAGGGCAAATAAGGTAGGGCGTAGATGCTTCGGACTCAACACAGCCTAGAGTCTAGCTCAATTCAGTGTTACGCGAACGGCGGGTCGTTGATCAATGTTCAAACCATAAGAACTTAAGAGGCCCGATACTCCCTCAAGTCCATCGGGCCTCTATCAGGTCGGCTCTAAACCTCAACTGATGGACCGCCACATTGCCGGAAAGTAAGGTTCATGGCAACAGGAAAAATCCTTTAGCACGAAAGGTCAGGCGAAATGAAGAAAGCGCACGGAGACTCAGCGATTCCTCGGGGTGGGCCTCCGTTGCCACCATTCCATCCGCACACACGCCTTCCATACGTTGACTCGGTTGAGCCTGAAATCCAAGATTACGCCAGTTTCTGCCCACGATTGGCCAAACCATCTCGCACTACCGCATCCTCGAAAAACTCGGTGACGGTGGCATGGCGTTGTCTATAAGGCTGAGGACACAAAGCTCCACCGTTTCGTTGCCTGGAAGTTCCTTCCTGACGGTTTTGCGCGAGACTCGCAAGCTCTGCTCCCCTTCGAGCGTGCTGCCCTGAACCATCCCAATATTAGCACCATCCATAAAATCCGCGAACACAACGGTCAGTTCATGTCGAGCTGCCGACGCTGCAATGCCAAATGAGCATCTGTTCGTACTGTTTTCGCAGTATTGCTCGCCATCAGCAATCTGGCTTCAGCTGCGAAACTCGTCGGCGGATAATCGCGGACCCGCCGCCACAAGAAATGTAACCCCAGCCGGCCAACAACTACGGGATGTGCGGGGCAGAAGGCATCAGCAAACCGCATGCGCAGCGTAAACAGAATATCTTTCGCGGGAGGTGTACAATTCGCGCTAGGGAGTCCACCCGGACCTGCAAATTCATGCGAACTACGACAATCCGCTGCCTGGTCTTATCCGGATTGATTCTTCTGCCGCTGGCCATCACCGTTTCGCGAACTTTTCAAGACGATCAGACACTTCCGCCTGTCGTCCACTTGACCGCAGAGCAAGATCATCAGCGAACTCTCGATCTTCTCCACATCGCGTCGCTTCGTCGCGGGCCTGACGGCGATCCCAAATCGCCCAATGCGGCTAATTTTGACGAATCGAAAGTGGCGCCACTTCGGAACCTGCCAGATCCGCTGACCCTAAACAGCGGCAAGAAAGTGACATCGGCCGGAGTATGGTGGAGAGCGCGCCGCCCGGAGATTGTCGAACTGTTCGATGAAGATGTGTACGGTCGCGTTCCTCCCAAAGTGCCGCGAGTCCACTGGGAAACCAAGAGTACGATTAACGAAAAAGTCGGCAACATTTCGGTGATTACAAAACAACTCGTCGGCATCGTCGACAATTCTTCTTATCCTCTGATCTCTGTAAACATACTGTTAACGCTAACGGTGCCTGCAAACGCTCCAGGGCGCGTTCCGGTCATCATGGAACTCGGGCTCAGCCCTGAGGCCCTTGCCGCGATCAAGCAACGCTTTACCGATGCGCAGTGGGCCACCCTTCAGGGGCCCGACCCACCGTGGCAACAACGGGTTCTTGCGAAGGGCTGGGGCTACGCCGTTCTCATTCCTACAAGTGTGCAAGCTGATAATGGCGCAGGCCTAACGGAAGGGATCATTGGTTTGGTCAATCAGGGCCAACCGCGCAAACTTGATGATTGGGGAGCTCTGCGCGCCTGGGCATGGGGCGCCAGTCAAGCGCTTGACTATTTTGCGACAGACACGCTTGTCGATTCGAAACAGGTAGGCATAGAAGGCTTGTCCCGCTACGGAAAAGCCGCACTCGTCGCGATGGCTTACGACCAACGTTTCGCGATCGGATTTATCGGATCCTCTGGCGCCGGCGGTGCCAAAATTCTTCGTCGCGAATTCGGAGAGCAGATTGAGAATCTCGCGTCCATCTCCGAATATCACTGGATGGCTGGTAATTTTTTGAAATACGCAGGCCCGTCGATGTCAAACGATCTTCCGGTTGACGCGCACGAGCTGATTGCGCTGTGCGCTCCGCGCCCTGTCTTTGTCAGCAGCGGGTCTCAACAGGTGGAGGGCGGGTGGGTCGACGCGAAGGGAATGTTTCTCGGCGCCGTCGAGGCAGGACCAGTCTACCAACTGCTGGGGAAGAAAGGATTGGGCACGGCTGAATTCCCGCCCCAAGAAACCGCCTTGATCGATGGCGACCTTGCCTTTCGTCAACACAGCGCGGGCCACTCTACGGGTCCGAATTGGGCGACTTTTCTGAGTTTTGCTGGACGCTATCTTCAGGCACCCGCCACTGCCGCGCCCCATACTGTGCCTAGGCCTGATAGGTAAGTTGATAACGCTGATAGGTCGCTCGAGTTCCGCAGTGCGGACATTCCAGTTCGCTTCCACCCTCGGGAAACTCCGGTTTGCTCGGGAAGAAGAAATTTGACACGGCATCATCAATTTCAGAATGCAAAAACTTTTTCTTACAGTTCAGGCATTCTAGCTGCCAGCTGGCCACGGTGCCCCCCTTGTCATTTGTACCCTTCGTCGGGGCCCAGTGATGTACGCTGATACTTGTATTTTCACGGCAATGAAGGGCTTGCAGGCGACGTCTCCAACAGATTTACGAAGTAACGAAACTTCTCATCATGCAACATTTGCAACGAGCACACTGGGCGACGGCCGCCTACCCTGTGCTAGGTTGGCTCTCAGCTGCGAGCTTCAGACGATCAGGATTCCATGTTCCCTGGAGACGTGAGATCTCTGAGATCATGAATCTCTACGAAATAGTCTCGTCGTTAGCTGCGAACTCCCTGTCGCCCACCGGGCGCAAGGCGACCGCATCCTTCCGGCTAAAGCAGCGAAGTCCTTCGGCATAAGAAGTGCAGGCGGCGATTCCAGCGAATGATCGAGCATTCAAATGTTCTCTGCCTTAATCTATGCATCCCTTGGGGTGCCGGTGTCTTGATTTAACTTCCCGTTCAAATTTGGCGTCCAACACTGTGATACTAGGTAGACTGTTTGGGGGAAACACATGATTTCCGCAGCGGATTCGAAAACAGCATTGCAACCGATCAGGTTAGTGATTGCCGATGTCGACGGTACGCTCGTCACCCAGGACAAAATTCTCACGCCGCGTGCCATCGAGGCTGTCGCTAGTCTCCGTGCAGCGAATATCAAGTTTGCCGTGACCAGCGGTCGTCCTCCTCGCGGCATGGCCATGCTCATTGATCCCTTGAAGCTCGACGAACCAATCGCTGCATTTAACGGTGGTGTCCTGATCAAGCCTGATTTGACCACAGTCGTCAGCCAGAACTTCTTGCCCTCGGACGTCGTCTCCCAGGTCATTCAATTGATCCAGAACCACAAACTCGACACATGGGTCTACACAGATAAGGATTGGGTTGTGCGGGATGTCAATGCGCCACACGTCGCTCGCGAGCAATGGACGGTCAAGTTTCCGCCTACTGTTACCTCAGATATTGTCGGCCTCAAAGACCGCATCGCCAAGGTCGTAGGCGTCAGTGATGACCTCGAAGCGGTCAAGCGTTGCGAAAAAGATGTTCAGGACGCCTGCGGTTCGCACGCTTCCGCGGCACGATCCCAGCCGTACTACCTCGACGTTACCCACCCAAACGCCAATAAGGGGGAAGTGGTGCTCACCTTGGCGAAGCTCCTGAATATCCCCGCCGGAGCGATCGCCACGATCGGTGACATGCCGAACGACGTTTTGATGTTCAAGAAGAGTGGTCTCAGCATCGCTATGGGCAATGCCAGTGACGAGGTCCAGAAGGCCGCGACCTGCGTAACTACCGCAAACGAGGACGAAGGCTTCGCGAACGCGATGGAAAAGTTTATTCTCAACAAGTGAAACACTTGATCCATTCAACGTACGTGTGTTTTTTTCGACAACTTATACTAGGTTTTCTGTGAATGTTAGGCTAACCTCATATTCACGAAATTGTTCCCTTCTGCCAGAAGGCAGAAGGATGGAGGAATTCTCAATGAAGCATCTTCTCAGGTTTTTTGCGGTCGCGAGCCTCTTGGTAGCGGGCGTTCGCGCTGCGGACGACGTGGTTTCCGCAGTGCATGGCGTTGTCACCAAGACCGACGCTACTGCCAAGACCATTACCATCAAGACCAAAGACGGAACGGAGCAGACCTTTCACTGGGTCGGCAAGACGACCGTAAAGGGAGTTGACGCGACGGGCGCCGCATCGAAGGATACCTTCAAAGGCATAAAAGAAGGGTCCGATGTGGTTGTTCACTATACGGTCAAGGGTACCGAAAAGACTGGCGTCGAAATCGACAATATTGGGAAGGACGGCTTGAAATCGATGGACGGCGTCGTTACCAAAGTTGGCGACGGCGGAAAGACTGTCGTCGTAAAGTCTGCCGACGGCACCGAGCAAACGTTCAAGGTCGCGGGCAAGGATACAGCGACCGCAGTGACTGCCATTGGAAAAGGTGCAGACAAAACTGGCAAAGTCACCGTCTATTACACCGAAGATGGCACCAAAAAGGTCGCACACTTCTTTCAACAAGCGTTCTAACGATTCACCAGACAAAAAGGACCGGATTTTCTCCGGTCCTTTTTTTTATTGACGCCGCTCGTCGAGCTTCAACGCCGTCTCAATGTACCACCTTGACTTCCCCCACATGCAGTTCCTTCAGCTTCCCTTCAATCGCAGCGCGATCTCCTACGGCAACGATGATCATGGAATCAGGATGCAAATACTGCTTAGCCACGCGCAACGTATCGGTCGAATTCACTTTCGCAATTTCAGCGGGCAAGTCGCGGTAGTATTCCAGGGGCAAACCGAATACCAATTGCAACCCGACGGTGGAAGCTGTCGCTTCCACTGTTTCAAAGTTTGCAACCAACGATTTCGAGAAGGAGTCTTTCGCTTTCGCCAACTCATCGGCAGTCAGCTCTGATTCACGGATGTTCGTGATCTCCCTTAGCAATTCCTGCGCTGCCGGGGCAGTCACATCCGTGCGAATGCCTCCACCTGTAACGAAGGGCCCGACTCCGCGGCGGAACTGAAAAGAGGAAAACGCCCCATACGTGTAGCCATGTTGTTCGCGCAGGTTCATGTTAATTCGGCTCGAGAACAGCCCCCCTAACGCCGTGTTCATTACTTCAAGAGGTACAAAGTCGGGAGTGTTCCGATTCGCCCCCAAGCTTGCCAGTACCAGGTACGTCTGCGGGGCTGCTGGTTTGTCGACAATATAGGTGGCTCGAACGGGTGCGGCCGGAGTTGCAGGAGCCTTGGTGGTGAAGGCCGGGCCGGTCCAGCCACCAAAATATTTGTTTGCCAGCTCCTTTAGTCCATCTTCTGAAAGGTCACCTGACACGGCTAAGAATGCGTTTGACGGAACGTAACCCTGTCTCCAGAATGACATCATGTCGTCACGTGTAATCGCCTTGTTCGATGCTTCCGTTCCCAACACGGAGAATCCGTATGGGCTGTTCGGGTACAGTTCCCGGTCGGCCGTTCGATAGGCAATCGACCCGGAATCATCGTCTTCCTGAAGTACCGCCGTGATCCGACGACTGCGCACCCGCTCAATTTCTTTCGCGTCGAAGGCCGGGTGCAATGTAGCATCCGAAAGCAAATCAAAACCTGCCGGCGCGTTCCAGGTAAGTACAGACAATTCGAGATAAGCACTGCTGTATCCGGCTTCTGACCCCAAAGTCGCGCCGATCTGATCCGTGTCATCTGAAAACTGCATTGAGGATCGGTTTGTTGTTCCTTCACTGAGCATATTCGCCGTAAAGCTCGACAGCCCCGGCTTATCGAGTGGATTGAGTTCGCTTCCGCTCAATGTGTACAACGTTGCAGAAACAATCGGTAAATTGTGCCTCTCCACCAGCAGGACACTCAGTCCGTTCGAGAGTTTCACCTGCTTCGCGACCGGCAAACTGAATTTCGGTGATGGGCCGGGTTTGGGAGGAGTTGCCCGCCACGCTTCATCCGTCATCGCTGCTTTGCTCGGTCCTGCCGCTGTCGCTTGCTTCTTGTTTTCCTCGTCCGTGGTCTTTGGGACATCCTTGACGATCTTTTCTCCTGGAACGCCATAAATCACGACCCGAGAGGTACTCTTGAATGTGGTCTTGATCGTCTCATTCACGTCAGCCGGAGTGACCCGGTCGTACCGCGCGACATCTTGGGTAAAATAATTCGGCGTCCCCGCATAGAAGTTGTAATAGTTCAACCGATTCGCCACGCCGTTCGTACGCTGCAATCCACGCACCAGCGCCGTTTCCGTCACATTCCTCGCTCGGCTCAATTCCGCCTGTGTGACTCCACCGGTCCGTAACTTTTCCAGTTCCGCATCGACCCCTTTTTCAAGGTCTTCCAGTTTGACGCCGGGCTTGGCCGTTACGACCAGTTCAAACATCGATGCAAGCTTGGTACCTTCGATTTCCGCACTTACGTCCTGGGCGATCTCCCTGTCATAGACGAGCGCCTTGTAGAGCCGGCTGCTTTTGCCACCCGCCAGAATTTGTCCGAACAATTCGCATTCGACATCTCCCGGTTTAAAAACCGGAGGTGTGAGCCATCCCATATAAATGCGCGGCAGTTGTACTTGGTCCGTGACCGTCGTCTGGAGTTCCTTGGTAATCGGCGGTGTAACGACGCTCACCTTCGGCACGGGCGGTCCTTGCGGGATCGTTCCAAAATATTTATCAATCATTGCCTTGCTGCTGGTCTTGTCGAAGTCACCTGCAATGACGAGTGTTGCGTTATTCGGCGTGTAATACTGCTTGAAAAAGTCCCGGACATCCTCGAGTTTCGCCGCCTCGACATCCGCGTGTGATCCAATCACGTTCGGGTAATAAGGATGATCTGGCGGGAAGAGGCTGTGCATCAGGCCTTCTTCTACCAGTCCGTACGGGGTGTTCTCCGTAGATTGGCGACGTTCATTCCGGACTACATCGCGCTGATTGGCCAGATTCTCAATGTCCAGCTTGCCCAGCAGGTAGCCCATCCGGTCACTTTCAAGCCACAGCGCCAGGTCGAGCTGGTTTGAAGGTACCGTTTCATAATAATTCGTGCGATCGAAGTTCGTCGTGCCATTGATCTCGGTCGCGCCGGCCGCTTCGAGATATGAAAAGTGTGCCTTGGCACCCACATGTTGCGATCCTTCAAACATCATGTGTTCGAACAGGTGGGCAAAGCCGGTTCGTCCCGCTTTTTCGTTCGCGGCCCCGACGTGGTACCAGATGTTTACGGAGACCAGCGGGAGCGTGTGATCTTCTGACAGGATCACCTGAAGGCCGTTCTTCAGCGTGTATTCCTCATAGGGAATGGTCGGCAACTTGTGCGCTGGCGCGACCGCTGCGTTCTGTGCAGAAGCACGCCCGGCACCAAACCCAAAGCTCGTTATGGCGAGCAGGAAAAATACCCGTACCATCCTCCGCGTGTCTCTTGGCAACATCCTTCACCCTCCCAATTTCACGTTGAAATCATACAGAACTACAGCGGTGCCTGCATATTGCTCACTGCTGACGCGAGGAATTCGCAAGCATGGCATAACGTATCTACGTTTGACGCACTTCGGGTTGAAACGGCTTCTTCTGCCTTCAAGATCGGGCTAGGTTGCAGATTGCGAACAAGCGGCAGACCCAACCTCGTACAAGGCTTTTCTTCGTTTAGTCTGTTTCATATGACAACTGCATGTGCCGTGACCCTACGAGTCATTTTGGGCATCGCCGTCTGCTCGGCGCAAACCCCTCTTTATGGCGGACGAACCGCTGAAAAACCGGTTCAAACGACAACAACACCAACGTCTCGGACCTGCTCCGCAAACCCGGTCCTCGCACCGCGAAGTAAATCCAAGTCAGCGAAACCACCGAAGCATCCGGCTCCTGTCGATCCACTTCCTTCGTGCATCGAAGTGAAAGGCCAGCCGATCGAAGTTCAGGAATTCTTGCAAGCGGTTGTGCGCGAATTTCAATGGCATGTTGGTGAAAATCATGCTTCGGAAGATACCTGGACATTTGTTCGCTATCTGAACGAGGAAGAACTCTCGAGGTGCGGAGACACTAAAGTTCTAATAGAGCCAGTGAAATTTACCGGTGGGAAAGCGGCCATCCTCGTTCGCACTACGGAATTGGCGGATGGATATGTCCGGGTGCAGATTTCTACCCATATTCAGGGCGAAGGGAAGTCCACAGATCAGGTGTCCGCAGAGCCCGGCACCAGTTGGCCGCTGCGATCGACCGGTTCGATAGAGCAAGATCTGATTTACTTGCTAGAGTCCCGGTATAAGCCCGTCGACTCCTCGCCCGCCTGAAATCCAGGATCGCCGCCGAGGTTAGGCGTATATTGCTCCCAGTCCGACGGGTTCCAGCCTCACAGCGGAGTTTACTTATCGACAGGCTATTCGCTGATGCATGGCGTCCTACGCCAGAACGGCCAAAGCCTGATCGCAGCTCAAAAACTTGTTGAGTTGCTCGGTGACACCACATCCGGCTGTGTTCGCTGTCTATCTCGACAACGACAGGGCTGGCACCATCAAGCCATTTTCCTTCGACTCGAGGTGTTCGCGCGGTTCAAGGCCCGTGCCATAAAACCATCCTCGGTTCGGATCCGTATCAAACAATTCATCCTGCCGCCGGTCCGTGTGCAGATGGGTCACATTGAGACCAACCTCGTGGACGGCCACGCGCCGCCTCAGTAACTCCGCAAGCAACGCCTTTGCTCCGGCAAGCAATTCGCGCTCGTCATTAGTAGCGTGCGGCAGACGAACTGTCTGATGCGCCGCGAAATGATCGACGTACCGTACACGCAAGCCCAGCGTATTCGCCTGCTTGCCACTCTCGCGCAGAGCAGACCCGACGCGCTCGCTCAAGTATTCAAGTAATCCGCGAAGATATTCCGTATCGATCGTTCCGCCTTCAATGGTGGTTTCCCGCAAAACCCGTTTCGGCGTGCCCGACAGCCTCACCTCGCGTCCATCAAGCCCTCGCGCCCGTTGCCAAATCTCCTCGCCCACCACATCGCCAAAAGCGCCTATCAGCACTGGTTTTGGCACCATGCGCAGCTGGCCAATTGTGGAAATTCCTCGAACCGCTAATGTGCCCGCATGCCTATACCCGATCCCGAGCACCTTCTCGACCGGAAGTGGCGCAAGAAACGCTTCTTCCATACCGGCTGCCACGACTCGTAGGCCTCGGGGCCGCTCCAGGCTCGAAGCGATTGAGGCCACTACCTTTGTGCGCCCTGCCCCCACTGACACGCTCAGTCCCGTACGCCCAAGAATTTCCGCCTGCAACCGGCGCAGCGTTGCTTCGTAATCGGGATACCGTTTCTGCGTCCCGGCAAAGTCCAGATAGAAGTCATCGAGCGCTGCCGCTTCTACCGCAGGTGCATACGTCTCGAGGATGCGCCGCACGCGTTCCGCAAAATCGGCGTAATGCGCGTAATGCCCGGCCACCACGATTGCCTTCGGGCAGATACGCAACGCATCGCGAAAACTCATCGCCGTCTTCACGCCGTGGAACTTCGCTTCATGACTGGCCGATGCAACCGCTTCACGCCCAACCAATACGGGCTTGCCCGCCAGATGTGGGTTCAGCACTTGCTCGACGGACGCAAAGAACGCGTCGACCTTCACGTGTGCAATGTGGGACGATTTTTCCGCTGCTCGAGGGGTACTGCGCACCCGCCAACGGGAGGGGAACCAGGATCTCCAACCTTGTGCCACCGCGGCGGGTGGATCCACTACCTCTGAATTCGATCTGGCAGCCGACTTCTTACCGCCCGATCGTTCGTCCTGCACTCGAACTTCTTGCTGGACTCGGGGGGCGGCATTTTCGACACAGACACTCATGGCGGCTCCTTGGCAACGGACTCGGCTTGCTTTACTTTTAACGGGTGGCGACGGCTCGGGAGAGCCCTAAGGCAATGGAGTCGAAGCCACCCGTTCCCGTTTCCTCTACCGCCTCCGACTGTAGGCGAATAAAAAGCGAAAGTCAACAAGCTTTTTCTGTCTTTAGCTTATTCTGCTGAACCGAACGATCTAAGTCCGAACGTTGCTCTACTCCGGGCACGGCCAGGAAAGCAGAACCACGATCCTCAGATCTGGCTTATCGGGGATACTCTGAAGAAAGTCGGCATGTTGCCGGGCGAGGCGGCCTCCCGCTACACCATCAACCAGAATCGAATCAATCTCGACCAAGATTGGCGGGCCCGGTTTACTATTCCCGCCAATTTGCGTCATAGCAGAAGAATCGCTGCAGGTGTTCGGCAATTCAACGTCTCAATCAACAAGGAAGGGAATGGTGTCTTCATGCGTCTAACCTCGAAGTGTGTGGTCACTGTAATTCTCAGCGTTCTCGCTCTTGTCTCCACAGCATCCGCACAATTCAAGAACGGCAGCCAGCCAACGGACTTAAACGTTCCTCGTCTCAGTCAGCATGCAAGTGTCGAGCAGACCATCGGCATTTCGACCCTTACCATCACATATCATCGGCCGAGCGCTGGAGAACGCGAACTCCTCGGAAAAACGGTTCCCTACGGAAAGGTCTGGCGCGCAGGTGCGAACGATAACACCACGATCCGGTTTTCAGATGACGCGACTGTCGAAGGGAAACCCCTGCCTGCCGGAATCTATGGCCTTCATATGATTCCAGATAAAGACCAGTGGACGGTCATTTTGTCGAAAAATTACACTTCTTGGGGCAGCTTCAGTTATGACGAGAAGGAAGATGCACTTCGCGTCAGCGTGAAGCCTGGTACCGGTGAGAAGTTTGATGATCTTACCTACACCTTCGACGATGTGAAACCTGATTCTGCTCTCGCAACACTCCGTTGGGGTAATTTTATCGTTCCATTTCGCGTCGCCTTCGATGTCAAAGCCATCGTGCTAAAAAGTATTCGCAACCAATTGCGCAGCGTAGGCGGTTTTACATGGGGTGGTTATGATGAAGCCGCGATGTGGTGCCTGGATAATAATTACAATCTTGAAGAAGCGCTGAAATGGGAGAATATTTCGGTTCAGAACGAAGAACGATTTGAAAATCTCGAAACAAAGTCTCGCATCCTTGATGCCATGGGAAATAAAACAGAAGCCGCGAAAACAATGAACCTTGCTCTGGAAAAAGCCGACGCGCAACAATTGTATCTGTACGCGCGAGGATTACAGCGTCAGGGAAATAGCAAACGCGCCTTCGAACTCTACGCCGAGGTCCCCAAGAAGAATCCAAACCACTGGCTCAGCCACGTGGCGCTCGCGCGCATTGACTCGAGCACCGGGGATTTTGCCGCTGCCGCAAAGGAAGTAAAGCTGGCCATTGCCGTAGCGCCCGACGCGAATAAGCCGCAGCTCAACGGGTTCCTCCAGAAGCTGGACGCCAAGGCCGACATCAACATGTAAGACCACAACATCCGTTGATGGGACGACAAATCCCCGCCCCCGAGGCGGGGATTTTTATTTCCCTCCCAATGCCTCCAGGCGTCCCGATCTTCGACGAACCTGAAACTAATTTCCTCGGATCGTCGTATCATAGTTAACTATCAACACCAATCATTGTTCGAGAGGCCCTACGCATGAAACTGGTTCCTAAGTCTTTGCTTTCATCCGCGGTTCTCTGTCTGGCTGCCTCGGCACCACTTCTCGCCCAGATATCGCCCTTATTGCCGTCAGAAAAAGGTCCACTTTCCGATCGAGTCGTGGCCTATCAAATCGACGCGAAATATGCTCCCAAGACGCATAGTCTCGACGCACAGGAGACCCTGACTTGGACAAACTACACCGGCGAGTCTCAAGACAAACTTCCTTTTCATCTCTACCTGAACGCTTTCCAGCCAAAATCCACCTTCACTCGCGAAGGCTATGACGGCGGCAATCGCGACGTTCAGGTCGGTGCCAAGTGGGACGACAAGAAATTTGGCCAGGACGAGATCAAATCCATCGAAGTTCTGGGGATGGGTGACCTCAGCAGTCAGCTTCGCTATATACATCCTGACGATGACAACGTCGACGACAAGACGGTCGTGGAATTGCAGCTGCCTCGAGCTGTTGGGCCGGGAGAAACGATTACGCTCAAAATTTCCTTTCACGACCAGTTCCCAGAAGTCGTCGCTCGTACCGGCTACAAGCGCGATTTCGTTCTCGGAGGGCAATGGTTTCCCAAAATCGGCGTCTGGTGGAAAAACGCCTGGAATTGTCACCAGTTTCATGCCTCTACCGAGTTTTTCGCAGACTTTGGAACCTTCGATGTAAAGATCAATGTCCCGTCGAATTTTAACGTCGGTGCCACCGGGGTTCAGGTTGCTGATCTTGCAAACTCTGACGGCACCAAGACGGTCGAGTACAAGGCCGAGGACGTCCATGACTTTGCCTGGACGGCAGATCCGACTACGAAAATCGTTGAAGATACTGTCACGATCAGCAGCGGTACCGTAAAGGTCCGCATGCTGATGCAGCCGGGTCATCTTTCAAGCACGCAACGCTACTTGGACGCACTGAAAGGAACGATGAAGAAGTTTGACGAATGGTTCGGTCCTTACCCGTACTCGCAGATTACCGTTGTGGACCCACCGCACGGAGGAAGTGCGGCTGGCGGCATGGAATATCCGACTTTTATTACTGCCGACACCACCTGGTGGATGCCGCAGGGTTTGCTCGAGCCCGAGATCGTCGTCGAACACGAGTTTGGACATCAATACTGGTACGGAATGGTTGCAACCAACGAATTCGAAGAGGCGTGGCTTGACGAAGGCATTAACCAGTACACCGAGTGCAAGGTGATGGACGAACTATACGGACCGGGAGCCGATATCGTGAATACGCGGGTCCTGACAGCAAGCGAACGCGGTGTTGATCGATCGAGCTATATCAGTGTTGCCGAAAACGACCCGATGACACGCTTTGGCTGGAAGTTCCTTAACTTTAATTCCTACGGCGCCACCACCTACAGCAAAACCGCGCTTGTTCTCCTCACGCTCGAGCACCTGATCGGCGAACAAAAAGTTCGCCAGGCGCAGCGTGTTTATTTCGAGCGCTATCGCTTCAAGCATCCCACGGGCGACGATTTCATGGCGACCGTGAACGAAGTCGCCGGACAGAATCTCGATTGGTACTGGAACCAGGCGATCCGCGGCACAAATATCCTCGACTATCGCATCCTCCGCGCCAGCAGCCAGCGCGCTGACTGGGCCGATAAGAACGCTCCCAGAACGGAAAAGAAAGGCGAGACCGAATATCAGTCGAGTGTGGTCGTTCACCGCCGGGGTGACTTCATTATGCCGGTCACGCTCGAAGTGAAGTTCGATGATGGAGAAACAGTTCGTGAAACCTGGAATGGCGTCGATCGCTGGTACCGCTACAACTGGCTGAAAAAAGCCAAAATTGTTTCCGCCGAAATTGATCCCGAACATGCGATCCTGCTCGATCGTGATGGCTTCAATAACAGCTGGTTGAGTGAACCCGATGGCCATGCAACCAGCAAGATTGCAGGCTATTGGATGTTGCTTACGCAGTGGATTTCACAATTCCTGTCGTGGCTGGCCTAGGAGAGATGATGAATCGCCCTATTCGAGACGGTTTCTTTCTGGTTGCCCGCCATCAGCGGATCGTCTGGTGGATATTTTTCGTTAATCTCCTGCTCGGCTTCCTGGCCTCTGTCACGCCACGAACCATCCTCCATTCCGCGCTCGACAGGAATTTCTACTCGCAACAGATGGGCAAAGGGTTTGACGCAACCGTGTTTATTGAACTGCTCACCAGGCCTGAAATCTCCGCCACTCCCTGGGCGACGGGTTCTTTGGTCGTCGGATTGATTTTCTTGTTTTACATTCTTTTCATCTCCGGTGGCGTACTCTCTGCCTACCATCACGACCGCAAGTTCACTCGCGGCCAGTTTTTTGAATTTTGTGGAGATTTTTTCTGGCGGTTCGTTCGTTTGATGCTTTGCTCGATGATTCCCTTTGGCATCGTGTTCGGACTGCTGTCGGGGGTGAATTACTTCTCCGGCAAGATGTCCGACAATGCCGCAGGCGACACGCAAGGTTTCTGGTTTCAGGTGTTTGGAACTGCGGTTGTCGTTCTTATCGGCCTCTTTGTCCGCGCCTGGTTCGACCTCGCTCAGGCACGCACGGTCATCGACCATGTTCGCGGCATGTTTTTTCTGACGTTCCGTTCTCTTCGAGTGGCTCTCGGTAACTTGCCGAGATTTGTATTGATGTACCTCGTTCCTACACTGGTCGCTGTCGCCGCGATCGCCCTGACCTGGCAAGTGTGGATCACGATTCCGCATACTTCCTTCGGCGCGAGTTGGATCCTTCTCGAAGTTCTGAGCGTCGTGCTGATTGGCCTTCGCCTCTGGCAGCGCGCGGCCATGGTCCTTTGGTACGAAAACTACACCGAGTTACATGCTCCTCCAGCCCCGCCCCCCGTCCTGCCCCGGCCTGTCTTTGCGGAGGAGGGTGTTTCCCAGACCGAACCAGTGTTAACGACGAACACGCCAACACGGGATGATGATCCGGTCATCTGATTGGCGGAAACCACAACATAGACTGTAAATTTATTGCGAGCCTCTCGTGTGTGAGAGGCTCGCCTCTGTTCAGCGAGGGCTTGGTTTCGCACGCGATTTCACGCAAATGGAATGATGGTGGAAATCATCAATCAAATTGTGAGTTATGCGAGCTGAATGGGGATCGGACCAGTCTCATAACTGTCCTTCTGAGCCCCGAATCAATCTAAAGGCCGAAGGTCGGCTCTTGGCGTATAGAGTTTTCGCCCGGTTCTAGGCGTGGAACAATTTCCGGAATCCCACAAAGAGGAAACCAGACAGCGTCATGGCCGCAGGCAACGTCAGCACCCAGGCGAGCAGCAGGTTGCGGACGGTGGCCCACTGCAGCCCGGACCCGTTTGCCAGCATCGTGCCCGCGACGCCAGAAGACAGCACATGTGTCGTACTCACAGGCAAACCCAGGCCGTCGGCGGCGCCGATCGTAGCCATCGCGGTTATTTCTGCGGCCGCTCCTTGCGCATACGTGAGGTGATTTTTGCCGATCTTCTCTCCCACGGTCACTACAATCCGCTTCCATCCGATCATCGTTCCGAGGCCCAGCGCGAGGGCCACGGCCACCTTCACCCAGGTGGGAATGAACCGCGTGGCCTTATCGATGTGCCCTTTGTAGTTTTTCAAAATCGCCGCATCCCCGGCAGAAATGGCCGGTTTTCCGGACTTCTGCATCAACCGAATTGCTTCGCTGACCAGATACATATCGTTTCGGAAGTTTCTCACCTGATTGTGTGGGACGGCAGCGAGCGCCTTGAACTGGGACATTTCCGTCCCAATATCGTTCACCATCTCGCGCATGGCCAGCATCGTGTTCGGCTTGAACTGCTTTGTCCGGATATATTCCGTCACTTCGTCCCGCGCATCACCGATGGTTGCGGCGGGATCGATATATTTCCCTAACGTGTCCGCGGCTTGGTGCGATACCGCCACGAAGTCTGCCGATTGGGCCGGTGTCACCGCGTGATTTAATGCGTAGGTGGTCGGTACGGTTCCGATCAGGATCAGCATGATGAGCCCCATACCCTTTTGTCCGTCATTCGAGCCGTGAAAGAAACTGACCCCCGTGCATGTTAGTACCAGCATTCCTCGAATCCAGAAGGGCGGAGGTGCATCTCCCACCGGCGCTTCATACAACCGCTTGTCTTTGATCAGCGCCTTCATCAGGAAGAACAGGCTCATCGCCAGCGCAAATCCAAACAGAGGGGACAACAGCAGTGACTTTCCAATCGTCGCCGCCTGTGCCCAGTCGACCCCGCTCGTGCCAGAACGCGCATTCATGAGCTGATTGGCAATCCCCACGCCGATGATCGACCCGATCAGTGTATGTGAACTAGACGCCGGCAACCCCAACCACCAGGTTCCCAGATTCCACACAATCGCAGCGACGAGCAGAGCAAACACCATCGCGAATCCAGCACCACTTCCTACCTGCAAAATCAACTCCACGGGCAGCAAGGACACGATTCCGAAGGCTACAGCTCCCGTCGACGTCACTACGCCCAGAAAGTTCCAGAAGCCCGACCATACGACCGCAATATTCGGATCCATCGAGTGCGTGTAGATGACCGTTGCCACGGCGTTCGCCGTGTCGTGAAATCCGTTCACAAACTCGAATGCCAGTGCCACAAACAACGCGATGCCCAGAAGAACATATGGCCATGCAGATTCGAGCACGATGCCATTTAGATCACGCGCAATGCTCGTTCCGATAAAAATAAGTCCGGCTACAAACACCAATCCAAAGACCAGAGTTCCGATCCGGCTGGGTCCTTTCTTCAATTTCTCGTGGATCGCGGAAGAAACTGGAGTTGGAGTCACGCTTGGGGCTGGTTGAGTTGCTGTCGCGGCCATACGGATCCCTTCTGGGGCAAAAATCTCGCACGAGTACCGTGCGGCGATTGCAGAATTTAACTTGCAGAAGCGCAGCAACTTATACGTTTAAATTGTTACGCGCAGATGAATGAATTAAAACAATCGTCCCAATTGGAAGAACCACTTTTCATGCCCCGTATCCCCTACGGCGCCTCCGATAAACAGCGGCCCGAATGCCGTCACGAAAATGATTCCGCCCGCGCCGTCCGCCGATAGCTTGGGTGCGCTGGGATCCCCGTACATTTTTCCAATCTCAGCGCTGCCCGACAAATAGACGTCTTTGCCCACAAAGGGGGGTAATGTAAACAATCTGTAAAGATAGCCTGCTCGTCCGTAGAAATACTGATTCCCATATAGCTCATTCACGCCGTAGGAGCTCAACAGTCCCGGCCCCCCTAGGAAGAAATGTGGCGCACCGACATTGTTGTAGCCGAAGGTCGTACCACCCTTGACCTGTACAAACAGCGAACTCTTTTCGGTGATCGGATGGTAATACGCTCCGAGAACCTCAAGCGACGGAAACGGGGCCGTGGCCCCGGGATTGCTGTCAAACCAATAGAAATTTCCCTGGAAGTAATGACCGGCAGTCGGTACGACAGCGGCATTTGTATGGTCCCGGATGTACTGTGCCTGGAATGCGCCGACTCTACCGCTAAAGGAGGAAAACTCGGGCGTTCCGAGCCGCAGTGTGGAATCCACATACCCGATGCCGTAGCCAGCTTGCAATTGATTGAAACGGTTGAACAAATAACCGAAGTTCGCTCCACCCAGAACGTTGTCCAGCCGGTAGATCGCTCTCGGATCATTCTTGTAGTAAATGTCGAATCCGCGTTGCGATGCATTTGCGAACGGCATGACGTACCAGCGGCTAAGGGGAGTAATCGGTTTGTAGAGTTCGGTCGATATTCCATACGTCTCTCCAAACAACAGATCCGTACGCCATTCGGATCGATACCCCGCGACGTCCATGAAGGTAAGCCGCGCACCCATCGTGAACGTCACGTCATTCGTTTGCGCGCCATCGACGACAAAGGATGGCTGCAGGAACGGTGGCGCGTAGCCCTTTTCGTGCACCCGCACTTCCAAGGCTTCCTGTCCTTTGTCGTCTTCCGCCAGTTCATAGGTGATGCTGTCGTATCGTCCGACACCGGTCAGTCTTGTCAATCTCTCATCCATCTGCTTCGGATCGAGCGGTTTACCAAGAATCGGTTTAAAGAATTTCTCAATGCTGGCTGCCGCCACCGGATCGACTCCGGTGACTTTCACATACTGGGGTGCACCGGAAACGTATTGGATCCTCGCCTTCTTCTTCGCCAGGTATTCGGTCCAATCCGCGTCACTCAGCGCATATTTCAACAAAATATTCGATTTTTCCTGAGCCGCGTCGTAGCCAATCTTCACCAACTTGTCTGACTTCCCGTAATCCATGCTGGAATATTGCTCCACGTTCGCCCGAACCACCAGGTCCGCGCCTTCCATTCCACGCAATTCCGTTTCGGCAATCTTCAACTCCACGGAGCGGCCGAGGACTGAGAACGCAGATTGAATCTCTTTCGCGCTGGTCGTTGATATTTGTAGGTGTACCGCGATAACCACATCGGCACCCATCTGCCTTACAACGTCGGTCGGGAGGTTGTCGACCAGTCCGCCGTCTACAAAGACCTGGTCTCCGCGGTGCACCGGTGCAAATACTCCGGGAATCGATATGGTCGATCGCAATGCATCCGACAGGGATCCGCTCTGGAAAACGTAGGCTTTGCCCGACACCAATTCGGTTGCGACACAACGAAAGGGGATGGGAAGCTCATTGAAGGACTTTAAGGTACCGTAGGCCAACGTTTCCTGGTCAATCAGCAGGTTGATTTGATGCCCGGTATTCAGTCCTGGCGGAAAATTGAACCCGCCTTTCAAACCAAACACCAATACATTTGGTAGCTGTCTAGCATCTTCCTTGCGACGGAAGGCCAGATCCTCATACGGTGTTCCTCCGCCCAAGAGGAGCGGCCAGTTCGCAGTCTTCACGACTTCCTGTAGATCGTCTGCGGACTTGCCTGTCGAGTACAGTCCTCCGACAAGTCCGCCCATGCTCGTTCCGGCCAGATAATCGATCGGAATGTGATGTTCTTCAAACCATTTCAAAACGCCGATATGCGCCAGACCTAACGCTCCACCACCCTCGAGTGCCACGCCAATGTGGAGCGGTGAGGTTGAGGCCGGCCTGGCTTCCTCGGTAGCGGTCGATTGTGGCTGAGTGGATTGCGCTCCCTGTTGCGCTTCTAGCGCCAGCGGAAACACGCAGACAAGAACGGCACTGCAGAGACTTGAAACGAATCGCATCGATGAACCTCAACACGTATTTGGGCCGGGCGGCGGCTGAAAAAAGCAATTTTGGCTACTCAGCTGCGAGAAAGCAGGCGAAAATTCCTGATGTGATATCTTTAGCCATTTTGCATCAAATAGAAAGTACTTCGCGCGTTAAGATCGTTCTTCGCGGATTCCGATCCCGACTGATTTCGGGCGGACCAGGTTACGGTCGCACCTGGACTCGCGAGATAATTCCTGCACAATGATCAGGATTTGAATGGGAAAGGTAAATCGTGGCAAACCGAGGAATTCAAACACTGGACACTTTACATCACGTGGCGGTGACTGTTTCTGATCTCAAGAAAACCATGGACTGGTACACCGAGAAATTCCGCTGCAAGGTCATCTATCAGGATGCCACCTGGGCGTTGATTCAATTTGCCAATATCAGCCTGGCGTTTGTTCTGGCCGAGCAACACCCACCGCACTTTGCAATCGTCGGCGATCCCTCCGCTTATGGGCAGCCGAAGCAGCATCGCGACGGAACTCGTTCCGTCTATATACAAGATCCGTCTGGAAACAAGATCGAAATCCTGGCTCTCAAATAAGATGCGAGCGTACGAATCGCAACCGAAGCCGGGAACAGCGGTTTCTTGCTGCCAGTTAGATATTCGCTTCTTCCTCCGGATGTTTTTGCCGATGCGCTACCCCGACCCCGATCAAAACCAGGATGCCGCCAAGAATCTGCGCGCCCGATAACGATTCACCCAAGAACAACGCCGCAAGCACGGCTGTCAGCGGTCCTTGCGTCAGCAAACTCACCGACGTCACTGTCGCCCGAAGATGTCCGAGTGCGTAGGTTAGCGCCAGGTATCCGATGAGCTGCGAAATCAGTCCCAACCCCACTAACGCGCCCCACGTATGCGCGCTGGTGACGCGGAAGGAATTTCCGAGAACGACGTTGATCGCAAACAGTGCCACGGTCGTCGAGATCATTGCCAGTCGCAAGAATTGCACCGTTCCGGTCGTGGTCCGCACTTCTTCCGTCGCCAGTAAATACATCGCAAAGAACCCTGCTGCCCCCACCGCCATCGCATCGCCCAATCCAAATTGTGTATGTCGCACGAGATCGGAACGGAGAATCACAAGCGATCCGCCCATGGCCAAGACCAGCCCGAACCAGAATGATGCTTGTGGACGCCGCCGTAAGAGGAGCCAAGTCAGCAAGCCCACAAATATTGGCGAATTGTTTCCAAGCAGCGTCGCATTTGCCGCGGTGGTTCGCAGAATCGAAGAGTTGTAGAGAGCCAGATCCCCCGCAAAGAAAATTCCCCCGAGGGCAATGATTCCTACCGATCGCCGACTCAGCGGCTCATGATCTTTATCGAAGAAAAATGTTGGCAGGAGCATGACGGCAGGAATCAACATCCGGTAAAACGCCGATACTGAACCCGGAATATCCGTCCAGCGCACAAATATCGCCGACCAGGCGATACACAGGATTGCCGCAACCAGTGCCAGATACGCCAGGAATGATGGATTGGTCGAGCCGGGTTCAGGTGTTCGGGTGCTCATCAGACTCTGGAATGCCGCATCGCGGTTGCCGCCCAGTAGATCCATAAGGCCGTGCATATTCCCAAACAGATGCGGACGTCAAAAAATGCCCCGACAAACGCAATTGCATAGAACAACGGCCCGAACAGATAGTTCCGGCAGGACCGCTCGACCAATTGATCTGTCGTCGACGGCAGCAATAGCTTCCTGCGAAAGGCGGCCCTCAAAACCAGGTTAAAGCAGATCGCAATAACAATGAATGTCGCGGCGTAAAAGGCCGCGGCCGCGTTTGCCGCCGGCGTCTCAAGATAGGTCGCGAGGACCGAAGTGGGATAGGGAACAAACGTGACGGCCAGCAGCAAGCAGCCATTGGCAAAGTGCAGCCAGGCATCCGATTTTCGTACCTGGCCAAAAATAAAGTGATGATGCACCCACATCACGAGAATTGTGAAAAAACTGGTGGCGAAGGAAAGGTAGCTCGGCCACTGCCTGATCAACCCCTGTGCAAGGTTCGGGGAATTGATCTCGGTTGACACGAGCGTCGGCACTTTCAATTCCAGAATCAACAGTGTAATGGCAATCGCAAAAACACCGTCGCTGAAAGCCTCGAGGCGCCCTGTCTCTTTTTCCTGCTTCACTTCCTTGACCAGTTCCATGCAGGCCAGCTCCTGACTGGACACAAAGAGTATCAAGGATGGGATGAAAATCGAAGTTCAGCAAAGCCTGCTAGAAATATGTAGAGATGGCCAAGCCGCGATATACTACGCAGCACGCATCTCAGTTACGGGAGACGGGGAATGGGCAAAACGAACAGTGACCAAGAGCTCGGCATGAATCGCGAAATTACCCGCCGTGATTTCCTGAACGGAGTTGCCTTGGGTACGGGTGCTGGCCTGCTTGCGGGCTCTTTCGCCCCGGAAAAACTGCTGGCCGCAGCCATCTTTGATGACTCCGCCCCCGAAAAATCCGCGGACTACTATCCTCCCGCAAGGATGGGCATGCGCGGAAATCACGACGGCTCCTTCACCTTCGCCCATAAATTGCGCGATGGTGACCATCCTGACTCGTTCGGCGCGGAGATCGATACTCACGAATCCTTCGATCTCGTGGTGGTCGGGGCGGGTATCAGTGGACTGGCCGCTGCATATTTCTTTCGTCAGAAAACAGGCACGTCCGCGAAGATCCTGGTTCTCGACAATCACGACGATTTTGGCGGTCACGCCAAGCGCAACGAATTTCAGGCGGGCGGCCGCACGGTGCTCGGGTATGGTGGGACGCAATCGATCGAGAGCCCCGGCAGTTACAGCAAGGAAGCGAAGGAGCTCATTCGGGCGATCGGCGTCGACACGCAAAAATTCTATAAGGACTACGATCGAAAGCTCTACGCGCATCTTGGCACGGCCGCGTTCTTTGACAAGGACACGTTTGGCGAAAACCGTCTCGTCACTGGACTGAACACAACACCCTGGCCGCAATTTCTGGCGAAAGCGCCGCTATCCGATCTCGCGCGAAAAGACATTGCTCGCGTTTACACCGACAAAGTCGATTACCTCAAAGGCATGACGCGCGAACAGAAAATTGCCAAGCTGAAGACCATCAGTTACTCCGAGTATCTGACGAAATACTGCAAGCTCGCCCCCGAAGCTCTTCCGTTTTTCCAGACCTTCACCCACGACCTTTTTTGTGTCGGTATCGAGGCAGTTCCGGCCTACGCGTGCTATGAAGAGGGTGACGATTATGGCTCGTTTACTTACGCGGGTTTCGGCGGGCTAGGTCTTCCTGCTCACGAAAAAGAGGAGCCGTACATCTTTCACTTTCCCGACGGGAATGCGTCCGTCGCGCGCCTTCTGGTGCGCTCGCTCGTTCCGGCAGCGGTTCCGGGAAGCACGATGGAGGATGTCGTTACAACGCGCGCCGACTATGCCGAGCTCGATCGCCCGCAAAATCCTGTCAGCATCCGTCTAAACAGTACCGTCGTGAACGTGGAACCCTCGAAGTCCGTGCCCGATCAATCGGTCAGGGTCTCATACATGCGTGGCGGCAAATTGCAGAGCGTTACCGGTAAACAATGTGTGCTGGCCTGCTACAACGTGATGATTCCTTACCTCTGTCCAGCGCTGCCCGAGGCACAGAAGGAAGCACTCAGTTACCTTGTTAAAGCACCTCTCGTTTATACCCACGTAGCGATCAACAACTGGACGTCCTTTTCGAGTCTGGGTATTCGACAAATTGTTTCTCCTGGAAGCTATCACACCTATACGGCCCTCGATTTTCCGGTGAGCATCGGATCATACAAATTCCCGAGCAAGCCCGATGAACCTGCCGTGCTCTTCATGCTGCGTACACCGTGCCAGCCCGGACTGCCGGTTCGCGACCAGAACCGTGCCGGCCGCGCCGAACTGATCCAGACTTCCTACCCGACGTTTGAACGCAACATTCGTGAACAACTCGGACTAATGCTGGGCGGGGCAGGGTTTGATCCCGCGCGTGACATCGCAGGCATCACGGTGAATCGCTGGGCTCACGGTTACGCTTATACGCCGTTTGAACTCGGTTTGCCGGACTGGAAGGAAGGTCAGCAACCTTGGGTGCTTGGTCGCCAGCCGTTTGGAAATATCACCATTGCGAACTCCGACGCTGGGGCAAGCGCCTACACGGATGTGGCGATCGATCAGGCGTATCGCGCGGTGAATGAGCTGGTTGCGAATCGCGGATAATTCTTCTTCCGATTCTCCGTTCAGGAACGCGTTCGGGATTTTCTGTTCGTCACTCCGTCCCGCTTGCCTTACCCTTAGGATAAATCCGCCCGGATGAAGACTGAATTCAGGGAGAACTCGGATGAGACGGACCATGATTGCTGGTAGTGTATTGCTGCTTGCTGTGGCGATTACGGTCGCGCAGCAATCCAGTAACTCCGCTTCGGACGAAGGTGGAAGAGTCCTTGCTTTGGAAACTGCATGGAACCACGCCCTAGAAGGCAAAGATACCAATGCGCTCGACATGCTCCTGGCGAATACAATGGTTTCAGTCGATATCGATGGCAGTGTTCAGTCCAAGAGCGAGTTCCTGGCGAGCATTAAATCTCCGAGTTACCAGCCGTCGCAAGCCGTGACAGAACAAACCAGCGTGCAAGTATACGGAGCTGATGCGGCCGTTGTGGTCGGGATATTCCGCACGAAGGGAACGAACAATGGAAAAACGTATGTGCGGCGGGAACGATTTGTGGATACGTGGATCAAAATCAATGGAAGCTGGCAATGCGTCGCGACAACGTCTGCTTTGATCCCCTCGAAACAGGCAGCAGACTAGCCCGCAAAACTCATCCGACCGAAGTGGCCGATTTCACGCTCGGAAGCTCGAACCGCAGTTTGCCGGTCCGCAATTTAGCGCGTTGGGACAGCAGGGTAGAGAACTGATTTCTTGGCACGCGCAATTGAAAGAGTAAATCGCTCGACAACAGAAGAATGTCCAGTAGCCTCGAACGATCGAGATTGCTGAGATCGTCGCAGCGAAGACTGATCAGCAAAGCCCGGTTTGAGCATTCTTCGACCATCAACTGTGCACTTCGCATGTCCGTTTGTATCAGCGTTCTTCGTTGAACCTGCGGCTCGAGGTAGTCGAGCCATTCATAACAGCGAACGAGAAAATGTTTCAGGCAAAACGGACTTTGCCCCAAAGTAATCAACGCAGGAGCTTCGCAAAGAGTAACCGTGCAACCCTGCCTTCCATCGAGCAGGTGAGACTTCTCGACAGGAACGGGTGCCACACCGGTCATTGCGTCTAGTGCTGTATTGATCATAATCATCGATCTTCCTTGGGCCCGCCAAGTATCTGTAGAGTTGCCTTGGCTGCCTATCAGGCGTTCACCGTAGAGTCACATTTTGAAACACGAGGGGAGAGGGGTTCTGACTCTCCCGGACCGGCCGGGATGACGAAGTGCGCAAGATGATTTTCCGCGCGCAGCCAGTGATCGACGTAGGGAAAGAGGATCCCTTTCAGCTGCTCTGCAATCTGGCCGCAATGTTGCCTGTGCTCGTAACCTTTCCAGAACGTAACGATGGTGATACGGCGCGCTTCCTGCTCGGAAACCATCACAATACAGCCAGCAAAGGCTGGTACGACGGAGAACGCTTCGCGAATCGCGGCCGGAAGGATCGCCTGGAGCTTGTTCGCACGGCCCGGAGAAGCCACAAACTGCAGGCTTTGCGCCGAGAGGTTGAAGGCAGAAGCATGCGCTCGATGCCTGCCATTTGGCTTCGTCCGGGGCTTGAACGGAACCTTTGGACCGAGAAGCGCGCCCAGGCACTGCGCGCGGCTAGGCTCGCGATCTGGATCTAGAGGACTGGCCGGGAGCAAGGACGTCAGGTTCTGGGGCGTCTCGGTCGAGACGGGCCCGTGCGGAGGAACGAGCATCGTTGCTTGTGCAGCCATGGTTTCTCTCCATTCCCCATCCCTCGTTCCGGAGGGAGGGGCGCATCTTCGCAAGGTCAGGGAAGCCAAGATGCGCCCGAGGGTACGTGGGGTCGGTGACCGCTTCCCCACGGAGCAGGGCGTCCTGAGTTTAAGGGGCCCTATTGCCAAGTAGTGTCGCTAAGGAGGAAAACGTTTCATGTCGCGATGCATGCAGAGGATCCGGCACCCGGCTCTTGCATCCGGTGCGTAGAAATAAAGGACTTACAGGCGAGTGGCTGAGCAAATGTGGCTGACTTCTACAGACAGTCAGTGCTTTTTGCGGAAACCGATCTAATTTGAGGGCATCCAGCCCGTCGTGACGACTTTCAGCCCTGCTTTCTTTTGGGTCTTGATATTGGATTCGTAGGCTTCGGAAGCGGCAGGAGTATCAGGAAAACTGTAGCAGGTGGGAGTATCGAGAGTCTTGAGGTTGTAGTTGACCTGGGTTTCCTTCTGGAACTTTGCGCGATGCTCATCGGCTCGTTCAGGCGAGTACCTGAACCAGGCACTGAAATAGATCGTTTGGCCGGAGCGGGCATTGCACCACATAAGATTGCGGCTGTCGGTCACCTGGGGAGCGCGCGGTGGTGGTGTGGTGTGTCCCGCTGCGACGGCAAGGGAAATCAGAACGACAAACACAAGGAAGATTCGTAACATCGGCTGACTCCTCAAATGGGTGTTAGAAGGAGCATACATCAGTGGAATCGGCAGTCAAAGCAAGTGAGCGAAGGAGGATTTGCCCGATCCACGGTCTGCGCAGGCCAGTTTCGGGATCATCAGAAACGAGCCGGAAACGATCACGTACCGAGATGCGCAGTTTCTGTGCGCTGGAATTCCAATTACTTCGGGTGATGCGGTTTTGAGCGACGGAGCTCGACGATCAAATAGGCGACGACTACGATATTGACGATGAGCAGGGCCATTTTGAGAGTAGTTGTGTGGCGGAAGATTTCATAGATCTCGAGCGGTATAAACGAGACTGTGATAATGACCGTGAAATATTCCGCCCAACGTTTTCTGAGGGCGAGGCCTACCCCTTCAAGCAAAGCGATCGCAGCGTAGATAAATGTGCCGACGCTCAGTTCCTTGAGGCGGTGATCATCGACATTCGCCAAACGTTCGAGCAGATGATGGATAAAGTAATTCCCGGGATCAACACGGATTACGTTTACCCAGTGGTAAACGATCGCTTCAACATCATGATGGAGAAGTTTCAGAACGCCGAAAGCGGCGGCGAGGAGCAAGAGCCCCTCAAGGATTTTGTAAACGGCGATGTAAAGAACGCCTTTGGGCCGCGACCTGGTGGATGCCATCCCTTTAACTGTACAACAGTTAAGCGCGACGATGGCTCGAGCGAAGTCCTGATATTGCTTGGGTGGATTGTGCACAGGGTGGGGTAGGGCTATACTGCCCGGCACCAAGTCAGGACAGGCTGCGTGGAACTATTTACATTCGACAAAGAGTATGTGGACCGGCTGAGGGATGGTGATCCGGCAACCGAGCAGCATTTTGTCGCCTATTTTGGACAGTTCCTTGGAATCATGTTGCGGGCGAGAAGGCTGTCGCCGGAGCGGGTCGAGGATGTGCGTCAGGAAACGTTCAGCCGGGTGATCGCTATTTTGCGACGGGATGGCGGCGTGAAGCAGCCGGAACGGTTTGGCGCTTTCGTCAACTCGGTATGCAGGAACGTGTATTTTGAGAGCAACCGGGATACCTACAAGAGCCAGCCGCTGATGGATAGTCACCTTGAGACGCCAGACAAGATCGTCGATCTCGAACGATCATTGATCACCCGCGAGACCTTGGAGCGGGTGCGGGAAATTCTGGATGAAATGAATCCTAAGGACCGGGATCTCCTGCGGGCGATTTTCCTCGAAGAAGGCAACAAGGATGAAGTCTGCAGGAAATTCGGCGTGGATCGGGACTACTTGCGGGTCCGCTTGTACCGCGCAAAGGAAAGATTCAAAGAGGTTTATCGGAAGGGGCTGGCCGGGGCAACGTCGGGAGTGGGCAGGGATTCCCGATGAAACGATCAGGCTTCCTGACGCACTACATCTAAGACAGGGATTATGGAACACCAAGAGGCAAGGGCCATGCACGCAGCAGAGAAGTATGTTCTTGGGGAGATGACGGGCGAGCTGCGCGACGGTTCGAAGAGCATTACTTTGAATGTAGTGAATGTGCGCTCGATGTGGAGGCGGCGGCCGCGTTCATCTCGGCGAGCAAGGAGGTGTTTGAATCGGAACCGGTGGCGGTGCCTGCCTCTCGGCAGGTTCCGGTGGACGCGGAAAGGAAGAGAACCGGGACCTGGAGGGGATGGCTGAAGCCGCTGATCGCGATACCGGTGGTGGCTGCTCTCGTGGCGATGACTGTTTATGAGGGGCACAAGCTGAGGTCGCGAGTGCCGGATACGGTTGCCACGTCGTCGCAGGATCTTGTGGCCAGTGCGGATTTTGGTTTGAGAGGAGGAGATCGGGTCGAGAGCGAAAGTACGCTTGTGCGCATACACCAGGGCGAAACGATCGGATTGCACTTTGATTTTACGCCCTCGCAAACATCCAAAGCGTATTTGGGCGAGGTTCAGGACGATGCTGGGCGCGCACTACTGCAATTTTCGATCCCTGCCGAGCGGATCAACAAGGAAGTGAAGTTCGTTGTGCCTCCTGGAAGGCTGGGCGCTGGAACGTATGTGTTACAGGTATATGGCGAAGAAACGCCGAGGTCGGCCGTAGCAAAGTATGTCTTTCGTGTAGAGATAACCCCCTAGGTTCGAACCACCAAATTGTAAATTCAAAATCGAGGTGTGCACCGTGAGTCCGATTCCTCGCAATCCGTTTGTGAAATTTCACGCCGGAGGAAGAGCGTTCGCCGCCAGTTTCGAACGTCCTGTTCCGGTCCATGTACCGGTGCAGGCAGCCGTGTCCTTGCCAACCATTGGAGGATACGGGCACGCACGGGTTGATGACTTCGAGGTTCCGAGACTGGTGAAGTTCAAAAGTGCCGAGTCGCATGTGTCAGGTGGTTACCAGGACAATGATACGGCGACTTCGCAGGTGACGACGATTCTGAGAGGCCTAAATATTCTGGATATCATAACCGCGGACCGGATTGTCGCGCGAATGAGTTCGGAGCACAAAATCGGCCACGAGGAAGGGCATATCCTGGCAATGGGCAGTCTCTACGAGAATCTGCGGATTGCCGGGTACGAATTCAGGATCAAATTAAGGCACGAGTTACTGCAGGAGAACGAGACATTCGAGAAGCTTGCTAAAAAGGTTGCGCCCGGGAAGAAAAGCGACAAAAATGCGCGTACACATGACAAGGTGGCACTGTGCTCGCTCGTCGAAGAGATCGAAACAGACTATCCGGGGGTAGACAAGAAGGGCCATATTGTAAAGATTCCGCATTTCGGGACCATTTCATTTGCGGAGTTGCTGTTTGTGCCCGGAACAAAGACCCTGACGATGATGCGTTTCGATCTGGGTTCGCCGGACGGCGGGACGGGGATCGCCGCGGAAGCGGTGATCAACGGACCGCAGTATCCGCCACCGCACTAGCAGGTTGCTGTGCCCGTGCCGCAGTTCTCGCGTTGTTTGTTCTCTCGACCCTTCTGATGAGCGGGTGTCAGCGGACGCCGCCGTTGTCTGCGGTGTACGATCGCATTGAACAAAAAATACAACACGGGGAGCTCGATGCCGCGTTTCAAGATATAGAGCAGGAGCGTGCCCGCTTTTCGGCGGAAGGTCCGGAGTGGCTTTGGAGTTTTCGCATCCTCGAAGCCCACGCTTATATTTACCGTGCGGAGTACAAGAAGACACTCGAGATTTTGAAGGCACCGCTACCCGATTCTTTGGGGACCAGCCGGATCGCGGTCCGTAAATATATTTATGAGGCGGCAGCGTATCGATTGGCACAGCAATACGATGAGTCGGAGAGGCGAATAGGGCTGGCGCTGTCACTCGCCGAGCGTTACCAGCAAGGGTTGCTGGCAGAAGTGTTAAACAGCCAGGCCGTCATCCTTTCCCGTGAGAAAAAATACCCGGAGGCAGAAGCGGCGGCTCGCCGGGCGCTAGCCCTGTCCCGTCGAGACAAGAATGTGCAGATGGAATTGCCGGCATTGGCGTCGCTTGCGGCGATGGACATTGAAAGAGAGAGGTTTGACGAGGCCCTTGAATGGAATGAGTCCGGCTTGAAATTGGCGCAGTCCATGGGTCGCGACGCGACCGCCAAACTGATTACGGGGAATATGGGATCAAGCTATTTTGGCCTTGGCGATTTCGAAAATGCGATCCCGCTTTTTAAAGTGGCTGCCGAAGATGCAGGTGCCAGGAAATTGTATGACCTCGAAGTGCACTGGCTGACGGATTTGGCCGAATGTTATTACGCTGAACACGAGTACGCAAAATCGGAACAGATATTGCTCGAGGAGCTGAACGTCGCGCGACAGCTGGATGAGAAGACAGCGCTTACAGAATGCCTCAACGATCTGGCGGCGGTGGCTTTGGAGACAGGCAGGGTCGAAGCAGCAGAAGAATACAGCCTCGAAGAAGTGGACGTTGAGAAAGCCGGTCTGGACCGGTCGGCGGTAATGGATTCAAGATTGATCCGGGGTCGAATTGCGGCCGGGAAAAAGCAATATGGCGAAGCGGAGCTCTTGTTGGCAGGAATTATTGCCGCGCCAGCGGCGACAGACGCCTTGAAGTGGGAGGCGCAGGCGAGGCTGGCCAAAACACTCGATGATGAAGGGAAAACCGTTGCGGCGGAGAAACAGTACCGAGACGCGATTCGCAAGATCGAATTGGCCAGGGTCGGCCGCGGGCGAGAAGAATTACAATTCAGTTTTCTCACAAGCAATCTGGAGTTCTATCAAGATTACGTTGATTTTTTGGTTGCGCACGGGCGAACGAAAGACGCACTGACGGTTGCGGAATTGAGCCGGGCGCGAACCTTGGTGGAAGGATTGACCCTCCAGGAGACCGGGAGCCCGTTCGATGTCGTGACCCTTCGGCCGGAACAGGTTGCCGTAAAAGCGAAGCAGACGTTGCTGTTTTACTGGATTGGCAGAAATCAGTCACATCTATGGGTCATTACGCCCGCAAAGATCCATTATTTTGCCCTGGCAAAAGAACAAGAGATTTTGCCTCTACTGAAGGCATATCGCGCGGAGTTGAGAAACCTGCATGATGCCCGGGATAGAGAGGGCGAGAGCGGGAAGACGTTGTATGAGTTGCTGGTGCGACCTGCCAGTGCGGTGCTGCAAGGGGAAACAAGACTGATCGTGCTGCCGGATCCCAGTCTGGCTTCATTGAATTTTGAGACATTGATTGTGCCCGGACCGGATGCGCACTTTTGGATTGAGGATGTGACGCTCACGGCGGCGAGCTCATTAACACTGCTGTCGCAGAGCCCGAAGCCGGAGGCTCGCAATACCGAGGCCACGAAGAATCTGCTGCTGGTGGGAAATACGGAAGCAGTTGAGAATTACCCGGCTTTGGCGAAAGCACATGAAGAAATGGAGCGGGTCGAGCGATATTTTCCGGAAGCGCAGCGTTCGATCCTCGAAGGAAAACAGGCAACTCCGCGGGCATTTCTCCACAGCGAGCCGGGAACGTTTACGTATTTGCATTTTGTGACACATGGAACGGCCAGCGTGACGCGACCGCTCGATTCGGCCGTGATTCTCAGCCCGGACGGAGATACCTACAAGCTATACGCACGGGACATCATTCATCAACCGCTTAAGGCAGAGCTCGTGACAATTTCTGCATGTGAAGGGGCGAGTGGACGGGCTTATTCAGGCGAGGGACTGATTGGACTGTCGTGGGCGTTTTTGCGTGCGGGTGCGCACAACGTTGTGGGTGCGTTGTGGGAAGTAAATGATTCGGCGGCGCCCGAGATCATGGATACCTTCTACGGAGAAATGAGCCGAGGGCGAGACGCGGCCAGTGCGTTGCGTGCCGCGAAGCTGGGATTGTTGAAAAGTAAGGATCCCGAAATTGTGTTTCGGAAGCCATACTACTGGGCGGCGTTCCAGCTGTATGCAGGCTCCTAGACAGCTTGTCCGGAGGGATCAAAGAGACAGGCAGAACTGCTCCCGTCACTCGCCCGAGTTGCAGTTCGATTGCTTCTTCTTCATACTTGCGGGCCTTGACGGAAGGACTCGCGGACTTGCCTGAGAAAAAATACGATGCAGTTATCATTGGTGGCGGCCACAACGGGCTGACGGCGGCAGCCTATCTGGCCGCGGCGGGGCTGTCGGCCGTTGTGCTCGAACGACGCGACGAGATTGGTGGGTGTTGCGTTACGGAAGAGATCGCGCCAGGCTGTCGCGCCTCGACGACATCCTACATCGCGAGCATGCTGCGCCCGGAAGTGATTCGCGACCTCGAGTTGGCTTCTTTCGGGCTGAGAATGGTTCCATGCGACCCGAATATTCAGGTGCCGCTCTCGGACGGAAGGTTGATGCGCTGGTGGGCAGATATGGACCGCACCGTCGAGGGTCTAGAGGAGTTTTCAGCAAAGGATGCGAGGACATTTGTTCGAATCGATGCGGAACTGAAGAAGCTGGCACGCTTTCTGCAGCCCTTTTTTCTGGAAACGCCGCCGACGCTCGGAGCGTCGGGCGTCGATGGCTTGCTCGAGTTGATTCGGGTGGGGAACCGTTTCAAGAGCATCCGTGCGGAGGAAATTGCGCAACTGGTTGCGTTTATGACCGGCAGCCTCGGAGAATTTTTGGACCGGCATTACGAATCGGATGAGATCAAGACGTTGTTCCTGGCAAACAACGTGTATGGGAAGCATGGCGGTCCGTACCAGCCCGGGACTTCGCTCGGATTGCTGTTCCACTTGTTAAGTGGCGGCGAGCATGAACTGCAAGGATTCAATGGACATGTGATCGGCGGGATGGGTGCGATCACAAACGCGTTGGCCGGAGCCGCCCGGAAACGCGGTGTCGATATACGTACGTCGTCGCCTGTGGGACGGATTTTAACTCGCAACGGAACCGTTCGAGGGGTAGCCCTCGAGGACGGAACGGAAATACGGGCGAACCTGGTGGTTTCGAATGCCGACCCGAAGCGTACGTTTTTGAGTCTGCTCGAAGCCGGAGAATTGCCGGATGATTTTCGCCAAAAAATTTGCGGAATCAAAATGGCGGGTCCGTGCGCGAAAGTGAACCTGGTGCTGGGCGAAGAGCCGCAGTTTATCGGAACGCCCGTAGGTTCGACTCCTGGCGAGCGAACCAACTACACCCTGGTGCGCTCTCTGGAATTTGCGGAACGGTGCTACGACATCGCGAAGTTCGGGGATATACCTGAGGATTTGTGGGTGGATTGCGTGGTCGCGTCGAACGTGGATGAAACGTTGGCGCCTCGGGGAAAGCACATCATGACCTGCTTCGTGCAGTATGTGCCGTACAAGTTGAAGCAAGGCACATGGGACAATGAGCGCGAATTGCTGGGTGATCGCGTCGTCAAGAAGATCGCTGAGTTTGCGCCGAATGTTCCCAACTCGATTCTCGTCCGGCACATTCTGACACCGTTAGATCTCGAGAGGACCTACGGATTAACCGAGGGCAATATTTTTCATGGGGACCTGACTCTGGAACAGCTTTTCTTCATGCGGCCAGTGCCAGGGTGGGCGGAATACCGTTCACCCATTGTCGGATTATATTTGTGCGGAGCAGGAGCACATCCAGGCGGAGGAGTGACGGGAGCGCCCGGACACAATGCGGCCAAGCAAGTGTTGCGGGATTTTCGGAGAGGGAAGAATTAGCGCAAGAAGAAGAGTCCGGCGATGCGGGTTAACCGTGTCCATCGAGCGGAGGGGCGAGAGTTGAGGGGGGTGGATGAAATTTGACTTTGTGATTGTTGGGGCGGGAGTGATGGGCGCGTCCATTGCGTTTCAGCTGGCGAAGCGAAACGCGGGGCGAATTGCGGTCGTGGACAAAGATACGGTCGGACAGGGAGCAAGCGGACGGTCTTCGGCCCTGGTGCGGATGCACTATTCCTTTGCGCCAGAAGTGAAACTGGCGCTGAAAAGTCTGGAAATGTTTCAGAGGTGGGAAGAGCTGGTTGGAGAACGTGGCGTGTTTCGGAGGACGGGATTTGTGCAATTGGTGCCTCCTCGAGAGATGGCTTCTCTCAAGGCAAACGTGAAGATGCAGAAGGAATGTGGCGTCAATGTGGAACTGATCAGTTGCGACGAACTGAAAAAGTTGCAGCCTGAATGGAATCTTGATGACGAACCGGGCGTGGCATATGAACCAGATTCGGGCTACGGCGATGGATCAGTGGTGGCGAACGATTTTCTGGCGGCGGCACGAAAGCTGGGGGTCGAGTACCTGCCGAAGACAGAAGTTGCGCGATTGCTTGTAAATGGCAGAAAAGTGGAGGGAGTCGAGACGAGTCGCGGAACGATACACGCCCCGATGGTACTCGTAACGACAGGACAATGGAGCAGGAAGCTATTGCAGACAGCCGGAGCGGATTTACCGATTGAGACAGAACTCCATTACGTGGCCATCCTGCGAAATGCAGCCGATATGCAGGGCGGCGGAATGGCTTGTATCGATTCGTCGTATACCGTCTATTTTCGGGCAGACGGAACGGACAAAACGTTGATTGGCGATTTTTACGGGAAGCGCGGCGTGGATCCCGAGAATTTTCCGCGCCACGTCCAACCGGAATGGTTTGAGGAAATTGTGGCGCGAGCAGCGAAACGGATGCCGAAGTTGCAGAACGCCGAGATTATGAAAGGGATTACAGGAGTCTACGACGTGTCACCCGATGCGCGGCCGATCCTCGGAGAACTCGCGGCGGCGCAGGGATTGTATGTTGCCTGCGGGTTTACGGGGATGGGATTTAAACTTTCGCCGGCGATCGGAGTTGTGATGTCGGAACTCGTATTGGAAGGGGCTGCGCGCACCGTGGATATCACGGCGTTCAGGCCCAGCCGATTTGCGGAGGGGAAGTTGATCACGCCGGAGTTTGAGTACCAGGATGCTTGAGTCGAGCGGACGGCGACCGGCAGAGTCCGACCGGGTACAAACAACGGAGGGCGTGGAAACGCCCGTTGATTCTGCTGAATCGAATGTGTCGTTTCGGCTTCCCCGCGTGATGGGATTTGCCGATCTTTTGATGTTTTACATCGTCACGGGAATTAGTCTGCGCTGGATTGCGACGGCGGCTGCAGCCGGGCCCAGTTCGATTGTGATCTGGATCGGAGCCTGGTTCTGTTTCTATACGCCGCTGGCACTGTCTGTGATTGAGCTCTCATCCCGATACCCGCAAGAGGGCGGCCTGTATGTGTGGAGCAAGCACGCCTTCGGAGATTTTTCAGGATATATGTCCGGGTGGACGTACTGGACGAGCAATCTGCCGTATTTTCCGGCGGTATTATACTTTGCCGCGAGTAACCTGTTGTTCATCCAGGCCGGGCACGGCCGTTATTTCAGCGAGAGCCGGGCTTATTACATGTGGTTCTCGATCATTGCGCTGTTCCTGATTACGGTGCTGAACGTGATTGGGTTAAATTTCGGGAAATGGCTGCACAATATTGGAGCATTCGGGATGTGGATTCCTGTCGTAATTATCGTGGTGATGGGGATCTATGCATGGCAACACTACGGATCGGCGACGTCGTTCACCTGGACCGCGCTCATTCCCAGCACACATCTTAAAGACATATTTTTCTGGGCGACGCTGACGTTCGCCTTTGGCGGCTGTGAAACGGGGTCGTTTATCGCAGGTGAAGTGAAAGACTCGCGTAAGACGATACCCCGCGCCTTGCTCGTGGCCGGGCTGTTGGTGACGTTCAGTTACATCGCGGGAACGGTGGGCGTTCTACTCGCGATGCCCAGCCGCGAAGTGAACGACTTACAAGGATTGATGCAAGCAATTACGCGAACGGCCGAACGGCTGGGATGGGTCAGCGTAATACCGATTTCCGCAATATTGATTGCCATCAGCAATATCGGAGCCTCCGGCGGATATCTTTCATCCGTGGCGCGACTGCCCTTTGTCGCAGGGCTCGACAGATTTCTTCCGGAATCCTTTGGGAGACTGCACCCGCGCTTCGGAACACCGTATGTTTCGTTGCTGGCGCAAATGCTGGCGGGAATTTTATTTGTATGTCTGGCACAGGCTGGAACGAGTGTTAAGGGCGCATACGATGTGTTGGTAAGTATGGGAATCATCACGTACTTTATCCCGTACTTATATCTGTTTGCAGCCATGTTCTGGCTGCAGAAGGATCGTGGCGGTCCCGAAGTGATTCACGTTCCAGGTGGACCGTTCGTCGCGCGGATGGTGTCGTGCCTGGGTTTCACGACCACCTTGTTGACGATCATTGTGTCGTTGATTCCATCGCCCGAAGAGCCGAACAAGGTATTGGCAGTCGTGAAAATCGTTGGATTGACCGGAGTGTTGCTCGTCGTAGGTTGGCTGCTCTATTACTGGGGAAATCGCCGACGATCCGCTCTGGTGCAAGGTTGAAATTTCATGTGCTGAAAAATACATCAACAAATAATGACAGCCTTGAAATGTCATATCAGGTTTTTGAATCAAAACGGATCAAAATGCCTAAAACTGTTATTTCTGACAGTTGCAGTTGTCGAAGTTCTCGTTCAAGATCCAATTCTCAAACATACAGTTGAGTCCCTAGTAAAACTCTTCTGTAAGTCTTGCGGGAAGTTGGATTTGAGTAGATCCACTCTCGAGCAATCCTGCGCAGTACTCGACCGTTTCGTTACGAAGTAACGGGGCGTTGGATTACCAGATTTTCTTGGGCGGAGAACTTCTGGGCTGTGCAGGATTGCTCGACAGTGGACAACAACTCTCCCTCTTCTGTACAAACGTTTCTGCCGAACTTGTTTCCCCTCTTTACATCCCCAAAAACGAACTGACATCGAAGCTGGTTACCAAAGTGACGCCGGGTTGTGAGGGTTTCAGACGAGTTTCATGCCAGTCCGTCCGGCACCCGGCGTCTGCCTAAGAATCTGATTCTGGCTCTTGGGTGACAATGTGCACATCGACGGCCGGGGATTCGCGCAGAAAGCGATGGACCGCCGAGAGGTAAAGATATTTACGCCAGTCCCGAACAGCGGCCCGCCCAAAAATCACCTGAGTGATGTGCTTGCCTCGCACGAATTCAGCAATGGTGTCGGCGACACTGTGACCTTTAAGCTTGATCACGGCCGCGCCGAGATTTTCGGCGAACCGCATATTGGCTTCAAGGACCTTGGGATTTTTCTCAGGCACCGGAAGCTCGCGTTCGACATGAACGACATAGAGCTCGGCGTCCATTTTGCGCGCCATGCGCGCTGCGCGCGCAATGAGGTATTGGCCGGTCGGATTGCCGGAAATGCATACGGCGATCCGCTCGCGAACTCCCCAGTTTTCTCGGATATCCTTTGCGCCCATGTAGGATTCCAGGCTCCGGTCGACTTGTTCTGCAACCTGACGCAAAGCGAGCTCTCTCAGGGCGATTAGGTTTCCGCGGCGAAAAAAATTGCGCAATGACTGTTCGACTTTTTCGGGGCTGTACACGTCGCCGCGTTTCATGCGGTTCATGCAGAGCTTCAGGAGTGAGGTCAACCATGACCGTTTCAGAAGCTGAAAGGGGCACCCAGTCGGGAACGGTTTCGCGGACGGTAACGCCGGTGATGGCCCGAACCGTGGGGGCGATGCTTTCAATATGCTGAATGTTGAGAGTCGAGATCACGTCGATTTTTGCTGCGAGTAATTCCTGTACGTCCTCGTAGCGCTTGCGGTGCTTGCTGCCGGGAATGTTGGTATGCGCGAGTTCATCGACCAGCACAACTTCGGGGCGGCGGGCGAGTATGGCGTCGACGTCCATTTCCTGAAACATGGTGCCCTTGTAGTCGATCTGTTTGCGGGGAACCGGCGGCAGCTGATTCGCGAGTTCGACAATACCCTTGCGGCCGTGGGTTTCGACAATGCCGACAACAACATCTTCTCCCCGGTTGGCGCGGCGGATGGCCTCGCTGAGCATGCTGTAGGTTTTGCCGACACCTGGAGCATAGCCTAGAAACAGCTTGAACGTGCCGCGCTGTTTGGCCGACGGCGAGACGACCTCGAGCCATTCTTCCGGTTTCTTGGGCAAGGGCGTTTAATCTCCGTTTAGGGATTCGGCCTGAGTTACAATACTCTCATGGCCCGCTTCTTAGCAGGGCGCGGATTCGGTTTTGCGGTTGCCGCGGTGCTTCTGCTATCGATCACGCTCGGTTATAGCAGAGTTCTGCACGTCAACCAGACAACCGTTGCGCTTTCATTCCTCCTGGCAATTTTAGCAGTTTCAGCAGTCTGGGGGATGGTGGTGTCGGTGTTCATGTCCGTCACCGCGATGCTGCTGTTCAACTACTTTTTTTTGCCGCCGGTAGGGACTTTCACGATCGCCGATCCACAGAACTGGGTCGCACTGGCCGCGTTTTTGTTTACTTCGATTGTGGGAAGCCAGCTCTCGGCGCGAATCCGGAAAGAGGCCGATGCGGCAAACAGCCGCCGGCGCGAGGTGGAACGGTTGTACAACTTCAGCCAGAAGTTGCTGGGCGAAGGAAACGTTATTCAGTTAATGAACGCGATTCCGAATCACCTGGTGGATTGCTTTGAGGCCGGCGCAGCGGAGTTGTTCATGCCGCAGAAGGAAAAGTTTTATCGATCGGGATATGGTGCGGCGCAGATTGACGAAGAGATGATGAAGAAGACCTATACCCGGGATGAGATCGTGTCCGATCCTCAACAGGCGCTGCATTTTGTCCCGGTTCGGTTGGGGGTGAAACCGATAGCCAGCCTGGGCATTTCCGGAGCCCGGCTGAATCGACAGACACTGGATGCAGTCAGTTCGTTGGTGGCGATCGCCATTGAACGCGCCAGAGCCATCGAGCAGCTTGGAGAGACGGAAGCGGAACGGCAGGGTGAACGTTTGAAGTCAGCGCTGCTGGATTCCATTGCTCATGATTTCCGGACGCCCCTTACGGCGATCAAGGCGGCGGTGACAGATCTGCTGGCGGGCGCCCCGCAGGAATTCGCGCAGCAGACGGAGTTATTGACAATCATCAACGAGGAATGCGACCGGCTGGACCACCTCGTCGAAGAAGCGGCGGAGATGGCGCGGCTCGAAGCGGGTGAGATTGAATTGCACTTCGAGGCGATCGAGCCGGAGAGGCTCATCGATGCAGCCGTACAGCATCAGAAGAAGTCTCTTGCCGACCGTCCCGTGGTTTTGCACATAGAGCCGAAGCTCCCTTTGGTGCGGGCTGATATGACGCGTGCAACGGATATTCTGGTGCAGCTGATCGATAACGCGCATCTGTATTCGCCGAAGGAGCAACCGATTACCATTTCGGCGGAGCTGACCGGCGATTTTGTGACCTTTAGCGTCGCCGACCGAGGTCCAGGGATTGATCCCTTTGAGCAGGGCCTGGTATTCGACAAGTTTTACCGCGGGCGGGACCAGAGATACCAGGTGCGGGGAACAGGAATGGGATTGCCCATCGCGAAAGCGATTGTGACGGTGCACGGCGGGTCAATTACAGTGACCAGTCAGTTGGGGCATGGTTCCGTATTTTCGTTCACTCTGCCCGTGATCATTTCGCGAGGCGAATCACGATGAGCTCATCGAATATTCTGGTTGTGGATGACGAGCCGCAGATTCGGCGTGTGCTGCGCACGACGTTGTCGTTCCGTGGTTATGCGATTACCGAAGCGGCTACGGGTGAAGAGGCAGTCGAACTGGCACGGAAAATGAAGCCTGATCTGATTCTGCTGGACGTAAACCTCCCGGGGATCAGTGGAATTGAAACGTGCCGGGAGATTCGGCGCTTGAGCGAAACGCCGATCATTATGTTGACCGTGCGCAACGCAGAGAGAGACAAGGTTGTGGCCCTCGATGCTGGTGCGGACGACTATGTGACCAAGCCGTTTGGAATCGAGGAACTGCTCGCGCGGGTCAGAGCTTCGTTGCGCCGTCATGCGTCGACCGACATCGTACCTGCATTTCAATCACGGGAGCTCTCCGTGGACTTCGAGTCGCGACGTGTCGTCGTCGGTGAGGAAGAAGTTCACCTGGCACCAAAGGAATTTGAGGTATTGCGTGAATTGATCGTGAATCAGGGAAAGCCGGTGACGCACAGAAAGCTGCTTCAATCCGTGTGGGGACCGGAATACGGGGAAGAGACAGAAAATCTGCGAGTGGTGATTAATCAGTTGAGAAAGAAGATTGAGAAGGACCATTCGCAGCCGAAATATATCCTGACTGAACCGTGGGTGGGGTATCGATTCCAGCCTCCAAAGGCGAAAGGGAAGCAGGGTAGTTAACGGTTCAGCGCCCAAGACGCAAGAAAAGAAAAAGCAGCTGTATTCGCACGACGAGAGAGAACCAAAAATCCAGACCCTCCCAAAAAAGATCTCCCGACAATCGATCTAGACAAGAAACCAAAAAACAAGCCAGGGACTCGGCTACCTCGGGGCGGGGTGTTTCGCGTCCAGATCCAGGTTGAGCTCGAGCACATTGATACGAGCTTCACCAAACAGGCCGAATTGGCGTTCTTCGAGATGGGCAAGCACCAGGGCCTTCAGTTGATCGGGGTTGATGCCGCGGGCTTTTGCGACGCGGGGGATCTGGAATTCGGCAGAGGCAGGTGAGATGTCAGGGTCCAGCCCCGATCCGGAAGAAGTGACCATGTCTGAGGGGACAGGCTCTCCCGGATTCTCTTGCTGAAGTTTGGCAACGTCGGTGCGCACACGATCGATCAATTGCTTGTTCGTCGGACCCAGATCGGAGCCGCCAGAAGCGGTGGCATCGTATCCCGAGCCAGCGTTTGAAGGACGCGAGTGGAAGTATTTGTCGGAGCTAAATGGCTGCCCAATCAGGCTTGAGCCCGCAATGACCCCGTTAACCGAAACAAGGCTGCCATTGGCCTGGTGACGGAAGGCAAGCTGACTGATGCCTGTGACGCCCAGAGGATAGAGCAAGCCGAAAATAATTGTCGTGATGATGGTGAAGCGAAACGCAATGGCAAATTGTTCTTTCATAAATCGCCCTCTAGGCCAGGTGCATCCAGCCAACGATTACATCGATCAGCTTAATTCCGAGAAAAGGTGCCACGACGCCGCCCAGTCCGTAAACGAGAAGATTTCTGCGCAGCAGCGCTGCAGCACCGAGCGGACGATAGCGCACGCCGCGAAGGGCGAGGGGAATGAGCGCAATGATGATCAGCGCGTTGAAGATTACGGCAGAGAGGATCGCAGATTCCGGCGTACGAAGTTTCATGATGTTCAACGCCCCAAGAAGGGGAAATGTGCCGGCGAACATAGCCGGCAGAATCGCGAAATATTTGGCAACGTCGTTGGCAACTGAAAACGTGGTTAACGCGCCACGCGTGATTAACAGCTGTTTTCCGATTTCGACAATCTCGATGAGCTTGGTGGGATTGGAATCGAGGTCCACCATGTTTCCAGCTTCTTTGGCGGCTTGCGTACCGGTGTTCATGGCGACCCCGACGTCGGCTTGTGCCAGAGCCGGTGCATCGTTGGTGCCGTCGCCGGTCATGGCGACAAGTTTGCCTTTGGCCTGTTCATTGCGGATCAGAGCCATCTTGTCTTCGGGCTTGGCTTCGGCGAGGAAATCGTCAACCCCTGCTTGCCTTGCAATGGCTGCAGCGGTGAGGGGGTTATCGCCGGTAATCATCATGGTGCGTATGCCCATGGAGCGGAGATGGTCGAAGCGTTCGCGAATACCACCTTTAACGATGTCGGTGAGCTCAATTGCGCCAAGAATGCGCGAGCTTTGCGCGACGAGCAACGGCGTTCCCCCAGAATTGGCAATGCGTTCTACGATTTCCTGCGTTTCCGGCGGAACGATTTGTCCTTTTTCAGCGACGTACTTGGAAATTGCTTGCGGCGCGCCCTTGCGGATTTCTTTGCCATCCATGTCGACGCCGGACATCCGGGTTTGTGCTGAGAAGGGAATGAAAACGGGATTGTGTGGGGCAAGCTCTCGACCACGAAGCCCGTATTTTTCTTTTGCGAGGACCACAATCGAGCGACCCTCCGGTGTTTCATCGGCGAAAGAGGCAAGTTGAGCGGCGCTGGCAAGTTCCGCGTCGGTGACGCTCGAGCAAGGATGAAACGCCGTGGCTTCGCGATTGCCGAGTGTGATGGTTCCGGTCTTGTCGAGAAGAAGTACGTCGACGTCACCGGCAGCTTCGACGGCACGCCCTGACATTGCAATGACGTTCCGCTGGATCAGGCGATCCATGCCTGCAATACCGATGGCTGAGAGCAAGCCGCCGATCGTGGTGGGAATCAGGCAAACCAACAGCGAGATGAGAGCGAAGATGCTTTGCGTTGCGCCGGAGTAGATAGCGAACGGTTGTAGCGTAACGACGGCAAGAAGGAAGATGATTGTGAGGCCCGCGAGCAGAATGTTGAGCGCAATCTCATTGGGAGTTTTCTGGCGAGAGGCCCCTTCGACCAAGCTGATCATACGATCAAGAAAGGTTTCACCCGGGTTCGAGGTGATACGAATCCTAATTTCATCGGAAAGAACTTTTGTGCCGCCCGTCACAGCGGACCGATCGCCACCTGACTCACGGATGACTGGAGCAGATTCACCGGTAATGGCGGATTCATCGACAGAGGCAACGCCTTCAATCACTTCTCCATCTCCGGGAATGAATTCGCCTGCCGTGACCAGGACGATATCCCCGGCGCGAAGTTTTGAACTGGCAATGATTTCAGAGCTGCCATCGCTGAGAAGTCTGCGTGCGTCGGTTTCGGCGCGGGCTTTGCGCAGCGTTTCCGCTTGTGCCTTGCCACGCCCTTCGGCCATCGCTTCGGCAAAATTGGCAAAAAGCACGGTGAACCAGAGCCAGAGGGTGATTTGCAACCCAAACCAGAAGCCGTCCGCGTGACGAAAGACATTGGCGATCAGGACGATGAGCGTAATTGCAGCGCCGACTTCGACGACGAACATAACCGGATTCTTGATGATCAGGCGCGGATCGAGCTTCCAGAACGAGTCGATGATCGCATGCTTCAAGATCTTGCGATCCGTCATGGCGGTTGTCTTAGCTTGGGTTGTAGGAGTCATCGATTCCTCAAAACACCTTCCCGGCGTTCATCAGCAGGTGTTCAAGAATCGGACCGAGACTGAGAGCGGGGAAGAAAGTCAAAGCGCCAACGATCACGATCACGGAAACCAGCAGAACCGTGAAGAGTGGACCGTTTACCGGAAACGTACCGAGAGACTCGGGAACATGCTTTTTTGCTGCCAGGCTGCCGGCGATTGCGAGAACCGGGATTACGGTAAAGAATCGGCCGAGAAGCATCGCCAGCGCAGTCGTGACGTTATACCAGAGTGTGTTCCCATTGATGCCGGCAAACGCCGACCCGTTGTTGCCGACCGAAGATGTATACGCATAGAGGATTTGCGAGAGCCCGTGTGGGCCGGGGTTCGAGATACCGGCGAGGCCTGGCTTGGTCACGAGGGCGATCGCTGCAAAGATCAGAATCGTCAGCGAAGAGACCAGGATCGAGAGAACTGCCATCTTGATGTCGAACGCTTCGATTTTCTTGCCTAGATACTCGGGCGTACGGCCCACCATGAGGCCTGCGATAAAGACCGCGAGGATAACGAAGACAAGCATGCCGTATAGGCCGGAACCGACACCGCCAAAAACAATTTCGCCCAGCATGATGTTGATCAGTGGAACCATTCCGCCGAGCGGAGTCAGTGAATCGTGTACGTTGTTAACCGCACCACAGCTGGCGTCGGTCGTAATGACGGTGAAAAGCGCCGAATTGGCTATCCCGAAGCGGACTTCCTTACCCTCCATATTCCCGCCGGGTTCGAAGCCAGTGGTTCTTGTCTCGATCCCTGTAAGTTGCGGATTACCCCGAGCCTCAGCGAGATAGGCAACGAAGACGCCGGCCAGGAAGAGAAAGGCCATCGCGCTGAAGACCGCCCAACCGTGACGCGCAGAGCCGGTCATACGCCCGAGCGTGTACGTCAAGCCAGCGGGGATCGCGAAGATCATGAGCATTTCGAGGAAATTCGTGAAGGGAGTGGGATTTTCGAATGGATGCGCACTGTTGGCGTTAAAAAAGCCTCCGCCGTTGGTGCCGAGCATCTTGATGACTTCCTGGGAAGCAACGGGACCCTGCGCAATGGTTTGCGTCGTAACCGTTTCTTTTGTGGTCGTGCCGTTGGCACCCGTTTTATCGACGGCTTGCGGTTCAATAAGAGTGGCGCTGGTGTAAGGATGCAGGTTCTGTACCACCCCTTGCGAGACAAAAATGAGCGTAAGCACGAGGCACAGAGGAAGCAGAATCCAGAGGAACGCACGAGTGACGTCAACCCAGAAATTGCCGATTGTCTTTGATTCACGGCGCGCAACGCCCCGGATCAACGCGATCGCCAGAGCAATTCCGACGGCAGCTGAAGCGAAATTGTGATAGGCGAGGCCAGCCATCTGTGTGAGATAGCTCATCGTCGTTTCAGGCGTGTACACCTGCCAGTTCGTATTGGTTGTGAAGGAAACGGCTGTATTCCATGCGAGATCGCCGGCCACATTCGGCAAATGCTGCGGATTCCAGGGAAGCCACTGTTGCATGCGTTCAATGAGATAGAGCAACAGAAGCGAGACGCCGCTGAAGGTCAGCATGGCGATGCCATATTCGGTCCAGCGCATTTCTCTTTCTTCGTCAATGCCAGAGATGCGATAGATCAGCTTTTCGATCGGACGAAGAAGCGGGTCAAGCCACGTGGACTTGTGTTCGAAGACGCGCCAGAGAAATATGCCAAGCGGTTTTGTAACCAGAAGAACCGCCCCGAAAAGGAGGGAAATCTGAAACCAACCATTGCTGGTCATCTTAGAAGTTCTCCGGTTTCAGGAGCGCGTAGAAGAGGTAGCCGCATAGCAAAAGGGCGATCAGAATTAGCAGAATATTTCCGAGCATAGTCAGGACCTACTTGAGCTTTTCGCAGCCCTTCAAATAGAGGATGCCCAAGGCGAAAAAACCCAGGGTGATGATTACGAAAATGATGTCACTCATGCGAATGCTCCGTACCTGCAAGACAGACTAGGAGATACAGGGTTAGAAAGGGATGAGTGGCACGTTAGGGAATCATAAGGAAGCCAAGTCGATCAAGAAGATCCAAATGTTATGTTGAAATGAAATGATTGATGGGAAGGTGCGAAGGAGTGCGCTTGTTGCAATAGAAGAGATATGCCAAACTCGCGTGGAGATGGAATCATCCGCGCTTTCTGGACCGCCCCCAATACCACCCGTTTCACCACATCCAAGATTTGAGTGGTTTTTATTGCACGCCGGGTTCGTGCTGATTGGGATCATTACCGCGAGTCTGGGTCCCTTGATTCCGGTATATACCAAGATCTGGGGAATTACGGATGCCCAGGCGGGATTCTTTTTTCCCGCACAATATTTCACAAGCTTGATCGGGGTCATTGCAACGAGTTGGCTGCTGCCACGATTTGGATTCTCTAAGGTTCTGGGGATCGGATTTCTATTTTTGTCGCTCGGAATGGGCTTTTTGGGTGTAAGTCCATGGTTTCTGACGGCAGGCTGCGTGGGGTTGGCGGGATATGGTTACGGATTGACAAACCCGACGACCAACGTGCGTGGCACGCAACTTCCTTCAAAAAATGTGGCGGCGGCTGTGAGTCTGCTGAATTTTTCTTGGGGCGTTGGTGCGGTGGCTTGTCCCTTTCTGGTGGCGGCACTCGTGCCCAGGATCGGAGTGCGTGGGTTTGGAGTATGCGTTGCTTCTCTGACGATGATATTGTGCGTTGCCCACTTTGTGCGGAAAGTCCCCACAAAACCCGTAGCCTTGCAGAAGCCAAAACATTCGGTAGCGGACTGGAAACACCGTATGGCAAACCGCCGGGCATTGCCGTTGGTCTTGTTGTTTTTCCTTTACGTAGGGGTCGAGGCATCGTTTGGAGGATGGGTCGCGGCGATCGAAAAACGTCTGCCTGGAAGCGTGCAAGCTTCGGCACTTTCGATCGCGCCGTCGGTGTTCTATGGACTGTTGCTGCTCGGCCGAGGACTCGCCCCCCTATTATTGCGGCGCTGGTCGACGCTGGTGATTACAATTACCGGGATTCTGTTCGTGGCCAGCGGCGGGATCGCGGTGGCGCTCACCAACAACAAGTCGATTTTGCTCGTGGCCGTAGCGGCTTGCGGATTCGGGTGCGCATCCCTGTTCCCCGTATATGTGACCTGGATGGCGCAGATTTTTCATCAGGATTCAGATTGGATTGGGGCGTTATATTTTAGCGCTGCCGCCTTGGGTGGGGCGGTACTGCCACAACTCGTGGGAATCATTGCGACGCAATCGCATTCACTGCGAATCGGGATCTTGGTGCCACTGTTGGCGACGATCGCGATGTTCTTTTTGACGTTAAAGGCAAGACCGCAGACGGAAGAGTTCGGCACGACCTGAGATCTGCTCGGTTTGTTTTACATTTCGCAAAGAGCTGCGGGCTCCTGATCTCAGACGACCAGCCAGTGAGATTTGCAATTGTCCCCGCAAACCACCAGTCCGGCAACTTCGATCGATTTGCTCTTTCTTGAGCGTGTTGGAGTTCAATACTTCTGCTATCCCTTGCGTTCAAGGGTAGGCCATCGTACGATTTCAAATTGGTGTGAGAAGTCTAAATTGCACTGAAGATGACTGTCTGTGTTTCGGCCGGGTCAGCAAGGTTCCCGCCTGGTGGTAGGTTTTCAGGAGAAAGAAAGAATGAAATCAGTAGTCGTGGTGGGCGCGCAATGGGGCGATGAGGGTAAAGGGAAAGTTGTCGATTATCTGGCTGGCTCGTTCGACTACATCGTGCGAGTCGCAGGTGGGCACAACGCCGGGCATACGGTAATTATTGGGAAAGATAAGTATGTGCTGCAGCTGATCCCATGCGGCATTCTGCGCCCGAAACAGCACGCAATCATAGGTTCGGGAGTTGTGGTCGACCCTTCTGCACTGGTTGGGGAAATGGAGACTCTGGCAAAGGCCGGAGTTGATGTCAGAGGCCGTTTGCATGTCAGCAACCGCGCGCACCTGATTTTTCCGTATCATCGCGAGTTGGATAAAGCGGCGGAGTCGGCACGTGGCGAGAACAAGATCGGTACCACTTCGCGCGGAATTGGTCCCGCTTACGAGGACAAGATGGCGCGTCGCGGACTGCGCATGGCGGACTTGCTGACTCCGGATCTATTTCGTGAAAAGGCCGCGCGCGTGGTTGCAGAAAAGAACCGGATCGCTCAGGGAGCGTACGGCGCGAAAGTGGATTTCACGCATGAAGTCGAAGATACGCTTAGGTTGGGCGAAAAGATTAAGGAATTCATCTGCGACACGGCCGTACTGACCAATCGCGCACTCGATGAAGGCAAGTCCGTTCTGTTTGAAGGCGCACAAGGAACGATGCTGGACATCGATCACGGGACGTACCCGTTCGTGACATCGTCCAGCGCGACCTCCGGTGGAGCAGCGACCGGAGCGGGCGTTCCTCCGACGAAAATTCGCCACGTCCTGGGAATTTCTAAAGCCTATACGACCCGGGTCGGTGGCGGACCGTTCCCGACCGAGATGCCGGACCTCGAGGCACAGGAAGTACGCGAACGCGGGAAAGAGTTTGGGGCGGTAACCGGCCGACCACGGCGTTGCGGATGGCTCGACCTGGCAGAACTGCAATACGCCAAAATGATCAACGGTATTGATTCGTTCGTGATCACGAAACTCGACGTCTTCGATACGCAGAGAGAATTTAAAGTCGGGATTGGATATACCTATAAGGGTACGCCGGTGACTGAGATGCCGGCGTCTGCCGAGGAATACGAACGGGTCACGCCCGTTTACAAAACGATGCCGGGCTGGTGCGAGACGACCTACGGCATACAGGACGCCGGGAAACTGCCGAAGGCTGCGATTGACTATCTTCGCTTCATCTCCGAGTTCCTGCAGGTGGAAATCGGAATGATCTCAACGGGCCCGGAGCGGGATGCGACGATCATTCAGCCCGGCACGCTGCTCGCGAGATGGATCTAGATTTCGTTTGGTCGTTTTGAAGATAATTGACGCCGGCTCGGTCACATGAGAGGCCGCTACATAGAAGCGGGATTGTCCAGCGATCCCCAGTGATGAGGCGACTATGCTGCGATTTGAAGAAGCTCGTCAGAGGGTGATCGACGAAGCTGGACGAAATAAGGCTCCCCTGCCAACGCAGCTCCTTCCTGTATATGATTCGCTTGGATCCGTGATTGCGCAAAACGTGCGTTCCGACCGCGAATATCCGCCATTTGATCGATCGACAAGAGATGGGTATGCGGTGCGTGCCGGCGAGAGCGGGGCCAGAAAAACATTGCGGTGTGTCGGAGAGATCAGGGCCGGGGATTCGGTTACGGAAGCTCTTCGGACAGGTACATGCGTCGAGATCATGACGGGAGCGGCCGTCCCGTCGGGCGCAGACGCTGTGGTTATGATTGAATTTACCAGCCGCACCGGCGATATCGTCACCTTTCAGAAAGAGACAAATACCGGACAAAATATCGTGCCGAAAGGGAGTGAGGCGCACACGGGGGATTTCGTCTTGCGAGCCGGTCAACGATTGGGATTCGCCGAACTAGCGATTGCGGCCCAGGTTGGTGCTACCTCCTTATCCTGCTATAAGAAGCCGCGTGTGGCGATTCTTTCAACGGGAGACGAGGTCGTCGAAATTACAGAAACTCCCGGGCCGTTTCAGATCCGGAACAGCAACAGCGTTTCATTGGGGGCGCAGGTGCGATTGGCCGGAGGCGAGCCAATACTGCTCGGAAATGCCGGCGATCGGGTAGAGGAACTCAGCGCGAAAATCGAGCAGGGGCTCGAGGAGGATATGCTCATCCTCTCGGGCGGAGTGTCGATGGGGAAGTACGACCTTGTCGAAGGGGTCCTGAAGTCACTCGGAGGAGAATTTTTCTTTGACGCCGTCGCGGTCCGACCTGGGAAGCCGACCGTCGTTGGAAGAGTTCGAGAGAAATTGGTTTTTGGGCTGCCGGGAAATCCTGTGTCGACAATGGTCACGTTTCAATTGTTTGCGATTCCCGCGATTGATGTGCTCAGCGGCGCATCGCCGCGGCCCTTAGGCTTGCTGGACGCGATGGCTGGCGAAGCGTTACATGAGAAAACGGGTCTGACTCATTTTTTGCCAGGAAGAGTAGAGTGGATTGGAGGGCGCCCGGAGGTGAAACCATTACGCTGGCAGGGTTCCGGGGATATCGGGACGTTAAGCAAGGCGAATTGCTTTGTGGTGGTACCGTCGGACCGGCAGAATATTGCGTTGGGAGAAATTGTTTCGGTCTTGCCGCGATGGGACGTGATTTAGGAAGAAAGCGAAGAAACGACCGGACTGGCGAATCAAGCGCGACGGCGCGAAGCTAGAGCGGAACCGAGGGCTGATTGGCGGGCGTAAAATTGTCGCATTACCGGAAAAGTGGGGAAGTAGCCATGGTGGACGTGTCGGCGAAGGGAGTGACGACGCGGACAGCCATAGCGCATGCATTTGTCCGGATGACTCCAACCGTGTTGCGCGCGGTGAAGGGAATGAAGAATCCGAAAGGCAACCCGATGGAAGTGGCGCGTATCGCGGGAATCGCCGCCGCCAAGCGTACGGCCGAGTGGATACCTCTTTGTCATCCACTCCCACTCACGCACATTGATGTGACTCCTCGCCTGTGCAAAGATGGGGTGGAAATACAGTCCACCGTGACCGCGGCAGCACAAACCGGGGTGGAAATGGAAGCGCTGGTGGCCGCGAGTTGTGCCGCCCTAACCGTCTACGACATGTGCAAAGCTCTGGATAAATCGATCGAGATTACCGACGTTTATCTCCTCAAGAAGACCGGGGGAAAGACCGGGGATTATCTGCGCAAAAACAAGAAAAAATCGGCAAGAGGGGCAAGATGAGCGCCGCGGCGGGCAAATCCGTGAAACTGCTGCTGGCTGACGATAATCCGCTGGTGCGCGATCTTGTGAGCAAGGGACTTGAACCCTTTTGTGAGGTACTGATCGCCAAGGATGGAGCGGACGCGCTGTTGCGAGCGATTGATGAGTTGCCTGATGTCGTGCTGTGCGACTTCAAGATGCCCGGGCTCGATGGGAGGCAACTGTTTGAAAAACTTCGAAACCGGGAAGCCACAAGGCACATTCCGTTCTTGTTCATGGCCAGCCGTGCGGATATTGAGGAACGCCTCCGCCCATTGGTGGACGGGGTGGAAGACTTTATTGCAAAGCCATTCCTCTTGAAGGATCTTGTCCGGTCAGCGAAGAAGGTGGTGGACCGACTACACCTCGAGAAATTGCAGAAACGCGGATCGCGCCCAGGCGTGATTCAAGGCCGGCTCGAAGAGATGAGCATGATTGATTTGATGCAATCTCTCGAGATGGGACAGAAATCCTGCAAGTTAGTCGTGCAAAAAGGCACCGAGCAGGCTGAACTTTATTTTGCGGCAGGACAGTGTCGCGACGCCAAGATCGGAACGATCGAAGGCGATGACGCGGTCTTCAAAATCCTGCTTTGGACCGAAGGCGAGTTCGAAATTGATTTTAACGCAGCAAACGCTTCAACGCGCACGACGACAACGCGAAATACCACCGGGCTCTTGATGGAAGCAATGCGATTGATGGACGAATCCAACCGTGACACTGTCGGAACGGGCTGAGCTTCATGCGCGTTTCGATCCTGACAATCAGTGATTCCGTCTCGCGCGGCGAGCGGGAAGATGTTTCCGGTCCCGCGCTGGCGAAGCGTTGCCGTGAACTCGGCTGGGAAGTGAATTCCGCACTTCGCTGCTCCGATGACCCTGCCAATATTCGGACGTTGCTGAGGGAATTGGCGGATTCCCGTCGCGTGGATTTGATCCTGACGACCGGCGGAACGGGCCTCGGACCACGCGACAATACTCCGGAAGCGACAACAGATATTGCCGAGCGTATCGTACCTGGACTGGCTGAGGAGCTACGCCGCAAAGGTGCCACGACCACACCAACGGCTGTGCTTTCCCGTGGGGTCGCTGTCGTTCGCCATCACTCGATCATTTTGAATCTGCCGGGCAGTCCGAAGGGCGCCGTGGAGTCGCTCGATAGTGTGGCAGAGATCTTGCCACACGCGGTCGAGGTACTGAACGGGGCTCACCACGGTTAGGACATCCAACCGTTCTAGTTGGGAATAATCGGAAGCACAATTTTGGACAGGTGCAGGGCTTCGTGATAGATCTTCACGTGGGCAATCTGCGTTTTTCCTGAAACGATTTCGGATTTACCTGTCTGCAGGTTGCGCGAATAGTGAGGGTAGAAGGCGCAACTGATCTGGACACGTATTTTGTGGTCTTTGAGGAATGTGTTGCTGGTCAGCATGCGGTTTAATTCCAGCTTGTAAATCTTCTGAGGAACCAATAATTGGGGCGTCAAAGACCCGCTGCGCGCGCTGGCGCGCTGCACATCCAGTCCGGGATTCATGAGGTTGTAGGCGGTGCCGTCCGGGGCGACATCCAAGAGACGAGCGTACAGATCAAAATCAGGAGCATCCGCAGAAACGAAGAGCTCTACCGTGATCGGGCCGGTAACCTCGGTGTCCTGCGGTAACGGCGCGCTGTCAAAGGTAAGGACACCCTTGCGTCCTACCAGTGCGCGATAATCGTGAGCGCCATAGCTGTCATAGAGATCGGTAACGGGATGCGATGGATCCGAAACGAGTTCGCTCGAGAGGTGAGTGGACACGACCGGATTTTGCTGCAACACGCCGACGCCGGGAGTTCGCCCGTCCCCGGACAGATAGAGCGTGTTGGGTCGAGCGCGCACAAGTGGCCAAGAGGCTTCATCCCGCCAGGAATTCTTACCCATTACAAAGATGCGAACCGGCGGTTCCTTCTCGATGTTGTTGTCCACGTTGCGGAGATAGTGATCCATCCAGCGCAGGATCAAAGCGTCATAATCGACAGGAGCCGTTGGGCCGAAATCGCGTTCACCACTTTTCCGTTGGTCCTGGTCACCGTGTGTCCATGGTCCGATGATGGTACGAGTTCGAGAATCGTTTTCGCCCTTGCGGGCGGCGACGAGTCCGTTGAAGTTCGTCGTGGCACCATCGGGGCCGTAAGCTTCGTCGTACCAGCCGGAGAAATTGAGGACTGCACAATGAACCTTGCCGTATTTGGTCCTCAGTTCCGCCCAATCCCACCATGGGTCGGCTGGTGGGTGAGCGAGCCAGTCATAATAGAACGGGGCCACATCCATCAGGTCGGGCAGATCGCGCAAGGGAAGGAAATCTTCCGCGCGGGCCCTTTGCGTCTTCCAGGAAGCACGGGCCTGCTCAAAGGTTATGGGGCCGGGCAGCTTTCTTCGCCTGCGGATGTCCGGCGCAATGTTCATCCAAATCCACTCGATCCAGGAGCCATCAAATGTGCCGCCCGAATAGAAGAAGTTTCGCGGCGTGGAAAACGTCATGGCTGGAATCATGGCTTTAAGGTGGGGCGGATTCTCGACGGCCGCTAGCCACTGCACCGCGCCGGGATAGGACAGTCCAAAGGTGCCAACGTTCCCGTCCGACCAAGATTGGGCAGCGGCCCATTCAATGGTGTCGAATCCATCGTCGCCCTCTCTCTGATAGGGTACAAATTCGCCAGCGGATGCATACCGTCCGCGCACGTCCTGTATGACAACGGCGTAGCCATGAGCTACGGCCGTCGCGAAACGTGGTCCATTCCCCGGGAGCAAACTGCTTCCCGTACGGTGTTCGGTAGACGAGTGTGGGGTACCTGCCGCCTGGTTCCGGCAGCCAGACGTCGGCGCGCAAAACCGTTCCGTCGCGCATGGGCACCGCCACATCGACCATTTTGTAAATGGATGGGGAAGACGGTTCCAGTCCGAGAACCGCGTTCGGTCCACGATCGGCCAGAACGGCAACAAACAGGGCGATTGAAGTGACAAATCTGCGATACCGCATATTGCGCACATCTTACCTGAAGCAAGCCAGAAGATGGATGTAAACGCTTGTTGACCGAGTGCCCAGGCTCCGTAACAATGTTTGCATCATGCCTAACAGACTTTCGGAAAAGAATCTTGCAGTGCTCGGCGCGGGAAAACTGGGCGGAATTTTGCTGCGCGCCTATCTTAAACAGGGACTGTTTACCCCCAAGCGTGTGACGGCCACGGTGCGTCACGAGGAGAAGGCGGTAAAGCTCACGAAGGAACTCGGCGTTAAAGTGACAACAGACAACTGCAAGGCAGTGCAAACCGCAGAAATTGTACTGCTGGGCGTCAAACCGCAGGTGGTTGGCGAGGTCTTGAAAGAAATCGCCCCGCACCTCGCGAAAAATGCTCTGATCATTTCAGTTGCAGCCTCTGTACCAACGACATATATCGAACAACGGGTCGGCGAAAAGGTAGCCGTGATTCGAGCGATGCCGAATACATGTTCCGTTGTCGGAATCGGGATGACAGGAATTTGTCGTGGCGGACACGCTTCGCCGGAGCATCTCGAGATTGCGAAACGTATGTTTGACGCGGTAGGCCGCACCGTAGTCGTCGATGAAAAGAATATGGATGCGGTAACGGGGCTATCGGCGAGCGGGCCCGCATTTGCCTATATCATTTTGGAGTCTCTTGCCGAAGCCGGAGTGAAGGTGGGTTTGCCGAGGGATGTATCGACGCTGCTAGCGGCACAAACGATGAAAGGCGCGGCAAGCGTGGTCCTTGAGACAGGGGATCATCCGGCGCTCTTGAAAGACTCGGTAACAACGCCGGCAGGGTGCACGATCGACGGAATAATGGAACTCGAGGAAGGGAAGTTGCGGGTGACACTGATCAAAGCGGTGGTAAAAGCGACACAGAGGGCGGGCGAGCTGTTGTTTGATAAGTAGGGGTTGTTCAGCTTGATCGTGGGAGGAGCCATGCCGAGACGCAGGTCACAATGCTGAATTATGCGATTGTGATAGGATGCGCCTAGAGGTCGCCTATGTCTGCCGCATATATTCCGGTGCTGATTTTTGCGCTGCTGGTACTTTCGTTTCCGGTGGTCGCGCTGATCGTGTTCAAGTTGATCCGGCCGGAGTCAAAAGGTGGCCCCGCAAAATTCCAACCGTATGAATGCGGCATCCCTCCTGAGTCGAATGCTCGCGGCAGGTATTCCGTCCGGTTTTATATTGTCGCGATGCTTTTCGTGATTTTTGATGTAGAAACTCTATTCCTGTTTCCATGGGCAATTTTGTTCAAGAGTTGGATGGCGGCGCATATGGCGGCATTCGCTCTGGTTTCGATGGTTGTTTTCCTCGGAATCCTTCTTGTCGGATATGTGTGGCTGTACAAGAAGGGCGCACTCGACTGGGCGTAAATTTCAGATCGAAATGAGTTTTTAAAGCAGGAAGGCCAGACAGCATCGCAAACTGGCCTTCTCGTTTCTAGGTTGCGATTCGATTACTGCGCTGGAGGCACGGCCGTTTGGGGCACCGGCAATGGATCGATCGTGAGTGACTTGGTCAACTTGAAGTTGAGTCTCGTCTCCGGCTGCAGCGTCACGTTTTGACCGCCTGTTGCGCCCGAAGCTGCTAATCCGCCTCCGGCACCGACGCCGGCACCGATGGCCGCGCCTTTACCTCCACCAGCCAGCCCCCCAATCAGTGCTCCGGCAGCGGCAGTGCCGCCGGTCATGATGCCGGTGCGCTTGCCTTTACCCTTCACCGTTTGTGCCCATGTGCTCGAGGAAATGGCATAGATCTTCCCGTTCGCGTTAATTTTCGTCAGCATGAGAGCGAGATCGGCTTCTCCCTTGAACGTGCCCTGCTTTTTGGAGCGAGTGATCACGCCGGTAACGGCCGACCCTTTAGGAATTGCGATCTGACCGTCGATCGAGATCGCGGAAGCGAGGGTGCCATTGAACTGCTCACCCGCTTCGTCGACACGTGAATCTACTTTCTGGCCCAGGAAGATTGGAATCGAAGTTCCAGCAGGAATCACGACGGGCTGGGGAGGCGGAGGTGGAGGGGGAGCTGGTTCCTGCGCCGGAGCACTTTGCGCTTGCATGGGTGCTTGGTTTGGTTGCGCATTCTGCATGGGTTGCTGCTGTTGATTGGTTGCGGAATTCGCATCGGTTGCGGGCGCTGGCGATGGCGCTTGAGATTGCTGCGGAGTCGCGCTTTGCATGTTGTTGGGTGGCGCAGACTTTTCGCAGCCGAGGAGCAGAAGCCCTGCCGTGGATACTGTTACGAGAAACTTCTTCAAGTTCATGGGATTCCTCTGATTTCTTTCAATGTGGTGTTCTCCCCTGCCCGATCAACCTGAGAACAGGGCGAACTTGGGGTAGGATTTGCTCTGCACCCGGATACTACCATTTTGCGGTAATTTTAGAAAAGTTGTGCAACCCGAGCAAGATTGTTGGACGAAGCTGGTCGCCCCCGATACAATTTTGCCCATGATGCCTGAATCGCGCGTCGCCGCACCGACTCCCCCTGAAACGGCGACGCAACTCGCAAACGAGCTTTACGGTCTGCAGGCCATAACGCACGCCTTGCCTGGGGAATATGACGATAACTTCTGTTTAATCACGCAGGATGGGCAGAAGTACGTGCTAAAAATCATGCATCCAACCCGCAAGGAACAGTTTGTCGATATGCAGTGTCGGGCGCTCGCTCACCTTGCAAAAAAGTCATCGCACCTCCCGGTGCCTCGGGTGAAGCAGAATTTGCAGGGAAATCTCTATCGTCGGGTGAAGTTCGAGGACGGAACGGACCGTCTGGTGTGGGTGCTGAGTTTCCTGCCCGGAACTATTCTGGCAGAGGTCAATCCGCGATCGTCGGAGCTGCTTGAAAACCTGGGAACCTTCCTGGGTGAAATGGATGTAGCCCTGCAGGATTTTACGCATCCCGAAGCGCAGCGCGAATTGAAGTGGGACCTTACGAAGTCGTTGTGGGCCCGCAATTTTCTTCACTTGGTCGAAAATCCCGAGCGGCGAACGATCGCTGAATCGTTTCTGGATTTATTTGAACGGGAAGTGGTGCCGCGCCTCGGGCAATTGAGGCGGTCGATCATTTATGGAGATGCCAACGACTACAATGTCTTGGTCACTTCTCCGTCACCTGAGCCACGGACGGTCAACGGTGTGATCGATTTTGGCGATATGCACGAAACGATCACTGTGGCAGAAATTGCGATTGCCGCAGCCTATGCTCTGCTTGGGCAAAGCGCTCCGTTGCAGTCTGCTGCGGCAGTACTTGCCGGATACCATCGGATCTTGCCACTCACAGAGGAAGAAATTTCCGTGCTTTTCGCCTTGGTCGGTGCGAGATTGGCGGTCAGCGTTGTGAACTCAGCAAATCGGAAAACATTGCTGCCTGATGACGGATACGTGACGGTCACGGAGACGCCGGCTTGGGAGGCGCTCGAGAGATTGGTGAAGATATCCCCTCGATTTGCAGAGTATACGTTTCGTGCGGCCTGCGGGATCCCGGCGGTTCCAGACGCTGCGAGAATCGCACGCTGGATCAGGAAGAATCAGAGCGAATCAGTAAAAGTGATTCCACAGGACTTGCAAAATCCGTCAGTAGACGTTCTCGATTTGAGTGTCGGAAGTCCATGGCTTCCTAGCGACCCTGCCGCGTTGACGGAATTCGAGATCACAAAAAGGATGCGATCCCGGATGGCAGAGTTGCGGACCACCGTTGCCGTTGGCCAATACGACGAAGCTCGCCTTCTCTATTCGTCACCTCTTTTTGGGGATGTCGCGAACACGGGTGGGCAGCGACGGACAATCCATCTGGGGATCGACCTTTTTGTCGATGCTGGTACGCCCGTGTCTGCACCGTTTGACGGGACGGTTCACGCTTTTGCGAACAATCGGGCGGCTTTGGATTACGGGCCGGTCGTGATCCTGAAACACGCTCCCGAACCTGGAATCGAGTTTTTTACCCTCTATGGACATTTATCGGAAGAGTCGCTGCAAGCGCTGAGGTTGGGACAGACGATTCAGAAAGGTGCGGTATTTGCGCACATCGGAAATGGCGGGGAAAACGGAGGTTGGACTCCTCATCTGCATTTTCAGATGATTCTCGATTTGTTGGAATATGCGACGGATTTCCCAGGCGTAGCGCTCGCATCGGAGCGCGCGGTATGGACCGGACTCTCCCCCGACCCGAACTTGATCCTTGGCATCCCCCTCGGACGATTCCCCTCAAAGACGCTGACGGTGGCAGAGACCATCGCATCTCGGCAGAAACTGCTGGGGCACAATTTGAGAGTTTCCTATCGCCGGCCGCTCAAAATCGTTAAGGGCTGGCGACAATATCTTTACGACGATTCGGGCAACCGATATCTGGATGTGTATAACAACGTGCCGCTGGTGGGCCATTCGCATCCGCGAGTTGTGAAAGCCGCCCAGGAACAACTGGCGGTGCTCAACACCAATACCCGATATTTGCACGACAATGCAATTCGGTACGCAGCGCGACTTACCCGTCTGCTGCCGGCACCCCTCGAGGTGTGCTACTTCGTGAATTCGGGGAGCGAAGCAAACGAACTGGCGCTGCGATTGGCGCGCACGCACACGGGCAAGAAGGACGTAATTGTCCTGGAGCACGCGTATCACGGGCATACCTCTACACTCATCGATATCAGCCCCTACAAGTTCAACGGACCGGGCGGCCGAGGTCAGAAATCGTGGGTGCACGTTGCCCCGATCGCCGATGAGTTTCGAGGAATGTACCGGCGCGGCGAGTCGGAGTTAGGGAAAAAATATGCCGCCCACGTTGGTGAAATCTGCAAGACGCTTAAGAAGAACGGAACAGGTTTGGCCGCCTATATCGCCGAGACTTTGCCAAGCGTGGCCGGACAAGTTGTATTTCCGAGCGGGTATCTTGCTGAAGTTTATCGAGAAGTACGGGAGGCAGGCGGGGTTTGTATCGCCGATGAGGTGCAGGTGGGCTTCGGTAGGTTGGGAACCGAATTCTGGGGATTCGAGACTCAGGGAGTGGTGCCCGATATTGTGGTGTGCGGCAAACCGATCGGAAACGCATTCCCATTGGCAGCCGTTGTGACCACGTCTGAGATCGCCGCCTCGTTCAACAACGGAATGGAATTCTTTAGCACGTTCGGAGGAAATCCTGTCGCATGCGCGGCGGGGTTGGCCGTGCTCGACGTTCTTGAAGACGAGAAGCTGCAACGGAACGCGCTGACCGTTGGGAGCCACTGGATCAGCAGCTTACGGGAGCTGCAGAAGGAATATCCGGTCATAGGCGATGTTCGTGGTTCAGGGCTCTTCCTCGGGATTGATCTCGTGCAGTCGCCTGAAACGCGAGCTCCAGCCGCCGAACAGGCTTCCTATGTCGTGGAGCGACTGCGCGATCTGGGTGTTCTAGCCGGGACCGATGGCCCGCATCACAATGTATTAAAACTTCGGCCTCCACTGATTTTTTCAGAGGAAGACGTGAAACTGTTCATGGGTGTCTTTACGTCTATCCTCAAAGGGAACGCTTCCCAGCCGTCTGTCGATTCGGGCCTCAAGGCAGGCGGATCAAAGTCAGGATAGCCGCTTTACCCGAGAAGCAAGTCGGGTTAACGTAGAGGTTACCGCGCCAGCCGGATACTTCGAGAAACTTTGGCAGGAGAAAGACATTGTCTTCCGTCCAAACTCCCAGGAGGATATTTCTCCTTGCGCTGTCGCTGCTGCTGCTCAGCGCGTTAAGTGCGACGTGGCTGATGTACAGGTTGTTTTACATGGAAAACCTGGTTCGTCACACCTACGACGTACTCCTCACAATCGACTCGGTCACCTCAAATCTGGCCAAGGCGGGTCGCTACCGCATGGCCTATATGGAAAACGGGTCTCCCGCATTTGTACAGGAGTTCGAGGCTGCACGCAGTGAAGAGCATGCCGATTTACTGAAACTGCGAGAGCTGATTTCTGACAGTCCAAATCAAATCGCAGCTTGCCGCCGGCTTGAGGCTGCTGCGGATGCGCGGATCGCGGTACTTGAAGATTCTATTGCAGCAAAAAAGTTGGGGAAATTCACGCCGCTCGAGCAGGCAGACAGTACCTCGGAGGTCGTCAAAGCTTCCTTCGAGGCGGCCTCGGTTGCCGACGAGATGAAAGACGTGGAAGAAGGCCTGCTGGAGAAAAGGGCGACCCTCACCAAGAATTTGTTTTTGACGATGCTGGTCATTCTATTACTGGTGTTCTCGTTGTCAATTTTGCTCCTGTTTACGTATTACCAGAGACTGAAAAAGGAACTGAAGGAACGTTCTAATGCAGAAGCAAATGCACAACGGTTGAGCGTACTCGTCATGACCATGCAGGATGAAGAACGCCGGAAATTTTCGCGAGAGCTGCACGACAGCCTCGGACAGAATCTGACCGCGGCGAAGATATTGGCCGACCAACTGATCCGCAAGTTCCCGGCCGAAAAGGGATTGCAGGAGCTGCAATCCATCGTTAGCGAAACGTTGACAGAAACACGGACCATTTCTCATCTGTTGCACCCGCCGCTGCTCGATGAAATGGGATTTGCAACTGCCGCACGGTGGTTCATTGAAGGCTACGCGAAACGAACCAGTATCCAGGTGCGGGTAGACATTCCCGAGGAACCAAGACGATTGCCACGGGTGTTGGAACTCACCCTGTTCCGCGTGCTACAGGAAACATTGACCAATATTCACCGGCATTCAAAGAGCAAGAGCGCGGAAGTGTCCTACAAGGTAGGAAATAGTGATGTGACCCTTTGCATTTGTGACTTTGGGGTTGGTATTTCACCTGAAAAATTGGAGGCGTTCAATACCGATGGATCACGGGTCGGAATTGGACTGGCCGGGATGAGGGAAAGAGTTCGTGAACAAGGCGGGGTGCTCGCAGTGAAATCGGGCCCTAGCGGCACAACCATCACAGCGGAATTCAGCTTCGTAAGCCAGGAACAGCAAGAGAGTTCCGAGGAACCCTTGCGGAGTTCCCCGGAGTCAGTGGAACGGTAAAGCGCGCTACTTAGCCCTGCCCTAGGCCTTCAGTGACTTCTGCAGACGCTTGCTGGACTTGGCGAGCTGCTTTTTTAATTCCTCAACGTGCTTTGATATCGCAACGAGTTCCTCTCTTGCTTCCTTGGCGATTTGATGAGCCTTGCGATCGGCTTTACCGAGTGCGCTCCCTACTTTCTTTCCAACTTGTGTGTATTTATCGTCTTTCTTTGCCATGCTCGTCTCCTCAGTTTTGAATGACTAGCGAAACTTGTTTAGTGGTCCGACGACTGGAAAGATTGACTTGAACTGCCGGCTTATGTTCTTCGCGCGCTTTCTTTTTCGCCTGTATTTCTTTGAAGTTCCAATCCCGTCACACTGCCTCCGCGTTCGGGGCGATACTCTTCCAAATGCCGTCACCATTTTGTAGGAGCTAGTGTAGGCCAACGTGTCGTGAATGTGCGAACTATCTCGGGAAAACGTTGACGGCCAATCCCTTAAGGAGGTTACGTTTCCGGATCAAGAGGTTCCGTACTGAAGAGCTTGGCCAATTCGGCATGCTCCATCACGACCGCGGGATCTTTCTGGATGGCTTCGAAGTACTGTTTCTGAAAAGCGTCCCCGGTTTCTGACGGGAGAAACATCTTACGCGCTAAGGAAATCAGTTCGTGAGATTCGACGTCGGTCGCTTCCTTTTCTCCGGCGAGCATTTCGTCGATCCGAACAACAAATTCGGAAATACTGTGCAGCCATGCAAATTGCGGATCGTCGACAACAAGGCGGAAGAGCTCACCGACGTTCACCTGGCCGTGCACTTTTTCGTATTCGCGCCGCTCCATATCGAGAAGAGTCTTATGCAGTTTCAGAAGAGTGGTGCGAAGCGCTACGAGTTTTTGTCGCGCGGGAGTATCCCGCGAATCACCTTGATTGGAATACGGGTCTTTTGGATTAGCCACTGTTGCTCCCCCGGTTTATTTTGCTTGAGACTCGACTATTTATCTACTGGAAGCGCGGAGTCGCTCTTGCGCACAGCCAATCGATTCTGCATGCTAGCCACGCCTCTCACCTGTCCAACTCGTTTTGCCGCGAGATCTAGGTCTTGTTCCTTGTCGACTTTTCCCACCAAGGTAACCGCGCCATCTCTCACAATAATGTGGATCGGAGGAACAGCTGCGACCGCGTATCTGGCCAGTTCAGGATCCTCGAAAATCGCCCGATAGACCTGCCGACGCAGTTCATCATCGGTCGCGGAGCGAGGCAGTATTTTAATGTTGTTCACGACGGCTCCGACGCCTTCAAGGCTCTTCACCGCGGCTTCAGCGTGGGCTTTCAGTGTGGGACGCAAAACCTCGCCAGTGAGAGTGACCGTGTCGCCCGATAGAGAGAAATCGATGGTGTCAAAAACCGAGTAATAGGGAAGGATCAGAAGCTGATGGCGAATGGCGCGTGTCAATGGTTCGGAGACTTCACTACGAGCTGATTTTGTGCCCGAGGTCGACTGCGCCACGGTGAAAGAAAACGGGAGCACAAGGAAGAAGAGCAACGCGCTGAAACGTTGGTAGTTGAGGGCCATTGGGCGAGCCACCTGGACGAGCTTATGTATTGTCACGCACGAGGGAAATTCCTGCCAGCATTTGATGACGGCCTGCGTGATAGCATACGACAAGGATCGAGCGGGTTGTGTGTAATCTGCTGACCGATGTCCCGGGAGGAAACCAGGCAAGTGCTGGCGATAGCTCATCGAGGTGCGTCTGGGTATGCGCCTGAGAATACGTTGGCGGCGTTTCGTCGAGCCGTAAGCCTGGGCGTCACATTCATCGAAACCGACCTGCAACTAACGAGAGATGCCCATTTCGTCGCATTGCATGATGAAACTGTGAACCGTACAACGACAGGGCAGGGCTCTGTGCAGCACATGACACTGGCTGAAGTTCGGCGACTAGACGCTGGATCCTGGTTTGGCAGCGAGTTCATGGGCGAACGGGTACCCACGCTGATTGATGTACTGGATTTTGCGCGTAAGAACGATGTGGTGTTTTATCTGGAGTTGAAGCCGAGCGGGTTTTGGGGTGGCGAGCACGCTATGATTAGCGCGCTGCGCGATTCAGGTGAAATCCAGCGCGCTGTCATCATTTCGTTTGATCCCATGATCCTCCAGGGATTGCGCAAGATCGAGCCCACGCTGATGACAGGACTGCTTTTTGATGGCCAGCTGAAGGATCCATTCGATAAGGCACTCGAAATCGGTGCACGGCAATTGGCGGTGAGAGGCGATTTGGTTACACCTAACCTGCTGGCAGATGCACATAAGCGCGACTTGCAGGTGGTCTGCTGGACCATTAACAATCCGGCTCACATGCGCCTGCTAACGGCAGCCGGCGTGGATGGCATTATGTCGGATTATCCGGATCGCTTGCTTTCGTCGCTGAAGAAGCAGCCCTGAAGAGTGCGGCCAGTTGAGGCACCCTCAATTGTTCGGCCCTGGCATCTTCCCTGATCGCTAAACGCTCAAGTACCGCGCGAGTCTGCTCTGGCCTGAGAATCGACCGGAGATTGTTGACGAGCGTCTTGCGCTTCTGGGCGAAACAGGTCTTCACGAATTCCAGAAATTGATCTCCGTCGGGAAGATCTAAGGTTGCACGTGCGCCTGGCAGCTTCATGCTGACAAGTGCCGAAGCGACCTGGGGAGGCGGGTCGAACGCAATGCGGGGAATCTGAAATACAAATTCGGGGCAGGTAAAAAATTGCGTCGCCACCGACAGGTAACCATAGGCCTTGCTGCCGGGATTGGCGGTCAGGCGTGCCGCGACTTCTTCCTGAATCACGATGTGGATTTCGTCAATCAGATCGGCAAACGAGAAGAAGTGATGAAGGATCGGAGACGTGATGTAATAAGGCAGGTTGCCGTAAAGTCGGACACGACGGCCTTCACTGAGTGAACGGAGATCCGTTTGGAGGACGTCCCCCGGAGAGACAGACAAGTTAGGCCTGGTTGCGGCAAGCTTGTTCAGCCGCGGAATGAGGGAGGGATCCAGTTCGATGGCGTGGACCGGAACACCGCTGCGAGCGAGATGTTCGGTCATTTCACCATGGCCAGAACCGACTTCGATCCAGCAGAAATCGTGGTTTTTCGGACTGGCTTGTGGCCCCATTTCAGGGGAATGAGGAGAAACATGGATGGCCCGGGCGATTTGTTCTCGCCACCCGGGATCACCCAGGAAATGTTGTCCAAGCTTCTGCCTTGCCATCGCTAAAGAGTGTAACGCAAGGATCAGCGAGCAATGGCATCGTCCATACGAGTGGTTCAGAAAATCCCAACGAGAGCACCGCTTGACGCTTTGGGCTTTTCTCCGTTAGCGTAGAAAAAGGCGCAAATCTCATGCGAATTCTCTTCGTTGCCTCCGAAGCCCTGCCCTACGCCAAGACCGGCGGACTAGCGGACGTCATTGAAGCGTTACCGAAAGCGCTCGTCAGGCTCGGGCATGAAGTTGCCGTATTCCTTCCACGTTACCGCGGGATCAAGACTGCCAAAGTGAGCATTCCAAGCGTGACCATTGCGCAGGGAGCAAGACTGCGCTTTCCCGCGATCGCCAATGGTCCTGTCCTTCATGGAGTTCGTTATTTCTTTCTGGACGATCCTAGTTATTTCGACCGGGAGGGATTGTACGGCGACAAGATTCGAGAGTATCCCGATAACGCCGAACGTTACACGGAACTCTGCCGCGCAGCGATCGAGCTCGCGAAGCAGCTCTGGCTGCCGGATGTGATTCATTGCCACGATTGGCAAACCGCACTGATACCTGTGCTACTGCGTACCTCGTACGGCGACGACCCGGTCACCGGTAATCTTCCGGTAGTCTTTACGATCCACAATATCGGATATCACGGAATCTTCCCCAGAGAGGAAATGGCGCGTGCCGGATTACCTGCAGCCCTGTTCCATCCCGGCGCCATTGAATTTTTTGGAAGTCTGAATTTCCTGAAGGGTGGGATGATTTATGCGGATTATCTGACGACAGTGAGCAGAAAATACGCTGAAGAAATTCAAACACCGGAATACGGCTTCGGCCTAGACGGTGTGGTCCGTTCCCGTGCCAGCCATCTCGTGGGAATTCTAAATGGCGTGGATTATTCGGCCTGGAGCCCCGACCGGGATGCGTTGATCGCGTCCAAATATTCTCTGAAAAATTTGGCTGGAAAGCGCACTTGCAAGGACGCGCTGCTCGAAGAATTGCAATTGCTAAAGGACAATCCAAACCGGCCAATCCTCGGAATCGTCTCGCGCTTTGCTGATCAGAAGGGATTTGACCTGATTGCGGGAATTGCAAATGAATTGATGCAGGAGGATGTCCTGCTTGCCGTACTTGGAACGGGCGACAAGCGGTACGAGGATCTGTTCCGCGCCCTGGCCTCTGATTTCCCGGGTCGGGTTGGGGTGAGAGTCGCCTACGACAACAAAATAGCGCACATGATTGAGGCGGGCGCCGATATGTTTTTGATGCCGTCCCGATATGAGCCTTGCGGCCTGAATCAGATTTACAGTTTGAAGTACGGAACCGTACCGATTGTTCGGGCTACAGGGGGGCTCGACGACACCATAGAACCATTCGATCTCGAGCACGGCACCGGTACCGGCTTTAAGTTCACGGAATACACCGGGGCCGCCTTGCTGTACACGATTCGCCAGGCGCTGCATCATTACTCAAACGAAGGTATCTGGAAACGCATACAACTAAACGGGATGGCCAAGGATTTTTCGTGGCATACGCCGGCGACAGAATATGCGAAACTATATGCAGCTGCTAAGGCAGCGCGAAACCTTATTCCGGTTCCAACATCTAATCCATAGAAAGAAGCGTCTGCTGTATGCAGACCGCAAGGGTATAAAACACGAAATGGCTGAAAACATTCTGGCAGTAAATGATGGCAATTTTGATGCGGAAGTGCTGACCGCCAGTAAGGCGCAGCCAGTGATGGTTGATTTCTGGGCGGAGTGGTGCCGTCCCTGCCACATGCTCGCGCCAACTGTGGCGGAAATTGCGCATGACTACGCAGGCAAGTTGAAAGTAACAAAGCTGAATGTCGATGAGGCAATGAATTCTGCGGGCAAGTTCAATATTCGCGGTATTCCGACGTTGCTGGTATTTAAGGATGGACAAGTCGTGGAGCAGATCGTAGGTGCCGTCCCCAAGGATCAGATCACGAAGGCTCTCGAACGCCACATCGGATAAACGGGACTTATTGACTTCCTCTTGGTGCGCTTCGGATTCTCGAGGCGCACCATTTTTGTTTGGAAAAGGCGCGCTAATGACAAAAGCTGGGCGCAGTTCTCATCGGGATGCATCAAGGATCGTACGCTGCCACTGGGCAACGAGCGACGTGAATATCCCATATCACGATGGGGAATGGGGGGTGCCAATCCATGACGACACGAGTTGGTTTGAGTTTCTAACACTGGAAGGCGCGCAGGCGGGTTTGAGTTGGGACACCATCCTGAAGAAACGCGAACGGTATCGGAAAGTGTTCGTTGGGTTTGCGGCGGCCAAGATTGCGCGCTTTGATCGGAAGAAAATTCGCGAGCTCCTTGGCGATCCAGGGATTATTCGCAATCGGTTGAAAGTCGAATCCACGGTTTCAAATGCAAGGGCATTTCTGCTCATACAAAAAGAATTTGGGAGCTTTGATGCTTACATCTGGAGGTTAGCTGGAGGAGGGCCCATACACAATCAACGGAGGACTCACCGGAGCGTACCAGCCAAGACGGAGTTGGCAGTAAAAATCAGTAAGGACTTGAGTAATCGCGGCTTCCGATTTGTTGGGCCAACAATCTGCTACGCCATGATGCAAGCGACCGGGATCGTGAACGATCACCTGACCACGTGTTTCAGATATGCCGAGTTGGCGGACAAGCGTTGAGTAAGGCAGCTTGGTTCCTGACCGGCTGTGCCCAAATGCCAGTAACCTACCAGATTATCCACCTAGGGTGGCACCCCACTTTATTAAGGACTATCCAGTAGACAGGGCAAATAACCAACCGCGGGTATCTTCGACCGCATCCAAACTGAAGAGCACATGCAAAACTTCACTCGTAGGCAATTATTGAAATTGGGAAGCGCCGCTGCGCTCACGGAAATCGCCACGCTGAGTTTGCACGGCTGCGGCGGTGGGACAGGCGGCGCTCCGACGCCAGTGCCGACTCCGATTCCCGCGTGCTCTACGCTAAATGACATCGACCACGTGGTGATCCTGATCCAAGAGAACCGCTCCTTTGATCACTACTTCGGCAGCTATCGGGGTGTACGAGGCTTTGCGGACTCGAGCATGGCCTTTCAGCAACCCGACCCGTCGAATACGACGATTCCTCCGATCGGCACGCTCTTGCCCTTCCACCTCGACACCTCCGTCACAAACGCTGCTTGCACGCACGACATCAGTCACGATTGGGTTCCACAACACCAGAGTTGGGGAAACGGGGCGATGGATGGTTTCGTTACTTCTCGCATCCCGATCAACGCCAATGATGCAGTACTAAGCATGGGCTACTACACTCGCGCGGATATTCCTTATTATTACGCGTTGGCCGATGCTTTCACGGTTTGCGACAATTTCTTCTGTTCGGTGATGGGCCCGACCGATCCCAATCGTCTATACACAATGGCGGCGTCGATCGATCCGGATGGCCAGAACGGTGGCCCGATTCTGCAGACGGTCGTAACCAATCGTTCGTCGCTTTTTGGTCGACTGACGTATACCACGATGCCCGAACAACTTCAGGCTCGTGGAATTTCGTGGAAGATTTATTCTTCACCCGATGAAACGATTGCCGGCGGAATCTACTCGGACAACGTCCTCCCCTACTTCAAAAACTTTCAGGATCCCTCATCGCCGCTTTATAAAAACGCGTTTGGACCGCAGTTTCCAGTGGATTTCTTGGCGGACGTGGCATCAGGAAATTTGCCTCAAGTGTCTTGGCTCATTGGATCGGTCCTCACCTCCGACCATCCACCTTCGCCCTCAGTCTTTGGTGAAAACATTGTTTCTCTAATCTTTACTGCGCTGACCGCCAATCCGACGCTGTGGGCAAAAACTCTTTTTCTCGTTTCTTATGATGAAAACGGAGGATTCTTCGATCACGTTTCGCCGCCCACCGCACCCCCTGGCACACCAGGCGAATATGTCACCGCACCTGCGGTGCCGGACCCCACCGTGATCGGCAGCCCACCAATCACTGGTCCCATCGGATTGGGCTTTCGCGTTCCCACACTTCTCATTTCTCCATTTACCCGTGGCGGATTTGTGTCCTCGGATCTCTTCGATCACACTTCTGTTTTGCGATTTCTAGAGACGCGATTTGGAGCGGAGGTTCCCAACTTGAGCGCTTGGCGCCGCTCGACGATCGGTGACCTGACGAGCGCACTTAATTTCAAGAAACCTGATCCGTCCATTCCAAATCTTCCTTCCCCACTTGAGGCTGTTCCGCAGCTTATAGAACAATGTGTAGCCAATCTCGCCGGAACTACTGCCTATGACGTGCCGGCCACGCAGGTTCTTCCTACGCAAGAACCAGGCACACCAACTCGTCCGAGTGGAGTGTGCTAGTCTTCTTCGAGTCTTCTTGATCTTGGGAATCATCATCTCGCGCTTGCTCAAGACAGTCCGGAAGTGAACCGTGTCGCACCCTTGCCTTCGGCGATCTGAAGGCCCCTAATCAGTGTGCCCATCGGTGGCTTACCGCAAGAACCCCTGCAGCCCGAGCTAGCACTTATTTCGGTTGAACAGGTAGAGTCCGCAGGTACTGGACAAGCTTCCAAATATGTTCGTCTGTTTCGACCTTGCCAAATGCGGGCATACCGGTCAGCCGAATTCCATTCTTAACGATCCAGAAGAGCTCGCGATCGGAATAGCGTTGCACATCTACGGAGCTCAGGTCGATCGCCCTCGGGTTCATCCAGCCGCCTATATCCATTTCCCGCGGACCGTTCACGCCATGGCAGAAAGCGCACTCCATCCCGAACAACTTGTCAGCGCCCCTCATATCAACCTGAATTCCAGCAGAGGTCGGCAAATGTGCTGAGCGACTAGCTCTTCTAATCAGGAAATGTTTCCCCGCCGAAGCGATATAGGACTCGGTACTGCCTGGTTCGGCAATGGCACTGATGTCGAAGCAAATTGCACCAAAAATTCCAATCAAGATCAGCATGGCAAGTGCAAGGGTTACTGCCAACAGGAAATACTTCATCGCCAACGCTCCAACAACCTATAGCCTTAGAACTCTTGCAGACAACAGTGTGCGGTCTGCACCAGGGTGCAGGGTCAATGGGGACAATGTAACTATCGATGCGTACCCACTGCCGGGCTATCTCAAGCCAAGATCCGCGAAGAACCAACTAAGCCACCTACGTTAAGCTTGAGCCTATACCGTGGTATAGGGTTTATACTCGTGCCATGAAAATCGGGGAACTGTCCAAAGCAACAGGAGTCAAGATCGGGACCATCCGATTTTACGAGCGCAAGAAACTTCTTCGGCCTGCGGGGCGGACGCCTTCGGGCTACCGCACTTATTCGGAGCAGGATGTGAATTCGCTAAAGGGCATCCGACTCACGCAGGATTTAGGTTTTACCCTCAAGGAAATTAAAGAACTGCTGGATCTCCATCGCATCACGCGTTTGCCTGATCCCATCATCGATCGAATCGGAATGCGTCATGCCCTGGCCATGACCGAGGAAAAGTTACGTGTGCTCGATCAGAAAATTGGCCAACTGCGGCGAATGCGCCGTGACGTCGCTAGGATGTTGATTGCGCTGCAAAAGGCTGCCGGAGATGCCTGCCCCTTCTTGAACCGAACGCCTTCATCGAAGCAAGACTGAGACATTTCCCGCGTATCTTAAGCAATCTCGTGCGGTCGGCTCACTCTGGCGGTTTTTCGCGGTTTAACATTTCTCTTGACTCTGCACCAAGGTGTAGGCTTCACACTTCGTGCGAGCCGCTCCAAGAAATGAATGAGGAATCGGCCAGGAGATCCCATCATGAGCACGACCTCGCTGTCGCGATTTATCGCCGTCCTTCTCGTATCCGGCCTACTCGGGTTGAGTGCGCTTGCCGCACCGGATTTTTCCGGGACTTGGGTGATGAATGTTTCGAAAAGTAGGAATCTTGGCATGATGTCTTCAATGCAGATCACGCTGAAAATAGAGCAAACGCAGAGTTTTCTGAAGGTCATCGAAACGACCAAATTCTACGGAAAGAATCAGGTGCGCGAGTTGCACTATGACCTGACCGGCAAATCGACCGAGAACAGCGGACCTATGGGTGATCCAAATCAAACCGTCACCAAGTGGGTGGGCACCATACTGGAAACTACCTGGACCCAGGACGGGACCGCGGCCAACACCAAAGGCATAAGCCAGGAAACTCGTTGGCTTTCCAGTTCCGGGAAGACTATGAACGACCAGTACACGCGAGGAAGCAAAGAACCGATGTTGATCGTTTTCGATAAACAGTAGGCATGCGCGTGTTGCCGACGTTTCAAAATAAACCTCGAGCGGGCAAGTCTGGGGGAGTGACGGGCTGCCTCGGAGAACTGGTGCGCTCAGAACCACCAGGAATTGCCGGCCGATGGCGAGATCGTCAGGCTTTCGCGGGACACTTTGGCGCAATACGCTAATCGCCGCTTATCGAAGGCCAGAATTGCTTTTTGATTGCTCCCGGAGTTCCGGGCCAGATGAACGTACAGCAACTTATGTATTCAGATTTCTAACGTCTGCTGTATAACGTCCACCGTCAGGACAGAATCATCGCGCTGGCGTTGGTGCTTCTCACCGACTACCAATTCCGTCATTGGGATTCCGTCCGTCCACTTTGTGTTGCCGACAGCTTCAATTACGCCGTTTCAATCGATGGGGATCGGCCGGGAGAGTTTAAGGTGTTCGCCAAGTTCTCTCACAAATCTTTGGAAGAGTTCTTGGTGGACTCTTTGGCACCTACAGCTATGAGAATACGATGACACTAACTCAACCAAGCCGAGATATCGGTAAGCGCGAACATCTGAACCCTCTGAAGAAATTCTTCTCGGTCCTCGGGCCCGGTTTGATCACCGGTGCGGCCGACGATGACCCATCAGGCATTTCAACTTATTGCGTATCTGGAGCGGCTTACGGATATTCCACGCTCTGGATTGCGTTAGTTACATTTCCGCTGATGGCTGCGATCCAGTTCATGTGCGCGAGACTAGGAATGGTTACAGGGCGCGGATTAGGGGCTGCCGTCCGGATTCATTACCCGCGGTGGGTGCTATGGGGTGCCTGCTCGATTCTCGTCGTCGCCAATGTAATTAACGTTGGAGCCGATCTTGGTGGTATGGCGGAGGCGACAGAATTGGTAACCGGATTTAATGCGCTCATTTGGGTTCCGATCTACGCGCTATTTATCCTAGGAGTGCTCATTTGGAGTTCCTATACATCGATTGCGCGAATCTTTAAGTGGTTGACGCTCGTCTTGTTCGGCTACGTCTTGGCCTCGTTTTATTCACACATCGAGTGGAAATATGTTTTGCAAGAGACGTTTGTGCCTCATCTGGAGTGGTCGCGCGGATTTCTTTCAGTCCTTGTGGCCATATTAGGGACGACAATTTCTCCTTATCTCTTTTTCTGGCAGGCCGCCGAAGAGGTAGAGGAAGGGCGGACGAGAGGACGGACAGCCGCAAGGCGTGAGGGCTTGATTGTAGAGGAATTAAAAAGTGCGCGTGCCGATACCGTGACGGGAATGTTTTTCTCAAACCTCATTATGTATTTCATTATTTTGACCACTGCTGCAACGCTGCATGCCCACGGTCAAGTGAACATCACTACCGCGAAGCAAGCGGCAGAAGCCCTACGTCCCCTTGCTGGAAATGGTGCTTACCTTCTTTTCACACTAGGCTTGATTGGCACGGGAATGCTGGGTGTGCCTGTTTTAGTGGGGTCGTGTGCTTATGCGGTGGCCGAGGGAGCAGCCTGGCGTGGATCGATGAACGACGCCCCGAAACGCTCCCGCAAATTCTACGCAATTATGATAATCGCGATGCTCCTTGGGTCGGCGCTTAATTACTTAGGATTTAACCCCGTGAAAATGTTGTTCTGGTCAGCGGTAATCAATGGGCTTTTGGCTCCGCCGTTGATTTTGCTGGTCGTTCTGCTAACGAGCAGTCGAAAAGTAATGGGCAAGTATGTGAACTCCGCAATACTGAAGTATTTAGGCTGGAGCACATTCGCAGTGATGAGTGCGGCGGCCATTGGGATGATTTTCATGTCTTAAAAGGAGAGTCCGAATGGACATATTTCAATGAGCTCCATGGGTCACGGCTCTGCTGTGATGACGGCAAGATATACCGGGGAAATTCCGTTGAATAAGGTGCAAGAGGCGTTTTCCAAGATCGAATTGGAAAATATTGGAGTTATTGGAAAACGGCCGCGCTGTACCGGCAACCGCTTAGTTGTGTATACTCAACAGACTAGAGGAATGAGCGGGCGTCGTACAATGGCAGTATAGAAGCTTCCCAAGCTTCGGACATGGGTTCGATTCCCGTCGCCCGCTCCAGATTCTAAAAGCACTTACGCTGCTAGGCCATTTTCCATATTTTCCATCCGACCCTTGTTTAGCCTGGAAAACGCCCTTTGCACTTGCTGCAACGGGATTTCGCCAGTGTATCGCACCGTCATTGCCGCAGAACTGTGACCCATCTGCTGACGTTGGACGGCAGGATTCAAACCAGCCAATTCCCACCTGCGATTGCAGCCGTGAGACACGGGTTCGATTCCCGTCGCCCGCTCCAAAAGTCAATTTGACTCAGTTGACCTTGTTGGAATTGCCACCATGAATCCTAATTGAAATTGGTGGCTAAGATCCAACCTTGGACCGCTAGCTTTACTCTCCTAAATCGCCCGCGGTCCGTCGAAAGGGCCCCTAATCTGTTTGGCCCGTTATTCCACAAGATGCAAAGGTTTTTCCGCAAGAGGCATTCGAGAATTTGTCATCTTGATTTTAATATCCCAGAAGTGGGATAATTGGGCAATGAGACCGAAGAGGGTGCCAGGCGAGCGGCCACTGTTCTGGGTCGGGCCGAGCAGAGAAGATCTACTGGCATTCCCCGAAGCCGTCAAGGATGGTATCGGCGCGGCTCTGAGTGTGGCCCAGTCCGGCGGGCAAGCATCCGACGCGAAACCCTGGAAAGGGGAGGGACGAGGCGTTTTTGAAGTGGTCGAAGACCACCGCGGAGATACCTATCGGGCAGTCTACACGGTCAGATTTGAATGCGCTGTCTATGTTCTTCATGCGTTTCAAAAGAAGTCACCAAGCGGGATAAGAACCGCAAAGACTGACGTAGAGCTGGTTACAAGACGACTGAAGCAAGCCGAGGCGGATTACGAGGTGCGATATGCAAAAGGGAAGAGTTAAGCCGAATGTGGTTCCAAGTTCTGGCAATATTTTTGCTGATCTCGGCGTGCCCAATGCAGAGGAGAAGCAGACGAAGGTGCGGTTGGCATTCGCGATCAATCAGATCGTTGCTGGCCAGCGCCTGTCCCAGATGGCTGCGGCGCGCTCCTTGAACGTGAGTCAGCCCAAAATTTCTGCTCTGCGGAACTATCAACTTGACGGCTTCTCCGTTGAGAGGCTCATGAATTTTCTTACGGCCCTTGACCGCGATGTCGAGATCCTGATTCGGCCAAAACCAAAGTCGCGCAAAACCGCTCGAGTCCTGGTGACCGCTGGTTAATCGTGGAATGAACTTCCTTCCCGGCAAATCTGGCTCCAATTGGCTCCACTTGACTTCTGTGCAGGCGGCAACGCCATCAAAGCACAAGACTTTTGATTTGGGAATGCAATTCGATTCCCGTCGCCCGCTCCATAAATCCTGTGTACAGTCCGAAGACATCCTTTACAGAACGTTCCTGAGACGGTCTTCGAGCGTCCTCAAGTCCTGGTTTTCGGGCTCTACGAGTGGAGATTCCCATAAGGCCCCGTATTGAGGTTATAATGCCGGCATTTATGCCTCTCGCTCAAGGTACAAGACTCGGGCCTTACGAGATTCAGATACCGCTGGGCGTTGGTGGCATGGGCGAAGTGTATCGCGCCCGTGATACCCGTCTCGAGCGCATCGTCGCCATTAAGATCCTGCCGAAGGAATTCTCCGCGGACCCGGCGAGGAAGCAGCGGTTTGAGCGGGAAGCGAAGACCATCTCGGGCCTGAATCACCCGAACATCTGCGTGCTGCACGATGTGGGTAGTCAGGAAGGCGTGGACTATCTGGTGATGGAATGCGTGGAAGGGGAGACGTTGGCGAAACGGCTGGAAAAGGGGGCGCTGCCGCTGGAGCAAGTGTTGAAGTATGGGGCCCAGATCGCCGACGCACTGGATATGGCGCATCGGAGCGGGGTGGTGCACCGGGACTTGAAGCCAGGAAACATCATTCTTGCTCCCAGTGGCGCGAAGTTGCTGGATTTTGGGCTGGCAAAGCCCGCGGTGGCGTTGAGCGGAGAGACGCTGACTGCAGTTGCGCCGACAAGCCCGGTGACACAGGAAGGGACGATCGTCGGGACGTTTCAGTACATGTCGCCGGAACAGTTGGAAGGAAAAGAAATCGACGGTCGCAGCGATATTTTTTCGCTGGGTGCCGTGCTCTATGAAATGCTCACGGGACAGCGCGCCTTTCCCGGAAAGAGCCAGCTGAGTGTGGCTTCCTCGATCCTCGAGAAAGAGCCCGTTTCCATTGTTTCCGTCAAACCGCTTACTCCTTCTTCGTTCGAACGGGCCATTCGCCGCTGCCTCGCCAAGGATCCCGAAGACCGCTGGCAGACCGCCCGCGACATCGCCATCGAGTTGAAATGGATTGCCGAGTCCGGTTCATCGGCAGTCGCCGCGCCCTCACCCAGAAGAGCTGGCGTGACTTCTCGAGAAGCCACTCTAGCGATTGCTTTGGTCCTTGCCGTAGGCGCAGCAATTATTCTGGGATTTCTGTATAAAGAACGGCCGGCCGCGGATGCTCGCGTGACGCGAAGTTACATTAAGCCGCAGGGTGCTTCCGGCTTCATTCTTTCAGGCGACCAGAAAGGCTTTGCTCTCTCTCCCGACGGACGCAACATTGCTTATGTCGGTGCGACCCCGACTTCTGACGCAAAATCGGTCCTCTGGATCCGTCCTTTGGATTCGCTTCAAGCTCGAATACTGCCGGGAACGGAGGCCGCCGCATTTCCTTTTTGGGCGGCCGACGGCAGGAATATTGGCTTTTTTGCCGGCGGCAAACTCAAGAGGATTGATTCCCAGGGCGGCCCACCGGCGATTATCTGCGACGCTCCGGACGGGCGCGGTGGCTCCTGGAACCAGCAGGGCGATATTGTATTTTCTCCCACCGTCAATTCTCCCATCTACCGAGTCTCGGCCTCTGGAGGCCCCATCACCCAACTGACGACGCAGAACCCTTCGGACAATGAAACCACCCATCGCTGGCCTTGGTTTCTGCCCGATGGCCGTCACTTTATCTTTTTGGCTGGAAGTACTTTTACTCCCCGCGAGAGCTCTACGAACTCAATCCGAATGGGTACTCTCGATTCCAAGGAAACCAAGCTCCTTTTTCGCTCTCACTACCAGGCGATGTATGCGTCCGGAAATTTGCTCTTCTTGCGCCAGTCTTCTCTCATGGCCCAGCCATTTGACGAAACGCGCTTCGAACTCACCGGAGAGGCTGTGCCGATCGCGGAACAAGTGCGAGAGGACACCAGCATTGCGCATGCTTGGTTCGCTCCCTCTGCCAACGGCCAGCTGCTCTACGCCGAGGGTGCGGCCAAGGAACGCCAGTTGGTGTGGTTTGATCGCTCTGGGAATCGAGTTGGAGCAGTACCCGGAGGAGACGCGTACGGCGGTGTCGCTCTATCGCCAGACGGGAAAAAGGTCGCCTACTATCTTGACGGCACCGGGTTTGACATTTGGGTCTTCGATATTGCCCGCGGCGTCAAAACTCCTCTGACCTTCGGCACGTCTTCCGGGCAAGGGAACCTCTATCCCGTATGGTCTCCGGACGGAAAATACGTCGCCTATACTTCTTTTCGTGCAGGAAAGTACGGCCTCTATCAGAAGTCTGCAGACGGATCGGGCGGCGAAACGCAACTATTGGAGGGGTCGGACCACTTCCGCGTCCCCACTTCGTGGTCTTCCGACGGAAAATTCCTCGTGTATCATGAAGGCGTTTCCGGGGGAACCTATGCGAACGGTGCCCCTGGAGGTTGGTCAATATGGATCTTGCCGCTTTTTGGTGACCGCAAAGCATATCCTTTCCTTCAGTCGAGCTTCAGCGCCCGCGAAGCAACACTTTCCCCAGATGGAAAGTGGCTTGCCTACTGTTCGAATGAGTCGGGCGAGTACCGTGTTTACGTCGTGCCTTTTCCGGGACCGGGCGGAAAGTGGCAGGTTTCCCGGGGTGACGGACGCGGCCCGCTTTGGCGACGCGATGGCAAAGAACTCTTTTACCTTTCCGCCGACAATAAACTCCTCGCAGTAACGGTGGACGCGTCGGGCGGTACCTTCTCTGCGGGCGACGCTCGCGTCCTTTTTGACTCCCAGTCGTATGGTGTTTTTGCCCGTTACTACAATAGTGCCGATGGTCAGCGTTTCGTTGTTGTTTATGAGGGAAGCCAGCCCTCCAGCACTCTCACTTTCATCTCCAATTGGACCGCGGAGTTGCAAAAGAAATGATCTCGGCACCTACGACAGCACCATGCGTCGCCACCCGCTATGAAGCCAGGGAAAGAACGCTCGAAGCGCGTTAGTGAAAAAGTATTTGCAGAAACTTCTGAAGGTTATATTGGGACTCCGTATCTTTATATCCTCTAAGAATGTCTTGCATAATTTTCCAATACCTTAGGTTCCCCGCATTTTCTCCCGAGTTTTTCAATATGCCACTCGTTATTTTGGGCCGTTACGGAATCGAAACTGAGCTCCTTTTGGCTCCAATTGACTTTTGGAAGGGCGGCAACGCCATCAAAGCACAAGACTTTTGATTTGGGGATGCAATTCGATTCCCATCGCCCGCTCCAGAATGTGGTTCCGCGAAATTAACCCAAGCCCCGCCCTTGCATGGATCAAAGGCGCAAGGATGGGCACCCCGCAAGAAGGATTCTCGCTGCACAGACTCAGCCTGGAGTGACGTTCCATTTCCGAAAGGACAAGCTGAAGAACATCCCCTATGCAGAGGAACAGTAAAAGAGTTGGGGTGCGTGGACGTGGACACGCGCGCGTGGGCGCGTGTCCACGCAAAGTAGAAATGTCCGGTTTTCCGCCAGATAGAAATGTCCTGTTCCATGATTTCCTCCAAGGGTGATTTGCGGGCACATGGTATTTGGGTTGGATCTTGTTTTTGGTTCTCTTTGTTCGTTCCACAGGTCCTGGAGGCCGTAGGCCGGAAGGACTTGTGGATATTTGCTCGGATTCTGGGCAGGCGCGCAGGTGCACGTACCGGCCTCGGAAGCGCAACCAGTGGCTTCCGTCCAATCGCCGTTCGATTTCTACTGCAGCTCCACGCATCCCCGCACAGACTTCTTCGCGCAGTACACCCCAACGATTTCCATCCCAGCTGACCGTGTGGTCCTGCGCTACTCTGCGGGCTACGCGCACACTCAAGATTTCTTCCAGGCGCTGTTCGCGCCCCAATCGGCGATGGGCATTGCGTGCATTCCGCGGTGCCACCGTGAAGCGCTTCTCCCACTCCGGAAGAAAGTGCATCTCCAAAAAGTGATTCGCTGCCGCGATGCTGTCGATCCCCGCCAACCGCATCTCCTTCACCAGTCGGTCCTGAAGAGTTTCAAACAGCCGCTCAATGCGCCCTTTCGCTTGCGGGCTATGGGCCGCGATCCATTCGATCCCCAGGTCGTTCAAGGCTCGTCCGAACTGCGTTCGCAGCGGATCTCCCCGCAGCTGTTCGGGTAGCGGTTGCGGGCCGGCCTTGCGAAAGATGCTGTTTTTATCGGTGTAATGAGCCAAGGGACGTCCGTAACGACCTACCCATCCGCCAAAGGTTCGCAGGTTCTCTTCCGTGGTGTCATGTTCCGTGAACCGGGCATGGATTCGACTGGTGGCGTCATCGATCAGCGCGATCAGCTGGCAAGCGGGACCGCGTTCTTCCAGCCAACGAAACGGAGAGCTGTCCTGCATCACCAATTCTCCGAAACAGGCCCTTCTCTCCCGCCATACATGAACGGCTCTCACACGCTGTGAGCGCGGACGCCAGTAGGCCGCTTTGCTCATCCACTTCCGCAGCGTCTCCCGGCTCACCGAGAATCCATCCTTAGCCAAGTGTTCAGCGGCCAGCGTAGGACCAAAGTCGGCATAGCGCTGTCCCACGCGAGCCAAAACCTTCTGCTCCAAGCGGGCCGCCAGCTTGCGGTTCGATGGCCGGCCTCGGAGTCCGTGAACCAGGGCACCATCCCCGTGCTCGCCAATCCGCAGCAGCATCCGTCGTACCTGGCGGTCGGTTACCTTTAGCCGTTCCGCTGCTGCTCTCTGCGTCAAATGCTTCTGCTGTACGTCGTGTAAGATTTTCAAGCGGTCCCGTTCTCGTTGACTCAAAGCGATTCGCTCCGTCTCCATAGGGCCCTCGGCCACCCATGAAAGCGGACATTTCTACTTTGCACAAACAGGACATTCTCACTTTGCAGCGACATGGGCGCGTGTGCGCGTTGACTTGGGTGGTGGGCGACCTTAAGATGAGCGCGCATGAGCGAGTCGGACGTTCTAACCGGGAAAATCGTATCGCATTACCGCATTGTGGAACGGCTGGGCGGCGGCGGAATGGGTGTGGTGTATAAGGCCGAAGATACTCGGCTGGAACGCGCGGTGGCGTTGAAATTCCTCCCGGAAGACCTGGCGCACGACGCGCAGGCGCTGGAACGATTCAAGCGAGAAGCAAAAGCGGCCTCCGGACTGAATCACCCAAACATTTGCACGGTATACGACATAGGAGAGGACGGCGGACGTGCGTTCATTGCGATGGAATGCTTGGAGGGGCAGACATTGCGGGAATGCATCGCACAGGGAACGGTGCCGGTCGAGCAGTTGGTGCAATGGGGGATTGAAATTGCGGACGCGTTGGATGCGGCGCACACGAAAGGAATCGTGCACCGGGATATCAAGCCCGCGAATATTTTCGTGACGAATCGGGGGCACGCGAAGATTCTGGATTTCGGGCTGGCGAAGCAATGGCAGGGAGGCGCAGGCGTTGACGTGTCGTCGATGCCGACGGTGACGACGGAGGCGTTACTTACGAGCCCAGGTGTAGCTTTGGGAACCATGGCGTACATGTCGCCGGAACAGGCGCGCGGAGAAGAACTGGATTGGCGCAGCGATTTGTTTTCGTTCGGGATGGTTCTGTACGAGATGGCGACGGGAAGGCCGGCGTTTCGCGGACAAACGACTGCGCTGCTGCACGATGCGATTTTGAATCGCGCGCCGAAACCGATGCACGAAATTAATCCGAGCGGGCCGCTGGAGTTGGAGCGGATCGTGGGGAAAGCGCTGGAGAAGGATCGCAAGCTGCGCTACCAGAGTGCGGCCGAGATACGCGCGGACCTGCAACGACTTCGCCGCGACACGGAGACGGGAAAAACCGCGCCGACGACGGTGAACGGAGGAGGAAGGCCACGCAAGAAATTGGGTTGGGCGGCGGGGATAGGAGCCGTGGTTCTGGTGGCGATTGCGGGCTTGCTGTATTGGCGCGGAAAAGAAACGACGCCGAAAAATAGCGGGAAATGGGAACAGATCACGTTTTTCACGGACTCGGCAGTGTACCCAGAGCTTTCGCCGGACGGGAGGCTGCTCGTATTCATCCGGGGAAGCCAAACTTTTTTCGGACCGGGCGATGTGTATGTGAAGTTGTTGCCGTCCGGAGAACCGGTGCAATTGACGCGGGACAAAGGGGCGAAATTGTCGCCGACATTTTCGCCGGACGGGACGCGCATTGCCTACAGCGTGGTGGGCCCATGGGAGGAGTGGGAAGTTCCGGTGCTGGGAGGAGAGCCGCGATTGATGCTGAGAAACGCGTCGTCGTTGACCTGGGTGGAAAACGGGAAGCGGTTGATGTTCTCGGAAATCAAGACTGGGCTTCACATGGGGGTGGTGGCCACGGACAGAGCGCGTGGCCAGCAGCGGGAGGTGTACCTGCCGGAAGGGCAACGGAGCATGGCGCACCACTCCTATTTGTCGCCGGATGGGAAATGGGTGTTGGTGGTGCAGATGAATTCCCAGGGAAAGATGACCCCTTGCCGCTTGGTGCCGTTTGACGGGAAAGACCAGGGGCGGGAAGTCGGACCGGCAGAAGCGCAGTGCACCACGGGGGCATGGTCCCCGGACGGGAAATGGATGTACATGAGCACGAACAAGGGAGGAAGATTTCATATCTGGAGAGAGCAGTTCCCGAAGGGCGAGCCGGAACAGATGACGAGCGGACCAACGGAAGAAGAAGGAATCTCCATGGAGAAGGATGGAAGATCATTACTGACGTCGGTGGGAACGATGGACGTGTCGGTGTGGATCCGCGACGGAAAAGAAGATCGGCAAATCTCATCGGAAGGGACGACGTACAGTCCCACGTTTGCGGCGGACGGTAAAACCTTGTTTTATTTGAAAAACGTGGAAGGAAAGAACGAAGCGGAAATGTGGAGTGTGGAACTGGCGAGCGGCAAGAGTGAAGCGGTTCTGCCGGGATACGCGGTGGAAACCGGCGGGGATAACCGAAATTACGCGGTGAGCGCGGATGGCCAGCGCGTGGCGTTCGCAAAAAAGGATGAGAAGGGGATGTTGCATTTGTGGGTTGCGACCATGGATCGACGGAGCGCGCCTGTGGAGTTGCGGGCGACGGCGAGCGAGGACGCGCCGAAATTCTTGCCTGATGGAAGGCTGATTTATCGTGCGACGGAAGGCGGGAATAATTATTTGAACAGTCAGAAGGCGGACGGAACGGAGAAGCGGCGGGTGAGCGAGGAGCCCATCCTGGAACTGCAGTCAGTATCGCCCGACGGGCGCTGGGCGATGGTGACACAGAAGGATAACCAGAACCCCGAGGCACCGTACCGAACCGTAGCGTATCCGAGCGCCGGGGGAGAGCCGATAGTGATCTGTGCGACGATCTGCGTGGGCAGGTGGAGTGAGGACGAAAAACATATGGAATTAACGCTGCTCGAAACGGGCCAGACCTACATCTTGCCGGTACGGAAGGGGACGGATTTTCCGGAAATCCCAACCGGGGGATTCGCCCGCGAGGGCGGACAGAAGGAACTGGCGAAGGGGACCATGATCGACGTGAGGTCGGATTCGGTTTTTCGCGCGGATATGTTTGCGTATACGAAAGTGAGCATACGGAGGAATATTTTTCGAGTGCCGATTTCGTAGCGGGGTGGAGGAAAGTTCAAAGACAACAGTGATTCCTCACTGCACGGACACGGTCCGGAATAACTTGTTCTTTCTGGTTGCGGCATAGTACGTCGACGGAAAGCTATAGGCCCGGAGTCGCAGGTAGAACCATGGTTGGCGCTTTTATTGCCACCGCACAGCTCGTCGCATCAGAAACCAAAAGCACGAAAAAGTGCTGAGAGATTCGATCACGGCTCGCTGTGCTGCTGAATGGTTTCCTGCGTTTGAATGGAAAAGAGCTGGAAGTCGGAAAAAGTGTGCTCAGTGATCATATGTTGCTCGGTATTATGCCTATACGCCACGGCAGATAACGGCAACCAGATTTCCACATTCTGCGATTGAAATTTGACCGGGGCGTAATCCACCGAGAACGCATACTCTTCCAGCCCAATCTCGGGAACGGGGCTCACGAGATTCGTCTCGAGATGCATGACTTGGCCGGAGTTTGCTGCGATCCACGCACGGCCTTTTATCATCAGCTGGTAGGCTTTCGTCCCAGTCCCCATCGCCAAAGTGCGGGGGCGCATCCCCCTCTTCTGGCGAAAGTCAACAACCCAGGCAGTCTGACTATGCCACTGAACGGAACCCTCACAGTGCATTTCATAGTCGCTTTGCAGCGAGGGGTGAAAGATCAACGCCAACGCCGGCAATCCTTTGTCCAAGATGGCTCTGAGGTATTCGTTGTTGGCCCCGGGAAGCGGTTTGCGGAATTCGTGAACCTGGATCTGCGCGGACTTTGTTCGTATGTCGGCTACGTAATCGAACTTCCCCGCGAGGGTCTCCCCTCCTGAAGTTTCTCCGGCCCTAATCTTCCCCGTACCGACGAAGCCGTTCGAGCTCTCGGGCACGAACTTCGAATCGTAGCGAATTTGCTCGTGTGCTATGAAGTTCTGAAGATGATCGACTAACTCTTCTGCGCGTTGTCCGGCCTGATTCAAGACATCGGGAAGCGAACAGGCCGGCGTTGTGGAGAGAGACGCAACGGGAGCATCTGCTCGGGGCGGGTTCCAGCGTAACGCGGGTACCTTCCCTTCCTTCACTTGAGTTGGGCTGGCTGGCGGAGGCTTTGCAACCGCAATGCCCGAGATCAGTCCAGCAGCGGAGAGGAGAGCAAACGCCGTGAACTTTACGGAGAATCTTCTGGGGGTGGTACCTCGAGTGCGATCCGGCGGAGAGAGATGGCGACGTTTCATTTTCGCGGCGCTGGCGGCGCGGAACCACCAGAACTGCATGCTATCACATCCTTCACGATGAACGTGCGCGCACGTATGCCAGAACTTTTTTCTTGTGCAAGTAACAAAGAATCAAAACGAATAATCAGTGAAGAGGTTACGCTACTGAGAATATTCACAAATTACACAGCCAGCTGTGGAGTCTGCGTGCGGAGTGGCCGACATCAGTCTATTCGTTCCAGCAACATCGACTGCTGAGCCGGCGTCAGCAAAACCGTTCTGCACGTCGCTTGTGGCCAGATAAATCTCCGGCTCTCTAATTCGATGAGGTAGCACACCGACCTTCCAGACCTCGATCAACTCGATCCCGATGCACGGAATGCACTGGTCCGTGCACAACACGAAGGGCTGCTTTCGAAAGATGAGCCATCGAGCCTGTTTGCTGTAACGGCGTCACTTCATTGGCTAATGAAGTTTGCAGATACGCTCGGTTTGTTATTTTCCCTCGGTAACGGCGTTTGCCAGGCGAAGATTTAAATCTTCAGTGGCACTGTTACTTTTGACACTTCCTTCCAGTCACAGCGAACGGTATTAACGCAGCTAGGGGCAGCTTGAAGTTCTTATGGCTCTACTCGAATTGCTGCATGACAGGACAACTCTATGCCTAATCTTGACTATTCAGCACTAGTCGTCGGTCAGCGTGAATTCTTTCTCTCCGGCGCCACCCGTTCGGCGTCGTGGCGCAAAGCGCAACTCGAGACGGTCAAGGCGCTATTCATTGAAAATCACGACGAGCTGTGCGAAGCGCTCTGGAAGGACCTGCGTCGCAATGTGGTTGACGCCGATCTGATGGACGTTTCCTACAATCTCAAGGAAGCCGAGTACGCCCTCAAGCATTTAGATGTCTGGATGAAGCCGGAACACATAGACACCCCCCTCGTGTTCCAACCCGGTCACGTCCGAGTTCGCCGCGATCCATTAGGGGTAACGCTCATAATTGGAGCATGGAATGAGCCGTTCATGCTCTTGTTTGCGCCGCTGGTGGCGGCGTTCGCTGGTGGAAATACAGCGGTGCTGAAGCCGTCGGAGATGGCTGTGGCTTGCTCGGCGGCCGCAGCTCGCCTCGTGCCCAAGTATTTCGATCCCCGCGCCGCTGCGGTCGTCGAAGGCGCTGTGCCCGAAACAACCGCGCTTCTAGCGCAGCACTGGGACCTCATCTTCTTCACCGGTAGCCCATCTATCGGCAAGATCGTTCACCAGGCCGCAGCGAAGAACCTGACACCGTGCGTGCTAGAGTTGGGCGGCAAGAGCCCGACGATTGTCCACTCAACGGCAAATCTTGAGGTAGCTGCGCATCGCATAGCCTATGGCCGTTACATGAACTCGGGCCACATCTGCACGGCCCCCGACCACGTCCTGGTGTGGCCCGAAGTCAAAGAAGCCTTCGTAGGGCATCTAAAAGAAACGATCCGCAAGTTCTACGGCGATGATCCGAAATCTAGTCCCGACTATGGGCGAATCATCAATCGCAGGAATTTCGACCGTCTAGTGAGCCTGCTTTCGAGCGGCAAAGCAGCTGTCGGTGGCCAGAGCGACGCGACTGAACTATATATTGCGCCGACGGTTCTCGTGGATGTGCCTCTCGACTCACCGATCATGCAAGAAGAGGTGTTCGGTCCGATCTTGCCAGTGCTCGAGATTTCTTCGGTAGAGGCAGTGATCACGTGGGTCAACAGTCGGCCACGCCCCCTGGGACTTTACGTGTTCACCGAAGACCTCAGCGTCGCCGAGAGAATTCTCGACACCACTGAATCGGGCGATGCCGAAATTAACGATTGTGCGATCCATCCGCTAGTTCCAGCACTTCCGTTTGGAGGAGTCGGCAACTCGGGTATGGGGAAGTACCACGGTAGATGGGGTTTCGAAGCGTTCACAAATGCGCGCGGCGTCCTCTATCACAGCACTAAGATCGACCCCGGTGTGCGCTATCCTCCGTACAGGCGGCATACTCTCGAACGCAAAATCGAAAGCAAACTCATGCCGTAGCTGAAACGGTGCAGCGGCATTCCGCTATCCTTAGGAATGCGAACGGCGCGGGAAGGCTTGGTTCAGCTGTTTCTCTTCATGTTCTGGTTTAGACAAACGCGTGTTCGGGACAATTATTTCCCTACCTTTTACGGAAGGGTATCGGAAAGTTCCCGGGTATCAGCGAGACGCCGCGTTCCTGCGGTGAGCCCGTTCTGCTGTAACAGGTAGGCGAGAATATCTAGCGCTTGCTGTGTCGTGAAAGTTTTACCCGCGTACTCTGCCATGGGTCCTTTGATTTCGCCCCACACCGTCAAGAGTTTTGCACCGCCAAATCTTTGCTTCCAGGTCACGCCAGTAAGCGCAGGTCCCATACCGCCTTGGAGTTTTGCGCCGTGGCAACCGGAGCACGAATCTTCAAAAAGTTTCTCACCGGCTGTGGCCTGTTCCAGCGAGTACCAGCCGTTCAATTTGGAAGACGGTTGCTCATAAACATGGCCGATATTCACATGGCATTCTAGGCAACTGTAGCTGTCCGCTTTCACCATGCCTTGGTGAATCACCAGCTTCATATGGCTGTTTGGGCCTCCGAACGACAATAGGGAGTGGCAGCCGCGGCAGGTAACGTAGTTGTGTTGCGTCAGATAATGTTCAAAATACGCGCTCAGTTCAGGACGGCGTTTCTCCCACTCCTCTTTCGTGGCGATACTCTTGCGGGATTCGTACCAGAAATCTCTGGCCCCACGGTCGGCCTTAAACAAAAGCAGTTTCACGTAGTGCACTGCGGTGGCATGGCCTGAATCGTAGGGAATGTGGCAATCGCCGCAACTGGCGCGAACGCCGACGTTATTAATGTAATGGGTGCTCTGATGGTAGGTCGCAGCGGCCCAAGTCATTGAGTGGCAAGTCGTTCCGCAGAACTTGTCCGAGCTCGACCATATGACCGCCTGGTTCGTCAACGCTGCAAGAGCCACGCCGAAGAACACAAAAACCAGCGCCCAGGAAAAAATCCAGAGAACCCGGTGCCGGCCGGTGTTGCCAGGCGTTTCGGGTGTGCTCTGCCTGCTCGAGTTGTCGCTGTACATCGGACACTCCGTAAGAATCGCCGCTCTTGCCGATCGGAGGCCCTGTCTCGCAGACGGCGCTGACTGTCTTCGATCGGCGCACTCGGAAGCGGTCCACTATTTCGCTGGCAACGCCTTGGACAAATCCGTTGTGTCGTTGAGTGGTGCAGTGCCGGCAGGTACGCCATTCTGTTGCAACAAAAATGCCATTATGTTGGTTGAATTCTTGGCGGAGACCGAACCAGGGGCATTCATGGGCATCGTCGTGTGCACCGAAGACCATAGCGTCGAGGCCTTCTTCCCGGCGTACGTGAGCCAGAATTGCTTGCCGACCAGCGCAGGGCCCATCCCACCTTGGAGCTTGGCGCCATGGCAGCCGGCGCAGGTTTTCTGGTAGGCCGTTGCGCCGTTCGCCGCTTGCGCAATTGTGTACCAGCCGCTTGAAGCTGGGGCGCTTTGCGCCTCCGCAAACGCAGAAGCGAAGAAAATCGTCATGCTGAACATCAACGATTTCAAAACCGCTGCGTGTTTTTTCATGAATAACACTCCCCAATCGCGATCTTTACGATGATCCGAAGAATTGTTCCCTTTAGAATGCTCGCCCATTATCTACTCGTTTTAGAATGCATGGTGTACTGGCAAAAGTAACAGTCGATGCGGCGATCCATTTTGAGCGCTCGGTCCCTTGCGTAAACGTCACAGACGGGACTGTCACTTTTAACGCTGTTCTTTCTAAAACATTTGCGATATAAAACCGCAGCTGGAAGAATTGCGCCGAGGCGGGCAGCGATATCGCCCGACCCCGCGGCTCGCAGGTAGCGCGGACTCAGCAAAATCGGTCCTGCAATCGCATTGAGCAGAAGTTTTAGTTGAGTCGTCTCGGAGGTTTCGCATGAAACGAGCCAGTATGGCCCTTTGGATCGTTGCATCAGCGTTCGTGTTGCTTGCGGGTGTCTATGCGTTCCGGCATCCTCGGCCTGTGCGGGCAGCGGTTCAGTCTCCGACGGACAAAGTCGTATTTCTCGATCAGGGATGGACGCCGGAAATTCGCAAGGGCTACTACCACATATCACAGGGCACAACGGTGTTGCCGTACGACATCTTTCTGAACCTGGAGGCCGCCGGCAGCCAGGAACTTTTTCGCTCGGACGCCAATAGCGAACGGTATGGCCTGACGCCGGACCCGGCGGACCCGCAATGGAATCCCGATGGCTTGCCAATCGGATTAGGCAAGACCGTGACCACCGACGGTCCATGGAAGGGTGAAGACGTCGGAATAAATTGCTCCACTTGCCACAATACGGAGCTGTTTTATCAGGGGAAACGTGTCCGCATTGATGGAGGAGTCGGAAATCACTTCGACCTGGAAGCGTACGTATTTGCTCTGGACGACGCCGTGCAAGAAACGCTAAACGATTCAGCAAAGTTCGATCGTCTCGCGTCGCGAATGGGCGCTTCGAGTGCGGACGCGAAGAGCGACCTGCGCAAACGTTTCGAAACTAATGCCCATCGTATCCATAGTTTTCGGACCACCGTGCTGCTCACCCCCTATCCGTGGGGACCGTCGCGAATGGACGCCATCGGTCTGATTGTCGCCCGCGTAACCTCCGTAGCACCCGGAATTCTCCAGAACTGGTCTGCCGCCGTCGCTCCTACGAAGCCCCCCTTCCTCTGGAATTCTCCCCAGGGAACTTGGACACAATGGCGTGGCGTGCAACAGGATCCAATCAATCGCAACCTCACGGAAACTATGGGCGTTTTCATGTCAATGGATCTGACCGCCAAGTCACCCGAGGAAGGCCTCTTCCAATCGAACGCCCGACTGAAGAATCTTGAACGGATTGAGGGTTGGCTGAATCACCTGGCGCCCCCGAAATGGCCGGAAGAAGTGTTTGGAAAGATCGATCGCGCGAAGGCGGCGCAGGGCAAGAAGCTATTCGAGGCTCGCTGTGCGGAATGCCATAATTCCTACCCCTATACGTGGACCGCACCCAACAAGTACGGCAAGCGCTTCCTTGAAGTTGGACTGGTGCCAGAGAGCTACGTGGGCACCGATCCGATGCAGTTCGAGGACGTGAGGCCGTATGTGCAGACCGGCCATCTGGCTCCCCATCTACCCGGACCGCTCAAGGACAAGCCTCTTATTCCAGGCGGCTATCTTTACATCGGATTGCAGGAAAGCATTCTGCATGCGGCACTGTTAAAAGTAAAGCAGACCCCAGAGGAAGCCATCCAGATGCACGGCTATCGGGAACTTCCTGTCCCGCGTCCCTCAGAAGTACCCCACTACAAAGCAGCGCCGCGTGATGGCGTTTGGGCAACTCCGCCATTCATGCACAATGGCTCGGTGCCCAATCTTTACGAGATGCTTGTCCCAGCGGCAGAACGTACCAAGAAGTTCTGTCTCGGACGAGACTTCGATCCCGTAAAGGTCGGAGTCGACACCTCGTGCAAATCCGGAACTTTTATGATTGACACATCGCTGATCGGAAGTTCGAACAGAGGCCACTCATTCGAGAATGCTCCCTTGGGGAACGGCGTCATTGGCCCGCTGCTAACTGAAGAGGAGCGCTGGGCGCTCGTCGAGTATCTGAAATCGATTCCCGAAGAGGCGGGCCGAGTCACGCCATTTGGCGGTCCGGCAAACGCAGTCACGGGCCATGCTAAATGGGGAGAACAGCCGAAAGAGCCCGAGCACTGAGCGGGACCATCGTCGAAAGAGGAGAAGACCATGTCAGACCACGTTGATGGACCGCGGTCGATCGGCGATCCTTCGATTGACCTCAGCGATTTGTTTGCATTCACGAGCCCGGCAAATGCAGGGCATACGGTGCTTGCAGCAAATGTCTTTCCTTCGGCCGGGGTGAGCGCGATGTTCTCCAATGCGGTCACTCACTCGATCGTGGTTCGCCGGATGGCCGTCGCGGGGCTCGGCGAAGCTGCCAAATTCAAGCCGGACGAAAAGGAATTCCGCTTCAACTGCAGATTCACCGCGCTGGAGCATGGCAGCGACGGCGGGAGCCCAATTCAGCGCGGAAACTTTACTTTCCCGGGCGGCCAGGAACTTAGCTGCGTTGTAAATGATGAAAAGGGCGCATCAACTCCCGATGGAGTTTTCCACGTTTTTGTCGGCCTGCGCTCGGACCCTTTCTATCTTGCATGGCTCCCTGCGGCGCTCATTAAAGTTCCTAATCTCTTACAGCATGACAATGTGCTCTCCATAGTCATTGAGTTTGACACTGCACGCGTGCTCGATCCCGGGAAAGGCACCCTTTTCGGGGTAGTAGCGGAAACAACTCCGATACCCAGGCCGCGCAGTCCGATCGGACACGAGCCACCGCGTTTCGACTGGGTGGGCCGCCCCGAGCAGACAAACATGCGACTAAACAATCCTGCGATGGAGGGCACGGATGATCTGCGCGATTTGTGGAATCAGCAGACGCCGTTCGCAATTTCGGAAGAACTCCAGCCAATCTTTCGCAAGCGCCTGGTAGACAGCCTGACGAATTGGGACATGCGCGATAAAAAGGCGGACTGGACGACGGCGGATTTGACCGCCGCAGCTAATGTCTATCTCGATGATTTCTTGTTGTTCGACGTATCGAAACCGATGAGTGATACCAGCTTTCTCGAGATCGAGAAGAGCACGCTTCATGGTCGTCCTTACCAGACAGGAGGAGGTCGTACCGTCAACGCGAACGTCATCGACATCATGATCACCTGGATGGTGAACAACGACCGGGAATTCATGCAGGGTGGAGCTCTCAGCGCGACGAAACCGGGCGTCAACTCATTTCCGTACCTCGCGTCGCCAAATACCGAGATACAAACCGTTGCTGACAGCGTCGAGCTCTCAGCCCCACCGGAAAAGGTCTGGGCTTTCATCGGGTCGTTTGGTGCCATGTGGCATCCGTTGATCGCCAAAATCACTGTGGTTGGAAGTGGAATTGGGGAGCTACGAACGATCGAAACGATCGACGGCAAGCAGATCACCGAACGTCTGGACGCAACCGATGATGCGCAGCGATTTTATCGCTATACGTTAATTAGCGGCATTCAGGCCACCGATTACGTCGGCACCCTGAGCGTTCAGCCGAAGGGAACTGGAAGCGTCGTCGAGTGGAAGGTGCAATTCTGGGCAGATGGGCAACCTGATTTTGTGGTGAGGACGACAGTTTCCACTCTGCAGAAGACGGGATTTGAACGCCTGAAAGCTCGCTTCGGTGCGTCCAAATGATTGCAGGGCCGGATAACGTGCTGGATTATCCGCTGGCTACAGATGGTGACATCGCTGTGATTAATCTGGCGAGCGCGCGACAACAATCCTGGAGCCGGTTTTGGCAGGATCCGCAAAGACCGGGAATTGCCGAATATATCGTCGAACAGGAGCAGTTGACTGCGCAGTATGTTGGCGATCTGACGGCACTCGATCGCCTGGAAACTCTGGTAAGTCACCTCGACCCTGTGAGCCTCGGTGCAATGCGAACCGCGCTAATCCATTCGCAGGTGGCGGCGATGGCGCATCGTTTCGCGGAAGCGCGCGATCATCTTGTGAACGCTGAGCGCCGCGGAGCAGCGCCGGCCGATGTCCAGCGCCTCAGGTTGAGCATCGATCAAGCGTGCGGAACCGAGCTGGAATCGGTTCTCAAAGCTCGGCAACGAATGGCAGCCGAGTCTGGGCGTTTGGAGGATCTGGTGCCGCTAGGTTCATTGCTCGCGGACCTGGGTAATTTCGATGAGGCCGATCGAATTTACGATCAGGCGCTGCGGGAATACACCGAAGTCTCGCCGTTTGCGGCAGCATGGGTTTGCTTTCAATTGGGCGTTTTGTGGGGAGAACTCGTTCCGGAAGCGCAATCGAATCGTGCTGCGCACTGGTATCAGAAGGCCATCGAATATTTGCCCTGTTACGTGAAGGCACGTGTCCATCTCGCGGAGATTTATCTCGGATCGGGGCGCGAGAAGGAGGCAGAAGTCTTATTGCTTGCGGTGATTCACAGTGGTGATCCTGAAGTAAATTGGCGGCTCGCCGACGTGTTCGACAAAATGGGAAGACTCGCTGAAGCCGAAGTTCAGTTGCAGAGCGCCCGATCGAGGTTCGAGGCGCTCCTTGAAAAACATCTGCTCGCCTTTGCGGACCATGGCGCTGAATTCTATTATGGCAGCGGCAACGATGCGAAGAGAGCTTTTGAACTCGCGAGCATCAACCTCGCGAACCGTTCCACACTCCGGGCAGTCGAACTAGCCCGTAAGACTGCAACCGGAGCCGCCGCCCTGCTTAGGGGAGGTAAAATATGATTCCGAATGGAAATCGTCTAGAACCAATTATCACCCTGAGCTTCCTGCTACTTCGACTGGCAAGTAAGAAAGTCCGTTTTGGAACTTTTGGAACTCTCAGCGCGGTAAGCCGTAGTCGAGGAGAGTACTTCGGTTGTACTGCCGCTCGTGGATGGATGCCATACTGGTTTTTTCAAGAACGACTCGGAGCCTTGACGTGACGATTGACCGTAGAAGTTTCATCCAATGCACAGCACTTCTTGCCGCAATTCCAACCATTGCGACGTGGTATCCACTCTCCTCGATGGCTAAAGGCCAGTTGCCTCCGGGGCTGTCACCACAGCCTGTGGACACGACGGATGCGAATCTTGTCGCGTTCAAGGTGGATGGCTGGGATCACTGTGACCAAAGCGGTTCAAATGGAAAGGAAGTGTTGATCAGGATCAATCAATCATGGCGGGCAGCTTGGCGATGACATGCTCCAAATGGCTGCCCTTGAGATCGCCGAGGACGGATGAAAAACCGCTACCTGGTCAGCATTCTTTCGATTCTGTCGCTCCCTTTTATTCTCTGTTCAGTCGCGGATGCCCAGTCTGAGACATACGGTACTGACACGCAGGTGTGGCCGGAAGCCGATTTCCATATCCAAATGCCGTCGAACCTGCGAATCCTGACGCTTGCCGGCACGGAGCAAGGAATCGGTTTTCCCTTTCAGCAGTGGTACACGGCGGCGGCACTTGGTTATCAATTCAAACCCATCTTGAGTGACCACTTATTAAACATTGACCCTGACAAAGAGCGGCATTTTTTGTTCGGAGGCGGCTATGAGTTCCTTCGCACGATGAATTCGGGAAAGCTAACGGACGAGAATCGCGTGACGCTCGACGGAACGTTTGGCTTTCGACCTACCGCTAGATTCCTGGTACGCGACCGGACCTGGATTGAGCTCCGCTGGATTGACGGGGTCTACTCCACTACCTATCGGAACTTGCTGGCGGTGGAGCGCGATTTCCTTGTCCGCGGTTTTCGTATCAGTCCTTATGGGTCGGCCGAGGTTTTTTACGATGCACCCAAGCACTCCTGGGATCAGGAGTGGTACACCGCGGGCATCGAATGGCCTTACAAGCGCCTTCTGATGGTCGAGATCTACTATAAGCGAGAGCATTGCGATACCTGCAAACCTACAAATTGGAACGTCGGAGGGGTAACGCTGAACTTTTTTTCAGCAAAGCACGGTGAGGCGTGAGGGGAGAATTCCGGAATCCAGGAACACTGGTCGCCGTCAGTAAGGCAAAGGGACTAAGACTTACGGTCGAAGCGGCTCAATCATTGAGTCTTTTAGTCAGATTTTTGCTTCTGGTTTTCACGGCTCTGGGCATCGGTTCGATTTTATTGCCGTCTGAACTGAACTCCAATTGACTCCAATTTACTTCTTGGAGGGGCAACATGGTAACAAGGTTTGCGTAGATTCCTTGTGGTTTTCGCCAACTTACTTCCACTGCTCTTGAAGTGCTTTTTAAATTGCAAATCCACCGCCAAAAACTCAGTCGTTCCGTTGTTCGGGCGTGGCCGCTCATTCGTGACTGGTTAATGCCCAAACGCGGACGTATCATATGCCCATGTTGAAGAGAGAGCTCCCCGTTACATTTTGCATGCAATGCGGTGGCGTGGGTTACAACATTAAAGTGGCAGACCGTCGTTGTAGTAAAACTATCGCTGGAGAACGCTGCATCGGCACAAACGCAAGTGCCATGGAGCTTACCGATTGGGAAGAATGTTCATACTGTGGGGCCACGGGATATTATCGTAATAAAGACTGCCCACAGTGCCAAGGTGTCGGATATCTTTTCGTGCGCCCAAGAGGAAAACAGGCTGCCGTTTAAATACTTACTACCCGGAGGTCCGCTGGCCGAAAAAATCGCATCAGTGTGACAATGTTGCGGGATGCACAAGGCCACACACTCTCCATGACGCGCTTGCGGCATTTCTGGTTTTTGTTGCTCACGACTTTCACATTCTCGTGCTTTTGCTGGGCTGATGGGGACCCGCAGGCCGCTGCGATTCCGCGCATCGCCGTGGATTCGGGAACTCTTGAAGGCGCACATTTCGGGCCCTCATCCGACGAGGTCATGTTCCTGGGCGTGCCGTTTGCAGCGCCGCCAACGGGCGAACGCCGATGGAAAGCCCCGATGCCAGTCGAAAAATGGAGCGGAGCCAGGTCCGCGACGAAATTCGCGCCTTCCTGCATGCAGACGCCGTCGGGCTGGTGGCCAGAGATGGCTGGACGCGCGCAGTACGAAACGAGCGAAGACTGCCTCTACCTGAATGTATGGACAACGAATCTTTCGACCGGGAAGAGTCAGCCAGTGATGGTGTGGATTCACGGCGGAGGAAACGTCGAGGGCTCAAGCCAGACTCCGCCGCTCGGGCCGACGCTCGCGCGTAAAGGTGTGGTCGTTGTCAGCATCGAATATCGACTGGGGGTCTTCGGGTTTCTCGCGCTCGCTGCATTGTCGTCCGAATCACCCAAGCACACCTCTGGGAATTATGGACTACTCGATCAGATTGCGGCGCTCAGGTGGATCCAGAACAACATTGCCGCGTTTGGCGGCGATCCCCGGCAGGTGACGATCTTCGGGCAGTCCTCTGGCAGCGAGGACGTGTGTCATTTGCTGGCGTCGCCTGTGGCGTCGGGACTTTTTCAGCGAGCAATACTGGAGAGCGGCGTTGCGACGGACTCTCTGTATTCGGATGTTCGAAAGCCGCAAAACTATTATCACAATCACGGCCCGGGCGAAGAGCTTGGAAAGCGCCTGACGAAAGAGCTCGAGGTCGAGAACAGCGTAACGGCACTTTCTGCGTTGCGCGCCCTTCCGGCCGATCGGTTGCTGCAAGTGGCTCACGATATGAAGCAAGCAGACTTCGGCGTTGTCATTGACGGCTGGATTGTGCCGAATCAGCCGATGGTAACTTTTTCCAGGAAAGAGCAAGCCCGGGTTCCGATCATGATTGGCAGCAACGCCAATGAGACCACTGTGTTTGGCAAAGAGTCGCCGCTGGCCACGGAAAATTCTTGGCCAAAAACGGTTGCCCAATACCGCGAATGGCTCGCGGATGAGTTCCGGGAATTTGCCGACGACGTATGGAAGGTGTACCCGGCATCTTCGGACGAAGATGCCGCGCGAGTTTTTAATCGAATGCTGACCGATTATGAGTACGGCTTCGGCTCATATCGCGTGGCGAATGCTATGGCGGAGATTCGGCAACCCGTCTATCGCTACTATTTCAGTTACGAGGGACGCGGCGTGTTCGCTGCACTTGGGGCGTTTCACGCCGAAGAACTCATGTTTATCGCCGATAGCTATTGGAAGAGTTGGACCCCTAACACTGACGACAAGAGATTGAGCGAAATCATGACCGGTTATTGGACAGAGTTTGCGAAGACCGGGAATCCCAACGGCGTAGGCAGGCCGGAATGGCCTGCCTACAATGCGAAGGAAGCGCTGTCGATGAACCTGGGCAACCACGTGCATCCAATAACCGAGCCAAACTCCGCGGCGTACTTTCTGTTCGAACGAATTCTTCGCGCGCGGCTCGCGGAAACCGTTCCTGACAAACCGTAGTTCTCCAAAGAGCCTGAAATTCGTGTCGCTGTCCTGCCAGCCCTGCTAATCAGTTAACCCCTTTCCCTTGAGAATTTGCTGCATGCATCTTTCAACTCTCGATTCCCTGGTTGCGGTTTGTTTCGGTTGAGAAAAGTGAAAGATATATTGTCTTTGCCGTCCCGGAGTCAATCCACAAAACGCAGCTTTCAAGGCGGGAACTTCGTCCAGTTTCTTTTGAAACTCATTGGGAATTTTATAGTCCGCCGTATCCTTAAGCTTCACCTTCAAACCTGATTTTTCCAGTTCAATGGCTTCGCGGATATAGGCTTTCACGATCGGTTCCATCTTGAGGATTCCTCGAACATTGGTGAAGCGAATCTGACGAGCTGACTGATGCTGCCCCGGCGTGGCGAGAATGCGCTTGGAGTCCTTCAGCAAAGCACCTTTAAAAAACATGAGCGCACAAAATCCCTTGAATCCGTGGATCAAGACGACATTCTTACCCCGCAGCGTATAGCAAGGCTGAGACCACTTCAATTCTTCGACTAATTCAGAATCCAGAGCGATCGTTCTCAAAGCCTCAAATTCCTCGCGCCACCGTTTCTCCTGTCGTAAAATGCCATCCACTTTCGGAGTTTTCTTGTTCATTGACGTGCGCTTTGAGAGCAGCGTGAGATTATCCTTATTCTGTTGCAGCGGAGATTAGCACCACTAGCTACTGGCTTCAATTCCGGTGTTGGTAGCGGACCGGTTCTCGTCCCGGATCGTTCGGTGAGACGGCCGCAGTTGGAAAGAATCATTCGCAAACTCGGAAGTAGCGCCCGGCACGTTAAAGCGGAATGACCTCTTCGCAAAGCATTACGATCGCAAGACGAATCTACAACCAGCCGAGTTCTTTCAACGCTAGTCCTGCGTTCCAGATTTTTGTCATGTGGACGATCTTGTCAGCTTCAAACTGCATGACATAGACGTAATCCGTGCTCATGCTTCGCCCCGTTGGTGGAACAGGGCCACCTGGGCCCGTGTGGGTCGCATGAAACACACCATAGGCCACCACGTTGTTTCGAACTGTATCAGTCGCGAGCGATTTGACCTCATACCTGGCATTCGGCAGAACCGTCATAATGCCTTTCATCCAATCGGTGTACTGTTCAAGAGTCTTGACATCAAGGAGAGGCTCTGCCTGTGCCGAAAACGTGGCGTTGGGACTACAGTACCCTCGGCAAGTCTCCCATCCTTTGCCGGTCTCGCAAGCCGCAAAGAAAGCTTCAGCAAGGTTCGTGATTCCTGTCATGTATCGTCTCCTTTTCGATTCGGAGAATATCACAGGTCTAGAGCTCCGAATCGGAGCACTCGGTTAATGACCCTCTACGGACCTCTTCAACAGCTTCCTGACCTTACTCAAGGGCGCTCGCGACCGGAGCTTGCGCCGGGCCCCAATTCGCACCGAATCCGCCAACTTAGGCATCCATACGTGTATGAGAACACCATGCGACGAGGCACTGATGTCGTCGGGGCGGAAGTGTGTTCAACGAACGGCGGCAGCCCGATCCTGGATTCTCGCGGCAACCATCATCGGCTCAAGCATGGCTTTCATAGACAGCACGGTTGTTAACGTCGCCATACCTGTATTACAGGCAACGTTTCACGCGAGCTTGGTGGACGTGCAGTGGGTAGTCGTGTCCTATGGAATTTTCTTGTCGGCGCTGATTCTTGCTGGTGGTGCTCTCGGAGACTTAGTTGGACGCCGACGGATGTTTCTCATCGGAGTGGCGGTCTTTGCGTCGGCATCAGTAGGCTGTGGGCTCGCCTTCAGCATTCACCAACTTATTATTGCGCGCTGCGTTCAAGGGATCGGTGCGGCATTGCTGGTTCCCGGCAGCCTTGCGATCATCAGTGCCAGCTTCGACGAAGACTCCCGCGGCAAAGCGATTGGGACATGGTCCGGCTTCACGGCGATTACGAGCGCTCTTGGTCCGCTGCTCGGCGGATGCCTCATCCAATATGCCTCGTGGCGTTGGGCGTTCCTACTGAACGTGCCACTGGGAATTGTCGTCGTGTTGATTTGCGTTCGCCACGTCCCGGAGAGCAAGGATTCGCAGGTCAAGCAGTTTGACTGGTTAGGGGCGTTGCTGGCTACGGTGGGCCTGGCTGGGGTGGTAACCGGGTTTCTGGAATCCGCGAGTCTGGGGTGGTCCAATCCGCTGGTGTTGACATGTTCGCTGGGCGGCTTGCTGTTTCTCACTATTTTTCTGGTAGTTGAAGCTCGTGCGTCATCGCCAATGGTACCGATGACGCTTTTCAAGTCTCGCTCATTTCTAGGAGCAAACGTTTTCACACTATTTCTCTACGCTACAGTTGGCATCCTCTTCTTTCTGTTCCCGATGGATTTGATCGAGGTGCAGGGATACTCGGCGACTGCTGCGGGACTCGCTATGTTGCCCATGATCTTAGTGATGTTCCTGTTGTCGCGATGGTCTGGGGGGCTGGTGAAGCGCTATGGCGGCAGGCTCCCGCTTATCCTCGGTCCGTCAATTGTCGCGGTTGGTTTCGTTCTGTTTGCTGTAGTGCATCCGGGAGGGAGTTACTGGAAGACTTATTTGCCCGCGTCGTTGGTGTTCGGGCTGGGAATGGCGGTCACCGTGGCGCCGCTCACGACAGTGGTGATGAATTCTGTTCTTCAGGACCACGCGGGAGCCGCGTCAGGGATCAATAATGCAGTTGCCCGAGTCGCGGGAGTCCTCGCCATCGCCGTGTTCGGGACGGTTATGGCAAACAGTTTCGATTCACACTTAGAACAAAATCTCGCAGAGTTTATGCTGCCGCAGAATATTGCAGAGGAGATTCATTCGAAGGAAGGCGAGCTTGCCGGCCTTGAAGTGCCCAAGGGCCTCAAAGCGGATACGGTCGAAGGAATTCGCCTTGCCATCGCCGAAAGTTTCGAATCCGGATTCCGTGTCGTTCTACTTTGTTGTGCAGGACTATCGATAGGGAGCGCTCTCATTGCATGGCAGTTGATTCCAGTCGTCGCAACGAAAGAAAGCGAGTCAGTGTCAGATAAACGCGCCACACAAGCTTGAGACTTCAGGCCCAGGTAATAGTTACATCGCGACCTTGGTCGGACCCCAGTCGCGCTTTGCCATGCTGATCAAGACTAGAAGTACTTTTTCGCGGTGAACAGTTCAGCTCGAGAGATGCCGCCTGTCAATCCGTGCGTGACCTTTCGTCGCGATTCAAACATTCAAACTAATTCCATTTGACTCCATTTCACTTCTGGGAGGCGGCAACCCATCAAAGCACGAGAATTTTGATTTGAGGATGCAATTTGATTTCAATCTTCATAAACAGGCCTTTCGTTTGAAATAGGCCGATCCACGCCAACCAGCCTCTTTTGGGCTGATGCGCTAGTGAGTCGCCGCCGTCGCTTTCGCCGCGGCCTTTGTGATCCAGGCGTCGAAACGCGTCGCGCCGAGCAGCGCGTTATCGTCAGGAACTAATGTCGTCTCGCTTACCTCGACATCGTAATAGCTCGCTTTCGGGTCTGTGACAACTTCGCGCGGGTCCTTGTTTGCGGCCAAGTATTTCCGAGCGAGGTCATCGAGGTGAAACTTTTCCGGCCCTCCAATTTCAACCACGCCATTCACTGGCGCTCCTGTTGCGATCCGGCCTACCGCACTGGCAACATCGTCGGCCGCCATAGGCTGGATGAGGGCCGATGGCAGCCGCACTTTGTTGCCGTCAGTGGAAAAATCGGTGATGCCCTTGACGAATTCGAAGAACTGCGTCGCGCGGATAATCGTGAAAGGAATCGATGAACTTTTGACCAGGTTCTCCTGAGCCATTTTTGCGCGGAAGAACCCACTTGCGAGGAGGCGTTCCGTTCCTACGACGGACAACGCGACATGATGCTTCACACCTGCGGCCGCGCCGAAGGAGAGGAGGTTGCGAGTAGATGTCTCGAAAAAGTTCAACACCGCCGCGTCCTCCCAGGAAGGCGAGTTCGTTACGTCAACCACTACCGACGCGTCTTTCATCGCTTCGGCAAGTCCCTCGCCGGTGATGGAATTGACTCCCGAATTGGGTGACGCCGCCACGGCCTCGTGGCCATGGTTACGAAGCTTGATGACGAGCTTTGATCCGATCAGTCCGCTGCCGCCAATCACTACGATCTTCATGATGTCCTCCTTTGACTCGGTCTGGATTCTTCATGCATCTACGAACGGATCGGATGCGCAGAATCGACTACCCTAGAAAGGCAGTCCTTTCACTGCTGACCTGGCGATGATTGATTTGTCCCGCCCGAGAAGCGGGGTCCGTTCGGGGTGAATAAAAGCCTAGCACAAACTGACCGACTGATACATTAAATCACCTTCTCTACCTTCTCCGGTGGCCTGTGATACCATCCTGACCCGCATGGGTCTAACTGCACGAAACGTGAAGCGAAAGCACGCCTGACGATTCAGTTGTGCTGGATGATGTCCGACAATTTGGAGACATCGTCGACGAGTGCCGCTACGGGATAGTCACGTCCCCGTGGCCTTAACAACAAGCCGAACGCTCGAAGCAGATCTCCGTCCGGCCAACTCGAGTTCCGACATCGTGAGCTCGACCGCAGCGCCAAAAAGAGAGTGCGCGTTTTTCCAGCCGAGATCGTCTCTCTTTTCTTTCCAAATTACACAAGCTCTTTGGCAAATGACTGAATCTTGCGCCAAGCGTTCACAATTTCATGCATATCTTCTTCATCGCCCAGGAGGGCAGGCTGCGGAATCCAGATCGTTTCAAAGGCAGCACGCTCGGTATTTGGATAGTCGGCTTTCAGAAAATGATGCGGTTCTGTGGCTTGCGCAACGCATAGACGCCGGCGATACTCGCCACTGGTGAAAACGTCGAGCGCGTGGATCGGCGGGTAACTGGCTTGATTCGGAATCCCCTCGGCATTCATGGCTCGAATCAAGCGGAGCGTACTGGCTCCTGCAAATTCCTTGGAGTCGACGCGGAAGATGTAGGCGTACTGACCGTTGCGAGTGCAGCGCGAGTCAATTTGTTGCGGAGTGATACCAGGAATGTTGGCCAACAGTTTGTCGAGAATACGGGCATTCATGTGTCGACGCCGGGTTTGTTCATCCAGCCGGGTCAACTGGACGCTGAGTACTGCACCCTGCCACTCACTCATCCGGAAGTTCGAGCCGTTAATGTAGTGGCTGTAGAACCACTCACCCGGCATACGACCGCAATCGTGGACGCTGCGAGCGCGTTTCTCAAAGGCATCGTCATTGGAAACGACAATTCCCCCTTCGCCGGCCGTCATGAGCTTGCTGGCTTGAAAGCTGAAGGTGCCCGCGGCACCATGCGAGCCGATGCGGTGGCCCTTCCACTCTGTGGCGTGCGCATGCGAACTGTCTTCCACGAGGGCGATGCCATTGCGCTTGGCGAGCTCACCGAGCGCGTCAAGGTCTGCCGGATTCCCACCCATGTGCACTGCAATGATGGCCTTAGTACGAGGAGTAATGGCGGCAGCTGCAAGGGCAGGGTCAATGCAGTAGGTTTCAGGAGAGACGTCAACGGTGACGGGAAGGGCTCCGACGCTGAGCACGGCACTGGCGGTGGCCACAAAGGTGTAATCGGGAAGAATGACTTCATCACCTGGTCCAATTCCGAGCCCGGCCATGGTAACTTCCAGTGCCGCAGTGCCGTTTGTCACGGCGATGCCGTGCTTCGCACCATGAAAGCGGGCAAACTCGTTTTCAAAGTTCAGCGTTCTGGTTCCCGGCGTCCTCCACCAGACGCGACTTTCCAACACTTCCTGGAGCGCGTCACGTTCTTCCTGGGCAAAGTGTGGCCAGGGTGGAAATGCTTTTTGTTTGGATTTCAGTCCACCATTCAATGCTAGCTGAGCCATGCGAGCTCTCCTGTGCGTGTGCCGACTGCGAATTAGTATGGATTAAAACCTGTGGTGTAGCGGAAAGAACACTTTTCGATGGCCGCTTCGCAAAGTGTGGTCACTCATTTCCCTTCAGAGCTTCATCGGAAAATACTCCGGGTAGTATATGGGTCAGTGCGGTAAAACGAAAAAGGGCCGCAGCCGCCGCGATCCTCAAGGTCAATACGACACTTTGCGGGTGCGGGAATACGAGCTCTGAGCATCAATCCGACATGTCCCCAGTTTCATTCCGTAGCAGATCTAGACTCCTCACCAGAATCGGCCGTCTACGGCTTTTGGTTGGTCATCAATTTGCCTCGCAAAACAGTGACAGACGCCCTTGGGAGCGTGAATTGTGTGTTTTCTTCTCCGGGAATCGTGGAGCGCGCCAAGGGACCATCGGGATCCGCCGTCCCTCCGTTTCGATTCGAGTGCCATTGATACTGCTCACTCCCGAACGTCACCATATTTACTGGTCCGGCAAAATGGCTTTGCTTTCCGGTTTCCTCGTCGGCAAAAGCAATCTTAACGGAATGAGGATTTTCCTGATCCTTATTCACGACCATCAATGACCACTCGCCGTCAGGTCGCAATACTGCATAGGAAGTTACCAGCGTATGGCCGGCAGAGTCGCGCAGGTCGCTTTCGCATGAAAACAGTCGATGCTCGCCGCTCCCGGGTTGCACCCATTCTTCTGTGATCATCTGCCCGGCGAAAAACTGTGAATTCGGCTGTAGAATCTCATAATTCTTGTCCACCATGAACATGCTGAAGGTGCCCGGCGAGGTGCCATCACAACCGTGCGAAGTCTGTTCGGGAATGTAATGGAAATAGTAGACTGCTTTGCCACCGCCATCCAGAAATGCGCCGATATAATCGGCCCACCAGAGAGCGGCGAAAATATCAACAAACGATTGATCGGAGCCCGCCGCGATATTCGATTCCGTAATAAACATTGGTACGCCCGAGGGCAGTCCGTCCTCGCGCCAGACCTGCATAATATGACGGACAAGCGTCGATTCTTCGTAAAGATCACTCCATTGTAGTTTGCAGGGCTCAAAGGGATAGTGCTCGAACGAGACGAATGAAAGATCCTGAAGGCGATTCCGTTCTCGCAAGTAATCGAAGAACCGACCCATCCAGGAGCTTCGCCCTTGTGCGTCGGGCCAGACCTGAATGTCCTTGTTCACGCCTTCAAAGATCGGGCCGCCTAACTTCAGGTTGGGATCCAGTTTGTGCAGCGCGCTGGCCCATTGCAGGTAGAGGGCGGCGTAGTCCTCGGGAAGGGTGTGCTTGCCGTCCGGTTCTTCTCCCAGTTCAATGTACGAAATCGGGTAACCGCGTTTTTCGAGGTAAGCAATCTCTGCGACTGCATTTTCCGGATTGTCGTATAGCATTGCCACTGGAATCATTGCCGGAAGTCCCCGTGTGATCCCACTGGTATAGAAAAGATCAAACCCCACCTGGTCCTCGCGATCATTTACAACGGAGCCTTCGTGCCAGGGATCGACGGACGAACAGATGGTATTCGTTTGAGCGCGGTCGGCGGTGTGGCGGATCACGTCGTGGAACGCGCCATCGGCGGTCTGCGTGCCGATAAACAGCTCGCTGATCACATATCCAAGGCAATTTCGCAGATCTGCGGAACCGTGCACGTGGCAGGTATTTGAGGATTCAGTCATCCATATCCGTACGTATTGTGTTTGCACAGGTTCACGGGAAAGTTGAAGTGTCGCGTGGCCGCCCGTGGCATTGGTAATCAGTCCATTCGGAAAAGTGATCCATGTACCTTTTGTGGCTTCACGAATCGGATCGGCTCCGGTCCAGTATTGGACGACGTAATGACGAGCGTATGGCGCGGCCCAATCGATGCGGATGGCATTGATCTCCTGCGGCGTTGCCAGATCAACGACCACCCATTGCGGATGCAGTGAATCGTCTTCTCCCGTGAATTTCTTGCTGAGATACGGATTGCTCTTCCAATAGGTCTCCGGGTCTCCATCTGTCAAACGGGAATATCCGGACCCATCGGGATGCGTGAAGCCCTGATGCGGCAGAGGATAACCATAAGAGTGGCGGATGAATTCCGTTGGCGCCGCGTTGCCGACGAAATAGCCCTTCTCGCCGGCTTCACTCCAGGTCCCCTGAGGATTCCAGTGCCAGGCCTCTACGTGGAGTTCGGTGTTCTGTCGATACGTGACGGTCTGCCACCCAGCGGATAGGATCTGTTTAATAATAGGTTCGGTGAATACCTTGTCGGTGGCGTCGCGAGGGATGCGGTCCACTCCCGCGCCGAGCGCTTCGGTAGGCCGGAACGTGTTGGACGCGTGATCCGGAGTGATGTCTACTCGGATGGTTTGCGCATGCAGCACCGGCGCGAATGCAGCGAGAAGCACGAAAACCACACTCGAAAGCAGTGCGGCAGATCTGCGGATGTGCACAGAGTGACTGAAATAGCTGCCCAGTCCACTCGAGATCAGCAGCGATAAGAGCATATCCGTCAGAGCATAAGTGAGGTGGCCAAGGAACAAAACGAATTTCTGGCCGTTGTTCCCAAGACAGGTTGCAACCTGCGGTTGCCACTGTTGTTCAAGGCGCTGCGTCGAATCCTGAGCGAACTCCCGTGTTACACGTAGCTTCCCATTTTTCTTCGAGATAGCCCCCCCCGATCCCGGTCCCAGGTCGAATTCAGGTTCTTGCGGATCCGCTCATCGCGTAGCTGGAAAAGCTCGTCGTGCTGCGGCGGCGGGCGATGACTTCTCCGGATTGCCTCGAGTCCCTGGAGAAACGGGTACGATGGAGACATAACTCATTTTGGCTCAACTGGAACCGATTTGACAGACTTGGTGCTCGCTCGCGTTGTCAGACGCCGGGTCGTTATAAGGTAAACATTTGCTTATTGCACAAGGTCCTGCTCCGCGCGACAATCTCCCTAGCAAATCCTGTGCCCGCAGTTTGATGAAAGTGCATTTACCAAACCGGCGTACGTATTTCAGGCGGCAAGCGATCTCTGTCTTCTGCCTGCTTGTGCCCATCTTTGTTCACCCCAATGTGGCCGCACAAGATGTTGCCGAAGCCGCGCGCCAGCAGCGGGCTCACAAGTCGCAGTCTCTTAGTGCGACACACCACGTCTATACCGAGGAGGATCTGCAGCGTCCGCGTATCCTCATCCCCGAAGATCAGAACCGGTTCGAGGCACGGCGGGAATCCTCGCCTGCGCCTGAGTCGTCGAGCCTCTCGCCTCTTGACGTCGAGGCAAACGCACCTCCCACATCTCTCGGCGAAATTGCGCGCCGCGCCCGGAAAGAAAGAGCCGCACGCGAAGTTGAGGCAATGCTCAACGAAAAGCTCTCGTCATTTCCGTTGGAACTGCCCGATACGGCCTTTGCTGAGGCAAAAGGTTCGGTTCCGCTCTCGCGCGCGCCGCACACTCTAGTGCCACCCGTCGTTACCGCGACTTCGCCTGCGCCATTTACACGGTCCGCGGCGCATGCTCGCGTTTCCCCATTCCAGCCGCGTCCATCGATTGCACCTACGACTCTAAGTCCGTTGACGGAGGCTAGTTCACCCTCGCGCGCTACAACGGGCAATTTCATACGCATCCAGGTGCGCCCAGGCGAATCCTGGTGGAAGCTGGCAAGGCGATATCTCGGAAGCGGCTCGCGCTGGCGAGAACTTGCCTCCCTGAACCCTGGCTCGGCTGATCATGCGGACTTCCTTGGCTGCGGGAGTACCATCGTGGTTCCAAACAACGGTGGTTCCTACGCCTCTCCTGTACCGGAACCCGAGACGCTCACGGTCCATCGAGGAGATACGCTCTGGTCGCTCTCTCGTGTCCATTTTGGCCGTGGCTCCGATTGGGGGCTCCTCGCTCGCAACAATCCTCAGCTCTCCGATTATCTGCACCTCCTCGTCGGCTCGAAGCTTCACCTGACGCACTGAGGCTAATTGTATCGGGGTGGGCACACCGGGTTCGATTCAACACCCAGCCGAGCATTCAAATAATGTCAGCACTTCTTGCTGTGGACGTCGAGGAAATGACCCACCCTCCTGACGGACGCGATCCTCGGGCGGAGCCGCTGCCGTACCCATTTTGCCGAAATGCCCCATCCAACGAGACAGCGAGTCCGTGAAACGCCAGTCGGTGATAGATTACGGAGCGACGCGGAGAGACAATTTCGATCAGACGCTATGCGACCTCCGATATTGACGCGAGAGGAGAGACCTTCGGATGAACGACAACAAGGACACAAAAAGCATTGAGACTCGATCAAACGCGATCTCCCGGCGTGACCTAATCAAGGGTGTGATCGTTGGTGGCGTGACTGTCTCTTCAGCAAGTTATCTGTTCCGCGCTTCCACGTTGCTCGGCCAGTCTGCTCGCGGGACCGGTGAAAGGCTCGTCACGATCGATGTGAACGGGCAGTTGCGGCGGGCCGATGTCATGAAACAAGAAACGCTGGCTTGGACACTGCGCCACAAACTGGGGCTCACAGGGACGAAGCTCGGATGCGACCGTGCCGAATGCGGCGCTTGTACGGTTCTGATTGACGATGTGCCGCATTATGCGTGCTCCGTACTGACGCACACAGTGCGCGACCGAAAGGTCTTGACCATCGAGGGGCTCGCGAGCCCGGAGGGAAAGTTGCATCCCGTCCAACAAGGCGTCATCGAGGAACAAGGCTTTCAGTGTGCATTCTGCATGCCCGGCTTCATCATGGCGTCTGTCGGATTCCTTAAGACGAATCCAAATCCCACGCGTAGCGAACTGGCGTTCGGTATTTCTGGAAATCTGTGCCGTTGCCAGGACTACGACAAGATTCTCACCGCGCTGATGCGCGGCGCGGAAAATATGCGGAGGGCCAGCAATGTCTGACAAATCCGTGAAAATAGAAACGGATCCGGCCAAAGCACCGGAACGCGTGTACGGTGTCGGGCATAAACTAATCGGCAAGGATTACCCAACTCCGGACCTCTACGCCAAGGTCACGGGGCTGGCGAAGTACGCCGAAGACTACCACGCGGACGGAATGCTCTTTTGTAAGCTGCTCCTCAGTCCGCTGCCGCACGCGCGTGTGAAGCACATCGATACGCGTACGGCGCTGGCTATGCCCGGCGTGAAGGCAATTCTCATGGCGGATGAACTTCCGCCACCAGCCGATAGCCTTACGGACAACGGCACGGTAATCAAAGCCAATCTGAAGAGCGAGCGGGCACTTACGATGGAACCGCTCTATCAAGGCGAGCCTATTCTCGCTGTCGCGGCGGTCGACGAACTCACGGCTGCGGAGGCGATTGAAAAAATCCGAATCGATTTCGAGCCGCTTCCGTTTGTGATCGATCCTCTCGAGACTTTGCGGCCAGGTGGGCCAAACCCCAGACTCGAAGGAAACATTTGGGTTCAGGCTCCAGTCGGCGCCGCTGCGGCGGGTGCGCCGCCCCCAAGCCCTCCTCCGCCTACGATTGGTGAACTGAAATGGACGAAGGAAGATTTCGCCAACGCGAAGGAAGGTCAATTGCCAATGGGCAAGACGCCCAGCGAATGGTCCTATGGCGACCTCGACGCATCCTTCCAAAAGGCCGCGCTCGTCCTAGACGAAACATTTGTCACGCCAGATACCAGCCACCAGACGCTTGAAACTCGCACTGCAATGGCTTACTGGCAGAACGGCAAAGTCCACGTGTACACGGGCACGCAGAGTACGGCACAGACAGTGCCGGCAATCGCGAGATGGTTGAACATCGATCCAGGCAATGTCGTTCTGATCAGTGAATACACGGGGGGCGGCTTTGGCAGCAAGATCACGGGTGGCGTGACACTGGTCATTCCTGCGCTTCTTTCAAAGAAGGCGAACGCTCCGGTGATGATGCGCATCAGCCGTGAAGAGGAGACCTTCATCGGGCGTGCGCGACCAAGTCTGATGGGCAGAATGAAAGTCGGTTTCTCGAAGGAGGGCAGAGTTATCGCCCTGGACATGTTCGTCATTTCAAACAACGGACCTTACGACGCCAATGGCGATGTTCCTTCGTCGGGCCGCATCGTTTCTCTCCTGTATCAGTGTGAAGCGATGCGCTGGCGTGGCGCGACCATCCTCACGAATACGCCGCCACGCAGCGCGCAAAGTTCGCCGGGCGGAATGCAGGGCATTGCGATCATGGAGCCGGTCATCGCCAAAGCAGCGCGGAAACTGGGGCTCGATCAAGTGGCCATCCGCCGCATCAACTGCCCGGAAGGCAAGGCCCCCGTTGGGCCAGTGATGGCCAGCACCGGCAAGCGGCCCCATGCAACAAGTGCATTCCTCAAGGAAGCTTTGGACCGCGGTGCGGCACAGTTCAGATGGAATGAGCGGGTCGCTCGTAACCCGAAACGAAGCGGTAGCAAGGTGCGCGGCGTCGGCGTTTCGCTCAGTTGTTACGTGGGCGGTACGACTGGCTTCGATGGGCTGCTCGTCATCACCCCGGAAGGTCGCGTCCAATTCCAGTCCGGAATCGGAAATCTGGGCACGGAATCCGTAATGGACGTGCATCGCGCCGGTGCTGAGGTCCTGGGCGTTCCGTGGGAGAAGTGCGACATCACCTGGGGCGACACGGCGAAGAACCTGCCGTTCACCTGCGTCTCCGGTGGCAGCCAGACAACCCACGCGATGACGCGGGCCTCTTACGCCACGGCCATGGATGCAAAGAAAAAGCTTCAGGAGATTGCAGCCAAGAGTCTTGGTGGCAAGCCAGAGAACTACGAGGTCGCAAACGAGCGTGTCTTCCGCAAGGGCGGTGGCGCTGGCATGACATTGGCGCAGGCTGCAGCGAAAGCCATTCAACTGGGCGGCATCTACGACGGCCATGAACCATCGGCTGATCTCAATAAACTGACGAAGGCTTCGATGGCAGCACTTGCCGGGCGAGGCCTGGTAGCCGCCGCCAAGGACAACTATCCTCGCGACGGCCAAACGTATTCTTACGTGGCGAGCTTTGCGGAAGTCGAAGTCGATGTAGAGACAGGAAAATATTCTATCGTGGATTTTCTCGCTTACGCCGATGTTGGCTCGGTGATTCATCCGCGCGCCCTTGGCGGCCAAGTGCTTGGACGCTCGGTTTTGGGGATAGGCCACGCGATCGGCCAGAAGTGGGTTTATGACCCGCATTACGGCGCCATGCTCTCGACACGCTTCTATCAGAACAAACCTCCAACCATTCTCGATGTTCCTGTGAACATGCAATGGGGAGCGTTGGATATTCCGGATCCCGAAACTCCGGTAGGAGCACGTGGCGTCGGTGAGCCTCCGGTGGGTGGCGGTTGTGCCGCTATCCTGAACGCGCTCTCGGATGCATTGGGAGATGAGATCTTCCGCCGCGCGCCCGTCAACGCCGACACCATCCTGACTTCGCTCGAAGCTGGGCGACCCATGCAACATCCCTTGATGGCACACATTTAGGAACACGATGCGGAAGGAGAGACGATGGCCGTAATTCGAGACGTCATGCCGGCATTTGAATTGTTGCAGCCTAGCTCTATCGCTGATGCGCAAACGTTGCTCGAGCAACACGGACGCGATGGCTGGGTACTGGCTGGAGGGATGGATAGCTTCGACTGGCTCAAGGACCGCATCAAGAAACCGAGGGTTGTCGTCGATTTGAGCGGAATCGCGGAGCTGAAAGGGATTCGCGCCACTGCCGACGGCATCGAGATCGGAGCGATGACCACCCTGACGGAAGTAGTTCGACATCCCGTAGTCAGAGAGAAGTACAAGATACTTGCGGATAGCGCGGAACTCGTAGCCTCGCCGCAGATCCGCAACCAGGGTACCGTCGGCGGCAACGTCTCGCAGGACGCACGCTGCTGGTACTACCGAGCAGGTTGGCCTTGCTACCGCGCCGGAGGAAATATTTGCTATGCCGACACACCGGAGGGTCGCAACCGCGAGCACGCAATCCTCCATGCGGAACGATGCGTGGCCGTGAATCCCTCGGACACTGCCCCAGCGCTGATCGCGCTCGATGCGAAATTTATGATCCGCACATCGAAGGGCGAGCGCGTGATCGATGCCGAGGACTATTTCGTGGGCCCTGACATCGACATCACAAGTTTGCATGTCCTGAAACCCGGGGAGCTTCTTACGGCTATTCGCATTCCCACGGCGTGGGCTGGCGCGCAATTCTATTTCGAGAAAGTGCGGGACCGGAACGTATGGGACTTCCCGCTGCTGAACGTGGCTTCGGCGATGGTGGTATCGCACGGCGACATTGAGCGAATCCGGATCGCGGTGAACGGCGCGGCTGCACGGCCTCTCCGCCTAAAGGCAGTCGAAGACGCTGTTCGCGGCAAACCAGCAAACGCAGCCACTGGAGAGATGGCCGGCAAACTGGCGGTTCAAGGTGCGGTTGCGCTGCAATTTAACGCCTACAAGATCCCTCTGATGAAAAATCTGGTGAAGCGCGCCATCGGCGGCGTGAAGGAGGCGAATGGACTTCCTAGAGTGGGCAAGAAGCCCGTGGGGACAAACTGTTCCCATCCATATCGCTTGGTTCCTGATCTGGGTCGCAGTCATCTTGGGATTTCTCTTCTTCATCGTCCACGCCACCTATCTTAGATATTTCGCAAAGCCCAAGGAGTTTGCGAGCATTGGTTCACCGTTGATCGCCGGGCGAATACCGGAGCACGTGCCCAGACATTCGCTGACCGCGCGGCTTTTTCACTGGATTATGGCCGCCAGTATGTTCACGCTGCTGTTTACTGCTTTCCTCCCGAAGGTGGGCTTCCGCTTTGACTGGGTTACCTATCACTGGATCGCGGGATCGGTTCTCACCGTCTCCATACTCTTTCACATCATCCACGCCTCGTTCTTCATGGACTTCTGGTCGATCTGGCCCGACAGAATCGACGTGCGGGACGCAGGAAGGAGGGTCCTGCGCTTTATGGGGAAGGCCGCGCCGCCACCGGACAAATTTGCCAAGTATCCCTTGGAGAACAAGCTCTACCATGGCGCTATTATCGCGGCGGGCCTTTCTGCGATTGCGACTGGCGTATTCATGATGTTCCGCGTGCGCACGACCTTCTTTCCCCGTAATCCGTATCTGTTCGGTGATATGACCTGGGGGATGATGTACGTGCTGCACGGCCTGGCAGGCGTTGGGCTGATTGCGTTAATCATGGTGCATGTCTACTTTGGCCTTCGCCCTGAGAAACGGGCCATCACGAAATCGATGATCTTCGGATGGATGAGCCGCGACTTTTATCTGAAAGAACACGATCCGCTGCGCTGGCCCGTAGAGGCTCCCGGTTCATCACCCACACCCCCTGGAACAGCGCCTGAAGGCTTAAGAGATGCCGGCTGACATATCAAAACACTGCGACACGATCGAAGAATGCTACGAGTTCATGCTGGCTTATGCAGCACAAGGGCTCCGCAATGAAGAGGGAAGTACGTCCGGCAGGCAAGTTCGCGAGTATCTGGAGCGTGCCGTGAAAGCGGTCTCGGGCCTTGCAGAAAACTGCGCGATGGCGTTAAAACAAGGGCGCTGGGAACCAGCGGAACGATACCAGGCGTTCTTTCAGGTGCTTAATCGCGATGCCCACGACTCCATCGCTGCAATTGAGCTGGTTTTGGCCCAGCCCACGATCAGCTCTCAATTGATCGACAATCTGAACGCGTCAATCCACCTCCGGGCCTTACTCACGGATCTGTTTCTCGTGAGCGAGATCGTGGATATGCAACAAGACCAGGCAGGACTGAACTCTAGGAAGTGATGGTGTGGTCTCGATTTTAACTGTCTGAACAGTTTATCTCGTCCTCTTGTTGGACGGGCGTCGTAGTTTTGGACATTGCTTCGATGCGCCAGGGAATCGAAGCGGGTTCACATCTTCGCAAACGCCGCGCATTGTGTAACTTGCAAGTTGGTCCCGTTCTCAGAATTGGCGCACAACATGCAACTCAGCCCGTGGGGCTCAGCAACAAATGTTCCTAGAATCTCGACGGGGTATCCAACGTGGACCTTAAAAGCAGCGCGACCCAGTTGCTCTCAGCCGACTTCGGTTTGAACGATTCTGCCGATTCGGTCAGTCCTCTCTATAAGCAACTCCTCGACAATCTTTACGATGGCGTGTATTTCGTGAACCGAGATCGAGCCATCACGTATTGGAACAAGGGCGCGGAACGACTTACCGGTTACGCCGCGACAGAAGCAATGGGACGGCACTGTTTCGACAACTTTTTGCAACATGTCGACGAGAACGGCTGTGGTCTCTGCGGCACTCGTTGCCCTCTCAAACAAACGATAGAGGATGGGAAAGCAAGGGAAATTGAAGTCTATCTGCGCCACAAAGAGGGCCATCGCGTTCCTGTAGCTGTTCGTGCCTCGCCAATCATGGATGGCTCGGGCGCGATCATTGGAGCAGTTGAAATCTTTAGCGACGCCAGCGCGAAGAAACTAGTGGAACGCCGATTGTGTAAACTTGAGAACCTCGCACATCAGGATGTGCTGACGGGGCTTGCCAACCGCAGGTATGTAGAGTTGAGAGTCCAACAGCAGTGCCAAGAGGTTGAACAGTTCGGCAAATCGGTCGGGTTGTTGCTGATAGATGTAGATCACTTCAAACACGTAAATGACACTTGGGGACATGCGGCTGGTGATAGAGTCCTGCAAACAGTTTCAAATACGTTGCTCAACAGCGTCCGGCCTGGTGACACCGTTGGCCGATGGGGTGGCGAGGAATTTCTCTTGATTCTGCAAGGTGACTTGATCCCACTCGAATGCATCGCGGAGAGATGCAGGGCATTGGTCGAGACGACCACTACATTTATCGAGGATCGGAATATAGGAGTCACAATCTCTGTGGGAGCCACCTATGTATTACCGGGAGATTGGACGAGCCAGATTGCGATCAGAAGAGCTGATGAGCTGCTTTACAAGAGCAAGAGCTCGGGGCGGAACTGCATCACCATTGGATAGACGATCCCCTTGCGCGGTCCGTACCCTGTTTCCGCAACGCCCCGCTCGATGAGTGCTGCATCGCCTCGTTTGAGCCCGCACAATAAATTAGGAGTTTGTCCAACCTGGCGATGGTCAGCATCAATAAACTAGCGCAGTGGGAGACGTTTTCTCAGTTTCTCTTTCACTGCGTCGAGCAGGCTCCAACTGTGTTTGCATCTCGTGCCGATTACCGCCACAATTCCGTCCTCGTGCGGCTTCCCCAGAAGTTCCATGACATCAAACGAGCAACACTGTGCCCCCTAGCGTCAAGCATTCGGGCTCTGGGCCATACGTTCGGATTCGCCTAAGTCCCGATCGAAGGGCAATGCGGCCGAGGAAGCGAAAGACATTGGGATCTGTTTGGGTGACGTGGCTCAAACGACTCTGAAAGCTCGATTCACGCGCGCTGTGACCAACGGCCCGATCCAACCTTGGGGTTAATAAATGAACTGTCGCTATCGATCGAAGCTAAATTCGATCACTTCGGTTGTTTCTGCCGGACCTGATAAAAAATGCCAATCTCTGACAGCACTTAAGCAAGGTTGTACCAGAACGGGAGAGCCGCCCAGAGCGCGTACGGTTTGCACATGTCCGTCAGCAGCGATCACGACCTCAACTTTAACCTTGCCCGAAATATTTAGCTTACGCGCAAGCTCAGGATATGCAGGATCTACTTTGGTTTTGACTTTCCGCTTGGTATCTGCCGCTTGTTGACCGTTGACGAGAGACGTTACGAACAGAATGAGTAGGATTAGATGGGCGATCCTGGCTTTCAATCGAGCTCTCATATTCAGCTTCATCCCTGTCGATAGAAATGAGTTCCTCCAGCGGAGGACGATCTAGTTTATTTGCTGGTCTGGCGGTAAGGCCTGATTGATACTGCTCAACTTCTGAAATCCATCCTGAACGACTGTTGTTTTGATGTTGTCCCGCGTTACAAGAACAGGTCCTAGCATGATCGTGGGAACCTTTTTCTTGCCGTTACTCATCGTCCCGTTTGCTCGTGGCTTTTCATTTTTCGCCAGGCGAACCGCTTCTTCTGCTGCAGCCGCGGCTTCGGCTGGGATTGGCTTGTACACCGTCATTGCTTGGGTATAACCGGCGATGCAAATCAGAGCCGCTAGATCTGCATCTTGCCCCGTGACCAGGACTTTCCCGTTCAGATTCCTGTCGCGGAGCGCTTCAATGGCGCCGGACGCCAGTCCATCGTTGGAAGCCAGGATGGCAGTGATATTGCCTCGCGAGGAATTGATGGTCTTTAGCGCAAAAAGATACGCTTCCGTCGGTGACCAGTCCTTAATAAATTCGTCGGCGATCACTCGGATATCGCCTCGGTCAATATACGGCTGCAAGACAGTCATTTGTGCGTCGTGCAGGACCTTCGCCCCTTCGTCGTTCGGAGAACCAGCGATCAATACGTAGTTGCCTTTAGGCGCGTGTTTGACCAGATATTCCGCCTGCATTTTACCGATTTCAGCGCGGTTAAAACTCACGTACAAATCGACGTCACTATTGAGAATGAGGCGATCATAGCTGATCACTTTAACGTTGGCCGCTTTTGCCGCTTCCACCATCCGGCCCGCCGTCGTCGTGTCGCGAGGGAGCAACACCAGTACATCGATCCCCGATTTGATCATTTCCTTGACTTGGGTGAACTGAAGATCATCTTGTCCTTTGGCATCGAATGAGATGACTTCAGCGCCTAACTTCTTGGCCGTGACCTCAAACGAATCGAGGTCCGTTTGCCAGCGTTCTCCATTCATCGCTTCTATCGAAAAGCCGATCTTTATCTTTTTCCCGTCTTGCGCCGGTACGTTCTGGACCTCGAAGGTAATGGCCAGAAGTACAGATAAAATCCCCAGCTTCAGCACCCTGATCAAGGTCGTTTCCTCCAGATTGATTGCGACGATACCATGCAGCGGTACCTAGAATCTCGAGCGCAAAGGAAGCTATGCTTAAACGGATATTGCAGTCTGCGACAAAGTTGGCGCACTGACTCGTCGCTATCGCAGCGACCTTTTTTCGCATCAGTAACCCTCGTGAGGCGGCAGTTCCTGGTAACGATAAAACACCGGAATCTGGACCAAGCAGCCCAGCCCGCACTCCCGGTCCGATAGCGGTTTTCTAAGTTCGCCGGATGGTGATGCGTCAAATTGCATCGCGTTCCTCTCGTTTGGGAACGGCCATCTTCTTCTGCACACCTGTTTTAGCGTGCAGCGTTCGATCGCTGAGGTACGGTAGGGCCGCCGGAGCGACCCGCCCCCTGGCACCCTTCCAAAATCGGGCAGGAACCTAACCGTGGCGGCAGTATCCTGTCTAATTGTGAGAATGGCCGGTAACACCAATCAGGCTGAAATCGCCGGAGTCAGCGATGCGATCGCCATCGAGCGGACGCTTGCCGGGGACCGGGACGCTTATCGTGTGCTCGTCGATCGGCACAGCCGCAATATCTATCGGCTGGCGTTTCGGATGCTGGGTAATCGTCAAGACGCGGAGGAAGTCGTGCAGGAATCTTTTTTGCGTGGCTACCAAAAATTAAAACAGTTCGCAGGCAACTCTAATTTTGGGACCTGGGTATATCGCATCGCGGCCAACTACGCCATTGATTTGCTGCGCCAGAGAAAAACCGCCGATTCACGCCGAGCCGTCTCACGGGATGCAGACCAGGATGGGCCAGGACTGGATCTTCTGGACCGCGTGACGGACCCCGGGCCCTCTCCGGAACGGATCGCGGGCAGTGCGCAGCTGGCTGCACGAATGAGTACTGCTCTGAATACTCTGACCGTGGCAGAACGTACGGCCATCGTGATGCGGCATTGGGATGGATGCGCGATTGAGGAAATCGCGAGCGTGCTGAATTCCAGCGGTACCGCCACGAAGAATACAGTTTTTCGTGCGGTAGCGAAACTTCGAAAAGCACTGGAGCCTTTTGCAGAATCGCGCAAAACCGCCCGCGCGATGGGAACGGAATCATGAAGCACCTGACGGAAGAAGAACTAATGGCCTACAGGGAAGGCGGGCACAAGGACCACCGGCAAATCGCAGCTCATTTGAGTGAATGCCCCCAGTGCTCTGAAGAAATGGCCCGCATTGAAAACGTCTTCACCGCTCTGAGCGCGATGCCCGAGCCCGAGCCGGGCCCGGACTTCGAGCAGCGGATGTGGGGACAACTCGCTCCGCGCCTGCTCGTAAACTCCACCAGGTGGTGGGACGGACTGTTCTCCCCCAGGCGGTTGGTGGCCGTCGCGGCACTGGCGGCGGCCGTCGCGCTGGCGTTCTACGCCGGAAGAATCACCAAGCGCAGCGAACCCAGCATGGCCACTGTGGATACCAACAAAGTTCGGGAACGGGTGCTCGTTGTTGCCGTGGGGGAGCACCTCGACCGTTCAGAAATGGTCTTGATGGAACTGCAAAACACACAGCCCGTCGACTACACGAAAAATCTCATCGACTTTTCCTCTGCACAGCATCGAGCCGAGGACTTGCTTGAGGAGAATCGGCTGTACCGCCAGACCGCTCTCAAACAGGGAGATCAGGCGATGGCCAGCACGCTCGATGAACTAGAGCGCGTGCTGCTCGACATCGCCAATAGCCCGGATTCCGTGACACCGGCACAGTTTGAATCCTTGCGGAAGCGAATTGAGGATCGGGGCATTTTGTTCAAGGTACGAATCGTCAATCAGGGCTTGCAGCAGCGCAACAGACGAGAGAACGCCGAGCCGGCAACAAGCGAATCGGTGAAAGACAGGAGCAAGATATGAGGTCTCGAGAGGGAGAAGGAATGAAATTAGGTAGAAGTAGGAGTCCAGTGAGATTGAATAGCGCTCTGCTCGCGACGTTGTGGGCAACCTTCGCTGTGGTATCCATGTCTTGCGATACTGCAGACGCGGCCCAGGCGACCAGTGAACCGCGCATGGCGAGTGAGGCTCAAGCGGATGTCGAAAGTGAACGGCAAGATCAAAAGCACGAACAGAGGGACCAGCAGCAGGAACACGCCGAACGCATGCAGGAATTATACAGCAATGGTCGCGGCTATCTGGACGAAGAGGATTACGGTGATGCCGTCCAAACATTTTCAGAGTTAGCTGAAATGAACGGCCCGCAAACCGATGCGGCCCTGTACTGGAAGGCGTACGCCCAAAATCGTCAGGGTAAACGCGAAGCTGCGTTGGCTACCGCGGCTGAATTGAAGCGCCGCTTTCCGCAAAGCCGTTGGAAGAAGGACGCGGAGGCGCTCGAAATTGAGATGAAACAACGCTCCGGCGCCACCGTGAATCCGGATAGCCAGTCCAACGAGGACCTGAAATTCCTGGCGCTTCAGGGAATTATGAACAGTGATCCGGAGCATGCGATGCCATTCATCCAGAAATATCTGGACGGCGGAGGATCACCCAAGGAGAAAAGCAAAGCATTATTTCTCCTGGCGCAGAGCGGCTCCCCGCAGGCTCACGAAGTCCTCAAAAAAATAGCACTCGGCCAATCCAATCCGGAGCTTCAGCGCAAAGCGGTGGAATATCTGGGCATGATGGGCGGTAAGGGAACGGACGGAACCCTGGCCGAAATTTACGCAAGTTCGAAAGATCCGGAAATGAAACGCGCCGTCATTCGCAGCTACATGGTCTCCGGTGACCACGAACAGCTTTTTGCACTGGCAAAGAGCGAAAAGGACGAAAGCCTGAAACGGGACGCCATTCGCAGCCTGGGTCTCTCTGGCGGTCGCACCGAATTGCTGCAACTTTATCAAACCGATACCTCTGCGGAAGCGAGAAAGGACATTCTCGAAGCATTTTTCCTCTCAGGCGATTCACAGAAACTGACGGAAATCGCGGTACAGGAGAAAAATCCCGAACTTCGGCGCGCCGCCATTCGCGATATGGGATTGATGGGCGGCAAACAACCGGAATTGCAGTCCATCTATATGAATGACAGTGATCGTGGGGTAAAGGAGGAAGTGTTGAATGCCTACTTTCTCGGCGGAAATGCAAATGGCTTGATCGCTGTCGCCCGAACGGAAAAAGACCCGGGGCTTAAGAAGAAAGCGGTGGAGAAGCTTTCCCTGATGAATTCCAAGGAAGCAACAAACTATCTGATGGAACTTCTGGACAAGTGAGGCGTGCGATGAGCGCGAAATCGAGAAGAATTCAATACGCTGTGGGTATGGCGTTCATCGCAACAGCCGTGGTCTGGGAACTGACGCCACAGGTTTACGCTCTTAGGCAACAGTCTGGAACCTCCCAGGTGACGACTGCCGATACCGTGGCCTCGAGCGTGCCGGAGCTAGAGAATGGAATTCTCGAAGTTCAGGCACTTGACGGTCTATTGATCGGCGCTGTCGATCGTTGGGCGACACACACAACCAGAGCTGAATGGCTGGGCTACGCGATCGATGCGGTAAAAGGCGCAAGTTCCGTCGGCTGCTGGCGTGGCGGGACGGGCGGGGAAGATTGCGGCACGTGCCGGCTCGAGGGAGAAAAATCCGGATCAAACATTGTTTTGGAGCACGGCGGCAAGCCCAAGGCGAAGCTCGAAGGAGCGCGAGAGTTTCTCGTGCTGTACCGCGCCGAAGCCGGAAGAATTGGCCAGATTCGAATCATTTCCGCAGAAACTACGCTCGATCCGGCCGGCCTCCGGTTTCTCTGGCTGCCGAGTGTAAAACCAACCGAAAGCGTCTCGTTGCTTGAAACGTTTGTCCGCGATGCGAATCGTGCTGGAACGGATCGCGAAAAATTGAGCAAAGGCGCTCTGGCTGCAATTGCACTGCACGCCGATCCGTCGGCGGAGCGAGCCCTGGAGGCGTTTGTATCCCCGAAGGAACCGGTATCTCTCAGGAAAGACGCGTCGTTCTGGCTGGGCGAAGCGCGCGGAGCAGAAGGCCTTCGCGTGTTAGAACAGATGGCCCAAAGCGACCCGAGTCCCGAAGTCCGCGAACAGGTGGCGTTTGCGCTTTCGGTCAGTCGTGAGTCGGGCGCGCTGACAGAATTAATTCGCATGGCGCACGATGACAGCGTTCCCAAAGTGCGCAGCCAAGCCCTCTTTTGGCTCGGGCAAAAAGCCGGACAAAAGGCCTCCGAGGCCATAACCAATGCCATTGAAGGTGACCCCGATACGGAGGTTAAAAAGAAAGCGGTCTTTGCTTTGAGCCAAATGCCTCGGGAACAGAGCGTGCCCAAACTCATCCAGGTTGCGGAAACAAACCGCAATCTGGAAGTTCGTAAAGCCGCGATGTTTTGGCTCGGGCAATCGAACGATCCACAAGCCCTCGCATTCTTCGAGAAGGTACTTCAACAGTAGTTGCCCACCCACTGCGATTGCGAAAGCGATATCGCTAACGTTTAAAAGAGCAACGGTAAAGATCCAGGTCACTCGAGCCGGAGGGCCCGCATGGGGGAAATGGAGGCAGCGCGGTTGGCAGGGATCATGGCCGCCAGGAACGAGCATACGGTGAGTGCGCAGGTGGCGACCGTGAGGGCTGGTGGATCCCACCAGGAAAGGTCGTAGAGTCGGTTCGAGAGGAGTTTGCCCGCGCCGATGGCGAGAGGCAGGCCAAGGGCGAGGCCAATGACCACGCGGCTGAAGGCGCCAGTCAGGATGAGGCGAATGACTTTGGCGCGATCGGCCCCGAGAGCCATGCGGATACCGATTTCATTGGTTTTTTGCGCGACGGTGTAAGCAGTGACGCCGTAGAGACCGACGGCAGCGAGCAGCAGCGCAACGATGCCGAAGAGTCCGGCGAGGCTCGCGACGGCGCGCTCCTGATCAAAGGAGAGTTCTACCTGCTGCCGCATGGTGCGAACGCTGTTGAAGGTGAGGCTGGGATCGATTTCGGCGAGCGTTCGAGTGAGCAGCGGCTCAAGATGGCCGGTGGGGATGTTGGTCACGAGCAGGATTCCACCGATGAAATGCGAGCGGAGTTCGATTTTCCTCATTAGTTCCTGCGGGTAGTTCACGGTTTGCGCCAAGGGAACGAAGAACATCGGTCGCGCGGGCTTGTCCAACTGGAAGCCGGCAAATTTTGCATCCTTAACGATGCCGACGATACGCAGGTTTTTTGAATTCTCCGGCATGTCGAGACCAAAGTATTGATTGAGAGGATCTTCCTCGGGCTTGAAGAAGCGTTTTACGAAGGTCTCGTTGACAAGAGCGACGGGAGCTGTGGTTTCGTTGTCGGAGTCGGTGAAATAGCGGCCGCGGACGAGACCCACGCCAAGATTCTGCAAGTAGTTGGTGCTGACGCGATCCCAGGAGGAGCCGGATTCTTCACTGAGTTTGCCGGGAGGGTGGCCGTCAACGAGGATAAGCTCGCCCCAGTTGTCGGTGAGCGGGTTGTACATGGCGAGACCAACGCCCTCGATGCCTGGGATGGAGAGAAGTTCCTGTTCGAGGCGGCGATTGAGTGCGGCGAGTTGCGGCTGGCTATAGGAAGCGGACGGATTGTTGATGGCGACCTCGACGCGGCCAGGAATCTGGAATCCAAAGTTCTGATGCTCGAGTTTGTTGAGGCTGCGTCCGAGCATCGTGGCCCCGGCGACAAGGACAACCGAGAGAGTGGCCTGCACAACAAGAAGGGATTTGCGGGCGAGTGAAGAACGATCGCTGTTCCCCCTGCCCGAGCCGTGTAAGGCTTCAGCAGGATTGGTGCGCGTAGCGAGCCAAGCGGGAACTGCGCCGAAAAGGATTCCAGTGATGAGGGCCAAGAGGAAAGCGAAGGCGAGGACCGAGAGGGAGGGCGTGGCGCTGATGGGGAGGTAGTGTGCGCTGTGGAAGGCGAGTTCGAGGAGTACACGCTCGGCAGCGACGGCGACGATTAGACCGACGATTGCGCCGCCGGCGGCGAGGAGGATGCTCTCGAGCAGGGCTTGCTTGACGATTTCTTTTGCCGAGGCGCCGACGGCCATGCGAACGGCGGTTTGCGCTCTGCGGGAGACGTCCCGAGCGAGCAAGAGATTGGCGACGTTCGCACAGGCAATGAGGAGGACCAGGCCACACACAGCGAGGAGAATGCGGAGGCTTTGACCGTACTCTTCTTTCATTACGGCGACGCCGGCGCCAGCAGGAATCACGCTGAGCGTTTGCTTGGGGAGCATGCGGATAACGTCCGGCATCCAGTTGGAGGGATACCCGGAGTCGTATTGCATCCAGTTGCGCAGAACACCGGTGAGGCGAGGCGCCATGCCGGCAGTTGTGGCGCCGGGCTTCAGTCGACCGATCATGCGGAGCCATGCGGAGACAGGTTGACGCAGCAGGCTGCCTTCGGCGCTGATCATGGGTTCCATCTGAAGGGGAACCCAAATATCAGGTGGGTCGCTTTCGAGAGTCTCGCCGAAGAATCCCGCTGGGGCGATACCAATGACTGTGAGGGGATGGTTTTCGACGATGAAGGTGGAACCGACGATGGAAGGGTCCGAGCCGTAGGTCGTTTGCCAGGCGCGATGGCTGAGGACAACGACCGGGGCGGCGCCAGGTTGATCATCTTGTTCGGAGAAGACGCGGCCGAGATAGGCGCCAACGCCGAGAGTGGAGAAAAAATGGCCTTCGACATATTCGGAGACGAGCGGGCGGGAGGCGGTTTCGGCGCCGAGCCGGCGGACGCTCATGCGCCCGCGGCCAGCCTGAAAGGCCGTAGTTTCCTCGAACTCTGGCGTTTCTGTTTTCAGGCGCTGGTAGAGAGGGAACGAGAACATGCCCCAGCTGTCTTGCGGGCCGCCTTCGACGCAGCAATCATCGCCCGAGCCGACACGGTATAGCGCGGCGGGATCGGCGACGGGAAGAGAACGGATCATGACGGCATGGATCAGGGAGAAGATGGCCGTGGTGCCGCCGATCCCGAGAGCCAGCGTAAGGATGGCAGTGGCGGTAAATACCGGAGACAGGCGAAATTGGCGAAGCGCGTAGCGAAGATTAGCGGGCAGCTCGTGCATGCATACACTCCTGATGGAGTATGGAACGCAAATGGAGGGCGCGGAGTTCCGTGGGACGGAAAATAAGAGGGAGATGCGGAAGGCGGGTTCAGCATGTACAGGTTGGGCCTTCGTTCCGAAGGAGTTAGGTTGAAGGGCCGGCGAGGGAGGTAATCGTAGTCTTGGTTCGGTATCCTTCTTCAAAACCGATCCTTATCTCACCGTCATATGGATACACCCGTTTGCGTATCGCACGCGGGCCGACGCGAGAGTGCGATCTCGATGTTTGCGGAGATTCTGAGCTGTTGTGGCCTGGACTCGACTCTTGAGTGGCAAGAATAACTGTCGTTGGGCCTTAGCTTTACTTTTGTTTACCCAGCCAAGCCCGCCCCATTTATAATTCCCAGCAACGCCGAAGCTAGTCGAAGATGTTTTTTGATGGGAAGATTTTGATCCCAAAACAGAGGTGAGCCGTGAGTTCCTTCGAAACTGGTATGATCGCGCTCGTGTGCGTGTTTGGAGGTTCGCTACTGGGGATGTTTCTGCGTACTGTGCTGCCCAAACATCATTTGGATGCGGAGACCAAAGACGTCGTCAAACTGGGGATGGGATTGGTTGGCACCATGGCGGCGCTCATTCTGGGCTTGCTGGTGACTTCGGCAAAAGGCGCCTTTGACACGCAAAACGCGGAACTCACGCAAGTCTCTGCAAACGCCCTTATGCTCGATCGTATCCTGGCACATTACGGTCCGGAGGCAAGCGAAGTCCGTGAAGGGCTAAAGAGCGCTGTGGCACGCGCCCTCGACCGAATGGGGTCACAAACCCGCACCGCTCCAGGCGATCAAAGCGCACATGGCAACGAATCTCTTTACGAAAAGATTCACCAGCTGGCCCCGAAGGACGAAACGCAGCGGTCACTGAAGTCGGAGGCCCTCGCTATAGCCGTGAGCCTTGGACAGACGCGCTGGCTGATGTACGAGCAACAGGGGGTAGCGCCTTCAAAGGTATTGGTGTTTGTAATGATCTTCTGGCTGAGCATTGTATTTTTGAGTTGGGGACTGTTCGCACCGAACCACGCCACCGTTGTGGTTAATTTTTTCGCAGCCGCTCTCGCCGTCTCTGTGGCACTCTTTTTGATCCTGGAAATGTACTCGCCCTATAGCGGCCTGATCCGGATATCCAGTTCTCCGTTGCGATCCGCTCTTGCTCAACTCGGAAATTAGCCGATAACTGCAACTGCCCGAGCGCTCGAAGACCGAAGTCGCTCGCAACGCCGCCTGCTCTTGGAAGCCTCTCGATCTTCCTGGATTCCAATCCAGGGATTCGATCGGACTCAGCTGTTCAATTGCCCCTTACTGCTCCTAGATCCCCAGTGGACGGAAACAAATCTGCTGCGCCGATTGAGTTAAGAATTTGGCTGGCAGTACATCCTCATTGCCCGACCGCGTGCGAATTGGCGCACCAGTTGGGTGGACATGGGGTGTAGGATAACTAGACGCCAGAGACCGATCTAAGTCGGGATGCCGTTCGAAGGGGAGTTCGCTATGGCCGTGATTACTGTTAATGGAGTTCGGCGCGAGGTTCAGGCTCCGACCGACACCCCGTTACTCTACGTGCTACGCAACGATCTCGAGCTTGTCGGTCCGCAATTCGGCTGTGGGCTCGCCCAGTGCGGAGCTTGTGCAGTGTTGATCGACGGCAAGGAAACGCGTTCCTGCATCACGTCCCTTTCCGAGCTGACTCCTAACCAGGAAATCATTACGCTCGAAGGTCTGCCCGCAAGGTGGGCGAAACAACGAGGTCTCTCGGCGGAGGAAGCGAGTCACACCCTTCACCCAGTCCAGCAGGCATGGATTGCCGAGCAGACCCCGCAATGCGGATTTTGCCAGAACGGCATGATGATCAAAGCGACGGAACTGCTCGAAGGTAATCCCCACCCCACCCTGGCGCAAATCAAAGAAGCATTTACAACATCTGGGCCTTCGCCGAATCTATGCCGCTGTGGTACCTACACAGCCATCATCGATGCCGTGAAACACGCCGCAGAGATTATGGCGAAGGCGAGGTAAGTATGGCGACCATACGCGAAAAACCGGTGAACGTTTTTGGGGCTACGCTATCGCGCCGTGATTTCGTGAAAACGGGTGGCGCTCTCGTGGTGGGAGTGAGCTTGGTTGGCGGGGAACTGCTGAAGAGCACTCCCGCGAAAGCTGCAGTGTTGAAGAATTCGCTTGATCCCTCGCTTCCTCAATCCTGGATTGAGATTCATCCGGACAACACAGTACTGTTTCGCACCGGAAAGAACGATTTTGGCCAGGGCTCGACGTTTACCGCGTATCGGCAAATTGTGGCCGAAGAGTTGAGTGTGCCCTTCGAGGCAATCACAACGGTCGTGTCGGGAGACACGGACCGTACGCCGGACGGCAGCGGGGCATTCGACTTCTTGGGGAGGGGTTCGCCCAATATCCGCAAAGCAGCGGCGTACACCTACCAGGCTCTGCTCGATCTGGCCTCGGAGCGACTCGGCGTCCCGAAAGCGGAAATTTCCGTCAAGGACGGAATCGCGACAGCTGCCGGCAAAAGCGTCTCCTACGGCGATCTTGTCAAGGGACAACAGTTGAATCTGACCATTCCCGTCAAAGGTGACCTAACCAGCCTGTTTGGTTTGACCGTCGAGGGAAATCCCCCGATGAAGCCAGTAAGCCAGTACACAGTGATCGGGAAGTCGTTTCCAAATTCCATTATCAGTTCGAAAGTAGCGGCGAAGGAAACGTGGGCAACGGATGTGCGCCTACCCGGCGTGCTGCATGCTCGCGTGGTACACCCAAAAACGCTTGGCTCGACGCTGGTGTCTGCTGGAGCGATTGACAAAACCAAGTTCCCAAATTCGCAAGTAGTCTTGAAAGCCAACCTTGTCGGAGTGGTCGCGCCGACCGAATGGGAAGCCATTCAAGCTTCGCAGGCAGTCGCGAGCGGCACGAAGTGGACGAACTGGAAAGGTCTGCCCGGCGAAGGGAAACTTTACGAGCACCTCAGGGAGAAGTCGGATTGGACAACCGCTCCCTCAACGAACGGTGGTGCGAATAGGGGTGACGCCGGGAAGGCGATCGAGTCGGCAGGGAAAAAGTTGGCAGCGACGTACGAAATGCCCTATATGAAACATGCTCCGATCGGTCCGACGATGGCCGTCGGCGATGTAAAGGCGGACGGCACAGTGCATGTGTATACGCACAATCAAAATCCGCAGGCGCTTCGTGGACAGATTGCGAAAATGCTTGGCCTTACCGCAGATCACGTCATCGTGCATGCGTATCCCGGACCGGGCCACTACGGAAGATCCAACGGCGGAAACGCAGGTGCTGAAGACGAGGCAGTGATCCTGTCGCAAGCCCTGGGGAAACCGGTCCGCGTTCAGTGGATGCGGGCAGACGATATGCAGTGGTCCACGCAGTCGCCCGCTGCGTTTTCCGATCTCCAGATCGCGGTTGACCCCAAAGGCAAAATGACTGCGTATCAAGCCGACCATTACATGCCTGCCATGCAGGATGATCGACCGATCGGTGCGGTACTCGCCGGGCTACCGACGATGCCTGCACCCGAGATCCATTCAGAATCAGTCACATCGATCGTCAACAACGTTTCCGATCCGTGGATTTATGCCCAGGTTCCGAATGTGACAGAACGTGCGCATGGCACATTCCAGGTGGGGCAGAAGGCTTCGCCACTTGCCGTCGGCATCCGCGACCACAGCATGCGTACGCCGGTGCAGTTCCAGCAAAATTACCCACGCGAAGTGGCGATAAGCGAAGCAGCAGCGCTTGCGGCTGTCGATGCGATTCAGTTTCGGATCGACAACACCAGTGAAGAACGGCTGGTCAGCGTCCTGAAAGAGGCACGCGATGCTTCCGGTTGGGATACGCGGCCATCGCCGCAGACTCACGCGACATCCAGTCGTGAGAAGGTGCTGCGGGGGCGTGGAGTTTCGGCGCTCCTTCGCAGCGGAACCTACTGGGCCTGCGTTTGCCAGGTTGCGGTTACTCCCAGCACCGGTGCGATTGTGGTCGAGAAATACACCATTGCAGTCGATCCCGGAATTGTCGTTAACCCGATGCAATTGAAGCGTCAGGTTGAAGGCGGAGCCGTGATGGGAACCAGCCAAGCACTTCTGGAGGAAGTAAGCTTCGATGAGAGCGGCGTCACACAGGTGGATTGGCTTGGTTATCCTATTCTGACGATGACGGAACTGCCCGAGATCAAAGTCGTGCTGCTGAACAATTCGAAAGTCGGCACGTACGGCGGTGGTTCGGAGGCCGCGAACGCGTTGGCTGCACCAGCGATAGCGGCAGCGTTGCACGATGCGACCGGGAAGATGTTACGCCGACTTCCTCTGAAGCCGGCGTATGTGCAAGCACTTTTCAAGACTTAGCCGAATCGCGTTCGGCTCGTCGAAACATTTGCTGTGTAAGGGGGAAGATGCTCTCTCGGGGAAATCGCGAGCCGGAATCGATTGCTGCCTTCAATTTCCATCTCGTTTCAACTGAGAGTGGTCTCTGAATCATCAGGATACCTTTCGAGGCCCCTAACCGCACGAGGCCATCTCGGGCCAAGAGTCTCGGACAGTTTCGATCGGAGATCGCTGCATCGATCATCTAAAGATCCGAGAAATCACAACGAATGATGAAACTGTACTAGGGAGGGTAGTGTATGCAGAAGGAAATCTTGCGAGACATTTTAAAACAGAATGAATTTACCAGTCATTTCTCCTTGGACCAGGTTAATAAGGAAAATGCATCGCTCACGCTGAATGACAAAACAGCTTCGATTGGATTCATTTACCGGCACATCGGAGAAACGATGAATTTGTTTGGTCAGTTTTTTGGCATCCCGACGGACGTGATCAATACCACCATGGGCCAGACAGATCACGGTCAGGATTTTGACGTGGAATACAGCCGGCAGTTGATCTCCAGAGGCTATGGCGTGCTGAGGGACCTGGTCGAAAACAGTCCTGATGAAGACTGGCTGAAACCGGTCGATACGCCTTTTTTCGGCACGGTGACCCGAGTAAGACTATTCGCTCACGTTCTTTTTCATAACTCGCATCATGCAGGTCAGATATCCATGACCCTCGTCAAAGGAAGTAAGTAGAATCCAATTCTGTTGCTCTTAGCGGCTCGCTTCAGCATCGGAGGACGCCCGGGATCGATTGCTAGATCGATATAGAATGAAATCCATGACCCCAAAAGTGATCTCTCCTGGCGCGGTACACTGCGTACCAGCGGATTTACGAAAGGCTCTCGTTTCTGACCCGGTGGCGCAGGGAAAATGGGAGCATATTACGCCACTCGCACGCAATGAGTGGATCTGCTGGGTGATCTCTGTCAAGAAACCGGAAACCAGAAGGCAGCACATCGAGCGGGTGCGCACGGAACTTAAGGAAGGAATGCGCCGGCCTTGCTGCTGGCCAGGCTGTCCTCACCGCTGAAATCAGGAGCGGTCCGATCCTTGCAACACCAGAAGAATGCGAGCCGTGGGCAGTGGGAACACGGGTTGCAGCCAATATCGTAGTGGAAGCCGGCGGCGCTGGTTGCTATGAGAGCGATCGGGCACCGAAGGCGTGGGGCCATCAACCTGGAACTCGTGCAGAGCAAGATTTGGAAGATGTGAAGTCTGTAATGGCTTGGTTGTTCTCTCTTGAGCGCGGAGAAAGGTGATAGAAGCTCACGGCGAATCCCTCAAAAGATCCCTTATGTCGCGCTTATCCATCTCAAACGAACATCTCGATTACATTGCTGCTTTGCTTGACGACATGTGGCAAATCCCCGGCACAAAAATCCGGTTCGGCCTTGACGGCTTGATCGGTTGGGTACCCGGGATTGGCGATGCGATAGCTGCCGCAGCGTCCTGCGTAATTGTGTTCGCTTCGTGGCGTCGAGGCGTACCGCGGATAACGCTGGGCCGCATGGTTGCGAATCTCCTCATCGAAGGTACATTAGGGGCAATCCCAATTGTCGGCGATGTCTTCCATGTTTTCTGGAAAGCAAATCGACGCAATTACCGTCTGCTGATCCGGGAAAAACAACAGCCTAGTTCCAACACCAAACGCGATTGGATATTTCTCATGGTCCTGTTCTTCGCAGTCATTGCCGTGATGGCGATTCCGATTGGTATCTTCATTTGGGCCCTGCAACTTCGATTCAGATAGGACGCGTGCAGAGCATCTCCCAAACGGCGCACCTGCGTCACGAGCGTTCACTCCGGCACTGAACCGCCACGAGGATTGCGTTTCGATCCGGGATTCTGTTTGGAACGAGGCCTAAGTCATTCGATGTATTTTGGATTCCTTAGGATTTTGCCATTCTATATGGCGTTGCTTTTGTACGGTCTAGTGGAGGGGTTATGCGGTCAATTTTGTCCGCTGCGCTGTTGCTGTCGGTATTGCCAGTCGCATTTGGTTCAACGGACAGCCCATTGTTCAGAGTCAAGCAGGAGTCAAAAAATTCTGTTGTTCACCTCACCGGCACGAACACGGCGCAAGCCCCGATTCTTGCCTATGTTGTTGTCGCCGAAATTGGTCGCTCTCGCAAGACATGGAAGAGCGTTTGCAACACAGGTGAAGAGCTCAAACCCGGTGCAAGCATTGAGATAGGGACGATGAACACTGGCACGGAATCCGGCGACGCAAATGTCGTGGTTGACTACGTTCTGCTCGCTGATGGCACCATGTGGGGCCCTGCAACGACCGAGGAAGCAAAGGAAATTAAGGCACGATTCAAGAAATAGTCCTCTTCAGTTTTTTGGGAGAACCGGTTTGCCTCCTAGGGCTGCCAGGAGTTTCAAGCCGTCCGGACTTCCAAGGCCGGTGCATGGATCCCACCCCGTAGTCGTTTTGTACCCATCGTTGTTGCCAGACACAATATCGCGGAAGGTCGCTGCCACTGCTCGGGAGTAGAGAAGCGGATTGAGAAATCCAACAGGTTGACCGAGCGCTTGGTTGATCAGTGCAGTCAGACCGGCCCAAAGAGGTGCAACCGCGCTGGTCCCTCCGATCACTGTGGCCGATCCGTCGACCACGACGTTGTAACCGGACGTCGGATCGGCGTCACCCGCGACGTCGGGAACTCCGCGGCCCGGTTTGCCGTTCGGCGCAGTCGGCACATTGGCATTCTGCTGCCAGGTCTGTGCGGAGAAGAATTGGCTGACTCCGCCACCGGTTGCGCCCTCCTGGTTGTTCAGTTCATTCCAGGCTACTTCGCTTTTTATCGTAGTTCCTGAAAGGACGAGCGTGGTGCCGCCGCAACCCGTCATGTGTGGACAGGACGCCGGGAAATCGACTTCCAAGCCGCCGTTCGGATCGCCGTCGGTGGCTCCATTGTCACCCGATGCCGCAAAGATCGTGATGCCCATGGTTGCGGCGTCTTGCGCCGCTGAATCGAATGCATTCATCGCCTGTTGTGTCCACGTGTTTTCCGCTCCTCCCCAGCTGATTGAGATCACGTTTGGCCTGAGGTTTGTGTCGTGGATTGCAGTGGTCAGGGCATTGAGAAATCCTTGGTCGGTGTTCGGCGCGAAATAAACGCCAATCTGTGCTCCAGGTGCGATCGAACCTGCCACTTCAATGTCGAGTTCCACTTCTCCGTCTGGCCCAGAGGAATCGCCCGTCGGCGCATTTGTTCCGCCATCGACGCCAATCGCAGAGACTTTGGGAGTTGAAAGTCCCAGTTTGCTAAAGAAGGACGTCAGATCCGCTGGTTTGAATCCTCCCCCCAATTCAAGCAGGGCAATCGACTGGTTCGCGCCCTTCACATTCGAGGGAAAATCATAGGCTTTGGCGACTTGTGTCGGGTCATAACTCGCTTGCTGCGCGTGCGGCTTCAGATTACCTGTCTGCTGTCGGATGCGAAAGTGAGGTTTCGCCTGAGGCCGATTGTCCAATCCGAATACCCCTTCGATCACTGATACAAGTTCGGTTGGGATCGTTAACGTTCCGGTGCGGCCGCGAAAGTAGCCCTTCACAGGATGCTCATAACGATCAAGTTTCGTCTCGAAAGCCTTGCTGAACGCTTCGACGGTTCCTGTAAGAAGTACGGAGCGTCGGGCCGGATCTTCCTCCTTGACTTCGAGACCGTGCTCTGTGGCGAACTTCCGGACTTTGAGAAGATCGTCTGCACTCGCCGCATGAGCTTTCGCGAATTCTTCCCGGCTAAGGTGATGCCTTTTGCTCACCGGCAGTGAGCCGAGTTGGGAAATGTTGGGGTACGATCCAGGTAGGGATCCCCGACTAAGAAAGAGAGTCACCTGGATTTTCTCGCCCGGATCGCAAGGACCAATCAAATTGGCTCCCTCCATCGGGGCACGTTCACTGTGGGCAAGAACTGAGCGGTTCTCGGTCGTCATGTCAACCTCCATTAAAGCTGCCCGCCCATTCGCGTTGTTCAGTCCAAATGGGCATTTACTTCATGTAAGCTTTGACTCCAGGTCGGTTGGCTGAGGTTGGGCGTCCTGGTTTCCGTAGAGCGTAAGTATACCCGGCACCTCCTCCGGATGCTCTACAGTGTTCTGCAAAATCCTTTCAATCCAGACTCATACAGCTCCGGAACCTTTCTCTGTCCGCGGTGTTCTATCCAGTACAGAAGGAAAACCGGGCATCCATTAGGATAGGAATCGGGGTCCGGCTGTACGGTACTGGAACCAGGCAGAAAATACATCGAGGCGGGTTACCTGTATGGGAATCCGCCACACGAAGGCCATAGACTAAAGGCGTCGCGCTAATGGCGGAGCTGAGGAGGTTCACGATCATGGACACGAACGAAGGTGCAACACGCAATTCAGCACGATGGGGCAGCCAGTTATCGGTCGCAGTCCTGTCCGTGGCGCTGCTTTTTTCGACCCTGCCTGATAACGCATTCGCCCAAGATGTGTCGCCTCTCGCAGAGGGTCAAGGGCCAGCTCAGGGACAAGCTCAAGCCCCTCCCTACGCGCCACAATCCGCTGAACAACTGCAGCAACTCGTTGCCCCGATTGCGCTCTATCCCGATTCGTTGGTCGCTCAGATTCTGGCGGCCGCGACTTTTCCGGAACAGGTCGTCGAGGCGGATCGATGGGTACAAGCGAACCCTAATTTGAAGGGCGCGGCCTTAGGTCAGGCTATCGACCAAATGCCTTGGGATCCCAGCGTCAAGGCGCTCACAGCGTTTCCCGCAGTTCTTGGCAATATGGACAAGAACCTTTCCTGGACATCTTCGCTGGGTGACGCTTACTACAATCAGCAACAGGACGTCATGATTGCGGTTCAAGTGATGCGCCAGAAAGCGGAGCAATCGGGCAACCTGAAGACTACACCACAGCAAGTCGTAACCTCCCAGGGCTCGGACATCGTCGTTCAGCCTGCCGATCCTCAAGTCGTTTATGTGCCCGCGTACAATCCATGGGCCGTTTATGGCGGACCCATCGCGGCATGGCCTGGCTGGTATCCCTATCCCGGAATTTGGTGGGGAGGCCCGTATCTTTCGTTCGGAATCGGTTTCGGAATTGGATGGTTCGGTGGGTTTGGATGGGGATGGGGACACTGGGGATGTAACTGGCATGGCGGTTACGGAATGTATAACGGTGGCCGATACTACTCGGGAAGCAGAACATTCTATAACCGGAATGCCTACTATCGCGGCGGATACAACGGAGTTCACGGCTCGACTGCCGCCCACTACAATTCCAGCAATCGGCCTCCCAACGCCGGCACCGCACGCGGCAACGTTTCCAATCGACCTCCCAACGCCGGCACCGCACGCGGCAACGTTTCCAATCGACCTCCCAACGCCGGCATCGCACGTGGCAATGTTTACAATCACCCAGGAGCTACTGTGCGGCCCTTCAACGGGAACAGCAGTGCTGCGCGCGGCTACGCGGCGCCCAGAGGCCAGACTGGCACGCGATCGAGCGTGTATACCGGCTACAACCATGGCGGACAGACCAGAAGTTATTCTTCGCGCGGAAGCTCTAGCCTTGGCTCTGCACATGCTGGCGGAGCTCCTCATTTCGGTGGGGGCGGCTCACACGGTGGCGGCGCCCATCATTAATTGAGGCGGGTCGTTCAAGTTGTGAGTAGCAGATGCGCGGTGTCCAGGGTATGGGTGGAACGAGAAATGGAGAATTGGCAATGCAGCGAGCAAACCTGAACTTCACAAAATTCCATCTGGGCGGCCTCGCCCTGTTCGTTACAGCAGCTATCCTGTGGACGGTGAGCTTCCCCGTCTTTTCTCTGGCCCAGCAGAAGACCCAGAAGACGTTTTCATCGGCGGAAGCGGCGAGCAATGCTTTCGCTGCCGCAACTGCGAAAAATGATGAAGAGGCAATTCTTGAGATCCTCGGTCCAGAAGGGAAGCAAATCGTCTCTTCAGGTGACCCAACCGAGGACGCCGAAGGCCGCGCCACCTTCACTCAGAAATATGAGGAAATGCATCGCCTGGTGACCGAACCGAATGGCACCGTGACACTGTACATAGGCCCGGAAAATTGGCCCACGCCCATACCGATCCTGAACAAAGGCGGTCTGTGGTACTTCGATACGGAAGCCGGAAAACAGGAAATCTTGCAGCGCAGGATAGGTGGGAATGAGCTCTCAGCCATCCGCATTTGCCAGCAACTCGTCGCCGCCCAGAAGGAATTCTATTCATCACAGAATCGTTATGCAGAGAAAGTCTTCAGTGATGAAGGGCAGCACAATGGGCTCTACTGGAAAGCATTGGACGGCCAACCGAACAGCCCCATCGGTCCTCTGGTCGCTAACGCGTTTGTCGATAGCTCCACCCAAAACCAGGAACCCGCTCCTGTTCCTTACCGCGGTTACTATCTCCGCCTGATCAGTCAGCCGGGAAAGGGTAGCGCCGTTGGATTTGCGTTCGTCGCCTTTCCGGCCGAATACCTTTCATCTGGCGTGGTCACGTTCATCGTCAACGCAGACGGAGTCGTCTATCAGAGAGATCTAGGGAAGAAAACGGCAGAAACTGCAAAATCCATCCAGGAGTACAAGCTCACTGCCAAGTGGCAAAAGGTCGAAGAAGAGCCTGAGCAAGTCGCCAGCAGCGACCAGAACAAATAAACTCGAGGTTTAACCGTCCGTCTTCAACGACTGGCTTTCATGCACGTAGCTTCGGGGAGATCTCAGCATCGAGGTCCGCGTTGTCTGCTGGGGCAGAGGACCTTCGCCGCGCCGCTCACGGCAGACAGGAAAAACAATACTCCGACGTATTCCCTCCGAATGTCTTCGCATTTCGTGCAAAAAATCCGGCGGACCGAACGATTGACCGAAGCGAACCCGCACGGCCTCGAACCGAGCAACCCAATCTCCGCTCGACCCATGCCAATAAAGAGTACTCGATTCAAAATTCTTCTGAAACACCGAGACGCGTTCGCGTTTGACCGCTCCCTGAATGCGGATAGCGGGAACGGCTGCTATTTGAGAAAAAACGAGATACAATTACCGCCCCAGCATTGCTCTTAAATCGCCGAACGTTTTCTAACCGCCCGCTCCGCGGTAAGGAGGTCGTGTGATGGACCGACAAGAGCAAATCTGCAGTGTCGTTGCCCTCTTTCGGGTTGGCCGAGACGGTTTCCGAAAACGAAGGAACTCTCAAGATGCCCTGTCGCGAAATATTTCATTCGCTTTACTCTCCGTTCTGATTCTTCTGTTTTCAGCCTGCGGGGCGCCGAAAACTGCTCAAAGCCCGGTCATCGAGTTCACCAAGATTCCGCCAGCGGCGCAGGGTGGGAGAGAACGAGTCGACACAATCGCGGGTCGTGTTGCTGGCGCACGTCCAGGACAGCAGATCGTTGTCTATGCGAGGAGCGGTCCATGGTGGGTCCAGCCGTGGCCGGATAAACCATTCATTCCCATTCAAGCAGATTCTACCTGGACGACAGAGACTCATCTCGGATTTGAATACGCGGCAATGCTGGTTGAACCGACATACCATCCGCCTCCTACAATGGATATCGCGCCCACCAGTGGCGGTGCGGTCGTCGCTGTCAAGATCGAGAAGGGCATCGGTACGCCTGAGCTTGCGCCGGTCAAAACGATTCAATTCAGCGGTTACGACTGGAAAGTTCGGACGATAGCGAGCGATCGCGGCGGAATGAACAATCTGTATGACGGCGGTAATGCGTGGACTGACGCCCACGGAGCCCTCCATTTGCGTATCCGGAAGAAAGAAGGGAGATGGTCCTGTGCAGAAGTCGTCATGAAGCAAAGTCTGGGGTACGGAACCTACAATGTTGTGGTCCGTGACATTTCGGGCCTGGAGCCCGCCGTCGTTTTCAGCACAACCACGTTTGACGATTGGGGCGGCGACCAACATTATCGCGAAATGGACACGGAGATCAGCAAATGGGGAGATGCCGAAAGCAGGAACAATGCGCAGTACGGTATTCAGCCGTTCTTCGTCCCTGGCAATGTTGCGCCCTTCCTGGCTCCGCCGGGTACTCTGACGCATTCGATGCACTGGGAGTCTGGGCGGGCCAGCTTCAAGACCGTTCGCGGCTCTTCAATGCAGCCTGGGGCGCCGGTCGTTTCCGAGCACGTGTTTACCTCAGGAGTGCCTACACCCGGGCAGGAGACCTTTCAATTTTTGTTTTACGTTGTCGCCAGTGAAAAAAGCCCGTTAAAAAAAGAAAACGAGGTAGTGGTTGAGAAATTTGAATACCTCCCCTAATGCGAATCGAAAGTTGCGTTCCCCTCGCAGCGTGCTGTTGATCGGGTTTGTTGCGATTTGTTGTCCATTGGCAGCCAGCGCGATCGATTCCCACCGTGACCTTTCGCAATATATGCGGGACCACTGGGGTAGCGAAAAGGGCTTTACGGGGGGTTCGGTTACTGCGATTGCACAAACAACAGATGGCTATCTCTGGATCGGGACTGAGCGGGGACTGATCCGATTCGACGGATTAAGCTTTCGTGCATTTCAGCAGGCAACTCCGACAACGTTACCGATCGGGGCGGTACAGCAACTGGTCGCTGATTCAAAAGGCGATCTCTGGATTCTGTTGCAGAGCACGAAAGTTCTGCGTTATCACAACGGGAAATTCGAGCTGGGGCGAGGGGAAGCTGAGTTCGGCATTACGTCCATCACGAAACGCATGGACGGCTCGATTTTACTTTCATCGTTGGCGCTGGGCCCGCTGACGTACCGGGATGACAGGTTTGAGATCCTGGACCCATCTGCGGCCGCCGCAGTCTCCTCGCCCATACCAGGCGCTGACGAGCTGTCCACACGGCTTAGTTGGGCTACCGGTGTAACGCCGCATCGTTTTGCAGAACCGAACTCTGCCGTTATCTCGATGGCACCGAGCTCTGACGACAGACTCTGGCTCGGTACGCGTGATAAAGGGCTTTTCTATATCCTGGGTGGAAAGGTCTATTCGGCGGGGAAGACTCCTTCGGTCACACCGATCAACTGTCTATTGGCCATTTCCGACCGTGAGTTGTGGATCGGTACCGATCGCGGTGTACTGCGATGGGATGGGACGCAAGTCACCACCGAGGGAGTGCCCGCTCCGCTGGCCCACTTGTCCGTCCGCGCCATGATTCGCGATAGCGACTTGAATATCTGGATCGGCGCGGCCAGTGGACTCGTTCGAGTTAACTCCGACGGAGTATTGCTTGATACGCAAAACCAGCATGCGAACGACGCGGTCACAGCGCTCTTTGAGGATCGAGAAGGAAATATCTGGATCGGGAGTGCTCGCGGGATTGACCGGCTTCGCGATAGCGCTTTCGTCACCTATTCCGTGGGTCTGCTGAAGACAGAAAGCGGAGGACCAGTGTATGTCGATGAGCGCGGACGCGTCTGGTTTGCGCCGTTTGAAGGCGGCCTGCGCTGGTTGGCTGGCGAAAAAAGTGGCGATGTCACACGTGCTGGTCTCACGCAGGATGTCGTCTACTCGATTACCGGATCGCATAACGAGCTCTGGCTCGGCAGGCAGCGAGGCGGTCTGACTCATCTGATATTCAATCCACATGCAACAACAGAAAAAACCTATACCGAAGCCGATGGTCTGGCACAGAACGGTGTTTACGCCGTATATCAAAGTCGAAATGGAACGGTCTGGGCGGGCACACTGAGCGGAGGCGTAAGCGCATTAAAAGACGGCCGCTTAATGACCTACACCAGTGCGGAAGGCATGTCTTCAAATACCATCGTGGCGATCGCCGAAAATGCGAACGGCACGATGTGGTTTGGGACGCCAAACGGAATCGACGCTTACACCGAAGGTCGATGGCGCGTCCTCGGGAAAGGCGACGGGCTGCCATCAGACAGCGTGAATTGCCTCCTGTCTGATTCGTCCGACATTCTGTGGGTCGGAACATCTTCAGGCCTCGCCTACCTCCGCTCGGGACAGGTGCAAAACGTGTCTGGACTCGCTCCACTTTTGGGCGAGCCGATCTTCGGAATCGCCGAAGATCGGAATGGATGGATGTGGATTTCCACATCGAACCACGTGCTGCGTCTGAAGCGCCAGAAGCTTCTCGACCGTTCGCTCGAGGAATCGGATATCAGGGAATATGGGATGGAAGACGGATTGAGGGGTATGGAGGGTGTGAAACGCTTTCAATCGGTGTTCGCAGACCGCAACGGAAAAGTCTGGTTCTCGATGAACCGGGGACTTTCTGTCGTCGACACTGCTCGCGCAACTTCCAGTTCTTCTCCTGCGATACTCCATATCGATGGGGTCACCGTGGATGGTAATCCGGTTAACATGGGTAATTCGCTTCGATTAAGTGGACCGCATCGCAGAATTATCTTTGACTACGCGGCGCTCGCCCTTTCAATTCCAGAACGCGTGCAATACAAATACAAACTCGAGAACTTTGACGAAGGCTGGAGCAAAGCGGTCGCCGCGCGCGAAGTCACCTATAACAACCTGAGCTCTGGCCATTACCGATTCCGACTCATGGCCAGCAACAGTGAAGGGGTCTGGAATAGCTCCGAACTTGATTTGCCCGTCGAGATCACTCCACAGTACTGGCAAACCTGGTGGTTTCGGATCGTTGCCGGAATTCTTGCTTTCGTGGCAGTTCTGCTGCTCTACAGGCTTCGTATCAGAACGGTCGCCGCACAGATGAACATACGATTTGAAGAAAGACTGACGGAGCGTACACGAATTGCCCAGGAGTTGCACGATACCCTGTTGCAGGGCTTTCTGAGCGCCTCCATGCAGCTTCACGTCGCGGACAGTTTCCTGCCAGAGAACTCGGAAGCAAAACCACTTGTCGAACGCGCACTTCAACTCATGACGAGAGTAATCAATGAAGGACGCAACACCGTCCGGGGGTTACGCTCAACCGATGTTTTCGATCAGAACCTCGGGCAGGCATTTTCGAGATTACAAGAGGAACTGTCTCCGACTAGCAATACGGAATTTCGCGTCATCGTTGAGGGCACGCCCCGCCCATTGCGTCCCGCGATGCGCGACGACATTTACCACATCGGTCGCGAAGCGTTGGCAAACGCCTTCCGCCATTCACGGGCTACCGAGATCGTGGTTGAAATTGAATACACAGCAAGTTTTCTGCGGGTTATGGTGCGAGATAACGGTATCGGCATTAACGCGGATGTTTTGCGTGAGGGACGCGAGGGCCACTGGGGGCTTTCCGGAATGCGCGAGCGTGCGGAACGAATTGGCGCGCGGCTGCGAGTACTGAGCCGTTCCGCAGCCGGGACGGAGATGGAGCTATCCGTTCCTGGAAAGATTGCCTTCGCTTCTGAACCATCGAAGTCGGCCAAGTCTTGGGTTTCGAGGTTGTATGCGAAAAAGAGCCTGGACCCTAAAATAGATAAGGAAGAGTGAACGACTTCAATGACTGATTCGAACATCCGTATCCTGAGTGTGGACGATCATCCGCTACTGCGTGAAGGCATCGCAGCAGTCATTAACAGCCAGCAAGACATGAGCGTTATTGCCGACGCCTCAACCGCGAAAGATGCCATCGAGCAATTTAAGAAGCACAAGCCTGACGTCACCCTTATGGATCTTCGCCTTCCGGACAAAAGTGGGATCGATACCCTGATCTCGATTCGTAAGGAGTTTCCAGAGGCGCGCATTATTATGCTGACGACCTTTGAAGGCGACGTTGAGATTCAGCGTGCCTTGGAGGCCGGCGCCCGCGCCTATCTGTTAAAAAGCATGCCTCCGAAGGAATTGGTCGAAGTGATTCGTCAGGTTCACGCTGGCAAAAAACGTGTCCCCCCGCAAATCGCAGCGGAACTTGCCGAGCACATGAGTGATGAAGCATTGACCAGCCGCGAAATTGAAGTACTTCGCCAGATCGCCGAGGGCAACCGCAATCGCGACATCGGCGAAAAGCTCTTTATTACCGAAGAGACTGTCAAAGTCCATATCAAGAACATCATGGGAAAACTCGGGGCGAGTGACCGTACGCAAGCTGTGGCGATCGCAATTCGTCGCGGAATTATCCACCTGTAAGCTCCATCTCTCAGTTTATTCGAGTACCCCGAAAGCGTTAGGAAAAGATACCGGAATCTTGGGTATCGGCGCCATGGTCTGTCATCTATCGTTGGCGATAAGGCATATTAGCGTTTGATGGGAGAACTACTCTGCAAAGGCTATTCTCTGCGTTCCCGAGCGGCGGTCCTGGCGTCGGACTCTTTCTACTTCGAGCGGCGGCTGGTCCCACACTCGCCGCGCAAGGGCTGATCCTGCTTTTCTCACCGGCGGGTGTGACCGCCAGCTCCTTGATCATTAGCATGCTGCTCACGTTGACCGGCGCCTTCATCCTGATCGGATTCTTGACGCCAGTGGTCGGGTCTCTGGCAGTGATCGAGTGTGCTGCGGCCCTCGTCTGGACCGCATTCCCGTGGGGCCTCCTGGCATCAAATTCGGATGTTTTTCGGCTGATCGCGATTTTCGCCGCAATCGTTCTGATTGGCCCCGGCGCGCTTTCGGTAGACGCCCGTCTCTTCGGCTGGAAAGAAATCGTGATCCCGTCACCAGCAGTGCGTAAGGAAGAGGAGCAAGGCCTGTCTGAGGACCGGTTCCGCTCGAACGACTGAGAACTAGTACGCGGTCCCGGTGAGTGAATCCTCCGATAGTGGTAGAACAAACCCACCCTTGCGGTGTAGCAAAAAACTATTCCATCCGGTGATGTTTCCCTTTTGCGAATCTGCGAATGTTCGTTAGCCGAGCCGAACTTGGATCGCAAGCGAGTCAAAAGGAGGATAGAAAGTGTTAGCCATATCAACCATAACCGCGCCCGTTAACGAGAGCTCAAACAACACGCTCGAAGCCGCCACGGAACAGCAGCTTCTCTTGTCCGCACGAGAAGGGAATCAGGCAGCGTACGGTGAAATCTGTCAACGCCACTCAAAGAAGATTCTGCGCATCGCGCTTCGCATCACGCGGAATTACGAAGACGCCGAGGACGCTCTTCAGGAATGTTTCCTGAGAGCGATGATTCACATTAGGGATTTTGACGGCAGGTCGCAGTTTTCAACGTGGCTTACACGTATTGCCATCAATGCCGCACTGATGAAGATCCGCCGCAAACAGAGGTACCGCGAAGTTGCCATTCAGACAACAGCTGAATTTTGCGAGGGGCAAGAGTTGATTGAACTGATCGATCACACCCTCACCCCCGAAGACCTCTATTCGGAACATGAAAAAGTGAAAATTTTGCGGGACGCAGTGACTTCGTTGCGTCCACGAATCCGCTCAGCAATCGAGATCTTCCATCTCGAAGACCGCTCACTCGCCGAGACTTCCCGGAAACTGGGTGTCTCGCCCGCAGCGACCAAAGGACGCTTGTTCCAGGCAAAGGCTGTATTGCGGAAATCTCGACTTCTGAAACAATTAAACCCCGCGGGCGTTCGGCGCGCCGCATAGGCTTTTGGCAGTTCAACCGGTCCGAAAGTTCATTTGAGGAGGAAGAAATGGCAACGATTACGACCAAGGACGGTACGCACATTTATTACAAAGACTGGGGGAAAGGACAGCCGATTGTCTTTTCACACGGGTGGCCTCTCAGTGCCGACGACTGGGACGGGCAGATGCTGTACTTCGGGCAGCGAGGCTATCGGGTCATCGCCCATGATCGACGCGGGCACGGGCGTTCCGATCAAACCTGGGACGGCAACGAGATGAACACCTACGCCGACGATCTCGCGTCATTGTTTGAAAAACTCGATCTGAAAGACGCGATTATGGTTGGTCACTCGACTGGTGGAGGCGAGGTCGCCCGCTACCTGGGTCGGCATGGCTCGAGTCGCGTTGCCAAAGCCGTTCTCATCAGTTCGGTCCCACCGCTCATGCTCAAGACCGAAAAAAATCCCAACGGGCTGCCGCTATCTGCTTTCGATGAGCTTCGCGCCGCACTCGCCGCAAATCGCCCGCAATTCTACAAGGACATTACGCTTCCGTTTTACGGCTACAACCGGCCGGGAGCGAAGGTCTCTGAAGGGATTCGAGAGCATTGGTGGTCGCAGGGAATGATGGGAAGCGTAAAAGCGCACTACGACTGCATTCAGGCATTCTCTGAGACCGATTTTACGGAAGACCTGAAAAAGATCGACATTCCTGTTCTGGTCATGCACGGAGATGATGATCAGATTGTGCCGATCGTCGCTTCTGCACCTCTTGCCGCGAAACTCATCAAGAACGCGACACTCAAAGTCTATCCGGGCTTTCCACATGGCATGCCCACAACGAATGCGGATCAAATTAATGCCGATTTGTTGACGTTTTTTAAGGGGGCCGCTACAACAGCAGCTGGTTCGTAGACAGACAATTTACCCGTTCGCCAGGCAGAGCATTTGCTTAAGATCCAGCGCCTCTGCCGATGCCTACGAGTTTCTCGAACTCCGGGTCGTCGTGGAGGCAATCAAGATCGGAATCCTTTGCCGCCCAGTTCAAGTTGCTATAGCCAGCTGCTACCGCTCTCTTGAACGTCTCAAGGGCTTCAGCCTTCTTGCCTAAGACACCGAAGGTACAAGCTGCGTTATACAGAGTGTTGCCATCATTCGGTCGAAGCGCGACTGCCGTTTGCAAATGTCTGGCGCTTTCTTCAGATTCACCGCTCTGCGCGAGATTGCTTGCGAGAAGAATGCGGGCGCGTACGTCCTCGGGAACCATCTCTAATTGCTGCCGAAGAACGGCTGTCATGCGTTGCCGGAGATGCTCGGACTCATTCGTCCTTCCCAACCGCTCTAGGCAATTCCGGAACGGGACGAATGTATTGTAGTCATCGCCGTTCGCGTCGAGAGCTTGTTCGGCAAGCTGTGCCGCCTCTTCGAACTTTCCACTGGAGACAAGCGCGCGCCCCAGCATGTTCCATGAGCCATCGCAATCCCGTTTGCGTTCAATCGCGCGCCATGCCAGGAGCACAACCTCTTCGTATTTCTTTTGCGCATAGCAGATGCGAGCCCGTGCCACGAGCACTTCCGGCAAATCCGGCGCAAGAGCGGTCGCTCGATCGCAAGCGGCCAGGCCCCGCTCGATCCACTTGGGGTTTTGCTCTCGAATCTCATAAACCAAACCACACAAGTGAGCGATTCCGGCATGCGCGAGCGCGAAATTTGGATCCAGATGGATGGCTTGCTCAAACATTTGCAGGGCATAATCGATGTTTTCACGGCGAGTGTAACTGCGGCCGCGAAGATAAAAGTCGTAGGCTTGGGTATTCTCCGTAGGCCTGCGCGCAATGGTCTTTTCTTCCTGTGGCGTGAGGGTGATCCGCATGGCCTGCGCAATACTGCGGGCAATTTCTTCCTGAATCGCGAAGACGTCTTCCAACTCGCGGTCGTAGCGTTCCGCCCAAACCGAATGTCGGGTGGAGATTTCGATCAGTTGCGCCGTAATCCGCACGCGGCTGCCTGCCCGGCGAATCGATCCCTCCAATACATACGCCGCGCCGAGCTGCTGACCTACCTGCAAGGCAGGGACTTGCTTGTCGCGGAAAGCGAGCATTTCTGACCGCGGGAAAATTTCCAGTTGGGCAATCTTGGAAAGCTCGGTCACGATGTCTTCTGTGATTCCATCACGGAAGTACTCATCTTCTTTCGCCCCACTCTGGTTTTCGAAATAAAGAACCGCAACCGATTTTTGTTTGGCCGGCATCACCTGTGCGGCCCTCCCGGGAACCCCCTTTCCTGTTTCCGGGCGGCGGCTTGAGTCAAGATCGCGACTGAGGCGCCTTAGGTCGGTCCGAATGTCGGAGGCGTGTTGATAGCGCAGGTCCACGTCTTTCTCAAGTGTCTTCCCGATGATGTTCTCCAAGGCTATCGGGAGTTGAGCATTTAATTCCTTGGCGGAAGTCGGGTTCGAATGGAGAATTCCGTCGAAGATCAGCGCCGCAGTGGCACCTGAGAATGGAACAGTTCCTGTAGCCATTTCGTAAAGTACTACGCCCAGCGAGAACAGATCTGAACGCGGATCGAGTTCGTGGCCCCGGGCCTGCTCTGGCGACATATACGCAACCGTCCCTACCGAACTGCCCGGGCTCGTGAGCTGTACGTCGATCGGCACTTGCGTCACTGAATTCGTGCGGCCGGAACTCAGTTCGACCTCTTGCAGCGACGAAGGAGCCAGCTTCGCCAGACCAAAATCTAGAATTTTCGCCTGGCCTCGTTCAACGAGAAAAATATTTGCGGGTTTTATATCCCGATGCACGATGCCTTTGGAATGAGCTGCATCGAGGCCGTTTGCAATCTGTATACCGATCTCCAGAAGCTCTGTAATGTCAATGGGTTTACCCGCTATGCGGTGCTTCAGTGTTTGGCCCTCGAGCAGTTCCATCGCGATAAAAGGTCGATTCTCATATTCGCCGATATCGTGGATGGTACAGATGTTGGCGTGATTGAGGGAGGACGCCGCGCGCGCCTCGCGCCGGAATCGTTCGATTGCCTGAGTATCCTGAGAAATGTCATCGGGTAGAAATTTGAGGGCGACATTGCGCCCGAGCCGAGTGTCCTTGGCTTTATAGACGACGCCCATACCACCGCCGCCTAGTTTTTCGAGGACATTGTAGTGTGAAATGGTCCGGCCAAGTATCGAGGAGGTATCCGTCACAGGCCATGCAGTTTACCGCAGCACCTCGATTGAGGCAACGCGTCGTAAACTCACCGATTGCCAGTGGCGCAATCGCTGCCCGAACCCACGACCCAATAATTTGGGTTCAATACTTCGGATCTCGGTAATTCGCGACAACTCGTCCCACTTTTCCATTCCTCGACAACTCCATGAACTCCGCCGTGCGAGTGCCTTTTTGATTTCTGTAGAGAACTACCACGCTCCTAACGCCCGAAAATACGTCCTCAAGTTGAAAGTGCAGTTCCGGATAGGTCTCCAATCCCAGGCGAAAGTACGCTCTTACGTTCTCTTTCCCGCTTACCGTTCCGTTACTGGCCTCGATCAGCTGGGCGGCAACCGGCGAAGTCAATTCGATTGCATCTTCGTAGTGCGTCATTATCATTTCCAGATCATGAGCGTTCCAGGCCGCGATCCAGTGCTCGGCCAGTTTCCAAGCGTCGTCTGTTTTCACGAGAGTATCTCCAGTTCGTAGCCGGTTGGTCCGGCCCGTTACACAGCGACCAGATTATAGGTCTTGAGTGATTGCACGTAAGTCTGTCATTATTGCGCACCTGCTAAGCCTAAAAGCGCTTAGCGCCTGGAACAATCAAAGAAAGATGTGTTTCGCCGATTCACAAGTCTGACCTCCCCGTTTCCACCTCGTCAGTCGCATACTGACTCAGACTTATCGTATCGCCCTGAGCGTCCGAGGCTAGGAGCAAGTGTTGAACCGAGGTAACCGAACTGGCTCTCCCATCTCGCGGGCTCTTCTCGTTGGCCGAGTGATCGCATTTTTCCTGACTCTCGCAGGAACGAATTGCGCCCAAACAAACGAACCGAAACACGTACTGATTCTCATGCAGGAGGACATCAGCTGGCCGGCTTTCCGCTTAATCGACGAAAATGCAAGAACGGTTCTGCGCACGGGTTTGCCGCAAGGGAGCGTCGTTTTCAGTGAGCACTTGGATCGCGTGCATTTTCCAGACCCAGAATTCCAGGCACAGCAGGCGGCTGGCATTCAGCGAAAATACGCGAATTCGAAACTGGACCTGGTGATCGGTGTGGGCAATGTTCCGACTGATTTGTTTCCTGATGTTCCCTTCCTCTACGTGCGAACGGACCCTTTAGAGAAGCGTCCCGGTCCGCCCGTTTTTTCAAAAGATGTCGTTAATCTGTGGATTGAGCTTGACGCATCGAAGACGCTTGAAGCCGCACGCCGTTTGCAGCCGCAAGCCACGCAAATGTTTGTAATCGGGAGTACTTCTCCGACCGGAAAGAATCTGGTGGCCCAGGTTCGCGAGCAAATCGGGGGTAGCTTCGAAGGGTTACCTATTGCCTATCTGTCGGATCTTTCGTTTGAACAGATTTGCCAAAAGCTTTCGATGCTTGGGCCCGATAGCATCGTGCTTTTTGTCAGTCTCTCGAGGGACGGCGCTGGACGCCACTTCATCTCAGCCGACGCCATCCCTCAACTCGTCACTATTTCGGGCGCTCCGGTGTATGGGGTACTCGATACCCATATCGGTACAGGAGCCGTGGGAGGATATGTCGTCAGATTTGGAGAACTGGGTAAACGGGCGGGCGAGCTGGCCCTTGAAATGATTGCCGGCCGGCATCCTGAAGATCAAGTGGTCCGAAGCGAATACGTATTCGACTGGCGGCAGTTACGCCGGTGGAAAATCGAGGAATCAGCTCTCCCTTCAGGGAGCGTGTTGTTATACCGGCAGCCGAGTATTTGGGAATTCTACCGGGGCTACATTACTGGAGCGATCGTACTTTGTGTGGTTGAGTCGATGCTCATTCTGGGACTCCTCTGGCAGCGGACCGACAGGAGAAAGTTTGAACAGTCTCTACTCGAACGCGTCGCCTTTGAAAAAATGCTCTCGGAGTTATCGGCGACGTTCATCAATCTGCCGGAAGAGCAAGTGGGGGCGACACTCGAGAGGAGTCTTGGAAAGTTGGCTGAGTTTTTGCACTTGGACCGTATTACCCTTTATGGGTTGTCAAAGGAAAATAAAGATGTGTGGACGACCTTTTCCTGGCGACGTGAGGGGGTCGAAAAACCGCCTGCAACAATCGCGACGAAGGAGCTTCCGTGGTGGAGCGCGATGCTTCTCCGCAATCAAAGTCTATTTCTGAGCGATTTCAACTCGCTGCCCGAAGGGACAGAAATCGAAAAGAAATACTTGATACGAATGGGCGATGTGTCTCTCGCCGCGATTCCTTTAAGGGCGGGCGACGAATTATATGGCGGCATATCGTTCGTCAGTACCAGCCATCACGTGCAGTGGACTGCGGCTCTGGTCGAGCAACTCAAGCTGATCGCGGAGATATTCTCGAACGCACTAGCGCGTGAACGTGCGCTCGAAGCGCGATTCCGACACGCGGCCATCGTGGAGTCTTCCGATGACCCGATTGTCTCCAAAAATCTCGACGGCAATATCGTGAGTTGGAACGCCGCCGCAGAGCGACTCTACGGATATTCGCAATCCGAGGCGATTGGGCAGTCGATTGGAATATTGATTCCAGAGGAAAAAGTAAGCGAAGAGCAGTATTTATCAGAGCGTATGAAGCACGGAGATCGTGTCGAACATCATGAAACGATCCGTGTCGCAAAAGGCGGAAGGCGTGTTCCTGTTTCGTTAACGATATCGCCGCTCAAAGATTCAAAGGGCAATCTCGTAGGGTTTTCGAAGATTGCCAGAGACATCACTGACCGTAAGCGGGCTGAACGACTCTTGCGTGAGAGCGAAGAGAGGTTTCGTCTTGTGGCCGACCGGGCCCCTGTGCTGATTTGGATGTCGGGCACCGATAAGCTTTGCAATTTCTTCAATCAAGGCTGGCTGAATTTTACCGGGCGATCAATCGACGAGGAGTTGGGAAACGGTTGGACTTCCGGCGTGCACCCCGACGACGCACAACGTTGTGTTGAGATCTACTCCGAATCATTCGACGCCCGGATCGATTTTCAAATGGAGTATCGTTTGCGTCGATTCGATGGAGAATATCGCTGGATTGTCGACTATGGCGTGCCCAGATTTGAATCTGATGGACGCTTTTGTGGCTACATTGGTTCTTGCGTCGACATCACCGACCGAAAATCCTCAGCGGAATCGCTCCAGGCCCTGACCGGCCGATTAATTCATGCGCAGGAAGAAGAGCGCGCTCGAATCGCCCGGGAGTTACACGATGATTTCAATCAGCGCCTCGCGCTTCAGTGCATCGATATCGAACAATTGCGGAAAAAACTACCGGAAGAAATAGAAGAGCAGGCAAGGCTCGTCAAAATGTTACAGCGTGCAAAATCGATGTCCGCTGATATTCGTGCTCTTTCACACGGCCTCCATTCAAGTCGACTTCAGTACATTGGGCTGGTGCCAGCCCTGAGCGGACTCTGTAAGGAGGTCAGCGAAAAGTACAGGATTGGCGTCGAATTTGTGGTGCATGAAGTAGCGGTCGACATTTCCAAAGATATAGCGTTGTGCCTGTTTCGGGTCGCACAGGAAGCGCTCGCAAATGTCGTCAAGCATAGTAAAGCGGAACTTGCCTGCGTCGAATTAACAGCGGATCAGAATGGCATAAGGTTGCATATTCAAGATCAAGGCACGGGCTTTGATCTGAATTCGACGAATCGGGCGAAAGGGATCGGACTGGTCGGCATGACCGAGAGACTCCGGCTGGTCGGAGGAAAACTCTCGATAAAATCAGAGCCCTTACGCGGTACCGATGTGTTCGCTGAAGTACCTCCTGCTGTGGCCGCGCAAGACCAGATAGTGAAGACTGCAGCAGTAGGGAGATTGGAATCATGAAGCGTCCACGAGTCTTACTTGCTGATGATCATCAGATGCTCGCCGATGCATTGCGCGGTGTTGTGGAGCCGCGGTGTGAAGTCGTCGGAGTCGTAAACGATGGTCGAGCGCTACTGGAAGCTGCCGACAAACTCCAGCCCGATATCATCGTCCTGGATATCGGGATGCCACAATTGAATGGGATCGATGCGGGACGGAAGCTGAAACAGAGCTTGCCGAACGTGAAGCTCATCTTTATCACGATGCATGAAGATCCGTACCTGGTGGGAGCGGCCTTTCGAGCAGGAGCTTCGGCATTTCTGTTGAAAGAGGCGGCTGCTTCGGAACTGATTGAAGCGATCGACCAGGTTTTGCGGGGTGGCACATACGTGACCTCCAGCGCCGCAGAAGGTCTGGGCAATATTTCGCTGCGCGATCCAAAGTACCGCGATAAAGCACCGGAGCCAACACCTCGCCAACGAGAAGTGATTCAGTTATTGGCCGAGGGCTGTGCCATGAAGGAAGTAGCGGATCGGTTGAACATAACCAAGCGGACTGTTGCGGGCCATAAATATGCCGTCATGGAGCTCTTGCAATTAAAGACCAATGCTGATCTTGTGCAGTATGCGATCGAGCACGGGATTATTTCGCTCCGCCGACCCTCTTTGCCCCACCGTTAGTTTTACCCATAGACGCGTTCGTAAACTGGCTGCACTGTTACTTGAGGCAGGGGTGCCTGACCCTAGAGCTGGAAACTGTGATGCACCGGCAAGATGTCCGACAGGGCCCTACACTCACTTCGTCCGTCAGCGTATGACGAGGCAACGTTCCTCTATGAGTTCACTATGACCCACAAGCGAGTGATATTGGCAGACGACCTCGAACCCGTGCTCGCGACCATTTCAGAACTCGTGAGTGGGTCGTTTGATGTCATGAGCACGGTGTCGGACGGGAAGTCGGCTCTTGAACGGATCCTGGAGCTTCAACCGGACATCGCCGTACTGGATATCTCGATGCCGGGATTGAGCGGATTAGAAGTTGCAAGGGAACTAAAGCGCCGCGCAATGAACACGAAGATCGTGATTCTCACAGTTCATGAAGACTCCGGAATCATCGCCGCGTGTCTTTCCGAGGGAGCGTCTGGCTACGTTTTGAAAGAACTCATGGAGAGCGATTTATTGTTTGCGATGAACGAAGCACTCGCTGGGAGGGTGTTCATATCGCGCCTCTCCTCTGCCTAAACAACTCACCAGCAAGCGGAACAATAACTCCGGCAGGTTTTTCTTACGTTCCACGAACCCGGTCACGGGACCGTTACTTTTGACGGTTACATATCCATACTGTCTTGCGCAATATCTCCCGGTCGAGATAATTCGGGAATTTGTATCTGGAGCGTGCTCATGAAGTGGGATGTAGAAGGCGTTCTTGAAAGGGCCATACTGATCGCGGCGGTTTTTGTCGTTGTGCCCGCGGCAGGTCACGGGCAACAAGTGACCGGCACCCCCGGCGCACCGAGCGCAACAACAACGATCGATGGGAAGCAACTCCCTCCGCCTCCCGAGAAGTTTGGTGGAGTCATTAAGGAAAGCGCCAAGGATTCCACACCATGGTGGCCACCAAGAGTCGTGCCGCCCAAAGGCGCACCTAACGTTTTACTGATCATGACGGATGATCAAGGCTACGGCGTTTCGGGAACATTTGGCGGCGTTATTCCGACGCCGTCGCTCGACCGGATTGCGAATGCAGGTCTGCGTTACACGCAATTTCACTCGACAGCTCTTTGCTCGCCGACACGCGCCGCGCTGATTACCGGTCGGAACCATCACTCGGTCGGATTCGGAGTCATCGGAGAATTATCGACGGGGTATCCTGGCTATGATTCCGTGATTGGTCCCGAAAATGCAACCATCGGTGAAATCCTCAAAGAAAATGGCTACGCGACTGCGTGGTTCGGGAAAAACCACAACACTCCTGGTTTTCAATACAGCAGCGCCGCGGGGCCATTCGAGCAATGGCCGTCGGGCATGGGCTTCCAGTATTTCTACGGATTCCTCGGCGGCGAAACCGATCAGTGGCAACCCTATCTTTTTCGTGACCACACCCAAATCTATCCGTGGGTTGGACGGAAAGACTACAACCTCACCACGGACTTGGCGGACGAAGCAATCAGGTACATGAGCGATTTGAATGCAGCCGCGCCAGATAAGCCATTCTTTGTGTACTACGTCCCCGGAGGAAGTCACTCGCCGCACCAGCCGACCGAAGAGTGGATCGACAAATTTAAAGGCAAGTTCGACATGGGCTGGAATGTCATGCGCGACCAGATATTCGCCAATCAGAAGCGACTCGGAGTGGTTCCGGCGAACGCACAGCTGACACCGTGGCCGACGGACCTCCCGACGTGGGATTCACTCGACGAAGTACAGAAGAAACTTTATGCGCGGCAGGCAGAAGTCTATGCGGCTTACACGGCGTATACCGACTATGAGATTGGCCGCGTCATCCAGCACGTTCAGGATATGGGCAAGCTCGACAACACTCTGATTATCTACATCGACGGAGACAACGGAACGAGTCCCGAAGGGAGCCTGTCCGGCACATACAACCAGATGACGGCATATAACGGCGTGATGGACGTTCCCATGCCCCTGCAATTGTTACATTACAAGGACTGGGGCTCTGACAAGACTTATCCGCATATGGCGGTGGCGTGGGCCTGGGCGTTTGATACGCCGTTCAAGTGGACAAAACAGGTGGCCTCTCATTTTGGTGGTACTCGCCAAGGGCTGGCAATTTCTTGGCCGGGGCACATAAAAGATGTGGGTGGGATCCGGACCCAGTTCCATCACATCATCGACATCGTCCCGACAATTCTTGAAGCGGCGGGCGTTCAAGCTCCGACGGTTGTGAATGGTATCCCGCAGCGGCCAATCGAAGGCATCAGTATGGACTACACCTTTGACAAGGCAAACGCGAATGCACCGTCGAAACGCGTCACCCAATATTTTGAGATGGTTGGCAATCGCGCGATCTACCATGATGGCTGGATTGCTGCGACAACACCGCCTTCTCCACCCTGGCTCTTGGGCACTGGCAAAATGCCGGACATCGTCAACGGCTACCAATGGGAACTCTATAACATCACGGAAGATTACTCCGAATACAACGATGTGGCAGCCAAAAACCCTGACAAGTTGGCCGAACTTCAGAAGCTGTTTCTAAGTGAAGCCGCAAAGTACAACGTTTTTCCCCTGGATAATTCAGGATTCGTACGCTTGCTCGCGCCGAAACCTAGCGCAATCGCTGGCCGCACCGAATTCACCTACACGGGATTCAATGAGGGAATTCCCGTCGGCAACGCACCAAGCATCCTGGATCGAGATTACGTCATCACTGCCGATGTCACGATTCCCGAGGGTGGCGCGGAGGGTATGATCGCAACACTCGGTGGCCGATTCGGGGGCTATGGTTTGTATCTGAGCAGAAGTTTCAACTGGTGGTTTCACGAAAAATTCTTCAGACGAATCGGTTGGATCGTGCTCGCGTTGGGCTTACTGCTTATCTGGCTTGGTCAATATAGGAAATGGTCGACCGCAAAAATGCGATTCGGGTACGGGTTGTCGGTTCTCGGACTGGCCGGCGTGGTGCTTGTGTTCCTGATTGGTCTTGCGGGCATCGGCAGAGGCAAGCCAGTGTTCCTGTACAATTTCCTCGATCTTCAGCGATTCAAATGGTCCGGAAGTTCGCTTAGCGCCGGTAAACACACCATCGTGTTTGATTTTAAATACGACGGACCTGGGCCGGCCAAAGGTGGCACTGGCGTACTATCCGTTGACGGCAAGGAAGTGGATCGCAAAACCATCCCGCACACGATCCCGTTGCTGATGGCCATCGATGAGACGTTTGACATTGGCAGTGATACCCGCACGCCAGTCGATGATTTCGAGTACGCGGTTCCGTTCCATTTTACCGGCGCGATCAACAAACTCAGCTATCATCTCGGACCTGAGCAGTTGTCGGCAGAAGACAAACAGGACGCTGCAAAGAAACTGGCTGCCGCTAAAGACTAATCGCACTACCTGATAAAAGGAGTCCATTTCGATGAGTCAGAATCACTTCACACTCAGCTTCCCGCTGAAAGCCCCTGCAGATGCAAAGGCAATCGCGGAGCAACTGCCTTCATTGATGCCCGATTTTTTTAAAGTACAAGATGCTGTCGGTACAATCCATTACTCGCGCTTTACCGTGCTGAGTGACAAGACGTTGCTGTTCTTGGGGGACTTCGACGGTGAATTCGCGCAACTCATGTCCGATCTGGCCAGGCTAGCGGGACCAGTATTTGATTCCATATTCGAGCATGTGGACAGCCCTCCACCATCCCCGGTGGCCTCCAATTCCGAGGCGTTCGTCGAATGGACCGCATCGCATCTTCTTACGGCGGTAAACCTTTACACCGCCTACCCCGAGGTGACGGCAAAGGAAGTGAAGGCCTTGGCTCTGGCCGCAGACGTTACGGGTGGCGGAGAACTCCATCCGTTTCTCGTCATTCTGCCCATGAAGTCAAAACTGGCGTTTATCGAAGTAGAACTCATCTTGCGAGCCAGGGGTAGTGGGACAACAAAGGATCTGGACAAGGTTGGGACACCTCACTTTGCACAATTCGTAAAGCTCGAAGACAATCAAATTGGTTTCTTCACGGTGTATGACGGCTCCTTTGAGAAGTACATCGCTGATTTTACGAAAAATATTGGTCCGATTTTCGATCTGCTGTTCAAGTTCACCAAAGGCGCACCGCCTTCTCCTTGCCGGAAGTTTCTTCAGGAGTTTATTGATTTTGCTGCTGGAGCAAACCGCACACCGATCGGTTTCTATCAGGCATATCCGGGGTTGAGTGTTCAGGATATTCACGCATTGATTGCGGACAGGAAAGCCGAATCCGCATCCGCCTGAACCTTTGCGATTGTTTTAAATCTGGACAGGAGACGCGCAGTGAGCCAGGACGGCAAATCCGCAGACACAAAGGGAAGTGGAAGTCTGCTTAGGAGGGTGTTCGGACGTCCTGACGCCAATACTCCGGGTGCCGGGACAGTTGGTCCTTCGCCATTTACGAAAAAAAGCACGCTGCAGCTTGCCGATATTCAGGGATTCATCGTGCGTGGATATCGCATGCCGATGGTGCGCCACTTTCTCCTTTCGGTGACAGAACCTGCTGCAGCCCGCAAGATGCTTGGACGCCTTGTGAGTGGCAATGAAGAGGAATTCCCGCAAATCACGACAGCCGAAGACTGGCACGTCGGGTTTGCGCCCGGACCGGGAGATAATCCTTCGGAAGCGCCACGCCGAAAACCTGACTATTGTCTGAATGTTGCCATTACCTGGCGGGGACTGATCGCTCTCGAAATCCAGCAGCGCGTGCCGGACCTTTCCTTCAAGTCTTTTGGTGCTTTCACCGAAGGCGCTGGCGCCAGGGCAAAATTGGTCGGAGACACCGGGCCAAGCGCACCGGACAAGTGGATCGACGGATTCCAGCGGGGTGAAGACCACGTCATGGTGACGCTCCACGCGATCAGTCCTGAAGCCATGGAAAACTATACCAACCGGCTGGTGCGCCTGTTTCCGGAAGGCGGTGCATTCAAAGAGCTCTGGCGCCAGGACGGAATGGCGCTCATCGAGATGCAGGATGGCAAGCCCGTTCCGACCGCAAGGGTGCATTTTGGATATACCGACGGAATTAGTATGACCACCCTCCGTGGCGGCCCGGAAAAATACCATCCGGATCACCAGGAGCCTTGCGAATCGTGGCTTTTCGTTCTGCAGGACGATGCAGAAAATTATCATGTACCTGAGCCTCGCGAAGTTGGACGGAACGGAAGTTTCGCTGTCTTCAAGAAGATTGAGACCGATGTCGTCGGGTTCGAGAATTTCCTGCAATCAAACAAGGACAAGATCGATCCCGAACTTCTGGCAGCAAAAATATGTGGACGGTGGAGAAACGGCGTTCCACTGGCTCTCTCCCCGGATACGGACAGTCCGGCCGGCGGAATTGCCGCGGACCAAATGAACAACTATGAATACGTCAATCGGGACGGGTCGGGCGATCCCAAGGGATTGCGGTGCCCCGTTGGTGCCCATATGCGACGGATTAATCCGCGCGGCCAACCGATTACCGGACAGGGAGAACCGGGCGGTAGCAACAATACTCATCGATTGATTCGACGTGGGTTGCCCTACGGTCCAGTCTACGACCCCACAAAACCTCACGACGGACTCGAACGTGGTCTTCTCGGCTATTTCATCAACTCCAGTATTGAAAATCAGTATGAATTTGTTTTGGGTCACTGGGTAAACGACAGTGAATTTGCGGGCGCAGTCAGACTAAATCCCAAGTCAAAAGATCCGATGATTGGCACGCAGGACCCGGCAGAGAGCATTTTTGTCATTCCACAGGCGAACGGGGCACCTCCCATAAAAATAACGGGATTTTCGTCATTCGTTACGACCAAGGCCGCGGCGTATTGTTTTTTGCCCAGCATCACGGCGATCAAATTCATTGCAAATCTAGAGGCCGGAGTATGAGACTTCGCGCGTTGGAAGGATTTCCATGCTGTTTCTGACCAGGAAGTTTGGAATCACCATCAGCGACAGCGAGCGCAATCTCGCCGCAGATAAGCTCTACGCCGATCAGATTGTTGAAAGAGTTCTCGTAATGCAGAAAAAGGCCGCCGAGCAGGATCATCGTCCGCTTGGCCGTGGTACTCATGCAAAAGGCGTTACGGTTCGTGCACAATTCGAGATCCTTGATGTACGTATCGGGCGTGACGCCGCTCTAGCGGCCCGCTTGGCTCGCGGCATTTTTGCCACGCCTGGCGTGTTCCCTGCGACTGTTCGCTTCGCCAATTCGGACTCACGCGTAAACTCCGATTTAAAGCCAGATGTCCGTTCGTTGTCCTTCTCGGTCGATCTTCCCACTGGCGGCAGACAGGACTTTTCCATGCAAAATGCGACAACCCTGCCTATTAATGATGCACGCGCATTTCTTGCGACCATGAAATTGCTTACTGCAGAGCATCCGTCTTCCGCCCTCTGGTCTCTGCCATTCGATGACAAACTGAGGGTGTTCCGAACCCTGGCGCTTGCAGAACTGCAGTCTCGCCAGAAGATTGAGCCCTATCAAAAGTTGCGCTATTGGAGTACCGTGCCGTTTCGTCATGGACCCCATGAAGCCGTGAAGCACTCGGCCACGCCGTCAATGAACAACCCCGCGATGCCGCTGCAGAAGAAAAATCCCAAAGCACTGAAGGACGAATTGGTCCGGCACATCAACGAAGATGCCACGATGGGTACCTTCGATTTTGCGGTGCAGTTCCTGGACCCCACGAAGATGACCTATCGCGGACAGCAATTTGATGCTAACTTCTGGCTTGAGAACGCTAGCGTGGAATGGAAGGAGTCCGAATCGCCATTCTACCCGATCGCCAAACTCACGCTTCTGCCGAAATCGGAATTAGAGCCGCAAGAAGCTGAAGCGGCCTATTTTGACGTCACGGGAAACTCTACAGCCGATAGCACTCCTCTCGGGAGCATCAATCGTGCCCGTTGGGCTTCTGAAGTTGCCAGCCGGAAGGCGCGCAACGGAGATGTAAAGCGGGTTTCGGTCGCAGTTTGAAGTCTTTAGAGCAGCGCAGGATCAATTCGCAATTCACGAAGGAGCTAGAAAATGAAGGGCAGAAAACAGAATCGTTTCGGCCAAGTCCTCTGCGGGTTAGTACTCCTGCTTCTGGCAGGTAGCGGAGTGTACGCGCAGCAAGTGACCTATAACTTCATGCCAGGTACTGATTTCTCGAAATACCACACGTATAAGTGGGTCGATATTCCGTCCAATGTGCATCCAAATCAGATTATCAGCCAGGAAATCAAAGACGCGGTCAATAATACGCTCGCAGCAAAGGGCCTGACGCTTGCCACGGGCGACAAAGCCGACCTATACGTAGGTTATCAGTGTTCGGTCGACCAAGAACGACAGTGGAACGCGTGGGGCAGCGGAGGGAGACTGATGGGGGGCATGGGTTCGGCCACGAGTTCTACGATTTCGAACGGGACTTTGGCGGTGGATTTTTATGATCCGACCTCGCAGCAACTGATCTGGCGCGGCTCCGCGGCGCAAACGCTCAATCCCAGTGGAAATCAAGAGAAAGACATGAACAAATTGAACAAGGCCGTCGCAAAACTTTTGAAGAATTTTCCGCCACCGCAAAAGAAGTAACTGCATTGCTTCTTTGCGTAGGCGTTTAAATCAAACTTAGGAGAAAAGTGATGAAGCGTTACGATTCGTGGATGCTAGGCGTCTTACTGTTTGCGTTCCTGGTAGTGTGCTTTGTTGTCGTCCGTCCCATCTTTGCTCATCCGCAACCACCTCAGCAGTATCCTATGATGGACAAAGTTGCCGACAAGATTATTGCGAAATATCAGAGCTCCACGTGTGAGCAGTTGTGGATAAAGAAAAGCGAAAAGGCTCCTCCAACGCCCGAAGAAGTGAAGGCGATCAGCTTTCTCAAAAGTGACCCGCAGATGCGCGCGGCATTCATCAACAGGATTGCGGCTCCCATTGCCAACAAGATGTTTGAATGCGGAATGATTCCATGACGATTTCAGAGTGGCTCTTAGAGTCCAGAGTGAGTCTGAGGTCTGCTATGATCCGTTTCGATAGAATATGCTGGTTGGCAATGTCTGTCATGGCGGTAATGTTGGGCACAGTGGGCACGGTCAATGCGCAGGATACACCGCCATCGGCAACATCGAAGCAAGCGGCACCGCCAGCTGCAAGGAAGAAAACGGCCTCGCCCAAAACTTCAGCTCCGGCCCCGCTAGAACTCGAGCCGAAAGCGATTGAACTTCTGAAAGCAACCAGCAATAAACTGGCGTCGGCCCACACGCTTACGTTTACGGCGATAGAGACATTTGAAAGTCTCAGCCGCCAGGGAGTGCCGCTCGTCTACGGGAATAAGTACGACACGGTTTTACAGCGACCAAACAAACTGCGCGTAATTTTGGAAGGTGATGGACCTGCCTCGGAGTTTTATTACGATGGCAAAATCGTAATGGCCTACGCGCCCGCAGAGAATCTTGTCGCGGTGGCTGATGCTCCGGACACAATCGATAAGACGCTGGAAGCCGTTTTCCACTTAGCAGCGATCTACTTTCCATTCACCGACTTGATCGTTGCTGATCCGTACGGCGACATGGCTCCCGGGTTGAAACACGCCTACTATGTCGGCCAATCGAATGTCGTTGCAGGGATTACCACCGACATCGTGGCATTCGCTGGCAGTGGCATTTTTGCGGAGATGTGGATCGGAGCGGAAGATAAACTTCCCCGAATTATTCACGTGATCTATCTCGATGATCCTGACCGTCTACGGCACAATCTGATACTCTCGGATTGGAAACTGGATACGCCTGTTTCGGATGATTTTTTTACCTCATCCAAAGCTTCTTCCGCGAAACACATGCAATTTGCTCATCCGCATCCGGAATCAGCTCCCGGCGCAAGACCAACGCCAAAAACGCCGCCAGCAAAAACACCGGCTCCGCCAAAAGCCAATCCGACACAACCACAACAGTGAGAAGGAGACTTGAAGCATCATGAAAAAAATAATAATTGGGCTTTCCGCTTTATTCTTGACGCTGTTCACTTGCAAGGTCGCTTCCGCATACGGGCACGCGAATGCTTACGGCGGGGGTTACACCAGCCACTCTGGGGATACGACAACTCGCACGAATGCGTATGGCGGCAGTGCGACCCACACCGCGGGGCAGGGAACTTCGGCAACTAATGCCTACGGTGGATCGGCCTATCACGCGGAAGGTTCGGGAACGACTACGGCCAGCAATGCCTATGGCGGCAGCGCGACTCACACCGCGGGGCAGGGAACTTCGGCCACCAATGCCTACGGTGGGTCCGCCTATCACGCGGAAGGTTCAGGAACGACAACGGCAACCAATGCCTATGGTCAAAGCGCCACGCACTATGCAGGTTACGGTACCGTTGGCACGACTTCTTACTACGGCTATCATCCACCCACTACAGTTGCTGTCTACGGATCGAGTTGCTACAACTGTGGCGCTAGCGGGTGGGCGGTTGCCGGAGCCGCCATCGGAGGGGCAGTCGTTGGGGCGACGGTTGCGACTGCGGTTGCATCTTCCAACAACGCGGCAGCCGCGAATAATGCATACGTGGCCGGTTACAACGCGGGCGCGACCAATACCGCGGTGGCAACGAGCGCGGCGGTCGCCAGCGCAGCGGCAGCCGCCAATATGACATACGTCATTGGTCAGATGACTGCCGTCCTTCCAGCGGGCTGTGCCGTTCCCCAAGTGAATGGACAAACTTACTATTTGTGCGGGAATACTTGGTTTCAGCCCTCCTACGGCGCGAATGGGTTGTACTACCGGGTTGTCCCAACGCCGTAGAGTTTGCAGAGCCGACAATCGCAAAGGCGTTCCAGGCATCGTTCGGAGGCTGAGGTCAACGATTTCTCCTGAAGTATGACCTTATCGACGATACCTAAGGTGCAAGGAAATCTGCGAAACCGTCTTTCCTACGGGAAAATCCTTCAAACACAAGACCTCAGTCTCATTCGTAATGGCCTACCGTATATTCAGGAAGGCTCAATCCCATTGGCGTTTAAATGCCCTGTACAGCGATTCGCTTGGCTAACTTCTTGCCTCGCAAGAACGTCAATAACCCATGATTCCGGGCAAGGGGTCTTAAATTCAGTTAGGATTGAACAAAATTCCTTGGCCCTTCGTACCTAGGTGTGAACTGAACTGCGGCTGCAAGGCGAGCCGTCCGAGTAGTGTGAGGTTCGATGGGGACACTCAAACAGGATGCCCGCTATGCGCTGAGGAACCTGCGCAAGTCACCCGGCTTCGCTATTGTCGCCATCCTCACTTTGGCTTTGGGAATTGGCGCGTCCACGGCCATTTTCAGCGTCCTCGAAAATATCCTGATCGAGCCATTTCCCTATCCCGACGCGCAACGTTTCATGTCCGTACAAATACATGATTCCGAACGCACGGAGCCAGGGGGCAGAGCCGGGTATAGCGACCCTGAGTTTCTGGATTACGTAGCGCAGAGTCACGTGTTTGATCGGGTGATTGCCAACGACAGCGTAGATGTCCTCTACCGCACCAGCGAGGGGACAGAACTCCTGAAGGGGAATAGCATCACTCCGGGCACATTTGAGTTTCTGGGTATGCCCGCATTGCTCGGTCGCGTGGCTCAACCCGCTGACTATGAGCCGGGTGCTCCTCCGATTTTTGTCCTCCGTTATAAAACCTGGGTCAACCAATTCGCTGCGGATCCTTCAGTATTGAACAAGACCTTCGTACTGAATGGCGCGCAGAGAGTATTGGTTGGGATTATGCCTCCTCGATTCGGCTGGGGCGACGCAGATTTATGGATTCCGACTAAACCGGCGCAAGCTGCCGCGAACACCGCTGTGGCGGGAGCCTTTCCACATTATTGGTTTTTCATGGGACACCTCAAGCCTGGAGTTTCGCGAAGCTCAGGCCGTTGCTGATATGACGGTCGTCGCGAATCGGTTGTCGAAGGTCTATCCTAAAGATTATCCGAAGCATTTCTCTGTAGAAATTGTCTCTTTAACTGATCTCGTCGTCGGACAGTTCCGGACCACACTTTATATTGTTCTCGCGGCAGTGGGATTGCTTCTTCTAATTGGGTGCGGTAATGTCGCGAACCTTCTTCTGGCCAGAGCGACCACCCGAGAGAAGGAATTTGCAATTCGTTCCGCGCTGGGCGCCAGTCGTCGTCGGCTCGTTCGTCAGCTTCTGGTCGAAAGTATGGTTCTAGCCCTGGGCGGCGCGCTATTTGGCACTCTGCTCGCCTGGGGCGGCTTGAAATTCCTCGTGGCGTTGATGCCTCAGAACATCATCCCGGCAGAATCTGTGATCCGCTTGAATGCCCCCGTGCTGCTGTTTACTCTGGGGCTAACGATCCTCACAGCGATGCTATTTGGACTTTTGCCCGCACTAAGAGTGGCGCGGGATGACTTAAACGATCAGTTGCGCGACACTGGCAGAGGCCTCAGCGGGGGCTTTCGCCACGCCAAGCTTCGTAGTGCTGTCGTGATTTTTGAAGTCGCTCTCTCTCTCACCCTGCTCGTAGCGGCGGGACTTCTCATGCACAGTTTCGTCGCCCTTCGCGATGTGCATCTTGGATTTCAGCCCGACCATGTCCTGGTAGCGCGGTTACCACTGCCGGTTGACCGATACAAAACGGCCGATCAAGTCGCCGGTTTCTACCGACCGCTGCTGGAACGAATTAAGGCTTTGCCGGGAGTTGTGGAAGCCACGGAAACGAGCACGCTACCGCCCTACGGAGGCATCCAAAGCGAAATTGAAGTCACCGGTAAGTCACATGAAGACAAGTGGCATGCCATGTTTCAGCTCTGCGGCGAAGGCTATTTCCCGGTCCTCAAGATTCGATTCCTAGAAGGCCGGCCTTTCACCGAAACGGAAGTCGTCGGTGCACGCAAACTGGCAATCGTGAACCAGACATTTGCAAAGAAGTTCTTATCCGGTGAGAGTCCGATCGGCAGGCAGGTACGCATCGCACAACTGAGCGAATTCGAAGACAAGGTTCCTGAACCCGTCTTTGAAATCATCGGCTTGGTAGCCGATGCCAAAAACAGAGGACTTCAAGATCCTCCTGACCCCGAAATCTGGGTTCCATATACCGTGACGGGGTCTGCGTTTCGCGGAATCCTGGTGCGCACTTCGCAAGAACCGCTCGCCAGCATGAACGCAGTTCGCCACGAAGTCTGGGCGACAGATTCGAATGTGGCCATGACGTTTACAGGGACCCTCGAAGGTTACATCAGCCAATTCTCTTACGCTGGGCCGCGCTTTGGCTCGCTCCTGATGTCCTGCTTCGGCGCGATCGGCCTGGTTCTGGTCACGATCGGTGTCTATAGCGTACTGTCCTACACAACTGCGCGGAGAACCCATGAAATCGGCATTCGACTGGCGCTTGGTGCGCAAGGCTCTGACGTACTCGGGATGGTGGTTCGCATCGGACTACAGCTTGTGGCAATCGGGGTGGGACTCGGGCTGTTGACCAGTGTCGCGCTAGGCCGGGTGATCGCGACACAGTTGTGGGGGGTATCAGCGTATGACCCCTGGACATTAGTATGCGTACCTCTTCTTCTGCTTCTGACCGGCTTTTTTGCCTGCTGGCTGCCTGCGCGGCGGGCGGCAGGCGTAGATCCCATGATTGCGTTACGCTATGAATGATCCGAGAGGCATCACGAGCTTACGAAGCGATCGGAAACGGCCGCAGGGTGCCGATCGCTTCCGACTCACAGCAGCAGATCCGATGGTTGCGTAGCGATACGAAGAGAGTAGAGAAACATGGATATACAACGGGCATCGAACGCGCGCGCTAAGAAAATAAGGCTCGTTGTTTATGTCGCGATCGCTGTCATGTCCGTCGCTGGAGTTACATACGGTGTGTCACATCTTCGTCCGGCGGCCCCTGCTGTCGATAAAGGAACCGTCTGGACCGACGAGGTAAAGCGCGGCCCCATGTTGCGCGAGGTTCGTGGTATCGGTTCGCTAGTACCGGAAGACATTCGCTGGATTCCTTCGCAGACAGATTCCCGGGTTGATCGCATCGTCCTTCATCCCGGCGCAATCGTCCAGCCTTCGTCGGTGATTCTTGAGTTGAGCAATCCAGAACTGCAACGCGATGTGCTCGACTCAGAGTATCAGCTGAAAGCCGCACAGGCCGATTACGAAAATCTGAAAGTCACGCTTAGCAGTGAGCTGCTCAACCAGAAATCAGCGACCGCGTCGGTCCGCAGTGAATACGAGCAGGCCAAAATTCAATATGAAGTTGATGAACGGCTTCGAACAGAGGGCCTCGGCACCGACGTTACGGCCAAGCTCTCGAAAGTGAAACTCGAGCAGTTGGGAATTCGATTGAAACTCGAGGAAGACCGCACGGCGAACTCCGCGGATTCTGCGAGAGCCCGCCTGATGGCACAGCAGTCCCGTGTGGACCAGCAGAAGGCTCTTTACGATCTAAAGCACAGCGAGCTCGACGCCCTTCACGTTCGCGCCGGCATTCAAGGTGTTCTGCAAGTCGTCCCCGTCGAAGTGGGACAACACGTAACCCCTGGCACAAATCTGGCGCGAGTCGCAGACCCCAAAAAGCTCAAGGCTGAAATCAAGATTGCCGAGACTCAGGCGAAGGACATAACGATCGGTCAACCTGCGACGATTGATACACGAAACGGTGTTGTGAAGGGTGCGGTTTCGCGCATCGATCCTTCTGTGCAGAACGGCACCGTCACGGTCGACGTGCAAATCACCGATGCGCTACCAAACGGAGCGCGCCCCGATCTAAGCGTCGACGGCACCATCGAACTCGAAAATCTGCGGGACGTGCTGTATGTCGGCCGTCCCGTGCATGGCCAGTCCGACAGCACAATCGGCCTCTTTAAATTAGTGGACGATGGCTCCGAAGCGATCCGCGTAACCGTTAAATTGGGCAAAAGTTCCGTAAATACGATTGAGATTCTCGACGGGCTCAAACCAGGCGACAAGGTTATTCTTTCGGATATGTCGACGTGGGATGCAGTAGATCGTATACGTTTGCGTTAGGAAATCGATTCCAGTTGGAGGAGAGTCACATGGGTTCATTGAATAGCATGCTCATCCAGATGCAAGGCGTCAGCAAGATCTTCCTTACTGACGAACTGGAAACGCACGCCTTGGAGGCAATCGATCTTGAAATCAAAAAAGGAGAGTACCTGGCAATCGCAGGCCCTTCCGGTTGCGGCAAATCGACACTGCTCGCTATTCTTGGACTCCTCGATTCGCCGACGGAGGGGAACTATTATCTCAACGGACAGTCGGTCTCGAGTCTGAAACTTAGCGATCGATCTCGCATACGCAATCGGGAAATCGGTTTTATTTTTCAGGCATTCAACCTGATCGGGGATCTCACGGTCTATGAAAACGTCGAATTACCGCTTACCTATCGCGGCATGGGATCCGGCGACCGGAAGAAAAAGGTTCAAAATGCCCTCGAACGAGTTGAGATGGCACATCGGGCCAAACACTATCCCGCGCAACTTTCAGGGGGGCAACAGCAACGTGTAGCCGTTGCCCGTGCCTTGGTTGGCGATCCATTGATATTGCTGGCCGATGAGCCTACCGGAAATCTTGATTCAAAGAATGGCGACTCGGTGATGGAACTCCTTCGGGACATCCACCGCAACGGTGCCACCATTTGCATGGTTACGCATGATCCTCGCTATGCCGACCATGCCGAGCGTACGGTCCACCTATTTGACGGAAAGATTAGCGAAGAAATGTCAGCATTGCAGCAGTAACCGCGCGGGGTCCATGGATCGCCAGGTCTTCAATGAGTTGGTCATTGCTTGGACATCCTGCGCTAGCAGCCTCATCTGAGGGTGTTAGATCTGCCGTTAACGTCAATCCGCGCGGGCCGTTGTATTCACCGGGGCGCTCGCGTGTGGATCGACGCCCATACCATCAAGACGGGCGAAAGGTCGCGAGAGGACGGCCGAGAGTCCGGAATCGATGGCGATACCATTGCCGTGACAGGCGCCGTGACTCCCGCGGGTCTGTAGCGCACTCCATTTGGCCTCATTCTGTTTATTGTCCTAGCACCGGAGAAGCTTCCGCCAACGGCAAATCGTGTTCGTAATAGAGCAATTGAACGCCGATGCCGGAGTGTCCATCAGGAGAGATTACAGACTCGACATGAGCCACTCGGGCTGTAAATCGACGCATTCCTGTTACTAATCCGGTTATCCGCTTTGGCATTTCAAGAAGAATTTCTATCGGCTCGCCAACCGACATTGGGACGCTGGTGGCGAAGTAAATGCCGCGTGCCGAGATATTAATCGCTCTCGCGCACTGCACCCGTTCGGAAAGCGCGTCCAGCTTGTGGAACGAGAATGCAGTCTTGCGGCTGTATCGAGGAGTGATTCTGCGTTCGGAATTTTTCATGGCGAACCCGTTTCTCGTCTGGAAGGGTTGACGACCTGTCGATGCAAGGAGGTCGAGGCTTCGAGCACGTGAGATCTAATTATGCCTCGAGTTCCAAAGAATTAGCATTAAAGGCACGGTACTTACGTATAAGTTCGTATTGCCGGCGAACCCATGCTCGCCAAACATGTTGGCAGTTATCTGCGTAATTCAGGACGGGCTTCATGGTGTGCCCCCTGTTCCGTGACCTACGCGCAAACTTCGACCAGCGGGACGTTGTGGGTTGAGCGTGAGAGTGAAGGGTGAGAGTGGTTGAGGTACCCTTTGGAACCAGAGACCTGCGCCCTCCAGATTTTCAAGTGAATGACCGTAACCTCGCATGTGATTTCCCGAAAGCCCCCAATCACTTATTTAGAGTTCCTAAAGAACGAAGATTCTGTATTGACGAGGTGGCGAGCCAACATGGACTTCTTTCTCGGAGTGCTGGAAATTCCTCGAGATTTCTATCCACATGGATTTTGTTATCAGTGGGACAAGGGATTGGTCTGGCTGAACGTGCTGTCGGATGGGCTTATCGCGATATCTTATTTCGCAATCCCGATCACGTTGTTCCATTTCATTCGCAAGCGGCGTGATTTGCCGTTCAGCTGGAGCTCGCGGAACAGGCCTTGGAACTGGCCAGGTCGAACGCAGACCTTCTCGAGGTAAATAAGGAGCTTGAAGCGTTTAGCTATTCGGTTTCCCACGACTTGCGCGCACCACTCCGTAGTATCGACGGGTTCAGTCATGCGCTACTTGAGGACTGCTCGGACCGGTTGGATGAAATTGGAAAAGACCACCTCTACCGAGTTCGGACAGCTACGCAACGAATGGGAATATTGATTGATGATCTTTTGAAGTTGTCGCGCATTTCAAGAAGCGAACTTCATCTGGAGACGGTGAATATCAGCACGTTGACGCATGAGATTCTCGCGAGTCTCCGGAGCACCCAGCCGGAACGCAGGATAGAGCTAAACATCGAAGAGGCGCTGGACGTGCAGGCGGATGAAAGGCTATTGCGGATCGGACTGGAAAATTTGCTGAATAACGCCTGGAAATTCACATCCAGGTGTCCGATCGCCGACATTACGGTTGGAAAGGAAGGTTCGGGCGGAGCGCCTGTGTACTTCGTTCGGGACGATGGAGCCGGGTTTGATCCAGCCTACGCGGACCATCTTTTCGGTGCGTTTCAGAGACTCCACACCGAAGCGGAATTCCCAGGAACAGGCGTGGGGCTGGCGACTGTTCAGCGAATCATTCGAAGGCATGGAGGACAGATCTGGGCCAAAGGCGCGGTAAATCAGGGAGCAACATTTTATTTTACCTTGAACAGTCGTTCGGGCGATCGACACCGAGGCGTGGACGATATGGAAGAAAAAGTGATCTTGCTTGTCGAAGATAATCGGGATGATGAAGCCCTGACAAAGAGGGCCCTCAAGAAGACCAATATCGCGAATCGGATTGTGGTCGCAAGGGATGGGGTGGAAGCATGGGAGTATCTGACCAATACAGGCGTATTTACTGACCGAAAGGAGAGCCCAACCGCCCAGCTTGTCTTGCTCGATCGGAAACTTCCGAAGCTCGATGGCCTCGGATTACTAAAACGGATTCGCGGCGACGAACGAACCAGACTTCTGCCAGTGGTGATTCTCACATCCTCCACGGAAGAGAAAGATCGAATAAGCAGCTATGGGCTCGGCGCGAATGGTTACGTTCGCAAACCTGTTGACTTCAAACAGTTTCTTGATGCTGCAGTACAACTCGGTCTTTACTGGCTGGTGTTGAATGAGTCTCCGCCTCTGAGGTCTGGATAAGTGACGGAGAAACTAAAAGTTCTGATTATTGAAGACTCCGAAGATGATGCAATGATTGTTTCTCGCGAACTAAAAAAAGGCGGGTACGACTTGGAATTGACGAGGGTTGATACAGAACATGGACTGCAGGTGGCCTGCAGTTGCGGGGACTGGGATCTAATTATCTCTGATTTTTCCATGCCCCATTTCTCCGGGTCGGATGCATTGAAGCTGATCAGGTCAAAAAACCTTGATGTGCCGTTTATCTTTGTTTCGGGAACCATGGGTGAAGAGGTCGCGGTGGAAGCAATGAGACACGGAGCCCAAGACTATCTGATGAAGGGCAATCTGACGCGACTTGTGCCAGTCGTGCAACGGGAACTTAAAGAATACGCGGGCACGCAAGAACGTCGGCGCCTCGAAAAGCATGTCCAGCAACTGCAAAAATTTGAGGCGATTGGGCGACTTTCAAGAGGTATTGCTCACGACTTCAATAACATGATAGGTGCAATCATGGGATGGGCAGAATTGGGCTATGAAGAAACGCCACCTGGAACAAAACTGCGGGACCGATTTCAGAAAATCAAAGACCAATCATAGCGCGCAGCAAAGCTGACCTCCCAGTTGCTGGCATTCGGAAGAAAACAACTCCTGCAGCCTCGCCAGATAAATCTGAATAACTTCATCGACGAAGAGATGAGCTTCTTGGGAAAGGTCATCGGGGAAAATATCGAGGTCAAGGTGAAAAGTGAAGCAGAGCTACAGGTTACAAAGGTGGACCCCACACAACTTCAGCAGGTATTTATGAATCTTTTGCTCAACGCAAGAGACGCTATGCCCTGTGGGGGAGGGTTATCCATCGAGACCAGCAATGTCGAGATAGACGCAAACTTTTGCCGTCTTCACGATTATGCCGCCCCGGGGAAATTCGTTCGTCTGACCGTGACCGATACCGGTGAGGGAATGGATTCGTCTACGGTGGATAGAATATTCGAACCGTTTTTTACGACAAAAGAGTTGGGCCGCGGCACCGGCCTTGGACTGGCTACCGTATTCGGGATCGTGAAACAGCATGACGGTTTTATCATCGTCCAAAGCGAGCCAGGGAAAGGATCCTCGTTTGAGGTCTACCTCCCGGCGGCGTCCGGGGCGCATGAGCCGCGTCAGGTAGAAACAGTCCATACTACCCAAACAGGCACAGAGACGATTCTGCTCGCGGAAGATCATGAAGGACTGAGGGAGACGGTTCGGGAGAGGCTACAAACTCTGGGTTATCAGGTGATTGTAGCTTCTAATGGACAACAGGCCATCGAACTGTTCAAGAAACAGGAAACTCGGATTGACCTGATTGTGATCGACATCGTGATGCCTGGTACCGGAGGCTTGGAGGTTTGTCAGGAGATCGAGCAGATCAAACCGTTGCCGAAAGTCATCTTTACGAGCGGCTATGCATCCGACTCCGACGATCTGGCCGTTTATGTGAAGAAAGGTGCGCTGTTCCTGCAGAAACCCTACGACCTTTCAAAGTTAAGCCGGCTGATACGGAGTTCCCTGGACCGCAATCCCTGAGTTGCAGAGATGGACCTGGTTTCCGACCTGGCGAGTCAGAAATGTTCACGACTGTCGGCTGTTCATTTGTCCGATTCATCAGACGAACTTGCCTTCTCCGGAGGAGTGTGGAGTTGTTGAAGGCTAGAAAGGTCCTGCTTGCGATCGGACTCTTATTGCCGTTGCGCCTGTCGGAGAGCAAAACCGTTGAATTCGAGTTGCGGAGGCTTTCCGGCGGGCAAGCAAAAGCGAGGGATTGACTGAGGACCAGAAGACAGCAATAGCCATCTCAGAAGAAGTTCAGTGGTGCCTGGTTGTCGACGCCGGTTCTTCCTCGCAAATGGTTGTTGAGAATTTAGCCAGGCTCTCTTCCGTAAGATGTCCGGATTTGTAAAAACTGACCAGTTCATCGGCCGTCAGGATATAGTCCGATACTTTGAAAACGGCGATTCCGGATTTGATTACAAATGGTCCTACGTAAGCGATGAAGTTGTCTCTTAAGTAACGAACAGCCTCTTCAAGGTCTTTCTTGGAAGCGGAACACCAAGGAGATGCGGCGATTGGTTTTCTCTTTATTTTGATCAATGGACTGCTCCTCGGTCGAAATTCAGACCCCGGCACTGCGATTCTCGTTCACTGCAAAAGCCAGTCTTCAGTTTTTTCGATGAACTGGAGCCCGTATTTCTGCCAGGGAGCCCCGGAGTCCTCCTTGCGAACGACCCGAGCCTTGCCCACATAGCGCTCCGCGACACCTTCAAGATAGACATCCAATACCGTATCCTTAATGAGGAGAGCCGGGCAGGCACACAGAAATCCTCCGGCGCTGATGTTTTCCGTGGTCACTGATTCAGAAATCATCGTGTTGTTTCCATCGCGACCGACGAGTTTGAGTCTGACTTTCAGTGGCACGCGCAAATGGGCGCGCCGTTCCGGCTTCCGGGCGGAAAGTTCTGTCTCAAGTGCCGTTTTGAGGGCAGCAAAATCGACCGGTTTTTCAAAGTACCCCCGGGCGCCAAGCCCCTTGCAGTGCTCCCTGAACTTCGAACCATCTTCACCGGTAACGATGAAAATGGGGATCTGTGACGTGTAACTGACCGAGTGCAAGCTCTGGCAAAGTTCGAATCCCGTGTGACCGGGCATGAGGAGGTCTAGCAGGATGGCGTCAGGCTTATGCTTGAGAACCAGGCCAAACGCTTTTTCAGGGTCACCTGTATCGAAGAGTTCATACGTAGATTGCAGGCGAATACGCATCAGATCCCGAATTTTTTGATCATCATCGATGATTACTATCTTCTTCATGAAATCCTCCGGATGCGGGTGACAGTTATCGGATCTATTGCTCGCTTAGAGCAGGCTCAAAATCCATTACCTCGTGAACTTTTTGGGCAAGCATGTTGCGTGAGTACGGTTTGGAAAGAAAGTTGCAATTTTCTGCGAGAACTGTATTTTCGGAAATATTCTGGCCGGTATAACCCGATGTAAATAGAACTCGGAGCCCCGGCCGTTTGCCAACGAGCATGCCGGCAAGTGTACGTCCATTGGTTTTTGGCAGGACCACGTCTGTCAGCAGGAGATCGATTCGGCCCTTTACTGAGTCGCTCATGGCAAGTGCTGACGTAGCATCCTGTGCTTCGAGCACTTGGTATCCAAAGGATCGGAGCAGGCGAACTGTGAGCTGTCGAAGTGGTGCGTCATCTTCAACGAGAAGGATGGTTCCTTTTCCGCCGGGAATCACGGCAACGGCATGAGACTCCGCTTCGGGGACCTCTTGATTCGCTTTCGGCAAGTAAATGTTCAGTACGGTGCCTAGTCCTATTTCGCTCGAGATATCCACGTAGCCTCCGCTCTGTTTGACGAAGCCATAAACCATCGCAAGGCCCAATCCCGTTCCTTTACCCTTTTCTTTCGTCGTAAAAAACGGCTCGAACACGCGAGGAAGAGCTTCGGGCGAGATTCCGGTGCCATCGTCAGAGATCGTCAATCGGACATATTTGCCTTCCAAAACGCTGAATTGAAAATTGCGAGCAGCGATTTTGTCGATTTGGATATTGTCCGTACCAATTGTCAGTCGCCCGCCGTTCGGCATGGCGTCTCTCGCGTTGACGGCCATATTGATAATGGCTTGTTCCAATTGGCCCTGGTCGACTCTGATCTTTCCTATTTTCGGGTCCAATCTGGTAACGAGTTCAATGTCTTCGCCGATCAGGCGGTCCAGCATCTTTTGCGTGTCGTTCACGATGGCATTGATGTCGACGATCTTGGGCTCGAGAACCTGTTGCCTGCTGAAGGCCAGAAGCTGTTTGGTCAGAGATGCAGCCTGGCGACCTGCTTTGTGGATCTGTTCCACGCTTTCTCGAATTGATGGATGCGACTCCATCTCCTCTTCAAGTACTTCTGCGTAGCCAATGATCACCCCAAGAAGATTATTAAAGTCGTGAGCGACCCCACCGGAGAGACGGCCGACCGCCTCCATTTTTTGGGCCTGGAGAAACTGTTTCTCAAGCAAACGACGTTCGCTGACATCACGGTTTACAATAATCAATTTGTCAACTTCGCCATTCTTGTTCTTTACAGTGCTGGCCGTTGATTCCAGCACACGCCACTGACCGCTCTTGTCTCTCATCCTGTATTCAATTGCTTTGCCGCGCCCATGCAGCCGGGCATAAGCTGCCGCGTTCAGGACCTTTTCACGATCTTCGAGGTGGATCTGCTCGAAGGCCGAGGTTTTTTTCAGTTCTTCTGAAGAGAATCCCAGAATATGTTCATAGGAAGGGCTGTTGTAAATGCGATTCCCGTTATTGTCGACTACCGCGATCATATCGGCCGCATTCTCCGTGATCAGGCGAAAAAGTTGCTCGCGCTCCAAAAGCTCATTCCGCATCCTTTGAATCTGCAGTTGTTGATAGATGGTGTAGAGGTCAAATAAGAGGACGAGCCCGGCAAGTCCCCGCAAGATATGGTCAGGAGGAGAAGCGGAGTGATCGGGAACTGTCTGCAGTGCGGGAAAGGCCAGGGAGATGATACCGACGGTGAGCAGAAGGGTGATGATGATGGCTGTACCGAGCAAGCCCCATTCGCGCATCTGAATCTGCGAAAAGGTCTTCGTGATCGCGATTGCCTGATCGTTGCTGTGGTCAACTTTCATCATTTTTCCGGTTCACGGTTTGGTACAGTCCCGGCCCGGTGGCATGGCTGCGCCTCCTTCCTTGAAATGGATGCACCGCTGCTTCCAAACTCTGGATCCACAGGCAAATCTCCCAGATGCGGCTAAGCTACTCATAGCGCTGCTTTTATAGCCGCTGCACACTGAATCCCGGCGAGCAAAGCCGGAGAAAGTGTGCATTCTCGGTACGGGTGTCCAAAATCAGGTCGGTTATTCTAAGGGGAGGAGGAATCGAATGAAACCAGGCGTGAGTCGGAGCGCCGCGGACCCAGATTATTGATGGAGTTACGCTTTCATTCGCGAGAGAACATTGTAGAGGGTGGACCGACTGATACCGAGGATCTCAGCGGCCCGGGTTTTGTCACCGTCCACGTATTGAAGCACCCGCTGAAGATGGCGGTTTTGCAGTTCCGAAAACGTAAGGAGCCGCTCGTCCTGGTTGGGCATTTTGGGTTCGTTGGCCAACAAGGATTGCGGAAGATCGCTCAGATCGATCACGCTGTTCTCGGTCATCATCACCGCTAAGCTGATTACGTTTTCCAGTTCGCGGATATTTCCTGGCCAGGAATAGGCAGATAGACACGCTTGTGCACGTCTCGTAATGCCGTGAATCACTTTTCCATACTGCTTCGCATACTTTTCCACCATGAACCGTTCGAGAAGATGGATATCTTCCTTGCGATCCGTGAGTCCTGGCAGGCCGATTTCGATCATTCCAAGCCTGTAAAAAAGATCCTCGCGAAATCGCCCTTCCTTTATCAGAGCGCGGAGGTCGCGATTCGTAGCTGCAATCACGCGCACATCCACTTTGCGGGAGACGGGTGAGCCAACCCGGTGCACTTCCTGATGTTGAATGACACGGAGGAGCTTCGCCTGGGCCGTCAACGGCATTTCACCGATTTCATCGAGAAAGACTGTTCCCCGATTTGCGTATTCAAAGAGACCAATCTTGTCTTCGGTCGCGCCCGTGAAGGCGCCCTTCACATATCCAAACAATTCACTCTCGAACAGGGTTTCGACGACCGCGGCGCAATTACACACGGCAAAAGGTCCAGAACTGGCGTTTCGCAGTCGGTGCAGAGCTTTTGCAATCAATTCCTTGCCTGTACCTGTGGCTCCAGTGATCAGAATGGTCTGAAAATGAGGGGCGACACGACGAATTTTGGCGAAAATGTCGAGCATCAACGGACTGCGACCAATCATTCCTTCGAATTGAAACGCTTCGACAAGCTGGCCATCTAGATGGAAGGTTGTTTCCTTTTGCCGGGCTTCCTCGAGCAAGCCGGAAATCCGCGCTCTCAGTTTTTCCAGGTTGAGCGGCTTAGCCAGATAATCGCGAGCACCTCTTTGAATCGCTTCGACCGCTGATTCGGTGGAGTAATGACCGGTCATCAGGATCACTTCCACGCCGGGATCCTTTTCGATCATGCGTTCAAGAAGATCCATGCCCGTAAGGATCGGCATCATCAGATCAACGAGCACAATGCGTGGCCGGATGCTCAAGAACATGTCGAGTCCGGTTTCAGGGTCTTGAGCTGTGTGAATTTCCAGATCCTTGCCTGAAAGCGCATCCTCGATGAGTTCCAGCGTCGCCGGATCGTCATCAATGACCAACAGGCGTATAGGCGGATGTTTGTCAGTTATGTTCAGATCCTGACGTGGTGCAGCAAGGTCCTTCACGGTGCGTCCTATTCTTAAAACATCAATCCAGCACTAATTTGTGATGAATAGCGTACATGGCCAATTCAAGTCGGCTGGAAACGCCAAGCTTGTCGAAAATATTCTTGAGGTGCCGTTTTACAGTTTCCTCCGTAATGCCCGATTGGCTGGCAATATCCTTATTGGCGCAACCCTGCACTACTAAACCGACCATCTCCAACTCGCGGGGGGTGAGCCCAAATGTATTGCGGGGAATGGGCGCGGCGGCCACCATCAAATCCTTAATTAGCTGCACCAGGTTCCCGACGGGCTTTCCGTCGACCCAGAATTTGCCTTCCATAATTGCCCGCAAACACTTGACAAGATCTTGCAAGACGGCATCTTTCAGAACGACGCCGCGAGCACCCAACTGGAGCGCTTCTAGAATGTTCTTTTTCTCTAGATTCGCAGTAAGGAGAACAGTCTTTGTCGCGACGGATCGGGACGTCATCTCCCGAAGCGTGTCAAGGCCTGGTAGTTTCGGCATGGACAGATCAAGGAGTAGCAAGTCCGGATTGGATTCTGCAATCAGTCTGAGGGCTTCCTCGCCATCACCAGCCTCGCCGATGACCTGGAGGTCGGGCTGACCTTGAAGAATGCTGCGCACTCCCGCCCGCACCACAGGATGATCATCCGCAATGAGAACAGTTGTCTTTTTCATAGCGACTCCCTTTTGGAAATCACCTGTTCTGTGCCGTCTTTGGTAAAGCAGGGCGAAACTTGAATGAGTGCCTCAAAGTCAGAAAACAGTCGATTGATGATTGCGTGAAATGACCCCCAGTCCGCCTCCTTCACCGATTCAATTTCACGGCAAGTTGTCGCGATCTCTCTAAAACCGACGACATCGCTGCTTCCACGGAGATAGTGGGCGACCCGCTGAACTGTGGCAGCATCCCGCTTTTCTACAGCGGACTGGAGTTCAGAAATGGATCGGCGCGCTTCCCTGATGTAGGTAGAGAGGATGTCTCGGAAGGATTCGTCATCCGTCCCAAATGCTCTGCGTATATTTTCGAACGATTGGCGCCAATTTGTCTTGGGGTCCTTCGAACGAATTGCTTTTGCCGTCGACTCCAGAACAGCCTTCAGACTCTCAGGGGTCACAGGCTTTGAAAGAAAATCATTCATTCCAGCTGCGCTACAACGATCCCGGTCAGACTTACTCGCGCTCGCTGTCATCGCAACGATACGGGGCTGCCGGACCCTATCCGCTTTGCGAATTGCTCGAGTTGCAGCCAGACCATCGAGCACCGGCATATGCAAGTCCATGATAATCAGATCGTACTCAATCCGTTCGGCGGCTCTCACCACTTCCTGACCGTTCGATACGACGTCGGTGGTGTAACCGAACTTCGACAACATCAATTTTGTCATTTTCTGATTTACCGGATGATCTTCGGCCAGGAGGATTCGCATCGGCGCGTGTTGGCCGAGCGAACTGTCCCAAGTTGAAGCACCTGGACCTAATTCGGAAAGAAGCGCGCGCCCTTCTAAACCAGCGGTGACAGTTTCCAGCAATTGAGAGGCGCGAAGTGGTTTCACGAGATGGAAAACATTTCGCGAAGACGCGGATGGCACAGAATTTCGCATGACGCCAGGCGGGTACAGGAGGATAAAAGGCAAAGACTCATATTCGGCTGACATACGCAGTTCGTTGAGACCGCGGGTTTGCAGTTCGGGCGAATAGGCATCGAGTATGATCAGGCGTACGTGCTGGTTGTGAAACTCCCTGGCTGCCTGATCAATAGTGTCGACTTGAAGTATTTCGACTCGTAAGGGTAAAACCATGTTCTTGATGATGGTCGGGACGGTTGATGTGCCAGAAATGACTAAAATCACTGATCCTGGCGAGATCGTGGCAGGAATCTTTAGGCACTTTCGGCCCTCCAACTGGGTGGCACCGATTGTGAACTTAAATTCAGAACCTCGTCCTGGTTTGCTATCCACCCACATCTCGCCACCCATGAGCTCGGCCAGCCTGCGACTGATTGCCAATCCCAATCCCGTCCCTCCAAATTGCCGCGTGGAGGACGTATCGATTTGGCTGAAAGGCTTGAACAAACGGCAGACGAGCTCGGCTGGGATGCCAATTCCCGTGTCGGTTACCGAAAATCTGAATTCACACGACTTGTCGGGGCGGATCGCGGATTCGACGGAAACGACGATTTCGCCCTGGTTCGTGAACTTTACGGCGTTACCCAGGAGGTTTACGAGAATTTGACGCAGTCGCCCATGATCACCGATGAACCGGGTTGGTGTCTCCGGAGCAACAACATATCCCAGCTCAAGCCCCTTCTCATATGCCTGCGGAGCCAGAATTGCCAGCGAGTCCTCGATCACGCCGCGCAGTTCGAGGGGAGCGAGCTCCAGTTCCATCTGGCCGGACTCGATTTTCGAAAAATCCAGGACACGATTGAGAAGCGTCAGCAAGGCGTCGCCGCTGCTGCGAATCGTATCAACATAGCCCGACTGCTCTTCAGTTAATGGCGAATCTTGTAAAATGCTAGTCATGCCGATGACTGCATTCATCGGAGTGCGTATTTCATGACTGATATTGGCTAAGAACTCGCTCTTGGCGCGGCTGGCTGACTCGGCTTCTTCCCGAGCGAGTTGAAGCGCCGTCTCTGTCTCACGGCGATCCGTTACGTCGGTCAACGTGCCAGAAGTGCCTTTGATCAGTCCATTTACGTCATGGGTTGGGCGAGCATAGAATTCCATCCAACGAAACGTGCCCATCTTGGTCATGTACCGAAGTTCATGACGACAATACTCTTTCTCATGAAGCAAGAGTGGCTCAAACAGATCTTCGTGATTCTTCCGATCGAGAGGATGAACGAAATCCAAGGACTGCTTCCCGAGCGTGGTGTTCACCTCAAATCCGGTGATCTCTTTCCAAGCTGGATTGAGAAAGGTCCAAAGGCCGTCGGCATCAGTCTGAAAGATAACCTCTTTGACATTGTCGACGACAGAGCGATAACGGGCTTCACTGTCCTGCAGAGCGGATTCAACGCGCTTTTGATCGGTGATATCAAGAATAATTGCAGTGAAACGAAATGTATGTTCAGTCGGAACGACGCTGACCGACAAATAAACGGGAAACGTGGCTCCGTCTTTCCTGCGCCCGACCATTTCTCCGGTTGAGATTGGGATCTTCAATTGAGTGTTCATTGCAGAAACGGACACGTGTTTGAGATCGGAACGCTCGTTTTGAAGAGGAATGATGGAGGTAATATTTTGGCCAATCAGTTCGCCGCGTGCATATCCAAACAGGCGCTCTGAGGAACGATTTGTGAGTTCCATGGTTCCCGCCGCGTCCAATGTGATGATGGCGTCGGCCGCAGTTTCAAGAATGCTCTCGAACAGACCTTTTGAACGTTGCAGTTCTGCCAGCTCGAGGGAAAGCTTTTCAATGTTTAAACGGAGCGATTCGTTTTCAATGACAACTGATTCATACATTTGCGCCAAACCCAGTATGGGAGAAAAAGCGTATGAGTCCTGATGAAGCACAGGTTCGCATCGTGGCGGAGTCTGCAACCGATAAGTCGAAGTATAGGTTCTGAAATACACTTAAGATGTACGTAAAAATACCTAGGATAACGAGAGAGATACGTATCCGGACGAACTTAAGTTACAGGTTGCTTCTAAGCACGCTGTGAAGAAGTTCAGTTACGCTGTGAACGCCCATTTTGCGCATGCTGTTGGCTCGGTGAGTTTCGACAGTCCGGACACTAATCGCGAGAGCGTCGGCGATTTCCTTGCTACTTCTTCCTTGTGACAATAGTTGAATGACCTCGAGCTCCCGGGAAGTCAATGTGCTTGTCTGCTTCTGGTCAATGGACTGGTGGGCTACGGTGGACCGGTTTGTCAAACCTTCCTCAACTTCTTGACTTAGATATTGGCGCCCCCGGCAAACCGTATCCATGGCTTTTTTAAGATTGTTTGCCAAGTCTGACTTCAATAAATAACCATCTGCACCGGCGTTCAGAACGTTCCTGATCACTACGTCTGAGTTGTGCATCGTCAATATGATAATCCGGATGTTCTTGTTCGTTTCACGAATACGACGAGCGGCTTCGACACCGTCCATGGCAGGCATCACCAAGTCCATGATCACCACGTCAGGTCTTAGTCTTTCTGCTTGTTCAACGGCTTGCAGACCAGTCGAGGCTTCTCCGACAATCTGTATCTCTGCTTGAGAGCTCAGGACAGCCCGAATTCCGCGGCGAATCATCTCATGATCGTCCGCAATCAATACCTTCAGTCGGCTCATTGGTATCAGTACATTCGCAAGCAAAGTCGGCTTCGAAACCCGAGCGGGAAGAATCTGCAACTTGGACAGGAGGAGGAAGGCAATACCGGAATCATTTCTTCCCTGGGATGTGACTATAAGGCAAGACCATATATTGTCAATACATGATTGATTTGAGGAGGGATAAGAACGACTCCATTTCAATTCCGCGGGGGAGGATCGGCTTAGGCAAGAGTGATTACGTAGATTTCGGTATTGCTCAGCATTCTGAAGCTATGCGAAATAGATACACGCTGGATGGGCGGTATTCGATCACCTTTTTCGGCTTTTTCAGCTGACGTCCGACGATCTTCCTAGTTGCTAAGGGAGGGGAAGGCTCACTTAGGCGATTCTGCGGATCGTTTTTCCATCTGATCCTGGGGCAGGTAGGGTGGAAGTTCATGTGGCCTGTCTGTCCTGGCCGGGCCATAGGACCAAAGCTAAGAGGGTCCCTCTTGGAACGGGGACCCTCCCTCTATTCTGCTGGTCATCACGCTAATTCGACCTGGGCAGATGTGACCGTCGCATCCCAGCGTCGTCATGCCAATCTTCATACGAGTACCATTTGGGAATTTGCCAGCTTGCCGCGTGCACTTTCCGGGAGCAGGGCTGACTTCAGCCCTGCAATGTAGCCTTCAAAGGAAAATAACTCGGACGATGCTCTTGCGCCTGCATTTCCCATTGCTTGTGCGAGCGTGTGATCCACCAGCAGCTTTTGCAAAGCGTCTGCAAATGCAGTAATAGCCTGTTCTGGAACCAAAAAACCGGTCCGGCCGTGTTGTAGCCAGGTGGGAATTCCGCCAACATCAAACGCGACGACAGGGCGTCCGTGTCTCATTGCCTCAACTCCCACGAGACCGAATGGCTCCGGCCAACGAGCCGGGAACGCGACGACTCTGGCTCCTGCATATACACTGGCCAGTTGTTCATGACTCAACCAACCGCGAAATTCGACTTGCCCAACGAGGTTTAGCTTCGCGCACAATGTTCTCAACGAATCTTCAGCGTTGCCTCTGCCGACAATGACAGCACTAAACGGAGCAGTGATCTGAGCCAAAGCCTGGAGCAGTAAGTCCACTCCTTTGCCCCGAACCAATTGGCCTACAAAAAGAATGGTTGGAATGCTGCTAACCGGAATAGCAGCCGGGCGAGCGTGCTCCCGCACCCCGAGAGGAAGAACAACAATCTTGTTTTCCTGGAAACCGTTCTGAATGAGCTCATTTTTCATAAATTCGCTGGCGACCACAAACCTATCGAGGGAACTCCGGCGGCGCATTTCCTGTATTTTATCGGAGATGCTGGAGTAAGAAATGCCCAATAGCTTCTCGGAGTCTCTCATCACGAACGCCGCCTCAAGATAGCAGCGCCATCCAGCAGCTCTCGTGCATACGTGATCGCTGAACGCAAAATATTTATGACGACGCGGGCAGCAGAGATCGTGATCGTGGACCATTTGAACCTTTTGACAGTCAATCGAGGCAATGCTCTCCGGAAGAGTCCCCATCTTGTGCAGGTACAGGCAGTTCGCTCGGACCCGAGTTGCTATTGCGGATAGATCGCTAGATGAATTGTCCGGTGCACACTCACTCATCTCGTGGCACCGATGCTGAGAATCAAAAAGCTGCAGGAATTCCGGATCGGAAGGAAGCGTCGGCGAAAAGGCCAGGTGGCACTTTATGCCTTCGCGGCGTAATGACTTAACGCTGTCCGCTATGTTTTGTTCGACGCCACCAAAGAATGAAGGGCGCTCATGCACGAAGAGAATGTTCATGAAGCACCGCCTCATATAGGTGAATCAGATGATCCGTAGCTCGGGCTACGTCGAATCTCTGCACCGCTTCGGTTGCCCGGCGGCGAATGGAGTCACAGAATGTGCTGTTGTTCAAAAGCATCTTTACGCAAGAAACCGCTTCCGAGATGTTCCTGCTTGTGTAGAGCATTCCGTTTATGCCGTCATCCACAAATGATGGAACGCCGCCAACGTTTGCGGCGACGACCGGAAGTCCTGCAGCCCAAGCCTCTAGAAGCACAATTCCGAATGGTTCATGGATTGAGGAGAGCAGGAACAAATTGGCACCGTGATACGCGTCAATCAATTCAGCGCTGTTCGGGGGTAACGAGCCGAGGAGGTGAATCTGTCTGGAAAACGGTGAGTCCAATATCGCCGATTTGAGTTTGCGGGCATATTCTATATCCGTCTCAAGGCCAGCGAGTACCAAATGGGTATTGTGGTTTTCAGAGGTGATTCGATTAAAGATTTCAATGGTCTCGAGCTGATTTTTCTGGGGGTCGATGCGCCCGATGTTGAGAAGGACTCGAGCATCGGCAGGTATTCCATGCACCTGCCGGAAGGCTGCCCCGTCTCCTTTTCGATAGAGGGAGACGGAAATGGAATTCGGGACCCATTCAACTCGTTTATCTGGAAACTGCTCCTGGAGCAGTTTCTTTTCGCTGCGATTCACGCAAAGGATCGCGTCAGCATCATTGAGTACTGATCTGGAACCCACCAGCGCTCCGAGTATCTGTCCCCATTCAAGGGAGCTTTCGGTCGGTTCGGTCCAGCGCTTTTCCTCTTCCTCTGGCACATCACAAATTCCGCCGTGCAACGTGACGATATACGGGCGATTGTGATATTTGGCAACAGTGCGGATAATACCGCCCAATCGCTTTCCGGTATGAAGATGAAACAAATCGGGAGGATCCAGAGTGAGTAGCCGGGTGAGAAGCGACGTCGAAAAAAGATTTCCGCCGCGAAGGTCCAGCTGCTGCCGGGCATCAGAACTCAATCCTAGGTAGGGGTAGAAGTGGGAGAATCGATGAATGGAGACACCTTGGATTTCATCGTCACCCTCTCTGCTCAGCGCCGCAGAGGTAAATATTTCGGACTTATGTCCCCGGCGTTGCAGACCCTTCGCGGTTTCAAGCACATACGTTTCAGTTCCGCCCCATTTATCTGAAACAAATCTACGAGGCACATGGGTTATATTCATCGGACATCCCTTTCTGCATAAGCTCCCGCAATCCCGGTCACCACTCGACCGAGTAACGTAACTCCTGATTGTTTGAGATAAGCTGAAGTTCGTTCGATTTCCGCGGCGGTGCACTTCTCGGCAGCTGTGACAATCATCGCAAAGGTCATGCTACGGGCAACGAAGCTGGCATCTGGATAAGTGAGCGCGGGTGCCAACTGCCTTTTCACTTGTCTGTCGAACCATGGTCCCATCTTGATTGCTACCAATTGCGGATTCATGAATGTTAGCCTCTGTATCGAAAGTGTTCTAAACCTCCGTCCAATGCAGGGTATCTACAAACTTCATCAGAGCAAATTACCGCTTGGTAGAAGTAACCTACCTCTTAGGGGGTAGAGTGTTCTTCCGTAGATGACGTTAAAATATTGTACTGAGGTGTTTCCTTCCGATGACTGCCGAGGATTTAAAGCCACATCATCGTTTCAAGCCGATTCTGATCGGTATCGGGGGAGGGACCGGCTCCGGAAAGAGCTATCTTACCGAGCAGATTCTCGCTTCGTTACCTGACGGCGTGGTTTCGAGGATTGACTGCGATTCGTACTACCGCGACATCTCGCATTTGCCTTTCAGCGAGCGTCTAAATATCAATTTTGACGACCCATCGTCACTTGATCTGGATTTGCTTCTTAGGCATTTGCGGAGCCTTTTGAACGGTCAACCTATCAAAAAGCCGCGCTACGAGTTTGCAAGGCATCTGCGTGGCTCTGAAGCCGAGCTGGTTGTTCCTTCACCGGTTTTGCTTTTGGAAGGTATCTTTGCACTCTGTGACGTGCGCATACGTTCATTGCTCAGGTTTAGAGTTTATGTGGACTGCGATTCAGACCTGCGATTGATGCGTCGTTTGCAAAGGGATGTTCGGGAGCGGGGACGGTCGGTCGATTCAGTGATCGAGCAATACTTTGGCTCGGTCCGGCTGATGCATTTCCGGTACGTGGAACCGACGAAAATGTTTGCCGATTTGATAGTGAACAATTCCGATTCTCTGGACGCAGCTCCCGTTTTGAAGCGAATCCGTGAGTTGGTCGCCGAAGATCGCAGCCAGCAAGAAATGGAATCACTCTGACGATGAGATGAATCGGGGCTCTCAGTGCTACGGGGATAGGACTTCTGCGCGCTTCAGGTTGTCCGTGAGCCAAGCCTTCATTTCCTCGCTCGTCCGGAAAGTCTTACCTTGGTAGAACTTACGATCTGTCGACCAAAAAGTCGTGGCACTCCGAGTTATTAAGTCGATGCACATTCGCGTTTGCATCGTGCCGTCGTTTGTGGCCGGCCCGCTCAACCAGACTGCCGTGCCGTCCCTGGAGACTGTCGTCTTCTCGAAACCACTAGCCATCGCAGTTAATTGTAACTTTTGTATTTCTAGCACTTCGGAAGCTCCGTTCGATGATTTCTGATCATCTATTCTCTCGCCTTAAATGTTTGGCCCACCAAGATCCAATCCCAGGCTCTGGCAAGGACTGAACGAGTTGATGGACCATTTGCGAAAACAGCAAACTGATGAAATCACTTGGGCTATCGGTAGTCAGGCGGGTGTAATCGATGACTTCGATAGTGATCGTACGGATCGATCAGCTGCTTCCTCAGAACGTTGCTTTGAGAGCCAACCGCCTCCCGCCGTTTGCACCCGAAGAGGCGATAATCCCATAGAGCACCGTGTAGAGCCTGACACGTGAACTGGCTGTGGAGAGCACTTCAACTCGTGCGACATCCGGACGGTCACCCATTACCAATGCAATGCAGTGGCCAGACGACGATTCATCTTCAGGTGCCTGGATCCTGTCGTTCCAACAGCTTACGTCGCAGCCATTCAGTTGTCGTCGGCTGAGAGTGTGAAACTGAGAATGGTGTCCATAATCCGGACTTGGCGAATGTGCCTCCTAGGTCAAGAATAAAAAATCAACCTTGCCGCTGAACTCCTCGGAAGATCTCCTGCCTGTCGAGGCGAACGTGATCACTCATTAAGCGGGTACTAAACGCGAATTTGAAAAATCATCTTACAAGCGGGAACTGCCGGATTTGCAAACAGGGCGTTGTGTCGCAGAGGAGCCCACGGATAGTGGCCATATCTAGACTGACATCCAAATCAGATTGAACTCGCTTGAATCGGTCTTAGGGGAGTATCAAGCCGCGAATCGAATCAGGCCGTGGCAGATAATTTTCTGTTAAGGGCGTATCCAGAGAAACCGGTCGGGGTTGATATCGAACATAGATACCAGCTGAGGTGGACGTGTAGTCTCTCGCGTTGTTGACGTCGATAAATCCCCCGGCAAACCAGTTTTTGTCCAGTCTGTATCCCCCTTTTAAAATCAGACTGTAATTGATGCTTGTGACCGTCTGCGACGGATAGTACAAAGTGACGGGTACAACGGGCACAACGGGCACGATCGGTTTCGGCAGCACGGGTATTGGATGCAGCAGCAGGGAATTCGTGGCGCCATTGCGAGTGGCCAAAGCCACGGCTTGCGAATTCACCTCGAGAGGGTAATAAGGAGTCGAATCTTCCGTAAAGTGCTGTGAACCGAAGCTCGTATCGACGGAGTATTCAAACCGATCGTGGTAAGTCCCTTTCCAACTGATCGGCACATTAAAAAGAAAGTAACTTTGCGGACTGAAATATCCTCCCTGTCCAAATGTAAAATAACGCAAATTGTAGTCGTAATGCATCGCAGAAAAATTGAGCCCAACTGTAAGTGCGCCGTACGGTTTGGTCAGGACGCGCCAATAGGATCCAGCAGTGCCGTCATATCGCTGGTTTGTCTCCACATGGTCGCCCGTAATGTATTGGTATCCGAATTCTGCGTATAGCCCGGAGTTGTTCATATTCCAAGAAGCAGTCCCCGATGCTCCGTTTGAGACAACACCACCCCAGACCTGATTTGTGCCTGGATCTCGGACTCCTGCAAAGGAAAGAAGGGTGTCGCGCACTGGCGCTCGAATTACAGAGATCTGAAATGGCCCGCCTGCAGGGCGAAACTGAACGGATCCGATGAAATTACTAACGAGAAACCCTTCAGGTGACACACCCAACCGTGCGCCGAAATTTTGGGTGGCGACTTGGAGTTCGGCGCCCACACCGGATGCGGAAAGCTGAGAAAAAGATTTGCCCAATGGCAAGGTTCCGAGTTGTAACGTCGTATTGGTGTCCGGACCCCCTGCATCGAGAAAAACGGGTTTGATGATCCCCGTCAGGCGCGCTTCATTGCCCAAGGTTGTGCTCGCTTCGAGATCTGATCCTTGCGCAATCAGATGATCAAATCCGCTTTGACCGGAACGACCACCTACAAACCCACCGATGCCGACATAGGGACTGAATTGCGCATACATCGCGTCTATTTCTGACTGTACTTCGGAGTGGGGCGTAGCTCTGAAACCGGATCCCGGCGTGAGAGGAGTTGAGGCCCCGCCATTCATGTTTGAGCTGAAATCGGCACTGTCGCGATTCGCAGGTGCGGAATCGTAGAAATTGCCCGAAGGATTCGGATATTGCAGCGATGTTGATTTTTGGTTTATCGCCTGCAAACGCTCCGCGTGATTTTGGGTCGATAAGGCGGATCCGCCGTTCAGGTACCCGTCGATTGAATTATCTCCAAGGCTTGTCGGAGCGAGATATGGGGAATTCGATTTGACGGGCGAGGAAGGGACAACATTCGATTCTGGAAGACTTTCCCAGGGAGTTGGTTGGCTCATATTTCTAGACGATATGGCCGCCGGCTGACCGGAATTATTGTTTGGGCTGGAAGTGTCAGAACTTGGCAGCGCATACAGCAGTTCATCCAGTGAACCCGACTTCGGTTGTGCGTAGTTGGTCGGAGCGACATTATTTCGAGTGCGATTATCTCCGGGGGCCAACAAGTTAGAAAGCTCTCGAACGGCCTGACTCTGGTTCTGCGAATTGTCCGCAGGTTGGGTATTACTCCCGTACTGCGGAGGGGCTGTGGCGGCAGCAATCCGGGCTGACTGATAATACTTGTTCGCCCGACCGTAATCTCCTCGCGCCGCGGCGACTTTCGCTCCCGTGAGCAGCATTTTTGGATCGTCGGGCCATAGTCGCAATGCAGTCTGTAACCAGATTTCGGCAGTTTTGAGCTCGTGAGTGGCCATGGCCGCGCCTATGCCACTGATGTAGTCATTTTCAGAGCCACCGGCGAGCCCCCAGGATGCATAGTCGTCAAATGCCCGATTGGTATAGCCGGCACGCAGTAACATATTTGCGAAGGCGGACCGCAGCACAGCGTTGGTCGGAAAGGCACGACGAGCCGTATACAGAACGGAAAGAGCCTGATGGTACTCGCCCAGGGAAGCCATACGTTCGGCCTTCTTCTGGCTCCAGGCGGCCCAGATCTGTTCGATACTTGCCGTCTGCTCGCTGTTCAGATCTTTGCGTGCTGTAAGCGCCATCAATTCAGCGTCCAGATTTCCGTCTTCGCTGCTATCCATCAGAATCCAGCACGTTTGGATTTGCAGATCGACGGGCATTGGTTTGCGCATTGACTCGTAGCGCCATGCCGCCCTCCGAATCATTTGAAGCGCAATTTCCTTTTGCCCCTGCGCCAGATAAGCGCTGGCCAAAAGCCCTGCAATTGCAGGATCGTTTGTCAATTGCTCGCGAAGATTCGGATCCATCGTATAAAACTCACCGACCACCTTGCTATCCTCGTGCGCTTCATGCAGCGCTGTTAATTTGCCTCGCCAAGCATCTAAGTTTTCTGGATTCTTGCGGAGCACCAGATCGAAAGCTTCTGCGGCCTTGGAATACTCTTTTTCCCGGAGCCATAGACCGGCAATCTGCAGTTGGAGATTTGTAGGCATCTGTTTGCCATTTTGTGTGGCAAGTTGCGCAGCCTGTTCAAGAAAGCGATGCGCCGACTCCAGCTGGCCGTTAGATTGGTAGATCGAAGCCATCAACATTAAAAAGTCTGCCTTTTTGGTCTCCTGTTGAAAGAGTAGCCGGGGCATGCGGCCACTTACGGCCAAGGCCTGTGAGTCCTTATCCGCCGCATGTAGAGCAGCTATGAGTCCGCTCCACACATCTGGATTATCGGGAGTCTGTTCGGCCAGTCGTACGTACATCTCCGTAGCTTCAGAAATCATTCCGACTTGGACAAGAAGGGAGGCTAGCTGCAATTGCGTGCTGGCCGAAGAGGAGCTCTTGCCGGAAAGCGAGATCGCCTTCTGAATGAGTTGTCTTGATTGCGCTGTATCGCCGATCGCCGAATACGCGGCAGAAAGAATCACAATGAATTCTGGGTCGTCCGTAGAGGCCGATTTGACCGAAGCGGGCATCGTTTTTGCCCCAGCAATAACCCCTGCCGAGTTTCCTGACTTCTGCAGAGCGTCCAGCCATAATTTCCACGCCGCACCGTCGTCTCGATTGAAGGAAATCAGTTTCTGATAAAGCGGGATTGCTTCGCGGAAATCACCTTCCTTCATTAGCGTTCCCGCTACGCCACGAATTGCGTCGGGATAATCCGGTCGCAGCAGCAGCGCTTGATGAAAGCTGGCGCTGGCCTCTTCCAAACGGTCTTCCTGTAATAGCGTGTTTCCCGCCTGCATCTGCTTCCAGAACCGAGCGGTTTCAAGCGTTTGTTGGATATTCTTGTCTTTTTGTGCGCCCCGGGCGTTCGCTGCCTCCAGCAGGTCCACTGCCTCGGCGAAACGTTCTTGTTTCATTCGGACGAATGCGAGGCCCAAGAAGGGCTGGGGATCGGAGGGATAAACCACGCGGAGTTTTTCGAACATCGATTCCGCCTCTGGTAAATTGCCCTGTTGAAGAGCCTTATATGCAGCTTGCTCGTCGTTGCCCTTGGCGATATCCGCGGCCGAGCGATGCGGCTGGACTGGACCAAGTTCACTCTGTAAAGAAGTGTCAGAATAGCGCTTCAGGTATTGCTCCACTGAGGCTTCGTATGCCGGATTTCCCTTTTCCCAGACAAGAACTTGTCGCCAAGCCAACCGGGTTGCTTCGTTGATCTTGTCATCCCCGTGAATTGCTTCCAGTTCCCGTAGACCTTGTGCACGCGATTGGGGCGAGTAGGTGAGAAGTTTGGCCACCGCAAGTGCATATCGTTGATCGTCTGGATGCCGTTTCGCGAATTCGTGAAGGCGCGCAACAGCGGTGCTTCGTTCCGCCGGAATTCCCCCTAAGGTTTCGTAATAGGCCAGTGCATAGTCTCCTTCGGGCGGCTTGTCTTTGAATACTTCACGATATAACTGCATTGCCTCTTCCGATTTATGATCGGCCGACAAGTGGGCTGCTTCTTGAAGTTTGGAGTTTTGCTCGGGTGTCAGGACGCTAGCGTCTATTGTCCGATGCGTGGTTCCCGCGGATCGCGGGGCAATCGCAGCGTTCGGATCAATTGATTTTGCCCTTTTTAGATATTGCTCTGCTTCTTTCGTGTTTCGCTGCTGTTCAGCATAACGAGCCAGGCCTGTAAGTGCTTCTACACTGTTCGGTTCGGAGAGCAATACCTGGTCCCAAACCCTGGCGGCCAGATCGAGATGGTTTTGACTTTCAAGTGTGCGAGCGCGTTGCAGCAGTATTTCACTTGAGGTTGCTTGCGCGCCGCAGTTTGAAACGGCCAGTGCCGTTATAAGAAAGGCCAATAAGGTCAGTCCGATGCAAAAGCGTTTCATTTCTTCCTCCAGCCTAGCCAGAGCCGCCCATTCGCATCAAAACGATAACGATCGTTGGTCCATCCATCTGCAAACAGGGCTAAATTTTGGTCGTAGTAGCTCGGTTCTTTGCCGTAAAGGCCACTGACTTCCGAAAACTCTTTCTTTAGACGAGATCGTTGTTCGTTCACGGCTCTCGTTTCATCCGTCGCGAGGAGAAAAGGAATTATTGCGGCAGAAAAACCAATCGGGGAAAGATCCGAAATGATCATTCCGCTTGCGGATACGGATTCCGGTGGAACGGAATGAGTACGCATGTATTGCGACATACCTGAGAGCAATTGCAATAATCGTTCGTATCCTTCTGTCTCATGATCTAGCATGCCCAACCATAGATAAACGCGTATCGCATCGTACGCCCCGCCGGCGGATTCTCTCGCAAGAGCTGTTGCTCTGTAGCCGGTCTTTGGCTGGTACTCTACCCAATCCACGGCAAATCCATGGCCCACGCCCGGTGCCAGCAAATTTGGCAGGTTATTTGCGATTTGTTTCCATGGACCGTGCGGCAACTCGGTGTTGAGACCGAGCAAGACCTGAGGCGGGGAGTAACTGGGATTCAAAATATAGGTATTCGGATCGGGTCGGAATCCGTCGCGTCCGGGCATCAGCATCGATCCATCAACTGGAGCGATCACCACTTCTTCCCTGGCGATGCGTTCCGCTAAGGAGCGCCCGAGAGATTCATATTCAGGATTATTCCAGTCGCGACCGGCAAAGATCAGCGTATACGAAATCCACAGATCGGCATCCGAGGCAGAGTTCCAATCCTTCACCGCACCCGCACTGCCCGGTTCTTTTTCCCAAAGCCACGCGGGGAGTCGCTGTTTGATGCTGCCATGGGCAAGGTTGACCTCGGTCCATTGCAACACGGATTTGAAAGTCGCTTGATCATTTGCGACAAGTGAAAAGAACAGTGCGTACGCCTGCCCTTCCGACGTCGTTCTTCCGTTCGAATGCCAATCGATGACGCGGCCATCCTGACTGACAAATCTGGCTTTGTAACTCTCCCAGAGAGGCCACGGATCGAATTGGCTGGCGGCTGCTTGGGACTGCTTGACACAGATCAAAAGTAACAACGCCGCAATTGCGGAAGTTCGGCGGAAGACCCTCATTGTTGGATCACCAGGCGACGAATTACTCGCATCTCTAACCAGGCCAATATCCACCAGGTGGGTAAGGCGCAGCAGAGCACAGCCAGGAGCGGAACTAGGTAAACGTGATCCAGAATCCACGACGTCAGAAATTCATGCCAGGGAAGCGTGCCAATGTAGTATTCGTCGCGCGTGAGGTATAGCGATTCGAAACGACCTTCGTACAGGACGCACATCGAGCCGTAGATTGAACCATCATGCATTGTGCTGGAGAATTGTTCCGCGAGGGCATCTAGTCCGCCCGGACCATTTCCGAAGATCGCAACCACACTCGACCCCGGGTTAACAGCGGATTCAAATCCCGCGATCACTCCATCGGGCTTTGGCTCCGAATTGAAAATGTCGTCCATGGATTGCCTGGTTCGTCCCTTCACGTTCCAAGCGCTTCTCCGAATACGAGACCACCAGTTGTCCGACGTAGAAAAGACCGGCGTTCCATTCAAGAAGCGGACCCGAAAGTTGCGCCCTAATGCTTCAGCGATGTCGGAGTCCTTGTAGACCGCCAGCACGATCAAGTCCTTGTTTTCGGCCGAACTTAACGCGGCTGCGGATTTCACCGACAAATTAACCGCTGGATAACGCGTCTGACGCGTTAGCTGTGAAACGGTCGAAAGATAGAGACCGATCTCCTCCTTTGACCCGGGTTCCGCCAGGATGAAGGAAGTGCCGGACAGATCACGGCTGCGTGTGAAGGGATATCCGGCTTCGGAAAAGCGTTCCAGCTTCGGCATCTTCACAAAATGCGGGATTGCGCGGATGTCGATGGATGAATTGCGTTGAATCTGCAATTCCGGGGTATTCCCGGAATCAAGGTCCCCCGATACTCCCCATTCGATCCTCAATTCGTTGCTGTAGGGATTCAGTGCGGAGACCGGTAGAAAAACGCTGGCGTGCTGAATGGGCTCGCGGCTTGCCAGATGAAATTTGGCGACGTGGACATTATTCAGCGTGATATTGAACTCGGGATCGAGCGAGGAGGGAAGATTTTGGATGCGGTAGTTCAAGTTCAACGGGATTCCACCGCGATTTCCAAAATACAAGTCCGGAGGAAGCTGAAAGGTGTAACTTTGTTCACCAAATCCACTGATCCTTAATTGGTCGGCGCTGAAAAGGTCGCCGAAAGTGGCTGGTTGCTGAACACTAGCCCAGGGTTGTGAGGAGTCACGACGTTCTGTGGATTTTACGGTTGAAACGTACGCATTTTCCCCGGATATTTCTAAGTTCCCAAGCGCCAATGCTTCTGCGGCAGCCCGAACCTGTAGCTCGTCCGCCCCAGTAATGACGAGTACAGCGCTGAACTGATCAGCCGGGTTCTGACGAAGAGTAATGAGCGGGCTGTTTGTCTCCGCCAAGCCGAATGAGTCAGGAAGACTGCTCGCCGGGCCGAGGAGGACAGAGTCTTCTTTGGGCAAAGTGCCCAACAGGACAGGAAACTGAAGTGAAGCGGTTCGAGTAACCGCAGTGAGCCATGATGCGACGATACCCGCAGCTTCCATCGTCAGTGGTCCTGCATTGGACGGCAATGAGAAGTACACTGTTGCATTCAGCGTTTTGGGATAGAGAAAGGGAGCAGGTAGTTGAGAAAGGCTGTTACTTAGCTTCAGGCGCTGCCCCGTCAATTCCAGAGTCGAATCCGTTTCTATCGTCGTGACAAATTCTTTCTCTTCGCACTTGTTCAAGCAGACGCCGACCAATTCGAGTGCCAATGAGTTGTCAATCAACAAGAAATCGCCGGGTATGCTTATCACGGCATCAGCCGGGGCTTCGGCAACGGTATGCACCAGGCGAATGGCGCCGATTTTCGCTCCATTGACGGTGATCAACATTTCGCTGATTTTTGCCTCAATTCCAGGTGCCAATTGATATTTGAGATGGAGCACTCCACCTGTGGCAACCTGCGAACTGGGAATCGTGAAATTCAACGTGTACTGGGTGTGCAAGCCGTTCATCAGGATTTTGCTGTGAACACCCATGGATCGAAAGCTCTTGTCGCTATGGAAAGTATTGGACCCATTCGGTTGGGTTGTTACGGCGGCTTTGCCTGGGGTCGTCGCAAAGAGATTGCCGGCTGCCAAAAGCGCGAACAGGATGAGTAATATGGCCCTCGGAACAGAAGCGGCTGGTTGCAAAACGGCAGTCTCTTTCTCAAAAGTTGCTGGTTTCGCGCCGCGCCTGAATATACTGGAAACTCCAAGCCATACCCCTGCAAATGACAATTTTGTGATGAGAAGTAAGCTTCGAAGTGGACGGTCTGGCTGCCGCCGGTCATTCCAGGTCAGCCACGAATCAGCCCGCGAATAGAGAACTTTCGTTAACGCCTCTTCTTGCTGCAGATTCAGGGGGTCGAACTTCAACCCCAAACGGCCGTTTTCATTTCCGACAACGGTAGCCGGAATACTCTGATTCACGAAGTGCAGGTCAAGGCGGAGGCTTACCGCCTCTCCAAGATCAATTTCAAATCCTTTCGGTATGCGAATCGCGGCGCCGCCATTGGAAAAGTCAATGCTTTCACTGGTCAACTGGAGCGAGTTTCTGAGTTGCAGGTGTACGGGAAGTTGCAGTGCGATCCGTACGTGTTCACGATTTTGTTCAGATTCAAAGGCAACCGCACACGCGGTTCCCAAAATGGTGATGTTGTAGAGAGTCCACACCAGGTTCATTGCGATTGTGCCACTCATAGCGGAATGACTTCCAAAAAATCGGGGGATCGCGGATACCAAGCCCAGAATATTGAGCATCAAGAGAGCGATATACGGCCATGCGATTTTCTTGTCAAAAAAAGACTGAGGAACCAATCCCCCCTTGGCCGTCACGTTGAACTTGCCCAGGCGGGGATTGATCAGAGCCATCATGGTTGGCAACAAGATATAGGGTGCCAAAACGGCTTCATATACCTCATTCCAGAAGGAGTAGCGGAATTTGCCCTGGATCCGGGAATTGCTCACTTGAGATAAGACCACATGCGACAGAGCGTAAGCCATGATCGTGAGTGAATATCCGCGGATGTTTTTGACGCCGAGCAAAAGGAAAAGCAGTGGGGAAGTGAGAAAAATCAAACGTGGGATAGCGTACAAGAAATGCACCATTGCGTTGAAATAGCAGAGTCGCTGTGCGATGGTCAGGTTCTTGCGCGTAAGGGGATTGTCGGTTCTCAGGATTTGAACCATTCCCCGGGCCCAGCGAATGCGCTGGCCTACATGACTTGAGAGACTCTCGGTGGCAAGGCCCGCAGCCTGCGGAATATTGATGTAGGCCGTATTCCACTTGCGGATTTGCATGCGAAGTGAGGTGTGCGCATCTTCTGTTACTGTCTCGACGGCGATTCCGCCGATTTCCTCGAGTGCGGTGCGCCGTAGTACTGCGCACGAACCGCAGAAGAACGTGGCATTCCACAGATCATTGCCGTCCTGAATCAGCCCGTAAAACAGTTCTCCTTCATTGGGAATATGTCTGAATTGTTTCAAATTGCGCTCGAAGGGGTCCGGCGAATAGAAATGATGCGGTGTCTGTAACATGGCCAGACGCGAATCTTTCAAGAACCATCCAATCGTCATCTGTAGAAATGAGCGGGTCGGGACGTGATCGCAGTCAAATATGGTGACAAACTCCCCGTCGGTTTTTTCGAGGGCGTGGTTTATGTTCCCGGCCTTTGCGTGCGCGTTGCTGGTTCGCGTTATGTATCCGCATCCTGCGAGTTCGGCAAATTTGCGAAATTCTTCCCGTCGGCCGTCATCCAGGATGTAGACGTGAACTTTGTCGGCTGGCCAATCGATATTCATCGCAGCCCAAACCGTGTAACGGACCACGCCGAGTGGCTCGTTATACGTCGGAACGTAAATGTCGACGGTTGGCCACTCATTCGTATCGGTGGGCAGCGGCGCCGGTGTTCGATGCAGAGGACGGATCGTCTGAAAATATCCAAGGATCATGATCACGAACGCGTAAGATTCAGCGAGAAGAAGGATCAACATGAAAACCATGTCAACGTTCGACGGTTGCGGTCCACTTTCCATCCCGAATCCAAACGTACTTGTGATTCGATAATACATATACCGGGTTGACGAGAGGATCGAGAGCGCCGCAATTCCTATCGTTGCCGCCTCACTTTTTGTTACCCGGTCTACGACAATGGCAACAACGACCAGGCACACGCTGACAAATAACTGTTGCGTCCAGTTCAGCGGCAAGCCGACCAGGTAGAGCAAGACACTGCATGGAATTGCAAAGCAGACAAATTGTGCCGCCCGGATGGGCATCGAGAGCGAGGTCTGAACCGATTCCTCGCGAGCACTCGAGACAGGGTTCACGTTTGACCTGTTTCCGATTCGAGATTCGAATGGACGCGTCGAGCCCATTCGGCCAATTGTTGGAAATCCTGCGAAATGCCTGCGCTCGCACAATAGTCAACTACGGTCATTCCCTTAGCGAGCGCTTCGGACACGGATTCGTTTCGACGGAGAAGGACTGGAAGTAGCCGATTGCCGACGTGGGTTTTGAGGAGGGCTTCGATATCGCGATGCAACGCCATTTCATGATCGAACTTGTTAAATACATAGAAGGGACGGTCGGTTTGTTGGGAGTTAGCGAGTTTTGCATTCAACCGTTCCTCGAGTGCCAGCACGGATAACGTGCATGCAAAATCAGGGACGATGGCAATCAGGATCTTCTGAGGCTTCTTTGTGGCGGCCAGTAGGTCTTCCAGACAGAGACTGCTTGCGTCAAAGACGAAGCGCGTCGATAACTCCGCCGCCTCGCGTACCCGTTCCAGCAGCTGATTCTCCGCGCCCGCAGCTGGCGACGAGCTAGGGGACGATTTCGATACGATACGTTCAATTCCTTTTACGACCCGAAGCGTATTCTTGCAGCCCGGCAGAATAAACTGAAGGAGTTGGCCTTCCTGGTCCCCGCGCGCGCCAAAATAAAAGGGCAGAACCAGGGATGTCTCGCTTTCTGCGATGGCGACGTGATCCCCGACTTTGGCTAAGCAGTGACCGAGGGTCGCCGCGATCGTGGTCACGCCCACGCCGCCCATCGTGGAAGTTACAAAAATTGTCGGAATGTGAATACTACTGGTGATTCCTTCGACTAGATCAAAAGGCGACTTCGGTTTGGAAAAGAGGTTGTCAAGTGCGGGCCATGAAATATCCCTCTCTGACGCTCGCGTCCTATTCGTTACATCTTGGCGTGATGCGCTGCTTTCCGCGTTCGACGGATTTTCAGGGGAAGCAGAGTTCTGGTTGTCCCGGGTAACTATGTTTGCCGTGTCCGTGACCTGGGCAGCCATGGGTGAGTTAGTTTCCTCCTTCAAAGGATTTCGGATTACCCTCAGTTGCGTCGGGAATTCCTGGTAGGAAGAATTGCTCAGGGAAGCTCGGCGGAGGAGTGCAGCTAAGTCACTGCTACCTGCGCTGTCATTTTTCTGCAGATGTCGATCTTCTGAGTCCGGTGTGTTGCGAAAAAGTGTTGTGGTCCTTTTGTCCATTTTAGGTCTCACAAACGCACAGACGCGCGCTTCTTGCCGAGGATCTGAAGGGCAATCGTCTTGCCAAAGATGGGAGAAGCAGGAAGGCGGCTAACTGAGGGAAAGGCTATGGTTAAGGGTCAGGGAAATAGCTCCTCATCCGGATTTTGTACAAGATGTCCGGAATCCGGACGCTTTCTAAAGAAGCTGGTTAGAAAGCTGAATCTGTACAGAATTCTCAACTTGTCGTTTCTTGATGGGAAGCGAATCCCGGGACTGTGACGCGAACGGTGGTGCCCTTATTCCCTGAAAGAATTTCTATTTTTCCGCCAATCAGCTTTACTCGTTCTTTCATACTCGAAATACCTACGCCGGCGGAAAACGAGCCATTGTGCAATTTTGTGGAGGAGCCATGACCTTGATCGATAATCTGAATCGTGACGTTGTCGCCGTTTCGTTCAAGAACAATTGCTGCCTCGCGACTGCCAGAATGCCGATACACGTTCGTCAGGCTCTCTTGCACGATTCTGAATAAAGCTACCTCGACGCTTTGATCCATTCTTCCAAAGCCTGAACTGACTTCAAGGGCCGCGTGAATGCCGGTTCGTTTCACGTACCCGGCCACAAAGTGCCGGACTGCGTCGGGTAAGCCGCTCTCCGCCAACATCGGCGGATGCAATGAATAGGAGAGCGTTCGGACTTCTTGTATGCACTGATCAGCAAGCTTTTGACACACGTGAATCAACGCGCGAAGTTTTCGTTCCGATGGAGAAATTGAATTTCGGAGTAAGCCCAGATTCGTTTCAAGAGCAACCAGATTTTGTCCAGTGGAGTCATGCAAATCCCGGGCGATCACTCGTCGTTCCTGATCCTGCAGTTGCAAAATATGGCCAGATAGCTCCTCCAATGATTTCTCGGCCCGCTTATAGTCCGTAATATCCTCGCCCGAGCTGAGCGTCCCGATCACGGTTCCGTGACTATCCTTGAGCATTGAATTTCGCCAGCTGAGCAGTCGTTCCTCTCCCGATTTCGTGATCACAGCATTTTCTACATACGAGAGATCTCCGGACAAGAGCTTCCGGAAGGTCAGCCGCAAACCGGCCCTTGCTTTCTCAGGCAGGCACGTATCAATCCAATCGCGGCCGAGTAACTCGGTTTCCCGATATCCCAGAATGGCGCAGCCTTTTCGGTTGATCAGTGTTATCCGCCCTTCCAAATCGAGGGCCAATAGAACGACTTCGGCGATGTCCAGGTATTGCTGGGCCCGATCTCGCTCCATTCGTACTCGTGCCTCCATCTCATTTCGCCGAGTGACGTTGGTTGCAAAGACAGCTAATCCTTCTTCAGCCGGGTAGCAGCGAATCTCCCAGCAGGTGTCGATTGGGAAACGGCATTCAAACGTAGTAGGTACACCATTGTTCAGCGCTGCACGAAAGTGATGCTCCGCTTCCATTCCTTGTAGTTCTGGGAGTATCTCCCACAAGGTTCGTCCAAGAATCTGTTCTCGGGGCCGCCCGATCGCGGCCAAAGCTGATTCGTTCAGATACAGGTAGTGCCAATGTCTGTCAAAAAGAATATGAATGTCGGCAACGCTCGCCAGGATAGATTCAATTCGTGCACGCGCGCTTATGAGTTGTTCTTCCGCAATCTTCCGTTCGGTGATCTCCTTCGCATCACCGACCAACTGGTAGAGCCGGCCGCTTCCGTCAAAAATTGGAAATCCGCGACATTCGACCCATGCCATCGAACCATCAGGGCGAATCAATCTGCACTCAATGCCTTCGATGGGCGTACCTTTCATTAATTCCATGATCGCTATCTGAAGGCGGTGTCTGTCCTCTGAGTGAATTCCTTCGAGGAACGAGAGCGGATGGTCATAAAGGCTTTGCTTTGTACGTCCCCACAATTTCTCGTACGTTTCATTGACGTAGAGAACTTCACTGAACGTATGCGTGGCGAGGACGATCACGTTGTTCAAATTCCCTACGATAGAACGGAGGTGATCGAAGTCCTCAAGACCATTCACTTCCTCTGGCGAGCGTTTCTCGGATTGTTTGCTGAGAAGGAAATAGGTAATGGCCGCCCCGAAAATCGCCGCCAGCACAGAAAAAAGCAAGATCGGGAGTAAGTTAGGAGCGATCAACGCCTTGCCCAGCACAACTCTCATGGCACGTACGAACGAGAAGAGGAGAAGGTAGATACTCCGAACGAGAGGACGAAGATTTTCAAGTAGAGTATAGCCTGATTCGGTTCAACCGGATATCCCCGCTCTGTAAACTACAACAGTCTTGCGTCGCGCTGATGTGAGCGTAGTGGCCACATTAAACGACGTCACCCGTGTGCTTTTTTTCGATAAGGAGGTGTTTACACTCTTGGTCGACGCATTTGACGAACCATTCTTCAGCTCTTTCTCGCCGCTCATATGAACCAGCAAGGATCGCCATTCTCTGCATCAGATCGTATTCGGCCTTGTCAGCGGTTTGCCCCGTACCGAAATAGTTCATGATCAACGCATGAATTGGCTCGATGTTATTGTGGTGTAACCACGAGAGGGCGAGACAGTCGCCTGAGTTCAGGCTGAGTCGCCTGATTGCTTCACGAGTTGTCATGTACAGTTCCCATTTATCAAGATGTGCAATCGTAATTCCCGGTGATGGTTCAACGGACTCTCTATTTCGTCTCTGTCAACGTCCGCGCCAGGTTGAATGAGTGAACGACTTCTTCGATTCGCATCAGATCAGCGTAAAAACGGTAGAATCCGGTCCTCCATTCCTTGCTCTGTTCTCCTTCAAAAATACGCAGTAAAGCAAAATCTGTATTTGTTTCCTGACAACGTGCAGGGAACTCCGCTCCCGCGTATTGTGCAGGAAGCCCGGTCAGCAGTGCCTTACCCTCTTCAGAGGACAGGACAGCCCGGAGAACACTCGCTCCTCGACTCGCCGAGCTATAGTAATAGACATTTGCCATGAGGATAAGGATGCCGTCACACCTCTTGCGAGCAATGACGACCATCTGCGTGCAAATCGCTGGCCAAATCAGACATCCCGGAAGCCCGTCCCTTAACCCCTTGGTTTCTGTATGTTGTCTGGCTTTTGCGGGCGCATCTTACGCTCGGCAAAGAAATTCTGAGAATCCCTGTTGTCAAGAATCCGGACACCCGTACAAAATTGTTTCTGGTTGATCTCCTGGAGGTTTGGGGATCGTAGACTCTGCCCGTCGACGGGCCTCGCTCGGCCCACGCGTTATGATTAAATGTTGGGAGGAGCAAGTCTAGCCAGAAGAATCAATGACATGACTGAATTGAAAATATTTCAACGCAAAGTCCTGCAGCTTTCGGAGCAGGATGACGTCGCTGTGGCACTGGTCGATTTGAAAGCCGGGGAGAGGATTGTCCTTGGAAGCGAAACGTATGTGCTGCCGGCGGACGTACGAGCAAAACATAAATTTGCATTGAAACGGTTTGCGCCTGGTCAAGAAATTACGATGTATGGCACCGTCGTCGGCCAAGCAGTCACTGAAATTCCACTCGGGGCGGCGATCACAAGTGTGAACACCCGTCATCAGGCGGCACAATTTGGCAGAACCGCAAAGCGATCATCCGAATGGATTCCGCCGGAAGCAAACAGCTGGAAGGATCTCTTGTTTGAAGGATACCGGCGAACGGATGGCCAAGTCGGAACGCGAAACTGCTGGTTAGTCGTGCCCCTCGTATTCTGTGAGAATAACAATGTTCTCGCGATGCGCCGTGCATTTTCGGAAGAATTGGGTGATACCAGTACGGATACCTACAGACAGTATGTGGCCGAACTCGCGAAGGCCTACCGCACAGGTGGCGCGGAAAGTGTCAGGGGGAGACACTTTTCTGAGCCACACAACGTTCCAAGAAATGCACGTTTGTTCCCTAACATCGACGGAGTCAAGTTTCTGACCCATGAAATGGGATGCGGTGGCACCCGAGAAGACGCTCGCGCACTTTGCGGACTGATCGCAGGCTATATCTGCCATCCGAACGTCGCAGGAGCGACGATTCTTAGCCTTGGATGTCAGAACGCCGAGATTTCCATTTTGCTCGAAGAGATCAAAAGGCGAAATTCCAGTTTCGACAAATCACTATTGGTCTTTGACCAACAACAGAGCCGGACTGAGTCCTCGATGCTCTCAGTGGCAATCAAGGAAACATTTCTTGAGTTGGCCAACGCCAACGAACTGAAACGCTCGCCAGCGAGAATCTCCTCCTTAACGATCGGCCTGAAGTGTGGAGGGTCTGACGGTTTTTCGGGAATAAGTGCAAATCCGGTTTTAGGTCACGTGTCTGATCTCGTCGCGACTCTTGGTGGGAGAACAATTTTGAGTGAGTTTCCGGAGCTTTGTGGAGCCGAGCAGAGTCTAATTGACCGGTCCGTTTCTGACGAAGTCGCAGATAAGTTTATGGATTTGATGAAGATCTACGCGGAGAGAGCAAGAGCAGTGGGATCTGGATTCGATATGAACCCTAGCCCCGGAAATATCAAGGATGGCCTGATCACCGATGCGATGAAGTCTGCGGGGGCTGCACGGAAGGGAGGATCTTCGCCGGTACAAGACGTTCTCGATTATCCCGAATACGTCAAGAAGGGTGGATTGAGTCTGTTATGTACCCCGGGCAATGACGTGGAAGCGGTTACGGCTCAGGTGGGAGGAGGTGCAAACCTTGTGCTGTTTACCACCGGCCTCGGCACCCCTACAGGCAACCCGATCACGCCTGTCGTGAAAATATCCACGAATACGGAGTTAGCAGTCCGGATGCACGACATTATTGATTTTGACACCGGTGCGGTGATTCGCGGCGAAAGTACAATTGAAGAGACAGGCGAGAAATTGCTGAAATTCATTCTACGGGTGGCTTCAGGGGAAATTCACACAAAAGCCGAGTTGCGGGTTCAAGAGGACTTTATTCCCTGGAAACGGGGCGTCTCCCTCTAACGATCTTCGCGGTTCCCGTCCCTCGATTTGTAAACTCAAGCAGACCGAAAAGGTTGTGATAGGATGCCTAGCGTTAAGCGTTTCACCTCTGCACAGGACTTTCGATGAATCACTCTGAACTGCATGCGCTGCCGTGAACAAGAGTTCATGCAGGAATCGGGAAGGTGCATACGGATGGGCGGGAACTCCAGGCGCGATTTTCTAAAACACGTTTCGATGGCGAGTGTGGCGGCTGCCACTCCCGCTACGTTCAGTGCAATGACCAGCACAAGCTCTCTTCTGACTCCTTGGCATGCAGCCCCGGATGTCCAGCCTTTTAAGGCTTACATCGATTCGCGCAGGACCTTGCCGCCACTTGATCGCAATATTTTTGGTTCCTTTCTGGAGCACTTGGGACGTGCGATCTATGAAGGTATTTATGATCCCGATTCGAAACTGGCGGACTCCGCGGGCTTTCGAAGGGACTTGGTGGAGGAGATTCGAAAAATCGAAGTTCCCTTGGTCCGTTATCCAGGAGGGAATTTCGTATCCGGCTATCATTGGCTAGACGGGGTAGGGCCAAAGGAAGATCGACCGAAGGTTCTCGACAAGGCATGGAATTCACTGGAAACAAACCAGTTCGGCACGAATGAATTTCTATCCTGGTGCAGGCTCGCTGGCGTCGAACCTCTGCTTGGCTTGAATCTCGGGACGGGAACTCCGGAATCCGCTGCCGCTCTCGTGGAATATTGCAATGTTGCAAAGGGCACGAAGTGGAGCGATCTGCGCCGGAAACATGGTGTCGCGGAACCCTACAAGGTTTCGCACTGGTGTCTCGGCAATGAGATGGACGGTCCCTGGCAAATCGGGCACATGCAAGCGGCCGAATACGGGGAAAAAGCCGCCGATGCCGCGAGACAAATGCGCTACGTCGACCCCTCGCTGAAACTCATTGCTTGCGGCTCCAGTGGTCCCACCATGCCTACTTATCTCGAGTGGGATCGCATCGTTCTTGAAGAGTGCTTTGAATATGTTGATGGTATTTCGCTGCACCGTTATTTTGACAACACCACGGAAACTGGGGGCGATAGCGCGAAATTTCTCGCTCTCAACCTCAGTATGGAGAAGCAGATCAGGGAAATTTCAGCGGTCTGCGATTACGTACAGGGCCGCAAGCGCTCCGCGAAGAAGCTTTGGCTGTCGTTTGACGAATGGAATGTTTGGTATCGCGCGCGCAGTGGGTCGGCAGTGGACGGCGCTGGCAAAGCGGCTCCGCATCTTCTTGAAGAAATTTACAACCTGGAAGACGCGTTGCTGGTAGGCGGGTTAATCAATTCCTTGCTGCGTAACTCGGGGCGAGTGCGAGTTGGCTGTCTCGCGCAGCTCATTAATGTAATCGCACCGATCATGACCAGGACAGACGGATTCTATCGTCAGACTATTTTCTACCCCTATATGTGGGCACTGAAGTATGCACGCGGTGCGGCGCTCGAAGTCTTGCTGGAAACGGGACCATCCTACGAAGTGCCGGGCTACGGGCAAGTTCCATTTCTAGATGTGGCGGGAACCATCGATCAAGAACGTGCTGTCACGACTGTTTTTGTTCTCAATCGAGATTTGGCCAGGCCACATCAGCTCGAATTGAATTGGGAAGGCGCGGGCGCCAGCAAACTTATCTCCGCATACCTTCTTTCAGGAACGGATCTCAAGGCGACAAACAGTTTCGATCAGCCGGACAACGTTGTTCCACGAACTGCCGACAAACCCGTGAGCATTCGGGATTCGTTCATGCTCGAACTACCCCCACGCTCGTATTCGGTTTATCAGTGGGGAATGTAGTTTCTTCTGATCGGGACCAGGTCAAGCCCTCAGAGGAAAGGCCAGCTTCCAATGAAGATTCTCGTGATTTTGCTTGGCACCATTTTCATTTGGCTGCAGATGCCACAACCTAATCGTCTGCAGACTTCGGCCGATCAAAGCAAAAGGCCGGGCACGTCTACGATGCTACTGGCCGCGACGCCCCCGCTCGGTTGGAACAGCTGGGACGGTTACGGAACGACGATTCAGGAAGAACAAGTAAAATCCAATGCCAGATGGTTTGCGGCAAATCTGAAGCCTTTCGGATGGCAGTATGTCGTGGTCGACATGGAATGGTTTGTCACAAACCCGACTCCCGAGGGTAATTCAAAGTCTTCGCTTTTCAGCATTGACGCCAACGGCCGGTATACTCCGGCTGTCAACCGCTTTCCATCCGCGGCCGCTAACGAGGGTTTTAGACCTCTTGGTGACTACCTTCATGCGCTGGGCTTGAAATTCGGGATTCATATCTTGAGGGGAATTCCCAAGAAGGCTGTCGAAGCCAATCTTCCCATCGCAGGATCACAGTACCGCGCCTCTGACGCTGCAGACACATCAGAGACGTGCCCCTGGAATCCCGACAATTACGGCATTGATGCGGCAAAACCGGGAGCACAGGCCTATTACGATTCGATCGCAAAGCTGTATGCAAGTTGGGGTGTTGACCTGATCAAAGTTGACTGCATTAGTAGTCGTCCGTATCGCGGCGAGGAGATTCGTTTGCTGAGCACAGCTCTTCTGAAAACGGGACGACCCATCGTGCTCAGTCTTTCGCCGGGAGCCGCCCCAATCGAGAAAACCGATGAAATGCGTCAGTACGCGCAGATGTGGCGCATCTCCGACGATATATGGGACCTGTGGCACAGCGACGTACCCTATCCTCAGGGGCTCGGCGATCAGTTTTCGAAAGCGCTAGAATGGGCGGGGAAATCGCAGCCGGGGCACTGGCCCGATGCAGATATGCTGCCACTCGGGTATCTTGGACCTACCCCCGGCTGGGGTCGTCCCAGGCAAACTCGTCTGAGCCATGACGAGCAGCGTACCCTTGTGACTTTGTGGTCCATTTTCCCTTCACCGTTGATGGTTGGTGGCGAATTGACCCAGGCGGACGAATGGACAACATCTCTGTTGACGAATTCCGAAGTGCTCAATGTGGATCAGCACTCGAAGGAAAACCATCCCGTGATCGCGACGGATGATGTCGTGATCTGGACCGCGAAATCAACCGCTTCAGGCGAGATGTACATGGCTGCGTTCAATCGAAGTGAAGGCTCAAAGCAACTGCAGTACTCATGGAACGACGTGGGAATGCCGGGCAAGACATACTCGGTACGGGATCTGTGGGGTAGAAAGAGCTTGGGTCGCGCCGGAATGTTTTCGGTCGTCCTGCCACCCCATGGTTGTATTTTGTACAGTCTCGCAAATGCAGATTCACACTAAAGGAAAGAAGAATGTCGTAAGGAAAATCATACTGGAAGATTGCCTACGATATCATGTAAGTTCACGGTGCTGCTGCGTCAACCGTTTGGAAAGGGCCCGCAATCCTCATGTCCAGGTCGCTCTTTGGTTTAGAAGGCAAAATTGCAGTGGTTTTGGGAGGTACGAGCGGTCTGGGCCACACGATCGCCCTGGGCCTTGCTGATGCTGGAGCGGATGTAGTCGTCTCGGCGCGCAGGCAGGATCTCGTTGATCAAACGGCGTCTGAGATCGAGCGCAAAAGCCGAAAAACACTTCGCGTTGTTGCCGATGTGCGAGATCGCGACTCGCTGGTGAATTTGCGCGAGTCGATTTTTAATGAATTTGGAAGGGTAGACATCCTCGTCAATGCTGCCGGTGTCACGCGGAAACTGCCCACACTGGAAATGAAAGAAGCCGACTGGAACGAGATTCTGGAAACGAATCTTACAGGCACGTTGCGGGGCTGCCAGATTTTTGGCGAACTGATGCTGAAGCAGAAAGCGGGTCGCATCATTAATATCGCTTCGCTTGGCTCTTTGCTTGGACTGTTTGAAGTAGCCGCCTACAGCGCGAGCAAATCAGGCGTAGCCTCGCTGACTAAGTCACTTGCAGTCGAATGGTCGCGACACGGCGTTCTTGTCAACGCGATCGTACCCGGAGTGTTTCGAACGGACATGAATGCCAAGTTGCTTGAAGGAACGGAGCGGGGCAGGGAATTTCTGCTACGAACCCCGATGGGCCGTTACGGCAGAGCAGACGAACTGATCGGTGCGGCTGTATTTCTCGCTTCCGCCGCAAGTGGCTTCGTCACCGGCCAACTGATTGCTGTGGATGGCGGCATTCTTGCCAGCGGTGTAAATCAATGACAGTCGCCAGAGTGACTGAGGGGCAGCCCTTGAAGATTTCGCGCAAATCGGAAGAGTGCCGGTGGGACTTGGTTAGTTTAGGCGAGGTGATGCTTCGGTTGGACCCAGGTGATGGCCGGGTTGCTACCACGCGCACGTTTCAAGCATGGGAAGGCGGCGGTGAATACAATGTTGCCCGGGGGTTGAGGCGCTGTTTCGGTTTGCGCACTGCTCATGTGACGGCGCTCGCTGACAATCCTGTCGGCAGGCTGATCGAAGACCTCATGTTGCAGGGTGGCGTCGACCTTTCCCTGTTGCATTGGGCCGACTATGACGGTGTTGGCCGTACGGTTCGCAACGGATTGAACTTTACGGAGCGTGGCTTTGGAGTGCGCGCGGCGGTTGGTTGCTCCGACCGTGGCAATACGGCCGCTTCTCAATTGAAACCCGGACAAATTGACTGGGAAGGCATCTTTGCCAAACAGGGTGTTCGATGGTTTCACACTGGCGGAATATTCTCAGCACTCTCAGAAACCACCCCACTCGTTGCAAGGGAAGCGATGGAAGCAGCCAAGAAGCACAAGGTAGTCGTTTCCTACGACTTGAATTATAGAGAATCTCTGTGGAAATCGATTGGCGGCAAGAAGCGTGCGATGGAAATCAATCGCGAATTGGCTTCACTCGTCGATGTTATCCTCGGAAACGAAGAGGATTTTACAGCTGCTTTGGGGTTTGAAATCGCAGGAGTCGACGAGAATCTGTCTGACCTCAATACGGAAAGTTTCCGAAAGATGATCCGTGAAGTGATCGTCCGTTACCCCAACTTGAAAGTCGTTGCTACAACACTGCGGAACGCGAAGACAGCAACCCTAAACGACTGGGGTGCGATCTGTTACCACAACGGCTCTTTTTTTGAGTCACGACATTTTCCGAACCTCGAGATTTTTGACCGCGTCGGGGGTGGAGATTCGTTCGCGTCGGGTCTGATTTATGGATTCTTGCAGGGAAAAGAAACCCAGTGGGCCGTAGACTGTGGTTGTGCGCACGGCGCTCTGGCGATGACGACGCCTGGAGACACCAGCATGGCAACGCTGCCAGAACTGTTGCGGTTGATGAAAGGAGGCACCGCGCGGGTTCAGCGGTAGCGCGAGCAATCATGAATAAAACTGAGACACTACGCCGGATCAGTGAAACCAAAATTATTCCCGTTCTCCGAGCACGCAAACACGAAGATGCGATTGCCATCGCCCATGCTGTCCACAAGGGCGGTATCCCCATTCTCGAGATTACAATGACTGTTCCGGGAGCCCTCGAGGTGATCCGGCATCTGGTCTCGACCCTCGGAGACGAAGTGTCAATCGGGGCTGGAACGGTTCTCGACTCAGAAACCGCACGTGCCTGCATTCTTGCTGGCGCCGAATTTGTCGTCAGTCCTTCTCTTAAACTTTCCACCATTGAAGTTTGCCATCGTTATGCCATTCCAGTGTTTCCAGGCGCACTCACTCCGACAGAAGTCTTAAGCGCGTGGGAGGCAGGCGCGGATGCCGTAAAAGTGTTTCCATGCGGATCTATGGGCGGGGCAAAATATCTTAAATCACTGAAAGCGCCTCTGCCGCAGATTCAGCTGATTCCCACGGGAGGGGTTTCACTTTCCACCGCCGCTGAATTTCTCTCTGCCGGGGCGTTCGCCCTGGGGGTCGGTGCAGATCTGATCGATAGCGACGCATCGACTCCGGAAAAGCAACACGCGATTACCTCAAACGCGAAGAAGTATATGGAAATCATGCGGAATCACCGTCCATGATGGATCGGATCGATTCTCACCACCACTTATGGCGCTATGACAAGGAACAGTTCGGGTGGATAGGTGAGGATATGGAGCTCATCAAGCGGGACTTCCTTCCAGAACAGTCCATGCTTGACCTCGGTGAATGCGGCATCCAAGGAACTGTTGTAGTGCAAGCCCAGCAAACACTTGAGGAAACAGATTGGTTATTGAAGTGTGCTGACAAAACTGATTTCATTCGCGGTGTAATAGGATGGGCTCCAATCGCCAGCCCGGAATTCCCTGCAAGTCTCGAGAGACTAAAACAGCGCAAATTGCTTAAGGGCCTTCGTCATGTCATTCAGGACGAACCGGACGATCAATTTATCTTGAGGGCTGATTTCAATGCTGGAATTGATTTGCTAAAGCACCATTCTCTGGTCTACGACATTTTAATTTATGAAAGGCAGCTGCCGGCGGTGATCTCCTTTGTCGACCGGCATCCGTCACAGATATTTGTCCTAGACCATATTGGAAAGCCCCGCATTCGCGATGGCCAAATCGAGCCTTGGCGAACGAATCTTCGCGATCTGGCACGGCGAGAAAACGTATATTGCAAACTGTCTGGTCTTCTGACCGAAGCAGACTGGAAAAACTGGCAACTCAGTGACTTGCGACCCTACGTCGCCGTCGCACTGGACTGTTTCGGCCCCTCACGGTTGATGGCCGGCTCGGACTGGCCTGTCTGTCTTCTGGCTGCAACGCCCAGGACGTGGTTCAGAACATTAGTGGGCCTCCTTCAATCGCTTTCGCTACCAGAGCAGGATATGATTTTGGGCAGTGTTGCCAAGCAAGTCTATTCACTTGAATGAAAGACAGATCGAATGGCATGAAGGCGCTGGTCATCAAGAGACCGGGAGAAGCGAGCATCGAAGACGTTCCCGGGCCGGAGGGCGATGCGGGGAAAGTCCTGCTCCGCGTGCGAATGGTCGGCCTCTGCGGCAGTGATTTGAATTCTTTCCGTGGCCGCAATCCCCTAGTGAAGTTTCCGCGAATTCCTGGCCATGAAATTGCCGCAACCGTTGCTGGAGCAAATGCAGCGTTTCCTGAGCTAGCGCCTGGATTGAATGTGACCGTGTCTCCATATTCGAACTGCGGAAACTGTCCTTCCTGTCGAAGTGGCCGGTACAATGCCTGCGAATTCAATGAAACGTTAGGCGTTCAGCGGGACGGAGCGCTAACCGAATTCATTACACTCCCCCCGGAGAAACTCTATGCCGCTCCTCTCTCGATCAAGGAGCTATGCATCGTCGAGCCGCTCACCGTCGGTTTTCACGCGATTGCGCGAGGACGCGTGAGTACCAGGGATACCGTTGCCGTTTTTGGCTGCGGTGGAGTGGGACTCGGTGCGATTGCGGCATCCCATTTTACCGGTGCGACCACGATTGCCATCGATCTCGAAGATGAAAAGCTTGCGATCGCGCGGAAGTGCGGAGCGGTTCATACCGTGAATTCCAACAAGTTCTCGTTACATGCAAGACTGCAGGAACTCACGGACGGTCGCGGGCCGGACGTCGTTATCGAGGCTATAGGCAACCCCCAGACGTTTCGTGCCGCGGTAGAAGAAGTCGCTTTTACCGGCCGTGTTGTCTACATTGGCTACGCAAAAGAACCTGTGTCGTACGAATCAAAGCTGTTCGTTCAAAAGGAGCTTGATATTCTCGGCTCTCGCAACGCTTTGCCTGAGGATTTCAGGAGAGTGATTCAAATGCTCCAAACAGGCAAGTTTCCCGTTGAAGCAGCCGTGGACTTAATCGTTCCCTTAAGTGAAGCTCCGCGCGCCCTTGAGTCCTGGAGTGCCAACCCATCCAAGTTTACAAAGATAATGGTGCAACTCGACTAAGCAGACAGGCTAGCGAAAGGGGAGAGGCATGGCAAACCGCCAGAATGGGAACGCGCCGGAAAGCAGGGCATCTCACCGGCCGCACGCGTTGTTTCCTGCCGGGCAGACCGTTCCATTTATCCTGGTGACTGCACTCTTTTTCCTCTGGGGGATTCCCAATAATCTCAACGACGTGCTGATCCGGCATTTCATGAAGTCCTTTGAGATCACCCGTTTTGAAGCCGGTCTCGTGCAGTCAGCGTTCTACATGGGATATTTTCTTCTGGCTATCCCGGCCGCACTCCTCATGAAGCGCGCCGGATACAAGACGGGCATCGTCGTTGGACTCGTGCTCTACGCTGCCGGATGCCTCTTGTTTTGGCCTGCTGCGCTCTCCGGCAGCTACGGTTTTTTTCTGTTTGCTCTGTTTGTCATCGCAAGTGGGCTCTCTTTTCTGGAGACGGCGGCCAATCCGTTTATTGCTCAATTAGGTGATCCGGATAGTTCGGAGCGACGTCTAAATTTTTCCCAAGCGTTTAATCCTTTCGGTGCAATCACAGGTGCCCTGGTCGGTACTGTATTCATTTTTTCTGGTGTGGAACTGACTTCAGGAGAAATCGCCGAGCGCCAGGCAGCGCATACCTACCAAGCGTATTTGCAGTCTGAAACCCTGCGAGTCGTAAAGCCCTACCTTGTCATCGGATTTATCGCCCTGCTCTGGGCTCTTCTGATTGTCCGCACCAGGTTCCCGGAGATTGGGGGCGAAGAGCGACCAAGTTTAGGCGGCGGTGGAAGTTTCCGCCATCTCCTCTCACAGCGTCATTTCGTTCTCGCGGTAATCGCCCAATTTTTTTGTGTTGGAGCGCAAGTTGGCACCTGGAGTTACTTTATTTCCTATGTCCAGGAGTATGCGCAACAACCCGAAAAGGTCGCTGGTTATATTCTAACTGGAACTCTGGCGGCTTTCGGTGTTGGACGCTTCGCCTCCGCCTATCTCATGCGATTTATCTTGCCGAGTCGATTGATGGGCATGTATGCGCTTGCAAACGTCGCTTTGGTCTCTGTCGGTGTCTTTTTTCCTGGATGGATGGGGATCTGGTGCGTATTCCTAACCAGTTTTTTCATGTCGCTGATGTTTCCGACGATATTCGCTCTCGGTTTGAAAGGCCTTGGTCCAGAGACGAAGATTGGCGGGTCACTTCTGGTCATGGCAATCATCGGAGGAGCCGTATTGACGCCGATCATGGGGCTTGTTTCCGAGAAGTTCCAAAGTCTGGCGAAGGCTTATTCCGTTCCTTTGGTCGCCTACATTTATATCTGTCTGTACGCATTCTTTGGTTCACACCGCGGGGTTCCGCTTGCAAGTTCCGGTGGAACAGAGGGAGATTCTGGATATGCAGGTTAAACACAGGCTGTATTGGTACCTAACACTGATGCTTTTGATCCCGCATGTGGTGTTGAGCCAGGACGAGATGAAGCCGACTCGATCGCAACCCGCCGAACAGATTGACACGACTTGGCAGAAGGGCATTTCGAAATACGACGACCAGCGCAAGAAGCTCTTGGCCGAGGTCGATCGAACCATCTCCGCGGGTCCCTACCGCGCCGATTGGGAGTCCTTGCGAAAATATGAAACTCCCGATTGGTACAAGGATCTGAAATTCGGAATCTTCATCCATTGGGGCGTCTATTCAGTTCCGGCGTTTGGCAACGAATGGTATCCGCGCAATATGTATACCGAAGGTTCCGATGAGTATAAGCATGAGATCGCTACCTATGGTCCCCTTACGCAGTTTGGCTACAAGGATTTCATTCCCCGTTTCGCGGCTGCGCAATTTGATCCAGTCAAGTGGGCGGAATTATTTAAGGCTTCAGGAGCGAAGTATGTAGTTCCCGTGTTTGAACATCACGACGGATTTGCCATGTACGACAGCGGCATTTCCGATTGGACGGTAGTAAAAATGGGACCGCACCGCGATGTCTATGGGGAACTTGCAAGGGCTCTTCGGGAACGCGGCCTTCGATTAGGAGCCTCCTCTCATCGCATCGAACACGATTTCTTCATGAACAATGGCCGCAAACTTGCTTCCGATGTGAACGACCCTCGATATTCTGCTTTTTATGGTCCGGCACACGAATGGCTCGATGGAAAGAAAACCCTGCTGCAGGACTGGACCTATCTCAGTAATGCATATCTTGATGACTGGCTCGCACGCGATGCCGAAATCGTACAGAAATACAATCCTGACATCATGTATTTCGACTGGTGGATTGGCCAGCCCGATGCCCGCAGTCATGTCGCAAAATTTGTGGCGTTTTATTACAACCGTGCGGCAGAGAAAAAGAAAGTCCCCGTCATCAATTACAAGGACAGCGCCCTCGAAGAACACTCCGCGGTACTTGACATCGAGCGAGGACAATTATCCGGAATTCGTCCGCTCTATTGGCAGACAGATACATCGATCAGCAACAAGTCCTGGGGCTACATCGAAAACGACAGTTTCAAGTCGGCTGAGGCGATCGTGCATCAGCTCGTGGATATCGTCAGTAAAAATGGAAACCTGCTCGTCAACATCGGGCCACGTTCCGACGGCACCATTCCCGAACCAGTGCAGGCCACGCTGCGGGACATCGGTGCTTGGCTTGCGGTTAACGGCGACGCGATCTATGGAACCCGCGCCTGGAGCAAATTCGGCGAAGGTCCAACCGCCGTCGTCGAAGGCGCATTCCACGATACGGAGGCAAAACCATTTACGGCGGAAGATTTCCGCTTCACGATCAAAGGCAATTCACTCTACGTCATTGAACTGGGCTGGCCGAAGAATGGCGAAGCTGTGATTCACTCCTTGAATCAAATGGGACTAGGAACTTCGACGATTGCGTCCATTGCGCTGCTCGGGCGCGAAGGACAGCTCAAGTATGAACAAAAGTCAGATGGATTGCATATTCAGCTGCCGTTCGAGCCATCTGGGAAATATGCATATTCGTTTCGAATCGAACTAAATCCAGCTCACTAGGACAAGCGTTTCAGTCAAAGGGCCGAAGAATATATCTTCGGCCCTTTGCGGCAAACGTCCCCCAGGGGGAGCGAACATGACCGCGAGACCACGGCTTCGACTGCCTGCCTCTCCCTTGAGCGGTAAAGCTCTGTCCCGTCGCTTTATCCGCAACAAGGGTACAATTCAACGTGGACAGTATAAATCCGTGGCCCCTGAAACCTCGCGCGGCTTGGTGTATGTTTGTATACCCGATGCCAGCAGCCGCATCATGCACGCGGTAAATTCAAGGGAACCGGAGCAATTATTTCAAAATCGTCTCGATGCACGGCTCCCGCTCGCTTTGTGTGCCAACTGCTGTGTTTATTCTTTGTTTTCCTACTCACGGCATGGGCGAGCTCGGCGACAGGCAGGCTCTGGGGGAAGGTTCTCGATCCCCAGAAGGTGACCGTTCCCGGTGTGCATCTGATGCTGATCAATGCGGCTGGCGCGATTGTTCTAGAAACAACCAGCGACACCAAGGGTAATTTTGTTCTTGAAGGTATCGAAGCGGGCCAATACCAACTGAAGGCTGAATCGGATTCGTTTGTCACAGTGATTGTCGAAATTTCGCTCGCCGAGAACCAGCAAAAGCAAACAGACGTCCAGTTTTTGCAGCTGGCGTCCATCCTACAATCGATAACTGTCGTTACTTCAGCTCCATCCGCTTTGACCCCTGACCCCGCGCAAACGGTTGTCATTCATGATGAGGTGCTCGACGCCAACCCGGGTCGGCCCGGTGCGCCGATTTCAATACCGGGGCTGCCCATCGAGACTGCTTCAGGGGGCATCAAAGCACCACAATACTTTGCTCCTGGCGTGGCCGGGGACCATGGCGAACCCATCGCGCAATTTTTTCAAATCAGCAATTTCCTGTTCCCGAATAATCTGCCGGCGAACGCCCACGGTAACGGCTACTCCGATCCCAATGTTCTGATTACCCCAGTCATTGAAGGTGTCACGATTGATGGCGGAGCATTTAATGTTCGCGAGGGGAATCACTCGGTCGACCTTGCTGCCACCTACATTCCCCGTCAGCGATTCCACGATTTCATTCAACTGACAGGAGATACCCGTGACATTGATTTGATGGCCGGCTGGAGTCCTGCAAATCCTCAGACGAATGCCTGGATTGCCGGAGAGTTTTCCTATGGCAATGGATTTCTCGAACGATTGGAGCATCGACAGCAATACAAGTTCAACGGAGCTCGGGAGTTCAGGTTCGGCCAACACCAGTTGACGCTTTTCGGTGTCGGCTATTACGGCTTCTCCTATTTACCGGGTCTGATCCCTCTGAACGTTCCAGTCCACGGCGATACCATCGATGACCGACAATCCGATACCACCCACAACATTCTCATTGTCGCATCGGACAACTGGAAGTTGAGCGAGCAAAAACAGTTGTCATTCTCGGTTTTCTTCCGAAACTACGCTCTCGAGCTCCGCTCTAATTTTGGAGAAGGGCTGATTCAACAGAGTGAAACCCGCAATGTCATGGGAGGCGAGGTTAGTTACCTCGAAAGTATTCGTCCGTGGATTGCGCTCTTGGCCGGAGTCGACCTGCGCAGAGACGCACCCCGGGACCTGAACCTTCAACATGTCGACGTGAATGACCTGTTCCAACTCGTAACCAGTAACAACCTGACGCTTTCCTTCATCGAACCGTTTGTTTCCTTGGATGGCACGGCCAGCAAATATCTTCATTACGACTTTGGCGTCCGGCAGGAGGAAGTTTGGGTGAACAACCAGGATCTGATCGATCCTCTGAACTCATTCAACAAGTTCGCCTCGTTGAGCCTTCCGAAAGCCACTTTGACGTTCCTGCCGCCCGATCGTCCACTTCTTCCGACCGTAGCACTGAGCTACGGAGAAGCATTTCACACCGAAGATCCGCGTATTGGCACTGGGACGGGCACACCCACCCTGCTTGCTCCGTCGCACGCCTTTCAACTCCGGATCTCTAAAATTGTCAAACAGACGGAATTCAATCTCACTTTGCGGCGCACCTCGAATTCTCAGGAGCTGGCAAAGATTGATCCAGACACGGGTCTTCAGGAAGACGTAGGGCCATCCATTAATCGCGTGGTTGCCGTCTCAGTCCAGAGGAATTTCAGGCACGGAGCATTCTATGTTTCCTACGCACAAGCTGATGCCAGAGAAACCCTAACGGGCGAGCCCGTCCCAGAAGCACCCCGTATGATCTGGGACGCGGTCGCTTCCGAGAATCATTTGCCATTTCATCTGGAGGCGCGAGGGGAATTCGAATTCGTCAAAGCCAAACCGTTGGGGGACGGACAGGTCGGGGTACCGGTGACAGAAGTTCGCGGAGCTGTTCTTCGCCCCTTCCTTGAAAATCGAATGTCGATCGGCGTCAACTTTCTAATTGCTCACGGGTACACGGGACAAACGACCGAGACCATCCCGATCGAACCGGCACCTTGCCCAGTTGAATGCGTCGTCGGAATTCCGTTGAAATCCTACATCAGTCTGAGCTGGACATATTATTTCAACAAATAAAGCTTAGGCTGCGTCCGGGTTGGGAATCTGGAAATCTCTCACAATGGCATCCAGATCGTGACAGGCCACGATGAACTGCCGCAGAGTCCGCCTGGTGGCACCGAAGGAATCAAATTCAGGAATGGACATGCCGTTTTCTTCGTAGGCGCGGCGAAATTCCCGGAATCGGTCGCTCAGCTCCCGGACGATTTTCGGATCGACCGGTTTATCGATTCGCGGTTCGGCGGAAATCCCGCTGGTATTCAACCGGACTTGCCATTGACACGGCGGGGAAATCACCACGTTTTCGCCAATAAATTCACTCCAATGCATGTGATTGCGAAACGCAGCTGAAAGTAAACGGACCCTCAATCAGTTTCTGGATGCGATCCTTCCATAGTCCCATTTCCTTCTTCAATACACCGAGCACAGAATCGTTCCAGAAGCAGGTGGGCGTCGTCCGTGTCATTTCATACAAAGGACTCTTATACGTTTCGCCGACGTGTGACTGTGCCATCTCTACCTCCAAATGGATCCGGTCCTGGTGCTTGGCGGCCGCCGCCGACAGGACGGCGCACGGTTTACCTTCAACATGAGACTTTTCTGCGGCTACCGCAATCTCCAGAGCCTTAAGGCCACCGATGCCTGTAACTTTGGGTGCTGTATCGGAGAGAACTGTACGCATAAAGTCGCGGACTTCCAGAAGATACGCATCGGCAAATCGAGTCAGGAAATGATCCACAAGGACCCGATTGCGCCCATGCGCACTCAAAAATGTCATGGGAGTCTGTAGCAAGGTTCCGACCAAAATCGGGCCTTTCGATCCGACGATCTCGGTCCGCACGTCGTAGCTATACACAGCCTGAACGTAGGACTCGACGTTCCCAATCGCGCCATGCGCAAATTTCAAATTGACGACGCTGGCCACGACATCATTGTATTTTGCAACTTCGGGCCGGACCACTACTGTCGTATAGGCATGAACCTCATTCACTCCGTCACCCATAATCCAACGTGCCAGATCGAAATCGTGAATCGTGTTGTCATAAAAGACCCATTCCGTTCACACGAGACTGGTAGGAAGCCATCGGTGGCTCATCCTTATCTCGTCCAACCGATTTGAATATCAGGGGTGTGCCGCTTTTACCGGCCTCGATTTTCTTGAATGAAGTCTTTTCCGGCTGCAGCGGCAGTCCGGACCGCCTGGCATGAAACTTGTCTGGTGTCGCGATGAGCACACTCTGAATGTCCTTGTGCCCAAGCATTTCTTCCAAGCTCGCAAAGGAATGTTCGATTTCCAGCTCAGCGACTTCGCGTGAGCGAGCGGCCGCGACATCGGCAACAGCCACCAGCTGAGCCTCGGGAACCAATCTTCGCAAGTTCTCGGCGTGTCGCCTTCCCATCTCCCCGACATCCAGTACACCAATTCCCAGCTTATGAGTTACCCTCTCGGCTGAGGAAAGAAACTTGTTTGAATTTCAGAGTCAAATTGCTAGACTTCTGCCGGAGGGTCTAAATGGCAGGTTCGTAATTCGGCTCCGCATTAACCACGCAAGCCACAGTAATAATAGGGGATGAATGATCGAAAGGCAGATTTCGCCGGGAGGATTCTGAGCTCGAAGTCGATCTCAGTAGACTTGATTAGTGCGCTAAGCGGCGACTGCGTGCGCCGTAAAACGTCATCGGGACTAATCGGTTAGGGTGCAACAGATGCAGCCTCAGACAGGCAGTCCTTAACTCTCCGAGGTGGCGAATGCGGAACTTATGGTTTTCGCATCGCTTGAGATAGGGTACACTCACGACATTTCCCATGGTCACTGCACGTAAAAAGCACCCACCGAAGAACAGTGGCAAGATGGCAAGCATCTACGACGTAGCTCGTGAATCGAAAGTATCTGTATTCACGGTATCGGCGGTTGTCAATAAGAAGGCTCACGTTCGCAAGAAGCTGCGGGAACGAGTGGAAGCCGCAATCCGCAAACTGAATTACCGGCCGAATCTTCTGGCTCGTAGCCTAGCGGAACAAAAGACCCACACGATTGGTATGGTTGTGCCGGATATCGGTAACCCCTTTTTCCCGATGGTAGTTCGCGGGGCGGAGGATGCAGCCCAAAAGCGCGGTTACAATCTGCTTCTTTGCAACAGCGACGATACGCAGGTGAGGGAAGAAAGTGCCCTCGAGTTGTTGCTCTCAAAGCGCGTGGACGGAATCCTCCTGACGAAAGCGATCTGCGAACTTTCACCGTCCATCAATCAGATGATCCAGGAGATGAAAGTTCCCATCGTTCTGGTCATGCGGACGTATCCCAAGATCTCTAAAGACGCCATTATCAGTGATGATTACAAGGGTGCCTATGAGGCTGTTTCGCATCTGGCACGTGCCGGAAGGCAACGGATCGGGTTGATTGGCGGTCCACTGAAGGTCAGTAACGGCAAGGCTCGCTTCGAAGGTTTCCATGATGCACTTAAAGATAACAAGCTGCCTTTCGATTCGGCCTTGGTGATTGAAGGTGACTACCGCATTGAATCCGGCTACCGGGCAGGGAACTCGTTGTTGTCCCATCGTCCAGACGGGGTCTATGTCGCCAACTATTTAATGACGGTTGGCTTCTTGAAGGCCGCCGAAGAAATGGGGTTGCGTTGCCCGGAGGATTTCGGTCTGGTCAGTTTTGATGACTATCCTTGGTTGGGAATTTTCCGGCCGCGATTGACGACCGTTGAGCTTCCCAAGTACCAGCTGGGATTTGAAGCGGCTGAGCTCCTCCTGGACCGGATTGCAGGGAAGACCGGTCCCAGCGTCCTTCGAATGCTGCTTCCTGAACTGCGTGTCCGGGAGTCTTGCGGATTCAAGCTTCAGGGCGTCAGAAGTAGCGAATCGGCAGGCTGAGCCTCGATGTCGTGTGAGCCAGCGGAGGCCAAAGGCTGGTCTCAAGGCTCGTTTATCTCATTTGAAATGCTTCCGTCTTCAGTCAAACTAATTCACTCGCATTAAGCGCCGATTTCAAACCGCCATTGCTCTTGCATATGGGGAGTGGGAAAAAACCTTTACCAAATGGTTGTGCGGAAGTAAAAGCGCTTAGCATGACCGAAGTTTTTTAGGCCACATTGCATCTGCTTCAGGCGGTCTAACGACCGTTGGAATTCCAAGAATGGGAGGACTGGCGAGCGCCGGTGCAATCCCGAGGCGAAAGTGGAGTTCGCGGGACGTCGCGCAACGAGGGCCAGAAGCTGTCCGATTTCGAACTGAAACTGAAGAAAAGGGAGATTCGGCATGAACGCACGATGTATCGCAAGTAGGACCAAGCTTGGCTTGACCGTTCTAGCTCGGCACAACCACACCGCATTCCTGTCCTCAATTGGGCTTGTGATATTGCTTCTTGTTGCTACCGTCCTTCATGCCGGTGTAATGGCCACGGTCATGTATGCCAGCGGTGCCGCGGTCCAGGGGGCTAAGGTCACGGCAACCCAAGTGGACACCGGCGTTACCTCTACCTTAGAGACGAATAGCCAGGGCATCTATTCCTTCCAGTCGCTTGCTTTAGGCAAATACACCATTACCGTCGAACAAGAGGGTTTTAAGTCCTACCAACAACCGGGTCTTGTCCTCGATGTAAACCAGTCGCTGGTTGTTGCCGTCGCACTGCAAGTCGGATGAGAGTCGGAAAAAATAGAAGTTCTAATCTCGGCTTTGCACGTCGAAACTTACAATACCCAGATGGGTGAGGTCATCGAAGGCAAGGAAATGACCGATGTCGAAGCCACACTGACTTGCTGGCGCTTGAGCCTGACTTGGTGTCCTCGTCATCGGGTATGAACAGCGCTCTCGGTGGCTCGTTTTTACCTCTGCTGGCTTCTCGCCCTCACTCGTATCCCGAGTTGAAAATGCCGGTGCTCTCTCCGTAAACGGGATGCGCGAAACCGCGAACGGATTCATCTTAAACGGGATTCTCGTGCAGGAAACGGGTTTCTCCGGAGGTGCAATTCCTAACCTGGACTCGATCGCTGAATTCCGCATTTTGACCAATAACTTCGACGCCAAATATGGTCTTTGAGCTGAACTACCCCGTTCCCCAGCCTGATCTTCCATTGACCCGACGAGATCAGTCCGGTGATAAGATGCGTAGGCATGATCCCGCCAGATCTATTCAGATCACGCCACGGGAGAAAAATTATGAAATCGCTTTCCGTACTCTGGACTGCTCTATGGGCGTCCACTCTGGGCCTCTTCGCCTACCCTGCGCTTGCCATCGCCCAGGAGACTCCGCCACATTGGGGTTACGCCGGAGGAGATGACCCCAAACACTGGGGAAAGCTCGACAAGACGTATGCCGAGTGCTCCATCGGCCATGCACAGTCCCCCATCAATATCGCTCACGCCAAAAAGGCCGACCTTCCCCCTCTCAAACTGGACTACAAACCTTCTCCACTGAACATCATCGACAACGGTCACACCATACAGATCAATTTCACTGCGGGAAGTACTCTTACGGTGGGCGACAAGACCTACACACTCAAACAATTCCATTTTCATCATCCAAGCGAAGAGCATGTAAACGGGAAAGGGTTTCCCCTTGCCGTGCACCTCGTCCACTCGGACGACCAGGGCCACCTGGCCGTCGTTGCCATTCTGTTTGAGGAGGGATCGGCAAATCCCTTGATCGACCGTTTGTGGGGGAACATTCCGACGGAGAAAGAAAAAGCGATCGATGTTCCCGCCATTTCCGTTGATCTGACGGAAGTCCTCCCCCAAAGTCACGCCTATTACACATTCGCCGGCTCCCTCACCACGCCACCTTGTACTGAAGGAGTGACCTGGTATGTGCTCGAAACGCACCCGACGCTCTCCAAGGAGCAAATAGAAAAGTTCGCCAAGCTCTATCCCAAAGATGCTCGCCCCATTCAGCCGACGAATGGCCGCGAAATTCTCGAATCCAGGTAGGTTAAACAGATATCGGAAGAGACGGGCGTTCACAGGAGGTCAACGCCTGTTCTCATTCGCGGAAGCCATCCTCTCCATTGTTTCGCAACCCAGTCCTACGCCCTTTCACCGATTGTTGTTCGCAGTGCCTGCCCTGTAGGATGCGATTGATACGCATTTACCAAACGATTCTGAATCCAGCGTCAGCGAACTGGACGAGTCGAATAGGGGGCAAAATGGATGACACGATCAAGCGGCCTGAGCCGATTTCTTCAGGGGAAACCACAACGGCGCATTCGGGAGACTCCTCCGTCGGCAGCGCGGCAGCCCGGATGAGAGAAAAAGTATCAAGTACTGCGTCAGACGCGATGGATACAGTCACGGATTTCCGTCGTAAAGCCGCCAGCAAACTCGAAGAGTCCCGCCAATCCGCCGCGGATACGTTACAAAGTACCGCTTCGAGTCTGCATTCGGGCACAGATCGCGCCACCTCCACGCTTCATTCTTCAACCGAGCAAATCGCCTCAAAAATGCATTCTCATGCCGATCATGTCTCCGAGCTCGGGCATTCGGCGGCAGACAGCCTGTCAAGTGCAGCCGACTATGTTCGGAATGCCAAGTTGAAATCGTTGGGAAATGATCTTCAGGGGGTGATCAAGCAATATCCTGCACAATCCTGTGTCGTAGCGGCCATTCTGGGATTCTTGGTCGCTCGCGGCCTGGGCAGCAGAGACTAGCCCAGTTCTCGAGGAATTCATGGCAACCCCGCAACGCGCATTGCCGGAACTATTGCAGGATATCGTCGGTAATTTTCAGGAAATCATTCGTTCGGAGTTTGTTCTTGCAAAAACAGAGATCGGCGAGAAGGCCCAGCTGGCCTCAGGGCCGCTGGCGGGGCTGTTGACCGGGATCATGCTAGGTCTGTTTGGTACGGCGTTTCTCCTTTGGGCCGCTGTGTTTGCCCTGTCGACCGTAATGTCCATCTGGGCAGCCTCTCTACTGGTAGGAGGAGCTCTGCTGCTCATCTCTCTTCCAGTGATCGCTTCCAGTAAAAAGAAACTGAAACAGATCAATCCGGCACCGAGCAAAACGATTCGCAGTTTGGAGGGCATGACCCATGGCCGCAACGTCTGATCAAATTCAAGAACACATTCAGAAAACCAAACTGGATCTGAATGAAAACATCAACGAACTGCAGCAAAAAGTGAAATCTACGATGGACTGGCGCGCTCAGTTTGAGGAGCATCCGCTTACGATGATGGGACTGGCCCTGGGTGCAGGGGTCGTTCTGTCGGTTTTACTTCCCGCCCGGCGCAGGCGTTCGGCGTCGGCGCGGGATGGCGATGTTGCGAGATACGCGTCGTCGCCCTACAGTCGCGCCTATTCTCGGCCAGGCCGCACACGAGAGACGTGGGATGCGCTGAAGGGAGCACTCGCCGGAGTTGCCACGAGCCGTTTAAGCGAATATCTCGATGGAGTTGTGCCCGGGTTCAAGCAAGAATTCTCGCGAGCGCGATCCGGTCGGGCAAGTGACAATCGGGGAATGTCTGACCCTGATACTTCCACTTGGCGGGAATCGAGTTCAATCGGTGGAGATTAGTTCCCGGGCGATACGCTGAAAGTCAGATACCCCTCCGCGACTCTTTTCGCGAGCTCGTCAACGGGAATTCTGGCGGCCAAGAGTAGCTTCCAAGCGGTCAAACTGCAAAGTGCCGGTCGGGCTACCGTGTGCAGTCACTCCGGTAAAGGACAAGGCCGCCAGAGCATTCCACGTCCTCTATTCTCGACTTTCCTCAGCGGCTTTGTATCGGTGAAAATCCTCAATTCAGACCAGAATTATGTGCAGGAGCAGGTACAGGCAAAGTCCCCCGACTGATGTCATTCCGGACGTCAACACACCTGTCGAGTGACAACGACTCCCGTAATTGGCTGAACTTGAGGCTTGAAATTCTTGAAGTCGAGGCGGTTAGCGGTCGAGAACCGCGCTTTCTCACGTCCACCAGTGACTGCCATCACTGCGCTCCTCAGCGCCCAGCCGTAAGCCTGAACTAGGCACACCCTACTGCCTGCGGCTCCTGCTCGCTCCTCGGCCTCCCGCGAGCACTCGCGATGTGTGCTTTCCCGAAACGCGCACCCCATTCGCTCACGCGATCTCTGGTGCGGAGTTCGGGATCTTCTGGAGTTTTACCGTAAATAGTGCTGGTTCCTTTAAAGGAGCGCCATGCACGCACAGCCTCAAGAACCGCTACCTGCTGCCGAAAGGGTCTTGATCGACCAGGTGATCAGTAATTTGACAGGTCGGCCAGGCTCGTTGCTGGGTGTCCTCGAGCGAGTGCAAGAACATCATCCGCACAAATACCTGTCACCAGAAACACTTAGATATGTCGCGGCCAAGACCGAGACTCCCCTCTCACGCCTCTATAGCGTCGCCACTTTCTATGCCCTCTTCAATCTCCAACCACAGGGAGATCACACGATTTGCATTTGCCGTGGCACCGCTTGCCACACGCGCGGTTCCCGCAACCTGCTGCAGAGTGTGCGACTGGAGCTCGGACTCGGTTCGCTTGAGTCAAACGAAGAAAGCGAATCCGGCAAAGGCATCGATACCACGCCCGACAATAAATTTACCGTGCGTACCGTTGCCTGTTTCGGGCAATGCGCCTTAGCCCCCGTTGTCGAAGTGAATCACCGCATCTGCGGTCACGTAAATGAGCGTACCCTGCAGCGCGAAATCCAGACAATCGAACGGGAGAGCGAGTAATGCCGCGGATCCAGGACATCGGCGCGTTTAACGCTGTCCGTGAAGCGGGCCTCACGAAGCTTGTGCCATCGGTTCCACGAATCGCCGTTGGCATGGGAACGTGCGGCCGCGGCAATGGCGCTGAAGGACTTTTTCACGCCTTTGCCGAAGCCATCGAACGCAGCGGGATGAATGCCGTGCTCGCGAACGTTGGCTGTTTTGGCGCTTGTTTCCAAGAGCCACTCGCCAATGTGCGATTGCCCGGCAGTCCGCTCGTGATCTATCGCCGCGTGCAAGCCAGTGATGTTTCTCGCATCCTGCATGATCTCTCCGTAGGAAATCTCACCCCGGAGCTCGTGTATTGCAAAGTCGAGGAGTGGGACCATATTACCGGCCACCTCAAGTACGGTTGCGGCTATCCGGAAGTGCCGCTCTGGAGTGAAGTTCCGTTTTTCAAAGGGCAGAAGAAAATCGTCTTGCGCAACTGTGGTTTTATCAACCCCGACGACATTGAGGAATACATCGCGATCGGCGGTTATCAGGCACTCTACAAAGTGCTGATCGATGGGCGCCCGGACAATGTAATCGAGCAAGTGAAAGCCGCAAAGCTGCGTGGCCGTGGCGGAGCCGGTTATCTCACCGGAAATAAATGGGAGTTTCTCGCCCGCGCGAAATCGGACCAGAAGTACATCATCTGCAATGCCGATGAAGGCGATCCCGGCGCGTATATGAACCGGAATGAAATCGAGAGTGATCCACATTCACTGCTCGAGGGCATGATCATCGGTGGATACGTGATGGGCGCCAGTGAAGGAATTATTTATGTTCGTGCGGAATACCCACTGGCCGTTCATCACCTCAATCGAGCCATCGAGCAAGCGCGCGAATACGGCATGCTCGGAGAGAACATTCTGGGCCGAGGATTCAAGTTTAATATCGAAATCGTCGAGGGGGCGGGGGCCTTTGTATGCGGAGAGGAGACCGCACTGATTGCGTCACTCGAAGGACATGCGGGTCGTCCTCGCCCTCGCCCTCCATTTCCAGCGCAAAAAGGCCTCTACGGAAACCCCACGAACATTAACAACGTCGAGACTTGGTACAACATCGCTCCCATTGTCACCAAGGGGCCGGCCTGGTTTACGGAAACCGGCAGTCCGAAGAGTTCCGGCACAAAAGTGTTTTCTCTGGTCGGAAAAGTCCACAGCACCGGACTGGTCGAAATGCCGCTCGGCACGCCACTGAAAACGTTTATCTACGACATTGGGCAAGGCGGAATCGCCGGCCGTCAGATCAAAGCCGTGCAAACCGGAGGCCCGTCTGGCGGGTGCATACCTCATGAGATGTTCGATGCTCCCGTCGATTACGAAAGTCTGGCGCAATTGGGTTCCATCATGGGTTCCGGCGGAATGGTAGTGATGGACGAAGATAATTGCATGGTCGATGTCGCACGATATTTCGTGGAATTCACGCATTCCGAGTCCTGCGGAAAATGCATCCCGTGTCGCGTCGGTCTTAATAAATCATTGCGCATTCTCAATCGCGTGACCGAAGGCGCCGGCACCATGCATCATCTTGAGCTTCTCGATGAATTGAGCCGCTACATTCGCGAATGCTCGCTCTGCGGACTCGGCCAAACTGCTCCCAATCCGGTGCTCACCGCGCTTCGCCATTTTCGCACCGAATTTGAAGATCATATCGTGTCGCATCGATGCTCCGCCGGCGTCTGCGAGGAACTTGCACTTTCACCGTGCGAAAACAGTTGCCCGCTACACATGAATATCCCCCGATTCCTTCAGCTGTTTGCCGAACATCGACTGGAAGACGCATTTCTCTCGATCATTCTCGATAATCCGCTGCCATCCTCCACCGGACGCGTTTGCCAGCATCCGTGTGACTGCCGATGCCGCCGCCAAACGATCGACGAAACAGTGAACATGCGCGAAGTGCATCGCTTCATCGCCGACTCCATCTATCTTTCAGACAGCTACGAAAAGGTAGTGGAGCGCATCCTGGCCCGCCGGCTGGAACACACGGGCAGGAAGATCGCGATTGCAGGGGCGGGCCCCGCCGGTCTCACCGCTGCATTCTATCTTGCGATGCTCGGACACGATGTCACCGTTTATGACGCCAAATCAGAAGCAGGCGGGATGCTGCGCTTTGCACTTCCCGAATATCGCCTGCCCAAAGCGGTCCTCGCGCGCGAAGTCGATCTGATCGAGCGCCTCGGTGTGAAATTTATCTTCGGTACCCGCGTGGGCTTTGATATTCCACTCAATGAACTCGATGACCGCTTTGATTCCGTCTTTCTCTCGATTGGTACCTGGAAAGAGTCCTGGATCTATCAGCCGGGAACAGAGCTGAAAGGAGTTTTTCCCGCACTGCTCTTTCTCGAGTCGATCGCCAAGGGGGAAGAAATTTCGCTTGGCCGAAAAGTCGCCATTATCGGCGGTGGAAATGCCGCAATCGATTCCGCGCGTACCTCGCTGCGAAAAGGTGCTGAAGCAACCGTGTTCTATCGCCGCGAACGTCAAGATATGCCCGCCATCGAGGAAGAGACCCGCGCGGCAAGAGAAGAAGGCGCGAAATTCGTGTTTCTCGCAGCTCCGCACCGTGTCATCGGCGACAGTGCCGGTAACGTGAAGGCAATTGAGATTTCGAAGACCCGCCTCGGTGAATATGATTCTTCCGGACGTCGTAAGCCAGTCTTAACCGGCGAGGTTCAGAGATATGACTGCGATTCGGTGATTTTTGCCGTAGGCGAGAGCGTAGATCTCGATTTTGCGCGTGCCTCGGGACTGAGCTTGAAAGACAGCGGCACGATCGAGGTAAACCGCTTTTCGCTCGAATCCAGCCGTCCGAGATTCTATGCCGGTGGGGATGTGATAACGGGCGCATCCAATGTCTCAAACGCCATGGCTTACGGAAAACAGGCTGCAAGGAATATTGATCTCCAGCTGATGGAAGCCAATCGCTGGAACAAACTCTATCCCGAGTTCGAATACGAACAGGCGCCGCCGGAAAATCCCAGCCTAAATCATCGGCACGAAGGACACATGCTGGTGTCGGCGCTGCGAGTCTGTTCGAACGAAGAAGTGGTAACGGGATTCACCGATGAAGAAGCGTGGGACGAGGCGTGCCGCTGTTTACGGTGCGATCTGAAGGTCCCGAACGTGACGTAGCGCATGGAGCCTTATCAGGAAAGGAGTGCATCTTGCCGGGGAAGAGACTGTCAATCCGGATCGATGGCGAGCTGATCAGCGCGCCTGAAGGGCAGACAATCCTGCAGGCTGCCAAGGCCAGCGGTAAATCCATTCCCACTCTTTGCGACATGGAAGGACTGACTCCGGTGGGCGCCTGTCGCCTGTGCATCGTGGAAGTGCAGGGAATCGACCGTTTACTTCCGGCTTGCACAACCCCCATTCAGGACGGAATGTCCGTCACCACCAATTCACCCAAGCTCACGCAGTATCGCCGCATTACCGTCGAACTGCTCTTGGTCGAGCGTAATCATTTCTGCGCCGTCTGCGTTTCAAATGGCCACTGCGAATTGCAGACTATGGCCACGACCCTCGGTATCCACACCGTTCATTTTGCTTACAACTTCCCGAAGCTCTCGGTTGACATGTCGCATCCGCGATTTGTGCTCGATCACAATCGCTGCATCCTGTGCACGCGTTGTGTGCGTGTTTGCGCAGAGCTCGAGGGCGCGCATGTTTGGGATATGAGCTCACGCAGTATTCAAGCCAAAATCGTCTGTGAACTCAATCAAAAATGGGGGGAGTCTGCAGGTTGCACAAGCTGCGGAAAGTGTGTGCAGGCTTGCCCGACGGGAGCCTTGGCCGAAAAAGGTATGGCAATCGAGGAGATGGTGAAGCACAGCGACACAGTCAGCGCGCTTGTTCGCCGTCGCGGGGCGCAACCATGAAGAAAGTAAAAGTCGCAACGGTCTGGCTCGATGGCTGCTCCGGCTGCCACATGTCTCTGCTGGATATGGACGCCGCAATTATTCCTTTATCACAGAAGATTGATCTGGTGTACGGGCCGTTGGTAGACGCGCAAGAATTCCCCGAGGAAGTGGACGTGACCTTGATTGAAGGCGCAGTCAGTTCGCAGGAAGATCTAAGCAAACTGCTGAAAATCCGTCAGAGATCCAAAGTGCTGATCTCCCTTGGCGATTGCGCGGTCACCGGAAATGTTCCCGCTATGCGCAACAACATTCCGGTCAACCGTCTGCTGCAGCGCGTGTACGTTGAGGGTTCATTGCAAAACAAGTTGATTCCGACTGACGGCGTACCGGCACTTTTAAAACAAGCGCGCCCGCTTCGCGAATTTGTGAACGTTGATATTTGCGTACCAGGTTGCCCCCCGCCAGCGAAGGCGATCTCGAAACTGATCCTCGACCTTCTGGAAGGGCGCAAACGAGAGAGCAATCTGACGATGAAGTTTGGGTAAGGAGCGCCGATGAAGCGCATCACCATCAACCCCGTAACCCGTATTGAAGGCCATGCCAAGATTACCATTCACGTTGATGACCATGGCCACGTCTGCGGTTCGGAATTTCACGTGACCCAGGTCCGCGGTTTCGAGAAATTCACGGAAGGCCGTCCCTTCTACGAAATGCCGGGTATCACGTCGCGAATCTGTGGCATCTGTCCGGTCAGTCATTTGCTTGCTTCATCGAAAGCTTGCGATGAAATTATGGCATTGCGTATCCCTTCTGTGGCGCAAGGGCTGCGCGAACTGGCACACTGTGCCCAGATGGTTCAGTCTCACGCTCTGAGTTTCTTCTACCTGTCTTCACCAGATTTACTGCTGGGCATGGATTCTCCCCAGGAAACCAGGAACGTTCTGGGCGTCATCGCAGCCTATCCTGAACTCGCCCGCGACGGAATCGAACTGCGAAAGTTCGGATTGCAGATCATCGAAAGCCTTGCGCAAGAACGTGTGCACCCGTCGTGGATCGTCCCCGGAGGCGTGGCATCGCCGCTTTCATCCCAAGCGCGTGACCGCATTTTGGCCGATCTGCCCGCTGCAAAAGCCATCGCCCAGAGGACTTTGAACTTCTTTAAAACCGCGCTGAACAGTTATCAGGAGGAGATCGAGTTCTTCGGTTCGGCACCCACGATGTATGCCGGACTGGTCAATCGTGAAGGCGACCTTCAGTTTTATGATGGCACGTTGCGCTTCCGAAATGCCGATGGCGAAATCGCAACAGAAAATGTGAAAGCCCACCAATACGCGGAATGGATGGGCGAGGCCAGCCTGCGAGATTCTTACCTGAAGGCACCGTACTTCAAGCCCAAAGGCTTTCCAGAAGGTGTCTATCGTGTCGGGCCGCTCGCTCGCATCGCGGTAGCAGACAGGTTTGCCACGCCGTCCGCTGACATTGAGCTGGCGGAATTTCGTCAGCGCTTTGGTCATCCGGCCCATAGCGCTTTTCTCTATCACTATGCCCGGCTGCTCGAAATCATCCACGCCCTGGAAAAAATCGAAATCCTGCTGGGCGATCCACAAATCCTCGGCAAACATATTCGCGCCACGGGGGGCGTCAACGCATTGGAAGGAGTGGGGATGATTGAGGCCCCTCGCGGAATTCTAATTCATCACTACAAGGTGAATGAAGACGGAGCGATTACCTGGGCGAATCTTATCGTTGCGACCGGGCATAACAATCTGGCGATCGGCCGCAGCGTGCAGCAGGTCAGTGAGCACTTTATCGATGGCAACAAGCTGCAAGAGGGCATGCTCAACCGCGTCTCGGCTGTCGTCCGCGCGTATGATCCCTGCCTGAGCTGCTCCACCCATGCGCTGGGCCAGATTGCATTGAATATTCGCCTGGTGAATTCTTCGGGCGAGCTACTCGATGAGATCTGCCGGACCTGAATTTCGACGTCCGAAGTCAAACTCATCTTCGATTCCGCAATCCTTCATCTCAATGTAAACTCTCTCTCTGACGAGGGGGATACGAGATGCATTTATTCTGCAAATGGGCTGCTTCGTTTCTGTTGTTCTCAACTCTGCCGGTGGTGAACTGTGCGCAAGTGAATCAGGTTCCGACTCTTGAACAAAATATCAGCCTGAAACTCGCGAGCTCGCCACGAATTTCTCCCGATGCCCGGTACATCGCCTACGAGATTCGAGAAACGGACTGGAAGGAAAACAAGTTCGCTCGCCAGTTGTGGCTGGTGGAGGTAGCTACAGGTAAAAACTTCCAACTGACGCGCGGTAAACATGACTCTGGCAATGCCGAATGGTCGCCAGACGGCCGCTGGCTGGCGTTTGTGACCGAGCGAGAATTGAATGCGGTCGAACCGCGAGCGGAAACGGAGAAGAAAGAAGAGCCCAAGGACAGCAAGAAAGAGGAGACCGCCGGCGAGGGCAAACCTGCCGATCAGCAGATTTGGATCATCTCCCCGGAGGGCGGCGAAGCCTGGCAACTGACGAAGGCAGAAACGGACGTCGGGGGTTTTCATTGGTCAAAAGACGGGAATTCAATCCTGTTCACGGCGAATTTCCCGGAAGCCAAAACGGCAAAGGATCGAAAAGAGAAATACAGTGAATATGATGTCATCGAGAAGGATTACAACCAGAACCAGTTGTGGCTCGTGGATGTACGAGCTGCCGCAAAGAACGATCTTCCGGTTGCCGCCAGGCAGATTACGAGTGACCGTACGCTCAATGTGAACGCATTTGCCTGGTCGCCGGATTCCACGCGCGTCGCGTTCAGCGCAACGCACAGTCCGCTGCTTGCCTACGGTGTTGACGAGGATATCTATTTGCTCGATTTGGCCCATGGAAATACGGTTTCGAAAATTGTGGCGCTTCCGGGACCCGATACATCACCGATGTTTTCGCCCGACGGCAAGCAACTGGCCTTCTACACCTCTCTTGCTCAACCGTTCTATTATTACGCGAACGGACACATCGCCGCCGTTGACCTGGCAACGGTGCTCTCCAAACCCGCAACCACTCCGGGGGATGTCCGTGATCTGACGCCAAAGTTCGACGAGGACGTGCAGGCAGTGGAATGGACTCCGCAGGGCATTTATTTTGGCGCGGCTCAGAAAACAGCTGCGCACCTGTTTTTATTGAATCCCGTGACGTTAAAGATCGACCGGATCACGTCTCCTGAAGAGCTTCTACTGGAAGATGTCTCGCTGACTCCGGATGGCAAGTCACTTGCCTACTTTGCTGAAGATTCAAGCCATATGGCCGAATTGTTTACGTCCGCGTGTGTGCCGTTCGCTCCCCGGAAACTTACGGATATGACGGCCCAGGTGAAGTATTGGAAGCTTGGCACGACGGAAGTCATCTCATGGAAGAGCAAGGACGGCGCGTCGATTGAAGGGATCCTGCACAAGCCCGCGGACTACGATCCCTCGCGAAAATATCCCCTCCTCGTCGTGATTCACGGCGGGCCGACGGGAACGTCCCAGCCGACCCTTTCACCTGAAGAATATGCCTACCCGGTGCAGATCTTCCTGTCAAAGGGCGCTCTCGTTCTTGAACCGAATTACCGGGGCAGCGCTGGTTACGGTGCCGAATTCCGTGCGCTGAACGTCCGCAATCTCGGGGTTGGTGACATGTGGGACGTGATGAGTGGTGTCGACTCTTTGATCGCAAAGGGCATCGTCGACCCCAATCGCATGGGTTCGATGGGCTGGTCTGAAGGTGGTTACATTTCCGCGTTTCTAACCACGCACACGGACCGCTTCAAAGCGATTTCCGTTGGCGCAGGCATCAGCGACTGGATGACGTACTACGCGAACACCGACATTACACCATTTACGCCGCAGTACTTGCACGCAACGCCATGGGAGGATCCCGAGGTATATGCCAAGACCTCTCCCATCACCACGATCAAGCAGGCGAAAACTCCTACGCTGATTCAACAGGGAAGTAATGACAAACGCGTGCCAGTACCAAACAGCTTCGAGCTGTATCACGGGTTGATGGATCAACATGTGCCGGTGCGAATGATTCTCTACACCGGATTTGGCCACGGTATCAACAAGCCCAAGTCGCTGCTAGCGCTGCAACACGCGAATCTGGACTGGTTCAGTCACTACATCTGGAATGAGCCGATTCCCAAGGACTCGCCGCTCTATGGCACCAGCGAATTGGAAGTTGCCAAATAATCAGACCAGAGCCTTGCCGATCGCAAGGTCAAGGAGGCGTTTTTCGTCCGGGCGGAGCGGGCGATGTCTGCCCTTTGCGAGATCGCCCAGTTCGAGCGGACCAATCGACACACGAATCAGTCGCAGGACTTCGATCCCCAAACCCTCGAACATGCGTCGAATGTGTCGATTCTTGCCTTCCTCGAGCACAATCTCGACCCAGCAATTCTTCTCGCCCAGCCGGATCACCTTTGCACTGGTCGCTCGTAGCACTTCACCCTTTGCTGTTTCGACGCCGCGTTGCAGTTTATGGAGCATTTCGTCGTTAGCAAGGGCATCAATCTGAACGTGATAGGTTTTGGCGAGATGCGTACGCGGATCCGTGATTCGGGCTGCCCACTCTGAATCATTGGTCAGAAGCAACAAGCCTTCGCTGGCCCTGTCAAGCCGCCCAACAGGCGCAATCCAGTCCATTCCGCTTGGCAGGAGCGAATACACCGTGTCGCGCCCCTTTTCGTCGGCGGCCGTCGTCACGTTTCCGCGTGGTTTGTTTAGCACCAGATACGTTTTCCTCGCCGCGCGGATTTTCTGTCCCTCCACTTCGATCCGGCTGATCCCGATCCTCACGGGCGCTTCCGGATCCCGGGTAATCGTTCCGTCCAGTCGCACTTTCCCTTCGCGGATCAATGTGAAAGCGCGAGTGCGCGAGCAATATCCGAGCTTTGACAAGGCCCGCGCCAGACCGGCACGCTTCCCTGGGCTCTTTGATTGTTGAGGTAAAAACCGTTTCGGTGATTTCACTGGACTCCGAGGGAGTGTAACCCGTTTTACCGGTCCGTCGAAGCTTTGCTCGTGTCGGCGGGCGCGGAGGGGCCTGGCGGGTTGGCAGGGGCTGAATCCGTTGCCGGTGTGGCAGTCGAAGGTGGAGGCTCAGGATGCTTGACTTCCCCAAAGCGCTTGCCAAGCCACTCACGAACTTCCTTCGGCTCGTATCCGAACGGCCCCATGCCTCCCTTGTAGGCGATGCGTCCGTTCTCGTCGATCACATACAGTCTTTCAGGCCAGGCTGCATACGCGTCGTTTGCCGCGTTACTCATCTCGTCAATGCCGAAGGGCACCGTAAATTTAAACCGTTGGGTGAAATCATTCGCGATCGCCACGCGCTGTTCAATCGTCTTCGGTTGAGCGTAACAGACATTGTCTTTTTCTTTTTCGTTGCTCTTCATCTGCCATTCATCGGTTGGATGCGCTTCGCGCACATAGACTGTCAGAAAATCCGCATGGTCCTTGTAATCGTTATAGATCTGTTTAATATCGCCAACCTGGCGACGGAACGGCGGTCACGTAAAGCTGCCGAACACCAGAACCAGAGGGCGACCGCTAGTTCTTTCTCGAATGTGGAAAGTGGAGCTTCCATCAAGCGCCACAAGTCGTGCATCGGGCGCATCATTGCCAACGGCGAGTGTCCCGCGATGCATGTGCGGCAATGCATACCGTAACATTCCATACGCATCTTTCGGGCTGCCTGCCATTACACTCAGTCCAATAAATGCGCCAACCAGCAATACGGCCAGCGCGACAAAGCTCCATTTAACAACTGGATTCACCGTAAGGCTCCCTAGTGGTCTAACCCCATACGCAATTGGTCTTTTAATGCCTGGTACCGCGCCAGCGCCTTTTCTATTGCCGCCATCGCGGCATAGGCCGGACGAATCTCTTCAACCTGCACCTGTTTGCCTTCAAGTTGCTTGTAGTCCTGGAAGAATCTCCGTAACACCAGCAAGCGGTGTGGCGGCAGATCGCGCGCCTCGATGTAGTTGCTGAATTCCGGGTCGTTGGTTGCTACGGCGATAATCTTATCATCGACCGCTCCGGAGTCGATCATCGTCATTACCCCGATGGCACGCGCTTTGATCAATGCCAATGGCTGCACCGGTTCCTGGCAAAGTACCAACACGTCGAGGGGATCGTTATCTTCAGCATATGTTTGCGGAATGAAACCGTAATTTGCAGGATAGAAAACGGCAGAATGAATGACGCGGTCGACTTTCAGCAATCCCGTAGGTTTATCGAGCTCGTATTTGATGTTGGAGCCGAGAGGAATCTCGATCAATGCCTGGAAATCTCTGGGTAACTCGTTGCCCGGTGAAACGTCGTGCCAGGGATGCATCACAGTGATCCTCACTCTCGGTATCGCTACTCCTCATTATCGCCCGATACCGTGTGAAAGGTAAGTGAGTTTCCTAGGCTAATTTCTTTTTCCAGGCACCCAAAATCGCGCCCATCAGGATCAGTCCCGCGAGCGGGTAAAATTCATTGATTGCGAACAGCGTATACGATCTCATCTCGAACATGTATGTCATGAACGAGATCGGGCCGACAAATCCGATCCACACCAGTACACCGATCGAGGCGCCTTTGCTGGCCGTATCCGCGTTTCGCCAGATACACAGTTGCGCGATCGAATAAGCCACTAACAGCTCGAGCAAGAAGGAAATGATATAGGGGACCACCGGATTCACATTTTGCGCCTGCTCGATAGTAATGTGCTCAAGCGCGATCCACGGCTTCTGAAAGAGGATTCCGTACCAGGCAGCACCGAGGACCCAATACGCCAGAGCAGCGACAAAAACGGCCGGATAATTTGTTCTCATCGAGAGTCCTCAATTCTGAGGCCGCCCGCAATCGGCAAGGCGGCAATTCGTGGGGGAGTCTGTAACCAGCTGGCCGGGAAGTCAAGCTACTTTACGTGGTAGAACACCTGCAGTAAGCCGCTCGGGAATGTCTTTGAATGCGTTAATTCCAGCTCCGTTTCCGGATACGGTTGCGCAAACAGCGGGACTCCATCCCCCAGCAATCGAGGGTGAATTGAAATACCAATTTCATTGACCAACTTCTTTTGCAGGAATTCGCGAACCATCTCTCCGCCGCCGACCAGCCAGATATCTTTTCCCTCTGTCGCACGGATGGCTTTTACCCAAGTCTCCGGGCTGTCTGAAACAATTTCAACATTCTCCTGCTTTCCCGTGGGCAAAAGGTGCGAAAAAACATATGTTTTCATTCCAGGGAAGTTCACTCCGCGCGGGGACAATTCCTGTGCCTTGGTATACGTCTTGCGGCCCATCACCGCCGTATCCACCGAGGAAAAGAACTCCTTCATTCCGTAGTCCTGGTCCAGGAACAACCAATCCACACTTCCGTCTTTTCGGGAGATGTAACCATCCAGGCTGCAAGCGACAAAATATTTTACTAGCCGCATAAGTTCAGAAGAATAGCACTACGCACGGGCTTTATCGATCATCTCTTCCCAGATACCTTTTGATTTCAAAATCAGTTCAACCGCTTCGCGAATCGCGCCATGGCCCGCAAGTGCTGTCGTCGTATAGTGGGCTACCTTCCGCACGTCGGGCACGGCGTCTCCGACCGCAACGGCAAGCCCCACCCGTTTGAGCAGCGGAATATCGGGCAAGTCGTCGCCAACAAACGCAACGGCTCTGTCCGGAAGTTCCGCTTTCCGGAGAATTTCTTCATACGCGGGCATCTTCAGCGCTATCTTCATGTAAATAAAGTCCATCTTCATTTCATGCGCACGGCGCAGCAAGGCGGAACTTTCGCGCCCCGTGATGCATCCAGTCCGGATTCCTGCTGTGTGTGCCAAGGTCAAGCCCTGGCCGTCATGTGCGTCAAATGTCTTGATTTCCAGCGCCGAACCATCCGGTTGCGAGAGGAGCGTTACCCCGCCGTCCGTCATCGTTCCATCCACGTCCATCAGGAGCAGCTTCACCTGCGAAGCACGCTTTCTGAGTGCGGCAGAAATGTTCATCGTCCCAGCCAATGGAGCCTCCTAGCAAAATTGAATCCACAATGGTATCAGCTATGCTCGCCACAAAGATTGCGTGTTGTCACCCGATCTCTGGGAGCTGCAAGTCGGGGATCCGACGGGTTCAATTCTCTCCCAAAAATGGTCAGGAGCGTCCTGCTGTTGAATTGGCGGCCGCAGGCCGCATATTAAATGAGTTGCAGTGTCCAAAGATCGTGAAGGTGAACAACGCCTAGAACTTTTTTTGTGTTCCCGTCGACAACGACAATTGAAGTGATTTTCTTCTTTTCCATCAAATTAAGCGCTTCGCTCGCAAGGAGCTGTGGATCTATCGTCTGGGGTGAACGCACCATACATTGTTCCACTCGCATTGAAAGCGTTGCGCCACCGTGCTTCTCCATCAGCCGCCGCAGATCGCCGTCGGTGAGGATCCCCGCGAGTTTCCCGTCTTCCGTGGTTATGGTCGTCATGCCAAGCTTCTTTGCGGACATTTCGTGAAACACGTCCGGCATCAGCGTCTCAGGAGATACGCGCGGAAGCGAGTCGCCTGCATGCATGAGGTGTTCTACACGCAATAACTTTTTGCCGAGTCGACCAGCGGGATGCAGCACGGCGAAATCATTTGGCTGGAAACCTCGGCGTTCCAGCAGTGAGACAGCCAAAGCGTCTCCCACCGCCATGGCCACCGTGGTACTCGCCGTCGGCGCTAGATTGAGGGAACAGGCTTCTTCTTTTACGCTCACGTCGACGACGACTTCGCTTGCCAGCGCCAACGTTGAGGTCACTTTGCCTGTCAGCAACACAATGGGTATCTCCTGTCGTTTGAGCGATTCCAACAGGTTCAATATTTCCTGCGTCTCCCCGCCATAGGTAATCGCAAGGAGTACGTCACCTTTGGCAAGCATTCCCAAGTCGCCATGCAGGGCGTCGGCTGGATGCAGGAAAAACGATGGGGTGCCGGTGCTCGATAATGTCGCAGAAATCTTTCGCCCTACAAGACCCGACTTGCCCATCCCGGTCACAACGACCCGCCCTTTGCAGGACAGCAAAAGATCCACAGCCTTAACAAACGAATGATCGAGCCTTGCTTGCAAATCTTGCAGGGCGTCCGCCTCGATTCGCAAAACTCGCCGGGCTGTATCGAGGCTCATACGGTTTCCCACCCCCGCACGAGCGCCGAGAGTTGCTTTAACCGCGCCAATAGTGGGGAAAGTTTCGACAAGGGCAGAGCATTCGCTCCATCGGATAGTGCAGAACCAGGATTGTCGTGCGTCTCCAAAAATATTCCGTCAATTCCGGCAGCAATGCCCGCGCGCGCCAGGGGCTCTATGAACTCCGGCTGCCCACCGCTTGCATGACCCTGTCCTCCGGGGAGTTGCACCGAATGGGTCACATCGTAAACAACCGGATAGCCAAACTTCCGCAACACCGGGAACGATCGCATGTCTACAACGAGATTGTTGTACCCAAAGCTCGCCCCGCGTTCCGTTAGAATGATGTTGTCATTACCGGAACTGGCGAGTTTCTCTGCCACGTCTCCCATATCCCACGGCGATAGAAATTGCGGTTTCTTCACATTAACGATTCGACCAGTCCTTGCCGCGGCGATCAACAAGTCTGTTTGTCTTGCCAGAAATGCCGGAATCTGCAAAATATCGGCAACTTCAGCTACGGGTGCGGCCTGTGCCGCTTCATGTATGTCTGTCAAAATCGGCAGCTTCAAGTCTGCCTTGATCTTCTGCAGAATGCGCAGACCCTCGGCCAATCCTGGTCCGCGAAACGATCGAACTGAAGAGCGATTTGCTTTGTCAAAGGAAGCCTTGAATATGTAGGGTACCCCTACACTCGTGGCGATCTCGGCAATCTTCGTGGCCATCTCCCGTGCATGTGTTTCCGATTCGATGACGCACACTCCGGCTATCAAGAACAGGGGATTCGCGGCGCCGAGCCGCAACGAGCCGAGCACAATTTCTTTCGAGGAATTCATTGATTGTTCCTAACATATCACAACCAATTTCCGCTGATCGCTGCATTCTGGTGGCTTGATGAGAATCACTCGCGGATGCCCTCCATACGGCTCGTTTCCCGTTCTGGAAGAAACATCATGGTGCGTTTTGCCCGGAGACGGTGATCCGGAAGGGAACGCCTGATTTCAGTTGAAATGACCGCAGTTATGCGGTCGCGTGCGGAGTGGCCCGCAAAGCCGGGGTTGGAGGTTTCGCTTCGCTTGCGCCAATCACTGCCGATGGCTTTGGCTTCTGCAATTTGTGCTCAAGCGCCGCTCCGACAAAAGCAGCGAACAGCGGGTGCGGCTCGAGTGGCTTTGATTTGAACTCCGGGTGGAACTGGCAACCAAGGAACCAGGGATGTTCCGGTGCTTCCACAATCTCGACATAGTTCTCATCGGGCGTCCGCCCGGTAATCCTCAATCCCGCTGAAACGAGCGTTTTTTCGTATTCGCGGTTGAATTCATAACGATGGCGGTGCCGCTCACTGATCTCGGTTTTGCCATAGGCCTTTTCCGCAAACGAACCTGGTTCGAGCTTGCATTGCCACGCACCCAGACGCATGGTTCCACCCATCTCGTCTACACCCAGCAATTCTCGCAACTTGTAAATCACACGATGAGGTGTTTGCGGGTCGAACTCTGTGCTATCGGCTTGCTTCAACCCAGCAGCATCACGCGCATATTCAATTGTTGCGCATTGCATCCCCAGGCAAATTCCAAAAAAGGGAATCTTGTTTTCGCGTGCGTACTGAATGGTGTGCACCATTCCCTCGATACCGCGCTTGCCGAATCCCCCGGGAACCAGGATGCCGTCATAGCCATGGAGTCTCTTTTTGGCAGTCTCCAGCGAATCGATCTCTTCAGATTCAATCCACTCCACGACCGTCTTGTAGTTATGCGCCAATCCGCCGTGGAGCAAGGCTTCGCGCAAACTCTTGTAGGCGTCTTCCAGTTGCACATATTTCCCAACGATTCCGATGCGCACTTCTCCCTTGGGATGGTGTAACCGCTGCAACATGTCCAGCCACGGCTGCATATTCGCCGGCCGCTCTTCGAGGTGCAGGCGCTTTAAAATCTGTGCGTCCAGCCCTTCCTTGTTCAACTCCACCGGTACTTCGTAAATCGTCTTCACGTCCTCCATCGAAATCACACACGATTCCGCAATGTTGCAGAACAGTGCGATTTTGCGCTTCAAGTCCGCAGAAATGTGCCGGTCGCTGCGGCAGAGCAGAACGTCCGGCTGAATTCCGATGCCCAGCATCTCCTTGACACTGTGTTGCGTCGGTTTGGTCTTCAGTTCGCCAGCCGCGGCAATGTACGGGACCAGCGTGACATGTACAAACAAGGTGTTTTCAATCCCTAGTTCCAGGCGCATCTGACGGATCGCCTCAAGAAAAGGCAATGACTCGATATCGCCAACCGTCCCGCCAATCTCTACGATGACAACATCGACACCTTCTGCGACTCGTTTGATGCAACGTTTTATTTCGTCCGTAACGTGAGGAATCACCTGTACGGTCTTGCCCAGATAGTCACCGCGACGCTCTTTTGAAAGAATGGTTTCGTAAATGCGTCCCGTCGTCCAGTTATTATCGCGAGTGAGTTTGGCGTGCGTGAAGCGCTCGTAGTGCCCGAGATCCAGATCGGTTTCCGCACCATCTTCTGTGACAAAAACTTCCCCATGCTGATACGGACTCATCGTCCCGGGATCAACGTTCAGGTACGGATCGCATTTCTGGATGGTGATTTTAAAGCCACGACTTTCAAGGAGACAACCGATAGAGGAAGCTGCAACGCCCTTACCCAGTGAGGAAACAACACCGCCTGTTACAAAAATATATTTTGGCGCCATCCGGGTTTCTCGCTCCCGCCGTTAGCGGAATTGAGTTTCTTAGACCTCCGCAGGATTGACGTACATAGAATTATGTTCGCATCTCTGCTGTCTGTCAATGCGAACTCTTTCAACCAATCCATCAAAGTTTTTTCTGATTGGATGAAACCTTCCCTCCTGCCTTGTGTTATCAAAGTGGGGTGGTATTTTAGTATCTCGATTCGGAATAGAGTTCCAGAGCTGTCCCATCTCAGAATTTGTCTCAACGGCAGGGCCTGAAGAAATGTTCTCTGGAAAAGCAAATCATCAAGAGGCGAACTTGATCATGACTACGAAAAGGCTAGCAGCAGCGATCGCCGGCATCTTGTTCCTTTGCACGAGCCCGGTTTTTCCCCGGAATCAGAGCGCAACTCCCGAACGAGATCCTTCCTCTACAGACGCCTATGAGACCAGTCGGGAACAGACGCTTGTTGGCACAGTGCTCAGCTATTCAAACGCCTCCCCTCGTGCTCCATTTGGCCCTCGACTTACCTTGCAGACAGCCTCGGGCGTCATCGACATTCATCTCGGGGACGCGCGAACACTTGCTGAGAAGCATTTCACTGTCCAGGTTGGCGATTCACTTCGTGTCATAGGAGAAACCGTTCGTTTGCCCAACAACAATTCGCAATTTCTTGCGCGAATCCTGCAAAAGGGGGACCAAGCCATTGCAGTCCGCACCTCTCGTGGATTTCCGATTCCGGCTACAACGCCCGCAGTCTCGGGAGATGGCAAACAACAACGAGGTGCAATGTGAAGAGCATCCTCCGGGTGATCCCTGTTGCCATTGCCATTACGCTCTCTGGCTGCGGCGGTGGGTCCAACATTAATCCGCCTCCTCCGGCAGGAAATTTCTCCGATTCGAGCTTGAAGGGACAATACGCGTTTTCCATGAGCGGTATCGATACGAACGGCGCCTACATCGCGCGCGTGGGCAGCTTCGTAGCCGACGGAAACGGCTCGATTACGGCCGGGCTCGAAGATCTGGTTCAGGGCAGTTCGGGAGCATCTGAAATCACTTTTTCCGGTGGCAGCTATACCATTCAAAGCAACGGAAGAGGCTTGCTGGTTTTTTCGAACACCAACGGCGGCGGTCTGCAGATGAATATCGCCCTGATCTCTACGAGTCAGGGCATCATGGTTCAGACTGATTTGAACGCCTCGACAAACGGTGGTTTTGCCTTGCAGACGCCATCTGAATTCAGCGTGAACGCGCTCAAAGGGAACTATGTGTTCGATTTTTCGGGAATTTCGTTCTCAGGCGCAAACGCCGCTCCGCTTTCTGTCGTTGGAGTAGTGACACTGGACGGAAACGGGAACGTCACAAGCGGAGTACTGGATTCAAATGACGGCACCGTTTCCGGTGCACAAGTGGTCCCGACCGGGACCTACCAGATGGATAGCACCGGCAACGGCACAAACTTTGGGCGGGGCACGATGAATTTTGCCGACAGCACCTATGCGTTCTACATCGTCGACAACAACCGCATCAAAGTGATTGAGGAAGATAGCTCTGCCGCGACAGCAGGTGATGCTGCGCTGCAATCCTCGAACGTACCGACCCAGAATTCCGGCTTTAATGGCAGCTTTGTCTATCTCGTCGGCGGGTCTTCGCTCGTCGCCAACGGTGGCGCGCTTGCGCAGGTTGCCCGCTTTACGGCGGACGGCAATGGCGGGGTGACAGCCATCTCGCTCGATCAGAATAATGACGGCAACACGACCCACATTTCGCAAGGGAATAATATTTCGAATGCGAATTACGTCATTGACAGCGCCCATGCCGGTACTGGCCGCGGCACCCTCTCGTTCAAGGATTCCAATCTTGGGCAAGTTAATTACGTTTTCTACCTGGTCTCTTCGACCGAAGCGGTTATCCAGAATACCAGCGTAAACGTCGTCGCTGACGGGCTGATGCAATCCCAGTCCGGCTCGCCTTTTTCCAACGCCAGTGTGGCGGGCAATTACGCGTTCAATTGGACGGGTATACAGACTGGCTCACAGACTTTCGTGCCGCTGGCAGAAAATTTTGTGGGGCTCTACACCCTGGCTTCCGCTTCATCGAGCAATTTGACCGGTGTCATGGATTACACAGAAATGGGTACAACCGGCAGCACGCTCTATTCCGATATCGGACTCGCGGGTGAGTTATCGATCAACTCGGACGGTACTGCCAACAACACCCTACAGGTCGTCGGGGGCAGTCCGTCTTCCACAACATTCAACTTCGTTGCTTATGTGGTGAACCCCAACACAACCTATGTTCTTTGCACGGACAACACGCGAATCACTTCTGGCATTGCAACGGTTCAAACCGTTCCCTAGCTCCTTGCCCGGTCTGCTGCAGGATCCGCCTGCGGTCCTTTTCTAGTTTTGGATCACGCTTTCATTAATTTTTCGACTCGTGGGACATCTTCAGGGACGTCCACGCTGACGGCATCGTGTTCCACTTCTGCGACGCGGATCTTCCATCCATTCTCGAGCCATCGCAATTGCTCCAGTTGCTCAATTCTTTCCAGTTCTCCCTGTGGCAAAGTGGGATATTCAAGCAACGCGTCCCGTTGAAAAACATACAATCCCAGGTGCTTCCAATATTTCACGTGGATCTTCTGCTGCGTATCGCGTACCCACGGAATGGGCGCGCGCGAAAAGTACATTCCGTTCGAGTCAAAGTCCAGCACCGTCTTCACGATATTGGGATCCATGATGTCATTGGCGTGCCGAATGGCAGTTGCCACGGTCGCGATTTCGGCCGCAGGCTCTTCGAGCAGTGCGGCCACTGCCGTATCAATTGCCACTGGGTCGACCAGCGGCTCATCCCCTTGCACGTTTACATAGATATCGCCTTTTTCATGCACTGCGACCTCGGCAATCCGTTCGGTTCCGGTGCGATGATCCGCCCGCGTCATCCGGACCTCGCCGCCAAATGCCTTCACGGCCTCAACAATCCGCTGATCATCTGTAGCCACGATGACGCGATGCACGGTTTGCGCCTTCTTCGCACGCTCGTACACGTGTTGAACCATCGGCTTGCCCGCGAGCGACACCAAAGGTTTGCCCGGCAGCCGGATCGACCCGTAGCGGGACGGAATGACGACTATGACCTGTTGATCGTCCAAAGGCCTTCCTTGCGAATTACGTTAATCGCTCGCCTCGCATACTAGCACAGCCTATTCTTGAACGTGATCTACGGGATTCTCCCCATCTTGCGGTTCGCGGAATTTCGAGATCTGGGATTCCGTTATTGACCCCTCTTGCCTTCCCGCGAACTGATGCTATGATGTGGTCTCCGCGCGGCCCTTTCGGTTAGCCGAAAGAATGGGGGAGCCGTGAAAGGCCCTGGGTTCAAGACTTCCGTTTGCAGTCGTTTTTCCTTGGCAGTTTCCCGCCTGATTGCTTGTTGCGTTCTTCTCTGTCTGGCCCACCCCGCATTCTCGCAAGAACAGGATAAGCCGCGCGATCCGGCTCAGGTGCCCGAGCCCCCGGTCAAGCTGGTCGACGCTAAGCACGATACCCCTGCCGTCAAGATTTCCCCGGGTAAGGTCATTCGTTCCGATGTCGACTTGGCGCTCGTCAATGTGACGGTCACCGATCCATTCAATCGCCTGGTAACCGGTCTCGACCAGGACAATTTTCGGGTATACGAAGACAATATCGAGCAGGAAATTGTTACCTTTTCCTCCGAGGATGTCCCGATTTCCATCGGGGTCATCTTCGATTTCAGCGGCAGTATGGCCAATAAAATCGACAAAGCCCGCGAGGCCGCGCTCGAATTCTTCAAGACCGCCAACCCCCAGGATGAATTCTTTCTTGTCAGCTTTAATGAGCGTGCCGAACTCACCAGTACGTTTACCAATAGTGTCGAGGACCTCCAGAGCCGCATGATGCTGACTGCTCCAAAGGGCAGAACCGCCTTACTGGATGCGATTTATCTCGGTCTCAGCCAAATGAGGGGTGCACACAACGCCAAACGTGCCTTGCTCATCCTTTCCGATGGGGGAGATAATCATAGTCGGTACAACGAGAACGATATCAAGCGGCTAGTCAAGGAAGCCGATACTCAGCTCTATGCCATCGGCCTCTATGACCCGCTCGGTTATCGCAATCGAACGACAGAAGAACTTAACGGCCCCTCTCTGCTCGCTGACATTACGGAATTGACCGGTGGGCGCGTGTTCGCCGTTGAGCATCTAAACGATCTGCCGGACGTTGCATCGAAGATCGGCATGGAGCTGCGCAATCAATATGTTCTCGGATACAAGCCAAGTAACCACGTTCACGACGCCCGCTGGCGTAAAATCAAGGTCAAGCTGCGCGCACCCAAAGGACTGCCACCTCTTACTGCCTATTCGAAGACCGGCTACTACGCCCCGGCTCACTGAGCAGATTCGTCTCCTGCTTCTTCCCCGACTCGTTGCGGTGTTTTTGCTGTCTTTCTTCTTCGCCTGTTCGATACCGCTCAACGCACAGATTCCGGTCGAAACGCCACCTCCGCCTCCCCCGCCGGGGGCGGACGCTGGAAAACCTCAGAGCGGCAGCAAGATTTCAGTCGATGTGAACCTGGTCGTCCTGCACACTACGGTTCTCGATGATCGAGGGAAGTTCGTTGAAGGGCTCAGTCAGGACAACTTTCGTGTCTTCGAAGACCGTGTCGAACAGAAGCTCTCGGTGTTCAAGCGTGAGGATATCCCCGTCAGTATGGGCCTGGTCATTGATAACAGCGGCTCGATGCGCGATAAGCGTCCAAGGGTAAACGAAGCGGCTCTTACCCTCGTGCAAAACAGCAATCCTCAGGACGAAGCCTTCGTCGTCAACTTCAACGACGACTTCTACCTGGATCTCGACAAGGATTTCAGCAGCAGCATACCCGAATTGAAAGAAGCCCTGGAGCGCATCGACGCCCGGGGAAGTACGGCTTTATATGACGCCATCATCGGCTCCCTCGACCATTTAAAGAAAGGGGTGAAGGAGAAGAAAGTCCTGCTGATCGTCACCGATGGCGAAGACAATACCAGCCGTAGCTCGCTTGAGAAAACCATCCGCGAAATTCAGAAGACCGATACGGTGATCTACACCATTGGCTTGCTCAGTCAGGAAAGTAAGCGGAGTGCCAAGAACGCCAAGAAAGCTCTCTCGGAAATCGCCCTTGCTTCCGGGGGTGTCGCCTATTTTCCTGAAAATATTGAAGATGTCCACACGATTTGTCAGCAGGTCGCGCACGACATTCGTCACCAATATACGCTCGGGTACTACCCTACCAATGCGGCTCGCGACGGCAGTTTCCGCAGCGTCCATGTTGACGTCGTCCCTCCACGGGGAAAGGGTAAGCTCGTTGCCCGCACCCGGAATGGCTACTACGCCCCATCGCCTCGTGCCCAAGCTGCCACCGGCAAGTAGCGGATGATCGGATTTTGAAGCGATCAGTTACCTGGCTCCCGGCCCATCCCTGCGTGCTTTTGGCACCGCAAGGCTTTGGCGGCACAGACCCAGGTCCGAAACTTCCCGACGCCCTGTTTCGTATATAATCCAGTGGACAAATTCCCTGGTTGACTTACCAATCGAAATGAGGAATTCCGTGAAAATTTATACATTATTGCGCCAGACCTCCGCGGCGTTGCTTACAGCCGTGCTTCTGGTTCCTGCAAGCTTCGCCGATGAAGGAATGTGGACATTCGATAATCCGCCGCTAAAACTTCTGAAGGAACGATACAACTTTACGCCCACCCAGCAGTGGCTCGATCATCTGCGCCTTTCAAGCGTGCGGCTCAACGATGGTGGCTCGGGGTCGTTTGTCAGTCCCCACGGTTTACTCCTCACCAATCATCACGTTGCTCTTGGCCAACTGCAGAAGAATTCCACACCGGAACATGATTACGTGAAGGACGGATTTTACGCAACGACCGCCGATCAGGAGATGAAATCGCAGGATCTCGAAGTCAACGTCCTCGTTTCGCTTGAAGATGTGACCGGGCGCGTAAACGATTCCACGAAGGGATCGAAGAACGCGGAGGAAGAATTCGCGAAGCGTAAATCGGCCATCGCGGCCATCGAAAAGGAGAGCACCGATAAGACCGGTCTGCGTTCAGACGTTGTTACCCTGTATCAGGGCGGTGAATACTGGCTCTATCGCTACAAGAAGTACACCGATGTGCGTCTTGTATTTGCCGTTGAGCAGCAAACCGCGTTCTTCGGCGGCGATCCGGACAACTTCACCTATCCCCGGTATGACCTGGACATGGCGATCTACCGGGTTTATGAAAATGGCAAGCCCATCGACAGCAAGGACTATCTCAAGTGGAACGCCAAGGGTGCCGATGACGGCGATCTGGTTTTCGTCTCCGGTCATCCTGGTTCGACGCAGCGCGCCGATACCTATGCTCAACTGGTTTTCGACCGCGATACCGTCACGCCCACGATAATCAAGCTTCTGAAGAATCGCATCGCCACACTAAAGGATTATTCAGCTCGCGGGCCGGAGCAGACTCGTCAGGCCGCAACCATGATCTTCGGTCTGGAGAATAGCCGCAAAGTCTATGAAGGGCGTCTCCTGGGTCTTCAGGACAAGAACCTGATGGAGAAGAAACGCAAGGAAGAGGAAGACTTCAAGGCCAAGGTTGATGCCAATCCGGAATGGAAGAAGGATTATGGCAACGCCTGGGAAAAAGACTCGCAAGCTGTCGACAAATCAAAGTCGAGAATCAATCAACAGTTCTACCGTGGACTCGATTCGCAATTGGCAAATCTCGCCATCAGCCTCGTCACCTACGTCGCCGAAATAAAGAAGCCGGATGGCGAACGTCTCCCGGGATATCACGAGGCGCAGCTCGATTCACTAAAGTTACGTTTATTCTCGCCCGCCCCGGTCTATCCAGAAATGGACACGGCTCGCATGACCAGTGCTCTCCAGTTCGATCTGAATGGAATCGGTCCGAATGACCCATGGCTCAAAGCGGTATTGGACGGAAGGACTCCGGAAGAAACTGCCAAGCAACTGGTGTCTGGAACAAAAGTAGCGGATCCGGCCTTCCGCAAGACGCTGGTCGACGGTGGCCAGGCCGCTGTTGACGCGTCCACCGATCCCATGATCGTCATGGCGCGCAGAATCGATCCCATCCGGCGCGAACAGATCAAATGGTTTGAGGACAACGTAGCCAGCCAGCAAGAGCAGGCCGGCGAAGAGCTCGGTAAGGCGCGTTTTGCGGTCTACGGGAAATCCACCTATCCCGATGCGACGTTCACGCTTCGCCTTTCCTACGGGCAGGTGAAGGGGTATCCCATGAACGGGACGATCGCTCCCTCAAAGACCACGATATACGGTCTTTACGATCGCGCAGCCAGTTTCAACTACAAGGTGCCATTCGATTTGCCCCAGCGATATATCGACGGCCGCAGCAAACTCGATTTAGCAACGCCGTTCAACTTCGTGACGACCAACGACATCATCGGGGGTAACTCCGGTTCACCGGTCGTGAATCGCGAAGGCGACATTGTTGGCTTGATCTTTGACGGCAACATCGAATCGTTGGTCGGTGATTTCGTTTACGATGGCACGGCCAACCGCGCGGTTGCTGTGCACACGGCCGGCATGACCGAAGCGATGAGCAAGCTCTACGGGGCGCAAACGCTCGTTGATGAACTGATGGGGAAATAACCCAGGCAACTCCTCTTCATTGCAGCGAATCGCAATGAAGGAGACTGAAAAACGTGAAACCAACGGGACAATTCGGGGTGGTTTCTGTCTCTGCGCGGGCGCCCTGTTCTTGGCAGGTGCCGCGCACGGACAGACCCCCCCTGCCCCGCCTCCGCCGGATGAGGCGCCGGCCAAGCCGGCCGATCCGCCAAAGCCGAATCCAAAACCGAATACCGATTCGGCCGTTGAGTCGGCGCCTGACCAGCCGAAATGGGATCCATTGCGTGCGGACAAAGACATCGAAGTTGGCAAGTACTACATGAGAAAAGGCGATATCGATGCGGCGATCGATCGCTTTGAAGACGCTGCCGTAGCAAAACCCGGATATGCCATCCCTTTTCTGTATTTGGGCGAAGCCTATGAAAAGAAAAATAGAAGGAAACAAGCGGTGAAGGCGTATCAACGATACCTCGATCTGTATCCGCCACGCTGAAGATGCCGACAAAATCCGCAAAAAAATCGATAAACTCCACAGCGAAATTGACAAAGAAAAGAGCTCGCGCGAATAGTCCGATTGTGTTGCGGAACGATTTCGAGGTTCGACTTCCTGCCTTCGCGCAGGGACTGGCGTGATCGGCGCCGAAGAGCGCTGACCGCTTTGTGAGCCTTGCAGGCGAGACTTGATTCTACCGTGCCAGACGATCCAGAAACTTCCTCGCGGGGTCAAACTGACTAAAACGCTTTTCCTCCGCCCTGAACTCTGGCGAATGAGAAAGCAAGCTGCATCCCGATCTCCGCGTCGGGTGCTTCACATGTAACATCTCGTGGTACAACACATACTCCACCACGAATTGCGGCACTCCTGGCACATCCATTCGTCGGTTCAAGAGAATCTGATTTGGCCCGGGGTCGTAGCACCCGAATTGCCTCCGCCACCCGCGCGTACTCCATCCGATATGGGGCCGTTCGAGCGCATTCTCGAAGTATTTCTGATTGAGCTGGTCGAACAACGAAGACAGGTCGTAATGCGTGCCTTGCGGGACACTAGGCTTCAAGGGCACTCTGTTGCGCCGCATACTGCTGATCCGTGTCCGGGTCCGGTCCGACCGTGCATATTCAAGATACGGCTTGACCAGCAAGCGCGGTGTGCGTCGTCGATACACGCGAGCCAGCAACAGCGCTGCTGCGCCTTCCAGGACGTTCAGCGGCGCGCGCCATAACAAATCTGAAAAGCGTACAAAAAACAGATCCTGACGCCGCCGAATCGTGATGACCAGGCTGCTATACGGGTAGAACTCCACTTGGAAATGGGGAGGGCGTTCGTTGCAACCAATCCGGGTGAACATCCTCTGGAAAATAGCTTCCCCATCGGGCACTCGAATGGAGATGCGCGGCGGCTTGCTCAATTCTTCCGCCTCACGGGTGGGGGCGCAGCTTTCTTGCGCGCTTTTTCTGCTTCGTTCAAGGCGTCTTGGGTTCCTTCAACAGCGTCATCCACATTATCTTTGTACAACTCGAGTTCGGGCCCCTCGCTCTGGTACTTTTGCAGGATTGGCAGAAATTCTTTCGCCTTTTCTGCCATCAGGTCAATTCCCTGGCGGATATTTTCCTGCTTTTCGAGGCCTACTTGAATGATGTCCGCAGCATCGTCCACGCAACCAATATAAGCGTTCATCAGGTAGTTCAGCAGCTCCCTGTGTTTATTGGGTGAAGGGTGTTCCAGTTCGTACTGAAATTTCTTCAAGCGGTCATCCGCATAGGTCAGGAACAATTTGATCCGCTCATTCGGAGTTTCTGCATCGCGAATCTTGTCGGCCTCGATTGTGGAGAGATAATCCTTCTCCGGACGCTGGGCCTGCACAAGAGGAGCATATGCAAACAGAATTGCGACTGCACAGCCCCATCGGCAAAGTCGATGTAATGTGTTCATGGCTTTTGCGCCTTCGTCGTTGGCGCCAGAGCGTGGGGCGGAAACAGGTCACGTATCAAGTCATCGTCCATCTTGATCAGATCGTCTCGAACGAGCTGCAAGGGTGGACGGACTTCCTCCGGCACGATAATCGTTATGTCATCCACTTCACGAATCCCTCGGCGAACTTGCAATTCAAGCCGCCTGTATCCCTCTGGGTGCTTGTCTGCATTCGGCTCCTGTTCTTTTAGAGCCAGGAAAGCAGTGCGCACGTTGTCCCGGTACTTTTCAAAGATCAATCCGATGCTGATGTAATCGTTGGTCTGCTGGGCATGCGTGGCCGCCAGCGACTGCGCTTCGCCTAACTTGTCGAGTATCTTGATCTTACTGGTTGCGTGAGTCTCCTGATCGAATCGCGACTGGAGCTCGCTTACCTTGTCCGCGGTAGCGGCCAAACCCCGCACGCCAAGCAACAGGCAGGCGGCGACGAACGACACCTGCAGTACATTTCCAGCGCTACTTCTTTTTTTCGGCCATCTTCTGCAAGACATGGATACGTTGGTTCGCCTGCCAGACCTGGTCCGGATTTTGATTCTGATCGAGTTCCAGAAATTTATGATACGCGTCCATCGCTGGGAATATCTGCCTCAGTTTATCGTAACAAAGCGCTCGAATGAACCATTGACCGGCATTCAACGTTTCGACCTTTTCGATCGTATCCAGTCCGGCCAAAGCCATAGGGTAATTTCCACCCAGATAGTAGGTCGAAGTGAGGTCCTTGAAATAGACAAGATTGCTTTTGTCCAGGCTCAATGCAATCTTCAGCTCCTTTTCTGCGTTTGCGAAATCGCGTTTTCCCAAATAAAGCCGGCCGAGCTGACCGTGCAGTTGCGCGTCCTGCGGCTTTTGCGCCACGGCTTGTTGTAGGGATTCAATTGCTCCGTTATTCTGTTTCTGTGCCAATTGGATGTCGGCACGCAACTTCAGCATCTCCTCGGTTGGCTGCTTCGCGTCCGGCGCTTTGTCCAGTTCCGCCATCGCCGCATCGTACTGCTCCTGCTCGATGAGCGCGTAAATCATCCGGTAGCGGACCTTGCTATCCCCGGGGTTCGCCGAAAGATATTGCTGGTACACCTCCTCAGCTTTCGGCTTTTTCTGCGCATCGAGGCTGTGCGCCAGGCCCAGCAGGACTTTCTGATCGGTTGGCTCAATCTGCAATGCCTCCCGGAATTTTGTCTCCGCTTCGGCAGGCTTCTGATGGCCCAGGAAATACCAGCCCAGGTATTTCAGCGCTTGGATATCGGTCGGCTCCAAACCCAAAATCTGCTGAAACTGTTCCGCGGCCCCGGCCTGGTCCCCGGAACGGTCGAGCGCCACGGCCAACAAATAGTGTGGATGATTTTGAGCCGGCTGGAGCTCAATCGCTTTCCGTAACGGCGCAATGGCGTCTTTCGGCGAACTCTCGACGAGCAATGTCCCGAGATTTAAATAAGCCTCGAAGAAGTTCGGATCGAGCGCAATCGCTTTCTCGTATTCAGGCCTCGCCTCGGAAGGCCGTTTCAGATTTGTGTAGCAGTATGCCAGCTGAAAATGAGCGTAAGCAACTTCCGGCTGCTGGGCGATAAATTTCTGAAGTGCCGAAATTGCGGCCGTGAAGTCTTTCTTTTCCACATCTGCCTGAGCCTCATCCAACAAGTCATTCAGGGGATTTCGCAGTTTTTGCTTGGAGGTCGCGGCTGACTGGGGCTGCTGTGAACCCGCTGCCGCAATTGCCGGTATCTGGACCGGCCCCGAGATACATGTCGAGCAGCAGAAAACGATCGATCGCGCGAAGTGGAGAGTCCGCGCCAATTTATTTTCCGCTTCCGATTTTTTCTTGGCTTGCTGCCGAAGGCCTGGATGCGACAGGTCCCGGCACCTTGCCCTTGCCCGTTCCATTGGCCAGCACTTTTGCCAAATAACGGCCGGTATGTGATTGGGTATTGCGCGCCACCTGTTCCGGAGTGCCAGTGGCGATAATTTTTCCGCCTTGATCCCCTCCCTCCGGCCCCATATCGATCAGCCAGTCGGCGGACTTGATGACATCGAGGTTGTGCTCAATTACGAGCAAAGAGGCACCCGATTCGAGCAATTTGCGAAACGCCGCCAGCAGCTTGGCGATGTCGTCGAAATGCAAACCCGTTGTCGGCTCATCGAGAATGTATAAGATGCCCTTGTTTTCAGTCCGTGTGAGGTGCGAGGCCAACTTCAACCGTTGCGCTTCACCACCCGATAGGGTCGTCGCTGATTGTCCCAGTCGCAAATAACCCAATCCAATTTCATTCAGCACACGGAGCTTCGACACGACCTTCGGGAGGTTAACGAAGAAGGCCAAGGCCTCGCGTACGGTCATCTCGAGCACATCATGAATATTTTTCCCGTGGTAGCGCACTTCAAGGACGCTGCTCTTGAACCGTTGACCGCGGCATTCTTCACACACCAGTTCCACGTCCGCCAGAAATTGCATCTCTACGGTGACCGTGCCGTCGCCTTGGCAGGTTTCGCAGCGGCCGCCAGGGACGTTAAAGGAAAAATGCCCGGCGGAATATCCTTTGCGCTTTGCGTCCGGAGTGTCTGAAAAAACCTCTCGAATCGCGTCGAAGGCTTTCAAATACGTCGCCGGATTAGACCGTGGGGTGCGCCCGATGGGCGACTGATCCACGATGACGAGATCCGTGACGTCGGCGTCGCCTTCCAGACGATCACAGAATTCCTTTACGCCTGCACCGCTGCGCTTGGCTTGCAGTGCCCGATACAAAACGTTGTGCACCAGCGTTGACTTACCCGAGCCGCTGACCCCTGTCACGACGGTCAGCGTGCCAAGCGGCAGCATCAAATCCACATTTTGCAAATTATGCAGCCTGGCCCCAGTCAACCGAAGAAACTTTCCATTGGGCTTGTGTCGCGTTAGGGGGACGGGGATCCGCAGCTCACCACTCAGATACCGGCCGGTAATCGATTTCGGGTCCTTCAAGATCTCTTCGTGCGTTCCAATGAATAACAGCTTACCGCCCAATTCTCCGGCTCCAGGCCCCAGATCAATAATACGATCAGCGGATTCAATGGTGTCAGAATCGTGTTCTACGACCAGTACCGTATTTCCCAGATCGCGTAACGACTTCAAAATGTCGATTAACCGTTGCGTGTCTCGCGGGTGCAATCCAATCGACGGTTCATCGAGCACATACAGCGCGCCGACGAGGTGCGACCCGAGAGAAGTTGCCAACTGAATCCGTTGCGATTCTCCGCCTGACAAGGTAGAGGTCAGCCGGTCCAGGGTCAGATAATCCAGGCCTACTTCATCGAGAAACTGCAACCTTGAACGCACTTCGTCCAGGATCTTATCAGCCACTTTTGCTTGTGCCACGGTCAGCTGCAGTTCGCTGAAATACTTCCTGGCAGCCTTGACGGTCAGTCTGCACAAGTCGGTGATGTTCTGTCCGTTAATTCGCACCGCCCGTGCTTCTGGTCGCAACCGCGTGCCGCTGCAATCCGGACAAGTTGCATATCCGCGATAGCGGCTGAGGAATACCCGGATGTGCAATTTGTATTTCTTGCGCTCCAGATAATTGAAAAATCCCTTGACTCCCTCAAAGTTGTGCTCAGGATCACCTTCGAGCACCAGCCTTCGGTGGTCCGCAGAGAGCTGCCGCCAGGGCACATTTGTCGGAATCCCCTGGCTCTTCGCCCATTTCCGCGCATCCTGGGAAAGCACTCGATACCGTGGCTTGCTCCATGGCTCGATGGCCCCGTCGTCAAGCGATTTGCTGTGATCTGGCACAACCAGATTCAAATCAAAATCAATCGTATTTCCAAATCCCTGGCATCGCGGGCAAGCCCCATAGGGGTTATTAAATGAAAACAGCCGGGGCTCGGGCTCCTGGTAAATCGTCCCATCATTTTTGCATTCGAAGCGTTCGTTGAAATTCATCCGTTCTGCCGGATTGCCAGCGCCATCGGCCACAAACTCCAGGATCGCCTCGCCGCCGCCCTCGCGATAGCAGATCTCGATCGAATCCACTAAGCGGGCACGCGACTCTGGGTTTACAGCCAGCCGATCCACCAGTACGTAAACGGGCTTCGCGAAATTTACATCCAGTAGGGTCTCCGGCGACGAAAATTCATGCACTTGTCCATCTTGATACAGCCGGTTGAATCCGCGTTTCTGCAGATCAACCAACGTCTGTCGCAACGAATCCGCGCTGGGAGTTGTCGCCGCTTTCTTCTTCGCGGTTCGCTTTCCCGCAATTGGAACATCCGGCATAACGACTTGCAGGGAATACAGCACATAGAAACGGCGTCCTGGCGTTAACGTCAGGATTCGGCTGGCAATTTCATCCGGCGAATCGCGTTTTACTTCCGTCCCGCACTTTACACAATAGGTCTGCCCGCATCGGGCAAACAGCAATCTAAGATAGTCGTAAATTTCGGTCGCTGTCGCCACCGTTGACCGGGGATTGCGCGTCGAATTCTTTTGCCGGATGGCCACGGCCGGAGCAATGCCGGAAATCTCGTCGACATCCGGCTTCTCCATCCGTTCCAGGAATTGCCGTGCGTAGGCTGACAGCGACTCGACGTATCTCCGCTGTCCTTCGGCGTATACCGTGTCGAACGCCAGGGACGATTTGCCCGATCCGCTGACCCCCGTCACCACGGTGATCGCATTGTGTGGAATATCAACGGTTACGTTTTTGAGGTTGTGTACCCGCGCCCGAACCACACGTAGAAATTCTTGCGGTTCGGAGTGGTAAGGTGTGGTTACGCTCGTGGCCAAAGGGAAGCTCAGACGGTGCGCTTCGTGCATCCTGTCTAAACCTCGAATTATACGTGCACAGGCAATTGTGAGCAAATTTTCTGAAATCCAGGCCGAGAGGACGGTTTGGCCGTTTCCCTGCAGCACCCACTTGCTGGCTTTACGGAGCCGCTCGAACTGGAACTCGCGCAGGGAGGATACCGGCTCAGGGGGACACGGAACCCGCTCGATTACTCCTGTTCCAGCTTGATCTGGCCAATCCCGCCTTCAACTGTGAGATAAATTGTATTGGGGGATTTACCGTATGCGGCGTTCATGTATTTGCCGTCTTCCTCTTTGAGTCCGTGAACGTCAATCGAACCAAGTCCGCCGTGGACTGTCGCGACCACTCCAATATTTCGAGGTAATTTGACCACCGCCTGACCTACTCCACCCTGAATTTCCGCTCGCAGATCCTTCGTGCGCTCGCCGGTTAGATCAACGTTTGCCTGTCCGGCGCCGATGTTCAGTTCGAGGCTTGTCAAATCTACTTTTGCCAGATGAAATTCTCCCCGGCCGGCCCCCACATCGACCTTCAAGTCCAGCGGAGTCTGATCATCTACCCGCAGCATCCATCGGTTATCGGAGTGCGTCACGAACTGGGTGTCGCCCTCCTGGTGAATCTTCAATTCGCCAAGATCGCCGTCGACTGAGTAATCAATCTGCGGAGCGCTCCAACCGCCGTCCTGGTAGAAATCGGCGGATAGAAGATGAGTGCCTCCACCGTCCAAAATCAACTCTCCCGAGGCCATTTCGACGTTCATATGCACCGCTTTTGCTGCGCCCCGATCGATTATTTTTGACTCATGATTCGCGGCCGCAGAGACGTTGCGGAGTGGCCGGGGATAAAAGGCGCGCTCGCGCACCATCAGCAGAGCCACAACCGTAAGGAACACGATCGTGCCCAGTGTAGAACCGATTGGAAACGGCCTTGGTTCTTCAGGGTTTTCCGGCACGCGAGTACGGTCCCAGACCATCCCAGCGCCAATGCAGATCAGAAGCAACGGCCAATAGTGATGTAGCACGCCCCAGGGATAAAAACTGGGCATCCAGCGCCAGAGCAGCATCAGAACGCCAAACCCGATCAGCAGCAGTGGAAACACCACTGAGCCGCTGCCAATTTGTCGTCTACCGTTAGACATGACAGACCTCTCTACTCCAGTTCTACGCACAAAGAGGTGAAAATGTTCCACCCGGTCGGGGAAGAAGCCTCATCCTAGGCTGCGCAGCACGACTCGTCAACAGCGCAAAGTGGCGGCCGTGGTGTGCTAGAGTCCAGCTAGGAATTTGCTTCATCCTCTGTCTGTTCCTTCGGCAGGAGACGATTGCATGTTGCGATTTAAGCGCGTCGTTTGGGTGGTCCTCGATAGCGTCGGCATTGGTCCGCTGCCGGACGCCCAAGCGTATGGTGACACCGGGCGTAATACGCTCGGCCACATCGCCGAATCCAGGCCTTTGAAACTGCCGACACTCGTTCAATTGGGACTCGGCAATATCACACCGCTCGCCCATCTTCCCGCTTCGGATTCGCCCCAAGCTTCATTCGGCAAAGGTGCCACCCACTCCCCCGGCAAAGATACGACCACAGGCCACTGGGAAATGGCCGGCATCTGGCTGCCGCAGGCCTTCCCCGTCTATCCCCACGGCTTTCCCCCGGAGGTGATCGACGAATTTCAGAAACAGATCGGGCGCGAGATTCTGGGTAACAAGCCTGCTTCCGGCACAGAAATACTCGAGGAGCTTGGTGATCGACACGTTCGGACTGGAAAACCGATTGTCTACACCTCTGGCGACAGCGTCTTCCAAATTGCTGCTCACGAAGACGTCATTCCGGTTTCCGACCTCTACCGGATGTGCGAAATCGCCCGAAAGCTTCTTGACGGAAAACATTGCGTTGGCCGGGTGATTGCGCGTCCATTCACCGGTACAACAGGAAGCTTCATCCGAACTGCGCACCGACATGACTACGCCGTGGAGCCTCCAAAACCGATGCTGTTCGATGTGCTCGAAGAGCGTGGCGTTCCTGTCTTCGCTATCGGAAAAATTCACGACATCTACAATGGCAGAGGCGTCAGAGAGTATGTGACAACCAAGTCGAATGCCCACGGCATGGAGGAGCTCGCGAAGGCAACCAACGAACGCGATCACGGACTCATCTTCTGTAATCTGGTCGATTTCGATATGCTCTTTGGACATCGCAAAGACGTCGAGGGCTTTGCAAAATGCCTTGAAGAGTTTGATCGTGGCTTGCAGGAGTACCTCGGCCTGCTGCGCGCGGGCGATCTCTTCCTGCTCACGGCCGATCACGGCTGCGATCCCGACCCGCGGTGGACGACCACCGATCACTCCCGCGAATATGTTCCGATCCTGGCCTATTCACCCGGCTCAAGGAAGGGAACGGACCTCGGTGTGCGAAGGACTCTTGCCGACATGGGACAATCCGTTGCCGAAAATTTCGGTGCAAGAATTCCTCACGGCGCCAGTTTCCTCGATCAGGTTGAAGGAGATCCCCGGGGTTAACGTTTCATTCGGTTCCGCAGGAATCGAATCACCAGGCGAGTCATCCCAAATTCTCTAGCGCCGACTGAATCAAATATCGCGTCCCTTCGTATGAATCGCCCTTTCCTTCCCATTCCATTGAGCAGTACCCTCGATAACCGCTCTTCTTGAGTATTCCAAATGTCCGCTTCAGATCGACCCGAATTTCTTTCCCGTCCTCGCCAACTTCGGAATCCTTCACATGGCAGATGTTGTAGGCCAGTGGAAACAACGCCGCTACCGCATCGTAATTAAACGTCTCATTTCCGCCCGCCATTGAATTACAGAAATCCGGCAGCGCATGTAGATACGGGTGATTTGCCTTCTCGATGACCTTCACAAGAAAAAATGCATCTTCACTCAGTAGATTGTCGTTTTCGAGGTTCACCACAATCCCGTTCTTCGCCGCGTAATCGGCGAGTCGTTTCAGCTCTTCCGCGACTAGATCCACAGTCGGTTTGGAGTTTGCTGCCTGGGCGACGGATGTCCGCACGCTGGGGGAACCAATGATCACTGCAACATCCACCCATCGCTTTCCGTTTTCTACCGCCTTCGCACGTCGCCCGGAGTCCGCATCGTAAAAGCTGAAAGAACTATCGACCGGGATGTTCACGACGTGAACCCCGGCTTGTTCGATCGCCCGACGAAACCCGTGCAAGTAATGACCCTCCGTCGAGTTGAAGTGCTGATCGAGGGGTTCAACTCCTGGTACACCAAATTTCTTTTTCACCTCGACAGCAAATTCGGTGAGATCCATTCCAGGGACTTTCTGGTCACGATATGGATTGGTGGGGCTTTTGATATAAGCGCGAAACGGCCAGGTGGCCACCGCCAACCGCTCCCGGGCCGGGGCAGGAAATTTCACGTCCGGGCCGCTAACGTTCTGAGGCGCCGAAGCGAGGACTTCAACCTCCGGGAACCTCCCGAGGAGGCCCGTAATTCCCGCCATCACCGACTGCTTCAAGAGTTTTCGTCTCGATTGGTTCATACGCTCCCTCGTCCTGCCCCCGCTCCGGAACGGCGGTGGAACACCGCCTAATTTCTTCGTTTTCCGTTCTGCTGGCCGTAAAATGACAGGATCGCCATTCCTTGTAACTCCGGCGCATCTAATCTATATGGAACCCCGCGAAAAAGCCGCCACTCTTCCGGAAACGCCCGGTGTCTACATCTTTAAAGATGCCGCAGGCAAGGTTCTTTACGTCGGAAAAGCGGACTCCCTACGTAGCCGGGTCCGTTCCTACTTCCTCGAATCCAGTTGGGGCAATGCCAAAACTGGCTCGCTTGCCCGCGAAATCTCTGGCCTCGAGACCATTCTGGTCGGCAACGGACGAGAAGCCCTTGCACTCGAACACAATTTAATCAAAAAATACCGTCCCAAATTCAATGTTCTTCTCCGCGACGACAAAACCTATCCTTACATCAAGCTGACCATGGGGGAAAGGTATCCCCGGGTTTATTTCACTCGAAAAGTGAAAAAAGACGGTGCGCTCTATTTTGGCCCTTATTTTCCACCAAGTTTGGCTCGCCGCATCTTGCATTTCATCCATAAGCGTTTTCTGGTCCCGTCCTGCTTTGTCGATCTCACCAAGGATCACCCGCGCCCGTGTCTGCAATTCCACATCAAGCGCTGCCAAGGTCCTTGCGTAACGGGACTGACGACCGACGAGCGCTACGCTGAAGCCGTACGTGACACGCGGCTCTTTCTCGAGGGACGGCGCAGTGATCTGATCAAGAGTATTGAAGAGCGCATGTCGGCGGCTGCTGAGGGCGAACTCTACGAACAAGCTGCATCGTATCGCGATCTCCTGCGTACGCTCGAAGATATTGAAGAACGTCAGCGCATCGCTTCTACCCAGGGTGACGATACCGATGTGCTCGGTTACTATGCCGAGCCGCCACTGGTCGCAGCAAATATCTTTCACTTGCGGGGTGGACGCGTTGTTGACCGTCGCGAATTCTACTGGGAGGATATGGAAACGTTTGATCCTCACGAATTCGTTCCATCGCTCCTCAAGCAGTTTTATCTCGAAGCCGAGTTTCTTCCGAAGCGGATCCATGTCCCCATCGACTTTGAAGACAGTGAACTCCTTGAGGAAACGCTCTCGGAACGGGCTGGCCATAAGGTGGAAATCTTCACCCCGCAACGCGGCAGCAAGAGTTCTTTTCTCGATCTGGTCGAAAGCAACGCGAAGCATTCCTTCGATCAGCGCTTCCGCATCATGAAGCCGTCCTCCGCTGCCGTTGCCGAGGCTTTGCAGAACACGCTCAGTCTTCCCGAAGTTCCCACGCGCATTGAAAGTTTCGACATTTCGCATATTCAAGGAACCGATACGGTTGCGTCGATGGTCGTGTGGGAAAAGGGAAAGATGAAAAAATCTGACTACCGCAAATTTATTATTCGCGGCGAGGAAACCGGAGGCCTCGCGCAGGGGACGCGCCAGAATGACGACTTCGCCAGTATGTATGAGGTGATCATTCGCCGCTATCGCCGACTGCAAGAAGAGCAAAAGCGATTACCGAGCCTCGTCCTGATCGACGGCGGGATCGGCCAGTTGCATGCCGCGGCAAAGGCACTCGATACCCTGCAAATCATCAATCAGCCCGTCGCGAGCATCGCCAAGAAAGAAGAAATTCTCTATATCCTCGGCCAGGAAGATGAGCCCTGTGTTCTTGATTCTCACTCCCCCGTTCTTCATCTGATCCAGCTGATCCGCGACGAAACCCATCGCTTCGCGATCACCTTTCACCGGCAGCGGCGCGGCGCAAAGCAGACGAAGTCTGCCCTTCTTGAGATCCCCGGGATCGGGCCGCGTACCTCGCAAAAGCTGTTGCAGCGCTACGGAAGCATCGCCAACCTGCAAAAAGCCTCGGTCGAAGAACTGAATCGCATGGTCAACCGCAAAAGTGCAGCGAAAATCGTCGAATATTTCACCAACTCGTCCGGGCGCAACTAACCGCCTTATAGCCGTTTATCGGTTAGTACGCATTGCAAGTCTCTCATCCCTATGTTAGTTTTGCGATGGAGGTTGCCATGGCCGATAACGTTGGTTCCAAGGTTTCTTATTTCCTCGTAGGTTTGGGTGTGGGGGCCCTGATGGGCGTATTGTTTGCCCCGAAGTCCGGTGAAGATACCCGGGAATACCTCTCAAAGCGTGCCGACGAAGGCCGCGATTTTGCCCAAAAGAAAGCGCGGGAATTGCGTGACCGTGCCGATGACCTTCTCGAGCGCAGCAAAGAGGTTGCCTCACGCAAGCGGGAATCGCTGAGCGCGGCTGTCGAAGCCGGTCGCGATGCGTTTCTGCGCGAATCGAAATCCTAGCCACGGGTAGCAAGTCCAACAGTTATTGTTTTTCGCGGATAGGGCGGAGTGTGAATGCAAATGCAATTTTGGATGGAGTTCTTTAGCATCGTTGCCGCAATTGCGCTCGTTGTACAAGTCGCGATCTTGATCGCTCTGTTCGTGCAGCTCAAGAAAACCACTGAGTCCATCAACAAGGTGGTTGGGGATCTGCACACCCGCATGGGACCGATCCTGACCAGAACGCAATTGTTGCTGGACGACACGCAGCCGAAACTGGCCAACCTGGTCGAAGACGCTTCGCAGATCGTTTACCTCGCAAGAGGGCAAGCGCAAAAAATGGACAAGGTCTTCACCGAGGCGACCGATCGGGTGCGTGGTCAGCTGGTTCGCGCGGACCGTATCCTTACCGGAACTCTCGAAACCATCGAGGATGCAGGATTCGCCGTACGCAAGAATTTTATGGGGCCAGTGCAGAAAGCTTCTGCCTTGGTGCAGGGCATCAAGATTGGTCTCGACGTGCTGCGCTCTCGCAGGGGACATCACCGGGAGAGAGTCCACGATCCGATCGAGCAAGAGGACGAGCTGTTTATCTGACGTCCGGCAAATACTTCTCCGTCTCAATCAAAACGCGGACCCGTGTCCGCGTTTTTTACTTGATCCACCCACCGGCGAGGACTGTATCGCCTGAATAAAGTACAGCGGCCTGGCCGGGGGTTATGGCACGCTGTGACAAATCGAAAGTGATGCGAGCGCGATTGCCGGGAAGGGTCTCTACGGTTGCAAGCGCAGGCTGGTGTTTGTGCCGGATCTTCACCTCGGCGCGCAGCGGAGTGATCGGTTGGTCAATCGAGATCCAGTTCACACCCTCGATTTCAAACGCGGCCGTGCGCAGGGCATCGTCTTCGCCGACAATAACGCGGTGTTTCGCCGAATCAATTGAAAGTACATAAACGGGTTTGCCCGCGGCAAATCCCAGGCCCTTGCGCTGGCCGACGGTGTAATTGTGTATCCCGTTGTGACGGCCGATGACTGTGCCATCTTCAGTCACGATGTCACCTTCGGCGTTGTCGAGCGGCAGCTTACGCTCGAGCGAATAGGCATGAATAAACTGGGCGTAATTGCCGTTGGGCACGAAACACAATTCCATGCTTTCCGGCTTTTCTGCGACAGGAAGATGGACTTCACGCGCCAAAGCACGGACTTCGTCTTTGGACAGTTCGCCCAGCGGAAATTCGCTGCGGGAAAGCTGCTCCTGGGTTAACCCCCAGAGAAAATACGATTGATCCTTGGTGTCATCGCGGGCGCGCAGCAATTCGTAACGTCCGCCGACCGCGTTGTGGCGGATTCGGGCGTAATGCCCGGTCGCCAGTTTTTCAGCGCCGATTTGCCGGGCCATCCGCAGCAGGGGCTCAAACTTTACGTCCGTATTGCAGTTGGTGCAGGCGATCGGCGTCCGGCCGGAAAGATACTCTCGGACGAATGGGCGAACCACCCGTTCTTCGAATTGATGTTCAAAGTTGACGACGTAGTGGGGGAAATCGAGGTGCTGCGCGACTCGTTTCGCGTCGTACACATCGTCGAGTGAGCAGCAGCGGTGCTGCTCGGGGCCGTCTCCTTGAAGTTCGGGCAAACGCCGTTGATTCCATAGCTGCATCGTCAGGCCGACGATGGGACGGCGTTGACGCTGCAGAACCGCGGCAACGGTAGAGGAGTCGACGCCCCCGGACATGGCGACCGCAACGAGCCCCGGCGTCGGGACAGCCGCGGCGGTTGGCAGCGCATCGAGTTGGATGGATTCACTCATTTCGTGCTCGCTCTTATTGTACAGGATAGGAGGTTCCGGCCGCTCAGAGAGCCGTCAAAAAAAAGGGTCGAGGGGTCAGGAGCGCGCGGTGGTCTGTTGGCGATAGGCGGGAGAGAGGTCTCGGAGTTGTGCGACCGCGGTGGGGACGATTTGCAGGGCCGCCTCAATCTCGCTTTCATTCGTGTGGCGGCCGAGGCTGAAGCGGATGCTACTGCGCGCCTCAGGAGCGGCGAGACCAATCGCCGTAAGGACGTGTGAGGGCTCAACGGCGCCCGAGGAGCATGCGGCACCTGTCGAGCAGGCCAGACCTTTGAGGTCAAGCGCAATGACAAGGGCTTCCCCTTCGAGGCCCGGAAAGGTGATGTTGGTGGTATTCGGGGTCCGTGGAGCACGGGAGGCATTGGCATGCGCTCCGGGAACCCGTGCGAGCAAACCCAGCTCAAGTTTGTCGCGCATGGAAGAGATGCGTGCGTGATCGGATGTGAGTGCAAGGCGCGAAATTTCGGCCGCTTTGCCGAATCCGACGATACCAGGGACATTTTCCGTTCCCGGACGGAATCCGCGCTGGTGATGGCCGCCATACACCAGTTGTTTCAGTCGTGTGCCGCTCTTGATGTAGGCTGCACCGACGCCTTTGGGTGCGTAGATCTTATGCCCGGAAAGCGCCAGCAAATCCAATTTGCACGCTTGCACATCGACGGGTATTTTCCCGGCGGATTGCACTGCGTCCGTGTGGAAATAGACATCGGCTTCAGACGCAATCTTGCCGATTTCACCTAGCGGTTGAATGGTGCCGAGTTCGTTGTTTGCATGCATGACCGTGATCAAAACCGTTTCGGGTCGAAGGGCGTTGTGCAGTTCGGCAAGATTGATCAGGCCATCGCGATCGACGGGAAGATAAGTAACTGCCACACCCTGTTTTTCGAGGGCCTGACAGGTATTGAGAACCGCTTCGTGTTCGATCACGGTGGTAATGACGTGCGGCGGACTGGCTGCGCTTCGCAACGCATTGGCGGCGATGCCAAGGATGGCGTGATTGTCCGACTCTGTTCCGCCACTGGTAAAAATGATCTCTTGCGGCCGCGCATTGACGAGCGCAGCAACTTGCTCGCGAGCGGTTTCGACGGCAGAGCGGGCACGCTGGCCGAAAGTATGAATGGAGGAGGCGTTGCCAAAATCGCCTGAAAAATAGGGAAGCATGGCGTCGAGTACGACCGGGTCGACGGGCGTGGTGGCGTTGTGATCGAGGTAGATGCGCTTCATGGGAATGGAATGATCAGAATAGAGTGTCTCGTTGCGCGAAGCAACAATCAGCGAGTTCCGGGCCGGGGACAGGCGCTGCGCCCGAGTCATCGTCCGCTTCGTTTGACTGGGACCGCCCGGATTGAAACGAGCGGGCCTACTTTTCCTCCAGTTCCTTGAGTTTCGCGACAGCGTTCTGGTTCTTGGGGTCAAGTTCGATGGCCTTGCGGTAGTTCTCGATGGCAAGGTCTTTCTGGCCGTTTTTGGAGTAGGCTTCGCCGAGGCTGTCATAGGCGTTGCTGGATTTTGGGTACTCCTCGATGTTGAGCTTGAAAATGGCAATGGCGTCGGCAGTGCGGTCCTTGTCGAGTAATCGGCCTCCGAGGCTGTTCAGTGCATTTTCATCAAATGTGTAATTTGGAGAATTGGCGCTTTTGAGGCCGCGGTATTGCGATATGGCAGCGTTGATACCTTTTTGCACCACAGTAACGCCAAGATCGTGTGACAGGGACCGTTTGGGAGGGGCTGGCTCCTGATCGTACAAAATGTCGCGGATGTCCTTTGCAAGATTGGTCAGATTGGCGCCGGGCGTGTTATTAAAGGCGACAATGAGATCGTGATCTTCGAGCAGACGGACCTCGATCGTGTTGAATCCGTTAATGCCCCCGCCATGACTGATCATCGTTTTGCCCGCCGCTGATTCTTTCTCGGGAATTGTCTTGATCACCCACCCGAAACCGTAGTCTTCAAGGCCGGGAGCAAATATTCTCTTCTTCAAATCGGCGGGAATCAGTTTATCCGTGTAGAGCGCTTGGTCCCACTTGTACATATCCTGAACTGTGGAGTACATGGAGCCTGCGGAAAAGGGTAACGACATATCAAGATAAGGGGCATTCGAAACGCCAACCAGGTCCTCCTGGTAGCCTGACGCACGCTTGGGCAGGATGGTGGCCCATAGATCGTAGCCGGTGTCCTTCATGCTCAGCGGAGCAAGAATATTTTCCTCAAGCAAAGCGTCATATTTCTTTCCGGTAACACGTTCGAGGATCGCACCCAAAAGAAAATAACCGGAGTTGTTGTAATGAAACTTGCTGCCCGGCTCGAACTCCAGATCGCCACTGCAATACTTTTTCACGAAATCCTCAGGCGCAGAATAGTTGCGAGACACATCTTCGAAGAATTTCGGCATTCCCGTGTAACTCGGGATCCCGGAGGTGTGATTGAGAAGCTGGGTAATCGTGATTTTTTCGCCGGTGTCCTTGCGATAGTAGGGCAGGTAGTCAGAAATATGGCCGTCGAGTTTGATGCTCCCCTTGGCAACCTGCTGCATCACCAGCATCGACGTGAATTGCTTGGTAATCGAACCGATGCGGAATTTCACGTCAGGGGTGTTCGGAATGCTCCACTCCCGGTCCGCCATGCCGTAACCCTTCTCGAAGATAATTTTGTCGTGTTCAGAGACCAGAACCGTGCCCGTAAATTGGCAGCAGTCAGCGTAGGCAAGCAGGAGCTTGTCGATTTTAGCGGCTTTCGGGGAGGTGTCTTGCGGCGCGGCAAAAAGGACAGAAGCGTGAGCCATCACGACGAGCAGTACAACGCGAAAGATACGTTTTGCCATGGTCCCTCCCCTAACGCACAAATTGACAGGGAGGATTGTACACGCAGAGCGGTCCGAGGGTAGAACTGTTCCGAATGGATCAGGTGTCGTTTAGGCCGTCGCTGCAGAAGCGGCAGGGTGCTCTTGTTCCCGGAGAGCCCGGATGAGAATCATCTCGATATCGGTCGAATGCCACGGGGCGCGAATGATGTCAAAGGCACCATTGCCCAGGGCTTTGAAGTAAAAATCCCACTCTCCGGTGCGGGTGGTAACGATGATACGCGGCGCTCGAGCGGAGTGATTGTTTGGATGGATAAAGTCGCGATAAGAGCCGTCCACGAGATGTTCATCGCAAAAAATAACATCGAATTCCTTAACGGCGAGCAGCTCCGCTGCTTGTTGGCATGTGGAACAATTGATGGTATCTGCCGCGAGACGGTCCAGAGTGCGAAGGATCGATTGCCGGACCTCGAGGTTCGGAGTGAGAAGGAGGACCTTCACATCAGAAAGCGGCTCAGTGATGCCCAGGGGCTGCGGAATTGCAGCGTAGGCTCGGGTGGGCTTTGAGTTTTTCGTCAGCAAAGGCATGGGCTCGTGGCCTTTCCGTAGATTTGATAAATATGAGGCATTCCCTTATATGTGCCGTCGCAGGAACTTTAAATACGATGTTCTACGTATGCGTTTCGATTCAAAAACCCTAGAAGAATTTTGTGAACGGAAGGTGTCCGGAAGTTGTTCATCTCGCGACCCGGAACTTCTTGCGGGTCATTTCAGGCGAGCGCGGGCATAGTCTGCATGAACACTGGCCGATTCCAACTTGAGATAGGCCGCCCAGTGAAGCTTCGCCTCGCTGTCCGCATTCATTTTTTCGCAGACGATGGCCAGGTTATAGTGGGCGTCGGCGTAGCCGGGATCGAGACGGGTGGCCAGGCGAAGCTGCTGGCGAGCCTCAGACAGCAAGCCCATGTCGTCGAGAATACTGCCTAAGTTGAAATGTGCCAGCAAATTGCCCGGCTCGATCGCGGTAGCGCGGCGAAATAACTCGGCGGCACTCTCAAGATCGCCTTCCTCATACGCAATCATTCCCCGGTTGACGAGCGCGTCCACGTGATGAGGCTCAATCGCGAGGACACGGTCGTAGGTTTCGGCGGCACGGCGTCGGGTGGACGGATCTGCATCGTACTCAAGCGCCAGGTCAAACAGAGAGCCGGCATTGCGGTCTGGCATGGAGACCACGTTGTCGCTCAGTTCATGCGTTCTGAAATTGAGAATAAACTGGCCGGACAGCGGTTCAAGTTGCGATCCGGCGTCTTCGACGAGCACTTCTTTGCCATTTGAAACGATACGTAACTCATTGAGAGGAGACCGGATTGCAGAAAGCTTCTGCTGAAGCGCAACCAGCGAACGGCGCAACCGGTCGGCCGAAACTCCATTTTCGATCAGTTGCTTGGCAGTGCGGACACTAATGAGGTCCCGAAAATCGTAGAAGTCCTTCGAACCCGCGTTCAGGGAGGGAACGAACTGCATTTTTTCCCAGGTTCCCAGTTGGCGTTCGGAAATATTGAGAATTCGCAGAACGTCAGCCCGCGTGAAGTGTTCACTGGTACCCATGAACTCCTAGCTTACGCCTTCTTTGCAAATTTTCTCGTTTCCTTCTTGCTGACAGGAGCAACGGAGCGGACAGGAGGCTTCTTGGGAGCGGGAACTGGCTTCTTCTCGAGGCTCTGCTTGAGCGCCGACATCAGGTCGATGACCGGCGAACGGGACGGATGCGTCACGGGCGCAACCTCCTTGCCTTGCTGTTTGGCGTCGATAAGTGCGCGCATGCTCTCCTGATAGTCGTCGCGATACTTTTCGGGCTCAAACTTGGCCGCCAGGGTCTCGATTAATTGCAGAGCGAGCTTCTTTTCGGCGTCTTTGACTTCAACATTGTCGGTATTGCCGTACTCGGCGACCTCCCGGATTTCGCTCTGGTAGAACATGGTGTGGAGGGTCATCCCACCCCGGGTTCCGGATTTGTGGGGACGAATGATAACGGTGTGTTCCCGCTGGTGCATGGTTAGTTTGGCGATGGCCGAGTACCCGGACTCTTCGAGGGCTTTTTGTAACAGGTGATATGCCTTGCGACCTTCTTCTTCGGGCGTGACGTAGTAAGAAGCGTCGAAGTAGAGAGGATCAATCTCGTTAAATTTTACAAACTCGATAATCTCCATGGTGCGGCTTGAATCAGGTTCAAGATTGTCGAGCTCTTCTTCTTCAAAGAGCACGAATTGATCCTTGTCGAATTCATAGCCCTTGATGATTTCATTGCGTTCCACCTTGCGGTCACACGTTGGACAGAACAGCGGCATGCGGACGCGAGAATGGCAGACGGAGTGGATTTGATTGAGCGATATGCGATCGGTGCGAGCGGCGGAAAAAAGACGAATCGGAATCGAAAGCAGTCCGAACGTCAAGAAGCCCTTCCAAACGGAGGTAGCCATCCGTCGTTCTCCTCGTTCTGGCGCAACCAGAGCTCGTCATAGTAGAACGCACGACAGGATCCGAATAATCAGGTAATTACTGTATGAAATAATTTTCCACCTCTGCGACCGTACACTTGTAATATCCATAAGTTATTAAGATACAGCGACTTATCGCATTACTGGGCGGCAAGCGGTTTCGCCGGGCTCCGGCATGTGACCGGAAACCCAATCGAGATGGCTCGTTCGACCGGGGTGCGAGCTCCCGGGCGAGACTTTGATGCGCACCTCGAACCCGCTCTGCGCCGCGCATTCTGTTGCGTGCAATGGCACGAATTGCTTGCGAATCAAAGAGTTGTGTGTCAAGTTGCTCGGCGATGGCAGATTATTTGATGGCATCCGTAAGAGTGCCTTAAGGAGACGATTGATGAGGAAGCGATGGTTTGGAGTTGTTTCGGTAGTTGGGCTTCTGCTGTTGACACTGTCTTACAAAGCGCCTGGGCAGGATGCGGCTCCACTCCCGGAGTCCTACTCCGCCGTAGCGGTGGGGACTGGGGGAAGCGTCGGTGGAAAGACGATGAACTTTGATGTACGGATCACATCCTACACCACGGATGCGGAGGTGCAGAAATTTGCGGAGCTCGTGAAGTCCCAGGGAACGGATGCGCTGCGACGCGCGCTCGAAAAAGAGGATAAGGGCCGGGTGCTGCCGGTCGGATCGACTGGGAATCAGATCGCCATCGCCAGGAAACGCATGAACGGCACTACGACCGTCATCACCGTTATTACGGCACGGCTGATGTCGTTCGGAGAGTTGTATAACAATGGACGGAGCACGGACTATCCATTCGGTTTTGTGCAATTAACACTGAATGCCAAAGGCGAAGGGACAGGAAAGATCATGGCGGCGGCGAAGATCAAGTTCGACAAGAAAAAAGGGCAGTACGTGATTGAAAGCTTCGGAAATCAATACATCAAGGCGGTAAACGTTCGCCAATCAAAATAGACTGCGAACGAGATGGCGAGGAGTGTGTTGCCAGCTGGCGGTAGAGGTGTGTCTGGAAGATTCGGAATACGGCAGGTACTGCGCCGCTTCCGTCACGCATTCCGTTCATTTCTCTCCATTCGTAGGCATCGAAGGCTTTTCATGAACGGATTTTTTGCGTGCACGTAGAGCTGCATGTTAGTGTTTGCGTTCGGGTGCGTGAGAGGTTTTGCGGAGGACGCAGGTGGCTTACGGGGATTTGCGGGAGTTTGTGAAGCGTCTTGAGAGGGAAGGCGAACTCAAGCGGGTGAAAGCGGAAGTTGACCCGGTGCTTGAGATCGCCGAAGTCGTGCAGCGCGTGCAGGCCCAACCGGGGCCCCGGGGAAATCCCGGTGGAGTGGCGCTGCTGTTTGAGAAGTGCAAAGGCTCGCGGTATCCGTTACTCATTAACGCCTTCGGCAGCGAGCGGCGCATGGAACTGGCTTTCGACGTCAATCGGTTGGATGACGTGGCTGCGCGCATCCGGGGCTTTCTCGATATGCAAACTCCCCAGGGATTGTTCGACAAGCTGAAGATGTTACCGAAGCTGGCTGAACTCGGGTCATTCTTCCCGAAAGTGGTGAAGGATGGCGTGTGTAAAGAGGTCGTGCACAAGGGCAGCGACGTAAATCTTTTTGATCTTCCCATCTTGAAGTGCTGGCCGCAGGATGGTGGGCGGTTTATTACATTTCCGTTGGTATTCACTAAAAACCCGGAGACAGGGAAACGAAACGTCGGAATGTACAGAATGCATGTGTATGACGAGCGCACGACCGGAATGCACTGGCAGACGCAAAAGCATGGTGCGGAGCATTTTCGACGGGCGCGGCTTGCGAATCCAGACGGCACGATTCCGGTAAGCGTGGCGATCGGATCAGATCCGACGACCACTTTGGGAGGAATTCTGCCGATCCCACCGGACCTGGACGAGATGATGTTCAGCGGATTTCTGAAACGCGAGCCCGTGGAGCTCGTGAAATGCGAAACCAACGATCTCGAGGTGCCGGCAAATGCAGAAGTCGTCCTGGAAGGATTTGTGAACCTGAACGAGATGCGCACGGAAGGGCCCTTCGGTGACCACACCGGCTTCTATTCGCTCGAAGGCGAATATCCGGTATTCCATGTGGAGTGCGTGACGCACCGTAAGGATCCGATCTATCTGGCGACAGTCGTAGGACGACCCCCGCAGGAAGATTTTTATATGGGCCACGCCATTGAGCGCGTCTTTCTGCCGCTAATGAAGATGCAGCATTCGGAGATTGTCGATGTATCGATGCCCGCAGAAGGCATTGTGCATAACCTGATGATCGTGGCCATACGCAAATCCTACCCGGGCCACGCGCGAAAGGTGATGAACGCGATCTGGTCGCTGGGCCAGGCAATGTTTACGAAGACAATCGTGGTCGTGGATCACGACGTGAATGTCCATGACTATAAAGAGGTGGTGTGGAAGGCTTTATGTGCGATCGATCCGGAACGCGATGTACAGTTTGTGCTGGGTCCGGTCGACACCCTCGATCACGCGGCGCGGCTGCAGGATTTTGGGTCGAAGATGGGAATTGATGCGACGCGGAAGTGGAAATCGGAAGGATTTGATCGACCGTGGCCGGACGAGATTTTAATGGACGAAAAAACGAAAGCAAGGGTCGACGGGTTGTGGAGGAGCTTGGGAATCTAGCGAACGGCACAAGCCGCCATTTTGCGGTTCAACTCCGCTGAGAAACGCAGCAAAAAACTAGGTCAGGAGTTGGCGTTGGCGGCCGGCCAGGGCCGCGACTGCAAGGATGGCGGAGAGGGCCAGGTAGACATCACCGCAGCAACGTAGTTCAGGAATTCGACCGCAGTTAGGTGCGGATAGACGCCGAAGTCCTGCGGCAGATACCCGAGGACCTCACGAAGCGGATCGGGTAGGCGAGAATGTCGATGTCACTCCACCGCGCGGTTCCGCTGGTCGTCCGGGTCACGGTTGCCAGAATTCGCATCAGGGTCGATTTTCCGGCACCGTTCGGATCCAGCAGGCCGGTCACTCCGGGACGAAGATGAAGAGTGACGGTTCGTAATCCCCACCGAGACGATGAGTATTTCTTGCTGAGAAGGTCGATGTGAAGTTGCAAAGCACGTGGCTCCGTTCTAACTGCCGGATGAATCATTACTTATAGGTACGAAGCTGCCTTCGAAAAGGTTGCGAGGCCGGGGTGCGGCGAAGCGAAGAATGAATTTAGAAATGAGAAAAGGAAGTTCGAACAGGCGAGCTCGAACAGAGATGAAAGCATGGGGACAAAGGATAACCGTCCACTGGGACAGGGGGCGTCTGCCGGAAAAACCGCAAGGAATTGTGGTACTGATAGCATCGAAACTCTATATATAGGGCAGCCTGCCTACAATACCAGGTGAATTGCCTATGATAACCGCCATTTTTAGGACAACTGTCGTAGGGAAATCCTTGACGGTCTACGTTCAGGGATGACATAACTTTTGCAAGGCCGGCACTCCGGGGTAGGCGGGTTACGAAGTGAGAGTGCTGGGGCGCTTCCTAAAAAAAGCGCTGCAGGACAGGGTGGCGTTTCTCTTGAGCGAATCGCGTGAAGTGATGAACGTACGACAGGCGTCGCAGTATCTGGGGATTAGCCCGGATACGCTGTACCGGTACATCACAGAGGGCGAAATACCTGCTTTCAAATTAGGAAACCGTTGGAAACTAAGGAAGACAATCCTGGATCGGTGGATGGAACGCAAGATGAGTCAAGCAGTTGCCAGACGCCGTTAGTCGGGCTCAGCCGAGAGGGAAAGAGGGCGCGATATGTGGTTACCTGGGGGAAAGAAGAATAAGCAGTTGGTGGGTCTCGATATCGGATCCAGCTCGATCAAAGCCGTTGAGCTGAAATCGACAAAAGCCGGTTATGAACTCGTCAGTTTTGGCATGGAGCCTCTGGCTCAGGACACGGTTGTGGATGGCGCGATCATGGATGCGCCGCAGGTAGCCAATGCAATTACGAAAATTTTCGATACGGAAAACGTAAAGACCAAGAATGTGGCAACCTCCGTGTCAGGGCACTCGGTGATCGTGAAGCGAGTTCCATTGCCGCTCATGACGGAAGAAGAACTTTATGATCGGATTCCTTCCGAAGCCAGCCAACATATTCCCTTCGACATCGCGGACGTAAATCTCAGTTACCAGTTACTGGAAGCTATGGATTCGCAGATGGACGTACTGCTCGTTGCTGTGAAGAAAGACAAGATTCTGAATCACACAAACGTGTTGGCGCAGGCGGGAAAAACACCTGTCGTTGTCGATATCGATGCGTTCGGCTTGCAGAACTGTTTCGAAGTAAACTATGAACCGGACGCCGGGCAGACCGTTGCCCTCTTGAATATCGGCGCGAGCGTGATGAATATCAACATTGTGCGTGGGGGCGTGCCGCTGTTCACCCGCGACGTGAGCGTGGGTGGAAACCAGTATACCGACGCATTGCAGAAAGAGCTGGACCTGAGCTTTGATGACGCGGAGCGACTGAAAAAGGGCGAAACACTGCCAAGCGTCACGGACGAACAGAAAAGCCAGATCTTGCGCAGTGTCTCTGACATTCTGACCCTGGAGATTCAAAAGACCTTCGACTTCTTCCGGGCGACGGCCAGCGGCGAGAACATTCAACGAATTATGGTTGCCGGTGGTACCGCCCGGGTCCCGGGGCTGGTCGACCTGCTGCGGGAAGAGTTTGCCATGCCGGTCGAAGAATTGAATCCGTTCCGCAAAGTTCTGTTGAATCCGGCAAAACATAGCGAAGATCAGATTCGGGATTTGGCACCAAAACTGGTAGTAGCCGTGGGACTGGCCCTGAGGAGCTTCGACTAGCCATGATCCGCATAAACTTACTTGGACAAACGCGGCCGAAAGCCACACGCCGAACGGCGGACACAGGGGCAGCGCTGCCTCTGGTGTTCATCGCGGCGGGCGTGCTACTCGGCGGACTGTTTCTCTTCTACTTCTACCATTCGTGGCAGACACAGTTGGCGGAAGAAAATAACCGCATCAAATTGCTGACCGCCCAGAAGACCGAGCTTGAACAGATCAAGTTGCAAGTGGAAGCCTTTGAAAAGCAGAAACAAGTTCTTCAGCAGCGGGTGGGCACGATCGAGCAGTTGCAGCGGGACCGTACCGGCGGCCAGGAGCTGCTGGACGAGGTTGCCAACACCGTTTCCCGGGCTGAAAACTTGTGGCTGACATCCATGACCAAGAAGGGTTCGGCGATCACGCTGGAAGGCTCTTCGGCTTCGTTGAACTCGGTGGCCAACTTCATTACGGCGCTAAAGCGTTCCGGTTACTTCCAGAAGATCGAGATTAAAGATGCGAAGCAGGATGACAAGCAGGGAGCAGTTCAGACGTTCCTGTTCTCGATCAACGCTGAAATTGCACCGAATGCACCAGTGACGGCGGGAGCGGCGCAGACCAAGACGACAAGCGCTCCAGCCCAGACCGTGCCAAAAACTTCGGCACCGGCGAAGAAAGGATAACGGGGAGCCATGGCAAATCCTTTCAAAGACATGTCGGTATTCATGCAGGGATTAGTGGCATTGGCGATCGCCGTGACGTTGGCGCTTGCCGGTCTGTACTTGCCCTTTTCACCGGTAGCCCAGGCCCGAGCAGACTACGATAAGGCCGTTACCGATCGCACCAAGTTGAACCAGGAAGTAACGCAATTACAGGTCTACAAACAGCGTTACGGAGAACTAAAGCAGCAGATGGACGCGCTCAACAAGCAGCTCGATACGCTCAAGACCATTGTGCCTGAAGAGAAGGAAGTGGACGAATTTATCCGTCAGGTACAGGGCGCTGCAAGCGCAGCAAATGTGCAACTGCGTAGATTAACGGCTGGAAAGATCGATACCAAGGAATATCACTACGAGATGCCTTTTGAAGCGCAAGCGGATGGCCCGTATTTCAACATACTTGATTTCTTCTCCCGCTTGAGCCGGTTGTCGAGAATCATCAATGTAGGGGATCTGCAGTTCGATGATCCGGGGGCAAACGGAGCAAAAGGCGCGAAGTATCCGCTGCGTCCTGGAACAACGGTATCGGGTGTATTTACAATAACGACTTACTTCACAAAGCCGGCTGATACGGCACCGACGACCGCAGCGGGTGCGGCAAAACCGGGGTCAAATCCTTCTCAGCCAGCGAGTAAACCGTGAGCAGGAATGAGCGAGCCATGCGTCTAGTGAAAACACTGGTACTCGGAAGTCTGCTGGCAGCCGCCGGAAGCGGTTTGTACGCGCAGACGCAAACAGCGCCGGCGACGAAACCTGCGGCGAAAACCAACTCTCAAAAGTCGACTTCGAAAAAGTCGCCGAAAGCCACGTCCTCAACAGCACCGGCGGAAACGACGGACAAAGTGGCGAGGCGCGATCCATTTGAGTCTCTGACGAGCCGTCAGGATGCGGCAGCCAAAAACGCAGCGAATTTACCTCCGGGAAAAGCCGGATTGCAGGTGGGAACGTTGCGGCTCGACGGAATCGTGCGTTCACCAAACGGAATGATCGCGGTGGTAACGAATCCGCAATCGCGCACGTATTTCTTGCGCGAGGGCGACCAGCTATACGACGGAAAAGTAGACAAGATTGGGATGGACAACGTTTCGTTCCATGAATTGGGCAAGGATGCGTTCGGAAAACCAGTGGAGCGCCAAGTGAACAAGAGACTTTACTCCAGTGCAGGAGAACAGCAATGAAGACGAACCGGCCGGCCTATCAAATTGGCTGCCTGATACTTGCGGGCATATTGGTGAGCGGGGGCTCTCCAGTGGCGCGCGGACAGGAGCCCGCTGGCGCGACCTCGACTGCAGCGGTGATCTCAAGCGTGGCAATCATGCAAGAGCCACAGCGCGCAGCGATTCGCGTGGAGGGGGCAGGACGCCTGGACGTTCACGCAGCGCGGATGCAGAACCCGGAACGATTGGTTCTGGATTTCAGCGGTGCGAAGATGAGCGTGCAGAAGACGTCGATACCGGGGGTGTCTGCACCGGTGCGCGGAGTCCGGATGGCTCAGTTCAAACCCGACGTTGCCCGCGTGGTGATCGATTTGACTGCAGCAGCACCTTACCAGATCGCGCACGAAGGCGAAGCAATTGTTGTGTACTTCGCAACCGACGCGCACCCTGAGGCCTTGCCGGCAGCCGCGCAGACGACATCGACTGTGCAGCAGACGCCGACGAAAGAGATCAGCTACACGAACGCGGCTCCGCGAGTGAACTCGCATGCCAGCCAGCCAACCAATGTTTCGGCACCGGGTTTCGCGCTGCCGAAGGAATTGACCAAGCCGGTTGTGCTCGCTGCTGCCAAGGATCAGCCCGCACGTCCCGAGGTACAGCAAGCAGCACAACAGGCTGTGGCTCAGGCAACGACAGCGGCATCGACAATGGCTGCCGGACAATCAAGCGGATCGCTCGTGACAAATACGGCAGGCCGCTATACCGGTGAACCGATTTCGGTGAACCTCAAAGACGTCGACCTGAAGGATTTCTTCCGCCTGATACACGAAATCAGCGGACTGAACGTGGTGCTCGATCCGAACGTCAAAGGCACGCTGACGATTGTGCTCGACGAAGTGCCCTGGGATCAGGCGCTGGACATCGTGCTGCAGAATAACGGCCTCGACAAACAATTCAGCGGAAACGTTCTGCGCATCGCAACGCGGGACACGCTCAAAAAAGAAGCCGAAACGATGAGGGATCTGGAAAAAGCGCAAGCCGAGGCGGTAGCACCTGTGACCGTGACCCGCGTTTTGAGCTATGCCAAGGCTGCGACGATGAAAGACACGTTAAAGAAGTTCTTGTCGCCGCGCGGAGATATCCTAGCCGACGACCGTTCAAACCAGTTGATCGTTCGCGATATTCCGTCCGTCATTCCGACGATTGACAACCTGATTCGCCAGCTGGATCGGAAGTCACAGCAGGTTGAAATCGAAGCGCGTGTGATTTCGGCGTCGCGCTCCTTCGCCCAGGATATCGGTGTACAGTGGGGTTTCGCTGGCACGACAACGAGCGGCCGTTCCATTTACGGCGGTAACCCGGCCGTGGGTGTGAGCCCGATTCAGACCGGATCAGCACTACCGACTCCTCCGCTGATCACCACGCCAACCTCCAGTTCTGGCGGCAGCTCGACACCAGGTCTTCCCTATAACGTAAACCTTGGAGCCGGCGTGCCGACGAGCGGTTTCGGATTCATTCAGCGGTCGCCAAACTTTGCAGTCGATCTGTTCATCTCTGCGGCGGAATCGAAGGGCGTAGGTAAATTGCTCTCGAAGCCGAAGGTCATCACGCAGAACAACGAAAAGGCGACGGTCAAGCAAGGTACAAAGATTCCGATTCAGACGACCATCAACAACACGATTTCGGTGCAGTACATCGACGCGGTGTTGAAGCTGGAAGTGACCCCACAGATTACTGCGGAAGGCACAGTCTTCATGGATGTGCTGGTGGAAAATACGCAGATCGACAACGGAATTCCCCGGGTCCAGGGTATCCCTGCTTTGGACACGCAGGCAGCCGAGACCAAGGTGCTAGTTGCCGATGGTGGTACGGTTGTGATTGGCGGAATCATTATCAGCCAGCAGCAGACGGATATTACGCAGGTACCGGTTGTCGGCAGCTTGCCGCTGATCGGTCACCTGTTCAAGCGCACCAACACGACGGTGTCATCATCCGAATTGCTGTTCTTCCTTACCCCACGCATTATTCCTGGATGATCGAGGCAGGTTAAGCCGGGAGTTGTAGGGCAAAAGACAGAAGAACTCAAATGGACTAGAATCGAGGAGACCTGAGTCTCCTCGATTTTTTTATGAACTCGAATCATCTGAAACGGCGGAAGGCAGTGATTGCGGCGATGAAGGTCCGCGATTTGGACGGGTTGCTCGTGACGAGTCCTGCGAACTGGTTTTACCTGACAGGATTTACCGGCGATTCCGGAGCGTTGTTTGTGACCCGTGACACGACCACACTCGTGACCGACGGAAGGTTCACCGTCCAGGCAGAAGAAGAGACGAAGGGAATAAAGATCGAACTGCAAAAAGGCTTGCTGTACTCTGCGGTTGGCGAGCTCGTCCGGAAAGAAAGAGTCGGAAACTTTGGATTTGACCCGGGGCAACTGACCGTCGCCGAATGGAAGGCGGTGAGGAAGGCGACCGGATCGCGCCAGAGCGGTGTCGCGGCTGGAGGAATTGTTGAGGCCTTGCGTCGGCGAAAAGATCCCTTCGAACTCGCCGCAATGCGCAGGGCAGCAGCGCTTGCGGACGCGGTGATGGAGCGGGCCGTTTCGCTTCTGAAGCCGGGGATCCGGGAGAACGAGCTCGGCGCTGAAATTGAATACCAGATGCGCAAGCTCGGGGCGACTGGGCCGTCCTTTGAAACCATTGTAGCGTCCGGACCGAGATCAGCACTTCCGCACGGGCGACCCACCTCCAAACGCCTGAGGAAAAATGAGTTGGTGGTGCTAGACCTGGGTGTTATACTCGGCAATTATTGCAGCGATATGACGCGTACGGTGTATCTCGGTCGGGCTCCGAAGCGCGTTCGCGGCTGGTACGAGGCAGTTCAGGAGGCGCAGGCGGCTGGGGTAGCCGCAGTCAGAGCCGGCGCAACCTGTGGGCAAGTCGACGGGGCGACCCGTGAAGTCCTCACGAAAAGCGGATTAGAACAGTATTTTGTGCATAGCACCGGTCACGGCTTGGGGCTGGAGGTGCACGAGGAACCGCGAGTTGCTCGGGGACAAGAGTTTCGCCTTGAACCCGGTAATGTGATTACGATCGAACCTGGCGTGTATATCGAAGGAATCGGCGGCATTCGAATCGAGGATGACGTTCTAGTGAACGCTAAGGGCAATGAAGTCTTCACCCGCGTAAAGCGGGATCTCATCGAACTCTGAAAAAGGGCATGAAACGGAAAAAACCGTCAAAGACGAGTGAAAGCAAGTCGTTTGCGAGCCCGGAAATCGGGCAAATCGAACAATTATTGAATTTTATGAGCGAGCACAACCTCGAGGAGTTTGAGTACTCGAGGGGTGACTTGCGCATCCGGCTGAAGAAACCAGGCGCGACGGCGGTGCTCGCTGCACCGAGAGCGGCTGAGATCATTGTGCCCGCTGCGCTCGCTAGTTCCGGCGTGCCAGCGCCGTCAGGGGGAGCCGAAGCAGCGGCAGAAACGCGCGGCGGAGAAGACCTTCATCTGGTGAAGTCCCCGATCGTCGGAACCTATTATTCTTCGCCAAGCCCGGGGGCTGAGGAATTCGTGAAGATTGGTGTGCACGTGGATACGGGGCAAACGCTGTGCATCGTAGAAGCGATGAAGTTGATGAACGAAATTGAATCAGAAGTAAGTGGGGAAGTGCTCCGCATTTTCGTGGAGAACGGACAACCGGTGGAATATGGTCAGCCGTTGTTCGGGATCAGACCGAGCCGTAAACGTTAGCCAGTTCGCCCAACTATGTTCCAGAAAATTCTAGTTGCCAATCGCGGGGAAATTGCCCTACGCGTCATCTGCGCATGCAAGGAATTAGGCATTGCCACGGTCGCCGTCTATTCCGAGGCAGACCGCAATTCATTACACGTGCGTTTCGCGGACGAAGCCGTCTGCATCGGGCCGCCGCGCAGTAGTGAAAGTTACCTGAACATTCCGCAAGTGATCAGCGCCGCGGAAATTACCAATGTGGATGCGATTCACCCGGGCTACGGTTTTTTGTCCGAAAATGCGAACTTCGCGAAGGTGTGCGAAGCCTCTGAGATTACCTTTATCGGCCCCAAGCCGGAAGTGATCGAGATGATGGGCGAAAAGGACCGCGCTCGCCGGGAGATGAAAACTGCAGGGCTGCCGACGATTCCCGGGAGCGCCGGAGTGGTCGAAGGGGAAGAGCAACTTTCAAAAGAAGCCGAACGGATTGGATATCCACTGATTCTGAAAGCGGCGGCAGGCGGCGGCGGGCGGGGAATGCGCGTGGTGCGCAACAAATCAGAGTTGCTCAGCTCGTACCAGACGGCGCGCAGTGAAGCCCAGCAGGCATTTTCAAACCCTGCAGTCTATATGGAGCGATTCCTTGAGCATCCGCGACACATCGAAATCCAGGTGCTCGGGGATCAGCACGGCAAAGTCATCCACCTGGGCGAACGGGAATGTACGATCCAGCGGCGTCACCAGAAATTGATTGAAGAATCGCCATCGCCGGTGTTCGATTCCAAGCAGCGGAAAGATTTGGGCAATAAGGTAGTGAAAGCGCTTGAAGCGATCGGCTACACCAATGCGGGAACCGTGGAATTTCTGATGGATGACGACGGTTCCCTGTATTTCATCGAGATGAATACCCGAATTCAGGTGGAGCATCCGGTCACCGAATTCGTCACAGGGCTCGATCTGGTGAAAGCACAGATTCGAATTGCGGCGGGCGAACGGATGGAGGAGGCAGCCGGCGAAATGACATTTTCCGGACACTCGATTGAATGCCGGATCAATGCCGAAGATCCGGAGACCTTCGTGCCGTCCGCCGGGAGAATCACAACGTTTCAAGCACCAGGCGGAACCGGAGTGCGGGTTGATTCGGCCGCGTATTCAGACGCAGTGATTCCTCCCTACTACGACTCCCTGGTGGCAAAACTAATTGTAAAGGGCCGGGATCGCGGAGAAGCCATCGGGCGGATGAAGCGCGCGCTAGAAATGTTCGTGATTGAAGGCATTAAAACGTCGATACCGCTGCAACGGCGGATTTTGACGCATCCGGATTTTGTTTCCGGCAAATTTGACACGCATTTCATCGACAAACTGTTAAACAGCAACGGTAAATAGACTCTTCATGCGCCTTGTGATGCCCAGGTTGTATGTGATATTAGACGCTGGACTCATGACGGGCTCCGCGGAAGAGACAGCCAAACAATTGATCGAAGCGGGAGTGCGGATTTTGCAATACCGCAGCAAGAGCGGGAACGCAGAGGAAATGCTTGACGTGTCCCGGAGACTCGCGGCCATGGCTGCGGCAGGCGGTGCGCTCTTTTTTGTGAATGACCGGCCGGACATTGCGTCGCTCTCTGGGGCCGCAGGAGTTCACGTGGGGCAAACGGATTTAAGCGTCGCGGATGCCCGTGAGGTGATTGGCCGCAAAAGGTGGATCGGAGTTTCAACGCACAACGAAGCTCAGTTTCGCGAGGCAATTGAGACTTCTGCGGACTATATCGCGGTGGGACCAGTGTTTCCGACAAAAAGCAAAGAGAATCCCGATCCGACAACCGGATTAGACTTGATCCGACGCGTGCGGGGACTGACTGCAAAGCCCATCGTTGCGATTGGTGGAATTACCCTGGAACGTGCGGTCGAGGTGATCGAAGCGGGCGCGGATTCTGTTGCCGTGATCAGCGGAATTATCGGGGCCGAACAACCGGCCTCGAGGGCGCGCCAGTATTTAGAGAGACTGCAAGCGGTGGCAAGCAGGTGAATGAGGTATCCGGACAATGGCTGAAGCAGGGAGCACCATGAAGGGCCAGTCGGAAAAGACGGAACATCAGTTCGTCAAAGCCATCGGGCTGTTTGATGGCACGATGATTGTCGTTGGATCGATGATTGGCTCCGGTATTTTTATCGTGGCTGCTGATATTTCGCGGCAAACAGGGTCGGCTGGGGGACTGCTTCTGACCTGGGTACTGACGGGTTGTCTGACGATCGCCGCGGCGCTTTCCTATGGTGAATTGGCGGCCCTGTTTCCGCATGCGGGCGGGCAGTATATTTATTTGCGGGAAGCGTTTTCGCCGCTCTGGGGATTCCTGTACGGATGGACGCTTTTCCTCGTAATTCAGACCGGTACGATCGCGGCGGTGGCCATAGGATTTGCGCGGTATTTAGGCGTTTTATTTCGAGCCATCTCTCCGAATACATGGGTCGTTCCACCCATCAACCTAGGATCGCGCTACGCAATCAGCCTGTCGGTACAACAACTGGTTGCGATTTTGATGATTATTTTCCTGACGTTCCTAAATACCCGTGGGGTGAAGCTGGGGAAGTGGATTCAGAACGTGTTCACCTCCGCAAAAATGCTATCTCTGCTCGGCTTGATTCTGCTCTGCGTCCTGGTTGCTCGGAATTCGGCCGCGATCGCCGATAATTTTTCAAGCATGTGGGCGATACGCGACGCGCAGCCGATTGAACCCGGGGCGGGCTTTCTGCGCGGTATCCTGCCAACGGTAAGAGCCGGGAGCGGCTGGTTTGGGTTATTGCTGGCGCTGGCGGTCGCGCAGGTCGGATCGCTGTTTTCGGCCGACGCCTGGAACAACATCGGATTCACCGCGGGGGAAGTAAAAAATCCAAGGCGCGATGTGGCGCTCTCCATGGCGTTCGGAACCATTATTGTTATTACACTTTATGTGCTGGCGAACGTGGCGTACCTGTGCGCCCTGCCACTGGCCCAGATTCAGAACGCACCGGACGGTCGGGTGGCCACGGCCGCATTGTCCGCTGTCTTTGGAGCCAAGGGCGCCGTTTTGATGGCCATAGCTATCATTATTTCTACTTTTGGGTGCAACAACGGTCTGATTCTTGCTGGCTCACGCGTGGCGTATGCGATGGCCAAAGACGGACTCTTCTTTCGCGCGACCGGAACATTGAATGACAAGGGTGTACCGGGTACGGCGCTTGTGTATCAGGGTATCTGGATCAGCGTTCTGATTCTGTTGCGCACGCGAACGCCTGGAGGCGGTTACGGCAATTTGTACAACGATCTGCTCGACTACGTGGTGTTCGCTGTATTGCTGTTTTACGTGCTTACCATTGCCGGAATTTTTGTTCTGCGGCGCAGGAGACCGGATGCAGAGCGGCCATACAAGGCATTTGGGTATCCGATTGTGCCGCTGTTGTATATAGTGGCGGCTACAGGAATCATGATCGTGTTGCTGTTCTACCGCACGCAAACAGCTGGAGCGGGGATGGGGATCGTGTTAGTGGGCCTGCCGGTCTATTGGCTGTGGTCCGAGCGGGCAGGGAAGCGTGACGTCTCGTTGTAAGAATCGAGTTTCTGGCTAAAGAGAAGGAGGAGTTGCATGGGCAACCCCTTATTTGCGAAAAAATCGATGAGTATGCTGCTGGCCGAGTCACGAGAGACCGGTGCGCACAGCCTGAAGAGGACACTCGGGCCATTTCAGTTAACGGCGCTTGGCGTGGGCGCGGTCATTGGTGCAGGAATTTTTGTACTCTCGGGGCTGGGCGCGCATTATGCCGGTCCAGGCCTGATGTTATCCTTTGTGATTTCCGGGATCGGCTGCGCATTCGCCGGCCTGTGCTACGCCGAATTTGCGGCAATGATTCCGCTCGCGGGCAGTGCTTATACATACGCCTACGCAACGCTTGGCGAACTCTTCGCATGGATCATCGGATGGGATCTGACACTCGAGTATGCGATGGGTGCCAGTACGGTCTCTTCCGGCTGGTCAAATCACTTCATTGAATTGCTCAACATTTTCCACATCAAGATGCCCTTATGGCTCGCATATGACCATTGGACCGCGCTTTCCACCGCCGAAAAGATCGTGGCCCGCCAGATGGCCCAGACCTCGGATCCGAACCTCGTGCCAGGTACCCAAGCATTCCTCGAAAAAATGACCGCGATCATGGGGACCCATTCTCCGGAACTCGTGCAACGCGCCCATGATCTGGTGAACGCACCGCGGATCTTTGGAGTCGAGGTCGGATTTAACCTGCCGGCATTCTTAATCGCTCTGGTGATTACCGCGATTCTGGTGGTCGGAATCAAGGAGAGCGCCAGCTTCAACGCGACGATCGTTGTTATCAAGGTGGCCGTCGTACTGTTCGTGATCGGACTCGGGCTGAAGTATGTCAACACGGCAAACTGGGGGATGGACTGGCACTCTTTCGCGCCGATGGGATTCAGCGGCATCGGAGCCGGGGCTGCGTACATTTTCTTTGCTTACATTGGATTTGATGCGGTTTCGACGACGGCCCAGGAAGCAAAGAATCCACAAAGAGATCTGCCAATCGGAATCATCGTCTCGCTGCTTGTCTGCACGGTTCTGTACATTCTGGTCGCCGGCGTTCTGACGGGTATGGTGCCCTGGCAAGAAGTAAATATTGAAGCACCGATTGCCCGGGCGTTTCTTGACCGGGGGTTGACGACGGCATCCCACGTCATCACACTCGGGGCTCTGGCAGGACTGACAAGCGTGATGCTTGTAATGTTGCTCGGTCAGACCCGCGTCCTTTATTCCATGGCAAAAGATGGCCTGCTGCCCAAAAAGTTCTTCGCCGCGGTGCACCCGAAGTTTCGCACACCGTACAAGAATACGATTGCAGTGGGAATTCTGGCGGCGATCGTCGGCAGCGTAACTCCGATCGACGACATCGGGAAGATGGTGAATATAGGGACTCTGCTGGCATTTGTAATCGTTTGCATTGCGGTAATGGTTCTGCGCAATACCAATCCGGATCAACCCCGGCCCTTCCGTACGCCGCTGGTGCCGTTTGTCCCGGTAATGGGTATCGTGTTCAACGGGTACATGATGTACAAGCTCGGATGGATCAACTGGGCGCGGCTGATCATCTGGCTGATCATCGGTCTGGTTGTTTACTTTACCTACGGCCGTCACCACAGCAAGGTGAGCAATCCACAATTACAGACGACCGAAAACGAATAGCATTGCCATTCGAGCAATTCTCAGACCGGCGGGAGTGTTGCTCCTGGTCTCGTTGTTTTCCACACTCTGAAAAATCGTGCGGGCTCGGCCGATCTACCGTACTCCATAAATTGATTAAATCGGGTAAAGTGTCTTTGTACTCGTTGTCGTGATTCTTTGGGACATGACAGGCACAGAAATCCAACGTAGCTCGTTCTGGAAGAGCCTTTCGAAGCTGGACTGGCTGGCATTGGGCATTGCATTCGCCGGACTATTTGCCACCTGGCTTCGTGTGCCGCTGCACGATCAACCCGGAATGGGCTTCCTTCGCTATCTCAGCGTAATCGCCCTTTTCTACATCGTTTACCGCTTCTGGAGTCGCTGGCGCGGTCAATTGCTCTGGAGTCTGCGCAATCGCCTCGTCGTTGCATACATGTTTATCGCCTTCGTGCCGATTATTCTGCTGCTGATTCTCGCAGTTCTTGCAGCGCAGATTATTTATTCGCAGCTCGGAGCGTACCTGCTGTATGAAGATATTCAGCACCGCATCGAGATGCTCTCGGAATCGACTGCGCAAATCGCTGCGGCCGAGGCCGTGCTACCCGGCAGGATCCAGGAAGAAGACCTGGAAGAGGCACTGAAAACAGAGTTGCGCATTGCTGAGCGCAAACAACTGCCAGGTCTGACGCCAAACTTCCACGTCGATCCGGAACTGTTCCACAAAATTGCGGGGCCTAAAGCAGAAACGTTCGCTGGCCTGGTACAGTCCGGCAATAGCTTACGGCTTGTCAGTATGGAAGAGACGGAAACCCCGCGAGGAAAACGGGTAATTGAACTCAGCTTGCCAATGAACTCGGATTTTCTGGAAGGAGTCGCTCCGGATCTGGGCCCACTCAACGTGACGCTGTCGCAGCGCGTCGACGATGATTCGAGCAGGAATGCGGTGCGGATCGGAGAGAATAATTACAAGGCCGTAGCGCGGATTACAACACACAAACGTCTCCTGCCCGAAGCCCAGTCGTGGACCGATCCGCTGGTGGATGGTTTTTCGAAACTCGAAGCAACCTACATTTCCGGCAAAGGAGAGGTGGAGCGGAATCATCCGGTATTCGCGTTTTTTCAGGCCCGCAATTCACAACTGAATCGCAGGATTTTTGCATCGGTAGGGGAATTCAGTGACGCGAAGCTCTTTGGGCTGCAGATTGTGTCGGTCGTCTTTCTGGTGATTGAGATTGTAGCTCTGATCATCGGGGTCGTACTTACCCAGGCAATCACCCGCACCGTCTCCGGACTTTATCGAGCAACGCAATTTGTGCAGGAGGGCAATTTCTCGCACCGGGTTCGGGTGGAGCGGAAGGATCAATTGGGCGTTTTAGGGGAATCGTTCAACAGCATGACCGGATCGATCAGCAGGCTGATTAATGAGCAGAAACAGTTGCAGCGGCTGGAAAACGAGATTTTCATCGCCCGAGAGGTGCAGGATCAGTTGTTTCCGAGGAATTTGCCGCATGTTGAAGGCGTGGAAGTCGAAGCAATTTGCCGGGCAGCACGTAGCGTCAGCGGCGACTACTACGATTTCATTCAGTTGAGTCCGACGCATGTGGCGTTTGCCATCGCGGATATTTCTGGGAAAGGAATTTCGGCGGCGTTGCTGATGGCCAGTCTGCAGGCAGCCTTACGGAGCCAGTTGTTGGTGCCGGGCAGCGAAAACATGAGCACGGCCGAGCTGGTTGCGCGGTTGAATATTCATCTCGTGCGCAACACCGGTGATGACCGTTTCGCGACGTTTTTTATTGCGATTTACGATACCGTTTCACGCAGAATGAGATATACCAATGCAGGCCATCTGCCCGCATTCTGTATCTCCGATGCAGGTTCCAAACACCTGGGGGAGGGCGGAATCGTGCTCGGAGTGATGGAGGAGTACTCGTTTGAAGAAGGTTGCATCTCCGTCCCGCCCGATTCTGTCCTGATTGGCTATAGCGACGGTTTAATCGAGCCGGAGAACGCCTATGGAGAGCAGTTCGGCATTCCGCGTCTGGAAGCCGCGGCACAGCGCGTCCGGCAATTGTCGCCCCGCAAAATTGCGGAAGCCCTGATGGTGGTTACGGAAGAATGGGCCGGCGAAGCCGAGCAAGCAGACGATATGACGGTGATCGTGGCGAAACTGAAGTAAATGAACCAAGGTGACGTCTCAGGATCTTTGAGACTGGATTTGTGGGTATAATCACTGCGGATCATGAGTCTTGCTCCAGGCAACAAGCTCGGCTTTTTTGAAATCGTGGCTCCTCTCGGTAGAGGAGGGATGGGCGAGGTGTATCGAGCCCGGGACACCCGCCTGGATCGAATCGTTGCGATCAAGCTCCTGCCACCGCAGTTTTCCGAAAACAGCATTCGGCTTTCCCGGTTCGAGCAGGAAGCCCGTGCCGCATCAGCTCTGAACCATCCGAATATCATCACAATCTATGAACTCGGGCAGGCAGATCCCCATCGTTTCATCGCGATGGAACTGGTCGAGGGGATCAGTCTGCGGCAGATGCTCAATGCCGGAGCGATCTCCATGCGCAAAACGATTGAAATTGGAGCACAAATCGCTTTGGGGTTGTCAAAGGCGCACGAGGCCGGGATTACGCACAGGGATTTGAAGCCCGAGAACATAATGATTTCGCGTGATGGTCTGGTCAAAATCCTGGATTTCGGCCTGGCTAAAAGCGTCGAGATCGGGGGCGAAACTCTGGATCCCGGTCGTACTTCGGCCTCGCTTACGGCTCCCGGGATGGTTTTGGGAACGGTTGGTTATATGTCTCCGGAGCAAGCTTTGGGAAAAGAATGCGACTTTCGGTCAGATCAGTTCTCCTTTGGCTTGGTGCTCTACGAGATGATCACCGGAAAAAGCCCCTTTCAGAGAAGTCATCCCGTGGAGACGCTGGTGGCCATTTTGCGAGACACGGCGGGGCCGGTCGCGGCGCTAAACCCGGAAGCGCCGGCACCTCTCTGCTGGGTTGTGGAGAGGTGTCTTGAAAAAGATCCCGAAAAGCGCTACGCCTCGACGAAGGACCTTTTGCGCGAGCTGACCGCAATACGGGACGGATTTTCGGATAAGCCTGTCGATCATATCGAGGTCAGGCCGACCAGTCTTCCTGTGCCCCGAACGGTAATCATCGGGCGGGAGAAGGAAGTCGCCGCCGCAATGGAGCTGCTTCTGCGTCCCGAGGTGAGGCTGGTCACAATCACCGGGCCCGGCGGTATTGGCAAGACGCGGCTTGCGGTAGAAGTCGTCGGGGGTATTGCACCGCACTTCGCCGGAGGCGTCTACTTCGTGCCACTCTCGGCGTTAAGCGACCCGGATCTGATCCCGTCCGTCATTGTCCAAGCCTTGGGCATACGGGAGGCGGGGGGGCTGCTACCGCTCGATATACTCAGAAAAAATTTACAGGATCCTTCACGCCCGCCGGTCTTGTTTTTGCTGGACAACTTTGAGCACCTGATTCAGGCAGCACCGAAGGTGGCGGAACTGCTGGCCATGAGTCCCAAGCTTAAAATCATGGTTACCAGCCGTGCGCCGCTCCATGTATACGGTGAACACGAATTTCCCGCACCGCCATTGGCTTTGCCGAATTCCGGGTTGATGCTTGCCGAGGAGATCCTGTCTGAATCTCCGGCAGTTGCCCTTTTTGTGCAACGGGCGATAGCCGCAAAGCCCGATTTTCAGTTCAACCGCGAAAACGCCACAGCTGTTATTGAGATCTGTACGCGGTTAGATGGCCTGCCACTGGCGATTGAATTGGCGGCGGCACGGGTGAAAGTGCTTTCGCCCTCGGCATTGTTGTCGCGACTGGCCAGTCGCTTTCAATTATTAACGGGCGGGGCTCGCGATCTGCCGGAAAGGCAGCAGACACTCCGCGCCGCGATGGACTGGAGTTATGATTTGCTCCATCCGGAGGAGCAGAAACTTTTTCGAAGAGTTTCAGTCTTTGTAGGCGGCTGCAACCTGGAAGGCGTCGAAGCGGTCTGTAACGTCAAGGGGGACCTGGGTTTGGACCTTCTTGATGGTATGGCTTCGATGGTCGACAAGAGCCTTGTTCAGCAGCTCGAACAACCCGATGGAGAATTCCGGTTCCGGATGCTTGAGACGATCCGCGAATATGCGCTTGAGAAACTGAGGGCGAGCGGTGAAGACCTGTTGACAAAACGCTCTCACGCCGCGTATTTCCTGGTTCTCGCCGAGGAAGAGGCGACTGAAGGGGATTCGGGAAGCGGCGAGTGGCTGCATCAGTTTGAGATTGAACGCGATAATTTTCGGGCCGGCCTCGAATGGCTGATTGAAACGAGAGATGCCGACTGGGGCCTTCGGCTTGGCACCGCGCTGTTCCGGTATTGGGAGAGTCGAGAGCATCTGGCGGAAGGGCGCGACCTCCTTGGAAAACTCCTCAAGCTCGAAGGCGCATCGCAGCCCACAAAAGCGCGCGTTCGCGCGCTGTTTGCTGCAGGGATCCTGGCCCGGGAACAGCGAGACTATGCGTCGGCGGATGCTCTGATTCTCCAAAGCAAGAACTTGGCTCGCCAATTGGGAGACAAGAGTGCAGTCGCTGTTGCAGTCAACGCATTAGCGGTCCTGACGCGAGATCAAAATAATCTGGTGGAAGCGCACGCTCTGTTTGAGGAAAGCCTTGAACTGTGGAGGGAACTGGGCGATCTCAAAGCCGTCGCGCGAGCGCTAAGCAATCTGGCAAATGTCGTCAAGCTTGAAGGTGACTTTGACCTGGCGCGATCGTTGTACGGGGAATGCTTGGCAATTTTCCGCGGACTGCGCGACCGTGCCGGAGTTGCCTGGTCATTGAATTACCAGGGAGACGTTGCGCGCGATCAAGGCGATACCAATGGCGCGCGTGCCTTGTACGAACATGCCCTCGCCATTTTTACCGAATTGGACGACCGCTGGAGTATTGCCGGAACATTGACGGACCTGGGCTTTCTGGCAAGAGAACAACGGGATTATTCGACTGCGAATTCGTTCTACCGCGAGAGCATAAAGATTTTCGAGGAATTGGACCATAAGCGCGGAATTGCACGTGTTCTGGAATGCTTTGCATGTTCTGCGGCCGCACAATCCAGAGCAGAGCAGTCCCTGCGTCTGGCCGGTGCAGCGGCTTCGCTGCGGCAAAATATTGGAGTGCCGCTCTCACCGGCGGAACAAATGAAGCTCGACACAAGCCTGGAACCGGCGAGGCGGGCCATAAGTAACGACAGGGGGACGACGGCTTGGCTCGAAGGTTGGGCTCTTCCCGTGAAAGCTGCCGTGGCAGAGGTTCTGCGAACACAGCCGGGCACGAGTTCGTCCTGAGGTAAAGATCCTGCTGTTGTATTCAGGTTTTTGCGTTCACTCGGCTGTAGAAGGGTCGATCAGCCTGCGAACCGCGGAGATTCGATTTGCCGGAAGACCCACGCGCTTGGCGTGTTCCAAAATGGCGGCTTCGTCTGGTGCGAGGTACACGCAGTAGACCTTGTCTCCGGTTACATAACTGTGAATCCATTGGATCTTCGGACCCATCTCTCTCAGAACGGATACTGACTTCTGGGAGATTTCCTTCAGTTGTGCGTCGGTCAGATTTCCCGCTCCTGGGACTTCCCGTTCGATCACGTATTTGGGCATAAGTGTCCTCTAATCAGGCCGTATGCTAGCATGCGACTGGAACAGCTACAATACAGCCTGCCGCGATTGCGTCATTCATTTCGCAACCGAATCAAGGACGGTACAAACGCCATGGACCTTCGATCACTCCAGAAGCCACTGAAAGAACAATACCGTAATAATCCAAGTGCCTCAAAAATCACGATGCGTGCGAAAGGCAGACAGACGGATGCTGCCGTCGCCTGCGCAGTGGATATCGGGCGGGCTGTCTATGCCGCCGAGGCACACAAGGGAGTGGGGGGTGCCGGTGCAGGTGCGTGCTCAGGTGACCTTCTGCTTGGAGCGCTGGCTGCGTGTGCGCAGATCACGTGTCAGATGGTCGCGTCCGCGATCGGAATTCCAACTGAAAACATTGAAGTGACAGTCGACGGAACCATGGATCTCCGGGGTACGCTCGGCATTGCAAAAGATGTGCCGGTCGGTTTTGAAGGCATTCGTCTGCGATTCGATGTTGCGGCACCTCAGGCGACTCCGGAGCAGTTGCATACTTTGCGTGAAAAAACAGAACAGTATTGCGTGGTCATGCAGACTTTGCTGCATCCACCAAAACTAGAAACCGAGTGGAAGAATGAATAGGAGTATGACGATTGAGCGGTTCGCTTCTATTCTGTTCCACGCCGGATAGTTCTCCAGTCAGGGACAACAAAAACTCCATTGTCCGAATCACGACGACGCTACGGCGGCCCTTCGGACTCACAGAGTGATTGGCTGGATTGAACTGACGCGTTATGCACCGATAGGGCTTGCCATGCATGGTTGTCGTTGGACGGGAGTCTGTCTGAACCGGCACACATCCTTCAAAAGGCGGTCACGCCGCATTGCGTCCGCTCGATGGTGCAACGGATGGTGTCGGGGCTTCCGATCGAAGTGGCTCATCTGACACACAGCGTGCCGGCCTCCGCAGATCCGTTCACTGAGGATTGACGGCAGTGTGCGGCGGAGCGTAGCATCTCCTGCAATCTCTACCAGTTCAAAGGAGAATTATGATCTTGGAACCAACTCGCCGTGAGTTTCTAGGCTCGCTTGCCGCTTTTTCTCTTTTTCCGATGGAGGAAGAGAAGCCCGAGATTATTCTCTTTAACGGAAATATCTGGACGGTCAATCACAATGATCCTCGCGCTCAAGCGCTTGCTATTTCGCACGGTAGGATTCTCGCAATCGGCAGCGATGCAGACGTTTTAAATGTGGCTGGTCCGGGCACGCGGAAGATAGATCTGGGTATGAAGACGGTGCTGCCAGGATTCAACGATGCGCATTCACATCCCGCGATGGCCGGGTTAATGCATCTTCGCATGGTGGATTGTGATCTTCGGTCTATTTCTGCGATCCAGGCCGCGTTACGCGAACGTGCTGGAAAGACTCCGGCTGGCGAATGGGTTCTCGGATTCAAATACGACGATACAAAAACCGAGGATGGCCGTCCTCTTACGATAGAAGACCTAAATAAGGCAGTGCCGGACCATCCAGTTCAGGTGGAGCATCGCGGCGGTCATACCGTCTATTGCAACTCTCTCGCGTTTCAGAAGGCGGGAATAACCGACAAGACGCCCGACCCGCCGGGAGGAAAGCTTGATCACGACCCCGCCACTGGAAAACTGAGCGGACGCGTAGCTGAGAGCGGAAGAGGGCTACTCGATAAAGTGATACCGCAACAGTTCACGCGTGACGACCATCGTGAAGGCGTCAAGCTGATCTCAAAGATGATGGCGAGGACGGGTATTACGTCTGCCACAGAAGCGCAAGGAACTCCGACAGACTTGCAGGCCTATCAGGATGCGCGCGCTGCCGGAGAATTGCTCTATCGCGCATACTGCTTCATCAACTACGTGTTTATCGATTCGATGATTGCCGCGGGTGTGCGTACGGGACTGGGCGATGAGTGGGTTCGTGTGGGTGCGATGAAGCTGGTTTGTGACGGTTCGATCTCTGAACGAACCGCGAGGCTCTCCACACCCTACGAGGGCCGTACTGACGACTACGGTATCTTGGTCATGACCGAAGACGAACTGTACACGTATGCACGCAAAGCCCATCTCGCGGACTGGCAAATTGGAACACATGCCAACGGCGATGTTGGTATCGACACCACGCTTCGCGTTTACGAACGTCTGCAGCGGGATAATCCGCGGCCTGACCCGCGCTTCCGGTTGGAACATTGCACTGTAGTGAATGACAACCTGGTCGCGCGAATCAAAGCGCTTGGTGCGATACCAACGCCCTTTTCCACCTATGTTTACTATCATGGGGAAAAAATGCGTTATTACGGCGCGGAACGCCTGAACCATATGTTCGCTCTGCGGAGCTTTCTAGATGCCGGAATCAGGCCGACACAGGCTTCCGACTATCCACCGGGGGAGTTTGTTCCGATGATGGCGTTACAATCCGAAGTGACGCGAACAGATCGCAAGGGGAATATTTGGGGGCCGAAACAAAAAATCACGATTGAAGAAGCAATTCGCGTGGGCACGCTCAACGGTGCGTATGCCTCGTATGAAGAAAACCTGAAAGGTTCGCTTGAAATCGGCAAGGTCGCGGACCTGGTCGTCCTGGGCCGCGATCCGCTGACGGCAGACCCTTCGACACTAGTAACCATTCCGGTTGAACGCACCATGGCAGGGGGACGATGGACGTTTGAATCCTGATTGATGCGGCGTTTGCACCCCCAAACCCTTCACGATGATCGCGGCCGCTCGTGATCGTGCGCGAACTGGATACACGCGGTTCATTGCCTCTCTCTGGCCTCGTTTTATCCCCGGCTATGACCCGAATCCCAGAATTCCAGCCGTACCGGTTACTTGACGGACTTCACCCGTACATAGGGAATTGAGGTAAGGTAGTGGAAGCAGACGCGTTGGGCTATACTGGCACGCTTTTACGAGGAGAAGAATGGGGCTGCGGAACAGGGTTGCGTTAGTTACCGGCGGTAGTAGAGGGATTGGAAAAGGCATTGCTACTCGTTTGGCAAGGGAAGGCGCGAGCGTAGCGATAGCCTATAAATCAAACAAGGGAGCAGCGCAATTGGCCCTGCGTCAGTTACAAGCACTAGGCGCAGATTGCGTTGCCGTCGAGACGGATATCACGCATGCCGGCAGGGCAGAACAGTTGATTCGCACAGTGATCGACCGTTACGGCCGCATCGACGTGCTCGTGAATAATGTCGGCGACTTCCGGTGGGGCACCTTGGCGGAATCTTCCATCGAAGACTGGGAAAACATCTTCAATTCGAATTTGATGACCGTAATGCAAATGAGTCGCGCGGTTCTGCCACCCATGCGCAAAGGGCGGTGGGGCCGAATCATCAATTTAGGAGCGGTAGGGGCGGAACGGGCGTTCGGCCAGGCGAAAATTTCTGCCTATGCCGCGGCGAAGGCTGCAGTCGTGGCCTTATCCCGTTCGCTGGCGCTCGAAGAGGCGAAGAACGGAATCACGGTCAACGTCGTCAACCCGTCGAGCATGGATGAGAAGGATCTCTCCCTGGAAGAAGCGCGAAAAATGCGTGACGCGAGATTTCCGATCGGTCGGCCCCCTACGGTTGAAGATATTGCGGCCGCAGTTGCGTATTTCGCTTCGGAAGAATCGGAATACGTGACTGGCCAGGTGCTGAATGTTAGTGGCGGCTGGATGCTGTAGTTGTTTACCGCGCAGAATCTATCATGAAAGTGTTGACAGCGGCGGAGATGCGAGAAGTGGACCGTTTGACGACGGAGCGCTTCGGTATTCCCGCATGGCAGTTGATGGAGGCTGCAGGGAAGAACGCCGCCGAGGTCTTCCTGGAACAATTTGGCCGGCGAAGAACGACTCCACCAGGACACGTATCCGTTCTCTGCGGGAAGGGGAACAACGGTGGAGATGGATTCGTCGTCGCTCGTTATCTGAAGGAAGAAGCGGATTACGTCGACCTGTATTTGCTCGCGAACCCCGAAGAGCTCCAAGGGGATGCTGCGAAGAATCTGCAACGCTGGCAGGAAATCGGCGGACACGTTGTTTCGCTGACAAGTGAAGCAGAGTGGGAAAAGCACTGGCCGGCGATTGCTTCTGCAGATGTCATCATTGATGCCATGCTCGGCACGGGTATCCGCGGCAGTGCAAAAGGCGTGATTGCACTTGCGATTGATGATCTGAACCGGGTGTCACGGAATGCGACTGCGGCGCGTCCGGGCTGGATCGTTGCGATCGATACGCCCTCAGGGTTGCCGTCAGATGGCGGGGCTGCGGAAGGTCCCGTGCTTCGTGCACATCTGACGATCACCTTTACGGCTCCTAAGATAGGCCAATTGATCTCGCGGGATTCTGTCTGCTGCGGCGACATTGTTGTGCGGCAAATTGGAACTCCGGCGGCACTGGTTGAAGAAGTGGGAAAAGGCTGGCTTCGCTGGAGCGGTCCGGAAGAATTCGCGAGCTTGCCACTCGTGCGGCCTTGGGATTCTTATAAGACGAAATATGGCCATGTGCTGCTGATTGCAGGTTCAGCAGGGAAGAGTGGCGCAGCGATTTTGGCGGGCCGGGCGGCGTTACGGGCAGGTGCCGGTCTGCTGACGCTCGCCATTCCAGAACCCAGTCTGCCGATTGTGGCCTCGGCCCACCCCGAGTATATGACCGAGCCGTTAGCTGCGACGCCCGACGGAGTGATTGCTGCGATCGAGCCAGGATCTGGTCGCTTCGCTGAGGTATTGCGCGGGAAAACTGTTCTAGCCATGGGCCCCGGATTGGGGACACATTCCGAAACACAAGAATTTATCCAAAGTATTATACGCGCCGTGGAACTTCCGGTAGTTCTTGATGCCGACGGTCTGAACGCTTTTGCAGACCGCGGGGCTGAACTCGTGAATCGCAAGACGCCGCATTTGGTGATTACGCCGCATCCGGGAGAAATGTCGCGTTTGCTGGGGGTACCAATTCCCGACATTGAGCGTGACCGGGTCAAAATTGCTGCAGATGCAGCCCGAAAGTGGAACGTTTGCGTCTTGCTCAAGGGCTTTCACACCGTGGTCGCGTCGCCCGATGGCCGGGTTTTCGTGAACACTACCGGCACACCCGGATTGGCAAAGGGCGGCTCGGGAGATGTGCTCACGGGAATACTGGCGGCATTAGTCGGACAATTTGGCACGGACGATCTGGTTCGCGTGGTCGCGCTGGGCGCCTATCTGCATGGAGTTGCTTCCGAGCTCTTGACGCAGCAGTCCGACGCTTCGGGGATTATCGCAAGTGAAGTGGCGGACGCGGTACCGTATGCGCGCCGAAAATTGCTTGAGGAGTTGCAGGGACGTGTCTGAGGTGGTTCTTACCTATTCTGCAGAGGAAACTACGGCATGGGGGCGCGGGTTCGCGAAGCAGCTGCAAGCACCCGTGCTCGTTCTGCTCTCTGGCGAACTAGGAAGCGGAAAGACAACCCTGACGAAGGGAATTGTCGCGGGATTGGGAGTGGCCACCGAGGACGAAGTGACGAGCCCCACCTTTACACTTCTCCATGAGTACGGCAGCGTACGCAAGATCTATCACGGCGACCTGTATCGTATCGAAAATTTCCACGACTTTGAGACTCTAGGATTAGAAGACGCGTTCGCTTCGCCCAGCATTATTATTTTGGAGTGGTCCGACAATTTTCCTCTAAAGTCACCTTGGCCGACAGTGCGGTTGCGGCTCGAACACGGCGGCGGCGATTCCCGAAAGATCACCCTCATCGACGCAGAAACAAAATAGAGTCAAATTGAGCCTCCGGGAGGACTCCCGGTCGCGGAACGGACCCGTCGCCCAGAGTCCAGACAGTATTCTATCGTCTGCTTACTCTCTCGCTACCCCTGTACCTCGGATTTATTGCAGCGCCTCACCCCCACTGATACGTTGGAAATTGGTGACCAGGCGCTTGCATGGTACATGGACCGGGAAATACAAGTGTGACCGAGACCAACCGCAATGAGCTGAAAAGCTTCCGCGTTATTCTCCCGATGGGGACACTCTCCATTGGCGTCGATAACATTCATTATGACGTATACCTCAGTCCCAAGTTCGTCCAAACCGCCCGCGAGTATCTCTTTGACCTGATCCGCCAGAATGTCAGTTCTACCTATTTTTCGGGGATCGACTTCCGGACCAGTAAACAGGTTGATTCCACCGCGTTCCGCAAGCTGCTCGCGGAGATGCTGCAGAGTTCGCTGAGTCGCGCCAAACATCAGAAGAACGTTGAAATCGATGTACTGTTTCGGCTCGCCATCCTGAAATTCCTGAGTGGTGAATTGCTCAATCAGTTTGCCAACGTCATCCTCGATGGCAAAGAATACATTCGAAAGCGTGGAGAGTTGTTCGAGCGATCCCAGCAGGCTCACGCTATTAAGGCTCGCTTGTCGGAAATGCAATCTGGTCGCCGGGATGTCGTGCGCTTGATCGGGCAGCTGGTTGCGCAGATTGTGACGGACATTGATGAGAACGTGATTGCCAAAGCGCGGCGCGCTCTATTTGGTGAGGAATACAATCCATACTACGAATTACTGAAGAACCGCCTGATTTTTTTGGATGGCGGTAAAGACGACTGGTACTTTCTGGAACACTACGTGCTTCTCGGCAATTATGCGAGAGATCCTGACCGTATCGAAGCCATGGACGAACTGCTTCAGCAGTTCCTTGGGCAGGCCGGCGTAAATCTTCCGCCCGCTGCGGAGAGTTCGCCAGAGAGCGAGACTTCGAGCAAACTTTTCACCGAAGCGGATACGCTTAAGCGTGAAATCGCAGCCCTCGAAGAACAGCGCGAAACCCTGACCAAACGTCTAGAAAATAGTGGGGGATTATTCGACAGATTCTTGAGCAATGCTCCGGATCCGGCCGAGACTCGTGCGGCGCTTTCACAGATCGACAATCGACTGAAAGTGTCTCACGGACGATTGGCAGAGTTCTCCCCTCAATTTGAAGCCGCTCGCCAGCACGTCGACTTTGTCAGCCAGGATTTTCAGGGCAGGCTCAGCGACTATCTGAATGAACCGGAGAATGCGAAGCGATTGTTCGATGTGGGAGGCGCTATTGATGACTCGGAACGGTCTGCTCGTACACGCCTGCTGGCTCAGTTGACCCAGCGTCTGGAAGAGCGGGACTTGATGATGCACATCCTCGCGAGCTACGAGATCCGCCCCATCGCCAGTAATTTCTGCCCCCCCGTCCACCTGCAACAACTGCGCAAAGCACTGGTAACCAGAGAAGAAGCCAAGCGGGTTGAGGAAATGCTGAAGCAGGTGCCGGCCAAGCGGCTAACCATGAAACCTTTGGAAGAATTGACAAAACGCATGAAGCGTTATTCCAAGGACGAATTACAGGCGATGGTTTTTCGGTTCGCCTGCGATTTTCTGCGCTTACGACGCGACTTGCGCGACGCCGAGCATCTGTTTACCTGCATGGAACGAATTAACCTGGTTGCTGGCGAAAAGGTGCGTGAGCTTTCGCGATTGAATAACCGCCTCTATGAGTGCTTATTGAAGGAGGAATTTAAGCCCGAGCACGACCAAGTCGTTGCGCACGTGATTATCAAGGCCGACGTGCGCGGCTCGACCAAGATGACGCAGGACTTGCTTTCGCGCGGATTGAGTCCTGCCTCTCATTTCAGTTTAAATCTGCACGATCCTGTGAAAAAGCTTCTTGATCGGTATTCGGCAAAAAAAGTATTTATTGAAGGGGATGCGATCGTCCTGGCGATTTTTGAGACGGAAGGCAGCCAGTCGTATGCGCAATCGGTAGCAAAAGCGTGTGTGCTATCGCGGCAAATTCTGGCCGTCTGCAACTCGTACAATGATGGCGCGGCCTCAAGTCAGTTACCTCCGCTCGAAATCGGCATTGGGGTCGCCTATCAGGGCTCGGCGCCTACGTATTGGATCGACGGCGAATCGAAGATCATGATCTCAAAAGCGCTGAACGTGTCCGACCGACTGTCTGGCTGTGCGAAGCTGGCCAAGCGCATGCTTTCGACACAGAAAACTGACTTTGCGTTGTTCCAGTTTCTGACCGCGATGGAAGGGGCCTCAGCGGAAGAGTTGGACGAATTTCTCGTCCGCTATAACATGAATGGCATCGAGTTGAACGAAGAAGGCTTCCAGAAATTATCCGAAGAAATTCTGCTCGAACAGATCGACGTCAGGGTCGAAATGCCGTGGGGAAAAGAAGATGTTTCCTTGTTCGCGGGAGAAGTGCCCATGGGCGAATCGGTAGAAGTGTTGGTTCTCCGAAAGGGTCTTGCCCGGCAATTGCTTCCGGATGGGAAAATCGGAAAGCCTTCGGACCACAACTATTATGAAGTGTGTACTACGCCTGCCTTATACGATCTGGTTACATCGCTTAAAAAAGGGGTAGGCGTAGGACTCGAAACGCTTCGCGCGTAGCTCTCCAAGTTTCGCTCCTGCAAGGTTCCATCTCAAATTGAGTCGCAGAGCCAGGTGCCTAGGTATCGCATGAAGAGGAAGGATGATCGACAATTTTACCTCCGCAACCGCGAGCTCTTTCCTGTCTGAATTACAGAATTTTGTTTCATGCTATTGTGAATGCGGAGGCGAATGGGGTCCGGTGACCTTCCCGGCCTTCAAAGCCGGCGATTCGGTCCTTCGCGGTTCGAATGGTGGATTCGACTTCCACACGCCTCCGCCACTTTTTCTCAATGTTTTTGATATGTCTTTAAGATTTGTACCAATTTTGTACGATAAAAGAAAGAACTGGCACTCCGTCTGCGCGAATATTTTCCAATCGGGGTTATCTGGATGCAGTACAACACGGGCCACACCAGCACTCCATTACGCTTGCTGGGCGACACGATCGGGGAAGAGTTGATGCTATTGTTCGTCTGTTCGGTGGACTTTGTTACTTCATAGAGCTGTCCTATTCTTATCGCGGTGCGGATTTTTTTGACACCTTGGTCTTCGACGCCTACCGTGGAGAAATTAATGGGATGCTATTTACAAACCTGCAGTCTGAGATTGCCCAGACTGAAGACGTAGCCACCAGCGGATCCACTCTTTGGGACAACTTAGAGGGTTGTGGCATTCACTTTTGTCAATTTTTGGAGAGCGCAATTAACGCGCACATTTAGCGTAAAGCCTCCGTTAAAGAGTTGGATGAAAATTCAAAGTCCCAAGAGACGGCATAGCCGCACAATCAACACACAGGCGTCGAAAAGAAAGGTAGCGGCCCAGCTTCACCCACCGCGCGGAATGTTAAACCAGTTATTCGTGTATGAAAAGGCACGACTTACCCAACATCGTCAGCGACATTTCCTCTAACGAGTTCTCTGCACAGTGTGCAGACGAAGTTCATTGCATCATGATTCTGTTCCACTTATCGTTCGCTCCGAGTGATGGCGGCCGAATTATCCTCGATCAACTTGGATCGTCGGCGCACTAGCGAGGGCACTCCTGATAGCTTCCGGGTTGCTTCGCTATTTAGCCGCCCGAACTGGGACTGGATTTGTACTAGAACGCCACTTTGCCGGTTTTGCCGTTAACCAAGACCTGGCTAAATTGCAGAGGCACAGATGCGATTTTCTGGACCTTGATCACACGGAAGATTGTGACTCCCGGGTTCGTCGCTCGGCCACCGCCGCAGCAAGGCTTCCCGCCAACGAGCCGAAGGCCACCGTGAACGACACCCAGTAGATTAACTCTTCAAAGAAGCCGAACCACAGGAACGTGGGCCAAAAGGTAAGTGTGAAGGGTCCGGACGGGCGGTCGTAGTGCGTGCCCCAATGGCCACGGAGGGCGAAAAACATGATGACCACGACGGGAATCCTCGCCCCTAGCCCATAGGCGATCAGAGTCTTGCACAGAGCCGGCCACGCCAGATACTGCAAGTAAGCGCTTATAACCGCAACCGACCACAGGATGACCAACATGCTATAAATGCTGATGTCCGCATACCGAAAGACTGTTGCCTCCACTAACTGGTTCAAGGCGACGCCTAGAAGCCCGAGAAGAAACACACGGTCGATGCGGTCAATGCGCTCGCCCTCGCGCCATAACTTCCAGGCGAAATAGACTCCGAAGGTCGGGGGCAGAAGCCACGTGATTCCCACGATGGCATTGTTTTTGGCGAACCACGGACTCGGCCAACCGCGCAGTTCCCCAACAAGGCGCAAGAGCGTGACCCCCAGCGTCACGAGGGTCGGGGCAAGCACAAGTCGTGAGATCGAAATCCGCGAAGCGGAATGTGCCATCGGAAACTATCCGGTCGCTCTGGCGATAATCAGAATCGAGCTGAATTTATCACGATCTGGCGCTTGTGCTTGATTAGTCGGGACGAACTGAGAACGGAGCAAACTGTCTTGAATTAGTTTGAGTGATTTAATTGCCGTCGCAGGGTTTCCACCACTAGACCGACCAGTGCATAGGTGGCGACGTTCGCAACAAGCGCCGAATAGATGCTCACGGGGTAATGAGCGCCGACAATCGCAATGGGGCAGGTTAGCCGAACAAGAGTGGACACCATCGGTTCTATCGGAAGGTCCTTGTTTCTCACCGAGTAATACAACGCCCAGCCAATCGCAACGAGAAAGCCTGCAGCAGCCCATGTCGCGATTCGGTATTTCATGCTGCACCTCCCGCTGTCTAATCGGATAGTCTCACAACGTCCTGCATCTGTCAGGCTAACTCCTGGGAAGTCGCGTTCTCGTCTATGTGACTCATACCAACCCAAGTGTGACTCATACCAACCCAAGTGATTTCATAACAATGTCGGCTCCCTCGACCGTACACTGTGGTTGCATGACGACCATAGGTTCGGAAAGAAGGAGCCGAACATGATGTTGATAGGCGTAGATTACCACCCGAGTTCTCAGACGATTGCATTTTTTGTAGAAGAGACTGCTGAGTGCGGTGAGCAGGACCTGAACCACAGTGAGGGACAAGCAGAGAAATTTTATCGAGACCTGAGGCAGCGAGGAATCTGTGTGCGGGTAGGGATGGAGGCTACCGGATATGCACGCTGGTTCGAGCGGCTACTTGCTGAATTGGGTTTTGAGCTGTGGGTCGGAGATCCTACAGAGATCAAAGCCAAGCGAGTGAAGAAACAGAAATACGACCGTGAGGACGCTCGCCTCCTGCTAAGACTAATGAGGGAGAACAACTTTCCTCGGATCTGGGTACCAGGTCCGGAGAATCGAGATCTGCGACAACTGTTGTGGCACCGTCATCGGTTGGTGCAGATGCGCACGCGGATCATGAATCAGTTGCAGGCGCTGGCAATGAACGAGGGCCATCGCTGGAAGAAAAAACTATTCAGCGAAAAAGGACGAGAACTATTAGAGAAACTATCGTTAGGTCCCTGGGCGAGTCGACGCCGGCAAGAGTTGTTGGAGTTGCTCGATCGTATGAATCCAACGATTGAGGAATTAACCGCAGCCGTCGAACGGGAAGCCAAGAAGCGGCCCGAAGTACTGCGGCTGATGACTCATCCTGGTGTGGGCCCGCTAACGGCGCTCGCTTATGTGTTGATCATCGGAACTCCGGATCGATTTCAGCGCGGCAAACAGATCGGCACGTACGTGGGGATGATCCCGAGTGAACGGTCCAGTGGTGGCAAACAACGATTGGGTCACATCAGTAAGCAAGGGAGTTCGTTGTTGCGCTTCTTGTTGGCAGAGGCCGCACAAGCAGCGGCACGCGTGCATCCCGACTGGCAGCGTAGGTACCACCACCTGGCGATGCGTCGGCACAGGAGCATTGCCAAAGTGGCGATGGCACGCCGGCTGGCGATTCGGTTGTACTGGATGTGGCGGAATGGCAGTGAGTATTCGCAGTCGCTAGAGTTCGGTTCGTACGCGGGACAGCTCGGAACCGCCTATGGCGCGAAGTAGAGCGTCGTCCAAGTGATGGGGCATCCCGCTCCCTGAAAAGGGAGTTTGAAGTAGTAATCATGGTCGAAGTATTGATCGAAGAGATGGTTGGGTCGGACTGAAGCCGATCGAGAGATTACGAGCGAGCCGTGGTCGTCGAAGCAGCGGTCAAAGAAGAGCAAGGAAGAACACTCTCAGAAGTGAACGGAGAAGTGCGCGCAAAAAGGATTTGACAGGGCCGACATTGTTAGAGATAGACGGTTTGCGTTTACCAGGCAGTGGCCCGTGTCGGTCGGACTCGGAAGGACCCCAGGTCCGAGGTTGTCCATTAATGCCCTGACGCCGCGCCCCAAAGTACGAAGGCGCGGGTTTTTATGTTTGTACATGTCCTGGTCGGCGGCGTCTATCAGTTCGTCAATGGAGACAGGAGATAGAGGGTCGTATCGCGCAACCCCAAAACTGAGCTCCAGCCTGTATTGGAACTCCTCTGCGTTCGCCTGGTCTAGATTCTCTTCCAAGCGGGCCTTTATGAGTCGTACGTCCGGGATGGAAGCTTCCAACGCTAAAACGGCAAACTCGTCGCCACCAAGCCGCGCTAGAACGTCGGATTCCCGGAAAGTTTTCTCCAAGGCATCGGCAGTTCTAATGAGCGCCAAATCTCCTTCGCGATGGCCAAAAGAATCATTGATACCTTTCAAATTGTCTAGGTCAAGGAAGAAGAGCAGAACACTCTGCATATCGCGATGTGCGAGCTTCAATTGCTGTGTAGCGGTTGCTAGGAAGCCGCGGCGATTGAAGATCCCGGTCAGATCGTCAGTAATGGCCAGTGAGCGAACTTCGCGATCGAGCAGCGACTTCTGCACGGCCCAGAAAGCAGCGTGTGTGAGCGTGGCGTCTGCGGACTTGGGATTGACAGTTCCTAACCTAATACTCTTCGAGAGATCACTCAATGCATGCAAAATCAGATCTAGCTCGGCGTCTTCGGAATTAAAGGCTGAGCAGAGGACTGTCTCCACGGTTTCATTCCGCAGGCGTTTTCGCCGACCGATAGAGAGGATAGGATTGTTTGGTGTGTGGTTCCTGGCTTTCGGTTCAGACACAGCGCCCCCTAAATAGAACAACAAGGGCGGGGTAGATGCTTTACCCTCCAAGCGTGACTTCCGCGATGGACCGTGTCAATAGAACTTGTTCTTTGATTCACTGAGTCCCCGTCAGTCGTGGTGTACCCAAACCTGGGCACCCGGACCCACTCGTCCGGTTTTGCGTTTACCGGGACCCTGCTTACTTAAAAACTCCCAAGTTGGTATGCTCACACATCATCCATGAATCGCCATGAGAATTTGTATCATCGCTCCGGTCGGTGGCTGGTTGGACTTTTTATTCTATAGGTCGCCGCAATTGTGACTTTCGGTCTGTTGCCGTCGAATTTTCAGAATAACAGTGTGGGTGATTTTATATTTACATCTGTAATCGTGCTGCTTTTTGTGGCCATCTTTTCAATGAGTATTTTGCGGATGGTTTCGTATATGCGTTGGACTGGAAGGTGTCCCTTTTATTTTTTGTTTCGCAAGTCGCGAAGGCAGATTCTGCTGGGGAGAAAGAACAATAGCAACGTCTCCTGTTTTTCACTATGCCCTCAGCTTGTTTGCTCCATTCAGAGTTCAATTGTTCCCAATACCCGCTCAACTCCCCGGAAGTCGGATTATCGGACTCGTGTCCGGTTACCGTTTACCAGGACCTTGTGCCAAGATTAGCTTCCGGCCACGCCAAACATAAACGACGCCTTTCCCAACTGCTGCCCGACCTCACTTGCTGGCAAATTGAGTCGCTGGGCCTGTTGTTGTAGGGTTCCATCAACGTGGCCGACGACGATAACCCCCTGAACTTTCTTCGGTTGTTTCTAGGGGTTGGTGTTGGCTGCATGGGAAACCTGACCGACTCTAGGGAAGACTCAGACCTAAAGGACAAACGCCGGAGTAATCGTTTCGCCGACGATCAGGAAATGCAGTTCACAAATCTGGCGCAGTGGGTCAATAATTTCGGAAAATTCTCCAACCTCAACATACCTTGACACAGTGGGAACGCTTTGTTTGTATACTACACGCATGTTACGGCTCCCAATCAACGTATATTCGTTCTATACAGCGGAGGCTTCTGATGCCGACACGTAAGCTGTCTGGAAAACAGGCCCAAAAACGGACCGTGCCACCATTGAACATCGCTGCGTTTAAGAAGCAAGTTGGTGTGATCAGAGATTCTTCTGTAGCCTTGCGTGCTTTTAATCGACGACAGAGAGTGGTTATACCCGATGACACATCTGCGGCTGCCAAAGCCTTGGCTGTAAAACTTGGTTATGACCCCCGACAGATTGAACAAGCCGAATCGCAGCGTGTGGCTGAGTTAAAAAAACTAACCGCGCAGTGGAAGGCAGACTCGGTTAAGAAGTCCGTTTCCCTCAAGAAATATGTGAAAAGTAAGGCGAGTGCTTGGCTTGATGGAGCGAACACTGTTGCCACTCTCGGCGGCCCTACCACACACTACTTGGTTAATGAACCCTTCAAGATCGATGCGGATGAGAGTGAGGAGGTGATAAGCCCGGGCAATAGCGTTGCGAAATTTCACATTCACGACGAGAGGTCGTACCCAGGCGATTATTCACTCCCCTCTAACGTTCAAGTTCTGCAATTCTGGTTTCAGTGGCAGAATCCAAGCAACTACCCGACGTATATTTCTGCTCAAGGCATTATGGTAGCGCACGGAACAGCTCAAGCGGTTGTGAATGGTCAATGGGGTCTTGGCGGCGTTCCCGAGACCGATTTGACAATCCAATGTTCGCTCGACTTGTCACGGTCAATGGCCAACGCCTGGGTCAATCGATACGCCTAGCTGGATTGGAACAAGCTACGATGAGATCGTCGAGCAGATGGTTGCGCATTATGACGGCAGCAACCCTTTTTACTCTCACACCGTAGTGGTGAACGCGAACATCTTGCAAGGCAAACTTCCTCAAGTAAATGGCCCGATTGCCGTTCCCGCGAACGGTGTTGTGCTACTGAACTTGGGTCTTCTAGCCTTTTGGGAGATTTATTATGGCTCCATCGACGTCGATTTTTCGAGTGGGGACTTCAGCCTAGCAACACCCGGCGTTTTGGTTACGAAATGGCGCTGATTCCGGGGGTAAGCGTAGTCTCTGGCCAAAGACTACGCTTACATTCCGGGTGCCATTTCTTCGCAGAATTTGATGTGGAACCCCGTGCGCGTAACGCGTCGTGCGCGGAATGTTGAAATCGTTGGTGCGAAATTTGTACAGATTTGTACATGGTGGGGCAGTTCGAGCCAGTTTGACCGCTGTAACCGTCTAGTAGAATCAGTAACCTACGCGTTTTCAACAACCCGTACGTGTTCGACTTCCACATGCCTCCGCCAAACTCTTATTTCCAGCGATAAGCATGGCTCCATAGGTCACACTACTCGCGTTGCACACAGCAGTTCTAATTCGTGAATGCGCGAGATTTTCTGGCGCCCCCGCGACCAATACTGGGAGAGGAATGGGAATGAAGCTGCCCTAACACCGCTAATTTGCTTCCGGCCATGCGCGCGAGCGTCTTGCGAACGGGGTTTTCTGACTACTCGGGGGTTGAGAGTTCTATGCTGTCGTTTGTGTTTTCCATTTGTTTGTTCACATTTCTATTTCCCATCGCTCCCCAAAGTGCTTTAATCCCACGGTGCCACTTACCGATGATCTCCTCTTCGCCTTCGAAATCCATTCCCCAGAGCTACCCTTGCCGCTGGTCTCGATCTGAACGTCCCCATCGACGGAAAAACTCCTATCCTCATACTTGTCGAAATGTACCTGCGCTCCCCACGTTTCGTCGATTGTCTCCGGGTGATGCTCGACGCCGGGTGCTCCCTCCACGATCCCTTCCTTGAAACGCTTCTCCTCGACGACCCTGACCGACTACGCAAACTCCTGCAATCCTCTCCCGACTCCCTCCACCACCGCTTCTCACTTCCTTGCACTTTCACTTCCCTCCAAGGGGTATCCGCGCTTCATCTCTGCGCTGAATACAATTCCATCCGCTGCGCTCGCGTCCTCCTCGATTCCGGTCTCGACGTGAACATCCGCGCGGAGTTCGACCCTAATGGCTTTGGTGGCCACACTCCCCGTATTCCACGCCGTCAACAGCAACCAGAATCACTGCCGCCCCGTGATGGAGCTTCTCGTCGACTCAGGTGCCAATCTTGATCTGCGTCTTAAAGGTCTCGTCTGGGGCCACGGCTTTGACTGGGAAACGCTTCTGTTCGATGTCACTCCCATCTCCTATGCCCAGTGCGGTCTCTATTTTCAATTCCATCGCCCAGAACATCAGATCTATAGCAACATCACTTATCTTTTCCGCAAGCGCTATAGCTTCGATCCCCCTCTTCGCAACGTTCCCAACAAATACCTGCAGGACTCCCGCGTCTTTCCCCCCGCGTACCTAATAAAGTGGGTTCCCGGCACCCATAGCGACGATTACCGGGCAACTCAGATGGGATGACTTCGGCGGCGTAAGACGCATCCTGGCGTGGGCCCGCTGACGGCACTCGTCTTGGTGTTGAACATCGGAACGCGAACGCGATTCAAACGCGGCAAGCAGCGGCTGGGGCACATCAGCAAGCAAGGCAGTTCGTTGTTGCGCTTTTTGCTGGTGGAAGTAGTTCAAGCGGCAGCACGATACAACCCGGAATGACGACGTCGGTACAATTCACCCGGCGCTGCGTCGACCGTCTGAGCCGGCATGACTTATCAAGCATGTGGAATTAGTCCTGGCTAACAAGCTACCGGAGATAAAGGAGAGAGCCGCCCGGAAGGGCGGCTCGCGGTCGTGACTCAGTATTCATCAGGCTGTAGTGGTCTTGCTCTCTTGTGGCTGGAACGGCTCATCGTAACTGCCTCCGTAGATGGAAGGCACTTTCGATCCCATGGGGCGCAAGTACGTGACGAGCTCTCCCCGATGATGGATGCTGTGGTTGTTGAGAAATCCCAGATACGCGACCGCCGGTAGATTGAAGACACCGAAAAACTCGATTGGCGTGCTCAGCTGTTCTGGCGACATCGCACGTACCCGGTCGACCGCTTGTTTGAAACTCTTGTCGTACCAGTCAACGAGTTCGGCGATGTTCTTCGGTTTGCTATCAGGCGTCGCCATTTTGAAGTTCAGGTCGGCGATACCGTCAAGGAATTGCACGTCAGTATTGGCAATGTGCCATGCAAGTTCCCACGCCGTGCGTGCGTGTGGATCAGGCCGGTAGTCGGATTTCGCGTCGGGAACCGCCTTGAGGACCTTCTTAGTCGATTCGAGTTCACGCAGTAGACCTTCGAGCATTAGCTGCCGAAAGCCAGCGGCAAACTCGGGCGTCAGAGCTTGTGGGGCTGCCATAAATTTCTCCTTACTCCATATCGGGTCGATATCGGAGACAACGGGAGACATTATACGCCTAGATCGCCAGCTTCTACCTCATCCAATTGTATTTGTCCGGTAAGCTGACAACTCGGGAGTTCACACGGTGGTCCAGGGTATCCGTGAATTTCTCTTGGCGACACGGTTCGATGTAGGATGTTGTAAATGGACCAAAGGCCCACCGTTGAGCAAGTGAAATCAGGCTTTAAAATTGCTGGAATGATTCTCACTTCATTCGTTGCGGTCGTGTTGTTTGTAGTTGGATACGGCGACGTGACAACTCCGGAAAAACATCATGTTGCGCTAGGCTGGACAGTTCTCATTGCTGTAATAGCCGCGATGCTGTTCACAGTAAAATTCTGGGCGGTCTGGTTTTGCGCTGTTGCGAGCTACCTAGCTGTCCGGTCCACAGTAGTCGCATCATTGATATTGTTCGGGCACAAAAGGAAATTGTTAATGCCGAATGCCATAGGGATTGCGCTAGCTCTGTGGCTCATCACAATTCTCAGCATCAAGCTTTACGAGAGACGCAGGTTCTCCAAATTCAACCGCGTTTGCTTCACAGCCGCTGCTACTGGCCTGTTCTGGGGATTTGCGAGGCTAGCCGTCGTAGGAGACAACGCGATGCTGCTTCCACTCCTGGTCGGGATCCCTCTGCTGCTTGTATCTGCTTGTGAAAATTCCCTGAAGCATGTCTTTCAAAGATTCTTCGCCTGGGCATTGACCCCAACTGCATGAATGGTACGAAAAGGCGATTTCGGTACTGTGAGCCACACATTTCCGATTTCGACTTACCAGGACTTGAATTTTCGAAACTAATCGTTCGCGCAATATCTTTAGGTGTTTTACCATTACCCGCGAGGAGTTTGAGTGCCGCTCAGTCGCTTGAAGTTTCTATTTCTCGGAGTCTTCTGCCTCACAGGGATGGTTGGCTGTCTGCTAGATGCATTCGTTCTCGGTGCGAAGCCAGTCGCTGAAGTGGTTGTTTGGATCGTCTTCACCGGGATTATGGCCGTTGTGTATCTGGTGCTTGCTCTGCGTGCTCCTCGCTGGTTGATTGCTGGAATCTTGTTACACATTGTCGGTTCAATGTTGGTGCGGTTCCTGCTGGTTCATCTGCGTTTCAATTTTGACGCGCTAGACATTCAAACCGGCGTGCGCTTCGCGGCCGTTACCAGCATTATTCTCTGTTTCCTCTCCTGTGTATTTTTTCTTCTGTTCTTTTATCGAGAAGGACGCCGTTCGATTCGCTTGCAAACTGAACTCACGCTTGCTCACAACATCCAGAAAACACTGGTCCCAATCATCGAACTGTCAACAGATAAGTGGGAACTCTATGGCGTGTCCCTGCCAAGTGAAAACGTAGGCGGCGATTTGGTTGATGTGGTTGCGCAGGATGATGGCTCGGTGCTGGCTTATGTGGCTGACATTTCGGGACATGGCCTACCGGCTGGAATCTTGATGGGTCGCTTCAAAACTGCGGCGCGCACGTGCGCTCTTGAAAATCCAGGACTTTCGTCTTTTTTAGAACGCATCAACCTCGTGCTTCCGCAAGTCAAAGAACCGGAAATGTTTGCGACTTGCGCGATTGTGCGGCTACCAGTTAACCACGAGAACTCCCCCAATTATTTTGAATACGCTGTCGCAGGTCACCCCGCTCCCGCTGTGTTTTCCTCTGCTGCGGACTCCGTGAATCGACTGGAGGAAGGCTCGGCTGCACTCGGACTTCTGCCGTCGCCGGAATTTCATGGAAACGAGTGCCAGATTCACTCCGGCGACCTTTTACTTATTTTCACCGATGGACTGGTTGAGATTGCTAATAGCAAAAGCGAAGAATTTGGTTGGGGCCGCCTTAAAAGAGTTGTCGAGCGGAATCGGGCTCGTCCGTTGAAGTCCGTCTCGGAAGCAATATTCGAAGAGGGCGTCCAGTGGGGCAAGGCGACCGATGACCGCACCTTGCTCTTGGTTCGTTTTCGGTAGTTGACTTGTTGTTATCCGCAAGTCCCGATAAAACGACAAAACCGGCAACTTGAAGTACTGGACTGCTCCGATTTTATGACATCCCGAGACTTGGCATCAGGTTTCTGAATTATATTCTGCCGTAGGAGTAAAAACGGTGAGAACTTTCATAGTAGTCGCATTTCTTGTAGGTATTAACATCTTTTCACATCCTCTGCTCTCGCCAGGCAGGAAGCTAGTTCGGCAAATCGACCTAATCCTGGAGGGGTATGCGGGGACGAAACCTCAGGTCTGCCAGATTTCTACTACGAAAGCGTTCTGACTTTCATTAAGCGCCTCCAGTCGAGGGTCGGCTATCCTGACTGACGTAGCATCATCCCAATCCCACTGACCTTCCGTGCCGAGCAAATGTCTCTCAAGTTCATCGGCGAACTGCTCGGCCGTTACCTGTCGCTTACCCGGCAACGCAGCAATAACAAGCATGAGCACAATCAGTCCAAACGGAACGCCCACCAACCAGCTCAGGCTGTGGATGCCATAGGCCGTCAGTGCGGCTGAGAAGAACAAAACTAGCAACACTGTCGCCCAATCCCGAACTCCATGTGAGGTGTGGACTGTAACAATTGATTCGGCAGTGAGTCGCCGGGTTGGATCGAATATTTCCACTTCACGGTTCGGGGCGATTTGTTGTACTGCCGGATGTAGCGCATGAGCTTTCGTTTGAGATCAGACACGGAAGTAAATACGCCACGGGCGATCACATCGCGTTCAATCTTGCTGAACCATAGTTCGACCTGATTCAGCCAGGAAGAATACGTCGGAGTGAAGTGCAGGTGAACGCGGGGATGCTCCGTCAGGAAGTCTTGATCGGCCTGGTCTTGTGCGCTGATAGGTTGTCGGCGATCACGTGGATCTCTTTTCCGCGGGGTTGTTCGACCACGATGTCGGTGAGGAAGGCGACGAATTCGGCCGAGGTATGCCGTTCGGCCGTTTTGCCGAGCATCTCTCCGGTCTTGGTGTTGAAGGCGGCGTAGAGCGACAAGGTGCCATGGCGAAAGTACTCGAAACCATGCCGTTCGGCACGTCCAGGCGACAGCGGCAGCACCGGATCTTTACGGTCCAGGGCCTGGATCGCGGTCTTTTCATCCACGCTGAATACCGCCGCGTGCGCGGCGGATGCAGATACAACCCGATAATGTCAGCAGCTTTCGTCTCAAAATCCGGATCGTTCGAGGCCATATAGCGTTCTATGCGATGTGGCTGAAGTCCGTGTTTACGCCACACTCTCGCCACCATCATGTGGCTGACATCTAAATGCGCTCCGAGTTTGCGCGTGCTCCAGTGGGTGGCACCACCCGGCGGTGCATGTCGTGTTGCCTCCAGAATCCGTGCTTCCAGTTTCGCAGTGAGCACGGTGGCCACTTGCCCCAAATGCCGACTGTAGAGTCCCGCAATGCGTTGTTCTGCAAATCGCCTGCTCCAACTGGCCACAAAACCTCGGCTGCAGTCGATGTGCTCAGACACTTCATCCCATGTATGGCCCTCGGCCAGTAACAAGATCAGCCGCGCCCGCCGAGCATCTTCGGCCCGGCCCGTCCGGCTCATGGCTCGATGTGTCAATTCCTTCAGCTCCGAATTTGTAAGGATAATCGCGTCGCTCATGGACACGATTATAGTCTTTCCACTAGGAGCAAGATTGCCGACAAACCAGGAGTGAGCATCTGGATTGCTCCTCCGACAAAACGCAGTCCGCTGCTTCGGGCATTGTTCACTTCTTAGCCTCTTCGCGCACCAACCGGATATGCAACCGCAGATCATAAAGATGCGGCCTAAGGGACGCTGGCACCCACAATCCGCTGGCTCGATCTTCCAGTTGGTTCAATCGTTCGACGAAATCCTTATGATCTTCGGTCGACCCCGCAGAAGCCAACTCTCTTTCAAGGGCTCTCAGTTCAGAATAGAGCCCGTACACCCGGCGGCTCTGGACCGACATAAATAATCCTGGTGCGACTCGGAGCAAGGGGTAGAGCAGCCCCACTACAGGGAGAAGCAGCACGAGCGCTTGTTGGACCAGCACCGCCAACCAGAACGGAAGGTTTCGTTGGAGGAACGGCGACCCTGTCTTGTAGAACTGACGCGCATGATTGCTGAGCGGCAGGTCGTCTGCTTCGGGAGCAGGAAATTGGCCCTCCTTTTGGAATATGCCGGGTCCAAAATGAATATGTGACGCCGCTTCCATCAGCAGGTATTGGATGGCGGGATGAAGATCATCGCGCACGACCAAGTTAGCCTTGGGGGCGATCAGCAAGACATCCGTTGGTGGCCGATTATCCTCTAGGTTCGCTACGCCGGCAGGCAAGATCAGCTTATTCAGGAACGGGTACAAGGCGACGAAGGCATCGGCCCTACGAACAGGCAACAAGTCTATGTTTTTGGCTACCAGGAGTTGGCGCACAGTTGGAGTCTCCCAAGCTCCCATGAGAACCGCTGCATCAATATCGCCATTCAGGAGCTTTGCGGAAGATTCTTCCGGCGTGAGGGAAAGCAATGTCGCGGACTTCTGCTCGAACACGCCAATGTTGGCGAGGAGCTCGAGCGCTAGCTTATGGCTTGCGCTGCCCTCTGGGCCAATGGAAATGCGGAGGCCACGGAGTTGCTCGTGAGTCTCGAGATGCTGGTTGCGGGAGAACAGCCAGAGCGGTTCGTAAAACAGTGTTCCGAGCGAGACCAGCGCTGGGGACTCTTCCTGGTTTGTGATGCCGCCGGGAATTATAGCGATGCTGATACCCGACTTTGGATCGCGCAGTTGACCAATGCTGTCCACAGCTCCAGCCGATGGCACTAGTCTCAAATCGATCCCATCTCGAGCGAAAAACTCCCTGTATCGTTTCCCGACCTCATAGTCGAAACTGCCTTGCGGTCCTACGGCCATCGTTACCGAGCGCGGGGGCGTCGGACGCAACAGCGAGAACGCTAGCCAAATCCCGATCGCCGTAAGCGTTGCGACAATGATTGTCGTGATCAAGAGCAAGCGTCGATTTATCCGCTCACTCTTCAGGATACTCATCATAACGTTCTTGGGAGGTTCTCGTGATGCCATGGATCATCTCTAAATGCGAAGGTGGCTCAGGTTCAATACTATAATCTCTCAAAAGTTCAAACCGCTAGTTTTTCCAACGAGGGAGGAACAGCCAAGCCCTAATTCTTTCTCCCAAGTCCGATCAACGGCATTATCATCTTGATGTAGTACGAGCCACATAGACGACAAGCGGACCAATCAGAATTTTGCGGTATCTTATTCGACGCGCACAATTCAGGAGGCGGCGAGGAACATCCAGCTACAATACTTAGCTAGTCTAAGAACGCGAAAGGAAAGGTGTGGACCGCATTCGAGAAGGTGTCCGTCGATTCCGCACAGTAGTCTTCCCCGAAAACAGGCGCTCTACGAAAGCCTGGCAGAGAAGCAGATACCGCATGCGCTGTTTCTCACCTGCGGCGACTCGCGCATTGAACCATCCCTTCTGACAGGCACTGAGCCCGGCCAGATCTTCGTGGAGCGCACGCCCGGTAACATCGTGCCCGTTTATGACAACACGGTTAGCGTGGGAGTTTCTGCCAGCATTGAATATGCGGTTGCAATTCTGGGAGTGCCGGACCTGATTGTCTGTGGCCACTCGGCTTGCGGTGCGATGAAAGGGTTACTGCATCCTGAACTCTTGGACGAGATACCCGCCACCGCGGCGAGTTCATCGTCAAATTCGTGATCGAGGCTCGTCTTGAAAAAGAACGCGCGCAGTCGTGAGAAAAAAGCGAGCTGAGAGTCATTCATCGCCCGAACTCCTCTTGGCGGCAAAGAATCGTCCCATGACAATTGAGAGCTGCTCCCAATTCTGGGCTGAAGAGGCCAGGCGGCGGGAGCCCCGCCTCGTGATGGAATAAAACTTGGCGCGGCGGTTGTTACTTGAAACGCCCCACTCGGAGTCGATCAGGCCGCGTTGCTGGAGGCGCACCAGAGAGGCATATATCGTGCCTTGATTCAGTAAGATAGTGTCGCCGCTAACCTGCTCGATGCGCCGGGCGATACCGTAGCCGTGGAGTGGGCCCATCACCTCCAAGGTCTGGAGCACTATGAGATCCAGGTTGCCCTTCAAAATGTCGAGTTGTGGTGTCACGGACCCTCCTGTGCAATTCCCACAGAAGCATAAACGATCGCCACGCCAGAAAGTTCCGTTTCCATCCAAGATTCCTTGGACGCTTTCTCTGCGGACTCGTCGGTCCCTTTTGCTGGATGCAGAGGAGACCACAAGACACAACCGCAGTGCCCTCACGAATCCCGAATTCCAGCTTTACTGATCGTCTTTCCAAGTAAGCAGGGTTTGTGGCTAGCCAAGACTTATCGGCAGCTGCGTTTCTGCTGTAATGTTCTGCGACGAAGTCTGCCAAGCAAATTGCTTTCTGACGTCATGGTCCTTCTCCTGGCGGCATTTAGCACGAATGCACTGCGCTACGTGGAACGCGAGATCACGATTCCGTAGGTACGAGCGCTTCCAGGTGGCCTTGATGTGCTGTTGCTCTACGCGGACTTGCTGGGGAAACATCCCTGGTGGTGATCACGCAGGGCTTCCGGGTTCCTGAGATCCGTCGTAAACACTTCCTAGGACATTTTGATATCGGTAAAATCGAAATCTCCATCGACAAACCAGGTGCGCAAGATGCGGCGGCTCAGTTCACTCGAATGTGGAGCAGGAGTGCTGGCCATCGGCAATTGCTTAGGGTGGTCAGCTCCGAACGGCATTAACTAGTTGTCTCCGCCCGCCAGGCGTTCAGCAGGCGGCGTAACAGAATGAGTTGACCGAGGTGGTAGGCGTTGTGGTCAAGGAGCAGAATGGCCTTGGAGGCCAGTGATTGGTTGTTCGCGTTCCGGATTGGGGCGAATATGTTGGGTGTTTTCAGAGCTTTGACCAGTTTTTTCCGGTCGGCGCGGAACGAAGCGATGGATTTGTCCCAAGCTTTCCCGTCGAGAGGTTCGGGCGATTTCGGCCAGTAGCCATCGGGGAAATTCGGAGATTTGTGATTGGGGTTGAGAGCGTATTCGACGATGTCCCATTGAGCGATACGAAGATGTTCGACAAGTTGATAGGCCGAGTGGGGTAGACCCTGGGGGGCGTTTGCCGCGGAGATCGGCAGGAAAGTTTTTGACGGCAGCGTCGAACCCGGCGTGGGCGTTCTCTTCGGTGAGAAGAGAGATTAGTTCCTTGCCAAATGAGTTCGATCCTTCTGCTGATTTTTGTGGCATGTCGATATCCTTTCGCTGGAATTATGGCGCTGCCTAGAAACTACGTCGCGGAGTAGAATTTTGTCCTGTAGCTAACGCTCGCGGACCAGGCGCCCTGACCTTGCGGCGTGGGGCCCAGGAGGTGTCAGATTGGCGCGAGTAGGTCGATGACTCGCGCCGGGACGTCAGAAGCCATCCGAGGATTTGCGCTGTAGACGTTAATCGGAGTTGGTTCAGGCCCGCGTTCTACACCTCAACAAATTTACCTCAAGGTTTTCGACCACTACGGCAGGGCATCAAAACGGCTCTGCAACGAGGTCGACAGATCCCCCTTCTCCCATATGATTGACGGTCTCCTGCAGAGGTTCGCGGCTTGATCTCCAAGCCATTGTTCGTAGCCCGATGTCTTGACCGTCACGAAAGGCGTCCATTCAGCCTTGCCTTCTGCCTGCGTTGTCAGAAACTGACCGCAGAGCATGTACTGCTTTTCTCCATTTGGGGTCAGAATATGCCCGTTGTGGACCTTCCGAAAATGAATCGTACGAGATGGGTGCTGGGCATGGAAATCGGTGGCAGCTGCGGTAAGTAGAAATTGCAACGGGGTGTCTGCGGACGCCTTTTGCTGCTCAGGTGCAGGCGCCTGAACAGTACGCAACTCGTTGAATTGATCTGGAATGAGCGCATTCGTCTGGCATGCGATCAGCAAGATCATCGAAATTCGGGAAGCGAGGTACGGCATGAGGTCTCCTCTCTGGCCGCCGGCAAGAAGCTACCAGACCCATCAGTGAGGCACTTTAACACATGCGAAGAAACTCAGAGCAATCGCTGGCCGAGCGCAGATGAGTCGTTGCCGGTGACCTGGGTGCCGGGCCCCACCTGGTCTGACCTCGATGTCCGTCCAAACAGGGACTGCAAGCCGGCGGGGAGGCTGGTGCAACTCCGGCGTGATCACATGCTGTGTGATGTGCGTCCTCCTCAGGTTGCAGGGCGTGGGCCTAAACTTTGGACATGGGTAAAACACCTAGTACCCGGGAGTCGGCATCATTTCGTCACGCATTCATTGGTCAGGCGCAGGAGCCCACGGATCTCGAGCTGGCCGTGACCTTGGGCGCGGTCAAACCACTCTGGGACCAACTGATCGACGAGTTGACGCGGGAGTACAAGTTAACTCGCGAGTGGAACAGCTATTCGCTCAAAGCCGGATGGTCACTTCGTCTGAAACGGGAGGCGAGGAATATCGTGTATCTCTCTCCGTCGAAGAGTGGCTTGATGGCGTCGTTTGCTCTCAGCGACACAGCCACGCAAACAGCGCGGGCAAGCAGATTTTCCAAGCACGTACTGAAAATAATCTCTGAGGCAAAGAAATACGCTGAGGGAACAGCAGTGCGTATTGTCGTGAGCGGACCAGCGGATGTCGCAGTCGTCAAGATGCTGGCCAAAATTAAGCTGGAAAACGGCCGGATTTGATGCTTCTAAAGCCGGGGACGTCGTTACCCAGGCGTCACGCACAGCCTGGTGCAAAGAGACCTCCGCAGACGCACTTCGTCAGCTTCTCCGGTCGAGTCGTTTAACCGCTCCTTAGCTCAAGATTAGCCAGTGCCGAAAGTGGCCGAGACCCACTTGAACGATAATGTGCTTGCTGGGACATGACGGTTGCTGAGTGAGCTGTTTGAGTCGTTTACTTCTGCGGCTGTGCGGGCTGGTTTTCGCTTGTTGGTGGCACAATCCCCTTCAATCGCAGATAGGTCACCATGTTCCCGTAGTGCTCATCTGTGTGCGCCGTATTGATCGAGAACACTGTCAGCCTTGCCATATCGTAACTGAAAAGTTTGACCATCTGGCTGCCTTTTGCATCGGTCATGGTATCGAATGCCTTAGTGCAGTACGCCACTCCGTCCTTGAGCGCCGCCACGAGATCCGCCTTTGACGTCTTCGTTTTTTCGATGTCCTTTGCTGGGTTGGTTTCACCTAGAACTTGCGAGCAGAACATGTAGTTAGCGTCGGCGACATGGCCTACCAGCTGGCCAAAAGTGCGAACCTCTGGCGTCGGTTTGAAGGAGTAGTTTTCTTCCGGCATTTTCTGCGCCGCACCGACGACCGCGCTGCTTACAAAAGAGTAAAATCCCTTTTCGCTCGCGGTAATCGGGTTCGCGGGCGGAGCGGACGACGCGGATGGTTTCTCCTGCCCGAGCAGCGCAAGAGGAACTGTCATTACTGCAACAAACACAAAACCGAGTCTTTTTTTCATAAGATTCCTTTCGAAAAGCGCGCCACCTTGCGAGCCATAGAGGATATGCTTTCCAGGCGCCGCAATCAATTATACGCACGAAGTGACGGGTTGTTTCGCGGCAGGCAGACAAATCCTGCAGGGCGCCAGAACAAGACGCAGTTCGTGCGCCGCCGGAAGTGTGCTCAAGTTTCGCTGCAGAGAAGGTATTCAGAGGGCCGTCGCCGTTCGACATTCAGATTGAATTACAATACCTCGCATGCAGATAGAGTTGGACCATCTGTTCGTCTGTACCGCTCTGGGGGCTCCCGAGGCTGAAAAGCTTGTTCAGTTTGGTTTGAATGAGGGGCCGCCAAATCAACATCCCGGTCAAGGTACGGCCTGCCGCCGCTTTCCCTTCGCTAACGCCATGATTGAGTTGATCTGGGTCAGCGAACCAAGAGAGGCTCAGCGTGAAAGTACAAGACGCACCTTGCTTTGGGAGAGGTGGTCTGGTCGGAAGGGTAACGCCTCTCCTTTCGGCATCTGCGTGCGGCCGGTTAATCCGCAAGACACAGGATCACCGTTCCCCGCCTGGGAGTACCGACCGACCTATTTGCCAGACCCGCTTTCCATACATGTAAGCGAAGCAGGAATTGAGGAGCCTATGTGGCTGCATATGAGCTTTATGCGACGAGCTCAGCGCGAAGGATGGTTCACCGGGCATCCCCTCGGCGTTCGTAAAATCACACGCTTATCTTTGACCACCCCCATGCCCCTTCGGTCTAAGGCGTCGCAGAAGATAATTGAAAGTGGAGTTCTCTCAACTCGACCGGGATCCACATCTCTGCTCGAGATCGAATTTGATGGTCATCGGCGAAAGGAGCGCGTAGATTTCAGGCCGCACCTGCCGGTCATCTTTCAATTGTGATTAGATTGGAAAACTTGAGACTCAGGGCCACAATGCCAGATGTCGCAGCTCCAGCCCCATTTTCTGGGGGTTATCCAGATTTGAACAACGAAGGTACCCCTGCAGTGTCAAGGGCTAGGCGTTCATCGCACGAGAAATCGGTGCGTCTCCATCTCTTGCCGCTTCGTTCCGAGCCTCGATGGCTTTGACGGAGTTTTCAAATGCCTTTCCCAGGACGCTCTTTCCGAAGGTCCCAAGCACGAATCCGAGTAGCCATCCCTTGAGGTTCTTGCCCTCGCGTACGACGGTGACGTCAATATCGGTCGTGCCGTTGGGCTGACGAGTGAATGTGTAGGTGTGGCCCGAGGCACCTCCCCACACGTTAGAGTCAGTCGTCGTGAGGACGACGTGGTTAGGATCGGACCAGTCGTAGTGCAGGCGTTCCCAGATTCCGCCAGAGCCCTCCGTGACGTCGGCCTGCGATTGGCCCCGGTCATGGAGCTTGAGGAACTCGTCTGCGCTGTTGCCAAAGAGCTTCGAGCGCCCCGGTCCGAAGTCGGTGAGCGCGGCGACGTATTGCTCGGCGGTCGACGTGGTTCTCGCGTGGAGATGGATCGTAGACATAGCGGCTCCTTACTTTGGGCGTCCCCCAAGACGTTCATATTGCACGATCGTAGCAAGAGGACGTTTGCCTCTTAAAGAGGACCTATCATAGATGTCAGAAAATCGGAAAGGTTTCTTAATAGTACCTGCATGACAAAAGTCGGGTGTCGATACGGGAACGCCGTCTACCAGGGCCTAGGCTCCGTCCCCCATCAAACCTTGGTGCCGTCCCGACGTCCATTAATCTCGGACGATCCATTGAACACAAATCTGAGCGACTCCAGCCCGCCGCCCAAAACGGCAGAAGCTGGTGCCCGGGCATCGTGGATTTGGTACACGAGACGGGTCGCATTCCTCGCAACCATGAAACTCGTGTTTTTGACCGACGGACTGGACGTTGGCGGCGCTCTCAGTACCTGAATCAGGACCAGTTGTGCCACTTTCTCGGAACGAATCTCTAGGACGACCGGAAATGAGCGGAGCGACAGGTGAACATTGCTACGTGCTCGCCGTCATAGACAAAACGATCCGCAAGTAGGACTTTGCTTTGCGGTAGTCCTTCGCTGCGGGCAACGAAAGCCTCTCATTCCGTCCGCCCAACCGGGAAACCTCGCCTCTCTTTGTCTTGCAGCGTAAGAAATCTACAGAAACGTAAATTGAAATCGAATTGGAGGCAATATGACACCGAAAACTCCGAAAGAAGTATTTTTGCTGCTATTGAGCAACGTGCGGAACAACACTGAGAGAGCCACGAAGATTTATGACGAAATCGGAAAGTTCGCAGAGGAACCGGAAGTAAAAGAAGTGCTGGAGGCGAGGGCCTTCGCAACCGAACAGATACTAGCCAAGATCGACGAGTGCTTCCGGCTGATCGGTGAGAAACCGGTGAAGACACCAACTCATCTCCATGACATGTTTATGGAGGATTTCCGCAAGGAATTGGGAGAAATTGAATCACCGGCAGCGAAACACTTGTATGTGCTGGCAAAAATCCGGCACTTGGCCCATCTGCGGATCGGCGAATATGTGGCGCTCGTTGAAGCAGCAGATGTGGCTGGGCACCGCGGAGTAGGTCTGCTGCTGGAGACCTGCCTCGCAGACAAGTTGGCGTTTGTAGAGAGGACGCGGCGGTTGATCCGCAAGGTTGTCGAGACAAAGCTGGCCGAGAAGGTTGCGGTAGCCGGTCGTTAAGTGGACACCATCGACTGCGTCGACTGTTGCCGGTCCGTCGAGATTTGTGACGGACCGGCAGTTCCTTTCGTCGTCCCGAACCGTGCAAGGTATGGAAAAAGCGGAGGTCAACCTTCGCGTTGTACCTGATCGCTCGCCTTATTCGCGAGCAGGGTACTAGCTTCCGCGCAGAAGATCGCGAATCTCATCGTGACCTCCCTCAGCGGCCCATCCCTCTGCGGTCGAATGAAACTTCACGTCCCGAATAGTCAAATCGGCGCCGTGAGCCAGAAGGAAAGCGACTGTCGTCTTATGACCGTTGATCGCCGCCCAGTGCAGCCCCGTTCCGCCCAAAATCCCCTTCGCATTCACGTCCGCTCCTCGCTCAAGTAAAGCTCAGCCACATGAGTGTGCCCGTTCCGGCATGCGCCATAAAATGCATGGGAAATCACATCGCCCTTCGCGCGTGCAGAATCGGCTACCACTTCATCGTTCAGCTCAGAGGCTGCTATCTGCCGTGGAAGAGTCAGCGGGATGCCGGAATCGAGAAAGTTGCGAAGCTACCAAGTTCATCCCTTTCGCGCCGCGGGCCAGCAACAGATCCGCAACTTGCGCACTTCCCATGGTTGCCGCCCAATCAAGCGGCGTCGCGCCCCACGATGTAGTTGCTTCGAGCTCCGCACCTGCGTCCAGCAGCATCTCGGCAATCTCGTAATGATTCTTCTCAGCGGCCCAATGGAGCGGTGTCTTGCGGCATTCGTCCGTCGCATGAATCAGACTGGCGTCCGCGCTCAGCAGACGTCTCACCGCAAACGCGTCCCCATCTCGGACAGATTGAAGCATGATTGGCCCGCTGCTCATAGCCGTTGAAACCAGCGAATATCTAAATCAGTGAAGAAGTCTTCCGGTCAGAGTAGAAGGGTAACGGGACCTGGCCGATTCCAAAATGTCCAAGGCAACTGATTTGTCTTATCCTGGGATTTGCGTCAAATGTGCTAACGTTAATCGTCCGCCAGCCTCATATCGGCTCGCATTTATTCGGAAATTATACCGATTGTCCGCAACCATGCCTCTACCAGTAGAGGCCATTCCGTGATCGCAAACGAAGTTCGTCGCAGCCCAAATGCATGTCCGCCTTGTGCATACAAATGCATCTCCGCAGGAACGCCAGCATTTCTGAGCGCAATGTAATACACCAGCGAATGATTTACGCTGTCGACATTGTCATCTTCCGCTTGCAACAGAAACGTGGGCGGCGTATTACGAGTGACGTGAATATCCGGGTTCAACGCGAACCTTTTTTCATCAATCCACAGATGCCCCGGATAAAGAGCCACCGCAAAGTCCGGGCGGCAACTTTCTTTGTCGGCAGAGTCAACGGGCGGATACAGGCGCTTTTCGAAGTGTGTGCTTATCGCTGCGGCCAGGTGCCCGCCTGCTGAAAACCCCAACACTCCAATCTTATTTGGATCAACGTGCCACTCTGCTGAGTGCAGACGTACCAAACCAAGGCTCCGCTGGGCGTCTTCGAGTGCCGTGGGCGCGATCGGTTTCTTCTGGCACTGGCATTGCTCGTCCCAGTGGATTCCCGAATCAGGCACCCGATATTTCAAAAGAACACACGTAATTCCCTTGGAGGCTAGCCAGTCGCAGACCTCCGTTCCTTCCAGGTCAATGGCAAGAACCTTGTATCCTCCACCTGGAAACACGACAACAGCGGCGCCTGTGTTTTTGCCCTTGGGTGAATACACCGTCATTGTTGGCTGGGAGACGTTGCTTATATAGGTCCACGACTTGGCAGCAACTAGATTCTCGGCTGTTGCGGTGGACTCCGGTTCGGGGCTGGAGCGCGAATCAGGCGCCGCTTGGGGCCAGATGAAAATCTGCGTTTGTCCTGGCGCTGGTTGCCAGGCGCGGTTTTGCGCTGGCAGCGGCATGACGAACGAAAACGCAGTACAAAGAGCAAGGATCACAAGTTTTATCATGGTCGGAGCATCTCCTTCTCAGATGATTCTGGTGAGTTCGTCGGTGTCTGTATCTGGAAGGCTACCAACATCCACCATAGATCCAAGCATCATGTTGTTGTTGACTTGACTCTTAACTCGCCAATCGTCCCGAACTCCTTGTGGCTCAGCGTATCTGAATAGACGGTCAGGCGCTGCTCAATTGGATTGAGGGCGCTGTCAAAACTGCGTTCCGGAACCCGTTTTCAGCACTCTAACGCCTGACTCGACCGCCCTCTCGCACCGACAGCGGGTGTGGAGGTTTTAACAAACGAACGCACTCGTCTCTGGTCGCTCGGAGCCGACGACGATTGGCGCCGGAAAGCGATTGAGCGTCGACACTGTAGGAAAAAACTGTATCCAAATGAAATGCCTGGCATCCGAAGCAGTGGGCCATCGGCATGCGAGTTCCGCCGTTCCCGTATTGCAGCCTAAGGAGGGCGAATGGATAAGATCAAAGTGAAAGACGGAACGGAGATTTACTACAAGGACTGGGGGAGTGGTCAGCCTCTCGTTTTCCATCATGGTTGGCCACTATCTGCCGATGACTGGGATGCACAGATGATGTTTTTTCTGGAGCGCGGATATCGTGTGATCGCCCACGATCGCCGGGGGCACGGTCGGTCCACCCAGACCATAAAGGGCCACGACATGGACACCTATGCCGCTGACGCTGCAGAATTGGCGGAGGCACTGGACCTTAGGAATGCGGTGCACATCGGGCACTCGACCGGAGGCGGCGAGGTAACTCGGTATATCGCGAAGCACGGAAAAGGCCGGGTGGCAAAAGGAGTGCTAATCAGCTCGATTCCGCCGCAACTGCTGAAGTCTGACAAAAATCCCAAAGGTCTGCCGTTAGAGGTATTCGATCAACTGCGGGACGGTACGGGAAACCACCGTGCGCAGTTCTATCAGGACATCACGATGCCGTTTTATGGATTCAATCGTCCTGGTGCAAAAGTTTCGCAGGGAATTCGAGACAACTGGTGGCGTCAAGGGATGATGGGAGGAATCAAGGCGCAATACGATTGCATCAAGGTGCTATCGGAAACGGCGTTTTTCGATGATCTCAAGGCGATTGATGTGCCAGTGTTGGTGATGCACGGCGAGGACGATCAAATTTGTCCGTTTGAGAGTAGCGGAGCAATCGCGGTGAAGCTTTTGAAATACGGCACACTGAAGACCTACCCCGGCTACCCTCACGGCATGCCCACGACAAACGCCGATCAGATTAACGCCGACCTGCTCGAATTCATCGAGCGGCGGGCGGGAGTGGCAACCGCATAAGTGCAGGATGGCCCAGTCGTTACGGTGTGACGGCTGGGTCACTACCGCAGACGCGGGACTGGTAAAGTGCGCTTGCCGCCGGTTTGGAAGTCTGTCGTCGTGATGTCAGTGTTGAAACTGCGCTCTTGCCAACAGCCGCCGGCCCAATTGCAGAAATTCCGCTACGAGCCCCGCCGTGTCCTCTCCGGATCTCGTCGCGGCGTCGATTTCCGTCGCTAGCAAAAGTGAAGTCGCGACGTCTGCGCTACACTCCAAGCAATACCGTTCCCTTCTTCCGGGAAGTTCAAATAGTTCGGTATCACGCCCGCAAGTCGAACACTGCAAAGCAGACGGATCGGCACTGCCCTTCGGTCCCCATGACGTGGACGTTCCCTCCGCCGCCGCACTCTGCGCGTACGACCGGCGGCAACCCCAATGCTAGAGAAACTCCGTTCAGGAGAGCCTGAGCGTTCTATTAGGATTTCGTAAGTCCAAAACACGTGCCAAGTGCCTGATAGTTCAGGGGGTTGGACATCAATCGGAGAGATGCTTTGCCGACCATCCCATCTGGTTTGTCCTCTAAAAACGCGTGGAAGAATAAATCACCCCAGCACCGGCCGGGATGCTTGATTGAGGGCGGAAGTGCTCGAGCAGAATCCAGCTGAGACTCGCTCTCGAACCAGACTTGTCTCGAGAAACCAATAACGGCAGCCTGGGATTTTCGCAGAAGGGTGCGGACTCGATGATCTTGCGAAGGAGAGCCGTCCCCTAACGCGTCGAGCGAAGCGTGGCGAATGCGGCGATACCGAGAACGACGGCGTAGGTGGCGAAGAGAAAAGCACCGTAACGGCCGCCAGATGCCTCCTGAATTTTCGGCATGAACGTTCCCAGGTTAGAGAGCACGACCGCTTCACCGACCATTCCGGGAACGGCCAGAAGCAGCATGGCGGCGGCCCAGTTGGACGGAGGGATGTGAAGCCAGCGAAGAGCGAGGACGCAGAACGCGGCGGAGATGATGGGCGAAATGGCGAAGCTCACCCAGTATCGTTCCGGTGTCGTCTCCAAAACGCGGTGACCCGCGTAGGCGTAGTAGATTGTTCCCAGAATCCAGACGATGAGCCCGATCGATACCAACAGCAGGCAGACTTGAATCTTCATGCGAGCTCCTTACGTGTTAAGATGAACCATACGGTACGTGAGTATGTACCAATCGGTACGTTAAATGTACCACGCGGTACACAAGGGAACAAGATGCGCCGTCGCAAAAAACCAGATTTGGGCGAGTTGCTCGATGACTGCCTGGCGGCATTCATCGAAGCGGGAACTCTCGATTTAAGCCTCGACCAGCTGGCGCGCAAAGCCGGGAGTAGCAAGCGCATGCTGGTTCACTATTTCGGCGGGCGCGAAAGCATCGAAGAGCAGGCGATAACGCGCCTCGAAAACCGATTGCGGATGCAGTTTACCGCCGAGGCATTTCCGGCGGGGGCAACGGTGCAGGCGGTGGTAAACGCTCTTTGGGACCGCACGACTGCCCCTCAAGCGAGAGGCATTCTCCTGCTTGTGATGGATCTGTCGAAGCGCGCCTGGTCAGGATCAAAACGCGCGAGGCTGTTTTATGCCGAACAGCAAAGGCTATGGATCGAGCTCCTCATGAAATATTTGCCCGATCGTCCAACCGTCGAGGAGGTGCTGCAGACGTTCCAGGGAGCGGTTCTGGCGTTTCTGGTCACCGGAGATGACGCGCCGGGAAGGCGAGCACTGATGAGAATTCTCGAGAACCAGGAGACGGCCCGGTCGAACCGCTGACGCGAGTTTTTGCGGAGCCCGGGTCAGTCGACGGACTATAGGTGACCTAATTGTCTCAGGCCTGCAAGATTGTCCCATTCCGCCCAGGCCTCAATAATCTGGCCGTTTCGTACACGGTAGATTGCGATGTATTCCGCATTCATCCTCTTTTCCGCAGGTGGGTATGGACCCATCGCGCCGCGTTGAGTTCCACTAAAATGGTGTCTCACCGCAACCTTCTCGTCTTCAGCAAATATGTCGAGGATTGTTTCCTGGGCGTCCGGAAAGGTCTCAAATTCGCGGTGAAGAAAGATCAAAAGTTCGGAGCGGCTTTGGATGGGCGGGTCACCAGCGGCAGTGCTGTGTCTCACAAACTGCGTCGCTGCGAGGGAATCGAGCCTCGTCCACTCCTGAGAGTTGATCGCATGAACAAAGGCCTGAACGGTGTGTTTTGGATCCATGGGGGCTCACCTCGAAGAAGGTTGCTACTTTGTGGTCTGCGCGTCTCCAAAACCGGTTACGCATTGCGCGGTCGATCATGCGTTTGCAGCGGTCGTTTCCCTTGAAGTGATTTCGTACTTAAAATTGTCGGGATCGAGAGAATCGAGCCGCCCGTTGCCGGTTTCCGCTTGCGGATACATCAAGAATCCGACCGAGGCGTCGAGCGAACCTGGCAGTTCCACGTCGTGAGCGAAGTTGTAAGCCATCCAGTTCATTTCCCATGACCCGAACAGCCGCGCGCGAGCCTTCCTCACCATCTCGTCGTTCAGCGGACGATTTCCGGGAGGCTCCTCAAGTATCACCTTCCGCACATCTGCCGGATCGACAGGGACCCAGCCATATCCGTTGAGGTACACCTCCGCACGGCAGTGCTGTGCCTTCGTGATTTTCTCGGATGAAGTGCCGAGGCTGTTGTAACCCATTTCCGACTTGGCGACACGGATGCCATAAACGTCCCGCGCCGGGAGGCCAGCTGCGCGTGCGAGACCGACGTAGAGCGCGTTGAGGTCGGCGCATTTACCGCTCAAATCCTTAGTCTCGAGCATGAAGCGAATGTCCCCGAGCCCACAACCTCGCGTCTTCGGATTTCGGGACGTGTTGTCCACAATCCATTCATAGATGGCACGAGCCTTATCGACATCCGTTTTTGCGTTCCGGGTGATCTCCACGGCCGTCTCTTTCACAATACCGTCGGTCGGCATCAACTTCGTGGCCCGTAGAAAATGTTTCAATTCCGCCTGATCCGCTTTTGCCACCTGACCCGGAACGGAGAGGTCCACCCTATAATGCTTGGTGGTAATCCGGCTCGTAACCGTGAGAACGGGCAGCACAGCTGCGGGGAATTCCGCTGCGATGATTCCGAGCGAGTCGACGCCGCTTTCGATCAATCTTGCTGTACCGCCATCGGCCGTAAAGCGGTTCTCGAGCGTCTTCTGGAATGGCGCAGAACTGATGAGAGCTGCCGGTATCCAGATCCGAGTCGTCCCGGAAGGTTTCAGCACCTGGACCGTCGTCGTCACGTCGAACGTGCGCCAGGTCTCCGGCGCTGGTTCCTTTACAAACAGCCGCCGCGTATTCGGGAACGCGATTGCTGCGGAAACAATGCTTGCGGAGCGAAGGAAATTCCGCCGTTTCATCGAAACACCCCCGACCAGAATTTCCTCTTTGAATTCGTGGCCATCCGAGAATTTACTCCTGACGCTTCCTTTAAGCAACGCAGTAGCGGGGCTCTCCTACAGGTCCTGGCGCGTGTGGATTTCCGCTCGTCGAAAGAGGCAGAACCTATCTGGCAGGGTGGCTTTCGAAAGGCCTCCGGTCCGGGGATTGCGACTGTCAAAGGGAAGCAGATGCTCCAGGCAACGATATACTTAAGTACGTACTTGACAATGTATAAGCCCTCCCACTATACTTAAGTATGCGCTTAACAGTTAGCTGTGGATCGGTCAAGCTTCGTCGGTGAGGAGGTTCAATGAGTTTCGTGTTTTTCGGATGGATCCGGAATTCTACTAAGCCACCCTCGACGTCGCCCGAACAGAATCGGCTTGTTGCACGGAGGCGGTCCGACTGGCTCCAACGGTTTAATCAGCTGGAAACGTGTACGGCCGCGGTTCGAGTTGAGCGCGGGGAATTGCTCTCGGCCGGCGCGGGTTCGCGACACGATCAAGATTGAAATGGGGAGACAGCCAGTATCATGAAGCCAAAAGACGTCAGCGAGTACATCAGGCTGGCACCGAAGCCGGCACAGAGGAAACTGCGCGAAATGCGAGCCTGCATTCGCAAAGCGGTTCCGGGAGCAAACGAAGGATTGAAATGGGGGATGCCGGCGTTTTCCTGTGAACGCATATTGGTGACCTTCGCAGGCTTCCCACATCATATCGGTTTCTATCCCACCCCGGAAGCGATCAGGGCGTTCTCCAAAGAACTTGAGAAATTTGTAACAGGGAGGAGTTCGGTTCAGTTTCCTCTCGACAAACCGCTGCCTCTGTCATTGATCGGCAGGATTACAGAATTTCGCGCTCGTGCCAGTGTCGAACGCGACACGAAATGGCGAAGTCGATAAAGCCTTGATTGAACGAGCGATCTGGTGGAATGGCAGAACTTGCGATGGACTTTTTTCCCGCAAAGAAGGAAACTTCTCACCATGCGACTAGCCACACTGATCTTTTTTATGGCCACTTTGCTTCCAACTCTAACCCCGGCACAAGGTCCGACGTATGCGATCACACCGGAAACCAGCACAATTCAATTCGGTGTTAAAGCGTCAGTACCGATCGAAGGGAAGTTCGAAAAGTGGGAGGCTGCGATAACGTTTCCGTCAACGGACGCGCTTTCTGGCATTTTGGACATCAAGATTTATGCTGACTCGGTCAACACCGGAAGCGGCATGAAAGATGACAAGCTGCGCAGTAAAGACTTCTTCAACGCCAAGGAAGATCCCTACATTACCTTCAAATCCAGCAAGATCGTGCAGACCAGTCCCACCACCTTTGATGTACAGGGGACGTTCACGATTCGCGGTGTATCCAAGCCCGAAACTCTGAATCTCAGCGTTGAAGGAAAGGGAACTGGCAATGGCGAAGTGAAGGGAACGATGGCGTTTGACCGCAAGGAATTCGGCATGAATAGCGGCATTCCGTTCATCAAAATTGCCGATCGAGTCGAAGTAACGGTTGCCTTGAGATACCATCGAACGGGCGGACCGCCACTCGTATTCAAAGAATAGCTTGCGATCGTGCGCGGGAAATTCAACTTACTGTGTTCAGGGCCCCGGGCGATTTGCTGCGGGGCCTTTTTTCTTGGGGCAACGTTTGTCCGCGATAAGCACCAGAATGCGACGAAATTCAACCGCCCTTGCGCAATTTGGTTTCGAGCGAGCTCTTTTTTATGATCGAGTCTTGGCGACTGCAGGGTGAGGCCCAGATCAAAGAAAAGGCCGCTCGGCTGATGCCAGAGCGGCTCTTTCCCTCAAATAAGTGCCCATAATCCTTGCCAAAGAAAAACTGAACTTAACGCTTCACCCGTGGATCGACCACCGGCAAATCCATGAACTCCTCGAGGATTTGCGGCGCGTCGAGAACTCTCAATTCGTCCAGCCCATCAGCGGGGGCGCCGTTCTCGCCTTCGTTCAATTTTTTCTGGGCTCGGCGCTCCAGCTTCATCTTCTGTTTTTCTTGCCGCTTCATTTCCTTCTGACGTTTCTGAAAAGTTGTTGGCATATAGCCTCCTTAGATTGATTGCCGCAGGGAGCAGCGGCTGGCCACTACAAACTGTCCGGACTTACCAGCGAGGCTCGCGAGGTTGACGCGCAGCTTCGCGATAGTCCTCATTTGAAAAGCGATCTTTATCCCTGCCGCCACGGCCGCCGCCTCCACCGCTCGGACGTCCACCCCCGCCGCTTGGACGGCCTCCTCCACCACCGCCGTACGGGCGGTTCCCACCGCCGCTCGGACGGAAGCCACCGGCTTCTTTCGGGCGAGCTTCGTTCACTTTGATGTTCCTCCCGCCGACGGCCGCCCCATCCAGTGCCGAAATTGCCTTTGCTGCTTCTTCATCATTCGGCATTTCGACGAATGCGAAGCCGCGTGCACGGCCGGTTTCGCGATCCATCACCACGCGAACGCGCGTGATGGCGCCGAACGGCTTGAATAGTTCGGTCAATTCGCTCTCCGTGGTTTGGAAGCTCATGTTGCCTACGAATAGATTCTTCATGCTACGTCTCCTAATCATCTTTCCAGCAAATTCTTTCCGCAAACAGTGTCGCTACAACGGTTACATCGAGCCTTCCAGGAATATGCGGAAGCGCCGCGAACGCGACGGATGACGCAGCTTTCTGAGAGCTTTTGCTTCGATTTGACGGATGCGTTCGCGAGTCACTGCGAATGTCTGCCCCACTTCTTCAAGGGTGTGCTCGCTGCCATCATCCAGGCCGAATCGCATTTTGATGATGCGCTCCTCGCGAGGGGTTAACGTGCGAAGCATCGAAGCAATCTGTTCTTTCAGATTGAGGTTAATCACTGCTTCGGAAGGCAGCACAACCGTCTTGTCTTCAATGAAGTCGCCGAGGTGCGTCTCTTCTTCCTCGCCGATTGGCGTTTCAAAAGAGACCGGTTGTTGCGCAATCTTTTTGGCCTTACGAACCAGATCGACGGGGATATCCATCCGCTTGGCGATTTCGTCGGCGGTCGGTTCGCGACCGAGTTCCTGCACCATCTGGCGGCTCGTGCGAACCTGTTTGTTGATCGTCTCGATCATATGTACGGGCACGCGAATCGTCCGCGCCTGATCGGCGATCGCGCGCGTGATGGCCTGGCGAATCCACCAGGTTGCATAGGTCGAGAACTTGTAACCGCGGCGCCATTCAAACTTGTCTGCCCCGCGCATCAGCCCGATGTTTCCCTCCTGGATCAAGTCGAGGAACTGCAGCCCACGGTTGGTGTACTTCTTTGCGATGGAAACGACCAGCCGAAGGTTTGCTTCTGTCAGCTCCCGTTTGGCCTGCTCTGCGTCAGCTTCACCGCGCAAGATCACGGTGAGCGTACGCTTCAGGCTTTGAGAGGTAACTTCATTCGATTTCTCGAGATCAGTCCGTTGTTGCCGGCGCGCGCGCAGGTCTTTGCGAGCGGCAGCGGCCGCCAACCCTTTTGAAGCATTGGCGCGGCGCTCCAGCTGGATGATTTCACGATCGAGCGAATGCAATCGTTCGACGGTATGGCGCATGATTTCAATCAAGCGCTTCTTCTCACGTTCGTTGAACTCAATCGTGCGCACGAGACGGGACATTTCAACTCGCGTGCGGGAGAGCTTGTACTTTGAACGAAGATAAACGCGCTTGTTGGCGCGCGGTACTTCGTCGAGATGTACTGCCTGCTTCAGGCCAATGGCGTACAGGTTCTCGATCTTGTCGATGATTTTCAGCGTCTGCTTGGTCTTATCTTCGATCTTGTCTTCGGTCAGTTCTTCATCATCGAAATGAATAATCTTCTTGATGGCCTGACCGCCGTTGCGCAGTTCCACGGCAACCGAGAAAAGTTCCTTGAGAACCAGTGGAGAACGCGAAATTGCCTTGAGCACCCGAAGATGACCGCGCTCGATTCTCTTGGCGATGGCTACCTCATGTTCACGGGTCAACAAGGGCACAACGCCCATTTCTCTCAAATAGACGCGGACAGGATCATTGGTTTTTTCTGCGGGCCGCGGTGCATGGTCGACTTCCGCTTCTTCCTCGCGGATCACGGGTTCAACGTGAACCTCGACAGCTTCGGCGACTTCCATCGCCGCCACACCGGCTTCGGCTGCGGCGAGATCCTCGTAGACATCAATCCCGTCGCGTTGAATTGTCGAAAAAAGACTGTCGATTTCCTCGGGAGTGTGTTCTTCGGCGGGAAGGAGTTCGTTGACTTCATCAATCAGCAGATAGCCACGCTCCTTACCCAAGGTAAGCAGCGTACGAAACTGTTCAAATTTTTCCTGTAGCAGCAGTGACAAATTTTCCCCCACAAACTACCGCCCGGAATTCACCGGGAATTCCTACTACGAACATGAAGCAAAAAACACCTGGACGCGTTGATGAAGAGGCGAAAGATGTTTTACAGAGTGCAGCCGAGGGTGATGATCTCGGACAAACTGTTTTTGTCTGACTACGGTTTATCCGATCTCCACGGCCAACACGCAGCATGGTTAGCTCAAGTTGGACTATCTATATCATACACCACGTGTCCAATCTCTGAGTCCCGGCAAAGCTGAGGAAAAACCTGAAAATCACAATTTCGGCTCTTTCGGATGCAAAACCGGCCGGTGTTTGAACTCTCCGGGACGGGCAGGACCTGCCGCATCCCGGATTTTTCTATGGCCTGATTCGTGCCTGTCACCCTTCGAGCTGAGCCTGAAGTCGTTCGCCGGGAAGTTGCACCATGCGCGCCGCGTTCTTGGCTGCCGAGTGCTCGCTGCTCACAAACCCTCGGCCCTTGCCCGCGTTCGGGTGTCGCTCCTTCTCCTGACCCGGGGCATGTGCGGTTCCGTCCGGGCGCATCCGCTCGATCTTAATACCGAGCGTGCGCTCGAGCTGAAACAGTTCGGTGCGCTGTTCCTTGACAAAAAGAGTAGAAGCGGAACCATGTCCACCCGCGCGGCCGGTGCGGCCAACACGGTGAATAAAACTCTCTGCCACCTCGGGCAAGTCGTAATTGATCACATGAGCGATGTTCTGAACGTGGATACCTCGACTGGCGACGTCGGTTGCAACCAAGACGCGGAAGCGTCCTTGTTGAAACGCGGTAAGCGCAGTCGTGCGTTGCGATTGCGAGCGATCGCCGTGAATCATCGTGGCTTGGATGCCCTGGCGAATGAGGTTCTTCGTAATGCGTTCGGTGCCGCGTTTGGTACGAGAGAAGACCAGGGTGCGGCCCGTTTCCTTTACGAGCAAGCGGTGCAGCATGTCGGCCTTGCCGTCTACAGTCACTTCATATGCATGAAGCTTGATGTTTTCGGCTGGCTTCAGAGTCGAACCAAACGACAGGCGCACGGCGTTCCGGGTGTAGTCCTTTACGAGGTTCGCGACCGAGCCTTCCAGAGTCGCTGAGAAACACAAGGTCTGGCGATCCTTCGGGATAATGCTGGCAATCTTACGGATTGCAGGGAGGAAACCCATGTCAAGCATGCGGTCCGCTTCGTCTAGAATCAGTGTTTTTACGGTGGTCAGATTGATGAGCCGTCGATCGATGAAGTCTTGTAGACGTCCTGGAGTTGCGACAACCATGCGCGCACCCTTACGGATGGCGTTGATTTGTGCTCCCTCGGCTAACCCGCCCACGACCAGCGCCGGAGGGGATAATTGCTTGCCGCGAAGGACGTTGTAAACCTCCAGCACCTGCATCGCGAGTTCGCGAGTCGGCACGAGGACCAGAGCTTTCACTCCGGGCGTGTTCTCCTTCAGCAGCTTCTCGATCGTTGGGACTAGAAAAGCCAACGTCTTTCCGGTGCCGGTCTGCGCTGTTGCAAGCACGTCCTTGCCTTCCAGGGCTTCGGGGATGGCCGCAGCTTGAACCGGTGTGGGTGTCGAGAAACCTGAGGAGGACAGCCGTTCCTTCATGTACGGAGAAATCGGTAATTCTGAAAAATTTTGCATTTTACTTTCTTGCTGGTCGAGCCCCTACGCACACACATAGCGATGGTCGTGGGACTAGCGAAGCCAGTCTTAGTTTGATTACGCTGAAAACAAACGGAGAGAACTGATGGCGGGTATTCTCTATTGAAGCTTGAGGGACCGCACAACACAACCGCGGGATTAAGCGCAAAGTCAGTATAGCACACCTGTGGAAAATATGTGTTTTATTCCTTTTCGGCCGCGAATTGGTTTGTTTTGTGCGAGATGGGAAACGCCTCGCCGTCAGAACACTGCCGGGTCATCGCCTGGGTCCTCGGGTGCAGGGACCGCGAGTGATCCGTATCACAGGCCCTGTGTTTATACGATACAGCAGGCTGTGATGTTAATCACTAATACATGATAACTAGTTAGTTCCTATTATTGTCCTGCCCGACAGTCCGCTGTCTACTCGTCACATTGGAGCAATCGGGGTTACGAAGCTCGGCTGACTCCAGATTCGCCATTCGTATCGTTCTTCTTTTCTCGTGAGGGGACTGCGGCGGGACTTGCCGCACCGGGTCCATGACTTGGGGACTGCGCCAACAAACTGAAGGGGATGGATCGGGTCAGCGGGTTCTTGCCTCTGGCTTCGTGCTGCTGCTGACCCTGTGCGTCGCTTCGCACCGCTGTTTTGCACTTCCGCAGGCACCTTCCCGAATACCCACTTCGATTGTCTTCGTCGAGGCCCCGCAAATTGAGTCCTCCTCCTTCTCTTTGAAATTTCCTCAAGGCAGCCGCATCGTCCGCCTGGATTTGGGTCCGCAATCGAATCACCAGCCCGAACGGCTGACCCAGGGTTTTTATGCCGCGTCCGGTCCGCGAGTCAGTTTCGACGCTTCTCGCGTGATTTTCTCTGGAGAGAAGAATCCCGACGAGCCCTGGCAAATCTGGGAAATGAATCTGGACGGCAACCAAAAGCGGCAGATCACGAACTGTGACGCGGATTGCACAAGCGCGGCGTATTTGCCTGACGATGAGATTGTTTTTACGGCGAAGGACGGACGGAGTGATTCCTCGTCATTTTTGGTCGTAGCGAAGCTGGACGGCTCCGCGGAGCGGCGCATTACGTTTGGGCCGGGCGACTGGCGTGTGGAGACCGTGCTGCGTGACGGAAGGATCGTGGCATCGGCATCCTGGCCGCTCACGGCGAAGGCAGCTGTTCCGGGGAATCGCTTGCTCTACACATTGCGGCCCGATGGGACAGGTTTGAATGCGCTGCGTTGCGAGCACGGCGGTATTGCAGTTCGCGGCGAAGTCGCGGAATTGCAGGATGGTTCGATTGTCTTTCTCAAAAGCGTGACCGGTTCACTCGCGAATGGAGCGCTGACCGAAATTACCAAAGGGCAGGTACATGAGCGGGTCGTTGGATTTGGCCGAGAACGGCTGCGTTTTCCGGAGCAGTTCGCGGAGGGCCAACTGATGGTGTCAAAGATGCAGAGGAATGCTGAAGATGGCCGAGAACAGTTTGATCTCTACTTCTTCGACCTCGAGAAGAACGCCATGATCAAGAAAGTCTATGGCGATCCCCGGGAGAACAGCGTCCAGGCGATTCCGGTCCAGGCACATGCGGTTCCGAAGAAATTCTGGAGTCTGCTGGCAACGGAATCGAAATCCGGGTACTTCATTGCGCTCGACAGCTACTCATCTGTGGAGGAAAGAACCGGAAGGATTGCGGGGGAAATTCACAGCGTCCGGGTCTGGGCCCTTCCTGCCGGCAGCATGAAAGAAGAAATTCTGGGCGAAGCGCCGGTCGAAAAGGATGGTTCGTTCTATGTGGAAGTCCGAGCGGACGAGCCTGTGCGATTTGAGTTACTCGATGTAAACGGAAACGTCCTCCGCAGCGAGCATGGATGGATATGGTCACGGCCTGGTGAACAGCGCGGTTGCACGGGATGTCATGGCGATCAATCGATTGCCCCCGAGAATCGCTGGCCGATGACCCTCAAACGATTTGACACACCGACGGGACTTCGGCAGAGCCAGAGCACGACGAGGAATATTCATGGTAATTAACCGGCCGCGATGGGCGCAGAGAGCTGCAGGAATTCTTTGCGTTTCGTTTTCGATTTTGAGCTGGAACCTGTTCGCGCAACAGTCCCTGGATGGAGCGAAGAAAGAAACTGTTTCAGCTCACTTCCCGTACTTTGAGGACGTCACGGAAAAGTCAAAAATCCGATTCCATCATTCCTTTGGAGAACAGAAGCTCAGTTCGATCCTGGAGGCAACGGGGTCGGGCTGCGTCTGGTTTGACTACAACAATGACGGATGGCTCGACCTGTACGTGTTGAGCGGCCGATTCATCGGCGGCGCGACCGAGCATTCGAGATCTGACGGAAAAGACGCAACGAACCACCTCTACCGGAACAACGGAGACGGGACGTTCTCAGACGTTACCGAACAAGCCGGGGTAGCTGGCAAGGGTTTCGCCATGGGAGTGACGGTTGGAGACTACGACAACGATGGCAATGAGGATATTTACGTCACAAACTGGAACTCGGCGATCTTGTATCACAACAACGGCGACGGGACATTTACCGATGTGACGGAAAAGGCAGGAGTGCAGAACGCTCAGTTTGGTGTTGGTGCGGCTTTTGTCGACTATGACCGCGATGGGAAGCTCGACCTGTTTGTCGGTAACTATCTGAAGTTCGATCCCGCCGCAAAGAAACTGTTTTATGCGGCCGATGCGTTTGCCGGGCCTTTGGATTTTGAAGGCGATTCGAACCGGTTGTTCCACAATAACGGCGACGGAACCTTCACCGATGTTTCAGACAAATCGGGCATCGGCAATCCGCCCGGGCGCGCGATGGGGGTAACCGTTGGGGATTTTGATAATGACGGTTGGCCGGACATCTACGTAGCCAACGACCAGATGGAGAGCTATCTCTACCACAACAATCATGACGGAACGTTCACAAATGTTGCGATCGAGCAGAATGTAGCGTACGGAACCAATGGCGACACGCCATCGGCGATGGGCCCGGTGTTTGCCGATTATGACAATGACGGACTGCTGGACATTTTTGTCTCCGATATGCGCTATCACCGGCTGTTCCGGAATTCGCTCAAAGAAGGTTTTTTCACCGATACCACCTCGGAGTCGGGAATCGCGCGCATGGCAGGCCAGTATGTGGGGTGGGGCGACGCGTTCATCGATTTTGATAACGACGGATGGAAAGACTTGTTCGTCGTCAATGGAGGACTGCATTGGCTCGTGCCGATGGAGGACACCTTGCTGCGTAACAACGGGAACGGAACCTTTACGGATGTTTCGAGCGAATCCGGGAGTTACTTCAAAACGAAGAAAGTGGGTCGAGGTGCCAGCTTCGCAGACTACGACAATGACGGATATATCGACGCATTCATTGTGGTCCTGGGCGGTCAGGGAATCCTGATTCACGCGAACCCGCCGGCGGGCAGCGCGAGGAACCACTGGTTGACGATCCACCTTGTCGGAACGAAGAGCAATCGGGATGGATTCGGCGCACGAATTGAGGCAGATGCCGGCGACTTACACCAGCTTGTCGAGAACGTTCCGCAATCGGGTTACCTTTCGCAGAACGATCCGCGGCCGCATTTCGGACTGGGCGCTCATGCGGAAGTGGACCTGTTGACGATCCGCTGGCCGAGCGGAACCGTCCAGAAATTGGAGCATGTGAAAGCCGATCAGGTTATTACGGTGACCGAACCGGGAGCGCGTGCGCCTGTGCCTGCTGCCAAAAGTGGGGCCAAATGAAACTGCTGCAACAGGCGGTATTCATTCTGATCGGCGCCGCCGCTCTCCTGCCCATGCCTCTAGAGAGGGCGCTGGCCAAGGATTTTCCTCAGAGCGATGCCGGCAATTATCTGACACCTACGGAAGCAAGAGTGTCGCGCGATGGCTCGCTGTTGTACGTGGTGTGCGAGGATGACGATTCTTTGCTGGTCGTAAGCGTAAGGACAAAACAGGTTGTTTCGCGCGTGAAGGTCGGACGCAGACCGCAAGACGTCGCGGTTTCCCCTGATGGCAAGACTCTCTATGTTTCAAATGAATGGAGCGATACCGTAAGCGAGATTGATGCGCTGACGTTCAAGATTCGGCGAAGCCTCAAAACGGGATGGGGACCGATCGGGCTCACGACCGATCGACTTGGAAAAACACTGTATGTGGCGAACAGCATCAGCAACGACGTCTCGGTCATTGACCTTGTAACGGGGGGTGAAACGAAGCGGCTTGCCGCGTGGCGCTCTCCGCACTATGTCACCTTGTCGCGCGACGGTCACTACATCTATGTCGCAAATATTCTCGGCCATCTGGGACCGCCAAATCAGCGGCCGGTTTCTGAGTTGACCATTATCGACGCCGAGAAGCAGACCGTTGCGCAGCGGATTGAAGTGCCGGGAGTGCTCGAATTGCGGCACATCGCGGAGGCTCCCCCTGCGCTCGGCGGGTATCTCCTGGTTCCCTTTATGCGCCCCAAGAATTTGAATCCGCTGATCCAGGTTTCTGACGGCTGGATCCTGACGCATGGAATGCTCGTGGTGCAGCGGGTCAATTCCGAATTCCGAACTACGCAAGTCCTGCTGGATGACATTGATACCTATTACGCAGGGACGAATGGGGTGGCATTCACCCCGAATGGAAAATATGCACTGGTCACATCGTCGGAAGCCGACGTCGTGACGGTGATTGACACAGCGAGACTGAATCGGCGCTTGAAACTAGTTCCGGCAGAGCAGCTTGGCAACAGACTCGATTCAGCGCAAACGTTCGTGGACCGGCGACTTACGACCGGAGCAAATCCGACGGCCGTCGTCATCGCGCCAGATGGCGAGTTGGCGTATGTCATCAATCGCCTGGATGACAGCGTTACGGTTGTGGATATCAGACATGAACGCGTGCAAGGAAAGATTCTGCTTGGAGGGCCTGCTGAGCTTTCGCAGTTGCGCCGTGGCGAAAGACTGTTTCATGCAGCCCGTTACTGTTTTCAGGGTCAGTTTGCCTGCTTCACATGCCATCCCGACAATCATATCGATGGCGTAGCATGGAATCTCGAGACTCCACAGCTTGGAAGGGATCGAGTCGCGAACCGGACTCTGCGAGGGGTGGCGGAAACAGCGCCTTTCAAGTGGAACGGTCACAACCCGGACCTTGAGACCCAATGCGGCCCACGGATTGCCAAATTCTTGTTCCACTCAGAGGGATTTAACCCCTCCGAACTGGCCGACCTGGTTGCGTTCATCAAATCGATACCACTTTCGCCGAACCGGCATCTGTCGGCTGACGGCCAGTTGAGCAATTCGCAAGAGCGCGGTAAGGCGATCTTTTTCGCGAAGAATTGCGATACCTGCCACCCGCCTGCTACCCATTACACGGCGAAAACCAGTTTTGATGTAGGGACCGCAAACAAATACGACACCTCTGGCCTCTTCGATGTTCCGCAGTTGGATCGAATTTACGAGCGGCCCCCGTACCTGCACAGCGGTGAAGCGCTCTCGCTCGAAGAGATTTGGACGACCTACAACACCCGGGACAAGCATTCCGTAACTTCGAACATGTCCAAGGAAGATTTGAACGATCTGGTGGAGTTCCTGAAGACGCTATGACAAAACGCATAGGACTGCTAACGGCTTTCATGACTTTGCTACTTTCCCCGGTTCTTGCTGCACAGACGCCCGGGCTCTACACGCATTGGGAAAACTTTACGAAAAGCAGCGGTATGCCGCACGACAAGGTATTCAGTGTGGCAGTCGATGGAGGAAAGGTCTGGGCTGGGACCGAAGACGGACTTGTTTTGATTGAAAACGGGAAGATTCGGAAAGTCTACAAACAGGAAGACGGGCTTGCCAACCCAGTCGTCACTGGAATTGCCGTGGACAAGAAGACCGGCGACGTGTGGGTTTCAACGTTTGGCGGATTGAGCCGGCTTTCAGGCGGGCAATTTAAGAACTACACGAATCTGAGCAGCGGACTTGCGAACGATGTGGTGTATGGCGTGGCGGTTCAAGACGAATACGTGTGGGCCGCGACGACGGCAGGGATCAGCCGGTTGAACACCTTGACCGGGGCATGGACGATTTTCAGCGAGAAGAATGCGCCGATGCATGAGCCGTGGAGTTACGGAATTGCAGTCAGCGAAAAGAAGATTTACGCGGCAGTGTGGGGCGGCGGCGTTCTGGAGTACGACCTCGCCAGTGGGCTCTGGAAACCATATAACGATCCGGACGGCGAGATGGAGATCGTGTTGTTCCAGAACCAGGGGTTGATTCACGACATCGTCAGCAGCGTGGCATACAACCCTGACAGCAAGATGATGTGGGCTTCGACCTATTTCGGTCTGAGTGGGTATGACGGACACCGCTGGCACAACTATTTGTCGACCGATAGCGGAGTCGCTTCAGACTTTATCAACGCTACGCAATCGAGGGGAGACGAGGTCTGGGCGTGCACCGACAAGGGGCTCAGCCTCTTGAACTTCAAGACCAATGTATGGGTGACCTACCGACCGGCAAAAGAGGGCTCGGGGGGCGAGGTACTGATTACAGGCGCAGACGGGAAAGTCCTCCGGCAAACAACAGCGACTTCGCTTGCGCACAACTACATTTTGAATCTGGCTTTCGACGGTGATGACATTTGGGTGGCTACGGCGAAAGGCCTAAGCCACGGAATCCGGAAATCCCAACAGAAGGAAGGAAAAAAGAATGAGCACAACACAGACAGCCGTTGATTCAGTTGTACCTGCGGAGAAAGAGGCGGTTCAGAAGAAGGCCATTACCTCACTTGAAGTGCTGAACGAGGCTTATGCCTATCCGAAGCCGTCCTCATTTTCCCGTGGTCTGAGACTGGACATCAAGGGCGTGACAATCCTCATGATTTCCGGAACGGCCAGCATCGATGAAAAGGGCGACACAATTCACATCGGGGATTTCCGGAAGCAAACGCTGCGGACCTATCACAACATTACCGCGCTCCTGGCTGCGGAAGGGGCCACGTGGAAAGACGTTGTGCGGACGACGTGCTATTTGCGGGACATCGAGAGGGATTACGCTGCGTTCAACGAAATCCGTACGGAATTCTTTAAGGGACAGGGACTCGATCCTCTGCCGGCGTCGACAGGCATCCAGGCAATTCTGTGCCGGCCGGATCTGCTCGTGGAGATGGAATGTATGGCGATTTTTGACGCAACGGGAAGGTAGGCAAACGTTCCCCGGAGCAATGTCCCGTTCAGAGGCGAGTCGCACCGGAACTGGGCAGAATCGAGCAACCGGAGATTTTGGCCCGTCCCGGCATGGACTAACGGTCTCTTGAATTGGGGAGCTCTTATCTTGGAAGGACGCTTATGACAATCGCAGGAACGGCGACGACCGCCGATTTCAAGAAAATCTGCCCGCTGGTTAGCAGGCGAACGACCACGCACGATTACGGCGCGACGGAAACGCATCGCGTGCATGTAAAGTACGTGACCTTTGGCGATGACCGGCCGGTGATTATTGCGGGGCCATGCTCGGTCGAGAGCTACGAACAGACCCTGGAGTTGGCGCATACGGTGAAATCTTGCGGCGGCGATATGCTGCGGGGCGGAGCGTTCAAGCCGCGCACATCGCCCCACGATTTTCAGGGATTGGGACTCGAAGGCCTGCAGATCCTGTATGAAGTCGGGCGCGAGACGGGCCTGCCGATTGTCACCGAGGTGATGGACCCGCGACTTGTTGAACAGGTTGGCGAATACGCGGACATGCTGCAGATCGGCTCCCGCAACATGCAGAACTATCCGTTACTCGTCGAGGTCGGGCGCTACGGAAAGCCGGTATTGCTGAAGCGCGGTATGGCGGCCAGCTTGTGCGAATGGCTGGGAGCTGCGGAATACATTGCGAAGGAAGGGAATTTCAGTATCGTGCTGTGCGAGCGCGGGATTAAAGCCTACCCCTCCGGAGAATATTCTCGATTCATTCTGGACTTGAATGTACTTCCTGCCATTCGACAGGAAACATTCCTGCCTGTGATTGTGGATCCGAGCCACGCGACGGGCGTGGCGAACATGGTGGAACCGGCAAGCCGCGGGGCAATTGAGTGTGGCGCACAAGGTTTGCTCATTGAGATTGCGAGCGACCGCAAGGGCGCGCCCAAGCCCAGGTGTGATGCCGCGCAGGCGATTGATCCTCCAACGCTCAATCGGATCGTGGAGTTCGTGCGCGGAAGAGAGCTACGTTCCATCGGGGCGAACGCGTATGCATAATCTGATGAAATATATCCTGGCGTCTGTTCCCCTCCTGGCCGCGCTCGCGGTGGAGGCACAAACTCCGGACGGAAACGGGGCAACGGCACAGCAATCTCAGGCGACGACCCCGCAACGCTATGCAAATATGCCGGAAGAAGCCGTACCTTACCGCAAGTTTGCAAAGCCCTATAAGGAATGGTACCTGAGCGATAACACACTCGAGTATAACGGTGCGGCGCGTGAACGAAATGTCGAAGAAGTCGAACCAGCCCCGACAGTCAAGATCGGATTTCTCGGGCCACTTGAGAATAATCCGGAGGCGGGATACGGGCGAGCGATGCTCCGAGGGGCGCAACTGGCGCTCAAAGAAGCGAACGCGCGTGGAGGATTTAGGGCGGGTGGAACGGCGACGGGAGGGAAGCCGTATGAATTGAAGATTCACGATGATGCCGCACAATGGGGAGCTGCTTCTGCCGAAGTGGTAAAGATGGCGCAGGACGAGCAGGTCGTGGCGATGCTCGGGTCGATTGATGGTGCATCCACGCACATTATGCTGCGGATTGGGCTGAAGTTGGAATTTCCCATCATGGATACGGGGACAACCGACCCCACCGTGACCGAGACGCGCATACCCTGGTTGATTCATACCTTTCCCGATGACCGGCAGCAGGGATATGCCCTGGCGGAATACATTTTCAAGCAGCAACGACTGAAACGCGTTGGGGTCATCCGGACGCAGTCGCGTTATGCGCGTGTCGGTGTCCAGAAATTTTTTGATGAAGCCAAGCGACTCGGGCATGTCCCGGCGTTAGAAGTGAAATTCGAACGAGGCGACCAGGATTTTTCGACGCAGATCCGGATGCTGCAGAACGCGCGCCTCGATGGAATCGTCATCTGGAGCGAGCCCGCCGAAGGCGCGCTGGTTCTGAAGCAGTTGCGGGACGCCGGAATGACCGTGCCGGTCTTTGGCGCAAGCCGGTTGAATGACCCCGAGCTACTGGCGAAGGCCGGGGTTGCGGCAGACGGGTTGATCATGACCTGCGCGATGAATCCACTTCGAACGGACGAGAAGTGGCAGAAGTTCTCGGCGAACTATCGGGAGGCCTATGGAGCCGAACCCGATCCCTACGCGGCCTATGCGTACGACGGAATGAATATTCTGGTGGGCGCGATTGAAGCCGCAGGATTGAATCGTGGAAAGATCATGGACGCATTGCGGGACTATGCACAGAAAAGCTATGCCGGGGCGGCCGAAACTGAAAGATTTGATTACACGCTCAATAACATCGCACCGGTTTCCTTGGCTCGGGTAGAAAACGGGAAATTTGTATACTGGACTCCACAGAACGATCGCTTGAACGCGCGACAGGGCATCGGCGGGGGTACCCCATGAGGCTGCGGTGGCAGAAAACCGGACTCTCCATCGTGATCGCTTATATGACCGCATCATCCTTTGGTGTGAGAACGAGGGCGCAGTCTAGCGAGCATCCCTACCGAGTCATGGACAAAGGGCAGGTCTCGTTTGAGGGGCCCGACCGCGGAACGGAAAGCGATATCGCCGGAATGACGATCAGGATTGGTCTTCTATTGCCGCTCGAAGGGCCGCGGGCGGAACAGGGGAAATTACTGCTAGACGCGGCACAGATTACGGTAGACCAGGCAAACGTTGAAATACCGGCACGTGGGGGCAGAGCGAGCTACGCGCTGGCTGTGCGGAATGAAAGCGAACAGTGGGGTCGGGCGAGCAACGCCATCGTCGAGCTGATTTTGCAAGAACAGGTGGTGGCTCTGGTCACGTCTGTCGATGGAAAGATCGCCCATCAGGCGGAACAGATTGTGAATAAGCTCGGAGCACCCGTGCTGACGCTGTCGAGCGATCCGACGACGACAGAGATCAACATTCCGTGGATCTTCCGCGTGGTGCCAAGCGACACGGATCAAGCCAAGGCAATCGTCTCGAGTATCTATCGAGACGAAAAGCCCCATCGGGTCTTGCTGATTGCCGAAGGGGATTATGACGGGCAGATGGGCGCCGATGAATTTGTCAGGGCGGTCAGTTCTGCAGGCAAAGCGCCTCCGGGTCGTCTGGAGGTCGATGAGCGCAATGTCTCAGCCGAGGATCTGGCACTGAAAATAGATCGGAGCCAGGCCGACGTAGTTGTCGTCTGGAGCGGGCCTCGTGTAGGCAGGGAAGCAGTTTCAGCGGTTTCGAAGCAGAAAACGACCCTAACGCTCTATCTTGCGGGGAAGGCGACGGAGTTTCTGACAGAGAAAGCGGCCGGAGTGCCCATTTTGGGCCGAGCGCTCGAAAATGACGGATTCTCGAAGGCTTATCAGCAAAAGACCGGTGCAGAACCGGTCCTGGCTGCCAGGCAAATGAACCTGGCCGTGCAGTCGGTCATTGACGCAACGCGGGTTGTCGGAGCAAACCGTGCTCGGACGCGTGATTATCTGGCAAGCGGAGTGGGAATCGGAGTGGCCACCGAGGAAGCCTCGTTTGACCCCGCTGGGAACCTCGTTCGCGGCACGCCCCCAAGCTCTTATTAGCGTCGTTTAGTACTCCTCCTACCCTCTTCCCGAGCCCGGGCCCCGGTCAAAAGAGCGTGTTGCTCAACCCTGCTCAGTCGTAGTAGTGTCCCCGCATGGCCAAGAAGCCGATGAAACGCAAGAAGGGGGTCCGTAAAGCCATGCCAGCCGATCATGAGGAAAAGAATGCAGTGAATGGTGAGATGAAGGAGGGAGCCAATGTCGACAAAATACGCGACATCCTCTTTGGTTCCAACATGCGCGAATACGAGAAGCGCTTTGCGCGTCTTGAAGAGCGCCTCACGAAATCTTCCGATGCCCTCCGGGACGACTTGAAAAAGCGATTTGACACGCTAGAGTCTTATGTCCGGGAGGAAATGGACTCGAATAACACGCGGTTGAAGGCGGAAAAAACGGAAAGAAACGAAAATATCAAGGAACTGACACGCGAGACCCGAGACAACGCAAAATCACTTGAGAAGAAGCTCTCGCAACTGGAAGAGCAACTGACGAGCGCTCAGACTGATTTGCGGGCGCGCATCCTCGACCAATCGAAATCGTTGAGCAATCAGATCCAGAAGATGAAAGACGAACTCGAAGCAGCACTTGAGACAGAAGCGGAAACACTGCGCAACGACAAGACCGACCGTGCGCAGTTGGCAGACTTGTTTGCAGAGCTCTCCCTTCGGCTCAAAGATGAGCTGGAGCTGCCAGGGAAATAGCCGCTGGATTCACAATGGGCTGCCCCGCCGTAGCCCGTACAGTTAGCCACAAGCCAAACACGGATGGCTGATACGCCTACAACCCGGTTGCCGCTCGATTCGTCGGACGATCCATCCGCCAACGGAACACGTCCGCTCGAGGAGCTGCGACACCTGATTCTGGCCCCAGAACAGGAAGCGCTCGAGCGGCTCCAGAATCGCGTGGCCAACCCTGAATCTCGCACAGAAGACGTGAGCACAGTTGTTGCCGAAGCGATCGAACGCCGGCGACAGCAAGGCGGCGACGAGGATCTCAGCGACGCGTTAGCCCCTACGATCGAGACCGCGCTCAGAGAATCGGTTCGTAAAGACCCGGGAACACTTGCCGATGCCCTTTTTCCCGTGATGGGGCCGGCCATACGGCGTTCGATATTGGAGACCCTGCGGTCCTTCCTCGATTCGTTCAATCAAATCATGGACCAGAGCCTTTCATGGCAAGGAATGAAATGGAGAGTCGAAGGCCTGCGTACCGGTCGCTCATTTACGGAAGTCGTGCTGCTGCACAGTCTGGTATTTCGCGTCGAGCAAGTCTTTCTAATTCACAAGAAGACGGGTCTCTCGCTGGGGCACGCGGCCGCCCCCTCAGTGGCAATGCAGGATCCAAGTCTCGTATCCGGAATGCTTTCCGCAATTCAGGATTTTGTGCGCGATTCCTTTAATGCCGCCAAAGGCCAGGGTGTTGAGAGGATGAATGTTGGCGACCTGGATGTGTGGGTCGAGGACGGACCGTATGCGATTCTGGCAACCGTGATCCGTGGAGTGGCTCCCCGTGCATTACGGGATCGCATGGCAGAGGTACTTGAGAACATTCATCGGGAATATTCGGCAGAACTCGATCGATTTAATGGTGATTCCGCGCCATTCGTGCATGTGAACACGGAACTGTCCCGCTGCCTGGAGTTGCAATACAAACAGGAGCCGGAGAAAAAGGGAAGAGGTTATGCATGGGCAGCGGCCGGACTGCTCCTGTTGATCCTCGGAGGATGGTTCGGCTGGCGACAATGGCAGTTTCGCCGCTGGACAGAGGTGGTCAACACCCTCGGGGAGCAGCCCGGCATGGTTCTCACTTCAGTCGCGAGAGAACGGGGACGGATTGTGATCCGCGGGATGCGCGACCCGTTGGCGGCGCAACCCGAGCAGTTTGTGACCGCAGCGGGACTCGATCCGGCGAAGGCGGAATTTCACTTGTCCCCCTATTACGCGCTTGACGACCCGATCGTCGAACAACGTGCCACGCGGTCATTGGCTCCTCCATCCGGCGTGAAATTGCACGTACACGACGGAGTCCTGCACGTCGAAGGCGCTGCGCCGCTCGCCTGGATTAAAGAGCTGCCTGGCCGGGCGTTGCCAGTTCCCGGGATTCGCAGCGTCGATCTGTCCGGGCCGAATAGTCCCGAGCAGATCGCCTTGAACGTAGCCAAAGGCGAAATCGAATCCACCGTGATCACGTTTCCGGTAGCGAGCTCGGTGCTGTCGGGCAAAGAGCGTGAAGCCGTGAATACGGTGGTTGTAAAACTCAAGGATGTGCTGTCCTCCCCTTCGGCCGCTCAAGGGATGATCGTCACCATCATCGGTCATTCGGATAGTACCGGTGCCGAAATGACCAACGTGACGCTCAGTCAGCAGCGAGCGGAACGCGTGGCGGCAGAAATGGTGCACCTTGGAGTCGCTGACAAGAAGTTGAAGGCCGCGGGAGTATCTACAACCGAGCCATTACGGAGTGAAGACTCGGAAGAAAATCGCCAGTACAATCGCAGCGTGACATTTCGAATCAGTTCGGCTTTGCCCTGACCCATGATACAGAAGAAAATTTGCATGCTTGGTTCTTTTGCTGTAGGTAAGACCAGTCTCGTGCGCAGGTATGTGCAAAGCATTTACGACACGGTCTATCAGACCACAGTGGGCGTTAAGGTGGATAAGAAGGAACTGAAAATTGGCGACATCGACCTCACACTGATGCTCTGGGACCTTTACGGCGAAGATGAATTCCAGAAGATGAAGTGGACCTATTTGCGTGGCTCATCTGGATATCTCCTGGTTGCCGACGGAACGCGCCGAGCGACGCTCGAAAAAGCGATGGCTCTCGAGCAAAGAGTTCGCGAAGAAGTCGGCGACATTCCGTTCATCCTGGTGATCAATAAATGCGACCTGGTCGCGGAGTGGGATCTCGATCCCGTACTCGAATCGCACTTCAGCGCCAGGAAATGGACCGTTCTCCATTCGAGCGCAAAGACCGGTGAAAACGTTGAAGAAGCGTTTCTGGAACTTGCAAGGAAGATGCTCCCGTGACGATGAACTCGCCGCTCGCAAGTTTTGTCAGCCAATTGGGATTCACTCTCCTTGAACGGAATGGGGACGGTTCGTTCAGTTTGCTCTCTGAGGCACCGGACTGGTTTCCTCAGATTTGGCCGGGAGCCGGTTCGGGAAGCTCATTTCCCATGACCGGAGTTTCGCCGTTTCTCGATAATTTCCTCCCCGAGGCGGAGGAATTCTGGAACAGCGTGCGGCCGGGATTCTGCGAGTCTGGAACCTGGATTGAGCAAAAGGCAGACGGGAAAGAGATCGCGCTCGAAGCGCGGGCGATGCATCTCGATCGGAAACGGGTGTTGACGATTTTCTCTTCCGAGACGCAGTACAGGGATAAGGTGCAGGTCCTGCAAGTTGCGCGCGACTCTCTGCTGCAGCACGAGAAATTGCTACGGGAAATCCAGAAAAAAGAGATTTTGCTGCACTGTATCGTCCATGACTTATCGCAACCACTCAGTGCCATGCGTGGTTCATTCGATTGTCTGGCGATCGAAGACGATCCGGAAAATATCTCCAAGTTTATCGAGTTGGGGAAGCACGCCAGCGAGCAACAGGAGTCGATGATTCGGGAGATCCTGAATGCCTTCGCGGCAGATCTTCAGGCGGATCTCAACGCCGGGAGAAGCGTAAATTCCACTCCGGATCTTCTGGTTGTGGCGAAAGAAGCCGCCGAAACACTCTCGCCGGCATACTCCGCCAAGGGCGTGCATCTGAAGATCCGCGCGAGCGATCTAGCACAGCCGGGCTGGCGGGTGCAGGGAGAAGAAACACGACTTCGCCGCATTTTTGCGAATTTACTCGAAAACGCCCTGCGCTATACTCCCGCAGGCGCGGGCGTTACCATCGGTACCGAAGACGAAGGGGCCTTTTTGAAGGCCTATGTCGACGATGAAGGCCCGGGTCTTCCCCCCGACCTTCGACCCGCTGAAATGTTCGCGCTGTTCGGAAAAGGGAAGAAAAACGGCGGAAAGGCTGGCCTTGGGCTCTATTTTTGCAGGGTGACCGTTGAACGGTGGGGCGGTTCGATTGGCTGTGCCTCACTGGCCGAGATTGGCTCGCGATTCTGGTTTCGGCTGCCGAAGGCGCCTCTGGACGGCAAAGAACGGGAGGAGAAAACTGCCGAGGCAGCACAGGATGACACAAAGAGTATGAAACAGACCAAGCGAAGGGCGTTACGCATTTTGCTCGCGGACGACCAGGAAGATATCCGGTTACTGACGACGCACCAGATGGAACGCGCAGGGCACCAGGTCGTCGCCGTCGGGAATGGGCAGGCGGCTTACGAGTTCGCGCAGACCGGGAACTATGACATCATTTTTCTGGATGAAGAGATGCCGATCCTGAATGGCGTCCAATCGGTGAGAGCGATTCGCGAATTTCAGAAAAACAAGAACAGTCGGAATATCATCGTGGCGTTTACTGGTAACAACACACCTGACGACAGAGCCCGGCTGCTGGGCGCCGGGTTTGATGGGGTTGTCGGAAAGCCATTCCGGCTCGAAACCTTGGATGCATTCCTGCGCGATCCGACCAGCATACAAACGCTCGATCCGGATGCCGAAACGCAACAAACCAAGGACAGCGGCAGCTATGAAGCGGTGCTTCGTCGGGTTGGTGGCGATGAAAAGCTTCTCCGTCAGATGATCCGGACTTTCCTGCGCGAGACCCCGAAACGGATCGAAGCGCTGGGAAAGTCGCTCGAGCGGAAACGCGGAAACGATCTTTCAAACGAAGCGCACGCGCTGAAAGGCGCGGTTGCCATTTTTGGAGCTGCAAAGGCCGTTGAGTATTTGCAATCGCTTCAGGATCTCGGCCGGGTCAATGATTTTGACGAGTCGGCTGGAATCTATGGGTTGTTGCAGGAAGAGATTGCGAAAGTACAAGAAAACCTGAGAGGATACGCGAAAGAGACCAAGACAGGCCCTCTGAGAGGACGCAAGGCGGAGCCGTCGAGGGTCAAGGTTGCCGAAAAACACAAGCGATAAAGTCGTTCGTGTTAGCGCTTATACCAAAGGGCGGACGGTCGATGGCTCACATTCTAGTTACCGATGACGACGAAACCACGCGGCAGATGATCAGCGGGGTATTGAAGAAAAAAGGGTACAAGGTGTCGACCGCCGCCGACGGACTTGCCGCTCTGAATGCTATTCAGAAAACGAAATTTGATCTGGTGCTACTCGATATCTGGATGCCGAAGCTAACCGGGCTTGGTCTGTTGGGGAAATTACAATCGGAAACAATCATTCCCAAAATTATCGTAATGACCACCGATAAGACCTCTGAAACGGTGTTAACGGCGTTGCGTGGACACGTTTATCAATTTCTGACCAAGCCACTCGAGGCCGACAGCCTGCTGTTAACCGTGGAAAGTGCCTTGTCGGCGCACCCGAAGTCGCCTCCCATCGAAATCATTTCAGCGAAAGCCGAGTGGATCGAATTGCTGGTGCCGTGCGAACAGTCAGTCGTGGGGCGTGTGCAGAGTTTTCTGCTGCATATGGAGAATGACCTCCCGCCCGAAATTATCGAGAAGGTCGGCTACGCTTTTCGAGAGCTTCTGAACAACGCCATCGAATGGGGTGGCCGTCTGGATCCCAATCTGAAAGTCCGCATTTCCTATGTCCGAACGAAGAAAATGCTGATGTACCGCATGGACGACCCGGGACCGGGATTCAAGATTGAAGGGCTGAAGCATGCTGCGGTGAATAATCCGGAAGAAGACCCCATCGCGCATATGAAGGCGCGCGAAGAGCAAGGCTTGCGTCCCGGTGGGTTAGGACTGCTCTTGACCCAACAAATGGTGGACGAGCTGGTCTACAACGAAGCACGGAACTCGGTTGTCCTCGTAAAATACCTTTAATGTTTTGCGTACTCTAGTACACTGTTGCGAATCCGTTCGAACTCATTTTTCATTGAAGGAGCACTTCTATGGCGGCAGGCACCCAGAGCGGGGCCGAATTTAAGAAGCAATTGCAGGACGGCGTACCGAAAATTGGGCTATTTCTTAATTCCCACTCGCCGACTGTCGCGGAGCAGCTGGCGCACAGTGGATACGACTGGTTGCTCGTCGATTCGCAACACGGGCCGATGGGCTACGAAAAGCTTTCTGCGATGTTATCCGGGATTGCGAACGGCGGCGCGAAATCTCTCGTGCGGGTAGGGGGATACAGCGATCGTCCGGGGATTCAACAATCTCTCGACATGGGCGCCGACGGTGTTCTGGTTCCTTATATCAATACGGCAGAAGAAGCGCGTGCGGCTATCAGTTGCACGAAGTACCCGACAGCGGGAACGCGCTCAGTCTATTTCCCGCAGCGATCCATGAACAAGGATGGCTTGCTTGGCTACGCGGGAGGCGCGAACAAGAATCTGATTGTGGCGCTTCAGGTAGAGACTGCCGATTGCATCAAGAACATTGATGAGATCGCGGCTGTGCCCGGCGTCGACATTCTGTTCTTGGGGCAAAATGATCTGTGCATGTCGATGGGTTTGTATGAAAAGTATGAGTTTCCGCACATGTACACCTCGCCGGAACTTGGAGCCGCCACGGATAAGCTGGTCGCAGCGGCCCGGAAAAACAAGGTCACGCTGGGACTCTTTCTGTTCGGCACTTCGCGCGTTGGAGAATTTCTTGAAAAGGGATTTCCGTTCATCAGCCTCGGCAACGATCTGCACCATGTGCTGACCCAGGCTGGCGCGTATGTGAAAGATGTAGAAGAAGTATCGAAATCAAAAGGAAAAAGCTGGACACGCAGGCCAACGTCCCTTTTCTAGGTTCGACGACTGCGCTCTCCAACACGAAGGCCCCGTTTGACCCAAAGGGTGCGGGGCTTTCTCCTTTATTGCTGGGGTGTTCTGATTTGAACAAGAAGTTTTGCGGTCGTTATGGCCTGGCCCACGTGACGTTGGGTATGATCGGCGACGTGGACAAGCAGGCTGCCGACGGTCGTCTGAAGCTTCTTGCGTCCAACTTCGCGCTTCTCATTCAGATCGGTAATTGCCAATAAACGGATTCTGGCTTCGCTCTGCAGGAGGGCCTTGTCAAAATCGGCGAATGACGAGCGTGGGTGGCCGACCGAATCAAGTTCGCTCTTCAAGGATGCGATTTGATGCGGGGCCAGTTCCCGGTTTTCGGCATACGTGAGCAGCCGGTCGAGGCTTCCTGCAATGTGACGCAGGTGGAAACCCACGGAGGGAAGCCTGAATGGGCGCGCATTGAGCTCCTCGTCAGTTAGGGGAGAGGCCCAGCGGTGAAGATCTTCCCTGGCCAGTTGTAGTGCGTGAATTGCAGCGCGTGCCACGACGGGGACGTCGCCTAGCGTCGCGCGAAGCCACGGTTCCGGCTGACTGATGTGATTCTTCTCACTCATCGTGCTGCGCTCCGAAGTGCAGGCATTGGGAGAAGGCCCCAACCGTTTAGACTGAAGCCACTCCTGCATCTAATATACGCATCCAACGGGGCGAGTCCATGAATTCAGCCAGTGGAAAGAAAAATTGGGGGAACCGGCCATGGTCAATCGACTTTGTTCCGCGCCAACGGGACCTGCCTCGAGTCGTTGATTTTGTCGTCGTTGGCGGCGGCTTCACGGGGCTCGCTGCCGCTGCGCGGTTGAAGTCACTCGCGCCAGAACAGTCCGTGGCATTGTTTGAGATGCACGAATTGGGTGCCGGTTCGAGCGGGCACACGGGCGGGATGGCTTTATCGGAAAGCGCAGTGGGGCCGTTGCCCGGGCTGGGAGATGTGCTCGAGGGGTACAGAAGAATACTTCGCGACCTCGACGTGGATGGGGAGGCGGTTTTTCCTGGCGCGTATGAGCTAGGACGAAGTTTGCCAATGGCTAACTCCTCCATTCGCTGGAAAGATTCCGGTGATCTTGCGGCGGTGCATTTGGTGGAGGGTGGCACAATCAATCCGGGAAAAATTGTCGAAGGGTTGGGGAAGGCAGCCGAGCGAGCCGGTGCGTTCCTCTTTGAAAACTGTCCTGCGCTCGAAGCCCGGTTTGGGGAACAGATTGAATTAAACACGCCTCGAGGTTCCGTCGCGGCCAAGAAAGTCTTGTTTGCGACAAATGCGTTCTCGTTTGAATTGACCGGCCTGAGCCGTCGCGCCGAGTCCATGTTCACGCTGGCGGTGGCGACGGAAGAATTAAGCGCGGAGAGCATTGCGGGAATCGGCTTAGCTGAGAGACGGCCCTTCTACACAATCGACATGCCGTATTTATGGGGACGATTGCTGGGGAACGCCGTTATTTTTGGGAGTGGATTGCTTCATCAAAACGACTGGCGCGATCTGGACAGGCTCGACGTTGATGATCCGAAGCCGGCTAAAATGTTCAAACAGCTCGAAGGGCGGGTTCGAGGACTGCATCCCCATTTGGCTCGTGTCCGGTTCACTCATCGATGGGGCGGCCCGATCTGCGTTGCTGACCAGTGGAAGCCTGTCTTTGAGCGGCATTCGAAATCGGAAAACGCAATTGTGCTGGGTGCCTTCTCCGGGCATGGGGTGGCACAGTCGGTCTACCTTGGAAGCTGGGCAGCAGAGGTGTTGCTGGGGAAGCGCGGGTTGCCGAAGTGGCGCGGGCAGGACTGATGGCTGACTCGAATCAGTGATGGAAGATCGGAAGGGCCCTCAATAATGCGGAAAATCCGTTCCAGATAATCTGAAAGCCGATACAAACCAGCAGAAATGAAGACAGTCTCATGATAATGGTCATGCCGGTAGCGCCCAGTATATTCGCCAACCGCTCCGAGAATGCATAACAAAGGTATACGCTCAAGGCGATGAGCACCATTCCGACGACGGCCCCAAGAATCGAAGGCAGGATGTCTTCTTTTGGCACGTTGGCGCCAAGAGTGATGGCCACGGAAATAGAACCAGGACCAACGGTGAGCGGCAGGGTGAGAGGATAAAACGCCTTGGTGAAGAGGTCGCGAAGGTCCACGTTGCGATGCACATCCTGGCGCGCAGGATCATCATCATTTTGATTGAGAAGTTTCCAGCCGGCGGACATGACGACAAGCCCGCCGCCGACTTGAACGACAGGGATCGAAATTCCAAAAAACGCGAGAATGTGCGTTCCGACGAAAAAAGATCCGACCAGAAGCAGCAGACTGTTGATTGCGATCCGCGTCGACAGGAGTTTCCGTTGATCGGTGGAATAATAATTCGTCAAGGAGAGGAAAATCGGCGCCCCGCCCAGTGGATTCACGATCGGGAAAAGCGCGGAAATAATCAGAACCGCCGATTTCGCAAAAGGAAGCATTGTCTGTCCGGGAGGAAGTATAACCGAGAAAGATAAAACTGGAATCACGCTGTTCCCTGCCGAATCGATCGATGTCGATTGATGTCGATTGAATTGACAGTGATAACGGCAGGACTTAGGATGGAAAATCTCACTGATCCGGAAAATACAACTGGGGACGCCGAGGATTTCAGAATGAAAATCAGTCGTATAATTCTTCGCATTTCCGGGGTGTTTTTGCTCGCCGGCATCCTGCTCGCCGCTTCTCCTCCGGCGGTTGGTCCCGCCGATCCGCAGCGATATCTGAACGACATCAAGACTCTCACGCAAGCCAAAATGGAGGGTCGTGGAGAAGGCTCGAAGGGGCTGGTTCTTGCGGAGCATGTGCTTCGCGATCGTTACAAGAGCTACGGGCTTGAGCCCGCAGGCTCACATGGATATTTGCAGCCATTCACGGTCACAACCGGGGCCAAACTTCACGGCAAGAATGATTTCCTCATGGAGAACGGCTCTGCCAAATCCGGATTAAAATTGAATGAGGAATACGTGCCGTTCAGTTTTTCTTCCTCTGGTGCAGTGTCCGGCCCGGTTGTATTTGCCGGCTACGGGATTACGGCGGACGAGTTCGCATATGACGATTACGCCGGAATGGATGTGAAGGATAAAGTCGTTATTGTGCTTCGGTATGAGCCGCCCGGTTTTGCTGCAAAAAGTGGCAATCAGGGATTAACCAACCACGCTCAATTCATTACGAAGGCCATCAATGCACGAAATCATGGCGCAAAAGCCCTCGTTCTTGTGAATGGGAAATTGAATCAGGGCGAAGAGGACCTGTTGACCCGATTTGGCAGCGTGAATGGTCCGGAAAGTGTTGGAGTATTGTTTGTTCAGGTGAAAAATTCCGTTGCGGACGGATGGTTTCACACTGCAGGTACATCACTGAAGGATGCAGAGGATAAGATTGACAGTCAGATAAAGCCGGCGTCGTTCGCGTTCCCCGTCGCCATGCGCGCTTCACTTGCCGTAGCCGTAGAGAATACGCATGCCACAGTGGACAACGTATTGGCGTATCTACCCGGAAAAACAGACGAATACATTATTCTGGGTGCTCACTACGATCATTTGGGTCGCGGTAATTTTGATTCACTGGCGCCGTCGCAAGTCGGACAGATCCATCCGGGGGCCGATGACAACGCATCCGGAACGGCAGGCTTGCTTGAATTGGCCCGGTTGCTTTCACCCCTCAAAGGACAATTGCATCGTGGGATTTTGTTCGCCTCGTTTGCGGGAGAAGAACTGGGGCTGCTTGGCTCTGCGGAATGGGTGAAAGATCCGACTAAACCGCTCGAAAAAGCCGTGGCGATGTTGAACATGGATATGATCGGGCGAATCAAGGACAGCAAGGTGTATATCGGAGGAGTCGGGACAGGCTCCACATTTGCAAAAGTTCTGGAGCAGGCAGAAACGGGTTCGCCTCTGAAATTTGAAGCGTCGCAGGGGGGATACGCTTCGAGCGACCATACCTCTTTTGTATCAAAGCGTATCCCGGTTCTGTTCTTCTTCTCCGGGCTGCATTCGGATTACCACAAGCCCTCGGATACCTGGGAAAAGATCAATCCGGACTCAGCCGTTCAACTGCTGAATATCGTTGGGAAAATCACTCTTGCGATTGCTGATGAACCGGGGAAACCAGCATTCCTTATTGTCGCGGAGTCGAATCCACATGGCGGATCGATTACCGGCGGGGGAGGTGGTTATGGCCCCGCATTTGGCTCAATCCCCGATTTTGGGCAGACTGAAAACGGAGTGAGATTCTCAGATGTGAAACCAGGCTCGCCGGCAGCCAAGGCCGGATTGAAAGCCGGTGACGTACTCATCCAGTTCGGTGATAAACCGATCAAGAATCTGTATGACTTTACCGACGCGCTCCGTCGCAGCAAGGTCGGCGATGTGGTTCCGGTAACTGTGCTGCGTGACGGAAAAGAATTGAAAGTGAATGTTACGCTCGAGCAGAGAAAGTAGCCATCCGCAATTCTGCCGGGTCCGGGAGATGACGTGAACCGAAACAAATCGTTGGGACTCGTGTTGGCGGCTTCGATCGTAGCCGCCGGGTTGTATCTTCCTGGACGAATTCTGCTCCACGCAAAGCCGAAGCCGGATGCTAGCGGTTCGATTTTGCTTCCTCAGGAACAACGTCATCTTAAGAATGCCAGACAACTTACATTCGGCGGGCAAAACGCGGAGGCCTACTTCTCGGCTGACGACAAGGAACTGATTTTTCAGCATCAGGGCGAAGGGGTGCCTTGCGATCAGATCTACACGATGCCAGTCGATCTGCCCGATGGCAAACCCGCTACACCGAAGCTTGTCAGTACCGGCAAGGGCCGGACAACCTGCAGTTACGTATTTCCTTCCGGCGACAAAATTCTGTTTTCATCCACCCATGGTTCAAGTCCCGAATGCCCGCCCAAGCCGGATTACTCTCGTGGTTATGTCTGGCCAATCTACAGCACCTACCAGATCTATACGGCGAACCCGGACGGTTCTAACCTGAAGCAGTTGACGCATTCTGTCGGCTATAACGCGGAAGCAACAGTCTCCCGAGACGGCAAACACATCGTCTTCACCTCCACGCGAAATGGCGATCTGGACATCTACACGATGGACGCCGACGGCTCGAACGTCAAGCAACTGACGCATGAACTGGGCTATGACGGCGGCGCCTTCTGGTCCTACGATGGAACCAAAATTGTCTATCGAGCACAGCATCCGAAAAACGCCGAGGAAGAGAAGGATTACAGAAGCTTGTTGGCGCAGGGATTGATCCGTCCGGGCAACCTCGAAATCTGGGTAATGAAAGCGGACGGTTCCAATAAGCACCAAATCACCCGTAATGGTGCGGCGAATTTCGGCCCGTACTGGCTTCCCGACGGCAAGCGAATCATCTTTGCATCGAACCAGGCCGACCCGAACAACGCGCGCGATTTTGATTTATATGTGATCAACGAGGACGGTGCTGCCGAGGAGCGCGTCACGTATCATCCTGACTTTGACGGCTTTCCCATGTTTACGTCGGATGGGAAGCGCCTGGTTTGGGCCTCCAATCGCAACGGGAAGGTACCACACGAGACCAATGTCTTTATCGCCGACTGGGTGGAATAGCACGCGGAGGGGAGGCAACACTCTTGGTCAAACGGAAAGTCCGAAGAGCCCGCGAAAAGGCAGGCTATCGTGCGGGCGAAACACTGCGCGTACTCATTTCTCCTGCCAGGCTCCAGCGCCGCATCCGGCAACTTGCGGGCGAAATTCGGCGCGATTTCCCGAACGATGAACTTCATCTGGTGGGGGTCCTCAAGGGCTCGGCATTTTTTCTGGCTGATCTTGCTCGAGAACTCGGAGGAGAGGTCTCCTTCGATTTCATCGGGGTCTCGAGCTATGGCACCGGTACCGATTCGACTGGTGAGGTGCGGCTCACGAAGGATCTGGACGTGAGTATCGAATCCAGGACGGTCATTTTGGTTGAGGACATCCTCGATACCGGGCTCACACTGAAGTACCTGTTACACGTATTTGAGGAACGGAAGCCAAAACACCTGCGTACGATTGTGTTGCTTGATAAAATGGAACGCCGGATCGCCGATGTCAAAGCGGACTATACCGGTTTCCCGATTCCGAATGAGTTTGTTGTGGGGTATGGTCTGGATTATGATCAGCGATATCGAAATCTCCCCGGAGTCTGCGTTCTTCGTCTGCCTTCCAGCAAAAAATCCAAGGGGATTTAACGGCAGCAAGGAGCAGTGTATCGCCCCTGCTATAATATAAAGACTTCATGGAATCGACTGAGCCCAAGACAACAATCCCCACAGCAGACCAGGCTGAAGTTCCAGCCGAGGTGCTCGTAACCCTTGCAGAGATCGGGGAAGAAGTAAATGCATCTCTGAACCTTGATGAGGTGCTGGCCCATACGGCTGTGTTGATCAAACGGCATATTGATTACGAGCTGTTTGGCGTTCTCCTGGTCAGTCCTGACGGGTTGTTTTTGCAGCACCGGTTCGCCATTGGCTATCCGCCGGGGTTAGCGGAGAATTTGCGTGTTCCGATTGGCCAGGGAATTACGGGTACTGCGGCGGCCACAGGTCATTCCGTGCGCGTCAGCGACGTTTCAACCGATCCTCGGTATATCAATGCCATCGAATCGGTCCGATCCGAACTGGCCGTGCCGCTGATGCTACGTGGCAAATGTATCGGCGTTCTTGATATTCAGAGCCATCATCCCGATTATTTCACCAAGGATCAGCAAAACATTTTGACAATGCTGGCCAGCCGGCTGGCCGTGGCGATTGAAAATGCGCGGCTGTTCCAGCAAGTCAGCAACCAGGCCGAAACACTGCTGGTGCTCAATGAAGTAAGCCGCGAGATGAGCTCCATTCTGGACGTCGAGGAGTTGCTGCGGCGGGCGGCGGAATTGGTCAAACGCGTGATTGATTATCAGATCTTGAGTCTGATGTTGTATGACGAGGAGCAAAAGATCTTCCGGCACCGAATTGATGTAAAGCACGGACAGCGCGTGCAAGGCAAGTTGCGAGTCGCCGCTACAGAAGGAATTGTTGGCGCAGCGGCGATGCTGCGGGAGCCGGTGATTGTACCGGACGTTACCGCCGATCCGCGATATTTGATGGTGAATCCGGAAACGCGTTCAGAATTGGCCATTCCGATGATTCACAAGGGCAAAGTGATTGGGGTAATGGATCTTGAGAGCCCGCAAATCAACTACTTCACCGGCGATCACGTGCAGACGCTTTCGATTATGGCCGCGAATCTGGCCGTGTCTCTCGAGAATGCGCGTCTTTATGAACAGGTGGCCAAGGACGAGGCAAGGCTGGATCGCGACCTGCAGGCGGCAAAAAGGATTCAGGGCGCGCTTCTGAGGCCGGTTCCTACAGACGATTACGGACTGGATGTGGCTGCGCGGTATTTGTCCGCGCGTGAGGTATGCGGCGACCTATATGAATTTTTGAGATACGGGCCGCAGCAGCTTGGGATTGCGCTTGGCGACGTAAGCGGCAAAGGAACTGCAGCTGCCCTGTATGGGGCGGTAGCGATTGGAATTATGCGTAGTCTGGCGCCGCAGAAGTTGCAGCCTGCCGAGATGCTGAAGCAGATGAATCATCTGATCAGCGAGCGACGGATTGAAGGCCGGTTCATGACAGCCTGTTTTGCCACGTGGCAGAAGAACCGAATGAAGTTGCGCGTGGCAAACGCGGGGCAATCGCAACCGTTGCTTTACAAGGATGGTCGTTGCGACAAGATCGAGCTCACGGGATTTCCCCTCGGCATTTTTGACGAAGTCCAGTATGACGAGTGGGGTGTGAGCCTCGATGTTGGCAATATTCTGGTTTTTCATTCCGACGGATTGGCGGAGACGTCGAATAGCGAAGGGCAGTTGTTCGGCAATGAGCGGTTGCGTGTGATGATCGAGAAACACCACGAGCGAAACGCCGCTGAACTTGCGGACGTGCTGTTGAACGAAGTGGATTGGTTCTCGCAGAATGCGCCGCTTTCTGATGACCGTACGCTAGTGATCGTAAAAGTGAAATGAGCACCCCGACAAATGCGCGCAAGAACCTCGAGTATGTAGATCCGGCCGAATTTACCCCGCACTATTCCTGGAAGCAACAGCCCGGTGGTTCAGGCCGCAATGTCTACTGCGAGCGAGTGAAGTTGTCTACGATTGCCGAACGATTCGGAACGCCAGTGTACGTGTACAGCCAGAGGTCCATGGTTGAATCCCTCAGAGAATTGAGGGCAGGTCTCGGCGGCTTACCCCATCGAATCTGCTTCGCCGTGAAAGCAAACGGTAATCTTTCGATTCTGAAATTACTCGCTCAACACGGCTGCGGGTTTGACATCGTGTCTGGCGGGGAACTGGAGCATCTGGGCCACATCAGCGTTCCCGGCGAGCGCATTGTTTTTTCCGGCGTGGGTAAAACCCGTGAAGAAATTCGGCAAGCGTTGTGCTACAAGGCCCGCAAGAAAGCCCGACCGGGCATCCTGCAATTTAACGTTGAATCCGAAGCGGAATTGGAGGTACTCCTCGAGGAGTCCGCGCGAATGCGTTCCGGTTCCGCACCATTGCCGGCCGCGTCAATTCGCGTGAATCCGGACGTCAAAGCGGGAGGGCATCCGCATATTTCGACCGGGCTACACGAACATAAATTTGGATTAAGTTGGCCCGTCGCACGCAGAATATACCTGGCTCATCGAGAATCAAAATTTGTTCATTGGCAGGGAATCAGCGCTCACATTGGATCGCAGATCGTCTTGCTCGATCCGTTTCGACGGGCTCTCGAGCGGTTAGCGAGCTATTTGCTTGAGTTGCGCCAGCTGGGCGTGAATCTTAAATATCTGGATTTTGGCGGCGGGCTGGCGGTCCGTTACATGAAAGAGCAGCCGGCGACGCGCAAGGCGTATGCCCGGATGATTGCAGCTGTCGTCAAGCCGCTTGGAGTGGGGTTATTGCTCGAACCAGGGCGATCGATCGTGGCGTCGGCCGGCACATTGCTCGCGCGCGTGATCTATTCGAAGCGGAATTCAAAAAAGGCGTTTGTGATTATCGATGCTGCGATGAACGATATGATGCGACCGGTACTTTATGATGCGCCGCATCCCATTACGCAGATTGTTCAGACCGGAAAAGCGAAGACGAACAACCGAGGCGTCGTCGATGTTGTGGGCCAGGTTTGCGAAACGGGCGATTGCTTTCTAGAAGGTTGGCCTCTGGGTGACGTTGCGCCGGATGATTTAGTTGCGATTTGGGCAGCTGGCGCCTATGGAATGTCCCAGGCTTCGAACTACAACGCGCGGCGTCGTGCGGCGGAAGTTCTGGTAAATGGCAGAAACGTGAAGCTGATCCGTCGGCGCGAGACAACCCGTGATCTGCTACGGACAGATCTTCTGGCGTAAAACTTCAGGCTTCTCCCCACTTCAATTTGCTCCGCAAAATCTCGAAATACGTCTTGTGGGGCGGATGAACCAGTTTCAGGCGTTCAGCCGCGCGTGTGATTCGAACGCGGTCACCGATCTGTGTGGGGGTGCCCGTCTGACCATCCAGCGTCAGGAAAACGGATTCCGAATTCTCCGATAAGCGCAGTTCGATCTGGGTGGTGTCAGCTACCACGACGGGACGGTCGCTCAGTGTGTGCGGGCAAATCGGCGTGATCAAGATGGAAGGAACCGCAGGATGGACGATCGGACCACCTGCCGACATCGAGTAGGCAGTCGATCCGGTCGGAGTTGCCACAATCAGCCCATCGGCGCGATAGCGGCAAACAAAACCGCCGTCGATATGGAGTTCCAGTTCGATCATGCGGGCAAGCGTACCCTTGTGAACGACGGCATCGTTCAGCACACGTTGCTGCGTCAGGACCTGGCCATGATTGATGCGCTCGACCAGTAAAAGAACCCGCTCTTCGATGGCGAATTCACCAAAGAGAGCCGACTCCAGCGCCGGATACAACTCTTCGACCGTAAAATTCGTGAGAAAACCCAGACTCCCCATGTTGATGGGCAAGATGGGAATGCCGCGAACTGCGGCTTCACGGGACGCAGCAAGCAGCGTACCGTCGCCGCCGAGCACCAGGAATAAATCGGCCTGCTCGCCGATCTGATGACGAGTCGCGCCGAGTCCGCCCTGTTTCAGGCAAGTGGCCGTTTCGGAGTCATAGACCGTCCGGACTCCGCGTTCTTGCAGCCATTGAAGCAGGTCCGGGACAACCTCAGCGAGATTCGATCTCCGAGGCCGCGAAATGATGCCGATCGTCTTAAACGCAGGTGTGGTTCGCATGGACTATCGGGATTCTATCGCACTAATTTTTCTTGCGTGAAGAAAATACTCTTGATTGCCTTCAGCGCCCATCAATTTGCTGGGGAGGACGCCGAGGCAGACAAGACCCATAGTCGTGGCCGCCTGGCTGACGCTCTCGATGGCTTTCTGGTGCAACTCGGTTTCGCGGACAATGCCACCCCTCCCCACTTCCGCGCGCTCCAACTCGAATTGCGGTTTGATCAGGACAAGAAACTCGGCGTCAGGTTTGGCACAGTCCACCGAGCCAGACAAGACTTTTTTGACTGCGATAAAAGAGACGTCCGCCACGACCAGGTCTACCGGCTCAGGCAGGTCCTGGGCGACGAGTTCTCGGGCGTTTTTCTTGATCGAGACCACGCGACTGTCAGCCCGGAGTTTCCAAGCCAGCTGGTCCGTATTCACGTCGACGGCATAGACCTTTGCGGCACCATTCTGCAGCAGGCAGTCCGTGAAACCGCCATTTGAGGCGCCGACGTCGAGGCATACCCTGCCCGCAACGGAAACCTTAAAGTCTTCGAGGGCGCCTTCGAGCTTGAAACCACCGCGGCTCGCGTACTTCTGCAAGCGGCTGTGGACCTCAATCCTGGCACCTTCAAGCGTGCTGGTTCCGGCCTTCTCGGCGCGCTTGCCATCAATTTCGACTTCGCCCGCAAGGATCATAGCTTGGGCTCTTTGGCGCGACTCGGCGAGACCACGTTCGACGAGTAGGATGTCCAGCCGCTTGCGTGCTTTCGCGTTCATTTCGCGTTGCAAAACTACGCTCTTCGTAAGACGAGGAATTCGGCAATCTGCCGCAGACGGTTGGCCATCTCACCATACACTGCCAGCTCGCTAATCGCCTTGGAGGCCAGATCTTTGGCAATTTGATGTGACTGCTCAAGACCAAAGACGGACGGGTAGGTGGCCTTTTGCTGAGCGATGTCTTTGCCCGCCGTTTTCCCCAATGCGGTCGAGGACTCTTCGACGTCGAGAATGTCATCGGTGACCTGGAAGGCCCAGCCGATCGTTTCACCGAAATGGCGCAAACGCGCTACATCTAGAGCCGAAGCGCCTGCGGAAATTGCGCCGGCCGTGATCGAGGCTCGAATCAGAGCCGCGGTTTTCGAGCGATGGATGTATTCAAGCATTTCTGGCGCAACCTTGGTCCCTTCGGCTTCGATGTCGGCCACTTGTCCGCCGACCATGCCATTGACCGTACCGGCTGCGGTTGAGATCTCGGTCAACATGGCAACCTGACGTTCGGCGGAGACCGGTGATTTTCCAATGGTTTCAAATGCCAAGGTCAGCAGGGCATCGCCAGCCAAAATGGCGATCGCGTCCCCGAATTTCTTGTGACACGTTGGCTTTCCTCGCCGCAGATCGTCATTGTCAAGCGCCGGCAGATCGTCGTGAATCAGCGAATAGGTATGAATAAACTCGATGGCGCACGCAGGGAACTGCGCATGAGCAACGTCGTCCTGAAAAATGCGGGCTGTTTCGAGGCAAAGAATGGGACGGATGCGCTTGCCGCCCGCGAATACGGAATATCGCATGGCGGTGTGAATCGAAGTTGGTCGAGTGGATTCCGGAGGCATCAGCCGGTCCAGTTCTACGTCTACTCGGATGCGGTCGTCTTCGAAAAAATCAGGGAGTTTCATCGGATAAGAGAACAGCATTGTGGTAGGTGAAGACGATTCACTGAGGCTCGCCTTCAGCTTCGAACGGTTCCGCAACCATTTTGCCATCGGCCTTTTTCAGGAGAATCTCGACGCGCCCTTCTGCCTCTTCCAGTTGTTTCTGGCATTCCTTTGAAAGGCCAACACCTTCTTCAAAAAGCTTCATTGCTTCGTCTAAAGACAGTTGCGGGCTTTCAAGTTTGCGCACAATCTCCTCGAGGCGCGCCAGAGACTTTTCGAAATCCGGTTTTTTTGGTGATTCCATTTTTTTTTGAGCAGGTACGTTCACTCGGTCCGCCTAGATTTCCTCTTTCAACTCTGACAGTCGAAACAGCAGTATGTGGAACGGCCTCCCTGGCGGATCCGTTGGACCGGTCCGCCGCAGGCTCTGCAAGGCAATCCGTTCCGTTGGTACACACGCAAAATGCGTTCTAGTCCTTCGAACCACCATTTCGGATCGCGGAATTCGGGAGACGGATCCAGACAGCATTCTAAGGCACGCCGGAGAACGGACACAATCGCTTTATGAAGTTTTTGCGAAGCCTGACGACCGAGGGAACTTGCCTGGCGTCGAGGGTCCAGTCGCGCGCGCCACAATGCCTCGCAGGAATAAATATTTCCAACCCCAGCGAATTTCGTCTGATCCAGAAGAAAGTCCTTCAGCGGACGCTTGCAATGGACGAGCTTTTGATGAAAGGCGTCTGCGGTGAAATCTTTCGAAAGAGCGTCGATGCCGAGGGTTTTCAGCGGCACGCATTCCTCTACGGAACTCCAGGCATGCACACGGCCGAGGTGCCGGGGATCAACGATGCCCAGAACTCCCCTGTCGAATTCAAGGGCGACGTCGACATGCACGCCGTCTTTCTTCGCGTTGGCGCGGGCCATCAGATCGCGCGCATCCTTAAACAAGATGAGTCGGCCGTCAAAGCGGAAGTGCATCTCGATCAGCCCCCGGTCGAGCTTCAAGAACAGATATTTGCCGACTCGGGTAACGTCTCGGATTGTCCGGCCTTCTGCCAAATGCAAAAAGTGACCTGCCGATTGCGGACGAAGGAGCAATGGATGAAAAACATGAACGCAGCGAATTCTTCGTTTCCGCACGATCGGTCGCAACGTTCTGGCGATGGATTCAACTTCCGGGAGCTCAGGCATTTGACTGGTTATTGGGACGGTTTGAGCACAAGATCGTGCTTTCTCGCCTTAGTTTCCGCAGCGTTCGTGAAGGGTCCGTAAATGGCTTTCCCTTCAAACCAGTAGGGAAACTGGTCGGTATAGTGTTCGCTGCCCGGCTGCCCGGACTGTCCCGCAGGAATCAGCATAATCGACTTGTCCCAATCCGCCAGGTTCGCGACAAAGCGCTCCGACGGTCCATGATGACGGGAAGCGGCGCGCGGACTGAACATGGTCCCAGATTGCGGTTCATCGGTCAGGCTAAGCAGCTTTTTCAGGATACCTTCGCGGCCGATTGGGTGAAGCATGTCGAGATAATTAAAGCGCCTCCATGTCCAATCCTGGGCCTCTGGATCTTTCGTTTCCTCTTCCAGTTTTCTCACCGAGCGATCGGCGGCAGCCGTCAGCAGTTCGTCATAGTTCTGGTAGCCGGAGGGAAGCCATCGTGCGGGTCGCTCGGTCAATACACGCTGCAGGAAGGCAAGCTTGCGCCAGTCGTATAACTCGGAGTTCTTCCCGAGATACGGCTCAAGCATCAAGCCGAGCGCGACGTACATCGTGTTGTCCAGGAAAGGAACAACTGTCGAGTTCGCGTCGGCAATCCCGTTCCATTGCTTGGCCTCATCAATGAGCTTTTTGGTGCGCGGATCTTTGGGTGGCGCGAGATTGGCCGCAGCCACCAGTTGTTCGGCAATAAATACGTGCGGATAACTGTAAGCGTCTGTCTGTACCTTTAGCATGTCTTCCGGACGAAGATCGTGCTTATCATGAAGCAGATCGTAGATGCGGGCGGTGCGATAGGGTTCTTCCCAATCGTCGGTTAAGTACGGTTTATAATCCGGGCCGGTCACGCGTGCATTTGCAGTCACGATCAATCCACTATCCGGGTTGAAGCTTTGCGGCAGATCCTCAAAGGGAATGTAGCCAGTCCATTCGTAATCGTCCGTGTCACCCGGAACTGGAACCGTCCCATGACCTTTTTTGCGGATGGGAACACGGGCAGCTAGGGTATATCCGATGTTTCCATCCACGTCGGCGTAGATTACGTTTTGCCCGGGCCCCCAGACGTGACTGAGTGCCTCGCGAAATTCCTTCCAGTTTTGTGCCAGACCAAGCCAGCTATAGGTATTCGACAAACCGCCCGGTTCGAGCGCTGTCCAGCGCATCGCATAAACCTTATCGTTCTCCCGATGGACCACCGGGCCATGACGTGTAACGACAACCCGATACGTTTCATCCGGTGCACCCTTCACATGGATGACGTCATCAAAAACTTCCGCTTTTCGCCATTGGCCATTGACCCGGTACTCGTCGGGATTGGCCGGATTGAATGTTTCGATATACAAATCAAGGACGTCCGCCCCGTTGTTGGTAAATCCCCATGCGATCCGGTCATTATGTCCAACCACGATTCCCGGTGTACCCGGCAAGCTGAAGCCCTTTACGTTCCACCCGGGCGATGTCAAATGCGCTTCGTACCAGATGGGCGGTATGTTTAATTCCAGATGCATATCGTTTGCGAGCAGTGGTTTGCCGGTCGCCGTGTGCGCGCCGCTGACGACCCAATTGTTACTGCCCAGCATCCGGCGCACGTCCGCTTGGCCTTCGCCGAGCCATGCCCGAACGCGCGAGGCGAGTGAACTCGTGATGTCCGGGCCGACAGCTGCGATCGACGCGGCCGGCGCGTCATTCAGAACCCGGCTGGCCTTCAGGACGTCGTCGTAATCCAAATCGTCGTCTTCGTCGTCCGAATCGTCCTGCGAAATGACGTGCGGGTTCTTGTCGACGTTCGGATCTCCCACAACGAAATGGTCCATCGCGGCTTCATCACTGTAGAGGTCCTTGGCAAGTTCCGGACCGACCTTCTCGACGACTTCAGCGCGATGCAGCTCTGCGTGCCGGGTGTCCGTCAAGGTACGATACATGTACGCAACGATGACCAGCGAATCTGAAGCCTTCCAGGGTTCGGGTTTGTAGTTGAGCAGCATGAATTCCAGGGGAAGCCGCGATCGATGCTGCTCAATGAACAGGTTCACGCCACGGGCGTATGCGTCCATGATTTTGCGCAGTTGAGGATCCATGAGATGGGCCTCACGATCGGCGGTACGTGAGAAATTCAGCTCGCGGAAATCCTTGTCGATGTCCAGGGTTGCCGGTCCCAATATTTCAGATAGCTGTCCACGGCCGACGCGACGAAGCAGGTCCATCTGCCAAAGGCGATCCTGCGCGACCACATAGCCTTGCGCCTCAGCCATATCTTCCACCGATGAAGCCTGAATATGCGGAACACCCCATTGATCGCGCTGGACACTGACTTGATTTTGCAGGCCGGGAACGGAGATGCTGCCGTCCAGCTGCGGGAGGGGGCGGTAAACGAGCCACCATACCGTAACGCCTAAAGTCAGGAAAAGTATTCCGGCTATCCAGAGAATTGCACGCAGAACAGTGCGCAAGATTCACCCACCCTCAAGCAGGAGACTAAAAGTCTAGTGGAGCCGGCGGGGCCACGCAACTTAAGGCGGGCTCGGTGGGCTGCCGGGTCAGCAACGTTTGGTTTTGAACAGAGCGGCAAGGAGGTTCATTGTCCGCTAGGTGCTGCTGATACAATCCATACTGAGGATTACGCAACCGCATGTTTCTGCTCCGCCTCATCGGTGTGCTGTTGTTGGTCGTACTGAATGGATTCTTCGCCGCAGTCGAATTTTCACTTGTCGCGGTGCGCATGTCACGGGTGCGTCAGCTGGTCGCGAAGGGTAACGCACAAGCAAAGGTTGTCGAACACCTGCTCAGTGACCTTCACCGTGTCGTTTCTGGTGTTCAGGTGGGCATCACCCTTGCCAGTCTTGCTCTCGGTGCTCTCGGTGAGGCGACGCTGGTCATACTGGTCCAGCGGGTGATGCCGGCTAACGGCACCTCGCAGACATTATTTGTCCTTCATGCGGTTGCAGTGACGATCGCGTTTGTAATTTTGAGCGCGTTGCACGTGGTATTGGGCGAGTTGGTGCCGAAGAGCATCAGCCTTGTCCGGGCGGAGAGAGTCGCGCTGATGGTGGCGAGGCCATTTCAGTGGTTCCTGAATACCTTCCGCTGGACGATTGATTTGCTCGACGGGATTTCAGGTGTGATTGTTAAGGCGCTTGGGTTGGCTGCGCCGGTCAGTCACGGGCAAGCGCACTCGACGGAAGAACTGCAGATTCAGATCCAGCAAGCCCGGGAACGAGGATTACTTGCAGTCGGCGAGGAAAAGTTTATTTTAAGCGCGATTGAGCTCGGGCAACTGCAGGTACGTGAGATCATGGTTTCGCGGCCGGATATGTATGTGCTTCCGATCGAATCGACGCTCGAGCAGGTCATGAGCCTGTTCGCGACCACCCAGCGTTCACGGATTCCTGTCTATCGCGGCACTGAAGATCATATTCTCGGATTTGTCCACGTGAAGGACATGATGTGGGCATTGCTCGATGCCGAGCGCCGCTTGCAGGAGAAATTGCCGCCTCCTCCACCTTTTGACCTTCGCCGCGTGCTGCGGGAAATTTTGATCGTGCCAGAGACGAAGCCTGCAGGTGAACTTCTGGCCGAACTTCGAACCCGGCATGTCGGTATGGCCATCGTGGTAGACGAATTCGGCAGCGTACTGGGGCTCGTCACCATGGAGGATCTGATTGAGCAGTTAATCGGCGAAATTCATGACGAATTCGATGTGGTGGAAAAGCCGTTGACTCTTTCCGATGGCGCGGTAATTTTTGACGCAGCGCTCAATGTCCGTGATTTGGATACGCAATACAACATCGTGCTTCCGGAAGATCCGGCGTACGCCACCGTTGGCGGGTTCGTTCTTGATCAGTTGGGTTTGATACCACGCGGCGGTGAGAGTTTTGAGTCGGGCGGCTACCGATTTACGGTGGTTGAAATGGACGGAAGGCGTGTAGCTCGGGTCAAGATTCAGCGCATGCGCGCGAATACCGGCGAGCCTTCGGCCGACATGATTGTCGAACAGGGAACTGGCCAGAACACCCGGAAATCAGAATCGACAAAGTCCATTCACAAGGAGCAACGAACCAACTAAGTATGGGTCGCTATCTACTTCGACGCTTTTTGCTGACACTTCCCGCAGTCTGGCTTGTTGTTTCGCTGGTTTTCCTGATGATCCATATCGTTCCGGGTGATCCGGTCGAGCAGATGCTCGGTGAAGGAGCGGCACCCGGACAGATCGTGCAGCTTCGCCATACGCTGGGCCTTGACCAACCTATCGTCGTGCAGTATGGCCATTATCTTTCGCAGACGCTTCGTGGGGATTTTGGACAGTCGTTCAAGTTTCAAGCGCCGGTGCGACGCATCATTTTTGAACGGTATCCCGCGACGCTGCAATTGGCTTTTCTTGCGCTTTGCGTTTGCGCTGCGATCGGAATTCCTGCCGGTGTATTGGCTGCCCACCGACGCGGGTATACGTCTGACCGCGCGATCGGTGTCCTGACATTATTTGGCCTGGCAATGCCGAATTTTGCTTTGGGTCCACTTTTGATGACCTTGTTCTCGATCAAACTTGGCTGGCTGCCCGTTTCGGGGCGCGGCGGATTGCTGCACTTTATTCTCCCGGCCGTTACGCTCGGTACGGCGCTGGCGGCGATCCTTACGCGCATGGTGCGAGGTGCCATGCTCGAAGAACTGTCAAGCGACTATGTCCGGACAGCACGCGCGAAAGGCCTGTCCACTTTTTCTGTTCTGACGCACCACGCGCTGCGTAACGCTCTGATTCCGATCATTACGATTCTCGGTCTTCAATTCGGCACGCTTCTGGCTGGAACGATCGTGACCGAAACCATTTTTTCCTGGCCTGGAATCGGACGCCTGACGGTGCAGGCCATTTCTTCCCGGGACTATCCGCTGCTGCAGGGATGCATTCTGGTTATCGCGCTTTCTTATGTAATCGTGAATCTGCTGACCGATTTCCTGTACGCGTTTATTGATCCCCGAGTCCGAGTCTCGTGATGAAAAAGAACCCACTTGCGGAATTTCTGGGCGGCAGCTGGCTGGCAAAGATCGGATTCGCGATTGTCTGCCTGCTGCTGTTTCTCGCAGTTTTTGCTCCCTGGATTTCACCCTACGATCCGGCGGCTCAAAATCTGGCAATTCGTCTGGAAGCTCCTTCCTATTCGCACTGGATGGGGACTGACGAACTGGGTCGCGACATTCTTTCGCGGACAATCTATGGGGCACGGATTTCGCTCGTCGTCTCGATCTGTGTTGTTCTGGGGTGCGGGAGTATTGGGCTCTCGATCGGCATGCTGGCAGGTTATTTTGGCGGCGGCTTTGATCGAGTGGTGAACTTGCTCCTGATCAATGCATTCTTGTCGTTTCCCGGAATTCTGCTGGCAATCGCATTTGCAGCGTTCTTCGGGCCTGGTATCGGCAAAGTGATTCTGGCACTGATCATTACGGGCTGGGCCGGTTATGCGCGATTGACCCGGGCGCAGGTTTTGAAGGTGAAAGAGCTGGAATTTGTGCTGGCGGCGCGATCTTTGGGCGCGGCATCGCCGCGGATTCTCGTGCAGCATCTGTTGCCGAATATACTGCAGCCAGTCTTGATCCAGGCAACGATCGGAATGGCGGGCGCGATTCTGGCCGAGGCCACGCTAAGTTTCTTGGGATTGGGCGTGCTGGCGCCTTTGCCCAGTTGGGGTGCCATGTTGAATGATGCGCGGAGTCATCTGTTTGACGCGCCGCACATGGTGATCTTTCCCGCGCTGGCGGTCATCCTAGCCGTGTTGGCCTTTAACCTGTTGGGCGATGCGTGGCGCGATTGGCTGGACCCGCGGACCCGATCACAGATGGAGGCGCTCGAACACTCGCGCTAAGAAGCCGGAATGCACCCGTTGACCGAACCGGTCTGTTTACAGGCCCACTATTTCTTCATCAGCAGAACAGCGGTCCCCCGACCCAAACCCAGGGTTTTCGAAGCGCTGCCCTTGTTAACCGCAACTTCCAGATATCCGCTAGAGCCAATGTAGGAAACCGGCTCTCCTGCGCTGCCATAAGCAAACGTAGGAACCAGTCTTGTTATGGCATGGCTGCCTACCTGGAGACTCACTTGGCCTTTCTCGAATGATTCAGGTGCCAGGTCTTCAGCTCTGAAATTTGTGATCAAGTTGCCGAAGGCGTCGACTCTTAACACAACACCTTTGAGCAAGCCGTCCGCTTCTTTCGGTTTTGGCATGGCAAAGCGTTTGAAGTCGGTGATTTCTTCGCCCATGCTGCCGGGCTGCCAGCTCTTTGAAAGCCACGCCGCAACGGGCGCAAAAACGTCACGGCCGTGAAATGTTTTGCTGACTGGCTGGGCGAAATAGTGCTCGCTCGTGACGTTGCGGACAATCACGGGATGTTCTTTCTCGTATACGCCGGAGAGTACCCCGTTATCCGGCGCGAGAAAATACTGGTTTTGCCCGCTAACGAGCAATGGGCGCCGCTCGGTGCCCACTCCGGGATCGACAACGACAACGTGAATCGTGCGGGCAGGGAAGTAAGGATAGGCCGAGGCGATGGCCAGGGCGCCGTCGAGCAAATCAAAGGGAGCAACCTGATGGGTAATATCGATAATCTGAGCGTCAGGGTTGATCTTCAAGATTGCGCCCTTCAAAACACCGACTAGATGGTCGTTTGTGCCGTAGTCGGTCGTCAGCGTAATGATCGGATTCGTCACAAAACTCTCCCTTTGATAATGTGAAGGATGCAAAGGATCGGCGTGGAGAGGCACCCCGTCTCTTTGACGCTAGCGAACTGTGCGCGGGGAGACAAGGGTAGCGAAGAGCAGCGCTGCGCAACTGCTAATGCCTCTTCATCCAAATCACAGCGAGATTCCTGTTTTACCGGAGGCAGTCGAAGGAGCGGAGCGACGCGTGTGCGGTGAGGAAGAGTCGCCGGCCGACAGGCTTCGGTCCTGACATTCCGACGCCATGTGTCGGCGCTCATTGACTGACTTCTATGCCTATGTTAGAAACGCACTAAGCGATCGTAACTGGCTGCAGGTCGCGGATGAGTTTGTCCGCCATTCAAGGGGTTTGCGCGTATTCGCTCCTTCCTCTCGCGCACCCGATTTAGGTTTGCTTTTGCGGCGTTCTCAGTTGAATCGAGTTTAGGTCTGCTCGCGAAGTTGCGGGCAACTTTGCAGCCCAATGGTCCCAGGGTCCATGGCAGACGAGTCCAAGGCACCCCAATCGCCCGAGAGTAAGAACCCGGAGGCACCCGGCGCCGCATCGGCGCCGCCAACTGCGACCCCCAACGCAGTCGCTCCCGCGTCTCCCGCCGCCAAGCCTCCCGCACCTAAGGCGCCCGTTGTTCTGCAGACTCCACTCGACAATGAGCTGACCCGGCGCTATCGCGAACGCTTCAACGAGGCAATTCTTGAAGCGAGCGAGGATCGCAAGCAGCCCTATCTGGTAATCGACTCGGCGCAGCTGCAAGACATCGCGCGGTATTCCCGTGACGTCGAGAAATTTGATCTGCTGGAGGATTACACGGCGGTGGATTGGCCGAGGCGTGAGAAGCGGTTCGACCTTGTCGCGATTCTATATTCCTTCCCCCACAACTTGCGCTTACGGCTGAAGGTTCCCGTAGCCGACGGCGAACAGGCAGGCAGTCTCGTCGAGATCTGGCCGGTTGCGAACTGGTTGGAACGGGAAATTTTCGACATGTTTGGAATTGTGTTTAAAGGCCACCCCGATTTGAAACGGATTCTGATGCCCGAGGAGTGGACTGGCCATCCACTCCGCAAGGATTACGACATTCTGAAGCAGGACGCTGCCTGGGTTCGCGAAAATCTTGGCATCGAAAGCGGACAATAAGCTTGGCAAACGTGAGTAAAACCTTGCCTGACGATACGACACAAAAAACGAAGACGCTGCTGGGCGCCGACGAACTGGTCATCAATATGGGGCCACAGCACCCGTCGACTCACGGGGTTCTGCGCGTTCGATTGAAGCTCGATGGCGAGCGGGTAACCGGGTCCGAGTGCGTCATCGGGTATCTGCATCGCGGCGTAGAAAAGATTGCAGAGAATCGCTCGTATCAACAGTTTGCTCCCTATGTGGATCGTATGGATTACGTTGCGGCGGTCAGCAACGGCCTGGGATATTGCGAGGCTGTAGAAAAGTTGTTGATGGTGGAAGCGCCGCCCCGCGCGAGAGTGATCCGCACAATTCTGACGGAACTGCAGCGCATCGCCAGCCATCTGCTCTGGCTGGGGACTCACGGACTTGACATCGGAGCGCTTACGCCTCTGTTTTATTGCATGCGGGAACGCGAGGAGATTCTAAAAATCTTTGAAAAATATTGCGGCGCGCGGTTGACTACGCACGCGTTCCGCATCGGCGGCCTGCAATATGAGGCGTATGACACATTTGAGAAAGATGTAGAACGGTTTTGCGTCGACTTCGTTCGCCGATTGAAGGAATACGAGGATTTATTGACCGGGAACAGCATCTGGATTGGCCGCACGCGCAATGTAGGCGTGCTGTCAGCCGAAGACGCGATCGCGTTAGGGGCCAGTGGGCCCGTTTTGCGTGCGAGTGGTGTTCGATGGGATCTGCGCAAGGCCATGCCCTATGCCGCTTACGATCAATACAAATTTGAAATTCCCGTCGGCACCAATGGAGATACCTACGACCGGTACATGGTCCGCATGGAAGAGATGCGCCAGTCACGGCTGATCTGTCTCCAGGCGATCGAAAATATTCCGGCCGGAGCGATCCTCGGCAAGGTGGGCAAAGTATTAAAGCCCGCACCGGGAGAGATTTACCACTCGATTGAAGCGCCCAAGGGGATTCTTGGGTATTACATCGTGAGCGATGGCACGACGCAGCCCTATCGCGTGCGGATTCGTCCGCCTTCGTTTGTGAACCTACAAGCCTTTGACAAGATGGTACGCGGCCATCTGGTGGCTGACGTCGTCGCGATTATCGGTACACTCGATATCGTGCTGGGCGAGGTGGATCGATGAGCCCCGGGATGCAGAGTCTGATCGCGTTTCTGCAAAACTGGTGGGTGGAAATTGTGTGTGGCGCCGTAATCGTGGCCGTTGTCCCACTCATCACGGGCTACGTCGTGCTGATGGAACGCAAGCTGATGGCTGACATGCAGGCGCGACTCGGACCGATGCGCGTTGGCCCGCATGGTCTGTTGCAGCCCATTGCCGATGCGGTGAAGCTGCTGATCAAGGAAGACATTATCCCCGAGGACGCGGATCAGGTGCTGTTCTGGCTGGCGCCGGTTATTTCAATGACGGCGGCGCTCACGGCGATGGGAGCAATCTACTATGGTCCTTCCTTCCGCGTCGCTCGCGACATCAATGTTGGTTTGCTTTTTGTATTGGGAGTGAGCTCGCTCGGCTTGTTCGGTATTGTGCTAGGCGGTTGGGCTTCAAACAGTCATTATTCGATCATCGGTGCCATCCGCAGTACCGCCCAGCTGGTCAGCTATGAAACCGCCGCAGGTTTGGCGTTGATCAGCGGCGTGCTACTGGCGGGAACCCTCAGCATTCACGCCATCGTCGATGCGCAAGCGAAAGATGGAGTGTGGTACATCTTTCTGGCGCCTGTCGCATTTTTCATCTACGTCGTCGCATCGATCGCCGAAACCAACCGTGCACCGTTTGATTTACCCGAAGCGGAATCCGAACTGGTTGCCGGATACATGACGGAGTACAGTGGATTTCGCTGGGCACTCTATTTCCTGGGTGAATACGCCAACATGATTGTCGTTGGCTCGGTTGCTACAACTCTGTTTCTCGGTGGATGGCTACGCCCGTTTCCGAACGTGCACTGGCTGAACTTCCTGGACGTCCTCCCACCGCTGCTTGTGGCCGCTGTGGGGGGTTACTCAATCTGGCGGGCAGGGAAGCAGCCCGTTCGGGTGCAGAACCAATTCATGTGGGGAGTGGCAATCGCCTGTTTTACGGTTGCGCTGATTCTCGCGTTTCCTCTGTTTCCGGGGCAATCACGGTTTTTGCCCGGGTTGCATGGCGCGTTCTGGTTCCTCCTGAAGGTTTCGGCCTACATTTACCTTTTCATGTGGCTGCGCTTTACGCTGCCACGTTACCGTTTTGATCAATTAATGCACCTTGGCTGGTACATCTTGATTCCCCTGGCCATCGTGAACGTTTTCGCTGTTGCAATCGCCATGGTATTGCAATCGGAGTACCACTGGAATCGCTGGATCGCTTTGCTGATCACAACCCTGGTGACCTTGCTGAGTGCGCTGTTCTTGTTGCGTATGCACGATAAACGAGTCGAAGCGGCTTCGATCGCTTCGGCGGCAACCACGGATTCCTATGCTGGATAGCATCATTTTCTACTCTTTTGCCGGAATTGCAGTGCTGAGCGCGGCGTTGATGGTTACGCGACGCAATGCGATCCACAGCGCTGTTTTTCTGATTACGACACTCTTGGCCACAGCAGGAATTTTCCTGACATTACGGGCTGAATTCCTCTTTGTCGCCCAGATCATCCTGTATGTTGGCGGAATCATGGTCCTGTTTGTTTTTGTGATCATGCTGGTGCGCCTCGATGTCGCTCTCGATCGGCTGCAATTCTCGCTGCAAAAATGGGTCTCCGTGATGGTTGCGCTGGCCCTGTTTGCCGTCATCGCGGTCATGTTTTGGGTTTCGCGACACATTCCTGGGGAAGGACTGCTGATTCGCGAGTCCGCTCCGGCGGATAAATTGCCGCCGAACTCTGAAGCCCTGGCGCATAGCCTATTTGGCCCCTACCTGTTGCCCTTTGAGATTGCCAGCGTTCTCCTCCTCGTTGCGATGGTGGGTGCCGTGGTGATGGCCAAGAAAAGGACCGAATCCGAATGATGCCCATCGGCCATTACCTATTCCTCAGCCTTGCACTATTCATCATCGGCACGATCGGTGTCATTACGCGCCGCAATGTCATTATCGTTCTGATGTCGATCGAGCTGATTTTGAACGCGGTGAATATCAATCTCGTAGCCTTTTCGCGAATTTTTGGCGATGTTGCCGGTCAGGTGTTTGCATTGTTCATTATCGCCGACGCCGCGGCCGAAGCCGCCGTGGGCCTGGGGATCATTATCGCGTTCTTCCGAAACCGCGAGACCATTCTGGCCGACGAAATGGATCTCCTCAAATGGTGAGGCTCCTCCCATTTCTGATTCGGCAGCTGTGTGAGGTCCGCTCGTGACCCCGACTGGCTATTTCCTCTCGCATCTATGGCTCATTCCGCTGTTCCCGCTCATCTCTGCAGCACTGATGTTGTTCATCGGGCGGCATCTTTCAAAAGGTGCCGTGAATGTTCTTTGCGTCGGCAGTGTTTTTCTATCGTTCCTGCACGCGGCGGGCGCTGTCGCTCAGCTTCTTGCCGCGCAGCCGGAAAACCGCTTCTATCAGACGATACTGTTTGAGTGGGTGACACCCGGTGCCATGCCCGCTAACGGTGGTCTCGTCAATTTTGTCGCGGATTGGGGCTACCTGCTCGACCCGCTGTCCTGTGTGATGGTCTTGGTGGTTACCGGAGTCGGGTTCCTCATTCACGTCTATTCGATCGGGTACATGAGCCATGAAGGCGGCTATTACCGCTTTTTTGGTTATTTGAATCTGTTCATGTTCTCGATGTTGACCCTCGTTCTGGCCAACAATCTGTTGCTCCTTTTCGTCGGATGGGAAGGTGTCGGACTCTGTAGCTACCTGCTGATCGGCTTCTACTTCCAGAAAAAGTCCGCCTCAGACGCGGGTAAAAAGGCGTTCATCGTCAACCGCATCGGCGACACTGGGTTTTTGCTTGGCATTTTCCTGATTGCCACCACGTTTGGCACGATCCGGTTCACTTCGCAGGGCCTTGCTGACCCCCACGGTTTCCCTGGGATCGTTCAAACACTGGCAACCCTGGTCAACCAGCATACCTTGGCCGTCGGAGCTCCCATTCTCACGGCCATTGCGTTGCTACTCTTTGTCGGCGCAACCGGCAAGTCGGCGCAAATCCCCCTGTATGTCTGGCTGCCGGATGCGATGGAAGGTCCAACGCCTGTCAGCGCACTGATCCACGCGGCCACCATGGTTACCGCAGGGGTATACATGGTCGCGCGCATGAATGCGATTTATCAACTTGCGCCATTTGCCATGGACGTAATCGCCGTAGTTGGCGCCTTGACAGCCCTCTATGCCGCGTCCATGGCTTTGGTGCAAACCGACATCAAGAAAGTGCTCGCCTATTCCACAATCAGCCAGCTCGGATACATGTTCCTGGCGCTCGGCGTCGGGGCCTTCAGTGCCGGAATTTTCCATCTGATGACGCACGCATTTTTCAAAGCACTTCTGTTCCTTGGCGCCGGCAGCGTGATTCATTCGCTTTCTGGCGAGCAGGACATGCGCAAGATGGGCGGGCTCTGGCAAACGATTCCTGCCACCTATTATCCGTTCCTGATCGCTACGTTCGCGATTTCCGGTATGCCGCCATTCTCCGGATTTTTCAGCAAGGATGAAATTCTGGGCCACACGTTCCACCGCTCGGCCGAGATCGACCGGTACCTTTTCCTCTGGATTGTCGGGTTGATTACCGCGGGACTCACAGCCTATTACATGTTCCGGTTGTTCTTTATGACCTTCCGCGGATTGTCGCGTGTTCCGCCGGACGTCGAAAATCATATTCATGAATCACCGTCCACGATGACCGTGCCGCTGATGATTCTGGCCTTTCTGTCAATTATCGGCGGCTGGTTTGCCCTGCCCATCTTGTGGGGAGACAAAAATACGTTCGGGCAGTTTCTTGAGCCGGTGCTGAAGGGTGCAATTCCTGAAACGACTTCTGTGGAACTTGGTCACCACACGTTGCTGAAGGAATATCTGTTGATGTCTGCGTCGGTCATCGTTGCCGGCCTCGGCATCTGGCTGGCGTATCAGTTGTTTATTGTCAAACCGAAACTGCACGACAAAATTGCTTCTGCCTGGCCTCGTTTACACAACGTGCTGGTACACAAATACTACGTCGACGAGATTTACGACGCTTTATTCGTTAATCGCATGAAGGATCTTAGTATCACGTTCGGCCTGCTTGACGCCAAAGTCATCGATGGTGTCGCGATTAACGGTGCGGGGTGGCTCGCTCGGTTTCTTTCCAGTTTCTCGATGTGGTGGGACAAGTGGGTTATCGACGGTCTCGTCAATTTCGTTGCGAAATTTACGCGGTCACTGAGCGTGCCGGTCCGCATGTTGCAGACCGGCGTATTTTCGTCCTACGCGATGTGGATGCTTCTGGGGCTCGCGATTTTACTGGGCTACTACGGCCATCACATGCAGGTTCTGGTGCGCAATCTGCGCTGAAAGGCATAAGGCATCATGCAGCACTTGTTTGACTCTCATCTACTCAGCGTCGTCCTGTTCACGCCACTTGTGGGCGCGCTCTTGCTCATGTTTGTGCCACGCAGCTCACCTGGAATTCACCGTTTGGTTGGCAATCTTTTCGGTGTGCTTGGTTTCGCCGTCTCGATTCCGCTGGTGCTGCGGTTCCCGATCGGGAGCGAAGGCTACAATTTCCGTGAATCCGCGGATTGGATTCCATACCTCGGCGCAAAATATTCCCTGGGCATCGACGGCATCAGTTTTCTGCTGATCATGCTGACCACCTTCCTCGGGATGCTGGCCATTCTCTCTTCCTGGAATGCCATTCAGCAACGAACCAAGGAGTACTACATCCTTCTGCTGTTATTGCAGACCGGCATGCTCGGTGTCTTCATGTCCCTCGACTTTTTCCTGTTTTATGTTTTCTGGGAAGTAATGCTGGTGCCGATGTACTTCCTGATCGGTGTGTGGGGCAGCGACCGTCGTCTGTACGCCGCGATCAAGTTTTTCTTGTATACCTTGGCCGGCTCTGTGCTGATGTTGCTCGCGATCCTGGCACTGTACTACAACGCTTCAAAGAGTCTGGGGGTGCAGACCTTTGACATTCCGACCCTTCTCGCCGCGGCGCAGCAGTTTACTGACCCGCTGAAGGTCTGGCTGTTCTGGGGATTCTTCTTTGCATTCGCGATCAAAGTGCCGATGTTCCCGTTTCACACATGGCTGCCAGATGCGCACACTGAAGCCCCGACAGCGGGTTCGGTGATTCTGGCCGGTGTCTTGCTGAAGATGGGGACTTACGGCTTTCTGCGGTTTTCGCTGCCCCTGCTTCCGGTCGACCCCCATGTGCGAAGCAAGATCATTCATATCGTGATCGTGCTTTCGCTCGTCGGCATCATCTACGGCGCGGTGGTTTGTCTGATGCAGAAGGACATGAAACGGCTGATTGCCTACAGTTCGGTCAGCCACCTTGGTTTCTGCACGTTAGGTATTTTTGCACTGACCCCGCAAGGGCTTTCGGGCAGCGTTTTACAGCAGGTCAACCACGGTATCTCGACCGGCGCGTTGTTCTTGCTGGTCGGCTTTCTCTACGAGCGCCGCCACACCCGTCTTATTTCAGAATTCGGTGGCCTTGCTACGCCGATGCCGAACTTTGCGGCAATCTACTTGATCATCAGTCTCAGTTCGCTCGGCATGCCGTTACTGAACGGGTTTATCGGAGAGTTCACGATTCTGCAGGGAGCTTTCGTTGTGAATAAAGCGTGGGCTGCCTGGGGCACGCTTGGCATCGTGCTGGGCGCTGCCTACTTGTTGTGGCTGTATCAGCGCACAATGTTTGGTTCGATCACCCACGAAGTAAACAAGACCCTGCAGGACCTCAGCGTGCGTGAGTACGTTGTGATTCTGCCGTTGGTCGTGCTGGCCTTCTGGATTGGTATCTACCCGAAGCCATTTTTTGCCTATATCGAAAAGCCGGTACAGAAGATTGTGCAGCAAGTGAATCCGCATTTTTATCAGCAAGCGGACCACAGCATGCCGGCGCCTGCCTCTGCTCTCGCGCCGTCAACGGCGACGGAGGCCAAGTAGGAAACTCAATGCACTCCGTCCTTGACCCCATACTGAATTACATCCACGGCGATGGACTGGTCATTCTGCCGCAGATGGAGCTATTGCTGTTCGCACTAGGGATTCTCATTTTCGATTTTCTGCTGGAGAAAAGGGAGAAACATTTTAATGCGTATTTGGCATTGACGGGTGTGTTTGCCGGGGCGCTCGGGTTGTACCAGCAATACAAAAAAGTGGCTGCCGCAATGGAAAATCCAACGGGTGCTGCTCCGGTACTTGGTTTTCAGGGCAGCGTGATCATCGACGGGTTTTCGCTTATTTTCGGGATTATTTTTCTGGCTGCGACCGCGCTCGTCATTCTGCTTTCGATCCGCTACATGCAAATCGAACGGGAGACTGAAGGGGAGTACTACGCGCTGATTCTACTCGCTGCAATCGGCATGATGTTTATGGCATCGGGCATGGACATTGTGGTGATGTTCCTCGGCCTTGAGACGATGGCGCTCTCGTTTTATGTCCTGGTCGGATTTCTGCGCAGGGAAAAACGTTCAAACGAAGCCGCGATGAAGTATCTCCTGCTAGGAGCATTCAGTACAGGCATCCTTACCTATGGGTTTTCGTTCCTTTATGGCATCAGCGGATCCACAAACATCGCCAATATTTCAACCGCGCTCGATCACCGCAACGGTTTAACCCATGCCCTTGCCGTCAGCAGGCAGGTAGGCGCTGCCGGTGACCAGATGCGCCAACTGCTGGCGGAACGTTTGCCCGCTGCACTGCACCTCGATCCATATCTGATTCAGATCTTGCCGCTGTTGGCGTTTGTGCTCGTCGCTGCGGGAATGTTCTTCAAGGTTGCGGCTGTACCCTTCCATCAATGGGCTCCGGACGTGTATGAGGGCGCGCCGACACCCATCTCGGCCTACGTCAGCGTGGCATCGAAGACTGCCAGCTTCGCCATGTTCATCCGCTTGCTGACGGTTTTCAGTCCATCGGCGCAAGCGCCATCGTGGCTCTATCTCATCGCTGGGGTTGCGATCGCATCCCTCACCTGGGGAAATATTGCCGCGCTCACCCAGACCAATGTTAAGCGGCTCCTGGCCTATTCTTCGATCTCACATGTCGGCTACATCCTGCTCGGTATCGTGGCGTGGAATGAAACGGGCCTGATCGGTATCTTTTACTACCTGATCGCTTATGCGTTCATGACGATCGGAGCCTTCGCCATACTGATTGTTTTGCACCAGCGCGGACTCATTGGAGACGAACTGTCGGACCTCGACGGACTGTATCAACGAAGTCCAGGCGCGGCGCTGCTGCTGCTGGTCTTTATGCTGTCGCTGTCCGGCATTCCGCCAACAGCCGGTTTTATGGGGAAGTACTTCATCTTCCAGGCGTTGATCCAGTCCAATCACTGGATTCTGGCGATCTTCGCGGCCCTCTACATCGTTCCTGCGGTTTTCTATTATTTTCGCGTGATCGTGCACGCGTGGCTAAAGAAGCCGGGTGAAGATGTTTCCGTGCCTCTGCTGACCTCCGCCCAAATTCTGGCGCTGGTCATTACGGTGTTTGTAACTCTGGCCGCAGGGCTGTATCCTCAACCTTTCACTTATCTCGCTCGGTATGCCCTTGGACAATAACGAATCGCGCGACCAGAAAGTCCCTCCCGTGGTGGAGAAAACGAAGACTTTCTCGCAGCAGTTTGCGATGGCTACGGAACTCCCGTTCATCCTCGTGGGGACGATCGCGGTCGGGGGACTGCTCGGATATTTCATCGATGGGTGGCTTCATACCAGGGCCATTTTTATGATTGTTCTGGGGTTTCTGGGATTTTTCGCGGGCTTGCGCGAAGTGCTTCGTCGCCTCCCGAAGTAATATGTCCGAGCAACCGACCGACGTCTCCCGTTATCGCACCTCCGAGATCCGCATTGCGCAACTCACGCTGCTGATCGGTGCGGCTGCAGCTGTACCGGTCGCCTACGTTCAGGGCTGGCGCTGGGGTTTGGGGATTTTCGTGGGATCTGTACTGGCATGGTTTAATTTTCGTTGGCTGCAGCGGGGCCTTGACGCGCTCGCAGACGTCTCGGTGGCGCAAGCCGAGCAAAAGAATGTGCAGGTGCCGCTTGGCGTGTATTTCCGTGCCATGTTCCGCTATCTGTTGATCGCTGTTGCCGTGTATGTTATTTTTAAGGTACTGAACGTTCCCGTCTTAAGCATGATTTTTGGCCTGTGCGCCCTGGGAGCGGCGACTTTCGCGATGAGTGTGCATGAACTCCTGCATACTCCGGACTGACGATGAAAGAACACATAAAACCGATAACCGAGTGGTTTAATCACCTTTTTGGACCGTATGTGCTGCGCCTGCTCCACGTTCTGCACATTCAGCCGATCGATTACGAACGGCCTGTCCCCGAGTATCTGGTGATGTGCATTTTTACCCTTCTGATTGGCACGCTGTTCGCGCTGCTTGTCCGTTCGCGCCTGTCTGTCGACCGACCCGGCACTCTGCAGCAAATCGCGGAACTGCTTCTGACAAATCCTCTCGGATTTGGTATCAAGGACCTGCTTGAAGAGAACGCGGGCCCGCATTCCTCCCAATTCATCGCATTCACCGGTTCGGTTTCTGTTTTTGTCCTGCTTTCAAATCTTTTGAGTATTTTCCCGGCATTCAGTTCTCCCACCGGTGACAAGATCGTTCCGCTTGGTTGCGCGATTCTGACGTTTCTTTATTTCAACTGGCAAGGACTGCGGCATCATGGGCCGCTGGGCTACGCGAAACAGTTCGCTGGCCCGATGCCGTTGCTTTCTCCGCTGATCTTCCCTGTAGAACTTATTTCTACAAGCGCGCGTTTGCTATCGCTTACGGTTCGTCTTTGGGCAAACATTTTTGCGAGTGATCTGATTTATATAATTTTTCTTGGCATCCTGATCACCCCGGTCGAGTGGGGATGGCACAAGAGCCCGATTCTGGGAGTCGCCCTCGGTATTTTCCCTGCATTGATCCCCGTGCTCTTCGTTGGACTGCACATTTTCGTTTCGATTATTCAGGCCTACGTGTTTACCGTGCTGCCATCGATTTATATCGGGCAAGCCGTGGCCGACGAACACTAATCGGTGAACCGCGTTTCTCTGTAAGAGATTTTCGCCGCACAGCGTGAGACCGGTTGTAGGACGTAGATCCGGGAACCACCCACTGTCGGTAATTCAAGGAGGAAGTAATGAAGAAATCAGCAATGTTTCTGTCCACGTTAACCACTCTCGTACTGATTGCGCCCGCCGCATTTGCTCAGGAGGCGTCTGGAGCAGCGGTGTCTGGCAAGGGAACACTTGCCATTGCAGCAGCCTTCGGCATGGCACTCGCAGCGTTTGGCGGGGCCCTCGGTCAGAGCAAGGTTGCGGCATCGGCTTGCGAAGGCATGGCACGCAATCCTGGCGCGTCCGCTAATATCCGCACCGCCATGATTCTCGGCCTGGTCTTCATCGAGACCTTGGCCCTGTTCACTTTGGCGATCATTTTCGTCAAGGTTTAATCGCTCTCAATTTGTTTCGTTCGCTTCCGGCCCGCCAGTATCGAGGCGGGCCTTTTCTTTCTGTCCGGCCTGCTGAAACTCTAGACATTCCTGCCACCACGCGTTACGGTTTTTCCCTGAGGGATACGTTACGAACAAGATCGCTCTTGGCTTTCTTTCTTTTATTGCGTACTACGTTCTTGCCAGCGCCATCTATTTCGCAAGTGCCGGACGCACCGACCTGCCCATGGCCTGGGCCTACTTCGCAACAAACGTGGTATTCGGGCTGGCGTTTAGCATCTTGCTGGCTCGTACGGATCCTGGACTGTTCGCCGAGCGCATGAAGCCTGGTCCGGGGGAACAGGACCGCGTCACGAGACTCGTAGGATTGGTGCTCCTCTTGCTCCAGGTGATCCTGGCAGGAATGGATGCCGGCAGGTTTCACTGGACCGCTCCCGTCAGCCTCGTGGCCCAGGCCGGCGCGTTCGTTCTGGTTTTTATCGGCTACGGGGTTGCCGCATGGGCGACCTACTCCAATCGATTTTTTTCGTCTGCGGTACGACTCCAACCCGATCGGCAGCAGATTGTCGTAGACAAAGGTCCGTACGCCGTCGTGCGCCATCCGGGATACGCGGGTATGTTTCTGTATTTGCCTCTCAGCGGAGTTGTGCTCGGTTCGTGGCTGGCGGGTGTCGCTGCCGGCGTCCCTATGGCAATCGTGCTTCTCCGACGTACGCTTCTTGAAGACAAGATGTTGCTGAAAGGTTTGCCCGGATACGAAACCTACGCTTCGCGGGTGAAATACCGTCTGATTCCTGGCGTGTGGTGATCGGCCGCGCACACCGGCAAGGTGCGAATTGAGCGTTACGGGAGAGACGGAGCCCCTCTGGGATACGCGTTCGGGGTGAACCGAATCAACGAGCGGAAAGCATCAGGTGCTGTGTCAGGGCAATTCCAATGACGTGGCTTGGCGCAAGTCCAAGATAGAGCGTAGCCAGGACTGCAACGGCAACGACCATGGCGGTGGTTATGCTCAGTCCAGCGGGTGCGTCAGACGGAACCGGGCCCTTGTGCTCATGCATATACATCACCACGATGATCCGCAAATAGTAGTACGCGCCGATGATGCTGTTGATGGCCATGAGGACCGCAAGCCAGATCAGGTTCGACTTAATGGCTGCCGTGAAGATGTACAGTTTTCCGAAGAAACCTGCGGTGACGGGCAGGCCGAGGAAGGAAAGCAGGAACAGGCTTAGTGCCGCGGCAGCAAACGGTTGCCGCGTTCCGAGGCCCGCGAAGTCATCCACATTCAGGTAACGTTCGCCGCGCCCACCAAGATCTGAAATGATCGTAAATGCGCCAACTGAAACCAGTGCGTAACTGAGAAGGTAGAACAAGACGGCTGCGTAGGCTCTCGATGCTCCCCCATCCAGATCCGATTTGACAGTCGTGACCGCGGCGAGGGCAACCAGGATATAGCCGGCGTGGGCGATCGAACTGTAGGCCAGGACGCGTTTGATATTCGTTTGGACCAATGCGCCAAGATTGCCGACAAACATCGTCAACGCGGCCAGGATCCAGAATGCCCAGAACCAATACGTAGTTGCGGCATCGATCGTCGCGAAAATTCTCAACAGCAGTGCGAACGCAGCGGCCTTCGGCCCGGCTGAGAACAGTGCCGTCACCGGGGTGGGCGCGCCTTCATACACGTCAGGTGTCCAGATCTGGAAGGGAGCGATCGCTACCTTGAATCCCAAACCAACGAGGATGAGGGTCAGGCCAAGGCGCAATAGGGTGCTGTGTGGATCCGCTGTAGCCAGAGTCGAGAGATTCGTCGAACCGGTAACTCCGTACACCATCGCGATTCCGTACAGGAAGAAAGCAGTCGCGAACGAGCCCAGCAGGAAGTACTTCATCGCCGATTCGCTGGATTTGATCGAATCGCGACGATAGCCCGCAAGGACATAGCTCGAGATGGAAGACATTTCGAGTCCGATGAATGCGGTGAGCAACTCCTGAGCTGAGGCCAACACGCCCATTCCCGCGGTCGCAAACAGGACAAGCGCGTAAAACTCGGCCGCTTCGAGATTTTCACGTTCGAGATACGTGTCTGACGCCAGGATCACGAGGAAACCAACCAGACCGACGAGCCAGTGGAAGAACAGACTGAATGTATCGTACTGGATCAGTCCGGAAAAGCCGCTTCCCCAGACGCCGAATACCGTACTGAGTGTGCCGATAGCCACACCGGTCATCGCCAACAAGGTCAGAACCTGGCGGTTCTTGAGGAATGGCTGCAGCAGCATCAGCAACACACCAGTGCCACACCAGACGATCTCGGGCAATACGCGGAGAATATCTGCCGTTTGCGGAATCATTAGCGGCCCGCCAACCTTTCCGTTGCTCGTTCAGCCGCATTCGCGGCGGGTATCCCTTGAGCGTCCGGCCTGGCAGCCTCATGCATCTGATAACCGTTACTCTGTTCGACGACCTTGCGGCTAGCGGCAGCGATTCGTCGGGTGAAGAACGGGGACTGCACGCCCATCCAGAGGGTAATGACCGCCATGGTCACGAGTAGCCATTTCTCACGTGAAGACGTATCGGGCAAATCACGGTTCTTGCCGTGGGTCACTTCGCCAAAAAATACCCGCTGATACGCCCATAGCAAATAGCACGCAGACAGAATTACACCCGTTGCTGCCCAGGCAGCCCACGTCCAGTGCACCTGGTAGGTTCCCAGCAAAATCAGATATTCTCCAACAAAACCATTCAGCAGCGGCAAGCCCATCGACGCCAGCGAGATAAACAGGAAGAATGCGGCCAGTTTTGGCATGGGCGTTGCGAGTCCGCCATACTCTGAGATTTCGAAGGTGTGGCGGCGGTCATAGAGCATTCCGACCAGCAAGAACAGTGCGCCGGTCGAAATGCCGTGGGCCAGCATCTGGTAGACCGCGCCCTGCATTGCGATATTCTGGAACGCGAAAATTCCCAGGACGACGAAACCGAGGTGGCTGACCGAAGAGTACGCAACGAGCTTCTTCAAGTTTGGCTGAACTAACGCAACCAGAGCGCCGTAGATGATTCCGACAATCGCGAGCGCACCTACATAGGGGGCGGCCTTATGGGAGGCCTCTGGAAACAGCGGCAGACAGAAACGAATCATACCGTACGTTCCCATCTTCAGCAGCACTCCGGCCAGGATAATCGAGCCTGCTGTTGGCGCTTCTACGTGAGCATCGGGCAGCCACGTATGAAGAGGGAACAGCGGCACCTTGATCGCGAAAGCGACAAAGAATGCGAGAAATAGGAGCATCTCTGTCCGCGCGGGCAAAACCAGGACGCCTGTCTCGAGCAAGTGCTGGATCGTTGGCAAGTCAAAGGTGCCAGTCGAATTATAAAGCCAAATAATTCCGATCAGCATCAAGATCGAACCGGCCATCGTGTACAAGACGAATTTGACTGCGGCGTATATCCGACGGTCATGGCCCCAAATGCCGATCAGGAAAGCCATCGGGATCAGCATAATTTCCCAGAACACAAAGAACAGGAACAAGTCGAGCGAGAGGAAGACGCCGATGACGCCCACCTCAAGCAACAGCAGCATGACGTGGAATTCCTTCAGGCGGAAATGCACGCCTTTCCAGGAAGCAAGCACGCTGATGGGCATGAGGAATGTCGTCAAAATAACCAGAAACATACTGATTCCGTCAACCCCCAGGTGATAATTGATGGGCGGGGCAACGATCCATTTGTGGAACTCTTCAAGCGAATAGCCCGCTCCGCCTACCGGTACGGACCAGAGTAGTAGCAATGAAAATACAAACTCGATGAGTGAAATGACGAATGTGATCCGGCGAATAAACAGTTCATCATCATTTTTCAGGAACAACAGGGCAAGCGCACCGACCGCAGGGAAGAAGATGAGAACCGACAGGAGATGTCCGCTCGAGAGCATTAGCGTACCCCCCCTGCCAGCGTGCCGCTGAAGACCGGACGCAAAATCGGCCAAAAGATAATTCCGAAGACCACGATTGCTCCGATCACGACCCAGACCGCATAGCTGCGAGCATTGCCAGACTGTGTGTGCCGTACCGTATCTCCCACAGCCTCCGTGCCGTGCGCGATGCCATTCACGGAGCCGTCGATCACGCCCACATCGATGACTTTCCATAGAATATTGCGGGACACCCAAAGCAGCGGACCCACAATGACTGCCTGGTAAAGTTCGTCGACGTAATATTTGTGATACAGAAGCTTGTGCAAGCCGGTTGAGGTGCCTTCCTTTGCGCTCCTGGCGTACATCCTCCAGGCCACGACCAGTCCGATGAGTCCTGCGAGCACTGCAACGCCAGACAGGATGAGCTCGAGTGAGTGAGCCGCAGCTGCATCTGTCCCCACGACCTCATCCGCGCCAAAAATCGGGGCCAGGAAATCTGCGAAATAGTTCTTGCCTCCCCAGAAAGAGGGAAGCGCGAGCCACCCGCCGATCAGCGAGAGCAGCGCCAGAACCATCAAGGGCACCGTCATATTTTTCGGCGATTCATGAACGTGAACGTGATGCTCGTCGTAGCGGACCTGACTGAAGAACGTGAGAAAAATCAGGCGGAACATGTAAAACGAAGTGAGGATGGCAGCCAGCAGTCCGACCGCGTACAGCACTTTTCCGCCAGGTTCAGAGGTGTAGGCGCCAAAGAGAATCGCGTCTTTTGAAAAGAATCCGGCAAACGGTGGGAAGCCGGCGATGGCAATCGTACCCGCCAGCATGCAGGCAAAAGTAACTTTAATCTTCGAGGCGAGGCCACCCATCTTCCACATATCCTGCTCGCCGCCCATGGCGTGGATGACGCTGCCAGCAGACAAAAAGAGCAGAGCCTTGAAGAAGGCGTGGGTCATCAGGTGAAAGATTCCGGCGCCGAAGGCCCCCACACCGCAGGCGAGGAACATATAACCCAATTGACTGACGGTGGAATAGGCCAGGACCTTCTTGATATCGGACTGCACCAGCCCGATCGTTGCAGCAAAGAAGGCCGTTGCGCAGCCGATGATGGCCACCACATACATCGCCGTAGGCGCGTGAGTGAACAAGACGTGAGACCGGGCGACAACGTACACACCCGCAGTCACCATCGTCGCCGCGTGGATCAAGGCACTGACAGGTGTCGGGCCCTCCATTGCGTCCGGAAGCCAGACATACAGGGGAATCTGGGCCGATTTGCCGGTCGCGCCCATGAACAACAGCAGGCACGCCACGGTCAGAATTCCGAATGATCCGATGGGCTCAACGGCTACCGCCGGTGCTGCGGCCGCTGCAAATACTGTCTGGAAATCCAGCGAGTGGAACGTGCGGAAGAGCAGGAACATTCCCAGCATGAAGCCGAAGTCGCCGATGCGGTTGACGATAAACGCCTTCTTACCCGCATCCGATGCGGATTTCTTCAGGAAATAGAAGCCGATGAGCAGGTAGCTGCACAAGCCCACCCCTTCCCATCCAACAAACAGTAAAACGTAATTTGCCGCGAGCACCAGGATCAGCATGAAAAACATGAACAAATTCAGATAGGAGAAGAAGCGATAGTAACCTTCTTCATGCGCCATGTACCCGGTGGAGTAGATGTGGATGAGGAAACCGACGCCGGTCACCACCAGCAACATCACCACGGTCAGTTGGTCGAGTTGCAGGTCGAATCCGATCCGCAGATCGTTGTAGGCCACAATCCAGTCAAAAAATTCCTTGTGGAACAGTTGCTGGCCGTTAAGGAAAAACTCCCGCACGGCTTCGAGCGCGCACAGAAACGAAAGTCCGGTCGAGCCCAGAGCGATTGTGTTTACCGCGGCTTTGGACCACTTCGAGCCCAGAAGTCCATTGATGGCTGAGCCGACCAGCGGCAGCAGCGGAATGATCCAGAGATTTTCGAGTATCGGCATTAGAGTTTGAGAAGATTTACGCGTTCCACGTTGAGCGATCGACGGTTGCGCGCTGTCAGAATGATGATTCCAAGTCCCACAGCCGCTTCCGCGGCTGCGACCACAATCACGAACAAAACGAACACTTCACCCTCACCTTTTCCAAGTGCCCGGCTGAATGCTACGAAGGCAAGATTCACTGCATTGAGCATCAGCTCGATCGCCATGAAAAGTGTGATGATGTTGCGCTTGAAAACAAATGCGACGATTCCAAGTCCGAACAGTATGGCACTCAGAATGATGTAATAGTTCGTCGGGACCATCGCTCAGTCCTCCCGCTGGGCCAACACGATGGCGCCCAGAATAGCTACAAGAATCAGAAACGACGTCAACTCGAACGGATAGACAAAGTCAGTAAAAATGAGCATGGAAAGCGTTTTTGTCGAAGTGAGCGACCCGTTGGCCGTTGCGGCGGGCAGATCACCGCTGGACTGCAAAATGGCCGCTGCAATGAATCCCGCAATGGCCACCGCCAATGGAATGCCGCCAAAGGTAGCCAGTTTCGAAAAATTGGTGCGTTCCTCTTCGCCATCGTTTAAAAGCATGATCACGAAGATAAACAGCACCATGATGGCGCCGCCATAAACGATGATTTGCACTGCGGCAACGAACTCAGACCCGAGCAGCAGGTATAGACCGGCAAGAGCAACCATCACCACAATGAGCGAAAGCGCGCTGTGAATCGGGTGGCGCTGCAAAATCAGGCTTACCGCGCCTACGACGGCCAGCGCCGCGAGCAGGAAGAAAATGACGATCGGGGCACTCATCAGTGCATTCTCCAGAGAATCACCGCGCTCGTAATCACGACATTCGCAATCGATACCGGCAGGAGGAACTTCCAGCCAAAACTCATCAACTGATCGTAGCGGAATCGGGGCAGGGTGCCGCGCATCCAGATATAGACGAACAGGAAAACAAAAACCTTTGCGAAGAACCAGAACGGTCCCTGGATAATCGCAGTCAGTTGCGGAAATACGAGCAGCGCGATTCCGATGAGGGTGATTACCGTGCCGACGCCCGGCAGCATGATACGCCCGAACAAATTCTCGTAGCGAATGCCGTCATAAATCACCCACAAACCGAAGGGAATGAGAAGGAGCGACGGGAGGTAGTACGTGAAGGTCCATGCAGCAGGGAAAGGCGACAGCCAACCACCAAAAAAAAGGATCGTCGCCAGACACGACACCGTGATCATGCTGGTGTACTCTGCAATAAAGAACATCGCAAATTTCATACTGGCGTATTCGGTGTGAAATCCCGCGACCAGTTCGGATTCGGCTTCTGGCAGGTCGAAAGGCACGCGGTTGGTTTCGGCGATGGCCGAAATAAAGAAACAAACGAACCCGATTATTTGCGGGAAAATGTTCCAACCGATCAGACCGTTTCCAGAGGCTCCCTGTTGATCTACGATGTTCCTCAGGCTGAAGTCTCCGGCAATGAGAAGCACGCCCACCACAGAAAGCGTCAAGGAAAGCTCATAACTGATCATCTGCGCCGAACTGCGCAATCCACCGAGTAGTGAATATTTGCTGTTCGAACCCCACCCGGCGAGAGCGATTCCGTACACGCCAAGCGCCGTAATGGCAAACAGGACGAGCAAGCTGATGTTGACGTCGGCGATACCTACCGTCGTTTCGTATCCCCAGACCGTAAATCTTTGCGGCCCGAAGGGAATCACTGCGAGCGAAGTCAACGCCAGCATTAAGGTAATGAAGGGCGCGAGAACGTAGGCCACCTTATCCACATTCGCAGGCATCGGGTCTTCTTTGAAAATGAACTTCACGCCGTCAGCCAGCGGTTGCAGTAAACCGTGTGGACCGACGCGGTGAGGTCCCCAACGCGCCTGGATGTGCGCAATCACCTTGCGTTCGAGCCAGGTCAGATACGCATCGACGGTGAGCACGAGAAATACAAGAATCGCGATCTTGATGATCGGAACGATGAGGAAAGCGTATTGGGTCAGGAAGTCGTTCACGGATTCGCTTCGGCCTCCGGCAGGGATTGCATCATCGTGCAGAAGCGGCCGAGCGTGCCGCTTGAGAAAAGAGTGTCATTGGCTGATTGGATCAGATGGAGCGGCACATCGTAAGGTGCATGGCCGTTCTTTGAAAATGACAGCCGGGTGGGCTCTGCACCGCCCGTCAGTAATCCCGAAGGCTGCACGTTGTAGCCTGCCACGGTCTTGCGGATCTCCTCGAATACGGCCGCAGGGTCCTTGTAGTGGAATGATTTCCCGAGGCCAAGGCGCTCCAACTGGTGCGACAGGATCCGCAGCAGGTCAAAGTCACTGCGCGTGCCCATCGTTTCTCCGGCCTTGCGCAGCAACTGGATTTCTCCTGCCGTATTCGTGACCGTGCCGTCTTTCTCGTAAGCCGACGCGGCCGGGAATACGATATCCGCTTCGAGTGCAGTCTCTGTCAGAAACATTTCGTGAACGATCAAGAACGGCAGTTTTCCGCGCCCGACGCCTGCCTTGCCAAAGTGTCTCAGCGGATTTGCGCCAACGACGTAGAGCGCCTGCAGTTTGCCCGCTTGCGCGGCTTCAACCATCTGCGGGGCAGTGAGCCCTGCCTTTGTCGGTAGCTTGCCTCCCCATTGGTTGACGAGAGATCCGGACGCGATGGTGTTATCGAGATAGCCGTAGCCAGGCAATCGATCCGGCAAAACGCCCATATCCGCTGCGCCGCGGGAATTCGCGTAATCGCCCAGCGCCATGTAACGGGTGTGGCCTGCGAGCGTTGAGCCAAAAACGATCAGTTGAGCGATTGCAGCACCGGTAATCTCTGAACCAAACACAATGGCCACGTCGCTCTCAGCTTCGAGTGCTTGTTTTAAGGCGCTCAATTTTTCTGTCGGGACGTTTGTCGTCGCCTCGCCTCTTGCGAGCCAGGTGACTGCGGCAGCTTCACTGCCAGGCGTAACCTGAACAAACTGAGTTGCTTTGCGCTCAAGCTTGATCTCCCGCGAATTCAGGATGAACAGCTTGGTGCCGTGGTGGCGAATGGCGGAACGAATCTGCCAGGCAACGAGCGGATTCTGATTTGAAGGATCGTTGCCGATAACCAATACGGTTTTCGCGTCATACAGCTGCGCCATCGTCAGCGTGGAGTCGGCTGCGCGATCGCCCAGGGCGGTTACCAGTCCAGTGTAATCTGCGGTGCGGTGATGATCGATATTGTTGGTGCCGAACGTGGAGCGAGCCAGACGCTGGAACAAGTAATTCTCTTCATTCGAAGTGCGGTTCGAGCCGATAAATCCGATCCCGTCCCCTCCGTCTGAAGCGTGCGCTTCCTTCAACTTGGTCGCTCCTGCGCGAGCAGCTTCTTCCCACGAAACCGGGAGCAGTTTGCCGCCCTTGCGCAGCAAAGGTTGCGTGATCCGTTCAGGATGCCGCGTAAAATCGAAGCCAAAGCGACCTTTCACACAAAGAAAATCCTTGTTGATGCCGGACAAGTCGCGGTTATTCGCACGCAGAATTTCATGGTTGCGCACACTCATCGTCGTTTTGCAGCCGTTTGAACAGTGCGTGCAGATGGTTGAGACGTACTGCATTTCCCACGGCCGGGTCTTGTATCGGTAGGTTCCGCTGGTCAGCGCGCCCACCGGGCAGATGTCGATGCACATCCCGCATTCTTCGCAATCGAGATGGTCACCACCATTCGGGATGATGATCGAGTTCGCCCCGCGCATTCCGACCCCGAGCGCTTTCACATCCATGCCTTCGTCGCACACGCGTACACACCTGAAGCAAAGAATGCACCGTGGGGCGTCGTAATAGACGAGATCAGACCACTTTTCTTCGGGCCGGTGAATCTTTTCCTCAACGAATCGGCTGGTGTCCGCCCCGTAGCGGAAAACCATGTCCTGCAATTCGCATTCGCCGCCTTTATCACAAACCGGGCAATCGAGCGGATGATTCGTGAGCAAAAATTCCAGCATCATCTTGCGTGCCGCGCGCACTTGATCTGAATCCGTGCGAACCACCATGCCTTCGCTTGCGACCAAAGTGCAGGCGGTTTGCAGCTTGGGCATTTTCTCAACTTCAACCAGGCACATGCGGCAGGCAGCCTGCAGCGACAAGCCAGGGTAATAGCAGAACGACGGTACCTCTGTTCCTAGGCGCCGCGTTGCTTCAATCACGAGCGTGCCCTGTGGAACCTGCACCTCGCGGTCGTTAATTTTCAGCGTAATCAATTTTGTTTCTGCCATGGGTCCCTATCGCTGTCCGACGAGCGCTTCGGCGGACTTATACGCACACTTTCCTTGCAGGTGCTCCTCGAATTCATCTCGGAATTTGGTCACAATGCTGATTGTTGGCATGGCCGCGGCATCCCCCAGCGGGCAGAACGTCCGGCCCAGCATGTTCTTAGAGAGCTCGCCGATCAGGTCGATATCCTGGATCGTGCCATAGCCGGCGTGAAAGCGATCGAGCATCTTTTTCAGCCAGGACGTTCCTTCCCGGCAGGGAATGCACCAGCCGCACGATTCATGCGCGTAAAAATGCATGATCCGCCGCGCCATATCGACCATGCAGGTATCTTCGTCGATCACGACCATGCCGCCCGATCCCAGCATCGAACCGGCCTTGGCAATCGTGTCGTAGTCCATTGCCAAATCGATTTCATCGGCCTTGAATACCGGACAAGAGCTACCGCCGGGAATCACCGCCTTCAACTTCTTTCCGCCACGAATTCCACCCGCCACTTCTTCGATGAACTGTTTCATGTTCATGCCCAGCGGAATTTCATAAATCCCCGGCTTGTTTACGTGCCCGGAAACGCAAAGCAAACGCGTGCCACCGTTTTTCGGAGTACCGCGATTGGCGTACGCCTCGCCGCCTTCCAAAATAATCGAAGGCACGGCACTGAGCGTTTCCACATTATTGATAATCGTCGGGCAGCCATACAGGCCTACAACGGCAGGGAAGGGAGGCTTGATGCGCGGATTCCCGCGTTTACCTTCAAGCGATTCCATGAGAGCCGATTCTTCGCCGCACTCATACGCGCCTGCACCGGTGTGGATCAGCAAGTCGAAGTCGAATCCGCTGCCGAGTATGTTTTTGCCGAGATAGCCGCGGGCGTAGGCTTCCTCGATGGCCTCGTCCACGATATCCAGAACGTAACGGTACTCGCCGCGGATGTAGATAAATCCGTGATGTGCATTGATCGCCCGCCCGGCGATGATGATCCCCTCGATCAATTGATGCGGATCCATCTCCATCAAAGGGCGATCCTTGCATGTTCCCGGTTCTGATTCGTCGGCATTACAGATCACGTACTTGGGCTTCGGGGAGTCCTTCGGAACGAATGACCATTTCATGCCGGTGGGAAAGCCCGCTCCGCCGCGTCCGCGCAGGCTCGATTTTTTCACTTCATCGATAATCGCATCAGGGGTCAGCTGCTTCAGGGCCTTCTCTAGCGCCTGATAACCGCCATTTTGAAGGAATACGTCGATTTTTCGCGAATCCTGGATGCCCCAGCGCCGGCTGATCAGTGGAGTTTCAAGCTTATTCCGTTCATGGAGCGCTCCCGTGATGACCCCGACGGGAGCCGGATGCTGGCCTTTATCGAGCTCTTCAATCAATCGATCGAAGTTGCGTGGCGTAACGCCTTCATAAAAATCGTAGTTCACCTGTATGGCGGGAGCGCCGGTACAAGCGCCGATACATTCCACTTCTTCGAGCGAAAAGACCCCGTCCGGTGTCGTCTCCTTGTTGCCAATCTCCAGGCGCTTTTTTGCGTGGGCCAGCAACTCCGTTCCTCCGCGCAACATGCAGGCCACATTGGTACACACCTGCACGTGGTGCTTTCCCATCGGCTTGCGATGCAGCATGGAATAAAACGCAAGCGTCTCTTCCACTTGTACAGGCCGCAAATCCAGGCGGCCGGCGATTTCCAGGATCATCTCATCCGTGATGTAGCCGTACTCGTCCTGCGCGTACATCATCATCGGAATCAGCGCGCTGCGCTTGACCGGATAGCGAGTTTGCAGTTGTTCAAACTTCGCCGAAAGTTTAGGTGAAAGTTCCATCATTCTACCTGTCCACTTCCCCGAGCACGATATCGATCGTGCCGATACTCGCCACGACGTCGGCAATCAGCTGGCCCTGCACCATGAATGGCAGCGCCTGCAAATTCACAAACGAAGGTCCGCGGAAATGTACGCGCAGGGGCTTCGGTGACCCGTCGCTTGCTACAAAACAACCCAGCTCGCCGCGCGGCGATTCAACTGCCGCAAACGCTTCGCCCGGAGGAGGCGAGAACCCTTCCGTGAAAATCTTGAAGTGATAGATGAGCGCTTCCATCTCGGTCTTCATCTTTTCGCGCTCCGGAGGAATAATCCCGGGGGCGTCAGCCTTGATTGCGCCATCATCGGTGATCTTGTCCATCGCCTGGCGGACAATCTTTACACTCTCCCGCATCTCGGCAACTCGAACCAGATAACGCGCGTAGCAATCCGACTCCGTACGCGTCGGCACCGCAAAATCAAATTCCTCATAGGACGAGTACGGAAACATCTTGCGGTTATCGTAATTCACTCCGGCGGCACGCAAGCCTGGTCCGGTCGTGCTCAGCGCGATCAATTGCTCGGCCGGCAAATAACCAACGCCTTTCAAACGGCCCTGCCAGATGCGATTTTCCGTCAGGAGCGCTTCATATTCATCGATTCGTGCCGGCATCATGTCAACGAACTTCTTCACCATCTCGCGCCAGCCGGCAGGAGGCTGCAACGCAACACCACCAATGCGGATGTAGCTGGTCATCATTCGCTGGCCGGCAAAGCGTTCAAATATCTTCAGAATCTCTTCGCGTTCGCGGAAGCAATACAACATGACGGACATGGCTCCCATGTCGATTGCATGGGTTCCGAGCCAAACCAGGTGAGACGAGATACGCTGCAACTCCACCATCATCACGCGGATGTACTGCGCGCGCTTTGGCGGTTCCAATCCTAGAAGTTTCTCGACCGCCAGGCAGTACACCAGATTATTTCCCAGCGGATTGAGGTAATCCATCCGGTCGGTCAGGGTGATCGCCTGCGAGTAGGTCTTGTCCTCGCAGCTCTTCTCAATTCCGGTGTGCAGATAGCCGATGTCCGGAACCGACGTAACGACGTTTTCGCCATCGAGCTCCAGGAGCACGCGCAAGACGCCGTGCGTCGATGGATGCTGCGGCCCCATATTCAGGACCATCGTCTTCGCGGTACCTGTTGCTGTCTCAACCGTTGTCATGATTCACATCCCGCTGGCGCGGCCACTAGCGTTGTCCCTCTGTCGGGAAATCACGTCTCAGAGGAGCACCGACAAATCCCTCGGGCAGCAGAATTCGTCGAAGATCGGTGTGCCCGTCAAATCGAATGCCAAACAGATCGAAGACCTCGCGTTCGAGCCAATTTGCGCCTGGCCAGACGGGCATCAGTGATTCGATCACGGGTGTTTCCGCGGTCACCGCGGTACGCAAGCGAATCCGTTCGCGGCGGGGTATCGAAACCAGCTGATAATTCAACTCAAAACGTGGCTCGATCGGGAAGCGATCAACACAGGTCACATCGCTCAGCAAATTAAAATTGAGATCGGGGCTTTCCTTGCAAAATTTCGCGGTGGCCCGGAGCAGTTCCTTGGGCACCACAATGGTGATTTCGCCCCGATATTCAATGATCTCCGCTACAGCGTTCGCATTCCACATGCGAATGCGTTCACTTACAACCTTAGCGTTTGCATTTGAGAGCTCAGACACGTTAACGAGATCCTTGACCTAAGGGCTACCGTTCTTTCTGTGACTTATGCCAGTCGAGCGCGCCCTTTTTCCAGAGATAAATGTAGCCGACCAACAGAATGCCAACGTAAAACATCATTTCGATGAATCCGAACCAATGGGTCTTCGGATTTCGCGCTAAATCCTTGAAAACATACGCCCATGGATAAAGAAAGATGGCTTCCACGTCGAATAGAATGAAAACCATGGCGATTAGATAAAATTTTACCGAAAAGGGCTCCCGCGCATCGCCGGTTGGCTCGACGCCACACTCGTAGGGGAGCTGCTTTGCCCGGCTGGGGCGCCGCCAACCAATAAATGTCGAGATGGTGATCAGGGCACCGGCAAGGATGGCTGCAACGACCAGGTGTATTAGTAGAGGCACATAAGCTTGTAGGCCTGAGGAGCTCATAGTTGAAGGGCTATAATAACGATTCGGGACCAGTCCGGTCAAATGTTACAGTGGAAAATAATCGTTCCCGATAAAATTATGAAGTCGATCACGGAAGGCGTCGCATGGTCTTTGGTCACAACACGAATGTGAAGATCGGAGCGGTAACGTACCACGTGCAGACGGAGGATCGGGGCGAAGCTCACGCGCTGATCGACACGACCGTGTACTACCAGGGTCGCGTGCTGCATCGGCGCACCAACAACTACTTTGATTTGCTTCCCACCAATGAGGATCGGAAGCAGGCATTGAAATTGAGGGTAGATGAACAACACCACACGGTGCTTGAAGAAATGCGGTCGGGTTCGTTGCAGCTCGCGATTCCCCAGCCCACCGTCCAACTTAACGAGACAACCGTCGATCCTGTCGAAGCGCACGATCCTCGAGACGTTCCAAACGAGCAGCGGCCGGCAGCGACTGGCGCGGCAGAACCTCGAAGACTGCATATCGAACTGACAAACGCCAAGTCATGGCTTGTGGGGAAACTCGCTACGCTGCAAATTTCCGTCAAGGAAGAAAATGGGGATCCGGTTTCAAACGCGAATATTGCTGTCCATATAGAAGGCAGCGCACATCACCAGACGTATCGTAGTCAGTCTGGGTTTTATGGCCAGGCACAAATCGATTTTGAGATGCCGAAGATTACCAGCGCTGACGCCGCGATGGTCATTCGTGCAGAGGAAGGCCCCGGAACCGGGCAGTTGCGGTTTGCACTTCGCGCAAAACCCAAAGTATCCTCAGTTACGTAATCGATCATTTGTGGACGGACAATGGAAAATGCAATCGTAATCGAAGTGAATGGCGAGAAGCGTGAAGCGCCGTCCGGTACGACGGTGCGCACGTTGCTCGATCAGCTGGGGCTGAATGCCGGGCGCGTCGCCATCGAATACAATTTACAGATCCTGTGCAAAAGCGACTGGGACTCGACAATAGTTGCTCCGGGCGATCGCCTCGAAATTGTCCAGTTTGTTGGCGGCGGCTAATTCCGCCTGTTTTTTTCATCCCTTTAGAAATCTCTTCGTTGAAGTCTCCAGTAGTAGTAAGGCTTGCGCCATCGAAGGCCGTAAGATTTTCGCCAATCCTACGCGCTTCGCTTTGGCGAGTGACTCTGTCGACGCGGAGTGCTTTGGAAAATCCAGGTACCGTTCAAATAACAATGCGGATCCGCCGACTTGTCACTCTAGAGCCCCACAAGTATGTGCCCCATCTTGCTCTGCTTGGTCTTCAGGTATGCGCGTGATGTTTTTAAAATACGTGGCTGGCAGGGAACCCGCTCGACAACTTTAATGCCGGCATCCTCGAGCTGTTTGACCTTGTCCGGATTATTTGAAAGCAGGCGAATCCGCGTTGCCCCCAGTTTTTGCAGGATCTTGGCAGGGAACTCGTACTCCCTGGCGTCGGCTGCGAATCCCAATGACTCGTTCGCTTCGACCGTATCCATTCCACCATCCTGCAATTGATAGGCGCGCAACTTGTTCATGAGGCCGATGCCCCGTCCTTCTTGTGGCAGATAGAGCAGGATGCCTGAAGGCTCCTTCGCGATTTTCCGCAGGGATAACTCCAGCTGTGCCCGGCAATCGCAGCGCAATGAAGCAAGGACGTCTCCGGTCAGGCATTGTGAATGCAAGCGTACCAGAGGAGCTTTCAACCCGCGAACATTTCCGTGGACGAGCGCGACTGCCTCTTCGTCCGGCCGCCGACCGGCAAACCCATAAATCGTGAACAGGCCGAATCGAGACGGCAGAGCGGCTTCGGCCACGACTCTCGCCAGAGGCGTCTTCCTTCGCGCGTCATGTCTTCGTGCGGAACGTTTCTGCGCCATAAGAAATTCCAGTATATCAGGATGCGCAATCGTTCCTTTCAAGATGAATAGCTCGCTGCACCCGGCTTCTGTCTTCTTTACTTTCTAACAGCATTTGGCTAGCGTAAACGCATCGTTCTAACGCTATGGACACGGGCACCTCACTTCGCGAAATTCTTTTCACCTTACTGCTAAAAGTGGGCGTGGCTTCGTCGATCGCCGCGTTGCTGGCCCGCTGGAACACGTTTCGTCGTGTTCTCTTTACAGAAGAGCGTGATTCGGATCAAAAGCTGAAATTGATGCTCTTTATGACGCCTCCCCTGATTGTCGGCGTCACGCTTCGCCTGGTCAGCCGCGCCTACCAGTTCGCCGATCTATCGCTTGAGGGCGCATTTCTCATGGGGCTTCTGGGCGGCCGGGTTGTCGGTCCGATCGGTGGGGCGATCATTACCATCCCCGCATTGATGGCGCACGAATGGTTGGCCATGCCGGTGGCTGCTGCGGCAGGATTGCTGGGTGGTCTCATCCGTCAATTAATTCCGGACAAGGAAAATTTATGGAATTTTGGTCCGTTTACGTTCTTGAATATTCCCAAAGCAGCCATTGGACTGGTCAGCGATGCCAAGATGTCGTGGGAAATGCTCCCCCTGTTTGCTTGCGTTGGTCTGGAGCTCGGCCGGGTTGCGCTCGTTCACGCCACCAAGTTGAAGTGGCTTTTCGCCATTGATCCCAACTGGAATTGGCTCTTGTCGCTGGTTGTTATCGGCACGCTCATGTCGGTTGCCGCCCCCCTCAAGATTTGGAACAACACCCGCATTGAGATGAACCTCGAACGCCATCAGCAACTGCTGCTGCGCGCCCGGATGGACGCGCTAGCCAGCCAGATCAATCCTCATTTCTTGTTTAATACATTGAACACGGTCTCTGCCCTGATCCGGATGGATCCGGACACGGCGCGCGGTGTGGTGCTAAAACTCAGCAACATCCTGCGCCGCTTGCTGCGGAAGCATGAGACGTTTGTGCCGTTACGCGAAGAGCTTTCCTTTATCGACGATTATCTGGACATCGAGGTAGCCCGTTTTGGCGACGACACCCTGGAGATCGTGAAAGAAATCGACCCGGATACGCTTGAGACCTTTATCCCCAGCATGCTCCTGCAGCCGATGGTGGAGAACAGTCTGAAGCATGGACTAGCGCCCAAACTGGATGGGGGCCGAATCTGCCTCCGCACTTCGAATCGCGACAGCCGCCTGCATATTGAAATTGAGGACAACGGTGTCGGTATATCCGAGGAGAAGATGCCGCATGTCTATGTCGAAGGGATTGGCTTGAGTAACGTGCGAGAGCGCTTGCGGGTCCTCTACGGCGAGGATTTCAATCTGGACATCCAGAGCCGCGAAGGGCAGGGAACCGTTATTCGCATTGATGTCCCGCAGCTCGTTCCGGCGATCCCCGAAGTCAGCGTTTTCTAGCTTTGCATCCGGGGTTTTTCCTCCTTCCGGGGCATTTTCTGACTTGACTAAATTCTTCTAATACTGTATATTCTGTTGCGACAGAAATAACTGGCAGCACAGTACGTATTCGCATCCGAGTTCTGTCAAAACGCAGTTCGCCCAAAACCTATCTCCCGGGAGGCCACCATGACCGAGCATGTGAGGAACGCACCAGAACCATTAACGCCTGTCGCCCAGAAGTTCATCCTGCATTGGGGTGAGATGGGGACGAAATGGGGCATTAACCGCACGGTAGCGCAAGTTCACGCGCTTTTGTTCTTATCGCCTCATCCTCTTCCCGCGGATGAAATCTCGACGACCCTTGCCGTAGCGCGATCGAACGTGAGCACCAGCCTGCGAGAACTGCAAGGGTGGGGAATCGCCAGGGTAGTCCACGTTCTCGGCGACCGACGCGACCATTTTGAAACGACAAAAGATGTTTGGGAAATCTTCCGTACCGTATCGGAAGAGCGCAAGCGCAGGGAAATCGATCCTACGCTTCGTGTGCTGTCTGAATGTGTCGAGGGGCTGAAAACCAATCCTCAGAGTGACGCGTATACGCGCGAGCGCCTTGAATCCATGCTCGACTTCCTCACGATTATGACGGGCCTTTTCGATGAAATCCTTCGCATGCCGGTGGGCGCATTGAAAGGAGTCGGCAAGCTCCGCGGCAAAGTCATCACCCTCTTGGGCAGCGACAAGAAGAAAGCTGGCTAACGATCCTCTTGGCAACGCCTTTGTCTTGAAAGCGCCATCGGGGATTTGAATCGAGGTACCGAGTGATCTCTCTTTCTAACGAATACACCGACACCAAAGGCCGCCATGCGCGAGGCTGGCTCTTCTATGATGCCGATTGCGAATTTTGCAGGAAGGTGGCTCGCCGCCTTGCTCCGATCCTGTCATCACGAGGTCTTGGGGTTGCACCGCTTCAGGATCCCCGCGTTGGCCCACTCCTAAGACTTGCGCCGAGCGACCTGCTCCACGAGCTCAAATTCCTTCTTCCCGATGGACGGCAATTCGGGGGCGCCAAAGCGATGTTGGCCGTAGCCGGGACAATCTGGTGGGCCAAACCGCTCGTCTGGTTCTCTAGACTACCCGGTGCGACGCGTCTCCTTGACTGGGGCTACCGCTCGGTCGCTTCGCGCCGCCATTGCCCTGCGGTTGGGCCGGGAGAGTACCGGCCCGAGCGAAGCTGATCTCAATCCTCTGGAGGAGCGCTCTCTATGGAGATCCGGAAGTGGTTTGGATTTCAAGGGCGAGTCAATCGGTCAAGCTATGCCCTTGCCGGCATTTTTGGAGTTCTCCTCAAGTACAACCTTGACCGCTGGCTCGCCCTTCGACTGATCCGTACGCCGTGGACCCTTTGGAGCTATCTCTTTCCGGTCCGGGTGCCTCTCGATTCGATATCTCCTTATACCCACCAGAGCCGATTCCTCGTGCTCCTCGGCCTCACGGCGATTCCGTTCATCTGGTTCGGAATGGCCATGACGGTGAAGCGGCTCCGAGACGCAGGATTAAATCGTCTGTCAGCTCTGTTGTTCTTTGCTCCGGCGGCGAATATACCGTTCTTCATTTTTCTCTGCATTGTGCCCGGTCGAGAAAAAACTCTCGGCCCTCCGAAACTCTTTCTAAGGGCCGTACTCCCGAGATCAAAATGGGGAATTGCCATTTTTTCGGTACTGGCGGCCTCTGCGGTTGGAGCCGGGCTCGGTGCGCTGACGATTCTTGTCATGGGCACCTACGGGTGGACACTCTTTCTCGCCATCCCGTTCTTCATGGGATTTCTCTCCGCCTGGCTTTTTGCCTACGAGCAGGCCCGAAGCCTCGGCGAGTGTATCGGTGTCGCGATGCTGAGCGTAGTGCTAGCCAGTCTGATGCTGATCGGAATTGCGGTCGATGGTCTGTTTTGTATTTTGATGGCTGCGCCAATTGGTATCGTACTAGCGGGATTTGGCGCATTTCTCGCCTACAGCTTGCAGACAGTTTATCGAATTCAAACGGGTTCGATGTTGAGTTTAGTTCTCGCTTTGCCGCTTTTCTGCAGCGCGGAGTACCTTTCACCTTTACCCACTCCGGCGTTCACGACGCATACCGCCATCGAAATTTCGGCGCCGCCACGGTCGGTCTGGAAACACCTCGTCTCTTTTTCTCGCATCGACCAGCCCCTACATCCTATTTTTCGATTCGGGATCTCCTACCCGCTGGAAGCTCAAATTACGGGCAGCGGTTTGACGGCGGATCGCAAGTGCATCTTTTCTTCCGGGTCGTTTCGCGAGCCAATTCTGGCGTGGGACGAAGGCAAACACTTTGCTTTCGGCGTGTCGGAGGAACCGCTTCTCATGAGGGAGTGGTCACCGTACTCGAGCCTCCATGTTCGTCACCTAGAAGACCACGATTTCCGCCCGCAACGGGCGGATTTTTTTCTGACCGAATTGCCGGGAGGCCGCACACGTCTCGATGGCTGGACAACGTACGAGAATCGAATGTGGCCCGGAGCTTACTGGCGTATTTTCACGGACGCAATTCTCCACCAGATTCACTTCCGGGTGTTTCGTCACGTAAAGGAACTTTCCGAAGCAGATGCGCGATCAGGCTCGAGCCACGGCCCGATGCCCTAGGACCTGCTCGTAATACTGTTCGTACATCGGGATCACATCATTTGCGCAGAATTTTTTCTTGGCATGGACGCGTGCGAGCTTCCCCATTTCGCGCCCTCGGTCGGCTCGAGACAGAAGGTCGATCGCGTATTTCGCCGCCTGGTTCACGTCCCCCGGTTCCACCAGATATCCATCGACGCCCGTTTCGACCACTTCAGGCAATCCGCCGACATTCGTGGCAATTACCGGAACCTCGCAGGCCATCGCTTCAAGGGCCGCAAGCCCGAACGATTCGAGTTGCGAGGGCAGCAAGAACAGATCTGCCTGACTCAACTTGCGCATGACCTCGTTCTGTTTGCCCAGGAACAGAACATCTTTCTGGACGCCGCGCTTCCACGCCAGTTCCTGCGCAGCCTCACCGTCAGGGCCTTCACCAATCATCACGAGCTTGGCCCGCATTTTTTCGCGAACCTGCGCGAAAATCTCCACCGCGTCCAGAATCCGCTTCACCGGTCGAAAGTTCGACAGATGCATCAAGATTGGCTCGCCATCCGGCGCCCATTCTGCCCGCAGATTCTCGTCGGGAGTTCGACAGTACAAATCGCAGTTCACAAAATTGGGAATTACCTCAATTGGCCGTTTGATATCGAACTCCTGAATCGTTTGCCTCAGCAGATAATCGGAAATCGAAGTGACGCCGTCGCTTTGCTCAATCGAATATTTCGTGATCGGCAAAAAATTGTGGTTGTTGCCAACTAACGTAATGTCCGTCCCGTGCAAGGTGGTGATAAACGGCAAACGCTTTGGTGCCGCCATCGAACGTGCAAGGAGTGCGCTCACCGAATGCGGGATGGCGTAGTGGACGTGAAGAAGGTCCAGGGATTCCTGTTCAAATACCTCAAGCATCTTTACGGCCAGCGATAGCGTGTAAGGAGAATGATCAAACAAGGGATAAGAGACGACGGCTGCTTGATGGAAGTGGATGTGTGGGTTAGCCAGGTTGATGCGAATGGGTGGTGCGTAGGTGATGAAATGTACGTCGTGACCTCGCGCGGCGAGCTCCTGCCCAAGTTCCGTTGCCACAACGCCCGAGCCGCCATATGTCGGATATCCCGTAATTCCAATGCGCATAATCCCCGATCCAACTTCAAGAGTCTGGTCTACCTGGCCTTGCAGCCCGGCTTGACCAGATGCTACATTCGCCCGGCTATCGTCCAAAGACCGATAACAGGGGAATCGTACACCCGTTAGACGCACAGGTGAGGGAGAACGTGACAAGGCTAGCAGGAAAGGTCGCGATTGTAACCGGAGGTGGCACCGGTATCGGCCGGGCCGTCGCTCTGGCACTGGCGAGGGAAGGTGCGAAGATTGCTGTGGTCGGGCGGCGCAAAGACAAGCTCATCGAAGCGACCGAGGAAATCCGCAATTTGAAAGGGGACGCAATCTACGTTGCGGCCGACGTGACAGAGGCCGCAACAACAAAGGCAGCCGTTCTCGAGGTCGAAAAAGAGTTCGGCAAGATCGATATTCTGATCAATAACGCTGGCGCTCTGAGCGTATCCACCATCGAAACCATTTCCGAAGACGACTGGGATCATCATTATCGCTACGAATCTCAAGGGGCCCTTCTTGATGTCCCGGGCCGTGCTGCCGGCGCTGCGCCGCGCGGGTGGCGGATCCATCGTTAATATCGGCTCGGTACTGGGCTTGGTGGCCGTGAAGGACCGCGCCGCATACTGCGCCTCGAAAGGTGGGGTGACTCTTCTTACCAAGGCCATGGCTCTTGATCACGCTCACGAACATATTCGGGTGAACTGTATTTGTCCCTCGGTCGTTGAAACCGATCTTATTCGCGACCTATTTGCGAGCTCTGAAGAAGGACGCCAAGCCAAACAAGCTCGAATCGCTACAATTCCCATGAACAGATTTGGCCGGCCGCAAGACGTAGCTGGACTTGCCGTCTTTCTCGCTTCCGATGAATCTTCCTGGATGACCGGAACGGCCATTCCGGTCGATGGTGGCCTCACCGCCTATTAAGGAGTTCAGAAACGCATGTCACGAAAATTGACGAAACAGGAAAAGCTCGTTACCGAACTGGTCCGGCAAAGAATGAAGGAGAGCAAGTCGAGCGAGCTTTTGGGCTTTGACGTAGAAAGCGTTCACGATGGCCGGGCTGTTTTTCGTCTGGACGTACGGCCGCGACACAAACAGATCCACGGCGTTGTCCACGGGGGGATTATCGCCGCTCTTGCCGACACAACCGCCGCAATTGCGGCGTACACCGTAATTCCCCGAGGCGTCGAAATCGCCACCCTCGAACTCAAGATCAATTATCTCGAACCCGTTCCAGGCGGGCGGGTAAAGGCCGACGCGAAAGTGCTACGAGCAGGCCGAAACTTTATAGTTGTCGAATGTGAGATTTTCAACGAAACCGGTTCGTTGGCCGCCAAAGCCCTGATGACGTTCTCTGCAGCATCGGGGCAAGTTCTGAGAAAACTGCGCTAGCCGAACTACTCTTCGCTTCCACCGTTGGCGGATTCTTCGCCGTCTTTATGTACATACTTGATAAAGCGCTTGAAGATCATCAGATTCGGCGCGCCCTGCCGGGTGAGCTTGATGCAATCGCGGTCATACCACTCGATAATCCCGCGCAATTCTTCCCCGGACTCCAGCACCACCAGCATCGGCGTCCGGCTCTGCATCTGCTTTACCCAATAGAAATTTTCCGCGTGAGTGAGTTCAGGAGGGGCTGGCTTCTTGCTGGGAGCCGGTCCGCTGTGTTGCGGCCTGGCCATTGACTGTTCCTTCGCTTCCGCAAAGCTGGGACGGAACATCCGGCGATTTACCATGATTCACTGCTCCTTGGGGTCAGAGGGTTTTTCTGAAACTTTAGATGCCTTCCGCCCAAGTTCGGTTTCGCTATTATGTCCCTTTTTAACGTCGACGCGGTAACAATTATTGCTTTTTATCGAGAGAGCAATGTCATTTTCTGACAGGTGCTGTTCGTGTTGCCCCTGAAGAAAGGGAAGCCACCATCGCGTCTAATCCTAATTGCCTATTTACATTTCGCCGAGCCCCTGCCCCCAGATCATCGATGGCGGCGATTGCGCGGAATACCCAGTCTTTGTCCACGATTTTGGCTAATCCTTCGAGTTCTCGTGCCAGATTTGGATTGCGCAGGAGCGGTTCTTTCACCTTTGCGGTCAACTCGAGCAGATCCGACAACAACCCGTAAAAGACCGCCAGCATTTCTTCAAACGAAGACTCCCGATCCTTGCCCATTGCTGCTGTGTCAGAAAAGAGCTGCGAGAATCCCTGCCCACGTGCTGCGCGCTCCAAGATTCTGTAGGCGGTTCTGCGTCTTTCCACGACGTCTTCTACATTCATTTCCATCGCGAGGCCCGGGCTTCCCTCTGAAAGCTGCGCTGCCAGCTTGATTTCCGATGGCTTGCGCTCCGAATGCCTCTTCAAGACGCTTTCCACGTCCGCCTGCGAAACAGGTGCCAGGTGAAATTGCATGCAACGCGAAACAATCGTCGGTAGCAGTGCGAACGGAGACGTTGCCGTCAGTAGCAGCGTTGCGGAACCAGGAGGTTCTTCGAGGATCTTGAGGAAGACGCTTGCGACATCCCAGCGCATCGTATCCGCATTATCCAGTATGAACACGCGGCGCCGCCCTATCGGTTGGAAATAAGCGGCTCTTTGCACTGCGCGCAACTGGCCGATGCGTAGTACGGGTCGAACGACGGGAGTTTTGAGCCGAACCGGGTCTGGTACCAGCGCCCAAACGTCCGGATGGGGTTGTAGGATCAGCGGCACGCGTTCGACCGTGGCCGCGTCCGCGCTTTCGCCCCGCTCGACCAGTCCTTGGGCAATCAAGGCCTGCGGGTTTGCCAGTGACGCCACACTCAGGCAAGTACTGCACTGGCCGCAATAATCGTCCTCAAGGTGTTCACAATTTGCAGCTTGTGCAAACATTCGCGCGAGCGTGAATTTGCCGATGCCCTTTGGGCCGGTAAACAGCATCGCGTGCGGTACGCGCCCTGACCGCAGTGCTCCGCGCAGCGCCTCGACAATATGCTCGTTTCCTGCAAATTCAGCAAATCCCATAATTCAGCTCGCCGCCTTGGGCGTCAATACCGTGCGCACCGCGTCGAGCATTTCGGCGGAAATTTCTTCAGGCAAGCGAATCGCTCCCCGCTGTGCGTCGAAACACTGGATCGTCGCCCACGGGCGACTCCGCGAAAGCATATCGTACATTTCGGCGGCATCTTCCAAGTGCCGCAAACTGCTTTCCTGCAAATCGAGCTTGGCGCTGGTGTAATTGCGTGGCGCTTTCTTTCTAACCAGTTTCTGAGCTTCAGCGGGCGGTACGCGCAGATAGAGAATCAGGTTCTCGCGAGGCAGACCATAAATCGTATATTCCAGGTGCTCGATCCACCGCAGCAACTCCGAACGCTTCGCGGCTGGAGCGCGCGCTCCCTGATGCGCGAGATTTGACGCTACGTATCGATCGCACAGAACGATCTTTCCGGCTTTGAATGCTTCTTCCAGTTGTACTTTCGATTCGAACCGGTCTCCCGCATACAACAGCGCTGCGAATCGCGGGTCAACCGTCTCAAGCGGGCCGAGTTCTCCATTCAAAAACTGCGACACCATCGTGCCAAACCAGGAATCGTATTGCGGAAACCCTGTAAAAAACACGCGATGCCCCAACGCTACCAGAGATTGTTCGAGTAATCTTGCTTGTGTGTGTTTTCCGCTGCCGTCGATTCCCTCAATTGTGATCAAGATTCCGTTTGTCGCCATAGCACCATTCCGTGACGGGAGGGGGACGCGCCATCTACGCCGAAAAGTTTAACCGCTGACGCGACCTCTCGCAATAAGATGTGGCGAACCCGAAAGACCGCTTCCGCCGGGTGCCAGCCGAATTCCAAATCCCGTCGTGTTACGATTTAGTTCTGGAAATCGAGTGTCCCATGTCTACGATTGCTGCCAATCTCTCCGGTATCCGCGAACGGATCAATCGAGCCGCACTGAACGCTGGCCGGAACCCTGACGAAATTACTCTGATCGGCGTGTCAAAAAATCAACCTGCAGAATCCATTCGCGAAGCCTGGTCCGCGGGGCTCTCTCACTTCGGAGAAAATCGCGTTCAAGAATGGGAGGCGAAGCGTAGTCAGCTTGCCGGCGTTGCCGGACGGTTTACCATTCATCTGATCGGCCATTTGCAGAGCAACAAGGCGGCCCGCGCCGCCAAAGCCTTTGACTCGATCGACTCACTCGATGATTTTTCCCTGGCGCAAAAGCTAAACCGTGTAGTGGCGGATGACCCGACCGCCTCGAAACTTCCGGTGCTCGTTGAGGTCCACATTGGTGGTGAAGGCAGCAAGACTGGCGTAGCCGTCGAAGCATTGCCGCAGCTCGCTGAACGTATCCTCGAATTTCCCTCTCTACGCCTGCAAGGGCTCATGTGCATTCCTCCGTTTGCCGAGAATCCTGAAGACGCTCGATCGCACTTTGCGCAATTACGAGAATTGAAGGAAACGCTCGAAGCCCACTTGGGAATTCCGCTGCCGCGGCTTTCAATGGGTATGTCCCATGACTTTGAAATCGCCATCTCCGAAGGGGCTACTGAAATTCGTGTCGGTACCGCATTATTTGGTAGTCGCGTGATACCTTGAGGCATCAAACAAATGTGATGAAGGAGCGGCAACCCCTGTGAAACTCTTCCAACCATTGCGACTGCGCCAAATCGAGTTTCAGAATCGTATCGCTGTCTCCGCCATGTGCGAATACTCAGCCGTCGACGGTCACCCGGGCACCTGGCACCTTGTTCATCTCGGCAGTCGCGCTGTAGGCGGTGCTGCGCTGGTGATGGCAGAGGCCTCCGCAGTTCAGGAATTGGGCCGGATCTCACCTGGCGATACGGGTCTTTACCTCGATTCCCACATTGATGCGTGGAAACCGATCGTGCAGTTCATGAAAGAACAGGGCGCGGTGACCGGCATCCAGGTGGCGCACGCGGGCCGCAAGGCCAGCACGGACGCACCCTGGCGCGGCGGCAAGCCACTTTCAAAACAGCACGGCGGATGGACCCCGGTCGCGCCGAGCGTTCTGCCCTTTGGCGATGGCTATCCAGCTCCCAAAGAGCTGACAGCCGAGGAACTCGATCAGGTGATACGAGACTTCGAGAGCGCTGCCCACCGGGCTCTCGCCGCTGGATTTCAAATCGTCGAAATTCACGCCGCGCACGGATACCTGCTTCACCAATTTCTTTCGCCACTTTCCAACCATCGTACCGATTCCTACGGTGGCAGTTTTCAAAATCGGATCCGCCTGCTGATTCGCGTGACGCAAGCTGTTCGCGAAGTATGGCCCGAATCGTATCCGCTGTTCGTCCGCATTTCGGCCACGGACTGGGCTGAAGGCGGCTGGGATTTGGAGCAGAGCATCGAACTCAGTCGCCGTTTCAAGGGGATTGGCGTCGATCTCGTGGACGTTTCAAGTGGTGGCGCAGTTCCGAATGTAAAGATTCCGGTTGGTCCCGGGTATCAGGTGGAATTCGCCGAAGCGATTCGCAAGGAAGTTGGTATCGCCACCGGTGCGGTCGGAATGATCACGGACCCAGCCCAGGCAGACACGATTCTTTCCAGCGAACAGGCTGACATGGTCTTCCTCGCAAGAGAAATGCTGCGCGATCCGTACTGGCCCAGACGGGCGGCAAGAGCCCTCAACGTCGAAGTAAAGTCTCCTCCGCAGTACGCCCGGGCCTGGTAGAGATGGCCGCGCTCGAGATTTCCGAAGATGTAAGTCGCGGTACGGTGATCCTGAAGGTTCGGGTACAACCGCGTGCTAGCAAGGATGAAATCGCCGGCCTCGTGGACGGCGCTTTGAAAGTTCGACTTCGTGCGCCAGCCGTTGAGAATCGCGCGAACGAAGCGCTGATCGATTTTCTCGCCGATCTTTTGAAAACCGCAAAATCGGCTGTTAGAATTCAGAGCGGTGTGCAAAGCCGCTCGAAGCGTGTAGAGATCCGCGGTGTGACTCGCCGGCAAATTTTGGAGCTGTTCGAGCAAAACGTATAGCGAGTTGAGATCCGGAAGCGGAGGTAACCAAGGATTCACATGAGCCTGAATATTTCTGACGTCCAGAAAGATCTGCGTGCCGCCAGGCTAGACGGCTGGCTCTTCTACGATTTTCGCGGCCGCGATCCGATCGCTCTCCGCATTCTTGGTCTTCCACCAGGCATGCGTACGCGCCGCTGGTTCTACTTCATTCCGGCCAAGGGCATACCGAAAAAGCTCGTCCACAAGATTGAAACGCAATCGCTTGCTGCACTTCCCGGTGAAACTCTTTATTTTTCCCTCTACGAGGAACTCAGACTAAATCTCGGCAAGATGCTAGGCCGCGCGAGAACTGTCGCGATGCAGTATTCGCCAAAGAACGCAATCCCCTACGTTTCAATGGTTGATGCCGGCACCATCGAACTTGTTCGCAGTACCGGCGTAAAGGTAGTGACCTCGGCCGATCTAGTTCAAAAGTACGAAGCATGCTGGACCCCAGCACAACTCGAATCTCATCTCGCAGCAGGCCGCGCGATCGACGCCATCGTCCAAGGCGCCTTTGCTCATGCCGGATCATCGATTCGCGAAAAATCGCCCATCACCGAATATGATCTTCAACAGTGGATTCTTCGGAAATTTGATGAATCTGGAATTGAGACGGAGGAAGGGCCCGACGTCGCCGTCAACGCAAATGCCAGTGACCCGCACTACGGACCTTCGCGTGGTAAGTCTGCCACGATCAAGGCGGGGGATCTGCTGCTGCTCGACGTTTGGGGCAAACAGAAAACGCCAGGCAGCGTTTACTACGACATTACCTGGACGGGCTATCTTGGCCCGAAGGTCCCGGATAAATATGCGAAAGTGTTCAATGTGGTGCGAGAGGCGCGTGATTGCGGTGTTGATTTGATTCGCAACAGCATAAAGGCTGGGAAGCCCTTGCAAGGCTGGCAAGTCGACAAAGCCACGCGCGCCATCGTCGAAAAAGCGGGCTATGGAAAATATTTCTTTCATCGTACGGGTCACAACATTGGCCAGACCGCCGTCCACGGCAATGGCGTGAATATGGACGGTTCGGAGACTCGCGACGAACGCCATCTCATTCCAAAGACTTGCAATTCGATCGAACCGGGGATCTACCTTCCGGATTTCGGGATTCGCAGCGAAGTGGATGTTTACATTGACGAAAGGGAAGCGCGTGTGACTGGCGCCGTGCAAACGGAAATTCTTGCTCTGCTTTCCTGAGGTCCGCGCCGCTAACCTAGCCAAAAGCAATGACCGAAGACCCCATTCAATTACCATCACCCGAGACTTCGCCCGAACAGGTTCCGCAGGCCCAGCACATTCCTGTCGAGGCCGCCGAGAAAAGCGGTGAGTCGTCGCTTGGGCGCGAATGCACCTCATGGATGATCGCTATTGCCGGGTGGCTCGTTCCCGGCTTGGGGCACGCTCTGCAAAAAATGTGGGGTCGTGCTCTCGTGATTTTCTCAACCGTGGGCATACTGGTGTATGTCGGAGCCTCCATGCGCGGTAATGTGTTCACCTCGAACGGTGGGGATGCCTTTGATCGCTTGGGCTATATCGCGGACATGGGCGCTGGTTGCTTCTATTTTTTCGCACGCACCCTTGAGCGGTCTGGCGCCGACGTCTCGCACTCGCAGGGGGATTATGGCACCCGATTTCTCGCTACCGCTGGTGTACTCAATATTCTCGCTGCGCTGCACGCCTACGAAGCTGCCCGCGGGAGAAAAGCATGACAGGCGTTGCGGCCGCCGGTCTTTCGCTCAACCATTTCCAGGCATTTCTTCTATTTGCCGCAGTGATCTCGATTGCCTTCGGTTACCTTGGACGCCGCCGTGTCAATGATCGCACCCGTTATATCCTCTGGTCGTTCTTTCTGTTTCTGGCGGTGGGCATCGGCCTTGCCTGGGTCATGTATCCGTTCTCTCGCTAGGACTTCGGACCGGCCGTAAAATCAATGTCGAGCATGCCAGAAGTTCCTCATCGCATCGACGAGAATGCACGGACGCTGGAACTGCCGGGGAAACGGCGAAGCGAGTGTTGCCAGATGTTTTCTCCGAATTGACAGTCATTTTCTGCGAATGCTATCGTAAATACACAAAGCCGAGGTAGCTCAGTGGTAGAGCAGCCGATTCGTAATCGGCAGGTCGCGAGTTCAACTCTCGCTCTCGGCTCCAGTTTTCGCATGTAACAGGTCTCTCTCCGCTCTTTAGACAGATCAATTTCAATATCCGGCAGGGCTGTTGTGCCCCAACGGCTGGTCGGCCGTAAGTTAGACCGTCGAGGAGAAACTCGTGAATTTTTATTGGGTGTACCATCTGCCCAACTGGGTATTCGGGTTCCTGGTTGTCGGGCTCTCGGTCACGATCGGCCTCAGCGGCATGCTGGTCCTGCGAATTCGCATTCGAGGTCTCCACGGCCGCCACTCGCACAACGAAATCGTCAGTGTCTTTTTTGCGTCGATGGCTGTTTTTTACGGGGTCGCTGTTGGATTATTCTCGGTCGGCGCATGGCAAACATATACCGATGTCGAATCCAAAGTGGCTCTTGAAGCTGCAACGCTTGCAAGCCTGTATCGGGATGTCAGTCATTTCGCCGAACCAGAGCGAAGCGAGGCACAGGCGCAACTCGGTACGTACACGCGGAATATCATCGATCAGGTCTGGCCGCAGCAGCGCAAGGGAATCGTCAGCTACTCCAATGACGCGCTGCTCAGTTCTTTCTATGACACCATGGTCAATTACGAGCCTTCGACTGAAATGCAGAAAGAAGTTTCCGCCGAATCGCTTAGACAATTCAATCGCCTGATCGAGCTGCGTCGTCTTCGACTTCAGAACGTAACCGTCGGGCTCCCTCGCACGATGCTTCGATGTTCGGAGTCTCGTGATGCATTCCTGGCTGACGGTTCTGCTTGCGATTTTGCTGGGGATGATCATTCACTTGCTCGCGGCCATGGACAATCCGTTCCGCGGCGACTACTGCGTCAGTCCCAAACCATTCCAAATGGTCTACGACGATTTGATGGCTCCTCGGCCTTAACTTCCGGACTCCCATTTGTACTTCATTTGACAACCTAATTCACAGAATGTAGTCTCGCCGCTAGTTATGGCAAATCCTGCTAACGGTTTCCGGCTTGACGGGAAGACCGCTGCGATCACGGGGGCGGGCAGTGGCATCGGTCGTGCCACCGCTCTCCGGTTTGCGCGGGCAGGTGCAGTGATTCACGCAATCGACCTTGACGAGAGTTCTGCAGCAGGAACTGCGAAAGAAATTACCGAACAGGGAGGCAAGGCGACCGCTCACGTCTGCGATGTCGGCGATCAGGCGCAGACCAGAGAAGTCTTCCGGAAAATAGCGGCGCTGGGTACGCTCGGCATCCTTGCCAATAACGCTGGAATTTCGAATATCGCCAAACTGGAGAACACTTCGGAAGCGGATTTTGACCGCGTCTATCGCGTGAACGTAAAAGGAATTTACAATTGCATGCTCGGCGCCATCGACTTGCTGATCGCTAATGGTGGAGGTGCCATCGTGAACATGGCATCCATCGCGGGTACAGTTGGTTTGGCCGACCGGTTTGCCTACTCCATGAGCAAGGGCGCCGTCATCGCCATGACGTACTCGGTTGCCAAGGATTATCTGCCGTTTCACATTCGCTGTAACTGTATATCGCCTGCTCGTGTGCACACTCCTTTTGTCGATGATTATCTTTCGAAGAATTATCCGGGGCGCGAGCAGGAGATGTTCGACAAACTGTCAGCAACTGCCCCGATGGGCCGTATGGGAGAACCTCGTGAAGTAGCCGATCTGGCGCTCTTTCTGTGCTCTGAGGAAGCTGCTTTTATCACGGGCTCGAACTACCCGATCGATGGCGGATTCCTGAACCTTCACGGCTGATTGCGACAATGGACCTCGAGCTCAAAGGCAAGGTTGTCCTGATTACCGGCGGTTCTAATGGAATTGGCGCCGCAATGACCCGAGGCGCGGCCGGCGAGGGGGCGATCCCTGTCATTGTCGACGTTGATTCCGTGGCGGGGAATCAATTGCAATCGGACCTGCGGTCCGAGGGCAAGGATTGCGGCTTCATCGCAGTCGACCTCGTAAACGCAGAAAATTGCTCACGGGCTGTCGCGGAGACGCTACGGCAATTTGGCCGGATCGATGGTCTGGTCAACAACGCAGGTGTCAATGACCGTATCGGCCTTGAAAATGGCAGCCCGCAAAAGTATATTGCCTCTCTTGAACGGAATCTATTGCACATCTATAACATGGCGCATTTTGCCCTGCCCGCATTGAAGAAATCGAAAGGCAGTATCGTCAACATCGCCTCAAAGACTGCGCTCACAGGACAGGGCGGCACGTCCGGATACGCGTCAGCGAAGGGCGGGATTCTGGCGTTGACACGGGAATGGGCGGTTGAGTTACTTCCTTACGAAATTCGCGTGAACGCGATTGTCCCGTCGGAAGTAATGACTCCGCTCTACAAAAAATGGCTGGCAACATTTTCTAACCCGGACGAGAAGCTCAATCACATCGTCTCTAAAATACCTCTCGGGAAAAGAATTACCTCTGCCGAAGAGATCGCCTCCACCGCGCTGTTTCTTCTTTCTGGCCGGGCGAGCCATACTACCGGGCAATTTTTGTTCGTCGATGGCGGCTATGTCCACCTGGATCGTGCCCTCACCTGACGTCCAGTTGTCTCGCCGGGCATTGAACCGGAGTTCCAGCAAGGAGCGACATGTCGGCCAATTTCCCACGGAAAACCACACGCCATTGTCTGACGCTTGATCTTGAGGACGATCCCGAACTCATTGCTCAATATAAGCGCTACCACGATCACGTTTGGCCGGAAATCATCGACACATTTAAGCCAGCCGGCATCGAGTCAATGGAAATCTATCTCTTTGCCAACCGTCTCGTCATGATCCTTGAAGTAAACGAGACTTTTTCCTTTGAAGCCAAGGCCAAAAGCGATCGCGAAAACCCAAAAGTCCAAGAATGGGAGAATCTGATGTGGAAGTTCCAAAAGCCCCTGCCAGGTTCGAAGCCCGGCGAGAAGTGGGTGGGAATGGACCTCATCTTCCGTACCAGTCTTTAGCAGTCAGCAAGGGGAATCATCGCCCTGTTCTCCGGTTCCAGTCAAGTTGTGCACGATAGGTTCATAATTCTGCAATCTTTTGCCCTTGCTCGTTCGACTGTGCGTTGCATGCATTTTTCTGTTGTCTAATCGTTCATAAAATGGCATCGTCTCCCATCCGGAGATTCCGGTTATCTGCCGCTATTTAAATCCCATAGCGGCGTTTGTGTGAGGGGTACAAGGGACGCGGTTGGCCGAGAGTCGTGGTGCAAAGGAAAGAGTGCCGGGCGAAGTTCCGGGCACGGACTTGCTCGTTAAATTACAGATGCCCAGCAATCCCGAAGCTCTCTGCCTGGTGCGAGCAATTCTGGAGCGTGCAACTGAACTTCTCCATTTTCAGGAAGCCCAGTCGCGTGCTATTGTTCGCTCAGTTGACGAAGCCCTCGCAAACGTAATTCGACATGCGTATCAGGGAAAGAGCGGTCTGCCCATTGAAGTCACTTGCAGACGTGTACGAGTGAACAGGGATGGGGCCCCCGTGACCGGTCTTGAGATTCTCATGGAAGATTCGGGTGTCGCTCTGGATCCTGCAAAATTGAAGGGCCGAGCATTGGATGAAGTTCGCCCAGGTGGTTTGGGCCTTCATTTCATGCGTCAGAGTATGGATGAAGTAGAATTCAGCCACGAGAATGGTAAAAATCAGCTTCGAATGGTTAAGTACATAGGTCCGGCAGCTGCACCAGAGCCGGAGGGAGAATAGACTGTGAATATCGCCGCCCGTGCTTCCGATGGGTTTACAATTCTTGACATCTCAGGGGACATCGATCTCGCGCACTCCCCGCAAATGCGCAAAGCTCTTCTCACTGAAATTAAGGACAAGAAGATTCCCAAGGTTTTCCTGAATCTAAAAAACGTCCGTTACATCGACAGCTCCGGGATCGCCTCCCTGGTCGAGGGCTTGAAGGCTTCGCGTGACACCGGATCTCGTCTTATCTTGTACAGCTTGAGCACCTCTGTTCGCGAAGTGATGCAGCTTTCCCGGCTGCAGAAGATTTTTGAAATTTTCGACGACGAGCAGCAGGCGCTTGCGTCTTGATGTAGGATTGCGAATACTCCAAAGGATCCAGGCCCTGTGGAATTTCTAAGAAAAACTGGTGCGGCCACTCTCGATACCCTTGTGTACTTGGGGTCGTTAGCAACGCTTGCCTTCCGTTCAGCTTGGGCCGTTTTGAGTGGTCCTTTTGTCGGCAAGCCCGTCAGTTACAAAACGACAATCGAGCAGGCCATGGAAGCCGGCATTCGTGCTCTTCCTATCCTCTCTCTCATTACTTTTTTTATCGGTTTGATTCTGGCCCTCCAAGCAGCGTACGAATTGGAGAGCTTTGGTGCCATGAACCTGGTCGCGAGCGGCGTAGCCATCTCGATGAGCCGGGAACTCGGTCCACTGATCACGGCAGTTATTGTAATTGGCCGTTCCGGTTCTGCCTTTGCGGCGGAGCTCGGTACCATGAAGGTAAGCGAAGAAATCGATGCTCTCGAAACCATGGCGATTGACCCGGTTTACTTCCTGGTCGCGCCGAAGTTCATTGCGATGACCGTGATGCTCCCCTGCCTGACCATCTGGGCTCTAGCCATGGGCATTCTCGGCGGCGCGGTATTTGGCGTGCTGAAAGCTGATTTCACCTGGTACACCTACGTTAAGGCGTCCCTCGACTCGCTTGAATTGCGCGACGTCACAACGGGCCTGGTGAAAAGCGTCATGTTTGGAATTACCATTACCGCCGTAGGTTGTCTTGAGGGCCTCCTGACCGATGGGGGCGCCGAGCAGGTTGGCCGCTCTACGACACGGGCCGTTGTCGTATCCATCTTTCTCGTTATTCTCGTTGACCTTGTATTCACGACTCTTTTCTTCCTTCTAGGAGGGCACTGAGTTCATGCCGGACCCGAAACAACCACCGAGTGCGTCGACTGCCGATCCCTCCGGTCCGATGATCTCGCTTCGCGATGTTCGCGTCAGCTACGATGATGACCAGCGTGAGATTCTTCACGGGATCTCTTTTGATGTCCAACGCGGGGAAACCCTGGTCATTCTCGGGGGCTCTGGCTCCGGCAAAAGTACCCTGCTCCGCACACTCGTTGGCTTGCAGAAAGCCTCCGCCGGAGAGATTTGGATCGGCGGTCAGAACTTCGCCAAGATTTCCGAAAAAGAACGTAACGAAATACGTAAGCGCATGGGAATGTCATTCCAGGGGGGCGCGCTGTTCGGTTCGATGACCGTAGGTGAAAATGTTGCTCTGCCGCTGCGCCAGCACACCAAGCTCGAAGACCCCACCATCGAAATTATGGTTCGCCTGAAACTTGACCAGGTCGGCCTCACCGGTTTTGAAGACTTTCTGCCTTCACAACTTTCTGGTGGTATGAAGAAAAGGGCTGCGGTGGCTCGGGCCCTCGCCATGGACCCGGAGATCCTCTTTTTTGACGAGCCTTCGGCCGGGCTTGATCCGATCATCGCTGCGGGCATCGACCAGCTCATTCTCGAGCTGAAAAAAGCCTTCCACATGACCATCATCGTCGTTACTCACGAGCTTGCCAGCGCATACCTGATTGCCGACCGCATGGTCCTCATCAACAAGGGCGTGCTTACAGCCATGGGTACCGTCGACGAAATGCGTAACAGCACGCAGCCAAAGGTTCGTCAATTTCTGGACCGTGTTCCCGAACCAGCGGTGGCCCAGGAACTGGATTATCTGCAAATGCTCACGGAGTCTCATAAATCGGACACTCCGCGGGGGAGAAGCTAAATCATGGACTCTCGAGGACAACAAATCTCAGTCGGCATTTTCGTTCTGATCGCCGCGGCGCTGCTCATCTTCATTGTCTTCGCGTTATCGGGCGCTTTTGCGGGTTCCGATATCGTCTATCACGCCAAGTTCGGCAATGCGGCAGGGATCGGGCCGGGCTCTTCCGTGCACTATATCGGCGGAACCAAGATCGGGCACGTCACCAAGCTGCAGATCGATCCGAAAGATCCCAGCCAGCTAGACATCCTATTCACTGTCGACAAGGGGCTGCCCATCAAGACGGACAGCGTTGTTGGCATCCAGTCTTTCAGTCCGCTCGGTGAAAATCATCTTGAGATCAAAGCCGGATCTCCGACCGCAGCGCTGGCACCGTCAGGTGCGACCCTGCCGTCCAGGCCTTATTTCGGATTTAATGACATTGGCGAAGAATTCAACAAGCTATCCCCCAAAGCCCAGGAGCTCATCTCCAACCTGAATGATCGTGTCATCCAGTTGCGCACGACGCTAGATCGCGTGAATGATCTGATCAACGACAAGAACCGCGCCAACGTTTCAGCCAGTCTTGAGCAGCTTCAGGGCATGCTCAAAGAGGATCGTCCGCAGCTGAAGTCCACTCTCGAGCATGTTAACGCTGCGAGCGCGAAAATCGAGCCGCTCATCGATCAGCTGCACAAGACCGTACAGCAAGCGGATGACACTTTGAAGCACGTCGATTCACTGATCGCCGAGAACAAAGGTGATATTCACGCAGCGATCAAGCAATTGCGCGAAGTTCTTGGCTCTGTCAATGATTTGACGGACAAGCTCAATGGAACTCTCGACGCCAATCAGGACAATATTGATCAGATTATCCTGAACCTTCGCGACGTTTCGGAGAACTTGCGCGAATTTACCGACGACATCAAGACCAGGCCATCCAGTTTAATTCTTTCCGGCACTCCACGTGACCGCAAACCCGGAGACAAGCAATGAGAATCTTCTCGAACTCCAAATCGAATACTGAATTCCGTTTGCCTCGAGTCCGGGCGCGCGCTCTCTCATTGCTCGCCCTGATCTCACTGGCAGGTCTAGTTGCCGCTTGCGGGGCACCGCGCCCTGTCAAGTACTACCAGCTCAGCTACCCGACGTCCGCACCCACCCAGCAACCGCAGATTAACGTCTCCGTCCTGGTGCGCATGTTCGATTCCTCTGTGCTTTATAAGGACAACCGGATCGTTTACGCCACGAGCCCGCAGGAATTGGGTCTATACGAAGGGCAACGTTGGGTTGTCTCGCCCGTCGAAATGCTTCAGGACTCGCTCATCCGCGGATTGCGCGCCTCCGGTCACTATCGCTCGATCATGAGTGTTCGAGGTGAAGGCGGTGGCGAATATTCGTTAAGCGGTAATCTCTATGAGTTTTGCGAATACGATGCCGGTTCCCAAATCTCCGCGCGGCTGAATTACGTTGTCCGCTTGCGAGAGCGTAAGACCGGACTGATCGTCTGGACGCACAACTACAACCATGACGAACCTGTCAGTGAAAAATCAGTTCCAGCCGTCGTCACTGCCATGGATAAAAACGTCCAGCGCAGTGTTGATGAAGTCCAGGCCGGACTGGTCGAATACTTTAACGCAAATCCCCCCAAACAATAGGATGGGCGCTAGCCGGGAACTGGACGGCGCCCACGGAATGCGGCCGTTTCTCTTTGAATTTTCGCCCGTCGGCCCCGGGGCGATCGCTCCGGAGCCGGAAGATCAGGGTTGATCGAAATGCACACCGCCGGTAAACCCGAGTACGCCTCTGGCATCTAGGAAGGTCCGGCCCTAAACTAGTCTGGAGCATCGATCCATGCACTCTCGCCCAAGCACCCCAGAAGCCACTGTTGCGCCCTTTGAGTTTCTCGACCTTCGCGCGCAATTCGCAACGATTCGTGAGGAAGTGCTTTCCGCTGTGAATCGCGTTCTCGAATCCCAATCCTTCATTCTCGGTCCAGAAGTAAAACAATTTGAAGAGGAAGTCGCTGCCAAATTACGTGTTCGTTTCGCGATTGGATGCGCTTCGGGCACCGACGCATTGATCCTCGCCCTTATGGCGGCGGGTATCGGTGCGGGCGACGAAGTCATCACCTCTCCATTCAGCTTCATCGCCACGGCAGGATCGATCGGCCTGGTTGGCGCTAAGCCCGTTTTTGTCGATATCGATCCCGTCACCTTCAACATCGATCCCGGAAAAATCGCTTCTGCGATCACTCCGCGCACCCGTGCCATCCTCCCCGTTCATCTTTTTGGCTTGCCGGCCGATCTGGACCCGATTATCGACACCGCGCGCGCCCATCAGCTCCTGGTCATTGAAGATGCCGCACAGGCCATTGGTTCCCGCTATAAGGAACGTTTGGTCGGTACTATCGGCGATATCGGCTGTTTCAGCTTTTTCCCGTCAAAAAATCTCGGCGCTGCTGGAGACGGTGGTCTGGTTACGACGAATGATCCGGATCTGGCCGAGCGTCTTCAGATGATCCATCTTCACGGCAGCAAAAAAAAGTATTTCCATGAAATCCTCGGCACCAACAGCCGCCTTGACGCGATCCAGGCCGCCGTCCTTCGTGTAAAGCTTCGTTATCTCGACCAGTGGGCAGCGGGCCGTCAGAATCGCGCCGACCGCTACCGTCAGCTCTTTAATGAGAAGCAGCTCAGTCCCCACATCGCCTGCCCGCCGGTTCCGGCTGTAAAATTCCATCACGTCTATAATCAGTTCACGAACCGCGCCCGGTCTCGTGATGGTCTGAAAGAATTTCTCCAGGGCAAGGGTATCCCGTCTGAAATTTATTACCCCTTGGCCATACACCTGCAAAACGCCTTCAAGTACCTCGGCTACAGGTCAGGGGACCTGCCTGTTTCCGAAAAAGCCAGTAGCGAAGTGATTTCTCTTCCCGTCTATCCAGAACTCCCCGATGAGAAACAGCAACGCGTTGTTGACGCCATCGCATCCTTCTACGGATCGGTTTGAGCTCCCGTACTTCGGTGAAGCCCGCGTTCTCGAGCGCAGTTCCAACCGCTTGCCTCCGTCCGGCAGATTGCAGCGCTGCAATTCTCATCACTGCTATTGTTTTTTCTATCATCGGCACTGGCTCGCGGATCTTCCATCAAATCTGCATGTTGCGGCCACTGGTGAAACTTCGCTGAAATCTGCTGATGAATTCCTCATCGATTTCCTGCTGCATTTCTCTCCATCGTTTTTAAACACCTTCCGTTCACTCTCTCCCATCCCGCACATGGCACGTCACTTAGCGCCTCCGCCTGTTTGGTTTAGCCTTTGGTCCCTGAACTGCCTTTAGAGAGAGTGGAAACAGACACCCGATACGGGGACAGGAGATCGGCCATGACAATCATTCTGATGCTCACCATGTTTGCAATTTTTCTCAGCATCGATTTCTTCATGAAGAGGGGCAAGGTTCACGCGGAAGAAGCAGAAATCGCGACCTCTCCTGCCGTTGCTCCTGCGCTGCCCACGCTTGTCGCCGGCTTTGATCTTCCCGGCAACCGCAATTACCACCAGGGACACACCTGGGCACAGCAAGAAAGCCCGACTCTGGTTCGCGTTGGTCTCGATGATTTCGGCGCTCGCCTGGCCGGCAAGGTTGACGGAATCGTTCTGCCAAAGCGCGGTCAATGGCTCCGCCAGGGACAAAAGTTCGCCACCCTGCTCCGTGACGGTCAGAAAGTGGACCTGGTTTCCCCAGTGGAAGGTGAAGTCACCAACGTAAACGACGCCCTGCTGCTGGACGCCACTCTGACCAATACCGATCCGTACGGCAAGGGCTGGTTTGTCTCCGTCGTTTCTCCAGACCTCGAGACCAACTTCCGCAACCTGCTGAATGGCACACTGGCCCGGAAGTGGATGGCCGAAGCGGCCAGCCGCCTGCAGATGCGCATGGTTCCTGCCTACGCCGGTGCCCTGGCCCAGGACGGCGGAGTTGCCGTACACGACCTCACCGTTCAGATGCCGACCGAGAAGTGGGGCGTGATCACCCGCGAATTCTTCCTGACGTAAACAGCAGCTACCTCCTGTCTTGTCACGTCAGCCCCAGGTCCCGAGCCGTAAGCTCGGGACCTTTTGTTTTTTCCGGATGACTCGGCTCGACTGCGACCATTCCCAGGTTCTGACCTGCCGCACATACACAAGGACGGGTCGCGACGGGGCTCCTCACCTTGCGCCTGCGGCTGGCTATCGCAACCGGCAAGAGCAGGGCCGGGGGCGAAGCCAAAATGGGTTTCCGAGAGAAACACCTCTCTACAGCTGTCCCGATTGGACTTATATCGTTTCTCCCAGCTGAATTTATCAACAACGAACGTGACCCAAATCACGTCGGAGTGTACCCGTCCTCACTGGATTTCGTTGCATTTCCTCTCATACTGTCTTCGGGCCGACGACATCGTGTAAGGTTTCATCTCTGACGCTGTCATCGCTGCTTAACTTCTACGCAGTACCCGGACATCGAAGTTGGTCGCCTGGCCCTGATGTTCAGATGACTCGACGCCAGCGCTCTGGCCGTATCGCACAGTTTCATTTGGCCGGCAGTTCGCTCCGAGCCAAGCCTCAAAAAGATTCCCCGGTTCCTGCCTGCCTTTCCTTCCAGGGGATGAAGGTCGCTCCAAGGGAGCAACAATGAGCAAGGGAATTCTCTACGACGCAACTCTCTGCATTGATTGTAAATTGTGCGAAAAAGGCTGCGCGGAACGAAACGGCCTTCCCTATACCGACGCGATCGCAGCCGAGGCGAAGCAATCCGAACATAAATTCACAGTCGTCCTGAACAAGAACGACAAATACATGCGGCGTCTTTGCATGAATTGCCAGGATCCCAGTTGCGTTTCTGTTTGCCCGGTTGGTGCGTTCACAAAGACAGAAGCAGGTCCGGTCACCTATAACGCCTCGAAATGCATGGGTTGCCGCTACTGCATGCTGGCGTGCCCGTTTTTCGTTCCGAAATACGAATGGAACAAGACGTTTCCCCTGGTTAAGAAATGCGACATGTGCTCTGACCGCGTTGCCAATGGCCAGCAGACGGCTTGTGCCGATGCATGCCCTACCGGAGCAACGAAGTTCGGTGATCGCGACGAGCTCATTGCCGAAGCGCAGCAACGCATCAAAGACAATCCCGGTAACTACGTTCATCACATCTACGGTTTGCACGAGGTCGGGGGTACCTCGGTTCTTCTGCTTTCGAGCGTGCCATTTGAAGAGTTTGGATTCCGGACAGATCAGACGACCGAGCCCATGCCTTTGCTGACCTACCGCGTCCTGACTCACGTTCCCGACGTTGTCGCTCTGGGCTCTGTTCTTCTGGGTGGTATCTGGTGGATTTCGAATCGCCGCGTTGAAGTGGCCGCGGCCGAAGGTGGCGGAAAGATCCCCGCCCCTGTGAAGAACGGATAAGGGTGATAACCATGAAGATGCCCAAGCTCGGTTTCTGGAAATCAATTCTGGTAATAATTCTGATCCCAGGATTGTACTCGCTCATTTACCGTCTCACCCATGGTCTCGGCCAGTCGACAAATCTTACCGATGATTTTCCTTGGGGCCTTTGGGTGGGGTTTAAGCTCTTCTCGGTTGCTCTTGCCGGGGGCGGGTTTACACTTGCTGCCGTTGTTTACATTTTTAATCTCAAGCGCTATCGCCCCGTTCTCCGCGCGATGATCCTGACCGCATTTCTCGGATATTCCATGTTCATCGCTTCCCTGATCCTCGATTTGGGGAGGCCCTATCGGATTTGGCATCCTTTGGTCATGTGGAATCACCATTCCGTAATGTTTGAGATCGCCTGGTGCGTCATGCTCTACACGACCGTGCTGTTTCTGGAGTTCCTTCCGGTCGTGCTCGAACGCTTCGGCCTGAAGCGCCAGCTGGAGTGGCTGCACACGATCATGATTCCACTGGTGATTGCGGGCGTCATTCTCTCCACACTGCATCAATCATCTCTCGGCAGCCTCTATCTGATCGTTCCGGGAAAGCTCTACCCGCTCTGGTATTCTTCGCTTGAACCGGTCTTTTTCTTTGTCTCTGCGATTTGCGCAGGTCTTGCCATGACCATCTTTGAGTCCTGGCACGCTGACAAAGCCTTCCACCAGCGCCTGGAACTTTCCCTTCTGACCGGTCTCGGTCGTGTTCTCGCCGTAGCGCTGTCTTTCTATTTGAGTCTTCGCCTGGTCGATCTCATGCGTCGCCACGAACTCCATTTGCTGACCAAACCGCGTTCCGAGACGTATCTGTTTTTCCTGGAGATCATCCTTCTTGCTGTGCCGATGCTTCTCCTGTTCCGACGCAGCGTCCATACCAATCGCACCGCGCTCTATATTTGCTCGGTTCTGACTTTGCTCGGATTTGTTGCCAATCGCATGAATGTCGCCATTACCGGCATGCTCGCGTCGTCGGGGGACAAGTATTTTCCGAAGTGGACGGAAATCTCCATCACCCTGGCGATCATTGCTTCCGGTTTCCTGGTATTTGCCCTCGCAGTGAAGTACCTGCCCATCTTCCCGAACGGCCACGCGTACGAACCGGTCCCTTCACTTCCGCAGGCTACTTCTCCAGCAAGTGTCCCGGAGCTCTCTCATGTCCGCACCTGACCGCCAAGTCGTCCCGAACGAACGCTGGCGCAAGATTTCCGGCAGACTCAGTTCGAAGCTGCTGCTCCTCCTGGTGTCGTCCATGGCAGTCTTCTTTGGCGCCCTCGGCTATCTGAATATTCAACTTCACCGCCGCCATCTTGAGCGTGACGCCCTTGCCGACGCTGCCCGTACGAGCAGCGTGATCAAGCGCAACACGTCGTATTACATGCTGCGCAACCAGCGCGACGGGCTCTACCACATCATCACGGAAATGGCGGATGAACCGGGCATGGTTCGCATCCGCATCATTAATGATCAGGGCCGCATCAGTTTCTCCTCCGATCCAGGAGAAATGAATAAATTTGTCGACCAGACGATGAAAGCGCAAGACTCCCGACCGTCTGCTTCGGCCGCGATCAACATGGCTGACGTGAAGCAGAGTTTCCGCACGTACCGGTTGCCGAACCATGAACGGGCGCTCGGCGTAATCGATCCCATCGAAAACTCCCCGGCCTGCAGCAATGCGGAATGCCACGCTCATCCGGCAGAGGTGAAGACTCTCGGCATTCTGGACACGAATATCTCGCTCGCCAGCAGCGAACAGAATGTTGCGGAAAGCACCAGGCAAGTTCTGCTCTACACCATTCTCGCGGTATTGGGCGTCGCCATCCTCAGTGCCGCTTTTGTTCGCTACATGCTTGGCGGCCCATTGAAGGCGCTCACAGCCGGTACTCACGCTGTCGGTTCTGGTGATCTCGGCTACCAGATCAAAGTTGATTCGAACGGGGAACTTAGGGATCTGGCCAATTCGTTTAACACCATGAGCCACCAGTTGCTCGAAGCCCATGAGGAAATCAATGCGTGGACTCGTACGCTTGAAGCGCGTGTTGAAGAAAAGACCCGCCAATTAAGTGGCGCGCAGGAGGAAATGCTGCGCGTCGAGCGAATGGCTTCGATCGGCAAACTAGCTGCCGTGGTCGCCCATGAGATTAACAATCCACTTGCCGGCATTCTCACCTACGCAAAACTGATGAAAAAGCGTTTAGCGCGAGAGCCGAATCCTAACAGCGAAAATATTGCCATGCTTGACCTGGTTGAATCGGAAAGCCGCCGCTGCGGGGAGATCGTCAAGAATCTGATGACCTTTGCCCGGCCCACATCGATGAATCGCGAGCCTGCGGACCTGAACGCCATCATCGACCGATGTGTCCGTCTTGTCCAGCATCAACTCAAGCTCAAAAATATCGAACTGCGCCTGGAATTGGACCCGGAACTTGGCACCGTTCGCTGCGATCAAGGGCAAATCGAGCAGGTCATTCTCGCGCTGGTGATCAATGCCATCGATGCCATGAACAATGGCGGCAATCTGTCCCTTCTGACAAGGCTGATGCCCAATCATACCGACGTTCAGATCGAAGTCCGCGATGACGGGGCGGGTATGCCGCCGGAAATTCTTGCCAAAATGTTCGAGCCGTTTTTTACCACGAAAGAGCACGGGCGCGGACTGGGTCTCGGTTTGGCCATCAGTCGCAATATCGTTGACCGCCATGCCGGAAAAATCGTGGTCACCTCGAAGCCCGGGCAAGGCACTTCATTTGTCATTACCTTGCCAAAACAGGGAGCCACGGTGCCCGTGCCGGTTCCCGCAGGTTCGCTAACTTAACAAGGAGACATTATGTCCACGAAATCCAACTTACTCGTCGTCGATGACGAACTGATCGTACGGGACTCCCTCGACAAGTGGTTTCGTGAGGAAGGGTATGACGTTTCTGTCGCCGAGAACGCCCACGAAGCACTCACCAAAATGGCCGCGAAGCACTTCGATCTTGCGCTTGTCGACATCAAAATGCCTGGTACAGATGGTGTTGAGCTTCAGCGGCGCATGCACGAAGTCGACCCGGAAATGCTTGTCATCATCATGACCGGGTACGCTTCCGTTGAGACCGCGGTCAGCGCGCTGAAAAACGGTGCCTACGATTACGTTTCGAAGCCATTCGATCCAGATGACATCGCGCACACCGTTCACAACGCGTTGTCTCACAAGCGTGTCGAGCAGGAAAATGCACGGCTGCGTGAAACGGTCGCCGCCGTTGTTCGCCCGCAGGAAATTGTCGGTCAAAGTGCACCGATGGTTCGGGTGTTTGAAGCCATCCAGACCGTTGGCCCGACGGAAGCTACGGTGCTAATCACCGGTGAAAGTGGCACAGGCAAGGAGCTCATTGCCCGGGCCATCCATTCTGCAAGCCCGCGTCACTACAACCCTCTGGTTGTCCTGCACTGCGGGGCATTGGCCGAGTCGCTTCTCGAAAGCGAACTGTTCGGCCACGAGAAAGGCGCTTTCACCGGCGCGCAATACCGCAAAAAGGGAAGTTTTGAAGTGGCCGACGGCGGTACGATTTTCCTTGATGAAATTGGCGACATCAGCCTGAAAACACAAACGGACCTCCTTCGCGTATTGCAGGAACGCGAAATCACGCGCGTCGGAAGCTCACATCCAATTCACGTAGACTTCCGCTGCATCGCTGCGACAAATAAGCATCTGGAGCAGCTGGTTGAAGAAGGGAAGTTCCGGCCCGATCTTTTCTATCGTCTCAATGTGTTCCAGATTCAGTTGCCGCCCTTGCGCGATCGCCGGAGTGACATCCCGATTCTCGTTGACCACTTCGTGCGGAAGTTCGCTTCCTCGATGAACAAGCGCATCACCCGCGTCTCGCCTGCTGCGATGGCACTTCTCGACCATTATCAATGGCCCGGAAATATCCGCGAGCTCGAAAATGCTGTGGAACGTGCCATGGTCGTCGCTCTCGAGCCGGAATTGCGCGAGAGTGACTTTGCTCTTCGCCTCCCGGTCGCTGGCAGCGCTTCGCGCACGCTTGAGGATATGGAGAAGGTACATATCCTGAATGTTCTCGAGGAATGCAAAGGCAATCAGACACTGGCTGCCGAATTGCTGGATATTGATCGCGTCACGTTGCACAACAAACTGAAGAAGTACGGCTGGAAGAGGGCCACAGCAGAAGTGTCCTAGGCCATGAGCTATATTCAGATACTCCCGCTTGGCTTGATACCGCCGGACGTACTGTCAGGCCTCGCTACCGGCCTCACGAGCGAATTTCGCCAGCCTTGCGAATTTCTTCCCGAGGATCCCGATCCAGCTTTCGCCTTTAATGTGACCCGTCAGCAGTATTCATCCTCGGAAATTTTGGCCGAAATCACGCAGCGCGTTACCGGGCGCACCGGCCGCTTGCTTGCAGTGACCCCGGTCGATCTCTACATACCCATACTGACGTTTGTCTTTGGCGAGGCCCAACTTTCCGGAAAATGCGCTATCGTTTCCTCGTACCGCCTCCGCCAGGAATTTTACGGCCTTCCCGCGCATCATAAGCTTTTTCGCCAAAGATTGCTCAAAGAAGCCGTCCATGAATTGGGGCATACCCATTCCATTCAGCACTGTGACGACTACCAATGCGTGATGTCACCCTCTCACTCTGTAGAGTGGATTGATCTGAAGTCCAGTAGTTTCTGTCGCGGCTGCCGCACGAACGTCGCGAGCCTGGCTGTCGGCAATCACCTGTAAACCGCCGGGCGGGTCCCGGTAGCGCGCCGAGGGTCAAGGGTGGTTGAACTGGAGACGGGTCCTTGCTGCATAGAATTCCGCGAGCCTTAGGGTGCCGGGGATTCGTGATACCGAGCCTTCTTCCGCGGCACTAACGTCCTCACCACCACATACAAGGCCGGAATAAACACCAAATTCAAGGTTGTTGCCGCAATCATTCCACCCACAACGGTCGTTCCAACCGATACACGCCCCGCCGCGCCGGCGCCGGTCGCAATCGTCAGAGGTACGACTCCCAGGATAAAGGCCAGTGAGGTCATCAAAATCGGTCGGAGTCGGATCTTCGCGGCTTCGACACCCGCATCAAGCACAGTCATGCCGGTTTCCTGCAGTTGTTCGGCGAACTCCACGATCAAGATCGCGTTTTTACTCGATAACCCGATGAGCATCACCAGCCCGATCTGGCAGTAGACGTCATTTGATAGTCCCCGCAGCGCAACCGCCGCGAGCGCTCCCAGCAACGCAACGGGCACGCCTAAGAGCACAATCGACGGAAGCACGAAACTCTCGTATTGTGCTGCGAGCGTCAGATACACGAACACCAAACCCAGTCCGAACAAAATCGCGGCTTTCCCGCTCGACTCGACTTCTTCAAGCGAAAGCCCGCTCCACTCGTAGGTCATGCCTTTCGGCAAGATCTTATTGGCCAGTTTTTCCATCGCGGCCAATCCCTGTCCGGTGCTTAATCCGGGTGCCGCCGATCCATCAATTTCCGCAGAACGGAACAGATTGAAATGCGAAATCACCTGAGGACTCGCCGTATTCCGAATGTCCACTACATCGTCGAGCGGAATCATCTTCCCGTTATCGGACTTCACGTAGTACGCGGCAATGTCCTTGGCTTCAGCCCGGAATTTCTGATCGCCTTGCAAATACACACGGTAGGACCGGTTATTGAAGTCGAAATCGTTGATATACACCGACCCCATGAACACCTGCAGCGCGTCCGTAATCTGGTTCAGGGGAATTTGCAAACTTTTTGCTTTTTCGCGATTGATATTGACCAGGTATTGCGGATCGTTTGCCGTAAAACTGGTGAATAAGCCTGTCAGGTTTTTATCCTGGTTTCCCGCTCCGACCAGCTCGTAGGTCGTATTCGCGAGGGTCTCGAGCGTATTTCGCCCCAGATCTTCCACCTGGAAGGAAAATCCGCCAAAATTTCCCAATCCCTGCACTGCGGGGGGATTGAACGGGATCACCAGTCCATCGGTAATACCAAACAGCGGTCCACGCAATTTTGCGACAATGTCCGCGCCGGTATGCCCGCGTCCTTTCCGCTCGGCAAACGGTCTCAGGTTCAGGAAGATGATCGCGCGATTGGAAGCGCTGCCAGTGAAGGAGAATCCGACGATCGTGAACGCTCCGTCGATATCCGGAACCTGGGAGATGACCTTCTCTACTTCGGTACACACATTACTGGTGTACTGCAGGGATGCCCCTTGTGGCGTTTGCACGATCACCATCAGATATCCCTGATCGTCTTCAGGAATGAATCCTTGGGGGATCCGGTTATAGAGCCAGTATGCGCCTCCAAGTGTCAGGGCGAACGCGAGCAGCGCCACGTACTTCCACTCGAGCACCTTGTGCAGTGCGCTGTGATAGGTATTCGCCCCATATTCAAACGCCTTGTTGAACACCCGGAAGAACCAGCCCTGCGCTCGCTCGCGATGGTGGCCGAGGAAGATCGCCGACAACGCGGGGGTGAGGGTCAGCGCATTGAATGCGGAAATAGCCACTGAAAACGCAATCGTCAGCGCGAATTGGCGGAATAGAATCCCGGTCGTACCCGGAAACAGCGCCACCGGCACGAACACCGCTACCAGCACGAGAGATGTGGCGATGACCGCTCCGGCCACTTCCTTCATTGCCACGCTGGCCGCGTTGTGTGGCTCAGTAATTCCTTCGACGATGTGTCGTTCGACGTTTTCAATCACCACGATCGCATCGTCAACAACCAACCCGGTAGCCAGCGTAATTCCAAACAGCGTCAGTGTATTGATTGAAAAGCCAAGCGCCTTGATGAAAATAAAGGTTCCAACAAGCGACACGGGAATGGTAATTGCCGGAATGAATGTGCTACGCCAATCCTGCAGAAAGATGTAAATGACCAGCACGACCAATCCGATCGCTTCAAACAGGGTGAAAATCACATCGCGAATGGATTCGCCAATGACATCGGTCGTATCGAAGGCAATCGCGTATTTCAGTCCTGGCGGGAAATTCGCGGAGAGTTTCTTCAGCTCCTCCTTCGCTGCTTTGTCTACATCGAGCGCATTTGCTCCTGGTAATTGTGTCACGCCGATGCCCACTGCATCGTGCCCGTCGAACCGCAACAGTGAACTGTAGTCTTCCGCGCCAAGCTCCGCGCGGCCAATATCTTTCAAGCGGACGAGCGTTCCATCCGTCCCGGTCTTCAAAATAATGTTCTCGAATTCCTGGGTGCTTGTCAGTCGTCCGATTGCGCGCACGCTGATCTGATACGCTTGCCCTGAATTCGACGGTGGCTGCCCGACCTGTCCGGCAGCGACCTGCACGTTCTGCTCCTGAAGAGCCGCAAGCACATTGGTTGCCGTCAGCCCGCGTTGCGCCATCCGCGGCGGGTCCAGCCACAAACGCATCGCATATTTCCGTTCGCCAAAGATCTGAGCGTCATTTACACCTTTCACGCGCTTCAACGCATCACGAACGTAAATATCCAGATAATTGCTCAAAAACAGGCTGTCGTACTGACCGCTTTCCGAATACACGCCCGCACCAAATACGAACCCGGACGCCTGCTTGGTAATAATGATGCCCGTATTCTTGACCGAGTCAGGAAGTCGTCCGAGCGCCTGGTTCACGCGGTTTTGCACGTCGACCGAAGCAAGGTCCACGTTGCGCGAGACATCGAAGGTCACTGTAATGACGCTGGATCCGTCATTTCCGCTTGCCGAAGTAATATATTTCATTCCCGGAACGCCGTTGATGGCCTGTTCGAGCGGGATGGTTACCGCAGATTCGACAGCTTGCGCGTTCGCTCCGATATATCCGCTGGCGACGACAACTTGCGGCGGCGCAAGGTCCGGATATTGAGCGATCGGCAGGGTGGGGATGGAAATGGCACCGCCAAGCACAATCAGCAGCGCGCATACAGTCGCAAATACAGGCCTTTGAATGAAGAAATCAACAAACAAATCCGCTCTCCGCCTTCTTGCAAAAGTTGAACTGCCCGTTCACTTCCTGAGCGAGATTACTTCGCGTTTACGTCAGGTTTCGCGTTTACGTCGGGTTTTGCCTGCGCATCCGCATTTTTGTCTTTGAATTGTTCGACGACTGGTGCGCCATCCTGCAGAAACTGTGTTCCGGAAACAATCAAGTGATCCCCGGCCTTTACACCGTCAAGAACGGCGTAGTCGTTTCCGACCACCTCGCCGATCTTTACGACTTTTTGCCGTGCTACGGTTCCTTTTCCTTCGTTCACCGCGACAAATACGAAATATTCCCCGTTGATACGCGACACCGCAAGAACGGGAATGACAGGGCCCTGGCGGGTGCTCCAGTCCACCTGTGCCCGAACCTGCTGCGCCACCCGCAAATTTGATTTGGCGTTCTCTACAGGAGCCTTCGCCAATACGGTTTGCGTTTCTTGATCTGTTTGCGGAGAAATGAAGGAAATCTTGGTTTCCGCGCCCACTTTGCCGTTCTCATCGAGCAGCTTGACGGCCATCCCCGGGCGCAGATCCTTGGCCCGCGAAGCCGGCACGTAGATGTAGGCTTCCAGTGCCCCTGGCTCATCGACGGTAGTCAGTAGTGTCGTGACCGCCACGCGGTCGCCCACATGTACTGGTATATCCCCGATAATACCGGCCATGGGTGCACTCACCTTGTAGTAGTGGAGTTCAACGCTTTGCGTCTGCAGCTGCTGGTCGAGGGCCTTCAATTGCGCGACCGCTGTATCATAGGCGTTCTGCGCCGTATCGAGGTCTGCCTTACTGATCACCTTCGCCTCGTACAGTTTCAGGGTCCGATCAAGGTTGATCTTTGCGAGCGAAACGTTCGCTTCCTGCGCCGCCTTCTGCGCTTCCTGATTTGCAACGGTTGCTTGCTGTTTCAGGGGGTCGATCTGCAGAATCGGCGTTCCCACCACCACCCGGTCACCCGATTTCACATAAATATTTGTGATGTACCCTTCGACTTGAGGATTGATATTTGCTGAATGGCGCGATTTGAGGATCGACAAATATTCGGTCGAATTGGTGATTTCCTTCGAGGGAACGACTTGCACCTGAACCGGCATCGCCTGGGCTGCGTTTCCTTGCCCTTCGACCTTTTTTTCTCCGCAACCCCCGAGCAGCAGCACAGTCGCGCAAAACGCAATGCCGTATTGACCGAACTGATTCTTGGCACGACCTCGACACGATCTCATGGTTTCTGTATGGCCCCAGTCCTGACTAGGAACTCTCAATGGTACGACACCCGCCCGGACTTGGAAACCGGAATGGCGAGAAATTGGAATTGGATGCTGCTCACACAATTTCCGTTAGACGGCCGGGTAGCGCCACACGAACCACTGTTTGACGCTCGAGCAGCCGTCTAGCCATCAGACAAACTTGGGACGTGCCCGGGCAACCTCTGATCTCAAGACGCTTTTTTAATTAGAGATGTTTCAGGTTTTATTTGACGGTGACTGCCAGCCGGAATTAATACATATCGCTCGAATCGATTTTCTTTCCAGATAACCCCATCTGCAAAACTTCAATATCTTCTGGACGGTCAAAGACCTTTCCAGGGAACAGTCGTTTGATCACAATCCGCATGCCGCCATACGCAATTCCCAGCCCAACTGTGAGCCCCAAGAACATCAACATGTAAACGATGATTTTGACGAGAATCACCACAATCGGTGGATCGGTCGCCGCGTGCCCGGTTTCGTTCCAGGTCACTTCCGTTTCATAATCCACGCGATCGCGCAGTTTTTGCGCATATTCTTTTGACGAGGCGTCGAAAACCAGCGAAAGCATGGATGCTTTCCGCTCCACGTCAGCACCCGCCTGCTTGGCCGCAGCTGGCAGGGCTTCTGCGAGATGATGCAGATGTTGTTCGGCGATCTGGGGGGTCGGGTACTCCAGCAATAGGAGCGTTGCATGTTCCTTTCCGGACTGGAACTTGGCCAGCATTGTTTCGACACCGCTCCTGAACCCGACTTCGTTCGCCAGTTCCTTGTAGGTCCCGTTTTCTATCTGCGAGAGCGCGTACTTGAATGCTTCGGGACCCGCGGCGAATTTCTGTGTCCCAAAAATGCGGTCTTTGGCCGGAGTGTATGTACGTAACGGAGGATACGGCGTGTGGTCGGCTTTTGTTTGCAGCAAGACATCTAAGCCGGCCAGACTTTCTGGCTTGACCTCTGTCGCGCTACCGATTTTGACAAACAGGTTCCCGATCAGAATGCTCCCGGTGTATGTGTCGAAGGCAGCCTCGTCTCCGTACGCGAATGGATGCTCGTGGTCACCGGTCTCCTGGGTGAACTCCTGATAGGCTCCGGTCGGATCTTTGAATACGGAGAGAGTGAGATTGATCTCCTGGTCGCCGCTCCGGTAAGTTCGCTCTTCAATCGCGATCAATCCTTCTTCCCGCGAAATGTTCCTACGGGGATCCACTTCAAACCACGAAACCAGACTCTGCCCCGATGTAAGCTTGGACGGACCATTCGCCTGCCAATGACCAAAGTGATCAGGCAGAAGGGGAGTTGGCGTGGCGGCTGGTGCGGCAGACGCACTGAGGCCAAACGCCAGCACGGCCAGCACCAGGAGATACGATCGTGTTCGCATTCGCACTGTTCTCTTAGATGCCAACCCCTTGTTTTTGGTTCCCGAAGCAGGACCTCGGGCTTTTGGATTAATTCTGGTTCCGGGACTGTTCGACGGGAGATATTGCAGCGGCATGTGGTTTTCCGGTCGCGTTCAGACTATTCATACTCTGGAGATAGGAGGTCACCCCCGTAAAAACGCCTTCAGCGATGCGTTGGCGATGCTCGGGTTTCTTCAGTAACTGCTCATCGGACGGGTTACTGAGGAAGGAAATTTCGGTCAGGATCGAGGGCATGTCCGCGCCGATCAGGACGACAAAGGGGGCCTTCCGGACACCGCGATTCTTCACGGGCTTGGCGGTCTTCTGGATCCGTTTTGACAGGGAATCCTGAATGTCCTCGGCCAGTTCCTTGGATTCGTCAATCTTCTCGGTTCGCGCGATTTTCTTTACCATGTCTTCGAGGTCGTGGATGTTCTCCTGGCCCACGGCGTTTTCCCGTGCGGCAACTTCCATGGCTTCGGCAGATCCGCGCATGTTCAAGTAGTAGGTCTCTACACCGCGCGCACCATGGTCCGGGCTCGAATTTGCGTGAATCGAAATAAAGAGATCCGCTCTGATATCGTTTGCGATGTGGGTCCGTTCTTCGAGAGGAATAAACGTGTCATCCGAGCGTGTATATACGATTTCCGTGTCCGGCAATCGTTGTTGAATCAGCTTCCCGAGCCGCAACGCCACGTCCAGGCACAGGTCCTTTTCCATCAACCCGGTGGGTCCGATCGTACCGGTGTCATGTCCGCCGTGTCCTGCGTCTATCACGATACGCCCGATTTTCAGCCCCAAAGCACGGGTCAGTGTTGATTGCCCCTCCCGGGTCAGGGTAGGGGCTGACGCGGGTGCAATCATCTCCCTCTTGCTGGCCGACGTCTTGCTCGAGTTCGCGCGTGTCGTTTTGCTGCTCGAAGCGGGAGTCTTGCTGGTTGCTACGGCGGGTGTGGTGACGACGGGTATGTCAGAGGTCTTCACCGCCGCCATCTCCGCGCTCGGGTCTTCAAGAACAACAGGTTGTGGTTCAGCCATTCGTGGCACAACCGGATCGCCTGATGCCATCTTCGCCTTCGGCGTTTCGATCAGCTTCGCCGTCTGGGCCGGTTCCATTTTTGCTGGCGGCGTGTTGCCATAGAGTTCAATCACCAGACGGGTTGGTTTTTTTATAATGGACGCCGCATAATCCTGCACACCATTTACATCCAGCACGACACGGACGATGCCAAACTGATTTTGGGCCACGCGAACGCGAGAGAGTAGATCGCCTTTGACGGCTACGGTCCCGTGCGCAACCGCCGGACTCAGTTTGGCTGCATGCAGGTCGAAATAAACCCTGTCGGGGTTCGCAATCCTGCCAGACACATACTCTACCGAATCTTCAAGGTCGATAACCACCTCGGTGCTGGTCGCAGTCACATTGGTCTTGATGTGTTGCACGCGAGGCACGCCCCCGGATCTTGCTGGCTCGCCCCCATTCTTGACAGTAGACCGTACGAGATCGGTCGGTTCTTCCTTCGCGGTTGTAAGCGGACTCGCTGCTAAGCTCGCAACGCTCGCGGTCGCCGGATGCGAGGAAGAATGACCGGAAGCCGACTTCTCGGCAGGCGTCGCCGGGCTCACTGCGGGTACCGGGTTCCTGGGACTCATCTGGCCGGTCTCGGCGCCCTTCATCAGCGCCAGTTCTGCCAGCTCTTCCTGTACTTCACGCTTTCGTGGTGAGTGCGGATACTTTTTCTGATAATCCTGAAACTCTTTCGCCGCTTCCGTCGCGTCGCCCAGCTGATCCTTGTGTAATTTCGCAACCCGCAGCAATGCATCTGCCGCATACTTGCTGGCTGGATACTCTTTGATCAAGAACAGGTAAGAATCAACCGCTGATTGGTAATAGCTTTGTCCGAAGCGGTCACCCATTTCCGTGTTCAATTCGCCGATCGCAACGAGCGCATCAGGGACCTGGGTGGCGTGAGGGGTAATCAGATAAACCCGACGGTAGGAGTTCACGACCTGCTTGTATTCGGCGAGAGTACGCTTTTCCGGAGCCTTGGTACCCAGTGTCTCGCGCAACTCTTCCGCTCGGGTGAATTGCGAACCGGCTGCATCTCGTTTCACGCTCGTGTTATTGGAAGCGTTTGCCGCTCCGGTCGCCGACGCCGCAGTGCGTGGAATTAGAGCGAGGCCCAGCAGGGCAAAACCTAGCGAAACGATGGCGAAACTCTTGTGGAAATTTTTTGAGCCCGGCGTCACGACTTCCCGATTTCTTTGAGGACGGTCCGTTACTGGCTTGGAATTGCCAGCTGGACGGTTTGCGCCCAGATCAGTCAACATTCGAGAAAATAATCCGCCCGCTGGCGTCCACTTCGCGATGAATGGCATTTGTTCGGACGTAGGCACTTTCGAGATGTCCCGATCCCGGCCGGTAATACGCGTTCTGTACTTTTTGTACATAGTTGCGCGTCTCTCGATAAGCCGGAATTCCATGAGCCCGATCCACCGCTCCCTCTCCAGCATTGTACGCTGCCAGAGCCAAGTCGAGGTTGCCATTGTATCGTTCTAGCAACGTCTTTAAATATCGTACTCCGGCGTCCACATTCTGCTTCGGGTTAAATGCGTCATTGGCACCGAAGCGTTGTGCCGTCGTCGGAATCAACTGCATCAGGCCGATGGCACCCTTACGGGAATATGCGCCCGGATTCCAGTTCGACTCCGTCTCGATCACCGCCCGTATCAAAGCCGGGTCGACGCGGTGCCGCTCCGCCGCTTCCTTGACCAACTGATCGACGCCATCTCGATCGATACTCATTGATCGCCGGCTTCCGCCAAGAAAGGAAATCTCGCCGGGCAAATAAATATTTTGACGCGTTTGCGGTGACTTCAGTTGTGCAATTCTAGGCGGTTCAGAATTTACGAACAGTTTCCGGCCATCCATATTGGTAACCGACATAATCTGCGCCGGAGCCGGCTTGGAAATGCAGAGCCAAACCGCCAAAGCCACAGAAAACACAAAGGCTACACGCAGTGCAATGGGTCTTGATTGGCCGTCTACTCGCCTCGGGGAAGGCATAGGTGATGTCTCTAAATTCCGTAATGCGTCTGGTTTCAGGGTTTTCCGCTTGCGGCCTGTGGCTCGAAACGCCGGTAAACCGCCAGGAGAAACCCGCTTCGGGCCCGGAAGCAATTCGTCGCAATCTCGCCTTCAGGCCTGCAACCCATGCCTCGCTGCGGAGCTCAGGCAGAAGTCGCACTGGATAAATTATAACAAGGGGTCGAGCAGGCTGGGAACGCTTTGCAAGGCACTTTTTAGGGCAGCTGTGTCTTTTCCGCCAGCCTCAGCGAGGTCCGGCCGGCCACCGCCCGAACCGCCGACGAGCTTGGCCAGGGCCTGTATCAGCTTGCCGGCATGGACTTTAGCCGTAAGGTCCCTGGTTACGCCAGCAATGAGGGCTACCTTATCGCCGTCAGGCATCCCGAGAGCGACAACACCGGAGCCGAGCTTCTGCCGTAAGGAGTCAACCAGTTGGCGCAGCCCTTCACGGTCCACGTTTTCCACCTCCCCGACAATCACTTTGACGCCCTTAATGGTCTGCACCTGGTTAAAGAGTGCGTCGAGCTGGTCGAGCGCACCCTTCCGCTTCTGCGCACCCAGATCCTTCTCAAGTTGTTTCGCAGTCTGCGTCAGCTTCTCGACGCTTGCCTGCACATGGTCTTCAGCAACATTGAGTTTTGCTGCAAGCTCGCGCAGGGTCTGTGCCTGCTGTTGATAATGAGCCAAGGCTCCTACACCGGTGACCGCTTCGATCCTACGGACCCCTGCCGCAACCGATTCCTCGCTGACGATCTTCAGAACGCCGATATCCCCGATCCGATGGACGTGGGTTCCTCCGCACAGTTCTTTCGAATAGAAGCCGCGCGGTGCGCCCGGATCGGTGATGGTGACCACACGCACATTGCTCTCTGGGTACTTGTCCCCGAAGAAGGCCAGCGCGCCAGAAGCCAGCGCTTCTTCAAGCGACATGATGCCGGTTTCGATGGCGGTGTTCAGACGAATTTCTTCATTGACCTGTTGCTCGATGTCGTGCAGTTCTTCGGCACCAACCGGAGCGAAGTGAGTAAAGTCGAAACGCAGGCGGTCGGGAGCATTCAGTGACCCAGCCTGCTTGACGTGAGTGCCAAGTATGTTTCTGAGAGCAGCGTGAACGAGGTGCGTGCCGCTGTGGTTGCGAATGACCCGCGAGCGACGCTCGGCGTCGGCGACGACGTTGACGCGATCTCCGACATGCAGGATTTCTCTGGCCGTGACTTTGTGTGCAACGAGCCCAGCGATGGGGTAATACGCCCCGATCACGACCGCGACCTGTGTCAAGCTGCTGGGGTCGTAGAATGATCCGGTATCGGCAACCTGTCCGCCGGACTCGGCATAGATCACCGTGCGATCGAGAATGACCTCGCCTTGTTCACCGGCTTTTAGTTCACCGACGGAGCCGCTTTTTGTGACGATGGCTTCAATGCGTGCGTCTTTGCCTTCCGTGCCCGTGTAGAAATCCTTTTCCGTCTTGAATGTTTCGGCAATCTTCGCAAAGGCCGGGTTCGCCGAGTCTTTTGATCCGCCTTTCCAGGATGCGCGAGCGCGGGTGCGCTGCTCTTGCATGGCTTTCTCAAATCCCGCTTCGTCGAACTGCACGCCGAGATCGCGCGCGGAATCGAGTATGAAGTCCATGGGCAGTCCGTAGGTGTCGTAGAGACGAAACGCAGCGTCACCGGAATAGACCGAGCCTGGTTTTAGGGCGAGCGGCTTCAGTTCTTCTTCGAGCTTCTTGAGGCCGATGTCGAGCGTGTGCCCGAAGCGATTCTCTTCGGCGAGCACAATGTCCGGAACACGTGCCGCGTTCGGTTCGTGAAGTTCAGGATAGGCCGCGCCCATCAGGTCGCGAACGGCATTCACCATTTCAAATAAGAAAGGCTTCTCGGCGCCGAGCAACCGACCGTGACGAATGGCCCGACGCATAATCTTGCGCAAAACATAACCGCGGCCTTCGTTAGAAGGCAGAACGCCGTCGGTGATCAGGAAGGTTGTTGCTCGAGCATGATCGGCTATGACACGGAGGGACGCAGCCCGGTTGTTGCGGTCTTCGACCTCGAGTTCCTTGGTTTCATCTACACCGGTAAGTTGCGCCGCGCGGTCAATGAGCGGTGTGAAAAAGTCCGTGTCGTAGTTTGAGATGACGCCCTGCAAAACGGCGGCAAGTCGTTCCAAACCCATGCCGGTGTCGATCGAGGGCTTCGGCAGCGGGGTCAGTGTGCCGCCTGAATCACGATTGAATTGCATGAAGACCAGGTTCCAGATTTCGACATATCGGCCGCAATCACAAGGGAATTTGCAATCGGTATGACCTGCATCGGAAGCGACAGGGCCCATGTCGTAGTGGATTTCGCTGCAAGGACCGCAAGGGCCGGTATCTCCCATCGCCCAAAAATTATCTTTGAGCCCGGGGATCGCGAAAATCCGTTCAGAGGGGACATTCTGCCCCAGCCAGAGCTTACTGGCTTCTTCATCAACGCCCAGCGTTGTGCCCGGAGCGACCTCTGCACCACCGAAAATCGTGACGTAGAGTCTGTCGCTCGGGACTGAGAACCATTGTGGGGACGTAATTAGCTCCCAGGCAAAGGCCACAGCATCTTTCTTGAAATAATCACCGAAAGAGAAGTTGCCGAGCATCTCGAAAAAGGTGTGGTGACGCTTGGTAAATCCGACGTTTTCAAGATCGTTGTGCTTGCCGCCGGCGCGAACGCACTTCTGAGATGTGGTCGCTCGGGAGTAGTCGCGCCTTTCAAGGCCGAGGAACACGTCCTTGAACTGGTTCATGCCTGCATTGGTGAAGAGCAGGGTAGGATCGCCGTGCGGAACCAGCGAAGAACTCTTCACCCTGCGATGGCCTTTACTTTCAAAAAATTCAAGGAATCGTTCGCGTATTTCGTCGCCCGTTGGTTTCGGTGTGGGGTTGGCAGTCAAGTCAGCCTCAATGGAGCATCAGTAATGAACAAAGAATTATCGCATAGTGTGCAAGGCAGGTGCTTGCGCTCAAGAATGCCTTCGGGTGCCAGTCGGAACGATCCGCGAAACAGAGCTGTCCGGCGCTTAGGATTGGAGTCGGAGTCGGACTCGGGGACCTCTTCTCGCGTAACGCGGAAGAGTTCTTTCCGGACGATGTCGGACGGAAACCCCGCGGCGAGCAGCGAACGATACAATGAGGCGATTTTCTTCTCGCTGATTTCACCGCGGTACAGGCGAAGTTTACGCTCGATCCGGTGACGGACGAGCGCCGCGGGATCATTTTCCTGCGCCGAGTCTCGCAGGGCTTGTTCAATATATTTGTCGGGGATACCCCGGGAGCGTAGATCGCGCGCGATGCGGAATTGTCCTTGTTTGCGGGATTCGCTGCGCACTCGGGTGAACTGTTTGGCGTAACGGGCGTCATCCAGCAGGTTGCTGGATTTCAGGCGATCAATTACGGTCTGGATGAGCTTTTCGTCTTCGCAGCGGCGGGCAAGCGCCTTTTTCATTTCATAGACCGAGTGAGCGCGGCGCATCAGGATTTTAATCGCAGCTTCGTGCAGGGTGGATTCGGATTCGAGTTGTCTGGGTTTCCGCCACACAATGAGAAGCATAGGGGAAGCAGGGGGCGGGAGGCTAGTGGTTCGCAGAAAAACGTCCGGGTCCGGCCGGTCATAGGAGAGACGTGCTCAGACTGCGTGCATCACCCTGCGGCTCGGAGTAAAATGAATGAAGTCCCCCGGAACGGAGACAGCATGCGTGGCTTTGATCAATTGCGAGAATTTGGCGTTACTCGCGCAACCTTCGCGGTTGTTGTGCTCTGTGCGGTTTGTCTGTTGTCGAGTTGTAACAATACCTGTGTCTTTGGCGTCGTGAACCCGCCCAATAATTCGGTTACCGTGGTCGGTGGCAATTCGGTCGCCTCGGTCTGTTCTCAGGCGCCCATTACGGGTGTGACCGTCGGCAGCAATGTTACAGGCACGTGCACGAACTGCGCCTCATCTCAGCAGGTGGCCCACGCGTATCTTGTCGTGAGTGGTATCGAATTTCATGCCAGTGTGATCTCTGACGCAAATTCGCCGGACTGGCTCGAGATTGGACCCGAGCTGGCGCAGCACCCGCAGGTGGTAGATCTTGTAAGGAATACCTCCACCGAAGAAGATCCCCTTCAGCTGGGTGTCAGTGGGAGAATTCCGGTAGGGAGGTACTACGAAGTTCGGCTGAGGTTGGCTGACCTCTCCATTCTTCCTAAGACGACCGCCGAACCGTTGACAGCAATCGGTTGCGCTTCGGACGCCCGATTCGGCTGCATCGTGAACGCCGACGGCAGCGCTCACAAGTTGCAGACGGTAGACGGGCAGCCGTTTTTGCTGGTGCAATCGGCAACTCCAATCGATCTCGGAGCGGACCAGGAGAACAGGATCAAGTTACAGTTCCATCCAGAATGGCTGCTTGAACAAACATCTGGTGGGATAGAGCCTGCAACCGTGCTGCGCGGCGAAGTTCGACAGGACGCAGCAACCCTGCCCAAATAACCCGCACAGCGTGCGCCAGATCACACAGTCCAAAACAGTCCCATATTACGATGAGTTCGCAATGCTGTTGAAAAGCAACGGGTTGCTCGTGCACGTGCTTGGCACCGCGATTGCACTTCTTTGCGCCGGGGAGAACTGACATGGCCTACGTGATTATCGATTCCTGTACGAAAGACGAACACTGCATCGAAACCTGCCCGGTAAACTGCATTCATCCCACGAAAGACGAAGTCGACTTTGCAACGGCAACGCAGTTGTATGTGAACCCGGCGGATTGTATCGATTGTGGAGCTTGTATTCCGGTCTGCCCGACGGGCTCAATTTTTACGATGGATGAATTGCCGGCAGAGCATCAAGCCTTCGTGGCGAAGAACGCAGGGTATTTCAACTAACTCGGTTTTACGCTCTTATCTAGACAAAGAATTTCCGCCCAAGCAAAGAACTCACCAAGGCCAGCCCTGGTGAGTTTTCTGCTTTCTGGAGAGGCAACGGTCCTTGCTTACACTGCGACGTACCGGTCGTGATGGCGTTGCAGGGCATCCAACTGGCGCCCCCCGGGCGAGGAGGCGCAGCGTAGACATTCCGCTAATCCAATTTTCTCTCAAACCCGTGGACGGAGCTCGAGCGCCGGACTATTTCGCCTTTGGCTCAGCTGGAAGGAACGTGAACGGTTTCGATGGCTGGAATTTATCGGATACTTCGCCCGCGAACACTTCGCCATTGGCAATCGTCAGCTTCAAAACCGGTGCCCCAGTCTTCAAGTTCAGCTTGCTCAGCGACACCCAGAAGGTATTGGGCCGGGTTGCGGAATCAAAATAGTAGATGAGGTTCTTCTGATCGGCCGCGGTCCGCCAAATCGTGGACGAAATGTTGGGCTGGTTTGGAGTCGTGAGCCCTAATGGAACACTGACAGAACGCTGGATGCTCAGCACTTCAGCGACGGCCTGATAGGCAAACGACTGGCCAGGGACACCCTTGATGTATTGCGGCGCTACGGTCTTCGGCACCGAATTAATGAAGAACGACGCACGCGCAAAGCGGTCGGCAGCGCGGTTCGTGCCCGGCAGGAAGGCGAGTCCGCCGACACTTTCCCAATATTCATTGCCGGCAAGTTGCTTGTCGTAAATGGGCGAGTTGGTCATGACCTGATATTGCTTGCCGTGATGAATTTTGAGTTTGCCATCCACGTATTCGAAAATTGCCGAGTCGCCGGTTGGATCGGAGATGGACAGGTGCAGGGAAGAAGGTGCGCCGTTCGGCAGTGTTGGAGCAACGATTTCGAATGGCTCGGATTCGAGCGCTGAAACCGCCTCATCGACTGTTGCAAAGTTGTCAAGCACGTACTGTAGCCACAGCGAAATAGAAAGCAACGGGACCTTGCTGTCGGCTGGATTGCCGAACTGGGATTCTGCGAGGTACAGAAGGTTGCCATCCAGACCTTTCTCGTTGATCCCGTCGGCGGTGCCTACGTCATAGCCCGAAACAATCACGCTCCCGTAGCGGGAGGTCCAGTTGATCGAGCGGGGACCTGCCGATCCGTTGTGCGTGAGACCAGCCGGGAAGACCCAGAGGTTTGAGCTCATGTCCTCGGCCCAGTCCATGTTGCGACCGGTAATGACGATGCCGTCCTTCCCGACAAAGAGTGTGCGCGTACAGGCGATACTGGAAATGGAAAAAACTACAACAGCTAGCAACAGTGCGCATACGGAAGCGGCCGCCGTTCGGCAATCGCGATTGGTCATGATGACTCCTCAGAGAGATATAGAAAGCGGCGATTTCAAGTGGAAGGGGCTTTAACCGTGGTTTCTATTTTGCACTTAAGAACGCGCGTAGCGTACATCGCGGTTAACCTATGGTCTGTGACTTCGGTCACAAGTCGGTCTCGCCTTCGGCTCGAGAGCATCCCGATTGCTCGAACCAGCTTGAATCGAGGCTTCTGGAAGCGCCCGAATCTCAGCTAATCGACTCCAGCTCGGAAATGTGGCTGAGAGCAGTCATGCCGAGGAGGTGTTCAAGCCGAACGAGGGATATGCCTTGGCGTTTTTCAGACAATCTGAGGCACAACGCTAATCGTGACAGCCTCAATCATCGTGACCAGCAGAGCGAGTGCGTTGATGAGGTCCCGTATCAGGTCTTTAGGAGATATTGCATTGCCCGTGTTTCGGCTGCGCTGGATCTCACTTGCGGGCGAAGCGTTCGAAGTCGGCCATTTGTGAGGCCATCTCTTCCCGAGCGGCGTCGGCGGCGGAACGTATACCCTGAATGCGAAGCTTGAATTCGTCGGCGTTGGATGCACGCGATAGAGCTTCGTCAAGGGTGATGAGCTCCTTCGTGTAGAGATCAAATAGCGATTGGTCGAAGGTCTGCATCCCGTACTGCGACGTTCCGGCCGCGATGGCGTCGTGAATCAGGCGAGTTTTGTCGGCGTTGATGATGCAGTCCTTGATGTAGGCAGTGGCGATCATGACCTCGACGGCGGGGACGCGCCCTTTGTCGTCGGCGCGGCGAACGAGGCGTTGAGACACGACTGCCTTGAGCGTTGCAGCGAGCTGCAAGCGAATCTGTTTTTGCTCGGGCGGCGGAAAAACCGCAATAATACGCTGAATGGTTTCGGTGGCATCGAGAGTGTGCAAGGTTGAAAAAACCATGTGGCCGGTTTCGGCTGCGAGCAATGCCGTAGAAATGGTCTCGAGATCGCGCATTTCACCAACAAGGATGACGTCAGGGTCCTGGCGCAAGCCAGCGCGCAGGGCCGTCGAGAAGTTCGCCGTGTCGACTTCGACCTCGCGCTGATTGATGAAGCTGCGCTTGTCGCGGTGTAGAAACTCGATCGGGTCTTCGATGGTGATAATGTGGTCGGCGCGATTGGCATTGATACGGTCGATCATGGCGGCCAAGGTGGTTGACTTACCGGAACCGGTCGTTCCGGTGACAAGAACCAATCCGCGCTGCTCTTCGCAAATCTTGGAAATTACGGGAGGAAGATTCAGCTCTTCAACCGTGCGGATCTTGGTGGGGATGACGCGCAGGACCATGCCCACATTGCCGCGCTGCTGGAAAACGTTGACACGGAAGCGACCGAGACCTGCAACACCGTATGCCATATCAAGTTCGGCGGTTTCCTTGAACTTCTGTTTCTGTCGATTGGTCATCATGCTGAAGGCCATCGAGAGCATCTCTTCCGGCGTGATGCGTGGAACGTCGGTGATCGGAGTGAGCAGGCCATCGACGCGGAGATACGGGTGGTTGCCGACCTTCAGATGCAAATCGGAAGACTTGTTTTCAACGGCGCGACGTAGTAGGTCGTCGATGCTCAATGCCATGTGCGTACACCCCGCAAATATGCGTTCCTGACTGAAGTTAGCACCGCAACCAGGGTGCAACAAGGAATGCGGGTATCGACGTTGCTGTGTAGTTACCTGAGCGAGGGGACAGGGGAATGCGGAGGCACCGGAAGCGGATCGGTGAGGCCCAGGTCAGAGCTCGGATTTGCGGAGAAAGAGTGAGTCGTAGAGAAGTCCGGCAAGGAAGCCTCCGATTAAAGGCCCGATCCAGTACACGCCCTGGTTCAGCCAGTGGTTCGAGGCGAATGCCGGGCCGAAGGACCGCGCGGGATTGAGCGCTCCCCCGGTGTAGGGCCCCGCAACCAGGATGCCGAGGGTATAGGTCAAGCCGATGCCGAAACCGCCGGCGGAACGGAACGTACCGCGTTCATCGACCACGCTAGCGAAAACCACGACGACTAGAAAAAATGTCGAAACGGCTTCGAGCGTGAGTCCGCCCCAACGCGGAAAGTCTGGCATCAGTGTTGGCGTGCCGAGTGCGGCGGTGCGCCAGGTTTCGCTGGGGATCACAAGTTTCAGCAGGAAAGCGGCGGTCGTGGCGCCAAGGAGCTGCGCAGCCCAGTAGGCGAGCGCGTCGAGGGTTGTCACTCGTTTGGTGACCCATAGGCCAATGGTGATCGCCGGATTGAAATGTGCCCCCGAAATATGGCCGAGGGCGGAGGTCATGATTGCGATGGTGAGGCCGTGGGCCAAGGCGATGGCCAACAGGCCGATGCCGCCGGTGCTGTTGCTTCGGAGCTGGAAATCCACGCAGACCGCCCCCGCACCGAAGAATATGAGTGCGAAGGTGCCGAGGAATTCGGCAGTTAGCTTTTGCGAGAGGTTGTACATGCAGCGGGCCTCCGGGCCTTGGCTACAACGGATCGAATGCAGGACGGCGGGAGGATTCTAACACGAGAGGGAGGTCAGCTATGAAGCACGGCTTGGTAAGTGGCTGACAAAAACAAATCGCCGTCTCATCGACACACGGCGAGAGATGAGGACGTCACTCAGAGAGCGTTGTGTTAGCGGATGGCCGCAACCGGCGCGTTAACGGGTGTAAGCCAATTGTGGCGGTCGTTTTTCTTTCCACTGGTAATGGCGAAGAATTCTTCCTGAATCTTCCGCGTGACCGGGCCGGCGGCGCCTTTGCCCACAACGATCTTGTCGATCGAACGAATCGGGGTAACCTCAACGGCGGTACCCACGAAGAAAACTTCATCGGCGATATAGAGCATTTCACGAGGGATGACAGATTCCTTCACAGTGATATTGAGATCGGTGGCCAGCTTGACGACCGTGTCGCGGGTAATGCCGGGAAGAATGCTTGCCGCCAACGGTGGGGTGTAGAGTATATTGTCGTGAACGAGGAACACGTTCATGCCGGAGCCTTCGCTGACGTGGCCGTCAGAATCAAGCGCGATGCCTTCGCTGAATCCGTTGACGACGGCTTCCATGCGGATGAGCTGTGAATTCATGTAATTCGCCGCAGCTTTTGACATCGCCGGAAGAGTATTGGGTGCAATTCGGGTCCACGTGCTGACGCACACGTCTACGCCCTTTGCGAGCGCCTCGGGTCCGAGATAGGCGCCCCAGCTCCAACAGGCGATATAAGATTCAATCGGCGAGCCGAGCGGGTTAACTCCCACTTCGCCGTAACCGCGCAGGACGATTGGTTTTACGTAGCAAGCCCCCATTTTATTGAGGCGTACAAGCTCGCTGGCGGCGTTGCCAAAGTCTTCAACGGAGTAAGGCAGCTCCATGCGGTAAATTTTCGCGGAGTTGATGAGTCGCTGCATATGGTCTTTCATGCGGAAAATAGATGGGCCGTTTGGCGTGTCGTAGCAGCGAATTCCTTCAAAAACGGCGGAGCCATAACCGACAACATGCGAGAGGACGTGGATTTGGGCGTCATCCCAATTGATGAATTTTCCGTTGTGCCAGATCTTATCGGTTTTTTGTACGGGCATGGTGTCTCCTTGGCGGCCAAAGGCTGCATGAGCCTCACCCTTGCAGAATAAAGTGTACGACCTGTAGCGTCAATGTAGTTTGCCCTGTAGGGACGTCCGAGCGATGGCCAATTTGGCGTGGCGCCACGCCGCGAGAATCCCAAGTGCACGATTACGCGGGGCTCCCCTCGCATGTTCGCGCAAAAGATACCCGTCTGTCGCTTATTGGTTTTTCGGTGCCTCGGGGCGAGTGGAGGGCGGTTCGCTCTGTTGCGTTGCGGAGAGGAAGGAGGCTTTTGCTTCTGCGAGAATGCGGCCGTTGTACTGTTCCCAGAATCCGAGAATGACGAACGGAATGATGGTGGCCGCGGCCCAGAGTTTGGCTTTGCGCGGAATTTTTGTTTCAGGCTCCCAGCGAAAAAGCTGAGCGGCGACGAAAAAGGAGAGGATTGCCCAAGCCACGAGCGAAATAAACTGGGTCAACATCGTGGAGAGAGATTGTGATGCGTAGGTAGATTGCTGGAGGCCGCTGACCAGATAAGTCGCCGGCAGGAACAGAGCTGCACGCTGGACGGCCTTTGACAAGAACGCAATCGGAAGCGTGGCACCGCTCAGGAAAATGAGAGGGAGCCAGATCAATTGGTTAAGGACCTGGGTTTCCTGCATGGTGTTGGTGACGCTCGCGACAACAAGTCCCAGTGAACCGAAAGAGACAGTGCCCACGCAAACGAACAAGGCCATGGCCCAGGGGTTGCCGAAGTGGTGGACGTGAAACACAAAACGCGCCAGCAGCAGGATCGAAAGGACCGTCGGAAGCGTGAGAACGAAATTAGCGAGAACGCTCGAAACCAGCATATCGCTGGAGGTAACAGGAGTGACATGAAAGCGACGAAGAATACCCTGTTCGCGATACGTGACCAGCATCGCGCTCAGCCCCCAGAAGCTGCCCATGACATTGAGCGCGAGAACAGGCCCAAGATAAAAGAGGACCATACGTGGATCGCCTTTGGCGAAAACTCCCGCGTACAGAAAAAAGAAGCCAAGCGGCATAAGCACACTGAAGAAGAAGAACATCTTGTTACGCATCGCCAGCTTCATGCGGACGATCGTGAGGGTGGCCAGATTCGTCAATCGCGTAGCCTCCTTCCGGTAAGTTCTATGAAGACATCTTCGAGGGAGGGCGTCGCAATCTCCAGGCTGACCAGCTCGTTGCCTTGAGCGTCGAGACGTTTCACGAGAGCAACGATCGAGGGAGCGGTTCGCGGGCAGTGCAGTACATAGACTCCCTCCATTTCTCGAGCCTCGACAACTCCATCAAGTGCTTTCAGCTCTTCAATCGGTACCGGCTTTGCCAGGCGAACCTCGACGCGCGTCGTGTTGGCAGAGCCTTCTTTAAGCTGGCGCGGCGTACCCAGCGCGATGAGTTTGCCGTGATCGACGATGCCAACACGATCACAGAGCTTCTCGGCTTCCTCGATGTAGTGGGTGGTGAGGACGATCGTCTTCTTTTCGCGTTTGAGCTCTTCGATAATGTCGTAGATTTCGCGGCGAACTTGCGGGTCAAGGCCCGCTGTAGGTTCGTCGAAGAAAAGAACTTTAGGATCGTTAACCAGCGCGATGGCAAGTGCCAGACGCTGTTTTTGGCCGCCAGACAGCTGGTTATAAAACGCGTTGCGCTTTTCCTCAAGGCCGAAGCGCTTGATGAGCTCATCGACTTTCCGGCTCCGCTTGTAAAAACTGGCAAAGAGCTGAATTGCTTCCGCAACGCGAATTTTTTCTGGGAGTGAAGTCGATTGCAGGGCCGCCCCAATTTCTCGTTTGAGCTCAGTAGGATTTCTTTGCGGATCGAATCCACAGACAGATACCCTGCCACCATCAGGAACGCGGAGACCCTCCATGACTTCGATTGTGCTGGTTTTTCCCGCGCCATTGGGCCCGAGAAGGCCAAAGACTTCGCCCTCTTCGACGGAAAAGCTAAGGCCTCGCACGGCTTCGACGTCGCCGTAGCGCTTTATGAGGTTTTCAACCTGCAGGACCGGAGAAGGCATATTTGGGAAGCACTATGGTACCGCAAGTGTCGATATCGCCGAAATGCAGAACGCTAAGCAGTTCCGCCCTTCTATATGTACGTAGCCGCGGGAAATAAGTATCACTGGGGTGCGCGGGGACCGGCAGCGGTGAACTCGAGGTAGTCGATGGCTGCCGGATCAGAACCATCCGGCCGGCCCTCGATCCGGAGGAGGTCATCCGGTTTCAATTGAACGGTATGAATGCGATAGCGTGCAGAGGAATCGGCGTTGGGAGCTTGGGCGGGATAGGCCAGGCCGGCGTCCCATTCGGCGATTCGCCTGTCGTTCAAGAACACTCGAAAGTGGGAGACGCCGTTTGGCAGATCAAAGTAGCGAACATCAATCGTATAGAGACCAGGTGCGCCGGCGAATTTCAGCCCTGCGGTGCAGACCGATTGTGACCTGCACTCGATGGCTTTGCCACCCGAGGCTGCCTCCCACGGCTTGACGTCGAAGGATGTGTAGCCTTGAAGCAGCATGGCTTCGGCCTCGACCCGGCCCGGATAGTTGCCGACACGGCCGCGAGCGTCGGCGATTCCGGATGTTCTGGCGAACCATTGACAGATATCGTCCCGCCACACCACTGCGTGGCCAGCCTGATATTCGAGGCGATGCAATATGTCTTGGTAACGCCCCGGATCGACGTGGCCCTCCAGTGTCTTCCACTTGTCGACCAGCCCGGCAGCCCGGGCGGCGCCGTCGTAGTGCGAGTCGTAAATATGCTGGATCACGGTTTTGCCCGAATGAAGTCTGTGGAGATAGGAAACATGGTGAAAGAAGAGAAGCAGTTCATCGGGAGTGGTCTCACGGGATTCGTACATCCTTTCGATCGGTACGGAATATTGTGCGACGAAGCCCGTTCCGGTTGCGACGGTACGATCCATGCCGATGCCCTCGTGATCGGCGCGATGCCATTGCCCCCATCCATTACCTTCTGACGAGTCAATTCCCGGACCGTAATGGCTGCCGAGGATGTCTGTCAGCGTGCCGGCGCCGAGGGGCCCGGTATAGCTCTCATAAATATTCCAGGACGAGAGAAGCATTGTATCGACTGTGTCGACCGTTTTTGTTTCGTTGCCGAAGGTAAGGCGGGTCCATTCCTCTGCAATGGATTCCGCACTGAGTTTTGGATCCCAGGCCAGGCGGCCAAAGCCGTATAAGTTGGCCATTGCGAGGGGATGGCCGAGCCACGCCAGGTCCATGCCGACGTTGGCAACGCCTACCAATCCTCCGACAGGGCGATGATGCAATTCGCCGGAGACGAGGTCGCGCACCAGCGTTGGTCCAGAATTTTTCATATCGAAGTCGAGAACCTCCTTCCACATTGGAACGAGATAGCAGAGATGCCGCTGTTGTCCTGTGTATTCCTGAGTGATCTGCAATTCGATGGCTTCGTTTGTTCGCTCGAGTCCGCCAAGCAGGGGCGAAACAGGTTCGCGAACCTGAAAATCGATCGGGCCGTGTTTGATCTGGATCACGACGTTATCGGAGAACTGTCCGTCAAGCGGATGGAAAAGTTCGTAAGCGGCCTTGGCACGATCGTTGCCTGGTTTCTTCCAGTCGAGATGGTGATCGTATACAAAACTCCGATAGAAGAGATAGCCATCGTGGGGCTTAAGCGCCCTGGCGATGACGTTTGCGGCATCGGCAGGGGTGCGGCCGTAGTTATTCGGCCCCGCGCGACCTTCGGAGTCGGCTTTGACCACGAATCCTGCGAAGTCCGGAATTTCCCGGTAGAGCGCGTCGACTTTGTACTTCCACCAGGCGACGACTTGCGGGTCCAGCGGATCGAAAGACTCCATGCCACCGAGTGTGCGCGGACTGCTCACGTCGACTGAGACCGCGAGACGCACTCCCCATGCCCGAAAAACTTCGGCGATTTTCAGAAGTTGGGGAAGGAAAAGGTCGCCAAGAAGGGCAGGATCGGCATTCACGTTGTTGATGGCGCAAGTATTGATACCGACAGAGGCCAGAAGTCGGGCGTATTGCGCGGCGCGCGAGAGATCCGGACGGACGTGACCATCGACAAAAAAGATAGACGAGCCTGCGTAGCCACGCTCGACGGTGCCGTCGAGATTGTCCCACTCGTCAACCATCCGGATGGAGTTTGCGGGAGATTGGGCACTGACGATGGAATCCAGTGGTACCCCCTGGGCAATTTTCCTAAGAAAAGCAAAAACGCCGTAGAGGACTCCTCGATCAGTTCTGGAACTGATGAGAAAACCTCTTTTCCCCCGTACCGTAATTTCTCCGATCCAGAAGCCATCGCCAGAAATCATTCGCGGGCGGACGAAGCCGGGCATGATGTCCTCAAGTGAGTCGGCGGTTCCAAGGAAGAGTGCCTGGCCCTTTGTGGAGCTTGAAGGGCCAAATTTGTCATTCAAGAGTGAGCGAAGACCAGCAATCAGTTCTGTTTCTGCAGACAGAAGAGGCGGTGAGTTTCCAAGACGTACGATTGTCCGTGGAAGTGCTGAATATTTTAGAGCCTCTCCTGAAGGGAGAGGTAGATAACCAAGCCAAGCCTTCTCGTCCGGAGACTGCGCAAGGAGGGGGGGAGTAATTGTGGCAAGTAAAAGTAAGGTTGTAGTGAATATCCGGATTCGTTGAATGTGAAAAGCGAGTTGTCTCGGCGGGATATTCATCGAGAGTGAATTTAGCATAGTCGAAATTGGACGGAGAAGCGGCCATCCGTCGCGGCAGTGCCTCAAAGCAGCTCTAACGCGCCCAGAACGTTGAACGCTCGTCTTTCCGTTCAGGACGAGGTCCGTCGGATCCGTTTTGGGCGCGTTGGAACCCAGAGATGTTTCTTGATGGGAATTCGGGATTCGAGCACCCGGATGCCTTCCGATTCGAGAAGCTTGCGCTGAAGAGAAGCATGGGGCTCGCGGATGAGAAGCCTTCCGCCTGCACCGACAACTCGGTGCCACGGAATGCCTCTGCCGGACGGAGCTGCAGCCATCGCGTGTCCAGCCGTTCTTGCGCCGCCGCGCAGCTTCAGGGCTTTAGCGAGGGCACCATACGTAGTAACCCTGCCGCGGGGAATTCGTTTCACGAGTCGGTACACGGGATCCCAGGTGCCCATAGCGAAGGAGATAGTAATGCGCAAGGTGCGAGGCAGGCAAGCGACCCTTTTCACGATTCGGTGTTGGATAGATGGAGGCGCGGCACGAGAGAGAACAGCGGGGAAGTCGACGAGGGCCGACACTTCTAGGACGACCGATCGCGCGCCGCTGCAGCATCCGGAAGGAAGAGCAGAAGAAAAATAAATGAAATGCAGCAGAAAATTTCGTGAGAACAAAAAAGCGAGTTGAGTAAAGATGAACGCATCCAGGAGAAACGCAACGTTTACTAATAAGGCGAATCATACCTTGACGCATGTAGTGGAAGAAACTTACACTACAGAAAGCTGCTGGAAATTTGACGGAACTCGCAAATTCGACCGTTTGAGAGGCAGAGAAGCCGTAGCGGAAAAAACAATGGCTTTTGTTCGCCGCAAAGGAAACGCCTATTATCTGGTGCACAACGTGCGCCGAGGTGGAAAAGTGCAGCAACTGCATTTGGCGAAACTTGGCGAACGAGCACGTATTACCGATGACGTAATCAAGGAAGTCAGCAAGAAGCATCCCTTCGTTGATCTGAACTGGCGCGCACTTCGTCAACAGTTGGACAACCAGATCAATCTGGCGGACCCCCAATCGCCAGCCGTGCAGAACCTGGTGCACTCCCTGCGAGAACTGACCCTGGATTTAGCGGATACGTTTCCGCCAGTCGTCCGATTTTCTGAATCGCCTACAGTGGCGCGGGAATTGCTCCTACAACTGCGTTTACTGCACTCAACGATCCAGGTGAAGCTGAATCAATTTGGTCGCGGGGCCGATTTGAAGAAGCTTGGCCGAGTCGAGGGCCGGTTCAGGAATACCTGAAGGGAAGTTTTAAGGGGGGAGAAGCATGGAGATTCTTTCGCTGGATCCGAGCATCCGCAGCGCGGAGACGAATGAGCTTCCAGAAGTCTCTGCGCAGCAAGATTGTCGGGCAAGACGAGGGAGTACAAGCGCTTGTGAACCTTTTTCAGGTGTTCACGGCGGGGTTGAATTCACCCGGGAGGCCAGTGGGGAACCTGTTGCTGCTGGGACCGACTGGGTCTGGCAAGACACGGATTGTGGAAGCGGCAGCGGAGATATTGTTTGAGAATCCGCGCTCGGTCATCAAGATCGACTGCGCCGAGTTCCAACATTCGCATGAAATCGCAAAATTGATCGGATCCCCACCGGGGTACCTGGGTCACCGTGAGACGCATCCGCTGATTACGCAGGAAGCATTGTCTGCGACTCACACTGACAAATTGAAACTGTCATTTCTGCTGTTTGATGAAATCGAGAAGGCAAGCGACGCGCTGTGGCAATTACTGCTTGGCATGCTTGACAAGGCGACACTTACGCTTGGCGATAACCGGCGCGTGGACCTGACCCAGACGGTTATCTTCATGACCTCAAACCTGGGGGGGAATGAAATTTCGGAATTGATGGGTGGTGGCTACGGATTCATCAAGTCCGAGGACAAACCGCAAAACAATCTCGACGTGAAGCTTGAACGCACTGCAATTGAAGCGGCACGCCGGAGGTTCTCGCCCGAGTTCATGAACCGCCTGGACAAGTTGGTGGTCTTCCAGCCACTGAAGCATGCGGAACTGGAACTGGTTCTGGATATTGAACTGGGGCAGGTGCAGAAGCGCGTCCTCGACACGGCGATGGGCAAGTTCCTGTTTCGTGTGACCCCGGAGGGGCGGCGATTTCTGCTGCAGGAAGGAACAGATCAGCGTTATGGGGCGCGACACCTGAAGCGGGCAATCGAACGCTACATCGTCTACCCGCTGGCTAACCTGCTGGCGACGCGGCAGGTGAGCGTGGGAGACGTGGTGCGGATCGATTGGGATGGTGTGCATAAAGAACTAACCTTCGTGCGAGAAAGCCAGGGGGCTCTTCTGCAGGTTGAAGCGGTGGAGGAGATCTCGCTCTCGGCAACCGCAAGCGATGAAGGGCTTGGCAAGGACGCTCCGGCCGAAACCGTCGTGGAAATGCCCAAAGCGCTACCCGCTCTGCCGGCGGCCGGGCAGGCGGCTGCGCGTGTTCCTGCGCAGAACCGGAAGAAAAGCGAGCGTTAAGAAAAAATTACAACCTGTTCCAGTGGTCAGGGCGCTGCGGAAGTTGCAGCGCCTTTTTTTGTCATGTGAAGTGACAGAATCTGTATCGGTGCTCTCAATTTGAACACGTATGAAACGACGTCTCACCGTGTGAGACGGTTTCCAGAACTGCAACTTCTCTATCTCATTGACCATGCTGCCGTTGGAGTGATCCGCGAGAAACAGCACAATTGGCACTCGCCATGCTCTCTAAACCGATGCGAGAGCGTGAAATCTTTATTGAACTTTCGGGCGATTGGCAGTGGGTGAGGCGAGGGGCCGTCACCGCAAGAGGAAAGACAATGAGAGCAGCCGTAAAACAGCAATTGAATCCAAGCATCCGCAGCAGCGAGACTCGCGATTTTCAGCAAGCGCTGAAGGCGAAGATCGTGGGACAGGAAGAGGGCGTGCAAGCGCTCGTTGACCTCTATCAGGTGTTTTGCGCGGGACTAAACTCTCCGGGCCGACCAGTTGGGAATTTCCTTTTTCTCGGGCCGACCGGGTCTGGCAAGACGCGGATTGTAGAAGCTGCGGCAGAGATCTTATTCGGCGATCCCCGCGCAGTAATCAAGGTAGACTGCGCAGAGTTTCAACACTCGCACGAAATTGCGAAACTGATTGGGTCACCCCCGGGCTATCTGGGCCATCGCGAGACACACCCGCTAATTACCCAGGAAGCCTTGGCGGCTTCGCATACCGACAAGCTGAAACTGTCGTTTCTGCTGTTCGACGAAATTGAAAAGGCGAGCGACTCGTTGTGGCAGTTGCTTCTTGGAATGCTCGACAAGGCGACCCTGACTTTGGGAGATAACCGGCGAGTGGATCTGTCGCAGACGGTCATTTTCATGACGTCGAATCTGGGTGGCGGAGAAATAACGGAATTGATGGGTGGCGGATACGGATTCATCAAATCCGGCGACAAGCCGAAGGACAATCTGGATGTAAAGGTAGAGCGGACGGCCGTCGAAGCAGCACGCCGGAAGTTCTCGCCGGAATTCATGAACCGGTTGGACAAAATCGTGGTGTTCCATCCGCTGCAGAGGAAGCAGCTCGAAGAGGTCCTGGATATCGAGTTGACCATGGTGCAGCAGCGGGTGCTTGAAACGGCGAAGGGACAGTTCTTGTTCCGGGTGACAGAACAGGGCCGCGACTTCCTGCTCGAAGAAGGCACCGACCAACGATACGGCGCACGACACCTGAAGCGCGCCATCGAACGTCACGTTGTTTACCCGATGGCGAATTTGTTGGCAACTGAGCAGGTACACTTCGGGGATTTGATCTGCATCGATCGCGACCGCGGCGAGATGAATTTGAGCTTTGTTCGCGAAGGGGAAAACGTGGCGATGCCCGTGCGTCGTGCGGAGCCTCTGATGGCGCAGAAGCCAGGGTTGGCTCGCGGTGGACGTCCGGTGGAAGCGCCGGGGCTGCAGCTGCCGCCGGAACCCGCACCCCGATTCGCACGATAAATTTCGGTCCAGCACCTCTCTCTCAGAAAGCCCGGGCGGGCAATACGCCCGGGCTTTCACTCTTTGACCGAACAAATTCATCACAACCGGACCGCTCCCATTTCTGCGGCGCAAAATTTCTTTGCCGCACTCCAGTGGAGCGAAGAGAAGGCCATCGTGCTTCTAGGCCGCATCCTGGAGGCGAAAGCATTCACAGGCGGAGAACTGATCCTGCTGATTCTGGCGGAATCGAGGAGTGATGTGACGGAATAATTGCTCTCGGGATCTTGAAGATTCCCGCCGGTTATCGAATCAGCTTTTTACGTCAACCCACCTGCACGGAAAGAACGTCGTGGACGTGTTTCGCACGGGCCAAGGCCTCATCAATGTTCGCGCAGATGTTTTCCGCGCCAACGTGCCGATCAAACCCCGCTTCTCGCATCAGCAGATCAGGTTGCGGACGAGCGCCACAAATGAGCATGCTGCGGCCGCTGTCGTGAAGGGTGGTGGCTAATTCTTCGAGTGCGGCGATGCCGGTGGCATCGATGGCGGTCATATTACGGAGTCGCAGGATCACAATGGGTGGAAGCGAAGAGAGTTGATCCGTAATGGTTGCGATCTTGTCTGTAACGCCAAACAGAAATGGGCCGTGAATACGGAAGACTGCCGCGTACTCCGGAATGTCTTTATCCTGCAAGTTGTGAGCCCGGCTGTCTTCGATGTAATCGTCGGTCACTTTGGAGACTGTTGTCGTGAGGGAGATTTTACGGATGAAAGTGAAAGCGGCGAGTATCATGCCAACCTCCACGGCGAGCGTGAGGTCCGCAAACACGGTAAGAAAAACAGTGATGGCCCAGACGGTGATGTCGGCCTTGCTGAGCTTCAGGATCTCGGGGATTTCTCCCCAGTCGCCCATGTTGTAGGCAACCATGAAGAGAATTCCCGCAAGCGCAGCAAGCGGCAGATCCTTCACGAGAGGAGCGGCAAACAGGATGATGGCAAGCAAAGTGACAGCGTGAACCATACCGCTGACCGGAGTCTTAGCGCCCGCGCGGACGTTTGTCGCAGTGCGCGCGATGGCGCCTGTTGCGGGAAGCCCACCGAAGAGAGGGGAAAAAATATTGGCGACGCCCTGGGCGATGAGTTCTACGTTGGGATTGTGCTTATCCCCCGACATGCGGTCGGATACGACGGCGGACATCAGTGACTCGATTGCTCCCAGCATGGCAACGGTGACCGCAGGCGAGAGCAGATGCAGCAGAAGACGCGGATCCAGTTTTGGCACGACGATATGCGGCCAGCCATTCGGAATGCCGCCAAAGCGACTGCCAATTGTCTCGATCGGTAGATGCAGGAAATGCACGGCAGCGATTGAACCAAAGCAGACCAGGATGGCGCCAGGGATTTTCTTGAAAAACCTGACGCAGATGATCATCACCAGCAGTGAAACGATGCCGAGAATGGTGGCGACCGGATTAAGCGTGTGAAAGTTTTCCGCCAGCGCCCCCATCCGATGGAAAAAATCGCCCGGGACGTGTTCCATCCGGAGGCCGAAGAAATCCCGGAGCTGCGTGCTTGCGATGAGGATGGCGATGCCATTGGTGAAGCCGACAATGACCGGTCTCGGAAAATATTTCACGAGCGCGCCCATGCCGGTGATGCCCATGACGACAAGGATGACTCCGGCGAGCATCGTGCAGGTGAACAGTCCCGAGAGGCCGTATCGCGAGATAATGCCAAGAACGACAACGACGAAGGCGCCCGTGGGTCCACCGATCTGTGTGCGTGAACCACCCAACGCAGAGATCAGGAATCCGGTAACGATGGCACAATAAATTCCCGCCTGCGGGGGGACCCCGGAGGCAATGGCAAAGGCCATGGCGAGAGGGAGCGCGACAAGACCGACCGTGATACCGGCAATCAGGTCCGAGGAAAATTTCTGCAGGTTGTAATCACGCAGGAGGATTACTGACTTAGGGAGCCATGCGTCTAGCGTAAAACTCATCTCTGAAATGACCTGCTTCCGTCTTTGCTTGTCTCCATTGTAGCAGGTGGTGCGCGAACGGAGGTGTATGCTCACGCATGGAGGTTCTTGTGGGGAAATAGAGGGCGGAAGCCGAAGCACCTTCGCCCGGCCCGAGTCCGTACAATTCGTGCCAGGTGCGCTACCGGGATTGAGAGTGTCACGTCCTAGTCGGCAGCGTTGGTGTGTTTGGGGGCCGGCTTCCAGCGGAGGATCGGTTTCCTCGCGGCGCCGACTTCGTCGAGGCGACGGACGCGTGTGTTGTGCGGAGCGGTCTTCACGAGGTCGGGCGTGGAAGCGGCTTCGATGGCGATTGACTTCATCGCATCGATAAACAGATCGCATTCGTCCTTGGATTCGGACTCGGTTGGTTCGATCATCATGGCGCCTGGAACGATCAGCGGGAACGCCGTCGTGTAGGGATGAAATCCGTAGTCGATCAAGCGCTTGGCGATGTCCATGGTGTTGACACCGTTTTTCTTCTGCAGGGAGTCGCTAAAGACGACTTCGTGCATCGATGGCCGCGTATAGGGTAAATCGAAAATACCTTCCAGCTGCTTGCGGATGTAGTTGGCATTCAAAACTGCATCCTGGGTCGCCTGACGAATGCCTGGCCCATAGGCGAGGATATAGGCGAGCGCGCGGACCAGGACGCCGAAATTTCCACTAAACGCTTTCACCTTTCCTATGGAATCTTTGCGATGAAAATCCAAAGAGAGTCTGCCGTCTGCTTTTTTGACCAGAACGGGGACGGGCAGAAAGGGTTCGAGGATTTTCTTGATGGCGACCGGGCCAGCGCCGGGACCTCCACCGCCATGGGGGGTCGAAAACGTTTTATGCAAATTGAGGTGCATCACGTCGACCCCAAGATCGCCCGGACGAGTAACGCCGGTGAGGGCGTTCATGTTTGCGCCGTCCATGTAAAGCAACGCTCCATGGGCATGAAGAATTTCGGCGATTTCTGGAATTTGCTGCTCGAAAATGCCGAGTGTGGATGGATTGGTAAGCATCAAGGCGGCAACATCGGCGTTGACCTGCTGACGTAGCATGCTCAGATCGATCTGGCCGTTTGCATCGGACTTGATGTTTTGCACTTCGTATCCGGCGATGATGGCGGTGGCCGGATTGGTGCCGTGAGCGGAGTCGGGAATCAGAACGATTTTGCGCGGATTGCCATTCTTTTCATGAAACGAGCGGATCAGCAGGAGACCGGTGAGTTCTCCCTGGGCTCCCGCGGCGGGTTGCAGGGTAATCGCATCCATTCCGGTAATTTCAAGAAGGCACCCTTCCAGCAGCTGCAGGATTTTCAGGCAGCCTTGAGAGAGTTCCTGTGGCTGATACGGGTGTTCGGTGGCGATACCGGAAAGCCGAGCGACAAGCTCATTGACGCGCGGATTGTATTTCATGGTACAGGAGCCCAATGGATACATGCCGAGGTCAATGGCGTAGTTCCACGTCGAGAGTCGCGTAAAGTGGCGAAGGACTTCGATTTCACTGACTTCGGGAAAATCTTCCGTGCCATGCGAACGGTGATGATTTCCCAACACTTTTTTCGGATCGACAGCGGGAACATCAAGGCGAGGAAGATCGAAGGCACGTTTGCCCTCGGAAGAATGTTCGAAGATCAGTCCTTCGCTCTGATTGACGTGACGGGTCGCTTTCTTGATGGTGTCTTTCATCGTGAATTGCAAGGCTCGAACAATGTGTCGGGCCAAATCCTCCTGAATTAGAGCGGTTTCGACAGGGCGCTCTGCACAGCAGCAACGAAACGATCGATCTCCGCACGCGACGTGGTCTCCGTAACGCAAACCAGCGCGTGTTTAGACAATTCGGGATACGCCGAACCAAGTACGAACGGGCCAATGATCTTCTCTTTCAGCAGATCGGCGTTGACCAGTTTTACGGAACGTGGAAATTCGACCGCGAACTCATTGAAAAAGGGAGCAGGGAAGGTCCGCTTCACTCCGGCAATCCGCTCGAGTTCGCTGAGGGCATAGTGTGCTTTGGAAAGATTCTGTTCGGCCATTTCGCGGAGGCCTTCTTTCCCGAGCAGGGTCATGTGAACGGTGGCGGCCAGAGCACAAAGCGCCTGGTTGGTGCAGATATTGGAAGTGGCCTTCTCGCGACGGATATGTTGCTCGCGCGTGGCGAGAGTCAGAACAAATCCGCGACGTCCATCCTGATCGGTCGTTTGGCCCACCAGGCGCCCGGGCATCTGCCGCACAAACTTGTCCTTCGAAGCGAGAACACCAACAAATGGGCCGCCGTAGCTTGGAGCCAGGCCGAAACTCTGGCCTTCCATAGAGACGATATCGGCTTCAACCGGAGGATTTACGACCCCGAGTGACATGGCTTCGGCGATTGCAGTAACGAGCAGGGCGCCGGACAGATGGGCTGCCTTGGCAACGGGCTCAAGCGATTCGATTACACCGAAAAAGTTCGGCGACTGCACGACGACTGCACAAACATCGTCGCGCAACGAAGACTGCAGTGCCTTCAGGTCGAGAGCTCCGCCTTCCGTGTATCCGATTTCTTCCACAAGGAGACCCGAATGCCTGGCGTAGGTTCGCAGAACGTCGCGATATTCCGGGTGCAAGCTCCGAGCCACGAGTACACGGCGCCGATTAGTAAGACGCTCGGCCATAAGGACTGCTTCCGTGGTGGCGGTCGATCCGTCGTACATGGAAGCATTTGCGACTTCCTGCCCGGTAAGTTGGCAGATCATGGTTTGAAATTCAAAAATGGCCTGCAGTGTTCCCTGCGTGATTTCGGCTTGATACGGCGTGTATGAAGTGAGGAATTCGCCGCGCTGAATGATCGTATCGGTAATTACGCTTCGAAGATGATTGTAGATGCCAGCTCCCAGAAAGCGCGTGTAGCCGATGGAATTTTCATTTGCGCGTGCCTGGAAGTAGTCAATGATTTCTGATTCGGACAGAGGGCCAGGCAGATTTAACGGACCTTTCAGGCGATACTGCTCAGGAATTGTGAGAAATAAATCTTCGATCGATTTGACGCCGATATCGGCCAGCATTTCCTCTCGTTCGGTTGGGCTCTTGGGCAGATAGCGCATCAGGCAGATGTTTCCTTTTGTTTCTCCTCGATGAAGGCTTCATACGCTTTGGCGTCCAAGAGGGAATTAATGTCCGACGGTTTGGGGAGCTTGACCCTGATGAGCCATGCAGCGCCGTGCGGATCACTGTTGACGGTCTCAGGCTTGTTTTGCAGGGCGCTGTTTGCTTCAACGACTTCACCGTCTGCGGGCGCAAAAATTTCGCTGACGGCCTTTACGGACTCGATCGAGCCAAACGTCTTGCCGGCCGTGATTTTACTTCCGACGGAAGGCAATTCGACGAATACTACGTCGCCTAATTCATGCTGTGCGTAGTCGGTGATTCCGATGGTGGCGGTGTCACCTTTTACGTCGATCCACTCGTGCTCTTTGGTGTAGCGATAATTCGTTGGGTACGCCATAGCCAAGCTCCTTATTTGATTGTCTGACGCGCTGATTCGTTAGTTTATGAAGCGACTGCCTTCTTCGGCCGCTTATAAAAAGGTGTCGCGACCACCTGCGCTTTGCATCTCTGGGAACGAACTTCAACGTAAAGCGGAGTGCCCAGGGCCGCACAGGACAAGGGAACATAAGCCAATGCAATATTCTTGCATAAAGTGGGAGACGGCGACCCGCTTGTGATCACTCCGATCGGCTCGCCCGATTCGTCGACGCAGCGATAACCGTCACGGGCGATGCCGCGTTCCACCATTTCGATGCCGACCAGAGTGCGCGTAAGGCCTTCCGCGCGGGCTTTTTCAAGTGCGGCACGCCCGATGAACTCTTTTTTTTCCATTCGGCAGTATCTGTCGAGATTCGCTTCCCAGACATTGATTTTGTCACTGATCTCGTGATCGTAGAGCGCCATTTTGGCTTCCAGTCGGAGAGTGTTCCTCGCGCCCAATCCGCACGGAAGAAGGGAGAATTCTTTGCCGGCTTCGACAACCCGCTTCCAGACACGTTCACTGGTGGCCTCGTCGCTCGGGATGTAAATCTCGAAACCGTCTTCGCCGGTGTATCCGGTTCGAGCGATGAGCATCTGTGGCAAATCACAAACCGTACCGTGAGTGAACCAGTAATTCTTGATACCGTCGAGGTTTACGTCGGTGAGTTTCCGAAGCACGCGCACGGCATTCGGGCCCTGAATGGCGAGTTGCGTGTACGCGTCGCTCAATTCATCAACGATGCAATCAAATGCCGTGGTATGGTCGCGCACCCAGTTGATGTCCTTTTCGCGTGTACCGGCGTTGATGACGAGGAGATAGTCGTCTTCCCCAAGCCGGTGGACGATGACGTCATCTACGAACGTGCCGCTGGGATAGAGCATCGCTGAATACTGCGCTTGACCGATCGCGAGTCGCGAAGCGTCATTCATCGTGAGGTGCTGGATGGCCGCAAGTGCAGCGCCGGAATGATTCCTGGAATGAACACGAATGTCGCCCATGTGGCTGACGTCGAATAGTCCTACAGAATTGCGTACAGCGTTGTGTTCTGCAACAAGGCCGCCCGTGGCCGGGTACTCAACCGGCATATCCCAACCGCCGAAGTTCACCATTTTGGCGCCTAAACGGCGGTGAACCCCGTTTAGAGGCGTTTTACGGGGGCTAGAGTTGGCAGGAGAGATCGCCGATTCCATTGTTATCCCAGGCAGGAAGAAATGGTAACACGCGAGGTTGGGGGCGTCAAAAAACGCAGAGAGCGACGCTGTGGAAAGGTTCTCTGCGAACCTCTGACGGTGGCGTGCGGCATTCCGATCGCTCGCAGTCTTCTCATTGCATCAACGGGAGATTGCCTCGACTGGGCCCAAGTTGCCTAGCGCCCTTGAGCCCGTTGGCCATTGAGGATCATACAGGTGCTCGAGGCCTTGGCGACAAGTTTGTTATTTTCATGAGTGACAGTGCATTCGACGTACGCGGTGGTTTTGCCCCGCTGGATGACCGTGGCTTCGGCGGTGAGCTTTGACGTCCAGACGGGCCGGAAGAAATTGATTTTCAGCTCCATCGTCGTGAACGACTGGTCGTCTTCGAGAGTCGTGGCGAGGGAGATGCCCATGGCAGCGTCGCAGATGTCGCAGAGAATTCCGCCGTGAAGCGTGCCCATAGGATTCGCATGTTGCGGTCCAGTCTGCAGGCTGGTGACGGCGCGTCCCCTCGAGACTTCTGTAATTTCAAACCCGATGAGCTTGGCAACAGGCATTTTGATGTCGGAGGGAATTTCGGGGCGCAACGTTTTCCCCCGTTCGGTGTCGCGATCGTCAGTCATGAAGGCTGTCTCCACGGAAAGAATCAGGTTCACTGCTCTAACCCAGCGTCGCACGATTCCTAGGCAACGTCAGTCTGATGCGATCAAAGCCAGAACAGGCACAGCGATTTGTCCTATTCAGGTCATCTTCCGCGGCTAACCCTCATCAATCATGGACTGGGCATCCCGGTAGCGAAGTCCAAGATGATGGTGGATTTGGTGTTTTTGGCGAAGTTTGTCATGAGGTCATTTTGCCACTCGAAAGAGTGCTGGGCTCTAGAAAAAACAGGCCAGCAAGTCGTTTTGCCGGAGATTTACCTGCGAGTGCCGGTGGAAAGGTCGATGACCAGCGACCCGGGAAGTTAGTGGCGCACTTCGACCGCTCGTCATTCCGATCCCCAGGGCCAATTCGCACCAGGGACTGCAGCGCACAGCAGGCTTCGAAGAACAGCTAGTTTCTGGTGGAGGTGTGATCATGCGCGAGGAAGCACAGGAACGGTGGAGCAGAGGATCGGCGTTCCAATGCAGAATCAACGTACAGACCACGCCAAAGGTCTTGGCAAATCGAGAATGCGAGGTGACGGAGAGCTTGCTGGAGGAGGTACGGTCAGGTACAGTTTGGCGAGAGGATTGAGATGGCAGCGAGACAGCAGATTGTTTGCTCACAGTGCGACAAGGCGGAAGAGTATTGTCGGTGCGAAAAATATTGCACGATCTGCAAGGGACAATTAAACGTGAAGCTTTGTGAAGATGGGTTGTATTATTGTCCGGACTGCAGGGAAGCGTGTGACGTGGCGTTGGCGAGTAACGTGTAACCGTGGCGACTCATACTCAACGAATCGTGCTCCGGATGGACGCAGATGAGCGATTGGCAGCGGCGGCGGGCGGAGCTGCGCGATACATGGCCGATTCCGCAGGGATGGAAAATACAGAGATTCTGGCGTTGCAGGCGGCAGTAGTTGCCGCGTGCAAGCATTGTTTCGCCTGCCACAGTGCTGCAAAGAGCTGCGATATCGCATTGCAACGATTGACGGACCGCATCCAGATTGAGTTATCCTTCCCCGGGAAAGAAACACCGGAAGGGAAGGAGAAGCCCGTGATCGCGGGAGTGGACGAGATTCGCTGTGATTTTTTGGAAGACTCGTCGCGAATGACGATGATCAAAAGATTGCCGACCCTTAGTTGAGCCTAAAGCGGAATCTCGTTTTGAATCTCTACATCTTGAACGCAAACGTGTTCTTCTTGATGAGCGACGTCATCTGGTCGTTGGTTACATTCATGCTCACGACGATGCGTTCACCCGACGGGATGACGCTGGTCTGGTCGAGAAGTTGGCCAAGATCAGGATTTTCCTTGGCAGCCTGATATTTCTTGTAGAGCAGACCTGCCGCCATCAACTGGCTGAGGGTATTGGCATCATCCGAGGTTGCGCAGACGGCTTGGAATTTTCCCTGGAGACCGCTGCTGGCGGTTGCAGAAATGATCATGGCTTGCATACGCGTGATCAACTTCGCGGCTTCCGGAAATTGCTGAACTTCTGGTGCAAGTTGTCCCATTGCAAGACGCGTATAGTCGGAATCGAGAACAGCCCAGACGATGCCTGAACCGTTCACCTCGTTGATCAAGTTGTAGAGCTGATCGTTGCGAAGCAGGCTCTCTTCTGCACCATAGCGAATCTCAATCAGTCGTTCGAGTTGTGCTCGATGCCCGAACGCGGCCTTATTGGAATCAATAAAAAAGAAGAAAAGATCATCAGGCCCGGCGCCAGACCCGAACGCGAACATCGTATAACCGCGCTTGCTGGCAGTCGCGAGTTTCTGTTGCTTAAAATAGGCTTCCGTCGAAGAGGGGTTGTAATTGCCGAGAGCGATACCCACGATCTGCTCGGTGGAAGGAACGTTGCTGGCCGTGGGCGTTCCAGTGCCGTCGTCCTTGGTCATTGTTTCCGGAACAAGCGCCCAGCACAATTCATCGACTTGCGTATTGGGGTCGACACCGGCAGAAGCAAGGAACTTTTCAAACTGGCGAAAGCGTTCCGGGAGCAATTGTTCCTGAAGTGCTGGATACCAGGGCATCGTGCGCGCTTTTTTCAAGTCAGCGTAGGCGAATTCACCCGTGTTTTTCGGGAAAAGGCCGATCGTATCGGCGCTCAGACTGCCCGCCCGGGAAGGCTTGGCCATTGCTGAAAACAGGACGAGCCCGACGACGGCGGCGAGAAAACGGAACGAACCTTTTGAAACCTTCATGAACAGCTCCTTTGCAATAACCCGGTTCTAAATTTTAGCGTATTGTGCGTCGGTTAGCTGAGACGCTTGCGCAGTTCATCAACCCGGGTGCGCATCGCCGCGACGTAAGCGGCATCCCGTAAACCATCGAGATTGATCTCTACGTTGGCCAGTGCGCCACGTGCGCCTGCTACAGCCATTAGACGCGCCACAAGGAGATCTGACTTCATAGATGCGGGAGAGATTGTCTCCAGTTGTACCAGGCGGTCATGAAGCTCAGCCGCTTTGCGGGCGACCTCCATGGGTACTTCTGAAGCCCCTTTGGTTGCGAATTGGATGGCAGCTTCGCGCTTTTCGATCTCTTCAGGTGTGCCGTTTGGAAGCCTGAAGGCGGTCATAACCGAGTCGTAAGACGAGGCATCGCGATCAATGGCGGCGGTGAATTCAGCCGCGATTCGTCGCAAGGTTTCGAGGTGATCGGAAAGCTTGTCCACATGAAGGACTTGAGACTTCTTCTTGCGAGCCAGGCCCGCAACCATCTGGCCCAGCGACGCAGCGACTGCAGCTGCGAAGGCCGAGACGCTGCCGCCACCGGGGGTCGCACTCGGTTCGGCAACGGCGTCCAGAAAGGGTTGCGCGAGCGCAGCGAATTTTGCGTCTTTGGATTCCAGCGGAGCGCCGCTCAGAACAGACGCCAGTTTGTTTTCAAATACTTGCGAAGGCGAGAAATTCTCGAGTTGCAGGAAGTAATCGGCGGCCATTTCGAGCGCCTTTTTCGGGACGAGGCCGACGATCTCACTGCCGACAGGCAGGGCACCGTAGCGCGCGGCTTCGCGCTTGACCATGTCATAGACGCGATGCATCGGCGTACTTTCATAATCAGTGAGATTGATTGAGACTTGCGCCAGCTTGCGAGCCTTAAGATCCACACCCATGGATTTCACATAGCGAAGGCCGCCACTTGAATAGCGGATAGCCTTCGCGATCTTGTTGGCGATCGTGATGTCCGGAGTGTTGAGATTGACGTTATAGGCGACGAGGAACTTACGGGCGCCCACGATCGTAACTCCGGCAGTGGGATGCAGCTTTGGTTCGCCGACGTCCGGTTGACGTTCGTGATTTTTCTTCAGTTCTTCCCGCAAGCCTTCATACTGTCCACGGCGAACGTTTTCAAGGTTGACACGATCTGGCCGGCTCGCAGCCGCTTCATAGAAAAAAACAGGTATGCGGTGACGCTTCCAGATTTCACTGCCCACCCTGCGCGCGAGCGCCACACAGTCCTCAAGCGTTGCACCTTCGATCGGAATAAAAGGAATAACGTCCGTGGCACCTACGCGCGGATGTGCGCCAACGTGCACATTCATGTCAATGAGCTCGAGAGCCTTGCCGGTGCCCAGTATCGTCGCTTCGCCGACGGCGTCGGGCTCGCCAGCCAGAGTAATGACACAGCGATTGTGGTCAGAGTCCATTTCGCGATCCAGGACATAAACCCCAGGCACAGTGCTCATGGCTTGAACGATGGCGTCAACTTTAGCCGGGTCGCGGCCTTCAGAGAAGTTCGGCACTGATTCAATCAGTCGTTTCATGGGCTGGTTACCGTCACGCTTTCGGGCGCACCCTTACGGATGTCTGGCCAGTAGAAAAATTCAAATTAGTCCCGCACATAAATAATTTCGCCGCGCTTCATGGTCATCCAGCAACGGTTCATACCAAAATAATAGGGAATTTCACGGTAATCCTCCACATCGAAGACGGCAAGGTCGGCCTGTTTGCCCGGTTCGAGAGAACCCACGCGCGAGTCTCGCCGCAGGGCAAAGGCAGCATTGATGGTTGCAGCCGAGATTGCTTCCGCTGGACTCATGCGAAGTTGCGAGCAGGCGAGAGACAATACCATAGGCATGCTGACTGTCGGGCTGGTGCCGGGATTGTAATCGGTTGCCAGGGAAACGATGGCTCCTCCGTCAATCAATTTGCGGGCAGGAGCGTATTGTCCTGAGCCCAGGTGGAAATCGCAACCGGGTAGGAGTGTCGCAGCAGTATCGGAATTGGCCAGGGCGCGAATGTCAGCGTCGGTGATCTGTTCAAGATGATCACAACTGGCGGCACCGAGTTGAACGGCAAGTTGTGTTGCGCCCGTGTGGGAAAGTTGCTCGGCATGAATGCGAGGCGCAAGGCCGTGAGATTGCCCTTCCTGCAGTATGCGTTCGGACTGTTCACGGGTGAAAGCCCCTCGATCGCAAAAAACATCGCAGAATTCAGCAAGCTTTTGCCCAGCCACCTCCGGCAGTAACTGTCGAATCAGAAGGCGCAAGTATTTTTCGGGTCCGTCCGGCTTCTTGCGAAATTCGGAAGGAACAACGTGTGCCCCGAGGAATGTAGAAACAATCTCGATCGGCTGCTCTGCAGAGAGTTCTTTATGAAGAGAGAGGATCTTCAGTTCGCTCGGAACGTCGAGGCCGTAGCCACTCTTTGCCTCAATCGTGGTCGTGCCGTAGGAGGCAAATTCTTCGAGGGCAGCCATTGCACGGGTACTTCAAAACGTTGGCCGTGGCTGCGCGAAGCTTCTTGACCGAGCTCAGAATCCCGCCACCTTTGCGCGCGATTTCCTCGTAACTAGCACCTTTAATTTTGAGTTCGTACTCTTCCGCTCTGCTCGTTGCGTGAATGAGGTGGGTGTGTGAATCGACAAAACCCGGGAGAATGACCCGGCCGGAAACGTCGAGTTTTTCGGCAAAGCGTGCGGCGGGACTGGATTCAACCCTCTTTCGGGCGCCAGCGGCCAGAATTTGGCCATCGCGGACAAGGAGCGCACCGTCTCGGATCAGGCCGAGCTCGGACAGGGACACGCCGCGACGTGGAGTCGTTCCGCCTAATGTGAGAAGTTGAGAAGCGCCCGTGATGAGTAAGGTGTCAGCCACGAGCTTGTATTATGCCCAAGATGAGAGCGGAATGCATTTTGTTCGGACATAGAACCAGTTCAAGCGGGAAAGGAAATTCAGACGAACGCACCCTGTATCGGCCAGCGCGGAAGGCGGTTTGGAGTTCATATGCCCGACAGTCAAGCACCAACGGCCTTGGACTGGTGGAACGCCGGAATAAAGACGTCTTTGATGAAGGTTTCAATGGACGTCGAAGTCGAGTTCGCGGCACGTCGGGGTTCCTGGGGAACGACGATGCCGTCGTTGATGCCCTGGAACATCTCAATCATGGACGCGGCACTCTTTGGTGGAGCACCGAGCTGGGCCAAAATCTTTTCCACCTGATCGTACGGGAACTGCACGTAACGAAGTTCGCTGCTATTGAGAGCCTTGCTGATCGCTGTCGTAACTTCGTTCATGCTGAGATCGCGCTCGCCTAACAGTTCTTGGGCCTGCTTGCCATTGAAGTCGAGTTTCAAAAGCCGATCGGCCGCATAGGTACCGATATCTCTGGTGGCAATCTGGGGAATTTTCAGGTCGGACTTGATCGCGCCACCGAACATGCCCATCATTTGGATCATACCGATCCCCGCGAGATGATTTTCAAAGAAGTAGGCCGGACGAAGATGAAGAACATTAAGTTTGTCTATGGCATTCAATTTTTTCTCAAAATTGTGGAGGCCTGTGATGGGACCTGTGCCCGATGGGACGTGGGCCCCGTAACTGCTGAGACTGACTGCGTACTGAAGGCCTGACTTTTTCACGGCTGCCGCGATTGCGTCGCTGATCAGTTCCTGATCGGCGCGATAATCGTACGCCGTCATATTTGGGGGAATCATAAGGAACGCGGCGCGCGCACCGGAAAGAGCTACTGAAAGCGCATCGGAATCCGTAACGTCAGCGACAAATGGTTCCGCTCCTCTCTGGGCAAAGGGCTGGAGTTTCCCCGCGTGCCGGCCGACGGCTCGGATCTTTTCACCCTTCTCGAGCAGAAATTTCGAAATGACGGAACCAATATTTCCTGACGCACCTATGACGGTATACATGGCCGGATTCCTCGACTAAAAGATTGTCGGACCCCGTGGGGCCGAACAGCAGTGCGCAGATTATAGCATCGGAACTTTGACGGCAGCCTTTTTCGCAAACGAGATTGCCTCCGGATAGCCTGCGTCCACATGGCGAACAACTCCCATTCCGGGATCGTTGGTCAATACACGTTCGATGCGAGTGGCCATTTCTTTGGTACCGTCGGCGCAAAGAACCTGGCCCGAGTGCTGCGAATATCCGATGCCGACACCCCCGCCGTTATGAATCGACACCCAAGTGGCGCCGCTTGCCGTGTTGACGAGGGCATTGAGGAGAGCCCAATCGGCGATGGCATCGGAACCGTCCTTCATCGATTCCGTTTCGCGGTAAGGCGATGCGACGCTGCCACAATCCAGATGATCGCGTCCAATAACGATGGGAGCTTTCAACTCGCCTCTGGCGACCAGATCGTTCAGGGCAAGGCCAAATTTGTCGCGTTCACCGTAGCCAAGCCAACAGATGCGCGAGGGCAGACCTTGGAATTTGACCTTTTTCTGGGCCATGGTGATCCAGCGCTTCAGATGGTCGTTTTGAGGGAACATTTCGAGCACAAGCCGGTCGGTACGCGCGATATCGGAAGCTTCTCCAGAAAGCGCGGCCCAGCGGAACGGACCTTTGCCTTCGCAGAAAAGCGGCCGGATATAAGCCGGAACGAATCCCGGGAAGCCGTACGCGTTTTTCACGCCAGCTTCAAATGCGAATGTGCGGATGTTGTTCCCATAGTCGAAGGTAACCGCCCCCAGTTTTTGCAAGTCGAGCATTCCTTGCACATGCTGACCCATCGCCGCGACGGAATGCCTGCGATACTCTTGGGGATCCTTTTTACGAAGTTCAATCGCCTGCTCCAGGGTCATGCCATTTGGAACATAACCCCCGATAGGATCGTGGGCACTTGTCTGGTCGGTGAGGATGTCGGGGACGACCCCGCGTCTGGCGAGTTCAGGAATGAGATCAGCACAATTACCGACCAGGCCAACAGAGGTGGCTTCTCCCTTGCGAACCGCGTTTTTCAGGATTCGAAGGGCTTCATCGAGCGAGGTCACCATGACATCGCAATAGCCCGTCTTGACGCGGCGCTTGATGCGTTCGGCGTCGACATCGATGCCGAGGAACGCGGCGCCATTCATCGTTGCCGCCAGAGGTTGGGCTCCTCCCATACCCCCGATTCCACCTGTTACCACAAGTTTACCTGCGAGCGTTCCGCCGAAGTGCTGCACTGCAGCCGCCGCAAACGTTTCAAACGTGCCTTGCAAAATTCCCTGAGTGCCAATATAGATCCAGCTTCCGGCAGTCATCTGGCCGTACATCATCAATCCGGCGCGGTCGAGCTCATTGAACTTTTCCCAATTGTTCCAATGACCAACGAGATTGGAATTGCAGAGAAGGACGCGGGGTGCGTATTCGTGCGTGCGGAAGATAGCAACCGGTTTGCCGGACTGAACGAGGAGCGTTTCATCGCTCTCCAGTGCTCGGAGCGATTTCACGATCGCGTGGAAGCAGTCCCAATTCCGCGCGGCTTTACCGGTTCCACCATAGACGACAAGGTCTTCGGGCTTTTCTGCAACCTCAGGGTCAAGATTATTGAGGAGCATGCGCAAGGCGGCTTCTTGAGGCCATCCTTTGCAGGAGAGAGTGGTGCCCCGAGGCGCGCGAAAGGGGCCGCGGGAAGTGGTGGGATCATTGAACACGGGAGTGCTAACGCTCATGAGCTGTGCTCCTGCTACAGGACATTCTAGCGCAGCGTAGAAGGTGGCGGCAAAGCCGACCGGCAATTCGCAACCTGCTGGTCGGTGACCCCGCCCCGATACGTTTCCGTTTGTCGGTGGACATTCAGCTGAGACATTGCATCCAAAATCTGAGTAAGGTAGATTCACACACGAATGGACTACGGCACTCTCCCTTCTCGATTCCTCCACGCAGTCGATGAGTACCCGTCTCCTCGCGCGCAGATGGTGCGGAGGGATGGGCACTGGGAAGCAGTGTCTTCTAAAGAATTCCTGCGGCGTGTGGCGGGTTTAGCGAATGCATTCATGGAATTGGGTGTAAAGCCCGGAGATCGCGTGGGGCTATTTGCGCCAAATTGTCCGGAATGGCATACCGCGGATTTTGCGATCAGTGGATCGGGCGGGGTTACGGTTCCGATTTATTTCAATGAATCGCCCGAACGGATGACATACATCTTGAACCACTGCGGCGCGCAGGTTGTTTTCCTCTCCGGGGCCAGCCAACTGGAGAAGTTCTTGAGAATCAGGGATTCGCTAAAGGAATTACAGCATCTGGTGGTTGCCAACGCCGGAGACACGATTCCGAACGATACCCTGCGATATGAGACGTTGATTTCGACGGGGAGCGGGGCGGAGGTTGCGGAGTACCGGATGAGGGCAGCGCAGGTACTCCCGGGTCAGCTGGCTTCGTTGATTTACACGTCGGGGACGACGGGTGAGCCAAAGGGCGTCATGTTGACGCACCTGAATTTTAGTTCGAATGTGACCGATGCCTGTAATCTGACGCTCAAAGGGGAAACGGATCTGGCCGTTTCGTTTTTGCCTCTTGCCCACGTCTACGGACGCATGCTCGATTACGCCTACATTTTTCAGGGTTGTCCTGTTGCCTATGTCGAAGTGGTGGAAAATGTCGCGCAGGCATTGCTTGAAGTGAAGCCGACGATCCTGGCGGCTGTGCCGCGGTTCTTTGAAAAGATTTACGCGCGCTTGATGGAAAAGGGGACCGAAAATCAGGGGCTCAAGCGAAAAATATTCGACTTTGGAATGAGGACCGCCCGAGAGTCTGCGGCATGGCGCAGCGGAGATAAGGCAGCAAATATCGCCTTGAAACTGAAATGGGTCGTCGCCGACAAACTGGTTTATTCGAAAGTGCGGGCAGGAACCGGGGGCCGGCTTCGCGTCGTGATGTCGGGTGGCGCGCCTCTTTCAAAGGAACTCGCGGAATTTTTCTGGGCTATTGGCATCCCGATCTACCAGGGCTACGGGCTGACGGAGACTTCGCCCGTGCTGACGTCCAATTACCCGCAGAACCGAGTGGGAAGTTCGGGACGGCCGATTCCAAACGTGCAGATACGCATAGCCGATGATGGCGAGATTCTCGCGAAGGGACCCTGCGTCATGCAGGGTTATTACAAATTGCCGGAAGCGACAAGGGAAGTGATTTCTGAAGACGGATGGTTCAAGACGGGCGACATTGGCTATCTCGATAAAGACGACTACCTGTTCATCACGGACCGGAAGAAGGATTTGCTGAAGACGGCTGCCGGAAAATTCGTGGCGCCGCAACCGATTGAGAATTCACTAAAGAGCAGTCCGTACATTTTGAATGCGATGGTCGTGGGTGACCAACGTAAGTTTATCGTGGCATTGATTGTGCCGAATCACGCCACCGTCTTGGCAAAGCTGGCTGAAGAAGGGCTCAAGATCTGCTCGACTGCAGAATTGGCGGCGCACCCACGTTCCTACGCATTAATTGAAAACGAGGTGAACCGGCTCACCGGCCATCTGGCGCAGTACGAGACGATCAAGAGATTTGCACTGCTGCCAGAGGATTTCACGTTCGATAGCGGTACCATGACGTTTACGATGAAGTTGAAGAGGCGCGTGGTCGAGAAGCACTACCACGATCTAATCGCAAAACTCTATGCCGACGTGACCGAACCCCGGCCCGTGGCGTTCAATTAGAGCGGGGATCCCCAAGGAAAGAATTTCCGAGCCATTTCACGCGGGACGAGCATCTATCCATTGAGATCACATTTGAGGAGGTGTTCCCCATGGCAAAGTCAGGTACAGCTACCGCCCGCGCATTCCGTAGCAGCGTGGGCGTTCCCGAAAACAGCCGGCAAGCCTTGACGACTCTGTTAAATCTGCGATTGGCAGATACGACAGACCTTCATAGTCAGGTAAAGTGGGCGCACTGGAACGTCAAGGGCAAGGATTTCTACCAGTTGCACTTGTTGTTTGATTCGATTGCAGAACATCTGGAAGAGCACATCGACACCATTGCCGAGCGGATCACTTCGCTAGGCGGCGTAGCGAATGGAACGGTGCGCGAAGCTGCGGCGAAATCCACAATCAAGGAAGCCGATCTTGGCGCGTCCGATGGCCCGGATATGCTGAAGTTTCTGGTACACAACTTTGCGTTTGCGACCAATGCAATGCGGGAATCGGTGAAGGAATCGGATGATCTGGACGATGCGATCACGGCGGACCTGTTTACCACGGTGACACGGGAGATGGACAAGGATCTCTGGTTTCTCGAAGCGCACACGCAGGCTTGAATCCAGAGACGGAATGGAATGAATCCGGGATTTCAATCGACGAGCGACCGTACAAAGCGAAATGGAATTTGGCATGGGAGTCCTGCGGGACTAGAATTGGTGCTTGGAGACTCCCTATGTCAGATGAATTGGTGATTGCAGGCCGGGCATTCAAATCGAGGCTGATCGTTGGAACCGGGAAGTATCGCAGCTTTCAGGAGATGGCGCGCGCGCACGCCGCTTCCGGCGCCGACATGGTCACCGTTGCGGTGCGCCGGGTGAATCTTTCCGACAAGTCGAAGGAATCGCTGCTCGACTATATCGATCGTGACAAAATCTTCATCCTGCCCAATACCGCCGCATGCTACTCAGCCGATGAGGCCATCCGTACGGCTCGATTGGGGCGGGAGGTGGGATTGTCGAACTGGATCAAGCTCGAAGTGATCGGCGATCAGCAGACGCTGTTTCCCGATACCGAACAATTGATCGAAGCGACAAAGGTTCTGGTAAAGGAAGGGTTCATCGTACTGCCCTATACCAACGATGATTTGATCGCGGCCCGCAAATTGATTGACGCCGGTGCTTCGGCTGTAATGCCGCTGGCAGCGCCGATCGGTTCCGGGCTGGGGATTCAGAATCCCGCGAATCTGCGGATATTGCGCGAACGCATTACCGAAGTGCCGATGATTGTGGATGCCGGCGTCGGTACCGCTTCTGACGCTGCAGTTGCCATGGAGCTTGGCGCGGACGGCGTGCTGATGAACACGGCGATCGCGGAAGCAGTAGAGACCGAGCTGATGGCGGAAGCCATGCGCGATGCTGTCGTGGCAGGCCGAAAAGCATATTTAGCCGGACGCATGCCGAAACGGCTGTACGCATCGGCGTCATCGCCGATGGCCGGAGTCGTGCGCTAGAACGGCTCGGTTGTTCGTTTGCGGCTTTACCGTGCCAGGTTCTTCGATCATCACCGTGGTTTCTTCTTTGACGGCCTTCGAGCGCCTGCCTATTTTTTTGCGGCCACGGCATCACCGCTTCGGCCGAAATCTCACGCATCGCCGGTGACGGCGTTTGCGGTTCCCATTGGAGTAGAAAGTGACGAGATTCCGTCCGCTTCAGGAAGATTTGAGGGATGGACGATGCGCCTGCAAGAAGTGAGAGTATTAGCCGACTTTGCCGCCGTGTCGGCCTACGTCTTCAAAAAGCAGAAGCAGATTGGTGACACTGAATAGCTTGCGGATTTGCGGTGCGGCATTGATGACTCTGATCTGGCATCGGTGAGTTCGGCCTGAAACATAGAGTGTAGCGACGGCGCCGAGCCCTGTACTGTCCATCTGCGGTACGCCCTTCAGGTCCAGCAGGACTTTTTTCTGATTGACCATGAGCTTGCGCACTTGCTCTCGGAGCTTGGTCGCGTTTTCGCTTGTGAGTTTGCCATGGCATTCGACGACCAGACCGTCTTCCGCCGGGTAACTGTGGACACGGAATTCGCCGGTGCTCAAGAGGTGCTCGTAGGTCATAAACCGATTCCTTCCGAAAACGAGAGTGCGGGGTCAGTGAGTGTTTGTAACGCAGAAAAAGCGGAATTACCAGTGGCAAAGCCGATGGAATTTCGGATTAGACTGGAGACATGCAAAGGAAGATATTCTGGATGACATTTGGCGCACTGGGACTGGTGGCGGACCTGGTGCTGCCATTCTGGTGGGCTGTCGGCGCGACAATCCCCCTACTCGCCTTTTGTTGGTGGCTCGCGTACCGGAGCGAATGGTTTGGTTGAGAGAGCAGGATGCCTGGCCCGAGGCGGCAGCGAATGTTAACTGCCAGCCGGCTTAGCCTGTGCGGAACAGGACGTGCCAGGTGATATCGACGGCAGCATGAACCGTGGCTGAGGCAAAAATGGAATTCGTTTTCCGCCAGGTCCATGCGTAGAACAGCCCAGCGATCGTCGCGAGGAGAACGTATCTCCAATTGGGATAATGCCCGTTGGTGATGTGGGAGAGCCCGAAGAGGACCGAGGAGGTCCACCAGCCAGCCCATTCGCTTTTGCACGAGCGGGCGAGGAGATTTTGCAGTAACCCACGAAATAAAAGCTCTTCGGGCCAAGCAGTGAAGATCAGAATTCCAATGGACCTGCCCACAACGGCTGCGGTGGGCCATTGGGGCGCAAACGCAATGAAGTGCACGGACATTCCCACCGGGATTGCGATGCAGCCGAACAGGAGAAAGCTTCCAAGAACATACAGCGTCCAGCTTTTTCCCCAGCCGATGGCGTAACCAACACCCTTCGTCCTGCGAGCGAGAAGAAATACGGCGATGGCGATGTTAACGGAAAACAGGACGGTGAATACGTAGGCCAGGCGGTTATCAGGATATGGCCAGAGATAATGCGAGGGTCCAAACTTCACGAAGGCCCAGACTGAAGCGATTGTCAGGAAATCCTGCCAGGAGCCGGGAGCGGACATTTCCTGGGAGAGGGTTAAGGCGAGGGGCAAGAAAATAAAAGCGGCCATGATGGCGATGCGGGGAAGCGCAAAAGTTCCTGTCCCAAACAGGTACACCACGTACAGCAGTAAGAGAAACACACTAACGAACCAACCACTTCCAGAGCCAAAAGTGTCCCGAAACTTGTCAGCAACGCCTCGTGCAGCAAAAAGGAGCATGGAGAGCAACAAGAGAGAAAGAATAGTTGCTGCGGTGGCGAAGGCGCGGCCGCTGTAGCCCTCCCAAAGAGCGAAAAGGATCCCATCCAGCGAGAGAAAAGCCCAGATTCCAAGGGTGACCCAAACACTAATCTGTTTCATTCGCGGACGCACCTCACTTGAAACCCCGATCGATGGTGGAATTGGGCAAGACTTCCAAGATGCCGATAGTAAACTGTACACAAAGATGGTTGGATTGTAGAAATGCTGTGCGGTAAAACTTCGAAAAAGGAATTCTGATTGAAACGCCTGGCATACATTGACTGGATGCGCGGTCTGGCATGTGTCCTGATGTTTCAATACCATTGCTACGATTCCTGGCTGACCAGGGAATGGCACACGACGGAGTTTGTCAGGTGGTCGGAGATTCTCGGGACGGTTCCCGCTCCGTTGTTCCTGTTCATCGCTGGAGTGTCCGTGTCGCTGACAACGACCCGTCTTCGCGAGAAAGGAATCACCCGTGGCGAAATTGCCAGACAGACGATCTTGCGCGGGGCGGAAGTTTTCGGATTGGGCTTGCTCTTTCGTATTCAGGAATATGCTTTGGGACACCGTTGGGTGCCATGGACCGATCTGCTGCGCGTGGACATTCTCAATGTTCTGGGGTTGTCGATCGCCTTCATGGGGGTGCTGTGCTGGTTCACCTCAGCGACCGGACCCGAAGTTGCCCGCCGGCGCAGCCAGTACTCCGCTGTGGCCATGGGCGCACTGGTGACGTTTCTGACTCCGCCCCTTTGGAGCACCTGGAGACCGCGATTCCTGCCGTGGCCGCTTGAATCCTACATTAATGGTGTTCACAACCTAAACACGCCGCAGCACTGGTTGTTCCCGATTTTTCCCTGGTGTGCGTTTTCATTTTTTGGGCTTGCAACCGGTTTTGCCCTCTTCTCACCCAGTCAGAAACACGGCGAGTCGGGTTTGTTCCTGCGGATAGCGGGGATAGCCGCTGCTGTGATTGCGCTGGCCTTGGCGATCGACGCTTCACCCGTAAAACTATATGCATTACAGGATTACTGGCACGCTTCGCCAAGCTTTTTGCTGTTGCGCTGTGGCATGCTGCTACTCCTTCTGGCGATCGGTTATCTGTGGTGCCAGAAAGGATTTGGGCAACAAGGGTTCAGCCCTGTACTCCAGCTCGGTAAAACGTCGCTGCTGGTCTACTGGGTGCATCTTGAGTTTGTGTATGGGCGGTTTTCGATCCTGCGGAAGCAGGAATGCGGACTGGGCAAATCAACAATCGGTCTGATCGTGATTTTTCTGGCGATGTGTGCGTTGTCCTTGTGGAGGACGCAAGCGAAAGAAACGACCGCTACTGTTTTACGGCCGCAGCCTCAACCGGGGCCGCTGGTGCCGGCAACCTGATAATGATTTCGCCAGTCCGTGACTGGCCGAATTCTTCGCGGGCAATTCGTTCGATCGTTGCAGGATCAGACTTTAGATTCTTGCGGTCTTCTTCAAGAGCACTGTTTTCCTTGTTCAAGCGATCGAGTTCGATTCTTACTTTCTGGATCTCCTGCTGCTTGTGGCTCATCACCAGAAAGCCATGATTACCAAAAACATCGTGAACACACAGGACAACAACAAAAACGCCTAAGAGGTGCCGGCCATAGTTTTCAAACAGATTTGTGAATGATTCCCGAACGTTGATCGTCATTCGCCTTTAAGCACCCAGTCAGAAGCTTCCTGCACCAGCTTTTTTGTTGCCGCCGCGCTTTCTGCCTCAACATATAAACGGAGAAGCGGCTCGGTTCCGCTCAAGCGAAGCAGCATCCATGAGCCGTCCTCGAATACAAATTTTGCTCCATCCGTGCGATCCACGGATACAACTTTTCTTCCAAGGAGTGTCGAACAATCCACGGCCACCCGTTTAATGGTGTTTGCTTTCTGTTCGTCGGTAAGATGCAGGTTCACTCTTGTCGGATGGAATTCCCGGCCCAGCTTCTTGAACGCGGCACGGACCTGTTCTCCGATCGAGGCACCACGGGCGGCAGTCATTTCCGCGACAAGCAAACAGGCCAGGATGCCATCTTTCTCGGGGATATGGCCCCGGATGGTGAGGCCCGCACTTTCCTCTCCACCCAGCGCGATTTTGTCCTCGCGGATCAGCTGCCCGATGTACTTGAAGCCAACCGGAGTCTGATAGGTGCTCTGGCCGTGGGATTTAGCTGCGGCGTCGATCATTTGCGTTGTGGCAACGCTGCGAGCGGCAGGGAGTTTCCAGTTGCGGGTTTCGACGATGTAGTCGTAGACCAGAGCAAGGATGAGATTGGGTTGGATCCAGGTGCCGTCTGCATCAACGATGCCGAAGCGATCTGCGTCGCCATCGGTGGCCAGTCCGATCTTCGAACCGCTGTCTTTCACCGCTTTTCCGAGGGAGACGAGATTCTCTTCACTGACGTCAGGGCCGCTGCCATCGAACAGGCAATCACGATTCACCCGTCGGGCGGTTACCGCAACACCATGATCGACGAGCACCTTGTCCAGATAACCCGCGCCCGCGCCGTGGAGAGCATCCGCAACAACGGTGAGCTTTGCCTTGCGGATCGTGTCGAAACGGACGAGTTCTTCGATTCGCTTGAGATAATCGGCCTTGAGATTGACTCGCTCGCCGACCTCTTTTCCTGCGGCCGGGTTCTTTGGAGCCGATGCATGACCGTTAGCGAGGATGGCTGCGACGCGAGCCTCGATATCCTTGGTGACTTCAGGAAGCGCAGGACCAGCGTCAGCACCGGAGAATTTCAATCCGTGGTACTGCGCCGGATTGTGGCTTGCGGTGAAGTTGATTCCGCCGTCAAGCTTGCGGCGTTGAATCTCGTATGCAATGGCTGGAGTAGGTGTGAATGTTTCGCAGAGAAGGGTCTTGATTCCATGCTCCTGCAAAACCTGGACGGCGAGTGCGGAAAATTCTTCAGAATAGAAGCGCGTGTCGTAGCCAACAAGAACGGTCGGATGCTGTTTCTTGGCCGTGAGATGCTCCGAAATGGCCCGGACGGCCAGTCGGACATTAGCGAACGTGAAATCGTCGGCGATCAGACCACGCCAACCAGAGGTACCGAATTTGATGGGAGAGGTAGTCATGGGCAATCATTCTAGCTGGTCTTGACGGACTCGTGTAGGGAGAGCATCGTGGATTTTCGAGTGGAGGAAATGGGATGTCCAGGAATGCTGGGTTTCACATTGTGCTGGTGACATGCGGGTCCGCGGCGGAAGCCCGAAAGATTGCGAAGGCAGTCGTGAGGAAGCGATTGGCTGCGTGCGTCAATCTCCTTGGCATGCGGGTCGAGTCCGTGTATGTCTGGAAAGGCCGGGTCGAAACGGCGAGCGAGCGGCTGCTTCTCATAAAGACAAATGCAAGACGCCTAAAGGAGTTAGAAACGGAAGTGCGGCGGTTACATTCCTATCAGGTGCCGGAATTTCTCGTGCTCGATATCGAGGGAGGATCAAAGGAGTATCTGGGCTGGTTGGGAAACTCGCTTCGCACCGAGAAAAAAAAGAAAGTCTGATTCGGAGAGCGAAGAAATCGCGGCTGCGAACGGAAAAGACGGCCGGTGAAACTCAAACCGGGCGGTTTTCAAATCCATCGAGGAACGCCACGCGTCAAATATAGAGCAGGGCTTGGTCAAGGTCCGCGATGATGTCCTCCACATCTTCAATGCCGACACTCAGGCGGATGAGGCTATCGGTGATTCCGACGCGGTCGCGGACCTCTTTAGGCATCGATGCGTGAGTCATTTGTGCAGGCAAGGAGATCAGCGATTCGACCCCGCCGAGACTCTCTGCAAGAGCGCAAAGTTTGACGTTATTAAGAAAGCGTCGAGCGGCTTCTTCGGTGCCGAGATCGAAGGCGAGCATTGCTCCGGGGCCTTTTTGTTGGCGGCGGGCAAGCTCATGCTGCGGGTGCGAACTCAATCCGGGATAAAAAACTTTCCGAACCTTGGGATGGGCATCCAGATGGCGAGCGACCGCTTGGCCATTGGCATTGTGCTGGAGCATTCGGACGGCCAGCGTCTTGATGCCACGAGAAATCAGAAAACAATCCATCGGCGAGAGGCCCGCTCCGGCGGAACGCTGGATGAAGTAGATTTTCTCGGCGTCCTCCGGGCGCGTGAGGATGACAGCGCCGCCGGTGCAGTCGCTGTGGCCATTCAGATATTTGGTCATGGAATGGACGACGATGTGTGCGCCGAGCTCAATCGGACGCTGCAAGTATGGCGTGAGGAAAGTATTGTCGACAACGAGGATGGCGCGGCGCTCATTGGCCAGCTTGGCCATGGCGGCAATATCAGACAGACGCATCGTGGGGTTGGTCGGCGTCTCGATGTAGAGCATTTTGGTGTTGGGTCGAAGTGCCCCGAGTACCACTGCGGGGTCGGTTGTGTCTACGAAACTGAATTCCAGGCCGAAGTGGACAAGAAGCTGCGTCGTGATGCGATAGACACCGCCGTAGACTGCTTCAGAGAGGACGACGTGGTCGCCTGGACGAAGGAGACGGAACACTGCATCGATCCCGGCCATGCCGGAAGAAAATGAATAGGCGCTATGGCCGCCTTCGAGCTTGGCGAGGGTACGTTCAATGGCCTTGCGGTTCGGATGGTTGGTCCGCGCATAATCGAAGCCACCCTTGGGTTTTCCCACTTCTTCATAAACGTAGGTGGACGTCTGATAAATCGGTGCAACGACGGCGCCAGTGGTTGGATCTGGCTCTTGTCCCACATGAATGGCGTTGGTGGCAAATCCCATTGTTTCTCCTTGAGAGCGGGCGCGGATCCTGTAGAGAGATCTGTCGCCGAAGAGGTGACTGGGTCGCAGAATCAGGGCGATGCAACCAGCGGAATGAATTCTCTCAACAATTTGCCGGTGAGCGCAAGACACGGTTGAAAGCTTGTGCTGAGTTGGATCCCTCGGGACGGGAACGTCAGAAAGATGAGTCCATTCTGCGACTTGACCTGGCAATTGTCTTCAGGTGAACATAGGCGAGTGGCGTATGAAAATGAACCGGTCTATTTTAGTGTTGTCTTTTTTTGTGGCGACTTTTTCGGCGATGGCTTTCACTCAGGATCGGCCAGCGGGGGACAAGCCCGTTGCGCCGCCCTCACAGTCTGCGGTGTCGCGGATGACGATCGAAGTGACGGGCGGGGACAGCAATAAGCCCGTCGAAAATGCCAGCGTCTATCTGAAAACGCTCGAAGAGCACGCGTTGAAAGACAAGAAAACAGAATTGAATGTGAAAACGAATCAGAATGGCGTGGCACACATTCCTGATGCGCCGACGGGAAGAGTCTTAATACAAATCGTGGCCGAGGGTTGGAAGAGTTACGGGCACTGGTACGACATCGCCGATCCAAGGCAAGTGATTAAGATTCATCTAGATCGCCCGCCGAAGTGGTACTAACCGATTTCGGAAGTGTCTTCTTCCTCCGCTTTCGCTCGCTGCTGACAGAATTGCGTCCGATCCTGGAGCGATGCTCGAATAATTTATTTTTCTCCGAGCGCACGACCCAGATATTTTTACGATTGCACCACAATTGTGCAAAGCGCATTATCGCGTTACAGAATTTGGAGTTACGGGAAAATTTACGGCGCTTTCCACAAAGTTATCAACAGATGTGTGCAAATCTTAACCAGAAATAAATTATTCCAGATGAAGTTCGGCAGCGATCGTGCTACGAGCGGAGCGCCAGTTCAGGCCGCGTTTTGACCAACACAAAATTTTTCTGCTAAAGTTCTTATTACGGTACAAGAATGACTGAAAGCAACGAAGGACCTTTTTCTTTATTTCAAATGTTCTGGGGCAATATTATTGCCCGGCCGCTTCGCTGCGCGCTGAGCATCTTGGCGATCGCGATTCAGGTTGTATTGGTCCTCATGATCGTCGGCATGACTTCGGGCGTCATCGCGGAATGGGGAAAGCGCGTCGAGGGGGTGGGTGCCGACATTCTCGTGCAACCGCCGAACTCGTCGATCTTTTTTGCATTCTCGAGCGCGGTGATGCAGCAGTCTCTCGGCGAGCAGATCGAGAAGGTGCCAGGGGTCGATGAGGTGGCGCCAACGTTGATTCTTTCCGACCCCAAAACCTTGATGATCGTTTACGCAATTGATTACAAGAGATTTAATGCCTTGAGCCAGGGGTTCATGTTTCGGTCGGGCCGGCCGTTTGAAGCAACCGATGAGGCGATTGCCGACGATATTGTCGCCCAATCACGACATTTGCAAGTCGGTGATACGGTGACATTGATCAATCATCCGTTCAGAATTTCCGGAATTGTGGCACACGGGAAAGGCGCACGATTTTTCATCCCATTAAAGAGTGGACAGGAGATCGTAGGCGCCGAGAATCGCGTATCGATGTTCTTTGTGCGGAGTAAGGGCGATACGGAAGGAACACGCGTTGGAATTTTAAAATTGAACCCGCAAAACCGCGTCCGGTCGATGGCCGAGTACGTTTCCCTGATGAACTCATCGAATCTGCCGGAGTTAAAACCCTTCATACGAACGATGGTAGGGTTGGGAGTCATCGTCAGCTTCCTGGTGGTGCTGATGAACATGCACACGATGATTCTTGAACGAACGCGTGAGATTGGAATCTTGAAGGCGTTGGGATTCTCGCGACTGGATATTGTGAAAATGTTGCTGGGTGAGACCGCGGTGCTCACCCTGGTGGGTAGCCTGGTAGGAATCGCGATCACGTTTGGCACACAAGCGATCTTGAAACAGACCAATCCCGGTCTATCGATCCTCCTGACCACGGGATGGGTGATCGGAGCGATCGGACTGGCACTGCTCGGAGCGGCGCTGGGCGCGACCGTGCCGGCACTTCGAGCTTCAGGTTTCGACCCTGTCGAAGCACTCGCTTACGAGTGATTTTCTGCGCGCCAGTTTTCCACAAATTTCCCCATCTTGAATTGATTCCTTTCAGTGAAACTGATATGAAGAAGCACGGTTAGAGTGTCAGGCAAGGAGAGCGGAATGAGAAACCTGTTAGTAGCAGCGGCGATGACGGTGTTGAGTATCGGAATCGCCTCGAGTGCGGATGCGCAAATGGGCCCAATGGGCCAGATGGGTGCGAATCTGTTTCAGAGGCCGGCCATCGCGAAATTTGTGAACCCGGTCGTTGGAAAAGGTGCGGAATACGAGTCCACGAACTCGAACAGCAAGACTCCCCGGACGATGGAGATGGGAATTGTCGGGAAGGAAAGCGTGGACGGCAAAGACGGGTACTGGATGGAAATCGCTACGACCAGCAAAGAGGATCAAGCAATCATTGCCAAAGGGCTCATCACGAAGGATGACATTCAATTCCATCGAATGATCATGCAGTTACCGGGGAAACCGGCGATGGAGATGCCCTTCACTCCGAGTTCGGGTCGCGGTCAGCAAGCGCATGAGGCGATGAATGACTGGCACTTGATCGGAACGGAAACGATCACTGTTCCGGCAGGAACATTTGCTTGCGAGCACTACAAGAATGACAAAGACGGATCAGAATTATGGGCGAGCGATAAGGTAACTCCCTTCGGCTTGGTGAAGCAAACGGGCAAGGATAGTTCGATGGTGCTGGTCAAGCTCCTGGACAATTACCAGGACAAGATTACCGGGCCCGTGAGCAAGTTCGATATGCAGCAGATGATGCAGCAGTATCAGCAAGGACAGCAAAAGCCATAGGTTCCGTTAACATCAGATAGAGGTGACGGCGGGCGGGGACAGATTGTCTCCGCCCGTGTCGTTTCGTGAATCGGAAAACCTGGGAGAGTTGGGGGCTGGCGGGATGTCAGAGAAACATTTATCAGCAAAGATCGTCGAGCGAAAGGAGATAGCAGCGGATCTGTTCGTCTTGAAGGTGCATGCCGGAGGGGCGTTCCCCTACTTGGCAGGCCAGTACGCAACGTTGGGTGTGGAGGTTGAAGGAAAGAGGCTCGAACGTCCCTATTCGATGTGCTCTTCGCCTTACGAGGAGGAATTAGAGTTTTTTGTGGAGCGGGTCGAGCGGGGGAGCTGAGTCCGCTCCTGCATGCGATGGACAAGGGATCGCCGCTGCTGCTGCGCAGGTTCGCCAAGGGTCGATTCACGCTCGATCTGAGAAGCGGAAGAAAAAATCACCTGCTACTCTCGACCGTGACGGGCGTGGCTCCGTACGTGAGCTATGTTCGGACGGTGAATGCCGACTGGAAGCGAGGAGGAACTCCAATGCCAGGGGAACACAGGCTATTCTGTGTGCACGGGGCAAGCCGTTCCGGGGAATTGGGTTACCGGGAGGAACTCGAGAAATATGCGGCCGAAGTTCCATGGCTCAAGTATGTGCCGACCGTGAGCAGACCTTGGGAGGACCTCGACTGGAAGGGCGAACTCGGACGGGTCGATGACCTGATCCGGAAGTATCTGCACCTGTGGGGACTGAAACCGGAGGACACCACCGCCTATCTATGCGGCCACCCGAATATGGTTTCAAACGGGAGGGAAATATTGTTGCGCGCGGGCTGGGACAGGAGGGCGATCGAGGACGAGATCTACTTCCCGGCGGCAAAGGGGAGAGAAGGCGCAGCGGGAGAATAGAGCAACCGCGGCACCTTCACGCAATGAGAAGCCTGAGTCTCTGAGAGATCCGAGTGGCACACGGTCCCGGACTAGATACTCGGAGCGCTCGACTCCAGTCGGTCAGAAACATCCTCGAGAGTCTCTACAGGAAGCCGGACGTGAATTGTTTCTTCGGGATCAACAACGTCGATTTGAATTTTGCCATCGACTATGGCGACTTTGACATGCTGTGTCGCGTCTTTCACTTCGACAAGTTGTGCATCGGGATATCGCTTCAATTCCTTCGCTAACTCACGGAGGGCAGGCAAGTAAGGGCGCGTCTCGCACGCTGCCTTCTCGAGATTGCGGGTTGGCACGACATGCAGACCCAGGTCGACTACCGTAGCGGGAACCCACAGATGAATGTGTGCTCCACCACCTCTGTGTTCATCGACATCGATCTTGATCACTCCCTCATGGAATACGTAGGCGGCCGACATGAGGAACGTGGCGGAAAGTCCAATAGCGGCTTTAGCGAGAAATAGCATCGGTATTCTCTCCAGAGGAAGCGGGTTCCTTGAACCTAATCAGCAATATTTTTCGAATCGATCCACACACGGACGGTGTTTTCGGAATCCTTCACGCTGACAAGCTCGGTGTCACCAAACGAGGAAAGTGCCCGAAGAGCGGCAACAACGTCAAGTTCGTCTTTTCCAGCGGAAAACAGCGCGTCGACGACCTTCATGGGTACCTTGATTTCAACTTTGGATTCCGCGTGGGTCTTGGATTTGGAGTTCTCTTTGGTCTTGTCCGTCACATGGACGAGCAGATACCCTCCACTTTTTGCCACGCGGACATCATTCTCCCTGCTCTGGACGGTTACATATTCGCCGTCTTTGGAGGTGCGGACGGCATCGAGAAGGGCACGAAGGTCAACATCGTCCATATGGGCCGAGTCGATATGAACCTTGCCGTTGTGCAGTTGGTCCTTATTGATCACCGGAAGAATCTTTTCGGCCATTTCCACCGGCACATTCACGCGCACCGTTTCTCCGCCGTCGTCTTTATTTTCGACTCGAACGTGGATCCACTGGTCTTTGGCCGAAGAGGAAGAGTTTTGAGCCAAGGTCCGGGTGGGCACGAGGATAACCGAGGCAAGCGCCAGGGTGAATGCGGAGATGACAATACGCCGAGACAAGAGTTTCATCGAATTTCTCCCTTGTAGAACAATACGGAAGCGCGTCCGAGAAAGTTCCAGGAGAATGCCGGGAATTTCAAACGAAGGCTGGCCTTGAGCTGGCTCAGGGCAGGGCGGTCGGAGCTTTTAGCAGCGGTTCGGCATAGCGGATCGGGACCCCGAAATTCGACCCGCCAAAGCCTTTGACGATCGCGTAGGTGACACCGACAACTTCCCCGGCCTGGTTGATCAGGGGTCCACCGGAACCGCCAGAAGTGGTCTGGGCGTCAAAGACGAGCCGATCCGCCAAAACATCACCGATATGCCCTTGGGTGACGGTAGGCCGGATTAATCCGCGCTTGGCAAGCTCTTCCATTACGCCCTTTGGGTCGCCAGCCGTTACCTTTACGATTTCCTGAACGGAGCTTTCACTGGCGCGAGCCAGGATTGCGCTGAGGCCGGTCGGATAGCCCAGGGAAATGAGAGCCTGTCCACTTATGGCAGCCTCTTTGCGTGGGTCGAGTTTGAACGTCGCACGCTTCAGTTCGGACAGGTTTCCGGTGAGAAGGGTAAGATCCGCATCTTTCGAGATTTCGGCGATCTCGACGTGGATGCCTTTTTGAGATTCCGGAAAATACGCATTCATGGTCGCGACGGCAGGCTGGAGTCCTTGCTGCGCGACGTGGCCAAGTTCCTCGTTTTCCCACCAGGGCTGAGCCACGTGGTGGTTCGTCAGAATCTTGTTGGGGCCAACGATGAACCCGGTCCCGAAGAAATCTTCGCGAACCTCCGGCCCATGACCCTCCAGTGTGTAAACAATATTGCCGTCGCTGTCCTTATAAGGGCCGTCGGGGCCAATCCCGCCATAGCGAAGAGGCTGCCCGGAAGTCTTCTGCAGGAAGCCTACGGAGACGTGAATGAGGCAGACACTGGGCGCGTACGACCGAATCACGCTTTCCGGAGACGTGAGGCTGGATGCAGATCGTGCGGGTGCGCTCTTTGGCGATTCCACAGCTGGTGACGGAGTCACCATCTCCGCCGTCGACAGTTCCTGTCGGGCCTTTTCGGTCGCCGAGAGCAGTTCCTGCTCTGACTGGACGCCGCGTTCCAGTCGTGCGATAAGCGAATAGGCGCGGCGTGATTCTTTGTCGGCGCGATGAGAAAAGAGCAGGAAAATGCCGCCGACCACGAGGGCGAGAGCGAACAGAGCCCCCACACCGATTTTAAGGGCTCGTTCGAGATTGAATGCATCCCGGGTCATCTTCTCGGTAACGGCAAGGGCTTGAAAGGCAGTCTGCGCGACCTGAAAACTCTCCTCGGACAGACGGGTTTTCTCGGCGAAAGCATGCAGCTCACGCTTGGTGCGGAGCTGGGCGCGTGCACGCGCAAGAAGCTCAACAGGGTCCCATGGAGGCGAAAGGACATCGTCGACGCCGAGGTCGATTGCACGAGCGCGCTCGGCCGCACTGGCTTGCGACAGAAGAATGATTCGAGTCTTCGCGGCGAGCGACGCGGGATTGGTTTCAGAAAGGGTAGAGGAAAAAATGGGGTCGGAGGGATCGGCCGAGAGCAACAAGAGATCACAGCCACCTGCCCGGAGGAGCCGAAATGCTTCACTAGATGATTCAGCGTGCGCGATTTCGTAATCAGTGCCCTCAAATAAGACCCGGAGGTCCTCGCGAAGCTGGGGATCGGATACGGCGATTAAAAGTTTCTCTCGGGTAGAAGGCAAAGGAAGCAATCTCCTTACAAATCACGGGCTAACGCGGGCAAAGCTTGGATGAAAATCGAGCGAAGAAGGTTTCGACAAAGTGAAGATTGCTTTGCTGTCGTCGGGTGATGGTAGTTGGACAGGCGGGCGGAAGTCAATCCGCGAGAAAATCCACGAGCGCTGCCGGCAAAACTCGAGGGCGATTGGCCCAGGACGGTCTAGTCGCCGCCCAGCGAAATCTGTGGGAAGAGAGTTGCCGGGGAAACAGGTGACATTGGCAGGTCGTCAAGATCATCTTCAGACTGGCTGTCGTGGCGATGGCGAAAAGAGCGAATACTGCGGTCGGCGAGGTAATAAGCGCTGTAGATAATATTCCCGCGGACGACATCGCTCTTATAGAGCAGAACCTGAGTGCGGAAGAAACGCACGATCCGGGACTTGGGGTGGATCGGAATCAGAGGTTTGCTGTGGGAGTACTCCATAACCGGGCGATTGCAGTGCTTCAAATTGACCACGGTCAGGTTCCCGTCCGTGCGCATGGCATCTCCGGTGGAGTTCACCATGGTTTCATTCAGCTGCGGGCGGGGAAGTTGGTGCACAGAGTCAACGCAACCGGTCAGCGAAAGATCACGCACCAGCATGTTTACGCCGTCGTCGAGATTACGGTCGATATGGTGAATGAAATTCTGATTTTTCACCGAGAGGGACGCACTCGTCTCGCGTGTATAGGCGCTAAGCCAGGCGGATTGGCCTTGAACGTCCACTGGTTGGCTCCAGAGACGGACGTGTTCGCGCTTCCCGTAACTGTTAAAACTCTTTTGCCAGGTAATATCCTGCGGCTGGCCGTTCAGAAGCTGCTGGGACATCGGCATGGTTGAATAGTTTGAAAGCGTGAGGAAGGCCTGGAATTGTCTGGCAACGGAGCGGGAAGAAGTCCGGTCAGCAGGAAGCCACCCGGCAGCGTCAAAGGCTTCGTCCACTTCTTCTTTCGAGCCAACAAACAGTATGTTGACAACGTCCGCCTCTTTTCCTTTTTTCGTTGTTGTACGATCCGGAACGTTTTGCACGACCATTTCGACGTCGCCGCGTTCGTATTCATCCATCTGAAACGAAACCCGAGGAAGTTCCGGCTGATCACCCACATATAAGGGCAGATTTAAACGAAGACGGAGATCGGTACCTGGAGGAAGATAAATTTCTGGCTCCGGAAGAATTGTGAGCGTGCGGTAGATAATCAGCCCCAGATCCCCATAGGGATTGAAGGTCGGCAAGTGAATTAACCCGCTCGTGATTCGACCCTGTGGGCAATTGGTCGGGTTGATTCCGTGGATTACGCCATTTCTGGTGGTTTCCCGGGCGTTGTCGATTTCCACCACATCAGCGGCAATCGGGAGAGTTTCGCCGGCCGTTGTGACCAGGTGAGTGAAACGAATCTCCATCCTTGCTGTTTCATGAACAAAGCCGAGACCGACCTTACGGACCGAAGTGACTTCACCGTCAACCTCCAAACCCGCGGGAAAAACCGGATTGGAATCGCAGTCGGGAGACTGGATCAAGATCGCGCGAACCGAGGTGCCAGGCTTGGTGCTGTAGGAAGCAACCGGATCGAGCAACCGAATCCAGAAAGATCGTCCTGCGGGAATGTTTTCGCAATTTGCCGACGCGGGAACCGGGATGAAGCAGATCGCCGCAAGCAACAGCGGCAGAGCGCGGTATGTCAAACGCCCGAAACCCGTGCTTCCTCTGCTGGCGGGGGCGAAGGACAATACACGCATCAGGGAACGGGGTTTTCGGGCGAAGAGCAATAAAACTCCTAGTACAGCTTCAATTAAGACAGGCATTTCCGACCTTCCCGGGCATCTTCAAACTAGTTCAAAGCGCACTTCAAGGGCGGTGAACGACTTGCCCAAGTACGCACAATGCTAGGGCGGAAACGTCTCCTGCATGCCGATCGCGCTCAGATCACGCGCAACGCGATACAGCTAGGATACAGGAATTCCTGTACAGGATGCATCGATATTACGATGAATGGTATTCGTAAAATTACTATCCCTAAACTAACGGGCACGGTAGTGGGCAGGTCTACTTGATCTCGGTGACAGTGCCAATTTTAACGGTGCTGCCGTAGCGTTTGTAGTTCGAATACTTCACGGTCATTCGAATGTGGATATCTCCGGTTCGGAAGTGCAGGTAGTCATCGGCGCGAGTGTAGGTTGGAAACCAGAATCCCTGCTCGATGTTTTCGCGATAGGTGCGGAACCTTGGGAAGACGTTTTCGTTATTCCGGGTGATGATATCGGGAACGGCCTTGCCGTCGGTCATGACGATTTGAAAATCCTTGCTGTCGACCCAGACTCGTCCCTGAAAATACCGCTGTTTCTTCTCGATCACCTTCGGTGCCACGTCGAAAACGTAGCAATTCAGGTCGTCGACTGGCTGGCGCCCCACATACGTGACGACATACTTTGGCAATTCCGAAGTGGTCAGGACGAACGGCTGAACATTGCGGACGTCGTCAAGATCCTGTTCGCTCAATTGAATTCGCCGAAGGGTGTCTGGAGGAGCGAAGGTAACCTTTTCAAAACGCTTGCCATCAGGGGTAAACACAATTTCACTGCTCATCCGATATTCGCCGTCAGGGCGGTCATCGTCGTCGATGGTCTGGATGGAAAAGGTCTGCGAATAGGTGTAGTTCCCACGTTCGCGGCGAAACTCTTCCTCACGTTCAGCAAACCGCTTGATGATCTGATCGACGGGTTGCGAAGGCGGTTCGTTGACGATCGGGCTGTCGCCCGGGGAGTGGATTTTCTCGGGCGGTGGAGAGGTGTGGTAGGTCTGCGGCGGCTGCGTCTGCTGCTGCGACGGCTGCGGGGGTGGTGGCTGAACTTTAGCGGGGCGCGTGGTGGAGGGAAGGGGTCCGGGATCCTGCGGCTGCGCCGCGGGAAGGGCGGAGAAGGCCGCGATCGTAATCGTGACGGCACCTAGCAAACGGAAAGACCTAAGGGAATTAGTGATAAAAGGGTACACGGCAAACCTCATCCAGAATTTCCTGCACCTACATTAGAAGTTTAACTTAACAGAAGGGGTTGCACGAGTGGGACGATTTCCGCGAGGCGGAGAAAGACCGCAATAATGAATGATAGGGAATTTCGCCGGGCATAGTAAAATCCGCCGAGTCGCGGGCGGAGAAAAGCCGAGGGGGTACCTTGCGGAAGGTTAATTTGATTGGTGTGGCTCTTTTCATTTCAGGCGCATGGGGGTTCGGGGCGAAAGCGCAGGACGAACTTGGCCATAAGGCGGATCAGGTTGTCGAATCGCAACGGGTTCGGCAGAAGATTCCAGGGGTGAGCGTCGCAATCTGCAGGGGGCAAACAATCGACAAAGCGACCGGATATGGACTGGCGAACGTCGAATGGAACAACCCGGTCGCCCCGGACACAATTTTTCAGACAGGATCTGTGGGTAAGCAGTTCACATCCGCGGCAATCATGATGCTCGTCGAAGAGGGGAAAATCGGACTGGACGACAAACTATCAAAATATATCGCAGGAACGCCGGGCGCCTGGAACGCGGTGACCATTCGGAACCTGCTGACGCACACCTCCGGAATTGCTGATTATGGGGGCGAAGAAGGAACGATGGGGAAGGGTGTCATCAATTTTCGAAACGACTACACGGAAGAGCAATTGGTAGAGGCGTTTGCAAAAATGCCGATGGATTTTGTTCCGGGAGAGAAATGGAGCTATAGCAATACCGGTTACGTCCTGCTGGGCATCGTGATCCACAAGGTTACGGGAAAGTTTTATGGAGATGTACTGCAAGAACGGATCTTCAAACCATTGGGAATGGGCTCAACGCGGATCATCAGCGAGTCCGACATCATCATGCATCGCAGTGGGGGGTATCGCCTAGCGAAGGGCGAACTGAAGAATCAGGATTGGGTCTCTCCGACGCTCAATACCACAGCAGACGGCGCTCTCTATACAAATGTCCTCGATCTTGCCAAGTGGGACGCGTCCCTGTACACCACAAAATTGCTGAATCAATCGAGCCTGGACCAGATGTGGTCTCCGGTGAAACTGAATAACGGCACGACCTATCCCTACGGCTTCGGTTGGTCGCTCACAACACTGAAGAATGGTCATCGGGTTGTGTCGCATGATGGCGCATGGCAGGGATTCACGATGTCTATCGCGCGTTTCGTCGACGATCACTTGACGTTTATCGTCATGACAAATCTGGATTCCGACAATAGCAAGCCAGATGCAATTGTCAGTGACCTGGCGAAGCTCTATCTGAAGTAGCTGGGGAAGTCTAAGCGGAACGCCATTTCAGAAAAATGACGGCCAAGGGCGGAAGGGTGAGCGACAGGGAGTGGATCCGCCCTTGCCACGGATGATCGCTGGCCTTCATTCCGCCAAGATTGCCAACATTGCTGCCGCCATAGCCGGCCGAGTCCGAATTAAAGATCTCCTCATAGTGTCCGGCGACTGGAACACCAATTTTGTAGCCATAGCGTACAACGGGCGTGGCATTGAGAACGATGATCAATATTTCGTTCGGGTTTTTCCCTCGACGAATGAACGAATAGACGCTGTTGTCGGAATCGTTGGCATCAATCCATTCGAAACCCTGCCATTCAAAGTCGATTTCATGAAGAGCGGGTTCTTTGGCTACAACCCTGTTCAAGTCGGTTACCAGGTTTTTGATGCCGCGGTGCGAATCGTACTGGAGAAGATGCCAGTCGAGGCTGTGGGCCTCGCTCCATTCATCGCGTTGGCCAAATTCCTGCCCCATGAAAAGGAGTTTTTTCCCCGGATGCGCATACTGATAGGAGTAAAGGACCCGGAGGTTGGCAAATTGCTGCCACATGTCGCCCGGCATCTTGTGCAGCAAGGAATTTTTCCCGTGAACGACTTCGTCATGAGAAAACGGCAGCATGAAATTCTCACTGAAGGCATACAGCAGCGAGAACGTAAGCTTGTTGTGCTCATACTTGCGATAGACAGAATCCTTTGAAAAGTATTTGAGTGTGTCGTTCATCCAGCCCATGTTCCATTTCAAGCTGAAACCCAGTCCGCCAAGGTAGGTGGGTCGAGAAACGCTCGGCCAGGAGGTGGATTCTTCGGCGATCGTAAGAACGCCGGGGAAACGCAGATGAGTGACCTCATTCAGCCGCTTGATGAATTCTATGGCTTCGAGATTTTCACGCCCGCCGAACCGATTCGGCACCCATTCGTCATGCTTGCGCGAATAATCGAGGTACAGCATGGAAGCTACGGCGTCCACCCGAAGCCCATCAATGTGATATTTATCGAGCCAGAACAGGGCGTTGGAAATCAAGTAGTTCTGGACCTCGTTGCGGCCGTAGTTGTAAACGAGGGTACCCCAGTCCGGATGAGAGCCTTGCCGCGGATCGGAATGTTCGAAGAGATGGGTGCCATCGAACATGCTGAGGCCGTGACTGTCGCGCGGGAAATGCGCCGGGGTCCAGTCCAGAAACACGCCGATTCCAGCCTGGTGGCAGCGGTCGACAAATTCCATGAAATCGGCCGGGGACCCGAAGCGGCTGGTGGCGGCGAAGTAACCGAGAGTCTGGTAGCCCCAGGAACCATCGAAAGGATGCTCCATAATCGGCAGCAGCTCGATATGTGTATAGCCGAGTTCTTTCACGTAGGGAATCAGCTGGTCGCCGAGTTCGCGATAGGTCAGCCAACGATCGTGTTCTTCGGGAATGCGCCGCCAGGAGCCGAGATGGACTTCATAAACGGTAATCGCCTGCTCCAGCCAATTCTTCTGGGCGCGCCCTGCCATCCAGTCGACGTCATTCCAGATGTGTTTGTCGAGGCGGGCAACGACGGAACCGGTGTTCGGTCGAAGTTCGGCTGCGAACGCGTAAGGATCGGCCTTTAACGGAAGCACGCTTCCTTGCGCGCCGACAATCTCAAATTTGTAAATCGTAGACTCGCCGATTTCGGGAACAAAAAGCTCCCAGATGCCCGAGGAGCCGCGTGCACGCATCGGATGAACACGACCGTCCCAGCGGTTAAAATCGCCGACCACGCTTACGCGTCGAGCACTGGGTGCCCACACCGCGAATTGCACACCTTGAACCCCGTCGACACTCTTCAGATGCGCGCCAAGTTTTTCGTAGGTATCGTAGTGGCGACCCTCGCCCATCAGGTAGAGATCAAACTCGGTAAGTTGGTAGGGGAACGCATAGGCATCGTGGCTTTCAAACGTCTCGCCGTATTGCGTGCGACACCGGATCCGGTAACTCGAGGGTGAAGGAGGGAATTCGCTTGCGTCGGGAAGAGTCACCTCAAAAAAACCTTCACCTCGCATTTTCCTGGCGGTTAATGGACTGGTTTGCCCGTTCAGGATGACTTCGCCCTGGACCGCGCGAGGTTGAAAGAACCGAACGACCCATCGCCGGCCTTGCGGCGTCTCGAAGGAATGCGGGCCGAGGATGGCGAAAGGATCCGCGTTGCGCGCATGAAGAAGCGAGGTAAGGGCACCCCCAAGTTGGTCAAGTGACGGAGGATTAACTGGAGCGAGTTGGTCGGTCACAGCAGCATTCTATCGGAACTTTGCTGCCAGACCAATGGTCGAGACCGGCGGTTCCCGGAATCGCCGTGAAAAAGCCAGCTCTCCTCGACGCCGGCGGGACTCGTACTTTTTCGCCAACGGGTTTTCAGTCGCCCTCTCCAGGCGCTGATTCGATCGGTTGCTGCAGCCATGGCGGCAGAATCTTGATCAGTAGGAAGAGGATCAGGAACGGAAGAACGAGCAAAATGGCAGCCGGAACAAGCCCTTCCCGCGTGATGTAATCGACCTTGTAAGTGGTGTAACCCAGGAAGCTCTTGGAAAAGAGTTGTCCTCCAATAACTACGTTCCATCGCATCGCAAATATTCCCATCATGGTCAGAATGCCGGCAAGCGCAAAAATCTTTTTGCGTATCGCTTCAGCAAAGTGAACGAATTGCGTCGCCCCCAGCAGCGCGATGGGCGCCAGTGTGCCCAAAAAGATCTGCAAGACGATCTGCGAGAGAAAGAGCTTTGTGTGGACCATGAAGTCCAGACTCCGGAACGACTCGTCAGATTCGTAGATCCGGTGGACGAGATCGAGCATCTCCAGCGTGAAGTCGATGATGAACGTATAGAGCAGGTATTTCGCGATCGTATCCAAACAGCGCATGTCGATTGGTTGTTTCCGCAGATAGGACGTAAGCATATACATCAGTAGGACGAGTGCGATGCCTGAAACCATAGCCGAAAACAGGAACACAACAGGCATCAAGGGAGTGGACCACCAAGGATTGGCCTTGATCGAACCAAAGATAAAACCGACGTACCCGTGCAGCAGAAAAGCGGACGGGATCCCGATCAGCGTGACACTCCAGCCTACGATGTCATCCACTCGCAATGCGCCGGGACTAATGTTGTACGAACCGAGAGTCAATAGCCGGTAGAGTGGGCGTCTCCAGCCGGTCGAACTCTGAGCCAGAACGACGATATCGCGCCGGTAATCGAGCCAGATTTCCAGAAGAAGCACGGCCATCAGGTACCAGAGATAGACGAATCCGAACATGGCCATGGCCGAGGAACGATGGGGTGTCAGATACATTTCGAAAGAACGTTCAGGGTGCCCGAGATGCAATTGCAAGGGCAGCGGGGCGACGATCAGGAAGGCGAGGGCGGTAAGCAGTGCCAGGCGATATGTCGGTTTTACTTCTTCTACCCGGAATACCCTCTCGAGAGAGGCCAAAATGAAAGCTCCGGCGACCAATCCTGTCAGAAATGGATACAGGACGATCAACACGCTCCACTGGAGCTCCACTTCGTTTGGATACATGAATCCATCCATCTGCGGATCTCCTTACCTGACCGAACCGTCGAGGTCGTTGTAATAAACCTTTGCGCCGGTTGCGAGGTGTGGCTTCAGAACCTGGACGCTGTGCGTTTTTAGAAATTCGTGAATCGGATCTTTGGGGTTTTTCAGGTCGGCCAACTGCCTGGCGTGGGTCGGACATACTTCGCAGCAGGCGGTTGTGAGCCCTTTCGTGATCCGGTGATAGCAGAGCGTGCATTTATCGGCCGTATGCTTTGTTGGATGAAAGAAGCGGCATCCATAGGGGCAGGCCTGGATGCAGTAGCGGCACCCCAGACAATAATCGTAGTCGATGAGAACGACTCCATCTTTGGTATGGTACGTTGCCCCGACAGGACACACCTGCGTGCAGGGCGAATCAACGCAATGGTTGCACATCTTGGGAACGAAGAAATTCTTACCGTCCGTGAATTCGCTAGGCGGAAATCCTTTTTTGCCCCCATCGGGCGAATCCACGCGGGGGCTTTCGATATGGTAGTCAGTGACGTGGTATCGCTCAATCCAGGTGCGGAAGTAGCCGTCTGGGACGTCATTTTCCGTGGCGCAGGCTTGGACGCAGCTGCCACATCCAATGCACTTTGTGATATCGAGCAGCATTCCCCACCAGTGCTCGGTCGCGTCGTAGTTGGGAGCGGCTTCGGGGGTCCCTGCGAGCACGAATTTCCAGGCGATCGCTGCGGCCGGGAGCAGGACCAGAAGTTGGCGTCGATCGATGGTCACTTCTTGCCTCCCGTGTCCAACCCGGGACTGTGTGGCAGATGACAGGTGTTGCATGCTTGTCCACCTGAATGTTCCTTTGCGTCGACTTGGGGAAATCCGCTGGGCTTCGCGATATTTTCTGAGTGGCAGCGAATGCAGAGTTTGGCAACATCCGGAAGAGCAGGCTTTACGACGGCGGGATCGTCCGCGTGCACTGCCAGAGCGCCGTGGCAGGACTCGCAGTTTACCCGGGCATGAACGCCCTTCGATTTGATTTCGAGCACATCGGGATGGCAGCCCTCGCAGGTCTCATGCCCAGCGTAATGGATGGGACGGGACATGGCAGTCTTGAGCGCGTCGCCGCGATAAGGACCATATTCACCAAAGCTTTTCGGAATGACGGCGGCGCGGACAGCGATAAAGATCACTAACCCTGCGATGAACACGGCGGCCAAGCGAAGTAAGTGAGTCACGTCCTTGAATGGAGGCATATCGAGAATTGCCCTAACTGGAGCGAGGCAATAACGAACGTTCGTTATTATCTCTTGCGTAGATCACGACGGGGTATGACCCGGATCACAGTAGAGTGTTTTCGGGTCACAGACTTCCGCGATGTGGATCTGTTCTCGAATGGATTTGGGGGGGGTATGGACAAACCGTTCGCCAGAAGAAGACACCGGAAGGATGAAACTTGGAACGGCAGTTGAGGGATTCCGCGCCCGAGTCCATCCCTCAACCACCGCTGTAGGTATCGGCTTTCGCCGTTACCAAGTTCGTTCCGTCAGGGGGACCGAACGATTCAAGAGTCGCAAATAGGGACTGCCGACGCAATAGAGTCGAGGCGACAACACAGCGATAGTTTGAATACAGGTTAATCTTGGCAACTCATGTTGACTGCAGATTAAATTCCGAGAGAGAGCCGCAAAGTGGTCCGGTTGAACACGCACAGCCGGCTGATCTTGCGACGAAATTCGAGAACCTGTAGAGTGCCCGCAGGTGGCGCAGCAACTGTACAGCTCGAGTGGAACGCGATTGGAGGCGACTTGGGACACGGAATCCGAGTGCGGAAGAGTCTCATCGGGCTGGCAGTGGTGTTTCTTGGCAGCCAAGCCTCGGCACAAGACCGTTCGCAGACACGATCAATGGTGATCTCGCGCGGAGGGATCGTCGCGGCGGAATCGCCGCTGGCAGCAGAGGCTGGCGTACGGATTTTAGAGAGTGGCGGGAACGCCGTGGATGCTGCCATTGCGACGAACGCGATGATGGGTGTTGTTTCTCCCATGATGAACGGGATGGGTGGAGATTTGTTCGCCATTGTCTATGACGCAAAGGCTGACAAACTGTACGGTCTGAACGCGAGCGGATGGGCTCCAAAAGGATTGACGATCGAGTCGCTGCGCAAGGCAGGACTGAGAGAGATGCCAGAGACAGGCGTGCAAACCATCACCGTGCCTGGAGCAGTCGAAGGCTGGCAGAAACTGGCGGATAAATTTGGCCGAAAAAGCCTGGGGGACGATCTAAAGGCAGCGATCGAGACGGCTGAGGACGGTTATCCTGTCACGGAATGGGTGGCGGCCTATTGGTCGGCCCAGGGCGATTTTTTGCGGGGAGATGACGCGGCCACAAAACTGTATCTTCCAAACGATCGAGCGCCAAAGACGGGAGAGCTCTTCAAAAATCCGGATTTGGCGTGGTCCTTACGACAGGTTGCAGCGCACGGACGAGATGGATTCTACAAGGGGGAAGTTGCGACGAAACTGCTGGATGCGATGAAGCGCCGCGGCGGAACGATGACCTCCGAGGATTTGTCCGAATTTGCAGCGGAATGGGTCGAGCCGATCTCGACGACCTATCGCGAGTGGACGGTCTATGAGATGCCACCGAATGATCAGGGATTAGCTGTGCTCGAGATGCTCAATATCATGGAGACCTTCCCGTTCGGTCAGAAAGACTACGGCTTCGCTTCGGCGAAAGCTCTCCACGTGATGATTGAGGCGAAAAAGCTGGCTTACGCCGACCTCGCAAAATATATCGGTGACCCTCGCGGACAGAAGTTGCCAACCAACATCCTGATCTCTAAGGAATGGGCTGCGGGACGAGCCAGATTGATCGATTCCGATCATGCGCATTGTCAAGTGCCGGCCGGGAATTTGCCGGCAGGAAATGACACCACCTATCTCGCCGTAGTGGATAAGGATGGCAATATGGTGTCGCTCATCCAGAGCAATTACAGCTCGTTTGGCTCAGGAATTGTGGCGCCGGGAACGGGCTTTGTGCTTCACAATCGAGGCGCATTATTCAGTCTCGACGAGGGGTCGGCGAACGCTCTAGCCGGGCGGAAGCGTCCTCGACACACGATCATTCCGGGTTTTGCGCGCAAGAACGAATCGATGGTGGCATTTGGGATTATGGGGGGATGGAATCAGGCGCAGGCGCACGCACAGTTTGTTGCCAATCTCGCCGATTACAAAATGAATCTTCAGTCCGCAGTTGAGGCCGCACGTTTCACGAAAAAAACATTCGATGGATGCGATGTGGAGATGGAGAGTCGTATCGGACAAAAGGTACGCGACGAACTCACTGCGAAAGGACATCAGATCAAGCTACTCGGGCCGTTTTCTTCTGACGTCGGTGGTGGACAAGCTGTCCTGCGGGATTTCGCAAATGCGGTAAATTATGGGGCCTCGGACCCGCGGAAAGATGGCGAAGCTGTTCCTCAAGTCCCGGCCGCCGAGTGATCTCGTGGGTCCACCAGGGAGTACCCTCCCCTGGTAGTACGTTTCGGTTGGTACGGCAAAACAATTCCGGTCCGGGCGAGGATTGTGCAGGTGCTTTCTCGAACTCCTTTGTCGAAGGGGGTTTAGAATTTTCTAAGTTCATTGTTTCTTGTGATCTCCTGCCTTGCGGAGTGGCTTGCTATTTGCATCTGACGCTTCATTCAAACGAGAACACGCCATTCTGACAGGTTTCGTGGAGGTGGGAATGATATTGGCCAAGGGTGTGAGAAGGATTCTATTTGCAGGGATGGTTGGCTCGGGCTTGCTTCTCTGTGGGACTCTGACGAGGGCCCAGAGCCGGGACGTGTCGGGAGAATATGAGTGCACGGAAGCAAGAGTGGCGGGAAAAACCGTGCCCTGCAAAGCAGCACAGCTTTCCTTAAAGAGCGATGGCCGATTTGAGGTACAGGGGCGAGAGGGACAGTACATGGTCACAGGCAGCTGGGTCGAGTTGACCGGAACGCTCTTGAAATCGCGAGCGAAGATTGAGGAAGGGCATAAGATCGTGTTTCGTTTCTACAACAAAAAGGGACTGTGTGAAGTCATTTATGAGCGACGAGTCGCCGAGCTGGGAAAAACGAAATTGGGTTGAATTGCGTAATCGGCGAAGGAGGTGTGAGTCTTTTAACAGATCAGGTTTTCTTGTTCAGCATCTCAGTGAACGAACGCAAAGTGGCAGGCGCGTGGCCTGCATAGTGATTGTTCGCAAACGCGTACACTCGAATCTTGTAACTCATGAAGGTGCGACACGCTTTCACCCATTCCTCGAGATCCGCAGATCGGTCCACAATTGTCCTGTCCCATAACTTGGTAAATTCCTCGATGGCGTGACGATCGCCAAGCCAGCGAATATAGGTGAAGTCGGTGGTAATGAGCTCAGGCCGTGCACAGTATTCCTTGTGCTGGGGCATCCAGGGGTGATCGACCAAGGCCAAAGCGACACGATGCTTGCGGAGGAGATCGAGCAGCGGCGGTCCGAGCCAGAACTTATTTCTGATTTCGAGTGCAAACCGGGGGTTCTGTGGCAATTGTTCAAGAAAGGGCGCCAGACGCAAGAGAAAATCACCGCCGCTTGCGAAAGTCTTCTTGTTAAAGTACGGAAATTGCAGGAGAACTACCCCCAGTTTTTCACCTAAGGGTTCGACAGCCAGCAAGAATTCGCGCAGTGCAGAATCGACGTCGACCAGGACGCGCTCATGAGTGATTTCCTGCGGAGCCTTTAATGCAAAAACAAAGTTGTCAGGGGTCCTGTCGTACCAGCCCTGGACCGTCGATGTGGAAGGTATGCGATAAAACGTGGCATCGACCTCGAGTGTGTCAAATTGCGTGGCGTAGTAGGAAAGATAGTCGCGGGGACGCATACCCGGCGGATAGAAGGTCAGGTTCCAGCCGGCTGCCGTAAACGATGAAGTGCCCAAGTGAAGCAGCGGGAATTTTGCTCGTTCATCCATCCGGGAATAATATCGCGAGAGGCCGCGATTCACAGAAAAAATCATTTCCGACGCGCGCCCTCGCATCGAGCAACAGCGTAGCGCGGCCTACTTTTCGCCCCAAGCGCTCAAATTCAGGAGCGTATAGGTGGTGCCTTTCCCGTTCGGCTCAATAGCGACCATGTGTTGTTTTTCCTTGGTGCCCGACTTAAAGAGATATCCGCCCCGATCTGCTTTATCGTCGCCGCACGTAAGTTTCTTCGAATCATCTTTTGCAGATTTATCCGAAGCAGTAGGAGGACTAGTGCAATCCAGAACCGGCCCATATTTCGAAAGCGCCTTCCTGTAAAAGCTGCTGATCTTTTCCATGGAGTCGCCAGATTCCATTTTTAGAACGGCCAATTTGAATCCCGAGCCTCCGCCCCACAGGCCCAGGTTGGCGGAGGATGAATTGGAGTCCTTTTCCTGACGGGGTTTGGAGCCAGGATAGATTGGCAAGCCGACGTCCCGCTCAGAAGCTTTGGCGCTGATGACCACTCCTGCCCCGTCAGGATCCTGCGCCTGAGCGATTCCTGGGACCAGAAACAAAGCGATCACGACCGATGCAACAAGCAACGAAGCTGTATTGAACCGGGAAAAGCCAATAGGACGGTTCGGCATAAATATCCCTCTGATTAGGTAACGTAAGCGCGCAATGAAATGTTTCATCCACTTTAATCGCTGGTCCTGGCGGCACTTCCCGATCTCTGCTGGACTGAGACATCGACAGAGAAGGTTTTTGCGGGAGGCTGGTCTTTTTCAAACGGACGAAAGTAGTGCAAGTTGATGACCGCTTCACATCGATCCGTCGCCTTAAACGAGAAGACCTGAAAACCAGGCTCTCCGATCCGAGGGCTGCTTTTCTGCTTCTGTTTCGACTCCTGCCGCACGAGGCAGGATGGAACCGACGAGGTGTCCCAACTGTAGCCGGTCGTAACATTCGATTTGAGTTTGATCGTGATCCGATCCCCGACATTCATGCAGATGTGGGTGGAATGATCGGAGTCATCGAGGAAGACTGTTTTTGCGCGGACAGCCTCGGTAGAGAAAAAAAGCATCGCGAGGGTGAGATGCACGCGGGCGAGTGACGAAGGACGATGCATCCACTGCACTCCTAGGGTGGAGAGACATCGTAGGCGGCGCCGGCGATTTCACCGAGAGCCTGGCCCGCTACCTTTTGCGCGACATGCGGATCATCATCCGACAATGCCGTATGATTGACGTAGGCAGCAAAGACCAGAGTTCTGCCCGATTTGGTCATCACGTAACCGGCCAGTCCCTTGCCATTCAGCATCAACCGTGAGTTCAACTTATCACTGGAGCCAAACGTTCCAGTCTTCGCGAAAACGTGCCCTGCAGCGGGACTATCCACCTGAATTTTTGCAAGAGTGCCATCTTTGCCGAGGATCGGAAGTCCATTGAAGAAGACCGGAAAATCAGGTCGCGTCTTCCAGTACGCGAGATAGTGGCACATGAAATCAGGGCTGAACAGATCAGCCCAACTGCCACCTTCGCCATCGGCCTGGGATGCCCCGGCAAGATCAAGCTTGGCATCTGTAAGAAATCCATTCTCCACCTTGAAGCCAGCCGTCAGTGGGTCTTTGGTGTCCTTGGCTACAAGCAGACCCAGGTAATACGGCCCCATTCCCGCATGCAAATTCTGGCTAACCTTCAGGGTGATTTTGACCTCTTCGGAAAGGGGAGGTGACACGTGCTCTGCAACGCGATTTTGGGGGGTATAAAATTTTGTGTAGGGAGTGAAATTGTTAAGCGAACCCGTACCCTTCTTCGGTCTGATATTGACGCCGGCAGCACGAAGTGCATCGCGAAGAGCGGCGGTCGCAAATAAGGTAGGTGAGGGAACGGGGAATGCGACGGTTTGCGGCTCGCTCCCCACGCCAATTGATCCGGAAACTACGATGCTGATCGATCCATCCTGAAGCGCGATCGGGTCTGAAAAGTCCAGATTGAACTTGGATTTCGCTTCGCCGGTGGCCAGTTTATTTGAAAAATGAATGTAGGAAGATTGCGGTGTACTTGTCAGGCTCGCGGGATCGCCAGATTTTGCGCCAGGCTTGGCGACAAAATCGATCAGATTGTCATTGATAATGATCGAAGACAGGACCACGTCGGTACCGCCTTCACGACCCCCATCGGGCATGAGGGTGGTATCCACATAGACGTTTCCTTCAATCTTATGAATGCCCGTGGCGGCGATCTGCTTGGCAAAGTCTTTGATGACCGAAAGCGGGTCACCGGCGAGTGCGGGGCCCGCGTAGGAATGATCTTCGTCAACGAACGCCAGAGTGCCGTCGGATTGGATTCGGTTAGACAGGTTCGGATCGCCACTGGCGACCAAAATAAGGTCACCTTTGAGCGTCCCATGCTTATCAACAGGTCCCGTTCGATAAATATTGGTATGAAACCGGTAGTTGGCACCCAGCTTGGCGAGAACGGTTCCCTCCGTGAGAAGCTTGGTGGTCGATGCGGGAACGAACAGTTTTTCGGGGTTGAGCGAATAAACCGTCTTGCCACTTTCAAGATCCATGAATTCGATTCCGAAATTTGCATGCGCGAATTCCGGGCGGATCATTACTTTTTGGATTCGGGTTTCAAGCGTGTCGGGAGCCTGAGCTTCGACACACACGGCGGAGACACCAGCCAGAAAGACTGCCGCGAGTTTCAGGCAATTCAACGTTCGCAAACGTGGCTCCTTTAGCCTTTGCCTAGTCTCTCAAACGGAGTGTTCAGGATTGGATAGTCTTTCCAGTCCCTGTAATCGAAATGCCACCACTCCTCTTCGTTGACGGTAAACCCTTCCGACTCCATTGCGCGCCGAAGCAGATCGCGGTGCCACCGCTCGAGGGAAGTGCCACCGGGAAAAGTCGGAAACGATCGTGGCGACATCTCATCATAGAGGCCCGTCATCTCGATGGGTTGGCCGGTCAAGAGATCGTAGAGTGTCAAGTCCACTGCGCAGCCCCGATTGTGCTTCGATCCCTTCTGGGGATCGGCGACAAAGAGATGGTCGGCCGGCGGAGTGGCATCCCAAAAGATCTTCGTGACATACCAGGGGCGGTAGGCGTCGTGAATGAGCAGCCCATATCCTAGAGGCTCCAGATGCCGCAATACGCGTAGAAGGGCTTCGGCGGCGGGACGCTGCATAAACGCACGCGCTTCGGAATAGACAGGGGTGCTGAGAAAATTATTGGATTGTGCGTAACGGATGTCGAGATGAATAGCCCTATCGAGCGTCACGAGTTCCACGAGATCAGGTCTTCGGAAAGGGCCAGTTTCCTCGGGTGGGGAGGCCTGTAACGCTCTGCTCCGGAGCAGTTCGAGCGGCTCCCGTGGACGTGACGTGGAAGAAGTGTTTCGGGTCCGCGCCGGCATCCGAGCGAGCGAGCTGGCCGCCTGAGGTGCTGACAGCCCGGATGGTTCCTGCAGCATCTCTCTCCACCATGAATTCTTTATGATTTGCCAGCCGGAATTTACTGCGGGTCGAAGGATCGGGCGAAATCACCGTTTCTCGCTGGTCCTCGAGCCAAAAAAGCTGCTTATCCCGTTCGAGAATAATGACATCGTGCGCTTTCTCCCTTTGATAGATACCGACGAGTTGTTTCCATTCCATTGAAACATCCGCCGGCTGTGGGCCGGGCTCAAGTGATTCGGTGCGTGCCGGATTAGCTTGTGAGTGAAGCGCTAGCTGCGAGAAAGGCAAACAGACCGCGAGTAAGATCAAGAAATGGGTGAAGCGGTTGGCGGAGCCAGTACGCACGGTCGCTATGGTAGCCGAAAATCGATCGGGAAAAGAAACCAAACTGCGCAAAAGCGAATCCAGGAACGATACAGAACACGCAGAGCGTCTCTCGTGACCTCAGGCAGGAGACCAGCGTGAACCAACCCGCTGTTCTTCTGCAATTTCGCGGACGATTTTCATCGTGCGAGAACGGCGGTAGTTTCCGACTGAAGTGAGAATTGCGTTGGCCAGGGCCATGGGGGCGGTGTAGGAAACCCCGAAGGACGTTGAATCGATCGAAGCGATGAAAAGCTCGTTGCACGTTCGTGCAAGCGGGGAAACATAGGTATCGGTGATGCCGACGCAATAGACTTCTCGGCCGCGAGCCTGTTCCACTCCTTCGACCGTTGTGCGTAGTCCTCGTCTGAAGGTAATTGCGATAAGCAGGTCTTGCCGGGTGAGCGATCGCACGGTGTGTTGAATGGATCCAGTCGAAGTTGCCATCACCACCGGCAAGCTCAGGACATTCAACTGCCACGAGAGATATTCGGCAATCACCACGGCGAGATCTCCCGCAATAATTACGATTCGGCGAGCCGAATAGATTCGCTTGGCCAACTGCGTGAAGCGATCGGGATCAGATGCATTTTTCAAACCCTGGAGATTCTTGAGGTCGCGAAGAATCGCGTCGGCTGCGGGCTGCTGCCCGGAGCCGTTGTTGTGCTGGCTCTGGTTCATGGTGTCGAGAGATGTCGCAAATGCCAGTGAGAGTTCGTGAAGGTGGTGCTGGAACTGTTTGTAGTTGTCGAATCCGAGGCCCTGGACGATGCGGACAATCGTAGCGGGATCGGTTTTTAGTCGCTTCGCAAGTGCGCGAATGCTGAGCAGGACATATTCCCGAGGATGTTCGAGGATCGGGCGAATGGTCTCCTGCCGTTTACTGCTCAGTTTCTCGATACTCTCGCGCAAATTGATGACGGAAGGAGGCTCGAGCTTGGACATACGTGCACTACTGTACGGGAAAGCGTGCTTCTGTCAAGACTCCAGAAGTTCAAAATGAACCCCACTTTCTGCGGTAACGTGGGGTTCACGAGAACACCGTCTGCAAACGCCTGAAGATTCTGCTACTTCTTGGCCGTCGTTGCCGATTCCGAGACACCTGGAGCGACAATGGGATTCAGGAAGGGCATCATGGCGCGAAGTTTTGGACCGAGCTGTTCAATCTGATGCTGTTGCTCGGTTCTGCGCTCGGACAGGAAATTGGGGCAGCCCTTGTCGTTCTCCTCGATCCACGCTTTGGCGAAACTCCCATCCCGAATTTCTGCGAGAAGTTTTTGCATGGCAGCGCGGGTCTCTTTCGTTACGATGCGCGGTCCAGCATGGTAATCTCCATGCTCAGCCGTGTCGCTGATGGAATAGCGCATGTAGCTGAGGCCGCCACGATAGATGAGATCGACAATCAGTTTGAGTTCGTGCAGGCATTCGAAGTAAGCAACCTCGGGCTGATACCCGGCGTTCACAAGAGTCTCAAATCCGGCTTTAATCAATTCGCTGACGCCTCCGCAGAGAACCGCCTGCTCGCCAAAGAGATCGGTCTCCGTCTCTTCGGTAAAGGTCGTTTCGAGGACGCCCGCGCGTGTGGTGCCCAGACCCTTGGCGTAAGACAGTGCAAGTGCCTTGGCTTTCCCGGTCGCGTCCTGATGAATCGCCAGAAGAGCCGGGGTGCCGCCGCCTTCGGTGAAAACTTCGCGAACCCGGTGCCCGGGAGCCTTCGGAGCGATCATACTCACGTCCACGTCCTTTGGGGGTTGAATGGACCCGAAGCGAATATTGAATCCGTGAGCGAACATCAGCGTCTTGCCCGCAGTGAGATTTGGCCTGATGGATTCCTCATACAGCTTCTTCTGGCGTGTGTCCGGAGCCAGAATCATGATGACATCGGCCCAGGCAGCGGCTTCGGAAGGGGTTTTGACGGTGACCCCGTCGGCAGTCGCTTTGGCGCGAGAGGCACTGGATTCCGGAAGTCCTACGCAAACGGAAACGCCGGAATCGCGAAGATTCAAAGCGTGGGCATGGCCCTGAGATCCGTATCCGATAATTGCGACTTTCTTGCCCTGAATGAGCGCGAGGTCAGCGTCCTTGTCGTAATAAAGATTTGCCATTGTGTTGATATTTCCTTTCCTGGCCGCGTGGCGGCTGTGCGATTTCTTAGAATTGAAGCTGTTGAAGCTTGAAAAAACGTCCGGGAACGGGACGAGACTCTTCTGTCCTCTGTTACGCGGCGGAGATCTTGCTGGACTTGTCGGAGTTCTGCGCCGGGGGGCGAAGAATATCGTTGCCGCGGGTCATCGCGATGCGACCCGTGCGGGTCATTTCTAGCACCCCAAAGGGCCGAAGAACTTCAAGCAAGCCGTCAATTTTGTCGACTGTACCTGAAACTTCTACGATCAGAGATTCGGGAGCGACGTCGACGACGCGACCGCGGAAGACCTTAATCAATTCCATCAAGTGTGGCCGATTCTGCTGGTCGGCGGATACCTTGATGAGGGCCAGATCGCGTTCGAGCACCGAACGGTCTGTAATGTTTTCCGCCAGCAAAACGTCGACGAGCTTTTCTAGCGAAGATTCCAGGCGATGAGCGCCCTTGGCATCGGTGTGAGCGCAAAGCGTCAATCTTGCGATCTCCTCGTTTTCTGTCGGGCCGACGGTCAGGGAGTCGATGTTAATGGCCAGTCGACGGGCCAAAGAGGCAACGCGATTGAGTACCCCGGGCTTGTTTTCAACATATGCGACGATCGTTTGCATTCAATTCTCCAAGAAACTGCGTATTGCATCACTCCGGACCCGGATCAGCACCGACAGCGCACGTAATCTAGCACTACGGTTCGGTGGCTGTCTCCACTAAGGGACTATTCGGACGGCGGATCATTTCATGCAGCGAAGCTCCGGCGGGAACCATCGGGTAAACGGAATCTTCCTGCTCCACGCGGAAATCCAGCAGAACGGCTTGGCCATGTGCGCGCGCCGCTTCGATTGTCGGAACGCATTCCCGGCGAGTCGTCACCCGTTCTCCCCGAATTCCGAAAGCATTTGCGAGAGCGACGAAATCCGGCGCAACCATCGGCGTGGCCACGTAACGCTTGTCGTAGAAAAATTCCTGCCACTGGCGAACCATTCCGAGAAACCCGTTGTTGATGATGGCAATCTTGATGTTGATCTTCTCCTGCACGACGGTGGCGAGTTCACAGGACGTCATCTGGAAACCGCCATCCCCGACGACTACCCAGACTTCTTTTTCAGGGTTCGCGAATTTAGCGCCAATCGCGGCAGGCAATGCGAAGCCCATGGTGCCAAGACCACCAGACGTGATCAGGCTGCGCGGTTCGTTGTGATGGTAATACTGAGCCTCCCACATCTGGTGCTGGCCGACGTCGGTAACGACAATGGCGTTACCCCCGGTCACCTTCCAGAGGTCATTGATGACGTGAGCAGCGTAGAGATGGCCGCTATCAGGAAGCGACTGGATATCACGCACCGCTGAATCTCCCTTCAGTTCACGGATGTGAGTGAGCCACGCGGCGTGATCTCGTGTCTTGATTTGCGGCAGAAGATTACAGAGGGTCTCACCGGCGTCGCCGATGATGGCAGCATCCACTTTTACGTTTTTGTTGATTTCCGAGCGATCGACTTCGATATGAATTTTTCGCGCATTGCGGGCATACGTACGCAGGTCGCCAGTAACTCTATCGTCAAACCGCATGCCGACCGCGATCAGTAGATCTGCTTCCTGAATGGCGGTGTTCACCCACGCTTCACCGTGCATTCCCATCATGCCGAGATTCAAAGGGTCGGAAGCGGGGAAGCATCCAATACCCAGTAGCGTCATAGCGACCGGAATGTTGCTCGAGCGAACGAACTCGTCGAACTGGCGTACGGCCCCGGAAAGCATGATGCCGCGGCCGGCAAGAATAACCGGGCGCTTGGAGTCATTAAGCAATTCCACTGCGCGATCAAATTCCGCCTGATCGTGATTCTGGCGTATCCGTTTGGTCGGAAGTCGAGGTGTGCTGCCTTCCCAATCAAAATCGGCGGTGGCTTGCTGCGCGTCCTTGGTGATATCGACCAGCACAGGTCCGGGACGGTCCGAACTGGCGATGATGAAGGCTTCGCGGACAGTGCGTGCGATATCTTCGGCTTTGCTGACCACAACGTTATATTTTGTAATCGGCATGGTGATACCGGTGATATCAACCTCCTGAAACGCGTCGGACCCCAGAAGTTTGCTGCTGACCTGTCCCGTGATGCAGACGACCGGGGACGAGTCGAGCATGGCCGTAGCAATGCCCGTTACCATGTTGGTTGCGCCGGGGCCGGAGGTTGCCATGGCCACGCCGACTCCGCCCGAAGACCGCGCATAACCGTCGGCCATGTGCGTTGCACCCTGTTCATGACGGACAAGGATATGGTGCAGTTTTGATTTTCCAAGAGCGTCGTACACAGGAAGAATTGCCCCACCCGGATAGCCGAAAATATGCTTTACCCCGAGGCGAGTGAGCGTTTCGCAAAGGATCTCCGCGCCAGTCATCTTCATAGAGTTCTCCCTGAGGATCCCGGCTTCACACCGGGCGAAACGGTCTTGGGCACGGACGTAATTGCACCGAGCGAAGCGGAAGAGACCAAATAGGCGTACTTTGCCATCACACCTTGAGTGAAACGGGGCTTCGGCGGTTTCCAGCTAGCGAGCCGCTTTTTCATCTCGGCCGAAGTGATTTCGACCTTGAGTGTTCGTTTGGGCAAATCGAAGATGATCGTGTCCCCGTTGCGAACGGCGGCAATCGGGCCGCCAACGAACGCTTCCGGTGCCACGTGACCTGCCATGAATCCGCGAGTCGCACCGGAGAACCGGCCATCAGTGAGAAGGGCGACCGATTCCCCTAGTCCTGCCCCTACGAGAGCGGCCGTGACCTGGAGCATCTCGCGCATGCCGGGTCCACCCTTCGGTCCTTCATACCGAATGACCACGACATCGCCCGCCTTGATTTCCTTTTTCTCTACCGCAGCAAACGCTGCTTCTTCATCGTTATAAACGCGCGCAGGTCCGCGGAAATTCTGCGTGTTATGACCGACTACTTTCATGACGCAGCCTTCGGGCGCAAGATTGCCCTTGAGGATGAGCAAACCGCCGGTGGCTTTGACAGGATTGTCCTTGCTCCGGACGACTTGTTGACCTTTCAACTCCTTGGCGTCCGCTGCTTCCTCGGCAATCGTGCGGCCGGTAACGGTGATACAGTCGCCCTTCAGCAAGCCGGCCTCGATCATGCGTTTCGCGACGAGAGCAGTGCCTCCGGCTTCGTAGAGCTCGGTGGCTACATATTTTCCTGCGGGCTTCAGATCGGCAAGAATGGGTGTGCGCGAAGTGATCGGATCGAAATCGTCAATCGAAAGTGGGACGCCAGCTTCCCGGGCGATCGCGAGCAGATGCAGGACGGCGTTCGTAGAACCTCCGGTAGCGGCGACACCGGCGATCGCATTATCAATCGCAGATTTCGTGAGAATCTGCAGCGGTTTCAGATCTTTACGCAAAAGGTCGAGCGCCAGCTTGCCGGCAAGCTCTCCTGCATGTGCCTTTCCTCGATCGGTTGCGGGAACGCTCGAGATGCCCATGGGAGCAAGGCCCAGAAATTCGCAGACGAGTGCCATTGTGTTGGCGGTGAATTGGCCGCCGCAGGCTCCCGCTCCCGGACAAGCGGAACACTCCAGTTCCTTCAGCTGTTTGTCTGTGATTTTTCCGCTAGCGTGAGCGCCGATCGCCTCGTACACATCTTGAATCGTCACGGACTTGCCTTGGTAATGACCCGCGGCAATCGATCCCCCGTAGAGCAGGAGCCCGGGAATGTTCAGTCGGGCGAGTGCCATCGCTCCACCCGGAATCGTCTTGTCGCAGCCGACGAGTATGACTAATCCATCGAACATGTTGCCGCGCGTGACTAGCTCAATCGAGTCGGCGATCACTTCCCGACTGATGAGCGAAGCGCGCATGCCTTCTGTGCCCATCGTGATCCCATCGGAAATCGAGACCGTGTTGAACTCGAGAGGAGTCCCACCGGCAGCTTTGATTCCGTTGCGGACATGCACGGCGAGTTCGCGAAGGTGATAGTTGCACGGACCAATCTCAATCCAGGTGTTTGCGATGCCGATCAACGGTTTGGAAAAATCCTCGTCCTTCAGTCCCGCGGCTCGCAGCATCGCGCGGGCGCCGGCCCGATTGGCTCCATCGGTGAGAGCTCTGCTGCGCTGTTTCAATGATTTTTCTGCCACGCTCGATCCTCCACCAGAATCCAGCCGCAATAAAAAAGAAGGCCATCACTTCATTGAGTGATGGCCCGAAACCCGGTAAGATTGCTTTGTCGGCCCGCCATCACCCGCTCGTCGCCACCCCGTTTGCCAGGTCGGGGCAAGTTCCGAGAACTACAGGACATAGGCGAGGAATAAAACAGTATCGCCCTTGAATACTAGAGTGAGGGCAGTTGGCCCAATCAGTCAAATTAATAGAAGTGGTACTTAGCATAAGGTTTTATTATGTAGGCAAACGGATTGATCGATCACGCACCGCGATCACGTCCCAGATCTTGCGAGGTCGGGCCGAAAAGCGTAAGCATCCTCAACAGAGAAAGGGGCATCTACCAAAGACAACATGGCCACCAAGACGGCGACAATCGTTTCAGCCTCTTCGACCACTTCCAATTACGCGCGCTATGTCAACCCAGAATGGGTTGCCTTGCTCAACCTGCTCGACATGAATGTGGAATACGACCGCTGCCTTGGTTGTGAATTGTTCACGAATGATGGCCGACGTATTCTCGATTATCTTTCCGGTTATTGTGTGCATAACGCAGGCCACAATCATCCGGATATTATTCAGGCCGTCACGGAAGAGATCGCCAAGCGCGGCCCCGGCATGTTGCAGAGCCATGTGCCGGAAATCGCGGGGGAATTGGCGAAACGGCTCTGCAAACTGGCCGGCGGCGGGCTTGAGAAAGTGTATTTTGGAAGCAGTGGAAGCGAAGGAGTGGAGGCGGCCATCAAGTTTGCACGGGCTACCACTTCGCGCCCGGGAATTCTCTATGCCAGGCATAGCTTTCATGGCCTGACTGCTGGCGCTCTCTCGCTGATGGATGATCAGTTTTGGAGGGAGGGATTTGGTCCGCTGCTGCAAGACACCGCGAACGTGCCCTTCGGAGACATACAGATTCTGGAGAAGTCGCTGGCCACAAAGCGGTTTGCCGCTTTCATTGTCGAGCCAGTTCAAGCCGAAGCGGGCATTCAGGTTCCTTCGCCCGCCTACCTGCAGGGCGCGCAGCGACTGTGCAGAAAAAATGGCAGCTTGTTCGTTCTTGATGAAGTCCAGACGGGGATGTACCGCACAGGCACGTTTCTGGCCGCCCACCAGTTTGACGTCCAGCCTGAAATGGTGATTCTGGCGAAAGCCTTAAGTGGGGGTTTGATCCCTGTAAGCGCGGTGCTCATGACCGATCGGGTGTACGAGTCGGTCTATTCATCCCTGCGCCGGGCGATCGTACACACGTCCACTTTCAGCGAAAACAGTTTGTCGATGCGTGCTGGGTTGGCCACGCTCGATGTCCTTCAGAAGGAAAATCTCGGAGCACGCGCTCTCGAACTTGGAGATCGCTTCCGGGAGAAACTACGGGATGCTCTAAAGCCGTTTGAAATTGTGCGTGAAGTTCGAGGGATGGGTTTGCTGACCGGCATTGAATTCACTGCTCCGAAGAAGGTGGTCTTGCGAGCCATGTACGAGGCATTTGGCAAAGTACACGCCGCGATGTTCGGTCAAATCCTGGTGATGAAAATGTTCCGCGAGAAAAATATTTTGACGCAGATTTGTGGGAACAACTTCATGGTTTTAAAGGCCGCTCCGCCTTTAGTGGTGACTGAAGAACAGTTGGCGCAATTCGTGACGGCGATTCGCGACATTGTGGGAATCGCTGATTCCTCGGCTTCGTTCTGGACAGAAGCGTTGGGATTGGCGCGGCGCGCAGTGAATATCTAGACTATCTTCAGCTGAAGGCGCATCTAAGAAACGAGGCCGCGGCGGGAATGAATCAAGATGCAGATGTGTTTGTAGTCGGCGGAGGTCCTGCTGGTTTGGTTGCAGGCATCGCGGCGCGGAGGCGAGGCTTCTCGGTAATTGTGGCGGACGGCGCGGATCATCCGATCGACAAACCCTGTGGCGAGGGCCTAATCCCGGAGACGCAGCTTGCTCTGGAACGGCTCAACATCCACATTCCGGAATCGGAAGGGTTCCGGTTCCGTGGAATTCGATTTCTTCAGCGCGATGGTCAGGTGTGTGCGGATTATCCACGTGGTCAGGGCCTCGGAATCCGGCGTACAGTTCTGCATGAACTTCTGGTAGCGAAGGCCCAAGAGTGTGGCGCGCAATTGATGTGGAAGACGCCCGTTCTCGGAGTGGAAGGGACCCGCATAAGACTGAAACTTGGAATCCTGAATGCGCAATGGATCGTGGGAGCGGACGGCAGCGGGTCGCGCGTACGCAAATGGGGCGGTTTGGAAAAGACGGTCATCCACCGCCAGCGATTTGCCACTCGTCGACACTACAAAGTGACTCCGTGGACAGACTATATGGAAATCTATTGGGGAGAGCGCGCTCAGGGATACGTGACGCCAGTTTCCCGCCACGAAGTATGTATGGTAATCATGGCCGAGAGGGCGCGGGACGCCACTTTCTCGGAAGCGATGGAAAACTGGCCGGAATTAAAGAAAAAGCTCGGCAATGCCGATTTGGCGAGCAAAGAACGAGGTGCGATCAGCTCGATGCATTCGCTACAAAAGGTCTGCAACGGAAACATTGCGCTCGTCGGCGATGCGTCCGGGAGCGTAGACGCGATTACTGGCGAAGGATTACGTTTGGCATTCTCGCAGGCTCTTGTGCTGGCCGAAGGCATGAAACACGGAGATCTGGCAGAGTATCAGCGGAAGCATCGAGAACTGGCGAGACGTCCAGCCTGGATGGGCAGATTGCTGGTGATGCTGGGCCGCCACGCGTTGCTTCGCCATCGCGCAATCACCTCACTCGCTGCAAACCCTGACATTTTTAGACAGTTCATGGCGATTCACGGGGGATATGCGACGGCTCCCGAGATTTTGGCCACCGGGGCACGGATGAGCTGGGAATTTCTATCGGCTTAACGGAAGAAAGGTTGATCCATGCGCATCTCAGGTTGGAAGTCGGCTGGCGCAAGTGCAGCAGGAATTTTGGGGATAGCGCTGCTGCTCTCAGCCACAGAAACACCTCCACGGCCCCAAACCGGTGCACAAAGCGCTGCGAAGGAAATCTCGCTTTCCGTTGAAGCGTCGCGGAGCCAGGTCCATTGGACAGTGGACAGTACGTTACACACCGTCCACGGGACATTTAATCTGAAAAGCGGATCGATTCGCGTCGATCCCGATAGCGGAAAGGCGAGTGGCGAGATCGTCGTGTTGGCAACAAGCGGGGAGAGCGGTAACAGTTCACGTGACGAGAAAATGCACAACGACGTCTTGGAGGTTGGCACCTATCCCGATGTGATTTTTCGTCCGAGCCAGGTCGAAGGAAAATTCTCCATTTCCGGGGGCTCCGACCTCAAGGTCCATGGAACTTTTATACTTCACGGCACTCCGCATGAAATAGTTGTGCCGGTTCATGCCGAGATGTTTGTGGGTGATTGGAAAGCAAGCGGTAAATTCGAGGTGCCCTACATTCAGTGGGGTTTGAGAAATCCCAGCAATTTCCTACTTAAAGTGCAACCGATCGTCAATGTAGATATCGATTTGGCCGGGTCCTGGCAATCTCAGAAATAAATTCTCGCGATTCCAAAACAGAGCCACAGCAAGATTTATCGCGTTTTTCGTTTGCATATCCTCCCCTCATCCCCCAAGATTGTATGTTTGGGCCACAGCTTCCGCTCCGAACTGCTGTGACCCGTGTTGATTACCTACGAAAAGCTGAGGAATTCAATGGATAAGCCAAAGAATATTGCTGCGCCAAAAGGGAAGTTAGGGGTTTTGCTGCCTGGAATGGGCGCCGTAGCGACGACGTTCATGGCCGGGGTCGAGCTGGTGCGCAAGAAAAAAGCTCAACCGGTGGGCTCACTGACCCAGATGGCCACCATCCGGCTGGGAAAGCGGACCGAAGGGCGTTCGCCAAAAATTAAGGATCTGGTGCCTCTCGCGCGTCTGGAGGATTTGGTTTTTGGCGGATGGGATATTTTTCCAGAGAGCTCCTACGACGCCGCGGCCAAAGCCGGCGTCCTGGACCCCCATCATCTGGCGGCTGTGAAGGGATTCCTTTCGAAGATCAAGCCAATGCCTGCGGCATTTGATCGCGAATACGTGAAGATGCTCGATGGCAAGAACGTCAAGAAAGGCCGGACAAAGTACGACATTGCACTGCAAATCAAGAAAGACATCGCCAATTTCAAAAGGAAAAACAAATGTTCGCGGCTGGTGATGCTCTGGTGCGGTTCGACCGAAGTATTCATGAAGCAGCATGATGTACACACGACGGTTGAGAAGTTTGAAGCGGCGATGAAGAAGAATCATCCAGCTATTGCGCCGTCCATGCTGTATGCGTGGGCGGCTGTGACCAGTGGCATTCCTTTCGGAAACGGCGCACCGAACTTGACCGTAGATGTGCCGGCAATTGAACTGTTGGCACAACAAAATAATGTGGCGATTGCCGGCAAAGATTTCAAAACGGGGCAAACGTTGATCAAGACCGTCCTGGCACCCGCGTTCAAAGCCCGTATGTTGGGTCTGAACGGTTGGTTTTCCACCAACATTCTGGGGAATCGCGACGGTGAAGTACTCGAAGACCCGGGCTCGTTCAAGACCAAGGAAGAATCGAAACTGGGCGCGCTTGAGTTCATATTGCAGCCGCACTTGTATCCGGAATTGTATAAGACAATTCACCACAAAGTACGCATCAACTACTACCCGCCTCGCGGCGACAACAAAGAGGGATGGGACAATATCGACATTTTCGGCTGGCTGGGCTACCCAATGCAGATCAAGGTGGATTTCCTCTGCCGCGATTCGATCCTGGCTGCCCCTATCGTGCTTGACCTGGTGCTCTTCCTTGATCTGGCTCAGCGCGCTGGGATGCGAGGAATTCAGGAGTGGCTCAGTTTCTATTTCAAGTCACCGATGACCGCGAAGGAACTTTATCCAGAGCACGATTTGTTCATTCAGTTGATGAAGTTGAAGAATACGCTTCGCTGGATGGTTGGCGAGGATCTGATCACCCATCTTGGCCAGGAATACTACGACTAGACTGACTGGGCCAGGATAACCGGTAAAAAAGGCACGCAAGATTTATTTGCGTCCCCTTTGCTTTCCGGAGAAATGTCTGTGCATCGCCGCGAAGTTCAGAGTTGTTCCGGGATCTCCCATGTTCCCGTCTTGGCGGAACGAAAAACGGCATCGATTGTAGCCATATTATGGATGGAGTCTTCAAGCGTGGTCGGTAAGTCCGAATTGGTTTGGATGGCTTTTGAAAAAAGGTCGGCCTGCAGCGTGAACTGGTTGCAGACCGGAACGGTTTCTACAATCTGACTCTGGCCTGCATACAAGTCCTTGCCGTTATCGATTAAAATCCGCGCCGGCTTATCGGTCGGTGCGTTGAACGGGATTTCAACTTCAATACGGCCTTCGGTGCCAAAGAACTGCATTCTCTGGTAATAAACCACCTGGGTACTGACCGTAAAAACGCTTTGCCCTCGCGGAAACTCCAGGATGACGGAGGTCAAGCGATCCGTCTTGAAGCTGGGATCGCGCTCGAGGCAGCTGATGACCCGGACTGGTTCCTCTCCAAAGACGAAGCGGGAGGTTCGAATGGGGTAGCATCCGATGTCCATCAGTGCTCCGCCAGCGTATTCTGCGACATTGCGCACGTTAGCAGGATCCACGTTAAAGTAGCTGAAGTATCCCGACGCGGAACGCAGCTTCCCGATTCTGCCTGAGTTGACCAGATCGCGTGCACGAAGCCACTGAGGATGCGTGACGATCATGAACGCTTCGCCAATCTTCACATTGTGCTCATCCCGCGCGTCGCGGATTCGACGGGCTTCTGCCACATTTCGCGCGATCGGTTTTTCACAAAGGACATGCTTCCCGCGGCTGGCAGCCCGTATCGTCCACTCTGCGTGCAAATGGTTCGGCAAGGGGTTATAGATTGCTTCGATTGTCGGGTCTGCGAGAAGTTCGTCGTAGGACGAGTAGGTTTTAGGAATTGCAAATTGTTTGGCGACGGACTTCGCCTTGTCTTCTGACCGCGAAGCGATTGCAGCAAGCTCTACGTGTTCACACTGTTGCATCGCCGGAAGAACGCGGCGAGTTGCGATTCCCGCGGTGCTTAAAATTCCCCATCTGACTTTTCCACTCACGGTCGACCTGCCTCAGAAATGACTGCAGCTTACCCATATCGTATGGCTAAAGGAGGCGGGAGTAAATGCGTGGGAATCGAAGTGCGACACGTTAAGAGACTTCAGAAGGCAAAAACTCTCGCCAGCCAACCGGCAATCGCGCCGCCAACGAGTGGGCCCACGATTGGCACGAACGCATAACCCCAGTCCGAGCTTCCTTTGCCGGGAATGGGAAGTAAGGCGTGAGCCATGCGTGGGCCCAAGTCGCGGGCCGGATTGATTGCGTAGCCGGTGGTCCCACCGAGAGACAAGCCGATTCCCCACACAAGACAGCCAACCAGAAAAGGTCCGAGACCAGGCGCCAAGCCGACAGGCGAAACGCTTTTCGAAAAAATGGCACCCACCACGAAGACCAATATAAATGTAGCGATGATTTCAGAGACAAGATTGAGAGGAAGATTGCGCACAGCGGGAGAGGTAGAAAATACTCCCAGCTTGAAACCAGGGTCCGTGGTCTCCTGCCAGTGCGGGAGGTAGTGGACATATACGAACACGGCGCCCACAAAAGCGCCAAGCAGCTGGGCTGACAAGAAGGGAAGGACATGAGAAAAATCACCTGATTTAAAAGCCATTCCTACGGTAACGGCGGGATTGAGATGAGCCTCCGGGCTGCCGCAGGCTATTGCGGTGAACACGCCACAGAAAACGGCAAGCGCCCAACCGGTCGTAATGGCCATCCACCCCGCGTTTTCCGCCTTTGATTTTTTCAGAAGTACCCCCGCCACAACCCCGTCGCCCAGCAAAATCAGCACGAGCGTTCCCATGAATTCCCCGAACCACGGCGAAACCATCCTGTGGACCTCCCTCGAATTTACGACTTGTATTGTTCACATAAAAATAGAAAGAGCAAAGTGTTTTGCGCCGCCAGACTTCGCGCCAGGGGCTCGGCGACAGTGTAAAAAGTACATGTGGTGATGAAGAAGTGTCGAAGCGATACGCGATCGGCGAAATAAGTCCTTAGCATTCAATAAGCCCGGTTGGTGGGAAAGTTGCTTAAAACGATAATAGAAGATAGCGAAGGGAAGGCGCCATGCGCAATCTAAGAAGTATCGTGATCGTTGCCGCTTTTTCAATGCTGTTGGTTGGCATCGCGACCACGCATGCCATGTCAATCCTCGCAGAAGCATTCAGCGTCGGCTCAGTTGCCGTGTTTGCAGTTGCCGCCCTTTTTGGCGTTGCCACCAAACTCCGAGCCTAGGGTCGGAACCGTATTGCTGCAAAGTCCTCCCCGTGTATTCTACAATTCAGGCTAAACTCGAGGCAGACGGATGAAGGAGGGCTGCTGCACTTCCTTCCAGGTCCACATCGCGTAACCAAAGAATGCCAAAATCGTCCCAGCGCTCTCAGGAAAACTTTCAAGCTGCCTGGGCGAAACGTCTTCAAGCGCTCGGAAATATCCCCGCGGTACTGAAGATCGTCTGGGAAGCAAGTCCGGTTGTGGTCAGCTGGGGTCTAGGGTTGCGCATTCTCACCGCGCTCTCTCCGGTCGGTTTGTTGGGCATCGCGAAAGTTATCATCGATTCGGTCGTCAAGTACATTTCGCATGGAGTTCTTCGGCCCCATTTCTGGTGGTGGGTTGCTGCGGAATTCGCCTTGGCCAGCCTCAGCACCTTCCTGAATCGTACTGTCGATTTCACCGATGTATTATTCGCCGATAAATACGTGAAGTACATCAGCGTACGTATCATGCGGCACGCGTCTTCACTGGACTTGTCGACGTACGAAGAACCGTCGTTTCAGGATAAATTGGAACGTGCGCGTGTCCAGGCTACGGACAGATTAGGAATGATCCAGCAGATGGGGCGGCTGGTTCAGCAAGCGATCACGACTGTCGCTTTAGCTTCGAGTATCGTTGTCTTTTCTCCCTGGTTGCTCGTGGTTTTGGTTGTGTGTGTCGTTCCTGCGTTTATCGGAGAGAGTCACTTCGCGTTCCTCGGCTATCAGGTGGCCTTTCAGCAAACTCCCGTCAAACGCCAGTTGGACTACCTGCGTTATCTCGGTGTCAGCAAAGAAAGCGCGAAGGAACTGAAAGTGTTCGGGCTGAACAGTCACCTGACCGATCAGTTCGCCAAATTATCGGACGACATCTACACTGAAAACGTGGCTTTGGCAAAGCGAAGATTCTTCGCCAGCACATTTCTAACCTTGCTCAGTACGGTCGGGTACTACGGTGCCTACGCGTACGTGATCTATCAGACGCTCGAAGGAAAGTTGAGCGTCGGAACGCTAACATTTCTGGCTGGCGCGATCGCCGGGGCAAGTACCAATCTCCAGTCGATCTTTTCCACATTTTCGAGCATCGCGGACCAATCTTTGTTCCTCAGTGATCTGCTGAGCTTCCTGGCGCTCGTTCCGAAAGTTCGATCCAAGCCGAACGCGATTCGGTGCCCGCGGCCGATTCAGCAGGGAATTGAATTCCGCGATGTGTCGTTTGCCTATCCTGGGACTTCGCGATGGGTATTGCAGAACCTGAATCTGAACCTGCGGCAGGGAGAGCGTATCGCCCTGATCGGGGAGAATGGCGAAGGCAAAACGACAATCGTCAAACTTGTTACGCGGTTATACGATCCGACCGAAGGAGGTATTTTTCTCGACGGAGTGGACCTTCGCGACTATGATCTCGAGGATTACGCAAGCCAGATTGCCGTGATCTTTCAGGATTTCATGCGCTATGACATGACTGCACGCGAAAATATCGCGATCGGACGAATCAATGAAAGCGGCAATTTCCCGGGAATTGAGTCTGCCGCAAGGAAGAGCCTCGCGGACACGGTCATACAAAAGCTCGAAGGGGGCTATGACCAGATGCTCGGACGGCGGTTCGACAGAGGAGTTGACCTCTCTGGCGGCGAATGGCAGAAAGTGGCACTGGCCCGGGCTTATCTGCGCAACGCACAGATACTGATCCTCGACGAGCCAACTGCTTCACTCGACGCACGTTCGGAACATGAGGTTTTCCAGAGATTTGCCGATCTGACAGAGAGCAAGCTGTCGCTTCTGATCTCACATCGCTTTTCCACGGTTAAGATGGCCGATCGAATCATCGTCCTCGAAAAGGGTAAAATCTCCGAAGAAGGTCACCACGATCAGCTTCTGGCTCGCGGCGGCCGATATGCGGAAATGTTCGAAATGCAGGCAGCGAGTTACCGGTAGATGGATAACGAAATGGCCACGTCGCCAAGGATCACAAAAAATTCGGGCGAAGCGCTTCCCCTCGAAGAAAGAATCCAGCTACACCCAGAGGCCGGTGAACAGCCTCGCGAAGAGTCGCATCCAGGTTTGCTCGAACATGCGCGCAGCCATTCAAGAGCATGGGTTTTGAAGGGAAAGTCCGCCGACAATAGACTTCTCAAAGCCGAATTAAGAAAGACCGTCGATCTGCTGTCGAGCATCCGCAAGGACTCTGCCAAGGGGGAGGGTAGGAAAGGTCTCCCACTCTCGATCCATCGGACATTATTGACCAGCCGGCTGCTCCTGCAGTCAGCCGCGTTGGATGTGCAGGATTCGCTTCGAGGTAAAGCCCCGTTGCCGCAGGTGGCGTCTGGGACGGGAGAGCAAACACTGGCGCGGTGTTATGTCGTAGCAAGATCATATCTCGCTGCTACGGATCTTGACTTTGAGGAAGTCACGTTCCGCTCCTACGTGAGGGTCGCCGAAGAATCCGGTGCATTTCAAATCAGCGAAATCTGGTTGTTGAGCCCGATGCTGCAGCTGGAACTCTTGTGTCAGCTCGGCGAAATCGTTCAGCAGTCGCGGGAGAGCTTGACGGACGGGGCAGAACAGAAGGTCGATCGGATTCTGAAGGTCTTGGACCGCGTTCGAAAAGCGTCGTGGAAAACGACCTTTCAGGTGCTGAGCCGGACCGATGCAATACTTCGCAAAGATCCGGGGGGCGCCTATCAGGGGATGGATTTCCGTAGCTGCAACTACTACCGCGAAGCCGTCCAACAGCTTTCGCAATTCTCGGAAAGATCGGAGGAAGAAGTTGCGGAGCTGGCCGTTCGCATGGGCACGTCGGCCTTGGGGAAATTCCCGAAGGGATCACGCCAGTCACTCCGACACAGCCACGTCGGTTACTATCTCGTCGACAAGGGACGCATGCTGCTGGAAAGGGAAATTGATTACCGTCCGCAAGGGATGGCCTTTGTCCGGGCTGTCCTCAAAGAAGCTCCCGAACTGTTTTATTTCCTGGGCGTGGAATTCTGCTTATTTGCAATCATGATGTTCATCCTGAGCGGAATCCCCGTAGGTGTTCCATTCATCGCCGCAACCCTCTTATTCCTTCTGCCGGTAAGCGAGGCCGCGATCGAAGTCATCAATCCGTTTATCTTGTTCCTGCTGGAACCGCGGGTGCTTCCACGCCTGGATTTTTCTGAAGGCATTCCGGGCGATTGTAAAACCGTTGTGGCCGTGCCAACGCTTCTCTTGTCGAAAGAACAAGTGAAGGATTTGGTGCGTACACTGGAAATTCGTTATCTGGGAAATGTCGATGCAAATCTTTATTTTGCTCTACTGACTGATCCACCCGATTCCGAAAAGCCATTTGATGAAAAGGATCAATTGGTCAATTATTGCGCGTCCCTCATTCAGGAATTAAATAAGAAATACTCAAAGAATGGTCCTTGCCGCTTCTTTCACTTGCATCGCTACCGCACGTTTAATGAAACCGATCAGACCTGGATGGGCTGGGAGCGCAAACGAGGGAAGCTGCTGGACTTTAACGAATTCTTGCGTGGTGGGGAAGATCGCTTCCCGGTAAAAGCCGGGGATCCCTCGCTACTGCGCGACACCCGTTATGTCATCACCCTCGATTCCGACACGCAATTGCCACGCGATTCGGCCCGAAGGCTCATCGCCGCCATGGCGCACCCACTCAACCAGGCGCTCATTGATCCAGCGACGAATACCGTTCGGGATGGATATGGGGTACTGCAGCCCCGGGTGGGAATCAGCGTGAATTCCGTCCATCGTTCGCGGCTGGCGTTCATTTATTCTGGCCAGACTGGCCTGGACATTTACACCAACGCTGTTTCCGATGTTTACCAGGATTTATTTGCCGAGGGTATTTTCACGGGCAAGGGAATCTACGAAGTCGATGTTTTTCGTCAGGTCCTGGGCAGTCGGTTCCCATCTAATGCGATCTTGAGCCATGACTTGATTGAAGGGGCCTATTCGCGCACAGGCCTCATCACCGAAGTTGAGATCATCGATGATTACCCTTCGCACTTCAGCGCGCACAGCCGACGGAAGCATCGTTGGGTCCGGGGGGACTGGCAGATTCTTCGCTGGTTGTTCCCGAAGGTTCCGGACGCCACCAATGCCAAAGTTAAAAACCCACTCAGTTTCCTCTCTCGCTGGAAGATTCTGGATAACCTCCGGCGCAGTGTGATTGAAGCTGCCACGTTTATCTTGTTTCTGGCCTGCTGGTTTGTGCTTCCGGGATCGCCTGCCCGGTGGACGATCGCCGCTCTGGCGCTACTCCTCATCCCGAGTTATGTGCAAGGGATGCTGGCGTTGCTCCGATTGTGGAACTCCAATCAAAAGTTTGCGGGCGTCCGCCAGGTAATCGATGGATTCGTTACCTCGCAGATCAACGTGCTGATGTTCTTGGCTTTTTTGCCGCACCAATCGTTGGTTACGCTCGACGCGATTATTCGAACTGTGTTTCGCCTGACCATCAGCCGCCGTAAGTTGCTGGAATGGGAAACCGCGGCACAATCCGAAGTCGAAAAGAGACGCCGGACTCCAGTCGACATTTACCTGCAGCTTACTCCCCTTGTCGCCGTCGTCATCGCCGCAGCACTGTTTTATTTTCGACCAGGCGCCTTACCGGTTGCAGCCCCGATTTTGGTTCTTTGGTTTTTTTCAAAGGCGGCTGCCAAGTGGCTTGATCGTCCAGTGCGTCCGGCCAGGAGTGCGCTGAAGGATAAGGATGAAGCGTACGCGCGGAGGGTGGCGCTCAAGACGTGGCGATTCTTCCGCGAATTCTCAAATGAAGAACACAACTGGCTGATTCCGGACAATATTCAAGGGGAAGAGGAATCGCCGGCCGCGCGCATTTCTACCACGAACCTCGGAATGCTATTCAACGTGCAATACGCCGCGTATCACCTGGGTATTCTGACACTCCCGAGTTTTGCCGATACGGTCTCCCGTTCCATGGAGACGACCAAAAGATTGGAGCGCTATCACGGGCAACTCGTAAATTGGTACGACACGAAAACACTTAAGCCCCTCGCGCCGCGCTTTATCTCCAGTGTCGACAACGGAAATTTGGCCTGCTGCCTTTGGAGCTTGAAGCAGGGATGTCTCGCGGTTCCGGATCAGGTCCTTTTCACTCCGCTTCTCTTTGAAGCAATCCTCGATCACCTGGAACTTGCCATCGAAGCGTTGAAACGCCGAGAAAAGACGCTGGAACATATTTCACGTTTGGAGAATGCCCGCATCGAAGCCTGCAAGAGCGAAAACAACGTTCACGGCTGGATTTGCGTTTCGACCCGGTTGATCGAAATGGTTGATGAAATGTTAGCGCGACAAGGAGAGGCGCGTTCAGAAGACGCGCTTTGGTGGCGCAACGAAGCTGCGACCAAGCTTCGGGACCTCACCTACCTTGCGGAGTCTTTCGCACCGTGGTTGTTGTCGGGCGCGGATTCCCTGGCCAAGTCTGGTCTGGGCGAATTCAAGTTTTGGGGTTCACTGACCCTTGCTAATTATCGCGAGCAGATCAGCAAGATGTTCACGACGGAAGAGCTTAACGCGAACTCGGCCGCCAAGGATGAGTTCCATCGGTGCTTCCGAAAGGCGGAAGAACTGGATTCCCAACTCAAACGAATCGCTGCCGATGCCGACGCACTGGTCGACGAGATGCACTTTGGCCTGTTCTATGACGCGGGAAGGAAAGCTCTCTCTGTTGGGTATGACGTAGAAAATAACAAGTTGCAGGGAAGCTTTTACGACCTGCTTGCTTCCGAGGCGCGCAGTGCTGTCTTTGTCGCGATCGCCAAGAACGACATACCGCAAGAAGCGTGGTTTCATATGGGGCGTATGCACACTCATTATGCAAACCGCTATGTGTTGATCTCCTGGACAGGAACGATGTTTGAATACTTGATGCCCAGCCTGTGGATGAAATACTTTCCTTCCACGATGCTCGAAAAGAGTCTTCGCGCGGCTGTCAGCTGTCAAAAAGCATTCGTCCGAAAATACAGGATACCGTGGGGAATATCGGAAGGTGCCTCGAGTGCGAAGAATGATTCCGGGCATTTTGAATATCAGGCATTCGGTGTGCCCCAGCTGGCCCTTAAAGCGGACCTTCCCGATAAATTGGTGATCACACCGTATGCATCCGCTCTGGCCCTCGGCACGAATCCGCAAGATGCTCTGTCGAATCTGCGAAGGATGGATTCTCTCGGCTGGAATGGACGTTACGGGTTTTACGAGTCCGCAGAGTATTTGAAGGCCGCAGGCGTGAACAAAAGGGAATTTGAAATTGTTCACACCTGGATGGCCCATCATCAAGGCATGATCCTGCTCTCGATCTGCAACCTGCTGTCGAACTGCGTCTTTCAGAATTTGTTCCACGAAGAAGTGCGCGTTGCAGCGACAGAGAGAATTCTTCACGAGTTGCCCTTATCCCCGCAAGCACTCCAGCTCGTAACACAAAGCCCTGGCGAGGTGGCGGCAGTCCGTGGGTAGTACGACTGAGGCGAGCTTTCGCGACGGGCGGAACGGTCGTTTAGCGTGTCATTCCCATTTGATAAGCCAGATTGATCTGTGAAATCTGATACTGGTAGTGCGCATCGGTGTCTTCGAGATCGGCCTGGGTTTTCTGTGAGGTAGCCTGGCTGTACTCTACGATTGAACCCAGGCCAAGCCTGTAACGAGACTGCGCGAGATCTAGAGCCAGGCTCGCCTGCTCACGAAGTTGCTTCGTAACCTTTAAGCGCTCAAACGCCTGCTCGGTGTCCAGCCATCCATTGCGGACATCGCGGGCTATCGTATCCTCAAGGTCCTGCAAGCGCTTTTGTTGGGCAACTGTTTCGATGTCAGCGCTCTTGACGCGGGCACTGAATAAGAACCCGTTGAAGACTGGAATGTTGATATTTACACCGGCGGCGCCATACCAGCTAGAGATGTGGGGATCGCGCACAGGAGCCAAGCCAACGACTCCCGTCGCTGTGACTGTCGGCCAAAACAAATCATGTTCGGCCCTGCTGAATTTTGTCGCCGCGGAGACCTGATCCTGCATCTCCCTCACTTCTGGCCTAAGCTGCAGAGCCCGTTGAATCAGTGCGCTCGCGTCCAAAGCCGGTGGAACCACCGGAGTCGGTGTTTCGATCAGAATGAAATCCTCCCGGTTCGGGTAGCCCAGAATTGCCGAAAGAACCGAGAGCGAAGCCTCATAGTTGGTGTTTGACTCGAGCAACAGCAATTTCGCGCGGCTCAGGTCTACTTGGCTGAAACTGAGATCAAGGTCAGAACGCAGTTTGGCATTTGTGAGGGCTTGAATCTGGTCGACCAACAACTGTCGCGCGTTAACCGTCTCTATCGCTACTTGCTGCAGTGCCTTGGTTTCCAATGTATTGTAAAAGGCCTGGTCCACCGCAAGAACGATTTGCTGTTGGGTTGCGATCGCGGATTCATTTGCCAGAATCTTCCGCTTTGCCCACGTCTGCGACCAGTACGGATCCCAAGCCGACTGTTTTAAGCGGAATATTGTTTACATCATTTGGTGACGGAACCTGGCTGTTCGCGTAGATGTTGTAATCGCGGTTTCCGATGCGAACGTCGCCCGCAGGCAGGATCAAGTTTGAATCATTTATCGCGTGCACCACATCCATCAAGCTGAGTTGATGCGCCTCCAATTTGACCGGATCGACGTAAACCTGAATTTGTCGATAGGTCCCACCGAAAGGCTGAGGTACCGAGGCGCCCTGGACGTTCGCAATCTGGTTTCTGACTTGGAACCGCGCCAGGTCTTTGAGCTGTGTCTGGTTCAGTCCTTGGCCTTTTAGCGTCACCAGGCAAACGGGCAGACTCGAAGCGTCAAATTTCAAAACCACGGGAGGCAACGTTCCTGGTGGTAGGCGCCGCAAGTCGGCCATGGCCAGGTTGGCGATGTTACTTAACGCGGCGTTGGAATCTGTTCCGGGTTTGAAATAAATTTTGATGAGGCTTACTCCAGTAAGAGAGCGGGATTCGATGTGATCGATATTGCTTCCCAGGGTAAAGAAACGTTCGAAGGTATCAGTAATGTCAGCTTCGATCTACTGCGGAGGCATGCCGGCATAGAATGTCGCCACAACGACGACCGGAATCTTGATTTCCGGAAACAGGTCGACCGGCATCCGGGTAACGGTAGCAACACCGACGACGGCTATCACCAGGCACAGCATCAAAATGAAATAAGGATAGGCCAGTGCGAATTTTGGCATTACTTTGCTCCTGCCTGTCCTGGCTCTGCGGTATCTATCTCTTTGGGTCGGATTGTCATTCCAGCGTGGAATTCCGTCGGACTTCCGATAACGACCCTGTGCCCCGCCCTCAATCCGGAAAGAACCTCGATTCGCGAGCTACCTTCCAATCCGAGTTGAATTGTCCTTTCTTCAAGAACATCCTGTGAGTTCACATAGAGTACGGTTCCAGCTGATCCGTTTCTTGCCACTGCCTCCAACGGAACGGTTAAGACTGCTTTGTTGGCAGCTTGAGTGATCGACGCTTCCACGTACATTCCCGGAAGTAACTTCCCATCCGGGTTTTAGAAATCAATCTCTGTTTCCATCGTGCGGGTTTCAGGATTCAAGGAATCCGCGAAGCGCGAAACTTTTCCAACAGAGTCCTGATTCAAGGCTTGCACATGTACTTTTACCGCGTCGCCAAGTCGAATTGTTCCGGCAATGGATTCAGGAACAGGGAGCACGAGTCGCAGCACAGAAATTTGTGCAATGCGAACGACCGGCACTGCTTGAGCGCTGGAACTTGTCCCGGCCGCCACGAGCGTCCCGGTGTCGGCGTATCTCGAAGTGACGACGCCATCGTACGGTGCGGTGATTCGGGTGTAGTCGGAAAGGGCAGCGTATTGCTTCTCATTCGCTTCCGATACTTCCAGAGCTTGCTGTGCTGAGTCCAGTGCTGCTTGAGCGCTCGCGATCTGAGCTTCGGCCTCGAGATCTTTTGCCTGGGCATTGTCCAGTTCCTGCTGGGCCACCAGGCCAGCTTTTTGTTCAGACGCTTGTCTCAGACGTTCGTACATGGAGTGAACGGCGGAGTGCGAAGACCTGGCGCGTTCAAGGTCAGCCTGAGCTTTCGGAATTTCCTGCTGGGCTCGTCGGACTGCGGCATTCGCGCCGGAGAGTTCTGCAGCGAGCTCCGGAACTTCGAGAATGCCAATCGTTTGCCCGGTCTTTACGTGCGTGCCTACATCCACAAAAATGGTCTTTATGTAGCCTGACACTTTGGCATGGACGTCGACGTCCTGGAACGGTTTGAAGGCACCGGCTAGCGATAATGGCACGCCCAATGCATGAGCTTCAGCACGTACCACAGCTGCCACCGGAATTGAGCTACTCGCCTCGTTCGCGTCGTCAGCTTCAGCGCGCGAATGCGCAAAGTATCGCCAACCCGCTGCCGCTAGAACGGCCAACAAGATAACAGCGACGGTCAATCTGATTTTGTATGTCATTACCCCGTCCCACATGTCGCAGACGTGCCGAGGCAGATCTGCGCGGAAGAAGGTGATCGCTCCGGTGTAGTACAGATCAGCAAGAAGAGCGATCTAGGAATTACTGGAGAGCTGAAGGAAAGACGCTATAGCGAGGGGGGCGGTCGAAAGAACAAGTTCGACGAAAAATCCTGGACGAGAGGGCGTAGAGGAGTAAAGTCGCTTGGCAGCGCGAATCCAATCTGCGCTGGGGCCAACACCAGATCACCGACAGACTCGTGCGACAACATCAACTGCTGCCACCTTTGACTGAGGTGAAAAATTCTGTAATTCTCCTGCGCCAACAGTCGATCGATTTCGGGCAAGGTGATGAACCGTGAGTCCGTTCGGGGAATGAATCAGTGAAATGAACGGGTTATAGAGGAAAAAGCCGACCAGCAGCAGACACCCAACCTGGCGCAAACGAGCCGCTCGGGGCGTCGGTAAGAACGTCGGCTTTTGGTTCTTGATCATTAAGCTCCAGCATAATTAGACACAGCGAGACGGTCAAGAGATGCCCGGTAGCGCGTTTCCTGCCTCAGGGAATCAAGCAACAAAGCGACCTCTTCCCGGTCGGGCTCTCTAAGCGGCGGAATCGTACTGACCGCTCATGGGTTCTTAATGGCCTTCCGCGGTCGGCTCGACGACCCGCTATTCCATTTGGAACGTTACGTACGTCAATTTCCCGTTTCGCTCCACCTGGAGCGCCGCCGCATCTCCCGGCTTCAATTTATTGAATTCGGCGCGCAGCCCATCGACGTTTGTAATTTTCACTCCATTCAGAGAATGCACGACGTCACCTTCGCCGAGGCCGGAATCGACGGCCAGGCGATCATCGACAATCGAACTGATCACCACTCCCGACGGAATCCGCAGCTCCCCAAGTAGTGCAGTTACTTCGGGCGTAATTGTCAATCCGACAACTCCCAGTCTGGGCAGCAGGTCTCTCTTTGGATCGGCCAATTCGGAAAGTTTGCCCGGCTCGTTCTTCGATTCGAATATCGGTACTTCGAGGTCCATTTTCTTCCCGCCCCGCAAAATTTGAAGTCTTGTGGAGTTGCCTTTGTTCAGAAGATAGATACCAAGTGTAAATAGAGGCAAATTATCGACCGGCACGCCATCAAGACCCACGATGACGTCCTGAATTTTCAGTCCTGCATCGCTTGCCGGAGTTCCTGGATACACGTCAGAAACGATGACTCCTACTTCGCTAGATAGTCCCAGACCTTGCGCGATGTCCGGCGTCACCGATTGCAGTTCCGCGCCGATCGTGCGCCGACGCACGCGTCCGAACTGACGGATCTGTTCGTAGGCATAACGCACAATACCACTGGGAATTGCAAAGCCAATCCCTTCGTTCCCACCCGATTTTGTGTAGATGAAGGTGTCAATGCCCACCATGTTTCCGTCGACATCCACCAATGGTCCTCCGCTGTTGCCAGGATTAATCGCCGCATCGGTCTGAATGTAAACCATCGGGTCATTCTCACTCGTCTGCCGAAGTACGGAACTGATCAGCCCGAAAGTCACGGAATTTTCTAGGCCCTGAGGACTGCCGAATGCCAGTACAATTTGCCCTTTCTTGATCTGGTCATATCGGCCGATCGGCAAGGTCGGGAGTCCAGTCGCCTCCACTTTCAACACTGCCAGATCGATCAGTTTGCTGAAGCCAACGACTCGTGCGGGAAGTATTTTTCCGTGAGACTTCAGGAGCGCGGTGGGACCGGACTCCTGTGTTCCCGCCGGTGTCAGCACCACCCGCACACGGTCCGCACCCTTTACCACGTGATAGTTGGTCACGATGTAACCGTCAGGCGCGACGACAACGCCTGAACCGAGGCTGCGTTCGCGCCCCAAGGCCGTCGAGCCTTGATCATCCTCATCGCTCGGCGAACCAAACCCCGTCACCAGGACCTCCACCACCGATGGAGAAACTCGATTCACCAGGGCTTCGAACGAACTGCTCATCTGATGCAAGAAGTCAGACGTCTTCGGATCATTCGTCACAGTGGATTGCGCCCGCACAAGATCGGGAGATACGCAGGCAAATAGAAAAGCGATGCGAACAGCGATTGAACAGCTTCGGAATGACCACGACACCCTGCTCAGCAACGAATTCATTTTGCCAGCCCCAGACCCAGCTTTGTATCGACCCATGAGTTCCTGAATGAGTCTAAACGAAACTTCTCAATCTGCAACGGCGGTGCCTCAGTCTTGAGGCTGCGGTTTCATCGGATGCATCCGTCGGATTGTGCTGAGCCTTCGCCGATCCCCGCAAATATGCAACCTCTGTCGTCTTCACATCTCTAACTCGCGCAAACAGACCTGCGAATACCCACGCTGGGATGGTGTGCGGAACGGAACAGCGTCAAGCAATGATCTATGGTCTTTTATAACTGGCCGAAAACAGCACATGACCGCTGGCAATCGGGTGCTGATGGGCGCGGAATCGAGGTTTCACCCTGAGAGCAAGTTATCACTGGATGCGCCGCGCCGTACATCTCCTCGCTGTTGTGTGTATACCTTTCCTCCTGCCGCAAGGGCTCGCGGGGCAGGATGTATCTGGCGCACAACTCATCCGGCGCGGCACGCCTATCAAGCTACGACTCACAAAGACGATCTCATCAGCGCATGCGCGCAAAGGTGACCTTCTTGATTTTGTGGTTGCGAATGACGTCAGAGTCGATAAATCTGCGGTTATTCAAGCCGGGGCAGCGGCTAAGGGTTCAGTCATCAGCGTCAAAGGAAAGCGGCCGCTGGGCATGGGAGGAAACATTGTCATCAATCTCGACTCCGTCCAGCTCGGCACCGGAAACAACGTCGGATTAAGTGCGCGGCAAGAGTTCAAGGGACGTTCTCACACGATTCGCATGGCGATGGTCATGGCCATCACAGCGGCAATTTATGCTCCCGTTGCACCCCTGTTTCTGCTCACTCGTGGCCGGGACAGCGTCATCCTGAAAGGTACCGAGATTACCGCATACACGAAAGCTGACGCTCTAGTCGCCTCGGAAGATTTGCCGTTAGCGCGTCAAAATGGTTCCGGGTTAACGGACATGATCACATTCTTGCCGCCTCGCGCGCTGAATGCCGTAGGCCGTGAGGGCGATATGCTGAATCTGATTTTCATGGCCACAGAAGATAATTTACAGCGTGCCTTCGCGCACGCCGGTTGGCTAATCGTGGCGAAATCTACTCCTCAGATCATCTGGCATTTATTACGGCAGAGGAAGCATTATACGAAGTTGCCTATGGACAGGCTGTACGTTTTTGGCAGAGTGCAAGACTATTCCTACTCTGCCTGATCCGGCTTCGATTGTGGCGCATCGACATCATCTTCGAATCTGGAAGACAGATCGTGAGATAAATGGCGTTCCGCTTTGGGTAGGTGCGGCGACACACGGCTGTTGCCGATCGTCGGTCTCCAATGGAACTTCACGAACTTCTGCTCCCCGGCTTCATTGATCAGCCGGAACGTATGAACACCGAAACCTTCCATCATGCGCAACGAGCGGGGAATCGCTCGGTCCGACATCGCCCACATGATCATGTGCAGCGATTCGGGCATCAGCGAGATGAAATCCCAAAATGTATCGTGCGCCGAAGCGGCCTGAGGAAATGCTCGGTCCGGTTCCGGCTTGACAGAGTGGATCAGATCCGGAAACTTTATCGCGTCCTGAATGAAAAATACCGGAATGTTGTTGCCAACGAGATCGAAGTTGCCTTCGGAGGTATAAAACTTCGTCGCGAATCCCCGCACATCGCGTGGCACGTCAGCGGAACCCCGCTCGCCCGCCACGGTCGAAAATCGCACAAAGACCGGGGTCTTTACTTTCGGATTGGCCAGAAACGCCGCTTTTGTAACATGCTTCATGGATTTATACGGTTGAAAGTAGCCATGCGCTCCTACGCCACGTGCGTGAACAATGCGCTCAGGAATCCGCTCGTGATCAAAATGGGTGATCTTCTCCCGGAGAATGAAGTCTTCAAGCAACGTGGGGCCGCGTTTGCCCGCCTTGAGGGAGTTCTGGCGTTCGAATGGCAGACCTTGGTGGTCGAAGGACGGCGTCGAGCGACGTCGGGCTTTGGTGTGTCTCGCCCCCGCCGGTTTTTGCGGTCACATCGGTAGGAGTGCGTTTCTGCGTTACATCCTTTTGCTTGGCGGGGGCAATTTTGCGGGAAAAGGGCTTCTTGGTTTTCATCACGGGACCTCGGTAGTGAGAGAGACAGGGAAATGAGTTTCGATGCGGGCCATCAGATGCTGATGCCTTCGACAAACAGAATTTCAGCGTGAGGTGTGAGAAACAGACACGAGCAAGGAGGCTGGTTGGGTCTTCCGGTGAATTTTGCCGATGTCGAGCGCATCGTTACGACTATACGAATTTCAGATGACCTTGAAATCGGGCCTTGGATGTAGCCGGGAGGCGTTCCGACTGTAGAAGGGCAGCATTAGTGGAAATCGTGCGAGACGATCTCGTGCTGGAGACAGGGGAGTGGTGCAATCTGATTGGCTTTGACAGAAACGACACCGTCCTGGTTCTGCAGTGTCCCGCGAATTATGAGAAATGGCTGATGCACGACGGTGACGTGCTCTTTTTCAAATAACGGCGGAGTAATGATGATGTTTGCAATGCCCGTTTCATCTTCCAGACTCAAGAAGACAAAGCCCTTGGCTGTACCGGGGCGCTGGCGCACGATGACAGAGCCTGCGACAGACACCAGCGATTTGTCCGGCAGTGAGGCGAGGCGGGTCGCCGTGACAAACCCTTCACGAGTTAAGAGCGCGCGATGCTGTGCCATCGGATGATGCTCGAACGTCAGTCCCGTCCCGTGAATGTCCGCCGCAAGGCGTTCGTCGCTGCCCATCGGTTCAAGTGGCGACAAGAGTTCTGGAGGAACATCCGTAGCGGGAATGCTCGGCCGTTGCTTAAACAGTGGTCCTGAAGGCCGATTCGCGCTTTCGACCTGCCACAAGGCGGTTCGGCGGTGGATTTTCCCGGTAGCGCCAGCTATAAAATTCAAAGCGCCGACACTCGCCAGCGCGCGTAATTCATCCTTCTGAATTTGCGGTACACGTAGCTTCAGATCCTCGATCGAAGCAAACGGAAGCTGCATACGCTGCTCCATAATCTGCAGCGCCGTCTCTTTGCGCAGGGTTCGCACATATCGCATGCCGATCCGTACAACCAATCCATCCGGAGAATCTTCAATCGTGCACAGGAAATCCGACCTTGTCACGTCAATCGGCTTGAATTTCAGCCCATGTCTTTGAGCGTCCTTCATCAGGGTGACTGGCTGGTAAAAACCCATCGGCTGGTTATTGAGCATTGCAGCGGTAAAAGCCGCCAGATAGTGGCATTTCAAATAAGCGCTGGCATACGCAATCAATGCGAAGCTGGCCGCATGCGATTCGGGAAACCCGTATAGCGCAAAAGAAGTGATGGCCTGAATGATGCGGTCTTGAATAGCTCCCGTGATTCCTTTATTGTCCATACCCCGTCGAAGTTTGATTTCCACTTCTTTCATGCGCGCTTCAGATCGTTTAAATCCGAATGCACGACGCAGCTCTTCCGCTTCTCCACCGGAAAATCCCGCCGCAATCATTGCCATGCGCAGCAACTGTTCCTGAAACAAGGGAACACCAAGTGTGCGAGCCAGGGTGGATTCCAGCAGGGGATGAAGGCTGTCGGCCGGCTCGCGGCCCAAACGACGGTTTAAATACGGGTGCACCATCTTTCCGACGATTGGGCCCGGGCGAATGATCGCCACTTGCACAACGATATCGTAGAAACATTTGGGATGAAGCCGCGGCAGACAAGACATTTGCGCGCGGCTCTCCACCTGGAACATCCCGATGGTGTCGGCTTTCTGCAATGCACCATATACCTTGGGATCATTTTGTGGCAGCCTGCTCAGGTCCACTTCGACGCTTTGATGCGTGCGAATCAGTTGCAGCGAATCTTCCAGTACAGCCATCATGCCGAGCCCGAGTAAATCCACCTTGACGATGCCCATGTCCGCGCAATCTTCCTTATCCCACTGAACTACGACGCGACCGGACATCGTCGCAGGTTCCAACGGTACAATGGAATTAAGTTGTCCCTGGCACACGACCATGCCACCGGAATGCTGTCCAAGATGGCGCGGCAGGTCCTGCACCTTGAGGCAAAGCTCAAAAAACTTGCGGATGCGGTGCTGCTGCATGTCGAGCCCGGCATCCTTGAATTGGCGTGTGAGCGTATCCTTGGAATCGATGTACTCCCACGCACTGACGAGTTTCGAAAGGCGTTCTAATGTTTTGGCGTCTAGCGAAAGGACCTTGCCAATCTCTCGCGCGGCCGATTTCCCTCGATATGTAATGACGTTTGCCGTCATTGCCGCGCCCAATTGCCCGTAGCGTTCGTAAACGTATTGAATGGCGCGCTCCCGCTGGTCGCCGCTGGGGAGATCCAGGTCAATGTCCGGCCATTCACCGCGTTCTTCAGAAAGAAAACGCTCAAAGAGCAGGTCCATGCCGACAGGATCGACAGCGGTAATCCCCAGTGAATAACAGACCGCGCTGTTCGCGGCAGAGCCTCTCCCTTGCACCAGGATATTCTTCTCGCGGCAGAAGCGAACGATGTCCCACACGATCAAGAAGTATCCGGCGAGAGAAAGCTTCTCGATGACCGCAAGTTCCCGGTGAACCTGATGGGCGGCGCGTTCGTTGTCCGCGCCATAGCGATGCAACATTCCTTCCAGCGCGCGTTTGCGTAGGAAGGTAATTTCTGACTCGTGCTGAGGAGTTGGATAAACAGGGAACTGGTAGCCAAGATCTTTCAGAGTGAATGTCAATCGTGCGGCAAGCTCTTCGGTATTACGAATAGCCTCCGGCAAGTCGGCAAACAGTGCGGTCATCTGCGCCGGCGATTTAAGGTGCCGCTCGCAGTTGGCGGTGAGCAGTCGGCCGGCTGTCGAAAGCACCCGATGGTGGCGAATACATGTAAACACATCGAGAATTTCGCGGTCCGCTGGCGCAACGTGACAAACTCCATTGGTCGCCAGCAGTGGCAGGTCAAGCTTGCGCGCGAGTTCCACGGCGGCCTGGTTGCGCAATTCCTCTTCAATCGACAGATGCCGCTGCAATTCGACATAGACGTTGTGCTTGCCGAAAATCGCACACAATTCTTCAAGACATTGTTTTGCTTTTTGCTTTCCACCCGTACGCAGTGCGAACGCGAGCGGCCCTTCGTTTCCGCCAGTCAGGCAGATCAGTCCGCCGCAGGACTCCGCCATCTCGCTCGTCGCAATCGCGCCTTCCCCTTTTTTCGCGCGTAGTTTCATGCGGGTAATGAGTTGGCAAAGGTGATGGTAACCGTCTGAGGAAGTCACCAGCAGGGAATAGCGCCAACCTTCGACGCAGCTGACTTCTGCGCCGACATGTGCGCGTATCCCTGCTTTCTGAGCGGCAAGATGAAAACGTGGAGCGCCGTAGAGGCCGTCTCGATCGAGTAAAGCCATCGACTTCATTCCGAGCGCAAGGCATTGACCTACGAGCGCTTCCGGATTGGCAGCACCTTCCAGAAAACTGAATGCAGACCGAGCATGGAGTTCGATGTACATCAGTCGTACATGCCTTTCACCCGCCAGTTTTCCATCGCAAGGTCATAGGCAACGCGATACAAGCCCTTTACTGAAGGGGATTCCGAAGAGAAATGAATCTCCAGATCCCAGGCATCTTCCTGCCACGGGCTTTCGTCCCACCATTCGCCCGAACTGCGCCATGGCCCTGAAGCGCGGAGTACTTTGCCGAGCATTCCCTGGAATGCCACACGCGTCGGACGGTTTCCCTGCAACTGAACCCACGCCGGAAGCGGTGGCCGAAAGACGCGAAACGCTGTTGGATTGCCGGAAGGTGAATGCAATGTACGAGGAGATGCCGGCGCCGTAGCAATAGCCGATGGAATTACAAACTTCTGCATGTGAAAACCGTCAGGTTTGTGCGTGTCCAGCAATTCCGGCGAACCCACATTGTCTTCGCCAACAACAGCAGCGATGCGTGCGAGGGTGAGTTCGAGTTTTTGTGGATCAGGGGCTGCTGGCACAAACAATCCTGTTTGTGTGGAGCGTCCGTGCACCGGTTCCGCGATGATATGGATTTTCTGCACGGGAGCGCCGGGTGGTTTGGATTGCAACCGCATGCGCAGCAGCTTCAACAGGAGTAAATGGTCCTGCGTTGGTACGGGCATTTTCAACGAGCAGGAGAATGACTTAACAAAGGATGCGGCCGTGGGGATATTGTCTGTGTCGGAGGAATCAAAGGTGCGCTCAAACGCCGGTTGCAACTCAAACATCACGTAAATGGCACCAACCGACAGCGCCCGCGCGGAAATACGCGCGCACAATTGCTGCAACACTCTGCCTAACAAAAAGGAAAGCGGTTCAAGGTTATCGAGCGCGTCGTCCAGTTCCAGCCGTTCTTCAAAGCAAACACCCGGATGCGCCAGGATCAGCGACCGATTGCCTTTTCCCATAGCCAGAGCATGTAAACGCACACCCTCTTGTCCAAGCCGTTCGGAAAGCGAAAGAACGGGAAGGGAGGCCAAAGACTTGCAGGTTGTCATTCCCCAGCGATCCAGAATATCCGCGAGCGTTTGAGTGGGGGAGAGCATTTGAACCGGCAAAGTGTCCAGATGGTGCCGCTCCTCCCCCTCCGGCACCACAGTAATTCCAGGCAGGGCTTGCGCCACCACTCGGGCCGTTTCCACGTTTGCCGAGATTGCGACGTGTGCATCCATCCCCACCTCCGAAGTACGGTCAAGAATTCGTTGCGCAATCTGATTCAGTTCACCAAATAGCCGGCCGAGGCCGGTTAAATCCAGCAGCAAGGTATTGGGCGCGGTGTCTTCGACCAGCGAAGATACCGACCATGCTGCGTCGAGAAGGGCTCGATGTGCGGCATCTTCCTGTGCCGGGCTGCGCTGGCGAAATAGAATGTTTGCAAACTGCTCCGCGCTGGCTTTGGTCATGCCTGCGGTCACACCGAGCCGGTGGGCCAGCTTATTCATCGCGGCTACCTTAAAATTGGGCGGTTGGCCAGCAATGATGGCTAACGGGCGGATGAGCAGTTCAGGTTCAAAGCGAACAATGGCTTGCACAATAAAATTGGGAATAAAAATCGCAGCAAACGACATGATGTCCGTAATGGCCGTGGAGAGCTAAAACTAAAAAGTTCAACCAGGGTCTTCCATCCTTTCTTCTTTTTCATTTTGTGTAGAGCCATTCGGTTGCAACGCGAAACGGATGGGGAAAATGCGTGAGTGACTGGCGCTGGCCGGTTGATTGAGGAAATGGATTGTTTTGCGCTGTACGCTCGAACGAATCACTTCGCTCTTTGCCGACCAGCCGTCGAGCAGGCAGGCCGGCGTATGAGGGACAGACGCTGACGGGCTAGTGCGTTCGCTTATGAACCAGGAGGAAGCTTCTTTTTCCAGTCGAACCACCAACGACGCGCATGTCTTGGCATTCGATTCACGCGAAAGAATCAGAAGAATCGTAGATGTATTCTCGACGCTGCGCCGCAACCTGAACCATACGTTCAAGGGAACCTGACGCACCAGTTTCGCAGGAGAATCGCTTAAATCCAGTGCCACCATACCGAAACCACCCCCATTGAGCAGGTAATCCACGGAACTGAACGCATGGTCCAGATTCCGGCAGCGAATCCACAATAATCGATGCAGCGAAACACCGGCAGACTTCGCACGAACGGGATCGAAAGAATCTTGCGCGTCAACCAATGCACAGACCTCAGAATTGGCGGTGCGTGTTGCCAGGGCGGATTGCAGAACAGACGTCTTGCCTGAAAACAAAGGACCGTATATTTCCGTAAGGCAACCGCGCGGCAGTCCACCGGTAACTTCATCGAAAATGGGAATGCCGGCGGACACAGTGTCGGGGAGGTCGACCTGCGGGGCGCGAAACGGCGAGGCAATACGTCCGGCGAGAGCCGTTTCAATATGGAGACGTAGTGCAGCGGATCTGGAATGCATAGCGAAGAGGCGAGGTAGAAGGGATTGGGTATTCGCTTTTGTTTCGCCTGTCATGCATTTTGCGGCAGCGAACCGCATTTGTCAAATTCTTTGCATCCAATTTCCATGGTAAAGATCAAAAGGTCGCTCTTTGAGGCAGAATCGAAAACTTTGAACATCCTTCGGAAAGAGGCAAAAGACTGCAGGAACTGTGATCTGTGGAAGAGCGGAACGCAAACCGTCTTCGGCGAAGGAGCAGAACACGCGAAGGTTATGATCGTTGGTGAACAGCCAGGAGATCAGGAAGATCTGCAGGGAAGACCTTTCGTCGGGCCCGCAGGGAATTTAATGGACACATTGCTAGAAGAAGCTGGAATCGACCGGTCGAGACTTTATGTGACAAATGCGGTGAAACACTTCAAATGGGAGCCTCGCGGCAAACGCCGTATTCACAAGAAGCCAAGTTCCGTCGAGATTCAGTCGTGCAAGCCATGGCTCGAAGCGGAAATTGCGGCCATTCGGCCAAAAGCCATCGTCTGCCTGGGAGCCACCGCCGCCCAAGCTCTACTGGGAAAGAGTTTTCGGGTAACCGAGCGCCATGGCGAATTCGTGTCAACGACCTACGCAGAACGAACCATGGCGACCGTACACCCTTCGGCGATTTTACGCGCTCCGACCGATCAGGTAAGGCACCAGCTGCGGAAGCAATTCGTCGACGATTTCAAAAAAATCGCGAAACTTCGGTTGTAAAACAGCAAATGGACCGATTACTCAATTTCCAGTTATTTGTACTGTTTCTGGCTAGCACCGAGGGAGGTGTCTGGCGCTGGGTGTTTCGATTCGGTGGCATCGGACTGATACCGCTGGGCTCCTCGCGATAACTCTCCGATCCCTGTGCCCGGGCTCTGCTGGCCTCGCAGCAGCAAAAGCTGTGGCTTTATTATGCCTTGATGGCCACGGCCGGCTCGATCGTCGGCGGTTTCATCACCTATCGAAAGGAGTGAGACAGCTAGAGATCTACAGAGATCTGCTTCTGCTCGCCAAGTGAATTCCGGATAGTTCATCTGCATTTGTTCAGCAAACATCTTCCTAGCCTCTCAAGCGGAGAATCCATGAGCCATGGCGCCCATAAATTTCTCGTTGAGCCTTCTCGCCTTAAACCGTTTAACGCGGATGATAAAGAAGTCGTTCGAGTGATCATCGAGACCCCAAAAGGCAGCCGCAATAAATATGCGTTCGACGAAAAAGAACGGATATTCGTCTTAAAGAAGGCACTCCCTGCTGGCATGGCGTTTCCGTACGATTTTGGTTTTGTTCCCTCAACGCTCGCTGAAGATGGCGACCCGGTCGACGTCTTGATTTTGATGGATGAGCCGGCATTCTGTGGATGCGCCGTAAATTGTCGACTGATCGGAATCATTCAGGGCGAGCAAGAAGATGGCAAGAAATCCCAACGGAATGATCGCGTGGTAGCAGTTGAAAAAGGCAATCACGACTGGGCGGACATCCGGCACATCGACGACATGGGAAAAAAGTTCGTTACGGAAATCGAGCAATTCTTTGTCAATTTCCACAAGTTGAAGGGGCGGAAGTATCGCATATTGGGTGTAAAAGGGCCAAAGCAGGCTATGGATGCCATTAAACAAGGCATCAAGGCCGCGAAGAAATGACCACTGGTAAACAACAGTGTTGAAAGAGATTCTAGCGCGCATGTTCATTGGTGGTTTGTTCGTAACTGTTTTTGCGTGTCTCGGCGACGTGGTAAAACCGAAGAGCTTTGCCGGTCTCTTCGGGGCTGCACCTTCCGTCGCCCTTGCATCACTGATCCTGACCTCCGAAGTTAAGGGAAAATCATACGCCGCGCTCGAGGGGCGCTCCATGGTCGCCGGGGCGATCTCGTTTTTACTCTATTCGTTGGCCGTGTGCTTTGTGCTGACTCGATGGAAGGTGAGAGCGCTTACTGCGACGTTAGCGTTGCTTCCGTTGTGGTTTGTGGCTGCGTTTGGTATTTGGAACGCGTGGCTTCGTTGATTGCAAGAACCATAAAAATTCGGTTTTCGGCTCTCGCACAAACGAAATGGTACGAATTTGCCGCGCGATTTCTTTTAGGAGGCGTAATCTCCGTGGGCGCTAGCCTGATTGCACAGCGGTGGGGACCGAGTGTAGGCGGCATTTTCCTGGCGTTTCCGGCGATTTTCCCGGCAAGCGCCACGCTCATTGAAAAACATGCAACCCAAAAGAAAGAGAGGGCTGGGCTGAATCCGGGTTACCGGGGGATTGACGCGGCCGCCCTTGACGCTAGAGGTTCCGCGATGGGCAGCAGCGGGCTGATCCTATTCGCAGCCTTAGCATGGAAGCTCTTACCTCGGCACGATACTTGGATCGTTCTCGGTGCAAGCACGTTGACCTGGTTGGCGCTCGCCATGCTGCTGTGGTGCGGTTCTAAGCTCATTCGCAGGTCCAAATGGTAATCCGTCGATGAATCACTGCAGGATAGTGAAGCTGCGCGCTGAAAGCGATCGTGGCGCACAGCAGGGCCTGGCACGCGCAGAAACCTTCTGTTTACGTTCGTGGCGACAGTGATGGCCGCCTGCCACAACGGCCCTTTCTCTCGTGTTTGAACTTCATCGCCCAGCATTCTTCCGGCGTCGCCGCTCGCTCTCTTTTATGATTTCACTCAAATCCGCAACCGGCCGTATCTCAATCGGTCCGAGTCCATGCTTAAAGCCTGGGAGCTGTGAGACAAGCTGAATTGCGTGATTAAGGTCTCGCGCCTCAAGAACTTGAAGCCCGCCGACCTGTTCCTTGGTTTCCGCATAGGGGCCGTCGGTCGTCGCGATTTTCCCGTTTTTACGGTACAGGGTCACCGCAGTTTCCGGAGCCTGAAGAGGTATTTCGGCGACAAGATGTCCGTTGGCGCGCAGATGTTCATTGTGCTCAAAGCACTCGTCGAACACTGCGTTTCGCTCGTTCTCGGCCATCCCTTCGAATTTTCCCGGCTCGAGGTATCCCAAACAAAGGTATTTCATTGTTCTTCTCCTCGCTTTTCTCCAATGCGTGATTGCGAGCAGCGCAGCCTTGCCCACTGGATGGTTCATCTTATAGTCGTCGGGCACAGAAAAAATCGACAACGGAGACGAAGTATGACTGTTTTAGCCCCCGGGACACGCGCGCCGACCTCGGCGAAATTGTCGCCATGGTGTTTACCTGCTTCCGCCGGGTTCTTGTTCCGGAGCCGGGAAGAAGACAAGCTCGCGCACCTCGCCCACCGCATCGCAGGAGATGGCACCTTTTCGCGCCCACGCGAGTGCCTCGTTCATATCGGCGCACTCCAATATCCAAAATCCGCCCATGTGCTCCTTGGTCTCAGTGTACGGTCCGTCGGTGACGAGCACTGTACCATCGGGCCGCCGCCGCAGCGTCTTCGCACCGCCGACTGGGGAAACGCCGCAGGCGAACTTCCTCACGCCGGCAGCAATCAGTTCGCGGTTGAGCGCGTGGATCTCTTCGATCATCGCTTCGGTTACGGTGGACGGGTCGAAGTCGTCGGCGAGGTAACTGGCAACTAGATATTGTGGCATGACATTTTCTCCTTGGTTTCTGTGGTTTGTTCCCGATGACCCGTTTCCTGTTCACTCAGGAGCCGTAGCTCATCGTTCTCTTGTCCTATAGTCGTCGAGGAGACGAAAAATCGACACCGTTTCCAAATTTTATTTCAGCTGCCGAATCCGCTCTTGCAGGAATTGCCGCTCTGGTTCCTGTTGAGTCAGGGCCAGTGCTTTCTCATAAGAGGACCGGGCCTCAGAGGTCCTGCCGAGCCTGCGGCACATATCGGCGCGAGCCGAATGCGCCAGATAGTAGTTTGCCAGTTCGCCATGTTCCAAGACAGCGTCGATATGCGTCAGACCGGCCTCTGGACCATCTCGCATGGCAATGGCCACGGCACGATTTAGAAGTACAACTGGGGAAGGCTGAATGCGTACCAACTGGTCGTAAAGTGCAACAATCTGCCGCCAGTCGGTGGCGGCGACCGATTCCGCCTCCGCATGAACGGCCGCAATGGCAGCCTGCAAGGTGTAAGAGCCGAAGCGGCGGGAGTTCAGGGCTTTCTCCAGCAAGGCCACCCCCTCTGCGATCTGGCTTCGGTTCCAGAGCGAGCGGTTTTGATTCTCCAGCAAAATCAGCCCTCCGGTCGGGGAGGTTCGAGAGGCACGTCGGGATTCTTGCAGCAACATCAGGGAGAGCAACCCAATTACCTCCGGCTCTGGCTGAAGGTCGGTCAGCAACCGGCCCAGCCGAATCGCCTCGCCGGTTAGCTCGGCTCGCGTTACTTCCGCTCCGCCCGCAGCCGAGTAACCTTCGTTAAAGACCAGATAGATGACCTGAAGCACCGCGCCCAATCGCTCTGGCAAGTCCTGCGGCGCCGGTACCTCGTACCGAATCGGTGTGTCTCGAATCTTTGTCTTCGCCCGCACAATACGCTGCGCCAGCGTACGCGGAGTGATCAGGAAGGCCTTTGCTATCTCCTCGGTCGTCAGACCGCATACCTCACGCAAGGTGAGCGCAACGCGCGCTTCCGGCGGTAGAGACGGATGACAGCAGGTAAAAATCAGGCGCAGACGATCATCCTCAACGCTGTCCTCTTCAGTTGACCTTTCCGCCGAACTCGATTGCGATTCGAGATACCTCACGAGCTCGTCTTGCGACGCATCAAATCTTGCCCGTCGACGCAGGGTATCGATGGCCTTGAATCGGGCCGTCGAAATAAGCCATGGTCGTGGATTACCTGGTACTCCATTCCCGGGCCACAGGCTCAGTGCAGCTGCAAAGGCTTCATGCATCGCCTCCTCAGCAAGATCAAAATCACCGAGCAAGCGGATCAGAGTTGCCAGGATTCGTCTCGAATCCGCGCGGTAAATCGAATCGAGCAATTCGCGTATCTGCTCGCTGGAACGTTCGGACATGACGACGACGTTAGCAAACCAGCCACCCCCAAATCAATTTGGCAAACGGCGGATGAAATCTGGGCAACACAGCATTGAGTGGGCTGGAGGGCACGAGAACTTTGCTCCTTCCAGTCGCCGGAGAGGTTTTTCTCATGCCCCCCTTTATAGAACGGCGCAAGGGTTCAAGTACCTATCAGTACCTTCGGCCCTGAAGTCAAATGCCCAACACGGCGCGATGGTTTATAGACTTCCGGTCGTAATTGACGATAATGACGCCTTGCGAGGTGACGGTGCTTTCCGTCACCTTGAAAGCCTCCGGGACCGTGCCATCGGCAAACAATCGTTTTCCACTGCCCAACGTTATTGGAATTATCTTCAGCCAAAGCGCATCGACCAGGTGATGCTTAAGGAGCGTCTGAACGAGATTTGCGCTTCCATATACGTGCAAATCCGGCCCTTCCTGTTGCTTGATTTTGCTGATTTTTTCCGCAACGTCTCCACTTAGAAACACGGACGGCTGCCATTCGTGAGAAGTCATAGTATTCGAGGCGACGTACTTGGTTGTTGTGTTGACGGCCGGCCAAAGGTCGCTATGTTGAGGCCAGAATTTTGCCCAAATGTCGAAGGTTTTTCGCCCTAGCAACAAGTCAAACGGCATGTTCATCTCCGTTCTTATGGCCGTTGAACTAACAGGGTCGGAATGTGGACGGATCCATCCGCCATACGCGAAGCCGCCACTGGTATCTTCCTCTGGCCCGCCTGGAGCTTGTATGACTCCATCAAGGGAGACAAATTCCAGCACATTAATTTTTCTCATGACTGAGTTCCTTCGAGTCCTTTCTGATTTTGTCGAATTGGCGTCTGTCCTCGGCGTTCGATGAGCTTCTTTCAGAAGTAGTTACGTGCTGGTCCAGGCTCTGGCGGGCACATCAACAGGAGGCTTTCTGGGTTGCCTCTACCCGCGAGTTTTTCATTTGCGACAACGTGTTAACACTTGGACGACCAGATCCGTCTTAAGGGCGAAGGAGGTCGCATGCGCCAATTGTACGGTGTTCTCATAGCTCTTGCAGCCGCCGGTATCAGTTACGAATCGGCACCCTTTTGTGAACGGGACACCGTTCTTCCGAATGCTTCGTCGGCAGGTTCTGTCAGTCCCGCATCGCCCATGCTCGAACCGCGTTCGGGCCATACCGCGACACTTTTGCAAGACGGAAAAGTCCTTATCGCGGGGGGAATGCGCCGAAATCAGGATTTCTATCGTTCCGCCGAGCTGTATGATCCTGCCGCGGGAAAGTTTCAGGCAACCGGCGCGATGACCATTGCGCGTGTCGGACATGCAGCGGTTCTGCTTCGCTCAGGTATGGTGCTGGTTGTCGGGGGTTGGGTGGGCCACGGTTGCACGGATTCTGCCGAGTTATACGATCCTACGACCGGTAGGTTTACGGCGCTGACGAGCATGACTGCCAAACGCGGACAGCCGAGCGCTACGTTGCTCGGTAGCGGTGACGTACTCATCACAGGCGGCGCAGACCACGACAGTCCAGGGGGAGTCGCATCCGCAGAAATCTTCCGCGCAACCACCTTCAAATTCGAGCGCGTGGGCTCGATGCACAATGCGCGCATCTCGCAGACGGCGACAGTGCTGAACGATGGTCGCGTGCTGATCGTGGGTGGGCGAGGCGAATCGGTCACTGCCAGTGCCGAGCTCTATGACCCGGACACGAAACAATTTGTCGTGACTGGCAGTCTGCTAACTGCTCGCTATAAGCACTCAGCGGGACTGTTTCCTGATGGCAGGGTACTCATCGCCGGTGGGTCAGACGATCGCGATTGGCAAGGAAAGATGGATAGCGCTGAAATCTATGATCCCCTGACGGGGAAATTTAGCGCCACATCTCCGCTGAACGAGCGTCGCTTCAAGCTCCCCGAGCAAGCGGCACTACTGGATTCGGGACAAATACTGGTCGCCGGTGGAAGCAAGAAGTTCGAGGTGTACGATCCCGCTAGCGGAAAATTTCTACTTGCCGCAGGGCAAATGACGGACGCGCGTCACTTTATGACCGAAACTAAGCTAAAAGACGGCCGTGTCCTGTTAGCCGGCGGCTATCCCAATAACGACCAGGGCACAACCGAGACTTGGATCTATCAGCCCTAGGAAAAACTGAGGGTATCGAGGCCACGAGTGAACCTACGCGAAGTAGACTTGCGTGTTTCTGTGACGCGGATTGCCGATATCGTCAACGAGAAACGCGCAATTACTGCGACACCGCCCTGCGTTTCACGCGCTACTTCGACAATAGTCCGACGTTCTGGATGAATCTCCAGACGGGGTTTGACCCTGGAAGTCGCTGAGGATGAGATTGCGGATCAAATTGAACGCGATGTCCGCCCTTTCGAAGCAGTGCCAGCAAGGTAGTCGCGGTCAGTCAATGGAGAATCCATAACAGCCGGGTCGCCGTCAATGGAAGAACTTCCCGGGAGTTGAGAGCATTTCGTTCACATATTTGTCAGTTGATACGCCAGAATCTTCCACTTGCCGTTTTCTTTTCCCCAGAGGAGAGTCATTGCGGCTGCGTGCTCCGCTGGAGTTCTTAGCTCGAACAACGTTGCGTAGTACTGACCGTAGGTCGGCAATCTGCCACCTTCGTCCATGTACGGGTACCTTTTCGAGTGCGCAGTGCAACGGAACGCGTCAGCGAGGTAATCCGGGACGGCAACGAGCGTGTAAGCTGCTTTGTTTAAATTTGGAATAGGCCGAAGGTCATCGTGCTCGGGAGTTACCGGTTCCAGGATCTTTTCGAGATGATCAATTGGCCCGACTTCTTGACCCGCCGCGGCGAGCGAATTTCGGATATAGCTCGCTTGTTCCGTGAGTGTTTTCCGCATCATGTCTATGTGTCCTCGTGAACGGCTGGAGGATATATCCTGATCACCCGGCCCGCCGCGCGACCGGAAGACTCACTGGGGGTTCAGGCGAAACTCAAGGAAATTCGGAAACCCATCGGCGTCACCTAGCTATTGCCCTTGGGGAAACAGCAACGTCACCTGAAGGTTCATCTGCCAGCTAGGGAAACCGGCCGGAGTCACTGCGTTACCGTAAAACGTCGCCGCGAAGTCAACTGGCCAAGAACCAATGCTCACCAGCCTGCCCACACCGCCTCCAAATGGCACAAGCCATTTGTTTCCTGCCTCCGCCTGCCAATCCGCGAACAAAACCGGAGCAGAGGTCAGATACCAGTCGTGTTTCAGATTGTAGGCAAGAAAATACTGAAGGGTCATTCGATTTGTTGCCGGGCGACTTCCCGATCCCGCAACCGACCAGGCATTGCTCACCAACGCACCCAGAGTCCATGGGCCAGGCTGAGCCAGTACGACAAGTGACGGACCAAGGCTAAATTTCCCCTGTCCTAGAGCGTTGCTAGTTGCAGTCGGGATGACCATAGCGGGGCCAACGCCCCAAATTACGCTGCCGGGCTTCCTAGGCGCTAGAAAAAAAGACGGCGTCATATCACCAAGGCCGAACTCCCCTCCCGAGCTTTTATCCGGGTAGGGTTGCGACGTGATGGGCAGGATAATTCGGCTAATCAGCATCCAATCCGAGGGGAACCGGGTCGGCTGTAACTACCGATATTGAAGTTCGTAGTGTTCAAAATAGGAACGCTGATCAAATCAGATATCGGGTTCTGTGCGGCTTTGAGCAGATCTTCGGACGGTTCATCAGCAGTTGCTGTCGCGGGCAGAACTGTCGATCCGGACCCGGCTTTCGATTGAGCGAAACAGGTCGAAGTGAAGATCAGGAAAACAAAAACGTAAACAAGCCTCAAGCTAAGCGCAGCAAGCCGAGGAACCTCCCTAGGCGCATTTCGCGGCCGTAATCTACTCGACATCTGATCTGCCTCCTGCGTGGCTCATCAGCAAGGCCAACACGTTTTCGCCGGAGTAGACTGCAATTCGCCCGCCAGCCTGAAAGAGTAAAACGGAGTGGTCATGCCAATCGGCTGGAGTTTCCTCGCTAAAGTAAATCCCCTATTTGGAATACTCATGCCATCAAACGACCGTAGGCCAAACTGAGGATCGTGGCGATTGGTTGCCGGCGACGGATCGACGTTCGTCTGATTTCCGGAATTTGGACGACAGATAGCACTAATGCGAAGTCCACTTTCAGTGTTACGCCAAGAAATCCAAGAGAATCTCCGCGTTACTCGCGGCTACCGGATTGCAATACGTCTAGGGGGCATCATCGGAGATAACGATCGTTCATATGAGATTCACGTCAATTCCGAACGAAATGGAGCAAGAGCAGTGAAAATATCTATGAAGTTGGCAATCTTTGTTGGTTCGTGCCTCCTTCTTCTGCTGGGGCTGACGGCAAGCGCCATTGCAGCCGATCAGGCGGATTACGTCTTCAAGAACGGCGCGATCTACACGATCGACGGCAAGAACCCGCAGGCGCAGGCCATTGCGATCAAGGGCAAGTACATAATTTATGTAGGGACCAACGATGGCGTGAAGCAGTTCGTCGGCGACAAAACACAGGTCATCGATCTAAAAGGGCAGATGCTGCTGCCGGGGTTCGTTGAATCGCACATCCACCCCACCCTGGCGCTGATAACAGCGGGCGCCGATCTGCAGTTCGACTCGGTCGATCAGGTGCTGGCTTCGGCGAAGAAATGGGCTGATTCCAATCCGCATGCCAAGGTAATTCGCGGCTTTGGCTGGCGCTATATGCTGTTTCCCGTCACCGGCCCGACGAAAGCCGATCTCGACAAACTTTTCCCTGATCGTCCCGTCTTTCTGACTGCACTTGACTGTCACAGCGCATGGGTCAACACCAAGGCGCTTGAGATTGCCGGCGTGAACGCCAAAACCCAGGACCCTGCGCCTGGGTTCAGCATCTACCAGCGAGACCCCAAAACCAATGAGCCTACCGGTTGGCTGGTCGAGGTCCTGGCGATGCAAGCTGTGCTTGACAAACTCGATCCGCCAACCGTTGAAGCATCTCTCAAGGCGACGGAAGAGAAGTTGACGGACTTGTCGGCGGTGGGCATCACTGCTGTGTGGGATGCCGGGATATTCACAATGCCGATCGAGGCCGGGTATGACGGTTATCAGAAGCTGGAGAAAGAGAAGAAGCTGCCGGTGAGGGTAGTTGGCAGCTACTACTGGAACAACTCCGAGGTGACGGATCCGGTTGCGATCGTGCTCAAGCTCCGGAACAAGTACAACTCCGAGCTGGTGCAGTTCCGGACACTGAAGATCAACGTCGATGGCGGAGAGGCCCAACACACCGCCGTCTTGTTGAAGCCCTATGCCGACCGCCCGGGCTTCTACGGTGATTATCTTCTTGACCCCAAACTCATCCGCTCTGCGCTGCTGAAGGCAGAGCAGAATGGGGTAGATACTCACGCTCATATCTATGGTGATGCCGCGATTCGTAAGTACCTGGATCTGATCGGTGAAGCCGAGAAGCAATATCCCAACGGCCCTGCACGGCACACAATTGCGCACGCCATGCTGGTAACAGACGCCGACGTGCCGCGCTTCAAGGAACTTGACGTGACGATGCAGACCTCCGCACAGTGGGCCACCCCGGACCCGTATGCCGCGATGTGCGTGAGCATTATCGGGAAGGACGTTGTCGATACCGAGTGGATGCGCATGAATTCTGTATTAAAAGCGGGCGGCCGGCTTGCGCTCGGAACCGACTGGCCTGCAGCCGGCTACGTTTCGACGTACCGTCCGCTGGACGCTATCCAGGTAGCAGTGACACGCGCCATTCTGCCGCAATACGGCGAAAAGCAGTTCACGCCCATCATGACGCCGGTAGATGAGCGCATCACGCTCGATCAGGCGCTCAAGGCCTCCACACTCGATTCGGCATATGTGTTGGATCTTGAGAAGCAGATTGGATCGCTCGAAGTCGGGAAGCTCGCCGACATCGTAGTGTTGGAGAAAGACCTGTACAAAATCGCTCCGAGCGATATCAGTACAACTAAGGTGAAGCTGACCATGATGAACGGAAAGTTCACGTACCGGCCGGACTAGGCTCCTCTTTACCATCAAGCAAACGGGCTTCAGATGTCACGGTCAGGACAAGTAAGGATGGAAACACATGAAGTCTATTCTTAACCGCACGACAAATATCATCTTGGCGATCGCCATCTTCGGGATCTTCGTCTGCGCAGCAGCGGCATCCGAGAAGGCAGACTATGTTTTCAAAAATGGTGCGATCTACACCATTGACACAAAGAATCCGCAGGCGCAAGCCATTGCGATCAAAGGGAAGTACATAACGTACGTAGGAACAAATGAAGGCGTGCAGCCGTTCATCGGCGACAAGACGCAGGTCATCGATCTTAAAGGGGAGATGCTGCTGCCGGGATTCGTTGAATCGCATATCCACCCAACAATGGCGCTGGTGGCAGAAGGCGCCGACTTGCAGTTCGACTCGCTTGATCAGCTGCTCGAATCTGTGAAGAAGTGGGCCGATGCTCACCCTGATGCCAAGGTGATTCGCGGCTTCGGGTGGCGCTACTCGCTCTTCCCCACGATTGGACCAACCAAAGAGCCTCTCGACAAACTATTTCCCGACCGTCCCGTATTCCTCTTTGCGATTGACGGCCACAGCGGATGGGTAAACAGCAAGGCGATGGAGATGGCAGGAGTAAACGCCAAAGCTCCGGATCCAGTGCCAGGCTTCAGTTTCTTTGCGAGAGACCCTAAGACCGGTGAGCCGACCGGTTGGGTGGTTGAGGGCCCTGCGGAACAAGCTGTGTTTTTCAAACTGCAGCCGCCTTCCGCCGAACTCGCCATTGCGGCTTTGACCGAAATGATGCCGAAGTTCTCGGCGGCGGGCATTACGGCTGTGTTTGACGCCGGAATTTCCACCATGTCGACCGTGGACGGCTTGGATGGCTATCAGAATTTAGAGAAAGAAAACAAACTGCCTGTGCGTGTGGTTGCCAGCTACTACTGGAACAATCCTGCGACAGAAGATCCGGCGGGAATTGCGCTGAAGCTACGTGACAAATATCACTCCGAATTGGTGCAGTTCCGGGCATTAAAGGTCAACGCCGACGGTGGAGAAGCCCAGCACACGGCCGTGCTGCTAAAGCCCTACTTCGACCGGCCCGGCTTCTATGGCGACTACCTTCTCGATCCCAAGCTCATGGAGGCAGCTGTCCTGAAAGCGCAAGCGAACGGACTGGATACTCACTGCCACTGCTATGGGGACGCCGCCATTCGTGCGTATCTGGACATTGTGGCCAAGGCCCAGAAGCAATACCCCAATAGCTCCTCACGGCACACAATTGCCCATTCCCTGATGATCACAGATCAGGACGTGCCACGCTTCAAAGAACTGAACGTAACCATGCAGACGTCCGCTCAGTGGATCACCCCCGACCCCTACAGCGAGGTGATGATGAAGATTCTCGGTACCGAACTGGTCAACACAGAGTGGGCCCGCATGAATTCCGTTCTGAAAGCCGGAGGCAGGCTGGCGCTCGGGACCGACTGGCCGGCAGCAGGCTACGTTTCGAGTTACAAGCCGCTCGACGCTATCCAGGTCGCGCTGACGCGTGCAATTCTCAAACAGTACGGTGAGACGCAGTTCACCCCCATCATGCCCCCCGCAAGCGAGCGCATCACGCTGGATCAGGCGCTCAAGGCCTCTACGCTCGACTCGGCCTACGTTCTGGACCTCGAAAAGACGACTGGCTCTCTCGAAGTCGGCAAACTCGCCGACATCGTGGTGTTGGAGAAGGACCTTTACAAAATTCCTCCGAGCGACATCAGTACTACGAAGGTGAAGCTGACCATGATGAACGGAAAGATCACATACACGCCGGAATAAGGAGAAGCGGCGCAGGCGAGCTCTATTACCGATTATCCGAAAAACCAAGACCTAATTGATTTGTAAGAAAAACACAAAGAGGCCGGGCAATAAAATGCGTGGCCCCTCTGTGTTTGGTACCAGCGGATGTGGTCTTACTTCAATAACTCGATGTCGTTTGGCCGCCAGCTCTTATCGAACCACGGTTCCAGCGGTCCATAGAGTCGTAGAATCATGAACCAGCCTTTTTTCGGCAGCGTCTGGACCCAGTTGTTTTCCTCACCCGCAGGAGCCTTCGGACCAAAGTAAACGTCTACTGAGCCGTCCGCATTCGTTTTGAGTCCCTTGGTCTGGCTGCTCACGCTGGGGTACTGCTGGTCGGTTTGTAGCATCGAGCGCGTCTGGTTGTCGTACACAATGACAGACCAGAAGTCCTTCACAGGAATGTGTTGTGGCAGATGCAGTTTGTAGGTTTTGCCCCCATCAAACGGGTTGCCCTTTGAATCCTGTACGGTCCACGGATATTGCGAGCCCTCACCGACCATCTTCATTTCCATGGCGGGGGTGACGCCGGTTGCGAAATAGTAGTATTGGATGTAGCCGTCGAGGTTGGTCACTCCGGGTGCCTGGAGGAACTGGTAACCGCCGAAGAAGGGCAGCCTCCAATGTGCGCCTGAGAAAAAGAATGCTTCCGGTTCACGAATCTTGAAGGCGATTGTCCTTGCCGTCACCGCACCGATATTGGCGGCATCCGTTAGAATCTTCTTCATCCGTTCATCGGGATTGAACGGCTTTCCCTTTTGGATGCCCACTGACGCAAACAGACCCATCATAGTCGGGTCGCTCGGAGTACTCGGTTCCTCCTGAATGACCTTATTGAGCATTTCCCAGAATGAGTAATCGCCCGGGGAAACGAAGGTTGATGGAATGCCGGAGCCGTTGGCGAACTTCATCGCCGGTGGATTCGCTGCGTCGGCAAGCTGATAGATTTTTAAGTTTTTCTTGACGAGTTCCACGCCGGGGTCTGGCGAGCCATCCACCAAGAAGCTCCGGAAGAACAGCCAGTTTCCGTACGTAGCGGGGCGCATGACAACGTAGCCCTCGGGCACGTTGCCGTTATAACCTGGCGGCAGCACGAGATACTTGCCGCCTCTTCCTTTATCCGCACCAGTGATACCGACATCGGCGACCCAACGATAGTAAAAGTCGTTCACCCCGCCAAGGACCTTCGGTGGAATTTCCACCACAAGCGGTCCCTTTTTGGAATCGAGCCAGATGAAGCTATAGACAGTGTTGTCGTTCGCCGTAAGCTCGACGGTCCGGGAATCGACCAGATGTTCCCATATGACGTCGGTTTGATTATCGGGGCCGAATTTGCGGATCGAGTCCCGCATTCCAGCCTGGTTCACGATGGGAATAGCCAGGAGATACGCCTCTAACGCGCGAGACTGGTCAAGGTTGTCATAGATTTTCCTGGCAGTTTCTGCGTCGGGGTAACCATCGGAGAGTTTCAGAGTGCCAATAGATGATTCAATTTTGTCCGGAACCGCAATACCCGGCGGGATGTCCGTCGAGTATTTCGATCTGGGTCCAGTCTGAGACCAAGCGCTACTCGCAGCCAACGAGCAAGCGCCGCTTAACAGAAGTGCGACGAGCGCACCTCGCCTCTTGATATTCATTTATGAGTCTCCGTCAGGGCACAGGGTTCGGGGGGCGGACTAGAACGAGCGTGCCATCAGTCGTAATTTGAATTTGCCGCCACTCGTAAAGCGAGACCGCGAGTGAGGCGAGAATCTGATGACAAGAAATATACCAGAAGTGAGAAAGTATGGCAGCCTTAACTGACATTACTTTTGACTTCCTGATTTCGTTCATGCGACGGCACGTCCTCGGCTACGACTAGTTAGCAGGGCGGAATTTCCCAGAACGAGACTTCTCGCTCGCTTGTTGTCTAGCATTCCCACCGTAGACCAGTAGACTGACCAGTGACTGACATGGGTGGGCAGAAACAAATCCCCCTGTTGCCGGAAGGCGATTACCTGGTGGCCGCTGACGCATGGCACGCGGAGCAGATACAATCGGAGTCGCTGAAAAATCCGTGCCTACGAATTGAGGAGCTAGATGGAACACGACTTGCACCACACAATATCGCTTCTCACTCGCACCCCGGTTGCACTGAATGCGCTTCTGCGTGGCCTCCCGGAAACGTGGACGGTCCGAAATGAAGGTGACAGCACTTGGAACGTGTTCGATGTCATCGCCCATCTGATCAACGGCGAACGCACTGACTGGATGCCGCGGGTGAGGATCGTGATGCAATTTGGCGAGACTCAAACGTTTGAGCCTTTTGATCGTTGGGGACACAAGCGAGAATATCAAGGTAAGTTGATGGGGCAGTTGTTGGATGAATTTGCTCGTTTGCGGTCAGAAAACCTGAGCGAACTGCGTGCATTGAAACTGCGGCGAGAAGACCTCGAACGGCGTGGACGGCATCCTGACTGCGGGATAGTTACTCTGTCACAGCTGCTGGCGACCTGGGCGGTTCATGACCTAACTCATCTGTACCAAATCTCGAGGGTTATGGCCCACCAATATCGTGAGGCCGTGGGTCCGTGGAGCGGATACCTTGGAGTGCTTCAATGCGCCGGCCACAACTCTACTTAAGAAACTCCTCAGAACTCACCGACGATGCCCTCGAACGTGATTTCGGGACAGTTCCGTCAGATTCACATTGACGAAATTGACGTCCCGTCCCCCGATTTGGCCGCTAGCTTTGCCGAGAAAACCCCAGAGCAAATGCGCTCGCCCGAGTGCAGCCGTTCCCGAATTTTTCGCGCATCGCAACGACTATTGAATTCGGAAATTGACCTCGAAGTCGGTCCAAACAGGCACAGGCTTGTCTTCCGGGCCAACGGCTGGCTCGAACCGCCAATTTCCTGTGGCCTCAATTGCCTGTTCGTCCAAGCCGTAACCCAGCGAATGCTTGACTTGGATATTCGAGGTTTGACCTTCGGCTGTGACGATCATGTGGAGCACAACAATTCCAGAGACCTTCGCGGATCGCGCCTGGTCGGAATAAGACGGATTAGGACATGAAATGCATTTAGGAACGCCAATCCCGCCGATGCCTGCTATGTAAGCACCGTCTACGAGCATCGGAGTTTGGGCGGGTTCGTTCGCGAGTTTGCACGCAGGTGAACTCGCGGGCTTCGGAAACGATTCTGCCGCCGACTTCGGCGTGCCGGGGTCACCAAAATTGTCCGCCAAGATTGCGGGGGCCAAATCGACGGCAGTCGTCCCATCCGAATTGAACCGTACCAACGCTCGTACCCGAGACCACGTCGCCTCTCCTTGCACTGCATTTGGCCGGAATTTCCATTGGCGCATTGCAGTCATCGCCGACTGAACGAGCAAAGGTGGACCATCAAGCACACGCGAATTCTTGCCCACCTCACCCTCTGGCGAAACGCCTAGGCCAATATCTACCGTGCCCGTTATGCGAGAAACGATGGCAAGCGCTGGATACCTAGGAAAAGCACACTCCGTTACACGGTTCCACATCTCCTCCGGCGCAACGTTTTGAATCCGTCTCAACTCCGTGTGGGCTGGGACCTTCGTTTGGTCGACCTGTGCAGGCGTCAATGGGCCAGCAAGCAAAGTATAGAGCACAAGAATTATAGCGGCGGCGAAGGAGCGCATACGGTCTCCTTTGAGAGGGAGTTTCTGATTTCAGGTTTAATCTAGTGCAAAACCATATGCCCACCGTCCTTTCGCGTCAACTGTAATCGCGTAAGCGAGCCGGCCACCGGCAAGAAACGGCGTTCGGTTCGATAGCCTGCTAAGTGGATGACCATACTGAACGCGGCGCTGGAGGCCGCCAGAATGGGACGTCGGAAAAACATAATCAAGCGCAGCCTACACCTCCTGGCGGAGGTTGGGACGCAGCGTCAGCGAGCCGTCATCGTTCAACTTCTGGTGACAAGCCCAGCGAACGGGATATCGCATTCCCTTTACTTCAATCTCGGCCCTAAGCTTCAAGCCTTTCCAATCTGTGACGTTAGAAAGCACGAACTGTGCCTGCCGAATTTTGCCCGGTATCGGGTAACCAGCGTCTAGACAACCGCTAGTGAGCACCTTTCCGTCCTGGCTCTCGACAGTTATCCGCAATATGCCAGGCACACCGGCGATGCCGTCATTTGCGAAGCCGACAATCAGGCCCAGGTAACCAGCGTCCTTATAGCTCCAGATGAAAGACGGCCTCACTCGATAGCCAATTCTGCGATTGATCCGGTCGAACGCTGCTGGATAAGTCTGGTAGTAGTTCATCAGATTCTTTGCGCTGATCTGGTGAAAGTTCCAGAGCGACCAGTAGTTCGCTCCGACGTCAATCACATGAGCGATCATGTTCTCCGCCGGGGAGATCCCTTCCGATGCGGCGTGTGGATCGGGAGGTTTACCCGGAAGCCCCTGCTCGAGCAATGCCGCGATCCAGGGAGGACGATTGCTAAGCGCTTCAATCTGCTCGTTCTCAATAAAGATAGTGTCGCTCCGAATCCAATTGTTGCTGCGGACCGTGCGGTCCAGCAGTTCTGAATTGCCAACCCGGCTAAAATCCGGTTGCGTGTTGGTGAGTAAAGGAGTCTTCGAAAAGTGTTCGAGTTGAACTTCGAGCATGTCGGTCCAGGTGCGCTCTGCCGTCTGGTAATCAGGGAAAGGATTGTTGCCAAATGGCCAGGTGTGCCCCTCCCCCCAAAAGCCATACATGAAAGTATCGATAAACTCGATGAGCGGATTGCCATCGAATTCCGCTGCCAGTAGGCCAACCAGTTCTTTGAAGGCCTGCTGAAAAAAAGGATGATCATAGCGAGGCTGATACCGTGAATGCGGGTTGTCTAGAAATCTTTTCGCGGCAGCAGCGCTTTCCGGATCGCTCTGCACCAAATCCACTTTCGGCACTTTGGCGAGTACAAAATCCGGGAGGGCGGCTTCGTGTTTGTAGTCTGGAGCACACATTTGAATGCGCAATCCGACCCGCTTGTTGTTCTTCTTCGCCAATTCGAAGACGAGCTTCAGATAGTCGGGCAGCTCCAGGCGTCCGGGTCGGGGCTGTACTTCCCTCCAGGTTGGACGGATATAAAGCTGCTGGCTCAAAGGAAATAGAACTAGGTCTTCGATCGCCTGAGGGATATTGTCCGACTTGATTTCCTCCGTGCCACTATCCGCCGTGATATAGGTGACCAGTCCCTTGCCATAGTTCGGCACGGCATCTTCTGAAGCAGTAGTGCTCATCACCACATCGTCAGTGGGAATGACAGCATCAGGCGCGTATTGAGGGAACGGTCCCTGATTGAGGCGATTGGCCACCTGGGGGCCGGAGCCGAAGTCGTAATTCCCCCAATTGTGGGCGGGAACCTTCGCTTGCGCCTTGGCAATTCCAAGTTCCGCGATCGCGGCGACGGCAACCGTGGTTTTTAGGAAATCTCTACGCTGCATCGGAATTATCTCCTTCTTCTCGTTCGATTCGACTTCGGCCTAGTTAGCTGGATCCCCAATTCCAGCGCAATGGATCTGACGCTTGCACTCGTCAGGCGGGGATGCTCCTCGACCGCAGACCGACCGTCAAGCGAGTATCGATTTGTTTCTATTTATATCGTTTTATTTCGTTTGTCCAGTGCAAGGCGACCAGATCATTTGACTTTCTAAAACTTTCCTTGTATTACGAATCCTTACGAATGATTTCATTCGATCCTCCCCATGTGCCGGCACCGACCAGGAAGGTGCTCTATGCTTTCAACTCAAAACAAGGCTTTGCGACCTGACAGAAACTTCCTTCAGAAGCTGCGAGCCATGATTGCGCTCGGAGCTTGGATTGTTTTCATCATTGTGTTTCCATCTTGTTCACTCACAGCAGCTGCAAACACCCCCGCCGGCGAGCCTCAGATTCAGGGCGGCAATCTGCGCATTGAATTTGACAACCGCCTGCGGACCCAGGTAGTTGCCCGCTTCGACAAGACCGAGACAGTGATGGGACCGTTCACTGCCTCGGAGACCGTGACAACCACCGACAAGCAGTGGACCGGGTTTCTCCTGACCTCCCATAAACGGGAACGTATAAAAGACGCTTTCGGAGAGGGTGAGCGGCTCACGGTCGAAGGAAAGGCGGGAACGCTCACTAAGACGGTCTCCGTCACCGTATACGACGATTTTCCCGCAATGGCGTTTTTCGATGTCCAGTACACGAATACCGGAACAAGCAAACTCGAGGTGAAGAGTTGGACCAACAACGCGTACCAATTGAACGCACGACCGGCTGTCGGATCACCAGCTTTCTGGTCCTACCAGAGTGGCTCTTACGAGAATCGTCCTGACTGGATCGTACCCTTGCACGCCAATTTTCGGCAGGAGAATTATCAAGGCATGAATGCCAGCGACTATGGTGGCGGTACGCCAATTATCGACGTCTGGCGGCGTGACGTTGGAATGGCTGTGGGGCATGTCGAGCCGCGACCGAAGCTGGTTTCTCTTCCCGTATCCATGCCTGATCCCACACATGCCAGGATTGCGGTACGCTTCACCAAAACCATCTCACTAAACTCTGGTGAGAGTTTTCATACGTTTCGTACCTTCGTCGCTGTCCACCGGGGAGACTACTTCCGCACGCTCACCGAGTACCGGCGCTTCATGAGGAAACAGGGGTTCGAAATGGCCACGGCTCCCGACGACGCTTTTGGGGCAATCTGGTGCGCGTGGGGTTACGGCCGATCGGTGCAGCCTCAACAGGTATATGACACACTTCCGACGGTGAAGCGTTTGGGATTTGCGTGGGTCACGCTGGACGACGGTTGGCAAAACAATGTGGGTGACTGGGCGCTGGACGCCAAGAAATTCCCCCGGGGGGACGTTGACATTAAGGCCCTGGTCGACCGCATTCACCAGGAGGGGTTCAAGGCGCAACTCTGGTGGTCACCGCTCAGTGCTGTGCCGGATTCGCAACTTCTCCGGGATCATCCCGACTACGAGTTACTGAACCGCGATGGCTCGAAGCGAAAGGTTTCCTGGTGGAACTCCTTTTATTTGTGCCCGGCGGACCGCCGCGTCGTGGAGTACCACAAGGCATTGGTGCGAAAGATTTTGGTCGATTGGGGATTTGACGGGCTGAAGCTCGATGGCCAGGACATGAACGGAGTGCCAGCCTGCTACAACACCGCTCACCATCACGCACAGCCAGAGGAATCGGTCGAAGCACTGCCGGATTTCTTCCGCGCAATTTACGAAACCGCACAGTCAGTAAAGCCCGGGGCTCTGGTAGAGTTCTGCCCTTGTGGCACGGCGTTCTCCTTTTTCACCATGCCGCACTTCAATATGTCGGTGGCTTCCGACCCGAAAGGGTCCTTTCAAGTTCGCTCCAAGGCAAAAACGTTAAAGGCCTTGATTGGAGACAACGTTCCATTCTTCGGCGATCACGTCGAACTGAGTGATGGCGCCAACGACTTTGCCTCCACGGTGGGTGTGGGAGGCGTCGTGGGAACGCAGTTTGTTATTCCGGCGCTTGTCGAGAAGAGAAGTAAATCCGACCTGACTCCGGCTCGGGAGAAGGAATTCGAAAAGTGGCTTCGCATCTATCACGACAAGATGCTGTCAAGAGGACAGTATCTGGGGGAGCTCTATGACATCGGCTTCGATGCGCCGGAGACGCATGTAATCCGCAAAGACAAGACGATGTACTACGCCTTTTTTGCAAAGCAGTGGAAGGGGCCGATCGAACTGCGCGGCCTCGAAGACCGCAATTACAGTGTCGTGGACTACGTCACAGGAAAAGACCTGGGGACGGTGTCAGGACACAATGCACATCTGCCGGTTGAGTTCGATGGGAATCTGCTTGTGGAAGTGCGGCCACAATGAACTTTGTGCACAGGCCTGCAGTGTGCTTTTCCTGGGAGGACGAGCGTGAAATTTCTGTTTCTTGTTATGTTTCTTGTGTGCGTATCCGTGGCCTCTGGCCAGCCCAACACCTCTTTCTACGTATCGACGACCGGGAATGATTCGAATCCCGGCACCCAAACGGCACCTTGGCGCACCGTCCAGCATGCCGCAGACACGGTGCGTGCGGGTAGTACCGTCAATGTGCGGGGCGGGATCTACGAAGAGATCGTCAACATCAAGGCATCCGGCAACGCGACTGATGGATACATTACTTTTCGAAGCTTTCCCGGCGAGACGGCCGTCATCGACGCAGAGCATTTTGCTCCGGAAGGCAGAAGCGGCATATTGACCGTCCTCAACAAGAGTTACATCCGAATTGAAGGCTTTGAAATCCGCAACTACCGTACCGCCGAACATCGGCTGGCTCCATTGGGCATCAGTGTCATGGGAGCTGGCTCCCATATAGAGCTGCTGAAGAACAACGTCCATCACATTGAGCAGAATTTCGACGGCCGGGATGCACCGGGACGAGGCGGCAACGGGTTTGGCATTGCTGTATACGGTACCGACGCCAAGACTCCAATCAGTGAACTGGTGATTGACGGCAATGAGGTTCATCATCTCAAAACGGGTTCGAGCGAATCGCTTGTAGTGAACGGGAACGTTACAAAATTTCGCATCACGCACAACGTTGTCCACGACAACAACAACATTGGAATCGACATTATCGGTTTCGAGCGTACGGCTCCTGACCCTGCCGTTGACCAGGCTCGCGACGGAGTGGTAAGCGGCAATTGGGTTTACAACATTACTTCGCGGGGCAATCCCGCCTACCAGAACGATGAATCTTCCGATGGCATTTACGTTGACGGTGGCACCAGGATCCTAATCGAACAGAACGTCATTCATGATGTGGACTTCGGAATCGAACTGGCCAGCGAGCACCAGAACCGTGCCACCAGCTACATCACCGCGCGGAATAACCTTATCTATCAATGCCATTCCGCTGGCGTCTCAATCGGCGGTTATGCGCCCGAGCGGGGACACACCGATCACTGCACGGTGATCAACAATACGCTCTACGAAAACGATACTTCGGGAACAGGATCCGGCGAGTTCCAGATGCAGTGGAACATGGCAAACAATATTTTTGCGAACAACATCGTGTACGCGGGACCTCGCTGTCTTTTCATGCTGAACAAATCTCAGCTCGACAAAAAACAGCCTCCCACCTCAATTGACCACAACCTTTATTACTGTGCCTCCGAATCAAAAGCGAGCACGTGGATAGAGTCTTCTGAAACCGTGAGAGGATTCGACACATATGTTGCGTCAACGGGGAATGACCGTCATTCCCGTTTTCTAGATCCGAGATTTATTGACGCAACTAAGGACTTTCATTTGCGATCCGATTCTCCCGCGATCGCTGCTGGCACGACTGATGGAATACCAGTGGGAGAACTGGATATTGAAGGCTCGCCCCGAGTCAAGTCCGGAAAAATAGACCTCGGCTGCTACCAAAGAAAATAGGGAAAGTCCCTATTGCAATTGGAAGTGAATCGACGCGAATTTCTGAAGATTGTCTGGTGACCCAGCGCCGCCTTGGACATGACGGAAACACGGCACCGAGACGTAGGTTGACGGTGCCAGGTGCAAGTTGACGGGATTCGAGGTGAGACCGATAGCGCAGCACCACTATTCTGTTGAAAGCCAAGCGAGGTTCCGAACAATACCAGTCAACGAACTCATCGACGGCGTGACGATATCCTCGTTGGGCGTCCAGGCTGGTGAGGCTATACAAGACTGCGGTTTTGGCATGTTCGAGGTCTGGAAGGCGCAGGACGGATTTTATGCTGGTACGTTTTCTTCGTGAGTGCGGTTTCCGCTTCATGACCGATGGCCTCCATGCCATCGATCAATGATCGGGTGATGTCGCGGCGGTATAGTCAGAGTTGCCCGTTATTTGTCCGGTGCCCTTTACCGTCGACCTGGCCGGCGCGTTTAGGGCCACAATCCGTGTCGCGGGTGTGAAAGGCAAGCGCTGGAGCGCGGCGCACGACCCGATAAGGACAGCGAGAGCAGTAGGGGCTGCGAAACATACTTTAACATTCGTGTTTCGCACGGTCCCGACTGCCCTCTAAATTCACTGTCTCTTCACATGGGTTCCCTATGTTCCTTCTCTTTTATGAAGTTGTCGAGTATAACGCGGCCCTGATCTGCGTTGAGGGCACGGATCTCCCTCCCGTTACGGACGATCACAAGATTCAGGTGTGCGTGGGCGGTCGTGAAAGAACCCGTGCAGTCAGGATTTACGGTATAGGTGCCCAGAACATTTATTGGTGATACGACGCCCCCAGAGCTCGTGGTCCCCACGTCGGAGAGATTTCCGTATCCATCAAAAGTCACAATGCCGACGCCGGCGACGGGAATGAACGCGTTGATCAGAGTAGGGACAGTAGGCGGAGGGGCTGTGGGGTTTGTGCTAAATCCACTAAACGATATGGAGTACCTGCCTTCCAACGTTTTAAGGCTACAGCTTTCCGTAGCCTCTACCTGAGCGTGCACTTTGGGCAAGGTGCCGCTGGGGAAGCCGCTCCACAGAGCAATCACGGCCGCGACAGCAACTAGGGTACCTAGAGCTACTCTAATCTTCATGTTTCGCATGGGTTTGTATCTCCTTTTTCCAAGTCTTCTAAGCAGATTTTCACAGCTGAAGCCGGAGCCGGGTCTCAGTCGAAGCAGCTCGACCCCACTGCGCTTCTCTTTCGCTGTGTTTTTTTTGGCCCGGTTGTTCGACTCAATCGGGTCGTTTGGCAGAGGCGATCTTGGCGTCGGCTACTGGCTACCTCAATGCAATGGACCTCACTTCTTGGTCCAATGGAGGTCAACTGGGAACGTATTGAAATAACAAGGCCTTGCGAATGAGGCGCGGCTGGCACATGCTGCTAAACTTCATGGGTGCTAGAATCCGAGTCCGTCAGAGCGACACAAATGGGGGAAAGCATTTCTTCAAAAACAGTCGTCCGTTTCGGTCCATTCGAGGCGGATCTTCGAGCCGGAGAACTTCGCAAGCACGGGGTTAAGCTCAAGGTGGTGGGGCAGCCGCTCGAGGTCCTAGCAATGCTGCTGGAGCGTCCCGGCCAGCTAGTAACGCGCGAGGAATTACGCGCAAGGCTGTGGCCAACGGATACGTTCGTGGACTTCGACCATGGCCTCAATGCTGCGGTGAACAAACTCAGGGACGCGCTGAGCGATTCGGCCGAACAGCCAACTTATGTGGAGACCTTGCCGCGGCGCGGCTACCGTTTTATCAGCGCAGTGGGTCTGCAAGATTCGAAGAACTTACTCGGGGAGCCGAGCAGCCCAAAGATTCAATCCCTTGTTGTACTTCCGTTGGAAAACCTTTCCAACGATCCCGAGCAGGAATATTTCGCTGACGGGATGACTGACCAGCTCATCACCAATTTGGCCCAGATCAGCGCATTAAAGATTATCTCTCGAACATCCGCGATGCGGTACAAGGGAACGAAGAAGTCCCTGCCCGAGATCGCTCGGGAGTTGCACGTGGATGTCGTGGTCGAAGGCGCTGTGATGTGGGTGGGCGACCGAGTGCGGATCAGCGCGCAGTTGATTGAGGCACCGACAGATCATCATCTCTGGGCGGCCAGTTATGAACGCGATCTGCGTGACGTGCTGTCCATGCAAGAAGAGGTCACGCGCGCCATCGTCAGCGAGATTCGCGTGAAACTCACGGCGCAGGAGCATGCGCGATTGGCGAGCACACGCCTGATTGACCCAGACGCCTACCGGATTTATCTGAAGGGCCGCTACTACTTTTACAAACTGAAGCCGGAAGCGATGCAGAAAGCGATTGAGTATTTCCAGCAGGCCCTGGAGAAAGATCCGGCCTACGCACTGGCTTATGCGGGATTAGCTGACACCTATAACGCCCTCGCGTTTTTCACTGTGTTTCCCCCTCGGGAGGTGGTGCCGAAAGCAAAAGCTGCAGCCGTGAAGGCGCTGGAAATTGACTCCAACCTCGCCGAGGCCCACGTCTCGCTTGGATGGGCGGGCTTCACATACGATCTGGATTGGCCGGCTGCCGGAATGCATTTTGAGCGAGCCGTGGTATTGAATCCAGCTTACCCCTTGGCACATTCCTATTATTCTCTCTATCTCGGCGCTCTCGGACGGTCGGAGGAAGGTTTGACGGAGGCGAAACGCGGCCTGGATCTCGACCCAGTTTCCCCGGCCATACTCCATTATGTTGTGGTGCAGCTTTACCTGGCGAGGCGATTCGACGAGGCGATTGAACAATGCAGGAAGACCCTGGAGTTCGATCCGAGCTTTACCCCTGCACACCGGGTGCTAGCGGAAGTGTATGCCGCAAAAGGGATGTACCTTGAAACCTTAGCTGCATATGAAAAGTACGCGACACTTAGTGGAGGCAGCCCCGGGTCAACAGCCTTTGTGGGGTACGCGCTTGCGCTATCAGGTCAGCGCAGCCAGGCTTTCCGGGTGCTCGACCAACTCGGGGAGACGTCAAAGCAGAGGTATGTGCCCGCTCTTTCCTTTGCCGTTGTTTACGTCGGGCTGGGTGAGAACGAGCAGGCCTTCCTTTGGCTCGAAAAGGCATATGTCGAGCGCGCCAATTCTCTCGCCTACCTTAAAGTGGACGCCACGTGGGACCCGTTGCGGTCTGACCCGCGTTTCGCAGACCTGGTGGGTCGCATCGGGCTCCCACCGTAATGACCGCTCTGCGAAAACGGTGTCTTTTCGACAGAGCCAAAGAAGAATCACAGAACCGCATGGTCAGTGAGTTGCAGAAAATCAGCGAGCAGTCTTTGGGAAGGAACCGTGTTGTGCAGGGATCGACTTGAAAAACGCTGTTATTTCGAGGTTAGTTTTCAAGCCACGACGCGACAACTCCTGGATAGTCAGCAATACGGAATTAATTAGGGAGCTCTTCAGCGCCTCTTTTGCGGGTAAGAAACGGGATTCGAGGAGATGAGAACGCGAGAAACCTCCACCGAGAACTCACTTCCTCGAACGGGACTTGAACGAAGCCGGCCGCGCGGCGGACGCTGCGCGTGACGTGACGGAGCAGTAGTTGCCTGTTGGTTGAGATAAGTTGTCGGGTCATAGGAGGTCCCCATGACCCGACTTCGCAAAATGATGTTGGAAGAACTCCAACGTCGTAATTACGCAGAGACTACCATAGATTGCTATATTCGCGTCGTTGAAGATTTTTCCCGACACTTCAACTGTTCCCCGGATCGTTTAGGCCCTCGACACATTCGTGAATATCAAGCCGCGTTGTTTCAGAAGCGGAAGTTCTCGCCGAACACGGTGGCACAGCACCTCGCGGCTCTGCGCTTTTTCTACGTCAAGACGCTCAAGAAAGCATGGAGCATCACGGAAACGCCCTACCCGAAGAAGGCCGTTCACCTGCCAACGATCCTCAGCCAGGAGGAAGTGGCGCGACTCATCGATGCAGCTCACCCTCCTTTGCATCGAACGCTACTGATGACCCTCTATGCCACGGGACTCCGGCGTGCTGAACTCGCACGACTGAAAGTGAGCGACGTCGACAGTCAGCGCATGGTCATCCACGTCCAGGGTGGTAAAGGCCGCAAAGACCGCGATGTGTTGCTCAGCCCAAAATTGCTCGACGAACTCAAGCGACACTGGCGCCGCTTGCGGCGAAAGTCCAGCGTATGGTTGTTCCCTAGCAGGCATAGTCATACCAGCGATCTCCCCATCACTCCGAAGGTGATCTACCATGCTTGCAAAAGAGCCGTCCGTCGGGCCGCGCTCCCGAAAGACGTGCACCCTCACACGCTGCGCCATTGTTTTGCTACTCATCTCCTCGAAGCGGGCGCGGATCTGCGCACCATCCAGACGCTTTTAGGCCATAGTGATCTCGAAGAGACCACTCTCTATCTGCATCTTTCGCAGCACCGTCTGAACGCGACTGCCAGTCCTCTGGACTCGCTGCAGCTGAAAGACGAATCACCCCAGGCTCAGTAGGTGAGCCGGCCACCGCTGGAGGTGGCCCGATGAATGCACTCGCTGCGGACATCGTGCCCTCTCCTACAACTCTTGCCGCAACCGGCACTGCCCGAAGTGTCAAGCAGCGGCTCGCGACCGTTGGCTAGAAAAGCGGCGCCGGGAGCTGCTCCCGACGCGCTACGTCCATGTGGTTTTCACCCTGCCTCGCGAGTTGGCACCCCTGGCCTTGCAGAACAAGAAGGTCATCTACGATCTTCTGTTTCGCTCCAGTGCGGAAACCCTTCTCGAAGTCGCTCGCGATCCCAGCCATCTCGGCGCACAGATCGACTTCTTCAGCGTGCTGCACACGTGGAATCAAAAGCTCGAACTTCACCCACATGTCCATTGCGTGGTCCCTGCTGGCGGACTCTCCGCTGATCACACCCGCTGGATCAAAACTCGCTACGCCTTCTTTCTTCCCGTCAAGGTGCTCAGTCGCATCTTTCGTGGCAAGTTTGTTGCGGCTCTCAAGCGCGCCTTTTGCGACGGCCGATTGCGATTCCATGGAGATCTGACGCTCCTGGCTCAGCCAAAAACGTTCTCCTCGCGGCTGAGACCACTGTTCCGAAAGGACTGGGTGGTCTACTCAAAACGCCCATTCGGCGGCCCACAACATGTGCTCCACTACCTGGGCCGCTATACCCATCGCGTGGCCATCTCCAACCATCGCCTGATCTCGTTTGCTGACGGCAAGGTCACGTTTCGGTGGCGCGATTCCGTTCACAACAACGAACAGAAACTCATGACCCTAGTGCTCGATGAGTTCTTGCGTCGCTTCCTGTTGCATCTGCTCCTTGATGGGTTCGTGCGTATCCGGAACTTCGGCTTCCTGGCCAATCGCAAACGTGCCACCAACTTGCCACTCTGTTTTCAGTTGCTCGGCGCGGCTGCAACTCCGTCGACCGAACAAGACACGTCGGGCGCTAGCAACGCGAGCGATCTTTGGCGCTGCCCCAAGTGTGCCGGACCAATGGTGGCGGTTGAGCGGCTAACGGCTGCCGAGATGCAACTTCGTTCTCCACCCGTGGTCACCGCTGCCGCATGAAACAACTCTCGATATCACGAACTCTCTGCGTGTTTCGGCACGGACTGTCGCTTCTCGTCTTATCGCCGAATAACTTTCCTCTTCCGGACTCTTCACGCGCTCTCTTAGCAATATTTTCCCGCCGCAGCCTACTCTTTCATGCATCGTGTCGGCTGTTGTGCTCCGCCCCACCGCCCCAGCACACCTGTACGCCACCTCTCCACTCCATTCAATTTGCATAGGGCCCGCGTCCGCCGCAATCACGGCGGCTTCCTTCAAGTCGTTGTATCGAAAGCGCGCAATCACACCGAGCTCGCGCACTCCCTGCTTCATCGCGCTTCCGATACAACACTAGGACTTCTGGACAATCTTGGCTGTCGCGCTCGGGACTTGTTCATCGTTTTGCACTGCGGCGATCTTTCGTCAATACATCGCGGGCGGGCTCGACTGCTCGCGATCAAGAGGGTCGAATTGAGAAACAGTTTGCGGGCCTGGAAGTCGACCAGGTTCGATATTGCACAAGGAATGCAGCGAAACGAGTGTAGAATCCCTGAACAGGAAAGTATACTTTTTCGATAGCTTTTGGCCATAGCCGAAGGGTTGTGCAGTGAAAAAAACTGCTACCAGCCTTCTCCTGGCTCTCGCGCTCTCCAGCGCACTCCATGCGCAGGCAGCAACAGGTCTGATCAGCGGTACGGTTACTGATCCATCGCGAATGTTTGTAGCGAATGCCAAATTGGTCGCCGTGGAAATTTACACTTCCTCCGTGCGCAGTACCGTCACAAATGAGCACGGCTTTCTATAGTTTCTCTGAACTACAGCCGGGCGAGTATGATCTCTCCGTTGAGGTGCCGGGCTTCGTGACATTTGTGGTGAGGGCGCAGGTAAGCGTGGGTTCGCGCATTTCGATTGACCCGGTCCTCTCTCTGAGCCCGGTCCAAAACAAGACCACGGTCGTCGGTGAAGGAAGTATACAGGTCGAGACACAGACACAGATGCTGTCGGAGGTTGTCACCGGCCTTCAGATCACGGAATTGCCCAACCTAAGTCGTAATCCCTATACCCTGGTCTCTCTGGCCGGCAACGTCAACCCCGGCGATCTCAGCGGACAGGGCGTGGGTGTGGCCATCAATGGCCAGCGCGCAGCAAGCACCAATGTCAACCTCGATGGCGCGGAAAATACCAACGCCTACTATGCTGGAGTTGGTCAAGCCGTGCCCCTGGATTCCGTTCGCGAGTTTCGCCTCAGCCACTGCACGTTTACCGCTGAATATGGCCGCGCCTCGGGCGGCATGGTGGATGTCCAGACCCGCTCTGGCACCAATGACTTTCACGGTTCCGCTTACGAATTCAACCGCATTTCTTATCTCGCGGCCAACACCTTTGACAACAACGCCCGAAATCTACAGCGTGGGCCTTTCACCCGTAATCAGTTCGGTTATGCAATCGGCGGCCCTGCCCTCAAGGACCGTCTTTTCTTTTTCCAAAGTACGGAATGGACTCGTGTGCGAAGCCAGGCGACGCTGCTCGCTCTCGTCCCCACCCCAGAGTTTATTTCGGCCTCTGCCCCAGCAACTTCCAATTTTTTCAGCACGTTTGCTGGACCAACGAATCTAATCAACAGCACGGTCTACACCAAGGCCGATCTGCTTGCCATAGGGATAAGCACGAATCCGGGAGGGCCATTCGATGCGCTCCCTCCGGACACTCCGGTCCTTGGCACAGTCAATTACCTTGTGAACGCCGACGCGGGGGGCGATGCACCTCAGAACTCATACAGTTTAGTGGCCCGCCTCGATTACAACGCCAGCGAAAGCACAAAGCTGTTCGGTCGCTTTGCTCTCGAAAGTACATATCTTCTCCCCGCGGCCACCAGTCCATACCCCGGCTACGAACAGTCTGCAAGCGTGTTGAATGCGAATGCATTACTCGGCCTGACGCATGTTTTTTCCACCGCTCTCGTCAGCCAAACCAAGCTGGGCTTCAATCGTCTGGACGGGCAACAACCACTGGGCGCGGCTCCGCCCGGTCCCAGTCTGTATTTTCCGGGAAGTTTCAACGTGTATGGTGTTGGAGTCACGCTGCCGGGCTATGGTTTCGGCGCGCAAGGGTCCACCCAATACGAGTGGCAGTTTTACCAGGATCTGACCTGGACAAGGGGGAAGCATCAAATCCGCGCCGGTGGGCAATTCCTTCATTTCGTGACCAACAGATTGGCTTACGAGGTGGCCTCGCCGACGAATTCCTCGGTATTCAGTCCGCCGACTCGCTCGACAATTTCCTCCGGGGACAGGTCTATAATTATCGTGTGGCCGTTGATCCACAGGGCAA
>CAWHQX010000008.1:0-70956 GCA_963831545.1 uncultured Acidobacteriota bacterium
CACTACGCGATTTCCATGGACGCGAACCTTTACCGCCTCCAAGAATCGCTGGTGTGCCTCCTGAAGGAGTTCGGATTCAGGGCGTCGCGAGACAGGTATGGAATCCCACCGCCAGTAATGTTGCGAAGTACAGCTGGAATCTTCGAAACGAACGATTTCGGCAGCCTTGAGGGTCCAAATATCATCGTACGCAGTGCGGGCACCCAGCGGAAAACCAAAACACGTGATCTCCGTAACAGCACGAAACTTCATCACCTTCGGAACAAAGGGCATCGCTTCCAGGATGCGTAAAGCACTCGAAAACACAATCCAGGAGTCGTTGGCCCAGTAATAGATTGGTCGAACTCCCAATTTGTCAGCGATGAGGTATAGAGTCCCTGTCTTCGGCCGGTAGTAAACAGCGGCAAATATTCCTCGAACCTGCTTCAGGGTGTCCCAGTTGTCGTCGTCCCACGCGCGATGAAGACATTCCAGATCTCGAGCGCGGCTTGCTTCGCGACCCTGGTCCATAGAGGACAGCAAAGGCTCACCAACGAGCATTGATGCGGTACCTGAAGTCGCTTGGTGGAAAGCGGGAGCGACGAACGCGCCAATGTCGGCTTTGAACAAGCAAGATCGTTCGTGTGCGATGGTGGTGATCTGATCGCCAGGATTGCGGGAGATGACCCGTTTAAGGCTCTCGGACCATTCAGGAGGGACGTGCGTTCCGGGTTTTCGGCTAACAATTCCAGCTAGGATACTCATGTTGTCTTGGTACTCTCCCAAGGACGCGACGATTTCCCCGCACTACTAAACATTTTTGTCGTACTACCCGGCTTCATGGGACGACGGGCGAATTACAGATCACTCGCCAACGTTATTGTCAGAAGATTCATGCGATCCAATCAATCCTGCCCCGCAGTAACGGGCGGCCGAGCGAACCATTTTGTCCGTGCACGCAATTGTTCCAAGATGTCTTTTCGGAAGCTGAGTGCAACAGTGGCCACATAGATAGGAAGGATTGCAAATATCTGCAAGAAAAAGCCGATGAGCCGGTTCGAAGGCCAATACCGGTCCGACAAATAGCACGCGATTCCAAAAGGCACAACGGCAAGGACAGGCTTGAGCCAGCTTTGCAGAAGATGTTCCTTAACGGAAACGCCCACAATCTTGCAGATATAGCGAGGCCACAGGAACAAGTGCACAAATAGACTGGGAATCACAGTGCCGATGGCCACCCCGTATATTCCGATCCGTCGTGCCAGGAAGATGCTTAGGATGAAGTTTACCGCAGCCTCGCCCGCGGCCCAATAGGTAGTGCGGCGATGTTTCGCTAGGCCAAGAGTGATGTTGATACTGGTCGAATTGGCAACGGTGACGAGTTGTGAGAGCAAAAGTATCTGCATCACGCGGCCGGAAATGTGCTGATACTGCGCACCCATCCATAGGCGAATGAAAGTTTCTCCTCGAAAAAGCAAAGCAATTTGGATCGGCCAGGCGACTAAAATAGCAATTCGAGTTCCTTGTCTAAGCAATCCGCGCAACTTTTCGTGTTCACCGGAAGCCTCAAAATTGCTGGCAAGGGGCAGGAATGTCACAGTCAATGAGGCCACGATCGTACGTAGATACTCGATCAACGAGCCGCTAATCGAGAAGTAGGTCACTGCAGAAACGGATACGAAGGCGCCGACCACGAGATTGTCGGTGTAGTAGATGACCTGACCAAAAATGTGCTGGAGGAAGACCCAGAAGCTATAGCCCGCAAAATCCTGGAGTACTTTTTTTCCTGGGTAGCGGAAGAATATCTTCAGTTCAGGATAGACCCGAAAGCAAAGCCACGTTTGGATCAAATTCCCCGCAAGAACAACAGTCAATTCCCAGATGGCCAAAGCCAGGATTCCGTGGCCATGCCATAAAAGCCAGAGGACACCTCCTGACCGAAACAACGTCTGTCCAATGGAGACTCCGCTAATCAAATCAAACCGGTGGAGAGCAGCGAGAACGCCACCAAAGACGCCAAAGTAAAGAGTGACCACAAAGCTGAGCCCGCTGAACAAAATCGCCCAGCGCGCTGCCACCTGAAGCTCGAGAGGAATATGAAACAAATGATTGATCAGAAAGGAAAGCAGCAGGCTTAAAGAAATGACGACGAGGCATATCCACTGTCGCAACCAGAGGGCAGCGGACGCGGCTTCGCTCGATTCAGCGTGATTGCCTATGGGGTGATATCGAGAGACAAAACGTATCACGGCTCCGCGTAAGCCAAAGTCGAGCAGCCCCATGTAGGAGGTTATTCCGACGACAAGGGCCCATACCCCGTACGCCACCACGCCTAGATGGTGAACGATAAAGGGAGACATGAAGAACGCCACTGCGAAACTGATCGCAAGTGCGCCCCAATTGAACAGAACGCCCCGAGCTGTTCCTCTTGTCTTGCTCATTCCGTTCTCTCGAGTTCTAACACCGGACGGCTCTGAAAGTAGAATCCACTATCCCCAAGCCTGGACAAGCCATAGATCCTCAATCTACTTAGCAATAGGAAGGTCATCGACCCGCCTTCAAACAAACCTCTGTGACTAAGGATGACATCGCATGACCTGTTTTTTTTGACGGCACTAAATGCTGTTGACCAACACACCCAACGGACAAAACTCAAAATCACGAATTAGATTTCGAAATTTTGCAGGGGTATTCCGCAGTCCGAGGTAATGTCGCACTCGAGAACTTAATTTACCCGTTAACTTCGGCTGCTCGGGATCAAGCTCCCAGGGGTGAAGATAAACGCAGACAGGCCGATTCTCGTGGGAGTTCAAGTAGCGAATTCCCCAGCGGGTATAACGGTAGGGCAGCAGACGAAAGTAAGCGCCGCCCCCGAAAGGAGACCGGCGACCTGCGAGTTCGAGCGTGGTCATTGGATACTCGACGAGTGAGCCACTGGGGGTATCGTATCGCTGCGGATCTCGCGAAAAACTGGGCATGCCATAGGCCGGATGTTTCACAGGAAAGATGCTCGAATCGTAAGTGAACCCAAGTTGGACGAGAATTTCTAGCGCCCACAGCGAATCCTTCGTGATGGAGAAACTGGGAGCACGGTACCCGCGCACGGCTATGCCGGTGCAATCTTCGATCGATTGCTTCGCTTGACGGGTGTCCTCCCGGAATTCGGATGGGGTCATCTCGAACACAATACGGTGATGCAAGCTGTGGCAGGCAATTTCGTGCCCCAGTTCCGCAACGCGCCGCACAACGTGCGGAAACTTCTCGGCCACCCAACCGAGCGTAAAGAATGTGGCTTTACAACCCGCCTCATCGAGGAGATCGAGAAGCAGAGATGTGTTTCGCTCAATACGGCTTGGCTGAGAACTCCACTCGCTGGGCGATATGCTGTCTCGAAATGCGCTGACGTGGTAGTAGTCTTCCAAATCGATGGTGAGGGCATTCCGCATACGCTTTTTCATGATACTTGGCGACGGCGAGCTTGAGAACCTGACCGCCGGAGGAGTTTGTTGAGACAGTACCTAGCTGGTGGTTGCGGTGCAAGTCTGCTTCCAAAGCCGCGATTTCCCCCTCCAGAACACTTCTCGTAACTTGCTGATAATACACATCTTATAACCCATTGGAACTATCACGGGCAATCCTGCGAATCTCCCGATCGGAATTCCTGGAAATTATGGAAGAATCTGTCTGCTGAAGACTCCGAAAATGCCGGAGTTGAGCTAAACTCCCCCTTTGCGAATCCTGACCTTTACCAGTTTGTTCCCCAATGCGGTTGACCCCAATTTGGGGATCTTCATTTACCAGAGAACGGTGCATCTTGCTGGTCGCTCTGGGAACGATGTGACAGTGGTTTCGCCCGTCCCTTACTTCCCGGCCTGGCTGAAAACCAAGCGATGGAGAGCGGCGAGCAAACTGCCGGTACGTGAAAGCATCGGCGAACTCGTCGTCTATCACCCGCGCTATCCGCTCTTGCCCAAGATCTCGATGCCGGTGCATGCGCTTTCCATGTTTTTGGGAAGCTTGGGGCTTTGCAGGTCGCTGCACAGACAGGCCCGCTTCGATTGCATCGACGCGCACTTCGTTTACCCCGACGGACTCGCCGCCGTGCTACTGGGCAAATTTCTCGGTATCCCCGTGGTGGTGTCGGCGAGGGGATCTGATATCAATTTATATCCTTCTTTCCGTTTGATCCGCCCAATGATTCGCTGGACTCTTCAGGAATCTGCTGCAGCAATTGCGGTGTCCACATCACTGAAGGAAAAGATGGTTGAAGTCGGCGGTGCGGTGGAAAAGATTCATGTAATTCCCAATGGCGTAGATGCCGCGCGCTTCCAAAACATTTGCAAGAAGGATGCCCGGGCGCAGCTGAAGCTTCCTGAGAACGGACAGCTGCTCTTGTCCGTCGGTTCTTTGATCCCCCTGAAGGGACATGATCTCTTGATTCGCGCCTTCGGAGTTGTCTTAAGGCAACATACTGAGCTGCAGCTTTACATACTTGGCGAAGGATCATTCCGCCCAGAGCTGGAGAGCCTCGTAGCGCAATTGGGTCTGAGAGATCGCGTCAAGTTGCCAGGCAAACGCCCGAACGAAGAACTGCCGATCTGGTTCAGCGCGGCCGACGTCAGTTGCCTGGCGAGTGCACGCGAGGGCTGGCCAAATGTCGTAACCGAATCACTGGCTTGCGGGACTCCGGTTGTAGGCACACGTGTTGGGGGCATACCGGAAATTCTTCACTCGCCTGAACTCGGCGTCCTCGTCGAGCGAACCGTCGAAAGTATTGCTGCAGGAATTGAACAAGCGCTTTCGCGGCGTTGGGATCACGAAACGATATCGCGTGAAACACGCGCGCGCGCCTGGGCAATAGTGGCCGCAGAGGTGGAAGAGGTTCTTGCAGCTCAAGTCGGCGGACGGAAATAAGTAGGGCTTGGCATGGTGATCGCTAGACACTTAGCCTTCCCAGCCTGGCTAGCGAATGTTGAAGCCGGCCTTAAGTGTGACCACGGGAACTCTCGATGGCGGCGGAGTAGACAGCTTCGTAACGCCGAGCCAGGACATTCCAATCTTTTTCTATGGAAACCTTCCGTTGCGCTTCTTCTCCGATGGCCCGTCGCAGGTTTGGTTGCTCCAAAAGGCGAGAGGCTACTCGGCAGAAATCTTGAGTGTTTTCGGGCTCGAAAAGGAAACCCGTTTTTTCTGACTCAATCAGCTCACGGATTCCTCCAACGTTACTTCCCAGAACTGCTTTTCCCAACGCCATAGCCTCGAGTGGCTTCAGCGGGGTGACCATCTCGGTAATGCGGACGCGCAGTCGCGGATACACCAGAAGATCCATCAGGGAGTAATAGCGTTCGATCTGATCGTTAGGCACCCGACCCAGGAACGAAATGTATCCCTCCGCATGGGTTTCCTGAATGGCTTTGCGGACCTCGGGAGCTTCCGCTCCATCGCCTACGATCAAAAATCTGAATGGTACGCCAGTGGTGTGGAGTTCCGCCGCGGCCCGAACGAGCCAGGGGACGCCCTCCCATGGAAACAAAGTGCCGATGAAACCCAATGTTGGCACCCCGTCCAGGCCTAGTTCTGCTGCAAGCGCGGTGTCCCGTGCCCTTGGAGAGAATCGGGCGACATCCACACCGTTCGGCACGTGGTAGAGCTTACCTGCCGGCATCTTGCGCAATTCCAGATCCTGCAGGACCGATCGCGCGATTCCCACCGTGGCATCAGCTCGACGAACAACGAACGATTCGAGACTCCGCCCCAAATGATAACGAAGCAACTTCCAGGGGGATTTCTTAGGATCCAGTTCGGCATCCTCCCAAAAGGAACGAATTTCGTAGACGAATGGCAAATGGCGCGAACTCGCCGCCTGCCACGCAGCGATACCGCACAGAGCCGGTGAATGCGCATGGACTATGTCGAACTTCTCGTCATCGAGGACTTTTTTTATGCGCTTTTTGAGGAGGCGCACGACAGCTCTCTCGCGGAGAATCGGCCAACGACTGAGGATCGCGCGTCCAGAAAGGCCGCCGTCGCTTTTTGTGCGCCAGTATTGGACGCCTTCTAGAGTAGTGTCAGAACTCGAGGGGTCATCCAGCTCATGCAGCGGACCTGTGAGCACAGCGGGGCGCATGCCAATTTGCGATTGCGCCTCAACGATGCTCCGGCTTCGCTGGGCGTATCCATCGAGCACTGGCCAGGAATGATCGAGCACATGCAGGATCCGGAGGGACACGATCAGGATTCTTTGCTCGTTAGCTGCGCAGCCTGGTTCCGTTCAGGCAGCGGTTCCTGACGGATGGTCTGCCAGGTGGGCGAGAGCGAACCGCCCAAAAACTTGAAGATTCCAAATAGCGAAGCCAAATTGACCAGGCAGAAATAATAGGGCAGGTAGAGAACCTTGGATAATTTTGGGCGAGACGCAACCGCCCAACCGGCTGCTGCCAGCATGAAGAATCCGGCTTGAAGGAAAGTCGCGATGCGGTAAAACGGAAACTGCCATAAGAGAACGCTCGCAGAGAACGCGACAAACAGAAACACGGGCGCGAACCATCTGAGAACTTTGTGCGATATCAAAGCGAGCCAATGACGCGGCTGAACCCAAGGCAGTAGAACCCGCGGAGCACGGCGCACAGCGTTCAAGCTGCGGCTAATGATTCGCACTTTGCGATTGAATTCTTTATCAAAACTATCCCCGGCTTCTTCATAACAAATGGCGGTGCGGTCATATACTCCGCGAAAGCCCTTAACGATGATCTGAAGTGGATTCAGGAAGTCGTTGATATCGGTTGCACGCAAAGGGGTATAGAGCTCACGCCGGATGGCATAGATCGCGCCGTCGCCTCCAACCACTGAGCCGAAATCAGATTCCTTTTCTTTTAGCCATGTTTCCAGCTTCCAATAGAGCCCTTCGGATTCGGCTGAAGCAGCCTGCGATGAGGTATCGACATATGCGCAGTTGCCAACGGCGTACCCAACGGATGAATCGCAAAAATGACGCACCAGGCTGCGTATAGCGTCGGGACGGTACATCGAATTAGCGTCCGAAAAAATCAGAATTTGGCCGGTGGCCTCTCGCACCCCGAGGTTTAGCCCCATACTCTTCCCGAGGCGCTCGCCTTGACGGACCAGCCGAATTCCTTCTGATTTGAAACGGCTGACAATTTCGTCGGTGCCATCATCCGAACAATCCGAGATCACGATGATCTCGATACGATCTCCAGGATAGTCCAATGCGAGTGCGTTGCGCAGTTTCTCCTGGATGACGGACTTCTCGTTGTAGGCGGAGATAAGCAAAGTCACTGGTGGAAGCTGGACGTCGGGCAGGGACGCGTTTCCATTTTTCCGCCGAGCAATCAAATACAACAAGCATGGGTAGCCCGCATAGATATACAGAACGAGTGCAATCGAAATCCAAAACGGAGCTTCGAGGAGCTTTGAACTCATAATGTAGTCATTCGAATCGCCACTAAGAAGCCAGGCAAACTTCGACTTGGAATGCCGCGAATTCCGTACTCTAGTTCTTCGAGCCGACCTTTTTCACAACTTCAGCCGTCTGCTCCGTTGGCGTCGGTTTTCCAATCGCAACCTTCAGTGAACCGTCCGAAGGGTCGCTGAAACTGATATACAGATTGTCGTCTCGATCGATGGTCATCGCGCTTTCAAAAAACCAGTTTTCAGAAGTTGCCTTAATCAATTGGGTGCGCCATCTTTTCCCATCCCACCATGCATGCTTCAGACCCAAGTGACTTTCGTAGCAGATATGCGGGTTTCCGTTGTGATCCAAGACTTGTACGGACCGAAAATTCTTCCACCCCCAATCAACAAAGGGCGGGAGTTCCTCAATTACTTCCTTTATCCACTTATTGCCGTCATAGCGGGCGTATTCAAGCGAATGCATATCGTAGAAACTAATTCGGGGATTATCATTGGCATCCAGAACCAGCGAAACACCAACTCCGCTCATGCCGGTGCCCGGCTCGGGAGTATCAAGGGCCCTGCGTATCCAGTCTTTTCCATCGAAATAAGCGTACTTCAATTCGTCATTCTTAAACGAATTGTAGGCTACGTGGGGCAGTCCTTTCTGATCTAGAACCATAGAGTTGTATTTTCCCGACTGCGTCCGGCCTCTACCGTACGGGCTTTCCACGTTCCGTCCTCCATCGCTGCAATGCGCAGGGCGAATACGCTCTCCAGGTACCAAGTAATTTCAGGATCTTTGCCACCTACGTACTTCAAAGAGCAATGGTAGGCGATCAATCCCGTGCCCGGATCCACATTCTGGATAGACCACTTTTTACCGTCCCAGTGCGCGTATTTCATCATTCTAGGCGTGTAGCAAATCCCGGGATTGCCGTCGCCATCCAACATGATATCCGTGGAAAAAACGCCGATATGTTCATCCAAAGTCATCTTGTACCAACGAGGATTCAAAGCGGAACGGAACCCGTAGCGAAGACCTAATGGAGAATAATAAGCAAGATGAAGATTCCGTCTTGATCTGCGATGATGGAAGTCTGCTCAGAAGGAGTATCCACGTCTTCGAACGTCCACTTCCAGACTTGCGCCTGCGCCAACCACGGGCAAACAAAAAAGAGCAGAGAGGCAAACAAAGCAGTGCCTATCCACCTTTCCTTTGGTATTGGAGTCCAATAAAGCATCTCTCTTCTCCTTCTAAATCCGCCCAAAGCTAGATATCTCTCACGCCGGCGCAGTCACTTCTTCAAGCTGAATCGCAGGCAATTCTTGCTCTGCCGGGGAGGTACGCCCATCTACAACAGATTCTTGAAGCTCTTTGCGAAACAACATTTTCAAGACGATGGTGAGACCAACCATCTGGTAGATCACATCCAGGTACACAACGCCCAGGAACGCGCCGCTGACCAAGAACGCCAGTATTGATGTTTCCACCATCAAGCAATAGACGATCAGCGATCGCGCGCGCGGAATCCACCGCGCCGCGCGTCGCACTCGGAAGAGTGTCCACATACAAGAGGCCATCAAGAGAAGAAAAATCGCTAAACCAATGAATCCGTGGTCACCCAAAAGCTGAAAATAAATGCTGTGAGGGCCGGAAGAGGGCGCGTTGTCAGGCAAAGGCCGGGGTTGATAACGGCGGTAAACGTCCACATTTGGGACGGCATCGAACGACCCTCCCATCGGATAGTCCTGAACGAGTCTCCAAGCCACCGTCCACGACGTAAGGCGCATGTTCGCGGAACTGTCTAAGTTGCCGCTGGCGAAGTCCCCCATTCGGCTCATCCAGGCGGAGGGCGCAAAGCTGATGACCAGAAAAGCGGTTGCGGCAAGAAGAAAGGCGCCGATTGTTTTGTGCTTGCTTCTAAGCGTAAGCACTGTGATCACCGCTGCCAACCCGAGCAGACCGCCGCGGGAATAGGTCAATAGAACTGAGACCACGGTGGCTGCGAATAGAACCCGCATTAGAATTCTGAGCCATCTGCGAGGCTCATCGCGTACCAGGAAAAAAAGCAAAGGCAAAGCCATATTGAGGGCCAGCCCGTAAGCGTTGTTCTCTGTCAGAAAAGAATCCGGCGGGCCGTGAACGCGTGATTCGCCTTCCACCTGAAATCCGAATAGCGCGCTCTTCAGGGCTAGCATGCCAAGACTTCCGGCGGTTATGAGCAAGACGTTGCGGAGCCGTTCTTCGGAGTTGATGATCACAATCATTACGAAGGTCATCACCAGAATCTTACTGATGTGGCCAATCTCGTATTTCGCATCCAGCATGTTGGCTGCAAACAGTGGAATGTCCTGGGCATGAATGTAAGTAATCGTGAACCAGGCCCAGAGCGCCATGAGCAGCAAACTCTCGGCAGTCCAAAGCGCGCGCATTGTTTTTTTGGCGGGAATTGTTCCCACCAACGTGGGCAGGGCAACCGCCATCGCCACCGGAAAGCTATAGGCATAACCCCACGTGAATCGGTGGGGATTGAAATAAGTCACCCAAAACCAAAGCAAAATGCCGACGTATGGGCTCACCAAACAAATGGGGATCGAGCCCAGAATAATCGCCATGACGATAAAATCGCGCATTTCTTACCCTTGCAGCTCTCTTTGTTCCGTCCCCAACAGCCCAAGCCCTTCATTCTGGATAGGGTTGAAACGCATCTCTGACGGAGTTTCCACGAACATTCTGCTCACGTTGAACGCAAAATCCACCAATGACCAATCATCCGAGATAGACAAACGCCGCAACCGGAAACGATTCGTTCCCGAGATGTTAAAGCCCTCGGTCGTTGTCACGGCTGAACGATAGCCGCAATTCGCAATAAATGCTTCGGCCGCCAGGCTACGATCCTCTGGTTTGCCAAACGGATAGGCGAAATCTTCGATCGGAGCGCCCAGGCCCTGTTCAAGGATCAGTTTTGACTCTCCGAGTTCACACTTCAAACCATGCGAGTCGAGGCGGCTAACAGAAGGATGGGACATCGTGTGCGCTCCGAAGCTAACGCCCGCCTTGTGCATTGTGCGCACCTGGTCCCAATTGAGCATTCGTCCATCGGCCTCTTCTGGACTTATGAGGACTTGCTTCTCAAACGAGGCGCACCATTTCTGACGCCACGTGTCGGGTTTGGTTCGAAGATAGCTCACAATTTCCCAGGCTGCTTCTATTCGCGCCATCGGGGAGGACGCAGTGAACTGGCGAAAGCCATCCATTTCCACTTCGAACGATGTTCCGGGAGCATCTTTCAACGCCAGGAATATTCGGTCATACCAAGGAACTGCCCCAGATTCCATACAGTCGCCGATTAGATAGATGGTGGCAGGAATCTGATATTCCCGCAGTACCGAAAACACGTGAGTGTAGAGATCTCGATACCCATCATCAAATGTAACCGCGAGAGTCGGCACTCCGAGAGTTTCATCCTGCAATTCGTGGCATAGCTGCCCGAGTGACACTAGCCGGTAATTCTTCTTTATATGCTCCATCTGGGCTCTAAAGAGCTTCGGTTGAAGCTGCGAGAACAGGGGCACACCGCCTGTTCCCACTCTGTGATAACAAAGAATGCCGAACTTTGAGCCCACGCTGCGACGCAAGCGTGGTAGACGCGAACCCGCCATGGAACTCAGCTCGCGTGAACTAAAAAGCCGATTCACTGTCCGCAATAACCCAGTCCGATACAGCCCCTGCGCAACGATCTTTCGGCACAATTCCTTGGCGTCTGCTAATTTCATAAATCTTGCGGGACTAGGATCACTATTCGTCTCGCTGAAATCCGATGATGTCTCAGATTGCATGAACTGTCTCGCGGCTCCGCTCCAGGTGCTGACGATGCCAGAGCTCCAGCGCTAGGAGATACCAAGTGATTTCTCCGTAGAAGTTCGGTTCCTCCGAATGCAATTTCGCCAATCGGTCGAAGAACTCGGAAGAAAATAACCTCGCTGGCGTGTGCGAGGATCATGTAACAAATCTTGTCTGAGCTCTCCCATTTGTGGGTTCTGAAGCAGCCATTGAGCCAGTGGAACGCCAAAACCGTGTTTTTTCTTGTTCAAAACTTTCTGAGGCAGAATCTCCTTCATGGCCTGTTTGAAAATGTAGCGTTTTTCGAAGCCCTTAAGCTTCAGCGAAGAAGGGATGCGGCCTGAGAACTCTGCAAGACGGTCATCGAGGAAGGGGTACCGGACATTTACGCCGGCCATCTCGGCTGTTCCCGAAACCTTACGCAGATCATTGTCGGCAAGCGTCATCTTGACATCGAGATAAAGCATCCTGTTCAATTCGCTCTTCGCTTTCGCACGAGCAAAGTGGCCATCAGGAATGGCCAGCCAATTATCCAAGCCGACCTGTTCAAGAAAGCCTTCTTCGAAGATTTCATGGGGCGACAGGCTCAAAAATAGACCGTATGAAAGTATCCGCCTTGGATTCGGAATGTTTGCCCGACGCACATACCGCCGCGGCAGGCTTAGCTTGCTGTCGTTGTCAGGGAGCAGTCTTGTGAGCGGTTCGATCACGCCGCGCCGGACCCAGGTAGGCAGCTCGTGATAAAGTCCAAAACGCTTATCGGAGGCGTAGCGCTCGTTCCCGGCGAAAAGTTCATCGCCGCCGTCGCCGGCCAGAAGCGTGCTGACGCCATTCTCTTTGGCGAGGACGGCACAGTAGTAGGAGCCGATTGCTGAGGAGTTGGCAAAGGGCTCCTCGAAGTACGTAATGATTTTGTCCAGCGCGCTTGAGGCATCTTGAGCTGTGAGGAACTTCTCGTGATGATCGGCTCCGAATGCAGAAGCACTTGTCCGCGCAAACTCGATCTCGCTGAATGCAGACTCCTCAAATGCGATGGAAAAGGAGTGCGCAGGGCGGAATTTCTCACTGGCAAAAGCCACTACGGAACTGCTATCCGTTCCGCCACTGAGATAACAGCCTGTCGAGGACTCCTCACAACCATCCAAATTTCTGTGGACCGCTGAACGCATTTCTTCGCGGAGTTCTCGCGCCCAGCGCGACACATTGGTATCCGTGCTTTCGGGATACTCGATATCCCAATACTGCTTCTCAAGGATGCGCCCGGCCTCATACGTGAGCACCGTGCCAGGGCGAAGCTTTTCCGTGCCCTTGTCGATTGCAAAGGGAGCAGGGACCGCAGAAAACAACAGGAATTGCAGCACCGCCGTCGGATTTACTTCTATAGGGCTGCGCTGTACAGCGCGAATAGCCCCGACGCGCGATGCAAACAGCAGCCGTTCGCCTTCTCGCCGCCAGTACAGACTCTTGACACCGAACCGGTCGATGGAAAGCAGCAGACGATTTGTTTTCGAATCCCAGAGAGCGCACGCATAAGCTCCGTGAAGTAGCTTGACGAATTCGGCCCCGCGCAGGAGATAAAGTCGAGCGAAAAGCTCGGCGACAGAGATGGAAGCCGCTGCCTTGGGAGAAATGGACAAGACCGCAGCGACCTCGACAAAATCCATGAGATCGGCATCAGCCGCCACGAAAACCGGACCCACGACTGCAGCCTGCTGAAACTTCCAGCGTTGAACGACACCCAGAGAGATAGAACTTCCTCCCTGGCTCTCGCGCCCTATCTCACCAGGCAGAGCGAGTGCGTGGAGCATAGGCTCCACACTTCGGGTGCTCAGCTCGCTTCCCGGTTCGCAGATTCCGCAGATGCCGCTCATTGCATTCCTTTAGTCTTGAAATATCTGTTGCCACTTCCGGAACATCAGGGTGGCCCATAGCAAGGCCGAACGGTCGTACGTGCCTTTCTGATGCTGGTTCCAAATCTTCTTGAGAAAACTGGGATCGAGAATGCCGTCCGTTGTTTCCACAATGATATGGTGCGCCATATCCTTCAATTCACTTCTGAACCATTGATCCAGCGGAATGGCAAATCCCTGTTTGGAACGGTAGAGGATCTCGGCGGGCAAGACCGGCTCAAGTGCCTTTTTCAGAATGTATTTCCCTGTGCCGTTTCGCAATTTCAGATTGCTGGGAATAGAGGCGATACACTCCATGAACTTGTGATCGAGCATGGGTGCGCGGACTTCGAGCGAAACAGCCATGCTCGCTCGATCCACCTTCGTAAGAATGTCATCTGGAAGGTAGGTCTTGATATCGAGGTATTGAATTTTAGAGAGCGGGTCATCTGTGTCTGCCCGGTCGTAATAACTTCGGAAAACATCAATAGAATCATAGCCTCCAAGCCGAGTTCGAAAATCGGACGAGAACAAACGAGCTTTGTCGTCGGGGCGGAAGTACGAGACGGAGTTAAAGTAGCCCTCAAGTGGCGAGCGCGACAAACTCTGAAAAGTTGCCTTGGCGCGAAAAACACGCGGAGCCCAAGCCAAGGCTGGATACAACCTGCCCAACGGCCCGAAAACGTTGCGCCGCAGAGTCGCCGGCACATGGTTACGGAGGCGATTCTCATAGTAATCAAGTTTGTATCGGCGGTAACCGGCGAGACTCTCGTCGCCGCCGTCACCACCAAGAGCAACCGTCACTTGGCTGCGGGCTATTTTCGAAACGTAATAAGTGGGAATCGCAGACGAATCAGCGAACGGCTCATCGTAGTGCCAAGCTAGTTTATCCACAATTTCGATGGCGTTTGGCTGAACGACCTCTTCGTGATGGTCGGTATGGAAGAGACGCGAGACATGGCGCGCATATTTCGCTTCGTTGTACTTCTCTTCTTCGAAGCCGATGGAGCAGGTGGTCACGTCGCGCTTCATCAGGTGACTCATCATGGCGACAACGGCTGAGGAATCGATGCCGCCGCTCAGGAAGGCACCGAGAGGAACGTCGCTCATCAGACGTATGCGGGTCGCCTCGCAAAGTTCATGACGAAGCCGCTCCCCCCACTCTTCTTCACTGTGCTCCTCGACTTTGCTGAAAGATAGATCCCAATAGCGTGTCTCGCGAACTCCAGCGGCCGAGGCTACCAGGTAGTGACCAGGCATGACTTTGCGTACGGAACGATAAATCGTCTTGGGCGCCGGGATATAGCCGAAGGAAAAGTAGTCGGAAAGGGCCTGATCATCCATATCGCGAGCGAGCGAATCTCCGGCGAGGAGGGCCTTCAACTCCGACCCGAACAAAACCCGATTGCGGTCCGCCGCATAAAACAACGGCTTCTTGCCTACGCGATCGCGAGCCAGAACAAGCTTGCGCTCACGCGAATCCCAAATAGCGATGGAAAACATTCCCCGGAGTTTTGCGAAACAGCCTTCCGCGTAATCTTCGTAGAGATGGACAATGGCTTCGGTGTCCGATTTCGTTTTGAACTTGTGGCCGCGCTGCAAGAGTTCTGCGCGAAGTTCCGGATAGTTATAGATTTCACCGTTCAGCAGCACCCAAACGGTGTCGTCCTCGTTTGACATTGGTTGGTGCCCGCCGGCCAGGTCAATGATGCTTAAGCGGCGATGTCCAAGACCAATTCCGGGGCCGACAAAAACACCTCCGTCGTCTGGCCCACGGTGAACCATGGTTTGGTTCATCCGGTGGACTACATCGCCAGGTATATCTGTCCGGCGCTCATACTCGAAAATGCCGCATATTCCACACATACATTGATGTCAGAAAAAGTAACGGACGCCCTTCCTCCCGCTATTGACGTCTTCGGGAGTTTCTCGAAAAACCTTGATTCCGCATCGGTTGTCGCTCATGCCGTCCTCTGTTCGGCAATCCCAACGCTAGAAACCGGGCCACTCGGAAGAATTCCGCACTTCACTGCCTCACCGACATACAGGTCGCTGTATCTTTGCATCATGCCTTCGAGGCTGAACATTTCGAGGGCTCGCCGGCGCCCCTCAGCTCCGAGCTGCAGACGAATTGCAGGATCTTTCGCCAATCGCAAAATCTGCTCGGTCAGACTCTGAACATCGCCCGGAGCAAAAAACCATTCGGAGAGTCCTTCTCCCATAACTTCCGGATTCCCCCCAACCCGCGTTGCAACCAACGGCAAACCTGTTGCCATCGCTTCCAAAAGGGTGTTCGACATACCCTCCTTCAGCGAAGTCAGCACAAAAACGTCCATGCCGTTCAGAAGTTCGGGCACTCGGTCGGGCGATCCGGCAAATGTCACACGGCCCTTCAACGCCGGCGAGTCGCTGACTTGACCTCGGAGCCGCTCGGCTTCGGGGCCGAGACCGACTAAGAGGACATGCAGATCCACGTTGCTTTGCACCAAGCGCTCGGCTGCCCGAAGAAGCGTCCCGTGGTCTTTTATGGAAACCAGGCGACCAACGCTCCCAATCACCAGGCGTTCTGGGGGAATTCCAAACTCTCGCCGCACCAGCCGTCCGGAAACTGCTGAAGGCGAGTATCGTGCGGTGTCGACGCCGTTGTGGATCACGGCAATCCGCTCCGGTTTGATCCAGCCTTGCTGTGCGTGATGATCCCGAAGCTCGCGCGTAACTGTAAATACCTGATTCGCCATGGAGTAGGCAAAACGGCGGAAGGCTTTTTGGCGCCACGGCACACCGTCTAAATTACTGACTTCATATCCGTGCTCACTATGAATAACAACTGGCACTCCCGCTAGCACGGGCAGCAAGCACAGCTTCCAACCCGCCCCAATTTCGCGTGTGCACTATGTGAGGGCGATATTGTTTGAAAATCTTGAGGAGACGAAACATCGGGAATTGGAATCCTGGCCGACTCCCGGCAGCGACAAAGAGTATCTCGTCCAAGTGGTGAGCCTGGACAAACTCCGCATCGAACCTCCTCGTGGTACAAATGCGATGGTCAAAATGCTCTCTGTCTAGCCCATCTTTTAGCTTGAGAATCCCGAATTCGGTCCCGCCGTTTCCCAAGCAGGCTAGGACGTGCATGATGCGTAAGCGCTCTCCCGTTACACCCAATGCCACGCCAGCCTGAGCATTTTCAAGGGTTCTAACAGGCCTGTGGAGCTGAGTTTGCATGATATCTAGGTTTACGTAGTTCACAGAATGATTGCCACCCGCGGGTAATCGCAACAAGCCGCGTTAGGACTGCATTGCCTGGGCCAGCGCGGACCGCACGTCAGACATCGTCGTTGACAGCCGCCTTGCCCTCCGTGATGGTTTGCGCACCCTGGGATACAGCTCGATGGGGCGCAGTCTCAAAGCACTCGAAAAGCCAGGCTTCATCGGCCGCCAAATAGCCCGCAAGGATCTTGCGCTGCTCCGTTGTGGGTTGGCGGTAACCATGAATGATCTTGCTCAAGACCGTCTCGTCTATGCCTACGGCCTTGGCCAGCCTGTTCTGGTGACTCCCGCTTCGGAAAATCTGCAATTTTAGATTAGGAAACATGTTAGCGTTTGCCGTCTTTAGTTAGAACCATGGCAACTTCTCCTTCGCAGAGTGCAATGCCTCTAAGCTTCTGTTACTTTCGCCGCCGCCCCGTAGGAGGGATATTGATACCTACTTGAACTGGTCTCGGCTGCGTTGTAAACCACACCCAAGAGTTTCTTTTGGTCGATCTGCGCGGTCGTCTTCTGCAGTACATCTCGCTTTGTTTGGAGCGCGCGCACTACCATAAGGACGCCGTCACATGCACTCGTCATGAGTTCGACATCTGCAAGATTCAGAACCGGAGGTGAATCCACTAGCACTAATTTGAACGATTGATTGCTCCATTCGATGAGCTCCTGCCAGCCCCGACCAGCGAAGCTCCGCTGATGGAATCGTCGGAGAGCCGGCGGTGAGCACGTAAAGATTTGGAATGTCCGTAGCCAAGATTGCGTGCTCTGGGTCGCATTTCCCCGCTAGAATCTCCGAGAGCCCCGGACCAGCGAGGGATTCCAATCTGCGGCTCAAACCTCGGCTGCGGATATCGCCGTCGATCAAAAGCACCTTCATCTCATGAAGCTGTGCGCAGCAAGAGGCTAGATTCAAGGAAGTGAATGTCTTGCCCTCGCCTTGTGATGCACTCGTGATAAGGACCGATTTCAACCCCTCTTGTAAGCTAATCTTCAATAGACGAGTCCGGAGAGCACGGTAAGATTCTAGAACTGACTCGACGGAATCGCTCCCTTTGAACTGTGCTTTCAGCAGATCCGTGAGGGGATTTTCTATTTTTCGGCACTCATCGAGCCACCCGCCCCCCGAAGAAATGCTGGCCGTGTTCGCCGAAAACGCAGCGTCAACAAGGTCCTGGAAATCGGCTTGTTTCGAAACTGCTTCCTGAACTGCGCTATTGCGCATCTTCAGAGTTTCATTAAAAAACTTGCTCATTCTGGTTAGCTCCTCGCACCACTGTGCGATTCTGTTTCATAGATTCAATCAGCATGTCCACAGCAGACCGCGGCGCTCGCGGAAGTTCCGGCACAGGCTGTGCAGAAACACTCTTACCTTCCACAACCGGCGCCGGTTGTGCAAACCCTAGAGAGACGCTTACCTCGTCCACCATCTCCGGCCGGATTGACCGTTGCTGCGTTCGGAATCCAAGGGCGAGGCATCCCTCGCAGACGAGATTAATCACACGAGGCACGCCACCTGAATGGCGATGAATAGCCTCAATAGCCGCCAGCGGAAAGGGCGATTCCCCTTCCAATCCGGCGGAGTAGAGCCGCTCAGCAACATAGACTTCCATTTCCTTCTGGTTCAGCGGCCGAAGATGTGCACGGGCTGCGATTCTCTGCTTCAGCGCGCTTAAAGATGGCCGGTTCATCATAGCCAGCAGCTCAGGTTGCCCGCTTATCACAATCTGCAACAGTTTTTCGTGATGCATGTCGGCGTTGCCCAGGAGGCGGATCTCCTCGAGCAGTTCCGCACTTAGCAGGTGGGCCTCGTCGATAAACAGGACTGCCGTTCCCCCTCGGCGTTGAGTGTCGAGGAGCATCTGCTGCAACGCCATCAACCTGCGGGGTTTGCTCGTTGATGAGCACTTAATCTCAAACTCTTCGAGCATCATTTCCAGAAACTCATCCCGCGACAGCACAGGGTTGAACAACAACGCGCTCTTGACCGGCATCTTCTTGTCGGAAAACAGTTGCAATGCAGTGTGAATCAACGTGGTTTTCCCGGTTCCAATCGGCCCCGTGATCATTACAAGGCCCTTCCGGTAGAAAATCCCCTCCAGTACGGCGGTCAGTGCGTACTGATGTGGGGCGGACAGATGCAGGTATCGCGGGTCCGGGGTTAGACGAAATGGTTCGTCTTTAAGATTAAAAAAGGAAAGGTACACTTAGAAAATCCTTCCTGAGACAATCGAAAGAATCAGTCCTAACGCGGCGGAGCCAACCAAAGTTCCCGTTAGCAGTCCCGCCGTGCGCCAGAAATTCATCCTTCGCTCCCGAGTGGAAACAATTTCCGGGATTGCACTTAAAATGGGTTTCCCCATGATCCGAGTAGCATCAGCCTCGGAACGTACCGATTCGTCATTCATTTCAGTGATAGCTGCCAGGGCAAATCCAGCTAACAATCCGCCGAAGGCCCCCGCGACGCAGATGAGCAGGCGATTCGGAGCGGCGGGCTTGGTCGGAGTGGCGGCCGCGTCCAAGACTTCAAACTTTTCACCCTTCTGACGAACTTCAAGGGCATGGGAAAGCTCGGCCGCTTTTTCCTTATCCAGGAGTCCTGTGTATTGCGTTTTCAAGATGTCGCAATCCGCCTGCAACCTTGCAATTTGCTGCTCAAAAATCGGCATCTGCTCGAGCTTGGACTCGTGAAACTTCATCTGCGCTTCTAGAGGTTCCAGTTGCGCGGTTTGTTGCTGCATCTCCTCGTTAAGCTTTTCTATTTGAGCCTCGAGCACCGGATTCCTGAGTTTCTGCCCCGGGGCAGGGGCAGCGGGCTGTGGATCAGCGACTGCGGCATCCTCTTGTGATTCACTCGCTGCTCGCGCCTTCAGGCGATCGAGATCGTTTTTCGCCTTGCGGACTTCCGGATGGCTTGGCCCGTAACGCGTACGAAGTTGCGTAAGCTTGGCTTCAAGCTTCTGGATCTCTGCTTGATACAAGCTGGTCGTGCCAGCTCCCGTTGCATTGTCCACGTCGACCGTTGGCGCCTGCTGATTGCTCAACAACATTGACTGCAGCATGCTCCTATCTCGCTGAGCCTGCTGTATCTTGTCCTGTATCCCTTGAACCTGCGCCCTGAGATTTGCCATTGCTTCCATGTGATACGGTTTGGATTCTGGCATTTCCATGATGTTGTGCGACTTAATGGCTCGCAGTTCGGCGTCCTTCTCATCTAATTGGCGCTTCGTTTCCTGGAGCTGATCGTGGAGAAACTCGGCCGTGTCCTGTGTCTGATCGACCCGCGCCCGGGAGTTCTCCTCGATAAACATCTGAGCCAGGTGATTCGCTACCTTCGCAACGTCGAGCCGATTCCGGCTACTGTATGCAATCCGGAAGGCGCTCATTTTGCCTGCGCCAGCGTTTACGATCTCGACGATAATGGACTTCTGGACCGATTGGACGACTTCCGCTTCCGTCCTCTTTCCGCTGGGCTCTGGAAATAGACCTTCGGTCTCAACTAGCTTCTTCACTCTTGAGGGAGATAGGACTTGCTGCTGCAACGTTGAAAGACGTCCTGCAATGTCTCCCGTATTAAGGCTGGGAATGTACTTGTCCGGGACTTGTGCCGAGTCGACGAGGATCACTGTTTCGGCGGTGAATATGTCCGGAAGGCGTTTGGCGAAGACAGCCGTTGCGATGAACACCCCAACCGTCGCCAGAATGATCCAATACTTTCGTCTGCGGGCGATCCCAAGGTATGCCGCAAGGTCCATTTCGCCCAATGGGAGACTGCTGGGTTGGGGTTGGCTACTGCTGTTTTCGGCCAAAGTAGAGGCCCTCCATAGTCCGGTTTGCAAAAAAATGTTGCACAATCTAGGATTGCACGTTCCCTGCCAGATGTCGTCGCGTCCGTTAGGGAAGGATGCTTATTATTGTCTTTTGTTTCAGTGAGTTAGCGACCTATAAAACTCTCCCGATTTTGGAAGGTTGCAACTCGCGTTCCTGAGGGAAAATCTGTTCCACAGTTTTCGCTCTGAACTTGCTCTCGGCACTCTCTTCGGTCTAAGTCCAGTATATAGGGCTCTTCTGGGATACTACGTTGAAAAATCAAAGGTTAGGAGCGAGATGGTCACCTAGACGTACGAACAGGTAGCGGGACAAGAAGGACCTCAAAGGGAGCGGGTCAGGGGGATCAACTGCGCAAAGACGAGAAAGTCCCGCTCCTTGCCCTTACTAGCTCAGCCAAGGCATGTCATTTCATAATTCCTGCGCCAGGTTGCCATCGAATACCCAGCACGAATGTATTTCGATTACCTGAAATTAATAGCTCGTTAGTAGACCATTGGTTGCGACGGGTGTAAGAACCATACAGGGACAGACCATGGGGAAGCGTGTATTGCATCGTCGAAAGAGCATATTTTCCGGTTTGCTGGGGGGAAGCTCCCAATGTTCGGAAATATCCAGTCCCGTTAGTCCAGGAGAGCAGGCGCGTAATCTGATAGAGGTAGGAAATGTCAGCGTGGTCTGTTTGCTGATTCGTTTGGAAATTCGTTAGAGTGCTTCCCCGATAGTAAGCGGCAGCCAGTTGACCTTTCGAGAAGGTCTTAACTAGCGAAGCTGTTGTAGACACCGCCCAAGTAGTCCCGTTAAAGCCGGGGTATTTCGCCGACTCGGCGCCGACCCTTCCGGTAATCCAGAAAGTAGGTGCTAATTGCTGAGAGTAGTACAAGCTTGTAGTTTGAAATAGGCCATTCGTTCCTGCAGGCTCGATGGGATGCAAGATCTCGACGGTCTCGAGGACTCCGACATTGATACGCGGGGTTAGGAGATAAGTCGCACTGACAGTGTTGACGGAATCCGAGATGCGGTATTTGTCCGTTGAATTGTAGGTGTCTGAGTATGTATAGCCCGGCGCAACAGTAAGAAGCCATCGAGGTGTAAGCTTATAGTCAAAAACCCCTGTAAACGTGTCTTGTATGTGTGTGCCGTTAAACTCAAGGAAGTAACCCTGGATCACGCCGCCATTCCGCTCGTCGACGAAGAGCAAATCATTGGGAAAGAGTTGTCTGGTCTTCGTTAACGCAAATTCGTTTCTCAGCGTGAGACTGAGACGGGGCGTAAGCTGCAAAATTGTGCCAAGGGTAGAGGAATTGTCCATTCCCGTAGTGCTGTGTGTCTGGCCATTGAGATTGGCAAGAACGGGCATGAATTGAAAAAAAATACGGTTCTTCTCGAAGGTTTTATCAAACACGATATTCGCTTGGAGCATGTTCAAACGCTCGATTTCTGGAGGTCCCCCGGCAGAGGGATAAAATTCATCGTAAACATAAACGTAATCAAGACTTGCGAGTGAAATGGGACCCACGTGAAGAGGGTTTTGCGAGTCCATCCAGGGCGTCGTCCTACCCGCCGGACGAATCTGCGCGTTTACCGGAACCGGTGGATTCGGAATCACTGCCGGTGGCAAATCCGGGACTTGGTTGGCATTCTGATCCTGGGAATCCGTCTTAGGAGGGGCAGCCTGCTGATCGGGCACAGGAGGATTCTGGGTGGAAGTCTCTTGCGCGATCGCGCTCGAGGACAAAGAGACCATTGCAATCGCAAGCGCAGCGCCTATAACCCATACAGTGTTGCGTCTCATTTTAACTATCCCTACCATTTCCAATACGTAGGCCCTCAGCCACTTAGGGCACCACTACCATGTCGCCGGGCATCAATTCGGGGTTATCACCCTTTCCTGAGACAGCTTTCTTATAGTTAAACGGTAAGCGAACTTCCTTACCCGCATCCTTTCGCAGCACATAGATGGATTTGCTCTTTGCGAACGGTCCAAGTCCGCCGGCCTCAGAAAGCAACTCAAGGACAGTCATACGCCCGTTGAGGTAGTACATGCCCTGTTTAGCCACGTTCCCCACGAGGAATACTTTGCGGCTCTTCACCGCCTTGATGCTCACGGTCACTTGCGGATCATTCACGAATGGCTTGAGCTTTTCGATCAGCAGCGCTTGTACTTCCTCAGTCGTGAGGTTTGCTACCTTTACGTCATTCAGTAAGGGCAATGTGATCATGCCATCGGGCCGGACAGTGACCGCTTGCGACAGTTCAGGCTCGTGCCACACAGCAATCGCAAGATCATCCTCTACACCCACGCGATATCCCGGCGGTGGCGGGGTTCCCTCAACCGGACCTGGCCCCTTTGAACCTGGGTTCATACCACTGTCCTTTTTTGGGGCATCAGCCAAAGCCTGTTTCTTTGCAGCGGTATCCTGATCCTGGGCCGCCAATGACGAAAACGCGCCGGAGAAGGCCGCCGCCGTGACTACGCATGCGAACAGACGAAGTTGCTTTTGCACTACTGCCTCCTGAGGCGATCGCAACGGATTCGAGGGTGCTTTGGATCTCTATTGGAGCAAGCGTCCTGCCACGGCCTCCCGCGATAAGTAACACATAATAGAACTCTTACGCCTGAACCGGAATATTGACTCCCAGAGAGTGGAAACGATATTCTCAAATACTGAAAACGGCTTCATTCATAGGAAATTGTTTGTCAAGCTGTGGTTAAGTGTTTATTTTCAGATATTTACGGGCGTATTTTTGTTCGAGATGGCCGCTTGGATTCAAATCGATTGAGAATGAGAAATCCTTTGACCAGAGCCGCGTAGGAAAAGACCCAAAGCGAGAGCAAGAAATTGTCGGCCAAGCTCGCATTCAAAGCTTTCTCTGGAGTCAGCGGGTCTCGCATCATAGACGATTACCTTGGAAAGCGTGAGAGCAGCCGCAATCTAGGGAGGATTCACTCACTTTGCCCCTCGTCCGGAAAGCATTACCTTCGCGGTCTCAAAAAGAACTGCCAGATCAAGCATGATCGATAGGTGCTTGATGTAGAACAGATCGTGCTCAAGCTTTGTCTCCGTTTCCTCGATGCTTGATCCGTATTGATACTTCACCTGTGCCCATCCCGTGATGCCTGGTCTAACGGAATGCCGTAATCCATAAAAAGGTATCTTTTCTTCGAGCAAGGAAACAAACTCTGGCCGCTCGGGACGAGGACCAACAATGCTCATTTCACCCCGCAAAACATTGATGAATTGTGGTAGTTCGTCAATTCGATATTTGCGAAGCCATCGGCCCACGCGCGTAATCCGATTGTCATTCTCTGAGGCCCATTGTGGGCCGGCTGCCTCTGCGTTGAGTCGCATGGAGCGGAACTTCAGCATTTGGAATGAACGGCCCCGAAGTCCGGTTCGCACTTGCCGAAACAGCGTCGGAGATCCAGTTTCCAGCCAGATAGCCGCCCACGCGACGAAGAAAACTGGAATACATAGGATCAAGGCGATCAGTGAAACAATGATGTCAATCGCGCGTTTTGCCCAAACGAGAAGAGCGGATTTCCGGAAGCCGTCTGAAAGAATCAGCCAGCTTGGAGAGAGCCGCTCAAGAATGATGCGACCCGTCATTCGTTCATAAAACGCATGCGCATCTTCAACTTTTACCCCGGCGAACTTGAGATGCAGAAGCTGCCGCACCGGCATGCGCCCGCGCCGTTCCAGTAGCGAGATGACAACGTGGTCGATTTTTTCACGTTGAACGACCTGTTCCACTTCTTCCGTAGCTCCGATAATGCCCGGATTCACTAGCGATTTGCCGATGTCTTCGCCCTTCTCATCGAGAAACCCGACCACCTTGAGTTTCAGTTCCGGCTGCGAAAGTATGACACGCGCAAGAGAAATACCCGTGGGGCCGGTGCCCATGATCAGCATGCGCTCGACCCCTCCCAGCGTGTGCGGGTCTTGCGAAAATAGTAGCCGCCAGCCTAGAGTCATGGCCACGATGAGCGGAGCAGCAAGCGCGGCAATGCCTCGGCCAAATCCCAAATCTGGAGCGATGTAGTAGGAAACCGCCAGACCGAGACACGCAATCCCATAAGCTTGAAGCAGGCGGACAAGTATCTCGTTGCGTGTCTTCATCAAACGGAAGTCGTAGAGATCATTAAAATAAAGCGAGACTTCGCATATCAGGATGACCAACAAAAAGCGAAAGAAGATCTGCCAAGAAAGCAGGTAGTGCAAAACATATGGAATTCCATTCACTCCGAGGCGCAAGCCTGTTGCAAAAACCAAACCTAGGGCAATAACGAAGCAATCCGTGGCAAGCAGCAAGAGGAGCGGCGTCGGTATTTTTTGACCGCCAATTTTCAGCATCTAGAAACTTCCTCCGAGGATTCTTGCACTTTGGAACACATGACTGAGTCGAGATCTGTTCTCAATGACCGTCGCGTTCTGTACGAGGAGGGTCTGCACTAATTGCAGCTAATCCGCGCGCGCACTTGAGAAGGCTCCTTAAACTCAAAACGTGCACTTCGGGGGCCAATTGCTCGCCAGGCCAAAGGGTCCGCGGCTTTGGGGATGGCGCGTAACCTACAGATTCAGAATGAGTTACTAGGAGGCCTTGCCAGTTTCAGGAATCTGCTGTCAATTGTGCCTCATTTTGTCACGCAACCCACGAAGAGTGAACATCTTACGGACCAAAGGATTTCGTGCGGCACTTGCCGCTTCGTTGACTAATTTTCGATCCGAGAAGAACGAAGAAAATCTTTTCCTACTTACGGAACGCCTAGGATTGGCTTCCCTGGATTCCCAAGCTTGGTAAGGCCATTACCGTCTTATGACAAACTCGGCCCATCCAATTTGCTTATTTTCAATAACTTCCACGGCACACCTCCCGATTCGCTTGCCGCCTGTAAGGTAAGGAAAGTGCTAATGTTTCTATACAGGGCCGATGACCCTCTGCCTACCGCCATCGTTTGAGATTGACGGCGAGCGTTATCCCGAAGATTGAAGATGATATAGATGCCCATCCGAATTCGCCCTGCAGATTTGGAAACTGATCGAGCCGCCCTGATCGATGTTCTTGGGCGAAACCTGATGACGCGCTCGGACCTTACGAGATTCAAATGGCTTTACCTCGACGGCCCGCATGGATCAGCCCAAGCGTGGGTGGCGATCGACGAAGAGAATGGAGAGATCGTCGGTGTGGCCGGGGCGTTTCCGCGAAAATTGTATATTGACGGCAAAACAGGAATGGGATTTGTCCTTGGGGATTTTTGCATGAATGAGAAATACCGCAGCCTCGGCCCTTCCGTCCAGTTGCAAAGGGCATGCATGAATGCAATCGCAGAAGGCCCATTTGATTTTTTCTACGATTTCCCAAGCCCGGGCATGACCGCCGTATACGGCAGACTGGGGATACGACCTACTTTACAGCTCATTCGCTGGGCAAGACCCGTGCGCTCTGAAACAAAACTAGAAGCTTTAGTGGGCTCGAAACGCATCGCGCGCGGTCTCGGCGCCGTTGCCAATCTTGCTCTTGCGAGACGGGGATGGAAGGGGGAAAAGGGAGCCTGTGATCTTGCGGTTCAGGAAGGACAGTGCGGCGAGGAGTTCACGGTGCTCGACGATCAGATTCGAATCGGCGCTGGCGTTAGAACCGCGCGAACAGCTGCTTATTTGAATTGGCGATATCAATTGGGCGAGGGTTCCAGGCACCAACTTCTGACCGCCCGAAAAGCTGGCAAGCTTGTCGGCTATGTCGTCTACGTAACGGACGAGAGTGACTCAAGCATTCTGGACTTGAGTTCCGCAGACGATCCGGCGGTCATCGCTAGGCTACTCGACGGCGCGGTTCAACAATTACGCGCGCTGGGCGCCGATACGGTCAGTTTGCATGCGGGCAGCACGCACCCTTGGAGCAAATTATTCGAACGCGCCGGTTTTCGGCGAAGAGAATCGGTACCCGTAGTGGTCCATGCGCGCAAGGGCGCCCCGGTTTCCGATACCAGTTTCCAGCAAGAGTGGTTTGTAATGCGTGGCGAAAGGGATTGCTAGCCCGGGAGCAAGAATGACTCAGACATCCATGATTGAAAACAGGATCCGCGAATTCGTGCTGAAGCAATTCCCGCTCGCCCGAAAAAATGGGGTGAAGCCCGAAGACAAATGGCTGGAAAACGGCCTTCTCGATTCTCTCGGCATTCTCGACCTCGTGCACTATCTCGAGGAGGAGTTTTCGATTCAGGCATCCGACGATGAACTCGTGCCAGAAAATTTCGATTCTCTTTCAGCAGTGGTTGGGTTCACGCAGAAAAAAATCTCCTCGCTCGCTCAGTTAAAGGAACAATAGTGCAACTAGCCATGCAAGCCTCTGTGAACGAGCAGGTCGAAAGCTCTCGAGGCCAAACGGAGAGAGTGGTCACATACGATCGTCTGGAGGCTCTACCCCAGGAATATGATGCTTTCTTCTCCGAAAATGGGGCGGAAAGTTTCTTTTTAAGCCTCCCCTGGTTCAGAAACTTTTGCGCAACCTCTCTGGATCCCCGCGACCGGCTGCGCATTTTTGCCGCGGAACAGACTCACAATGGTTGCACGCCAGTAGCAGCGTTGCTCGCCCGCTTTCAAGAGGGAAGCGCGTGGCAGTTCGCTCCGCGAACTTTGCATGGCCTCTCAAATTTTTACACCTCGTTATACGCACCGCTGCTCTCTGGAACCCTTGCATCGCCCGGTGCGGTGGAATCCCTGGTGAGAGCGATTAGTGCGGACAAGCCGAAATGGGATGCCGTCGACCTAAAGTGGCTTGATTCGAGGGCGCCTGTCTTCTCCGAACTGCAGCAAGCCTTTCGCGCAGCCGACATGGTCGTTCAGACTTATTTCAGTTCGGGCAACTGGTATTTGCCCGCAAACGGAATGTCTTTTCGCGAATACTGGGAGGGCCTGCGTTCTTCTGTCAGAAACATTGCAAAAAGCAAGAACAAGAAGATCGAACGGTCGGGACGCGCGCACCTGGAGATCGTCACCGGGCCAAATGGATTGGAATCTGCGATTGAAGCCTATGAGCGCGTTTATGCATCGAGTTGGAAGACTCCCGAACCGTATCCAGCTTTCATTCCTGGTCTGATCCGCACATGCGCGGAGCAGGGTTGGCTGCGGCTTGGTGTGGTGCGCGTCGATGGTGAACCTGCTGCCGTTCAACTATGGATTGTAAACAACGGTAAGGCTGCCATTTATAAAATCGCCTACGACAAGCGCTTCGCCGATCTTTCGGTAGGATCTTTTTTGACAACGCACATGATGGAGCATGTACTGGACGTGGATCGCGTACACGAAGTGGACTATCTCACTGGCGACGACAAATACAAACAAGACTGGATGACCCATCGCCGCGAGCGTTGGGGCATCCTGGCTATGAACCCGCGAACGTTGCGTGGAGCTATGGCCATTGCGCGTCACGTCGGCGGCCGCAATGTGAAACGCGCTTTACAGTCGATTTCCGCACGCAAGCAAAAGTCATCGAATCAGCCGGATCCGGCCAATAAAGGCCTGGATTCCGAGAAATAAGAAATCTTCTTTTACCTGAGAGAACAATGGACTTTTTGATCTGGCATCTATTACGAGAGAGCACACGGCAATACCCCGAGAAGGAGGCGTTGGTCCACGGCGATCAACGGCTCACGTACCGCGAGATTTCCAAAAAAGTCGCCGGAATAGCGACAAAGCTACGCGGCGCCGGTATGCAACGTGGTGATCGCATTGGCATATATCTGGATGCTTCCGTTCCTCAGGCTATCTCGATCTTTGGCGTTTCGCAGGGCGAAGGCGTCTATGTCCCGATCAATATTTTGCTTCACCCTGAACAGGTGATGCATATCGCACGCGATTGCGGAATGAAAGCGCTTATCACCACTCCTGCAAAATTGGCGGCCCTTGCCGAGATTCTGCCGCAGATCCCATCCCTGGAGTTCGTAGTCGTCACCGGTGAAAGCGGGCTCCCCTCGGCAAGTCTCCCCGTTCACAGCTTCGAAGAAATGTGTGCTGCCGAATCTCCAGCCGTGTGGTCCGAGACATCCATCGAGAAAGACCTCGCTGCAATTCTCTACACTTCGGGATCCACTGGAAAACCCAAAGGAGTGATGCTGAGTCACGCCAATGTCGTGGCTGGAAGCCGCATCGTTTCTACTTATCTCGAAATCACCAATCGCGAACGCATCCTCGCTGTTTTACCTTTCAGCTTTGATGCGGGGATGAATCAGCTGATGACCGCGTTTGAAAAGGGTGGAACGCTAGTCTTAATCAATTTCACGTTTGCACGCGAAATTGTGCAGGTGCTCCTGAAGGAACGCATCACGGGACTCGCCGGCGTACCAACTCTTTGGAGCCTGCTTGCGCAACCAAACTCCACGCTCCATAAACAGTCGCTACCTGATTTGCGTTACATAACCAACACAGGGGGCGCCATGCCTCAGGCCGTCCTCAAAGTATTGCGGCAAGTGTTGTCTACAACGAAAGTTTTTCTGATGTATGGCCTCACGGAGGCCTTCCGCTCTACTTACTTACCGCCGGAGGAATTAGACCGCAGGCCAACTTCGATGGGAAAAGCCATTCCCGACACGGAGATTCTTATCTTGAACGAACATGGCCAGCGCTGTAAGCCGGATGAAATCGGCGAACTCGTACACCGCGGCCCGACGGTTTCACTCGGCTACTGGAACCGTCCAGAGGAGACGGCGCGCGCCTTACGCCCGAATCCGCTACTACCTCCTGAAATGGGTGACTGCGAAAAAGTCTGTTATTCGGGGGACCTGGTGAAAATGGACGCTGACGGTTTCTTCTATTTCGTTGGGCGCCGCGACACCATGATCAAGTCTTCAGGTGTACGAATCAGCCCGACGGAGGTTGAGGAAGTTCTGTTCCAGTCGGGCAAGTTGCGAGGTGCGGCAGTGATCGGCTTGCCTGACGAAGTCCTGGGCCAAGTGATCAAGGCTTTTGTCGTTCCCCGTGATGGCGACGCCCTCGACGCAAATGCGCTTCTTGAAATTTGCGCCCAAAAAATGCCGCGCTACATGGTGCCAAAGTCTGTCGAGGTGCTGTCCGAATTGCCTAAGACAAGCAGCGGAAAGGTCGACTATCCTGCGCTTCGGCGCAGGGAAGGGCTGTAATGAACGACCTTGCTCTGACTCTAGCGCACAAGTACTTCCGGGTGGTTGACGGCGGACTCGTCGTCGGTGATGTGCCCGTCAGCCTGCTCGCTGGGACGTATGGCACGCCTTTGTTTGTTTATGACCGCAGCGTCTTAGACCGAAAGCTGGACAGCCTGCGCCGAGCATTGCCCTCGCGCTTCTCCGTTTGTTACTCGGTGAAAGCAAACCCTGCGCAGGCCTTTTTGACTCATCTCCTTTCTCGCGGTTGCGGATTGGAGATTGCCTCTGCCGGGGAATTCCGGCACGCGCTGCAAGCCGGTTGCGATCCAGGCAAAGTGCTCTTCGCTGGACCCGGCAAAACCGAAGCTGAATTGGAATTGGTACTCGAGTACGGCGTCGGCGAAATCCACCTCGAATCTATTGTAGAAGCACGTCGCGTTGCTTCAATCGCACGTCGCCTGGGGTTACGAGCAAACGTGGCTCTCCGTGTTAATCCGGCTGGTGAAGGAGAAGGCGGGGCGATGCGTATGGGCGGCCGGCCCACGCCGTTTGGTGTGGATGAGGAACAAATGGAGCAGGTGCTGGACGCGTTGCTATCGGAATCGGCGCTCGACTTTCGTGGCATTCATGTCTTTGCCGGCACCCAGATCCTCGAAGCGAACGTGCTCGTCAACCAGTACCGCCACGGTATTGCGATCGCGCGGCGGGCCTCGAAACGTATCGGGCGGCCTCTTCACACGGTGGACTTCGGTGGCGGCTTGGGCATCCCGTACTTCCCGCATGAAAAAGAGTTGGACCTCGATGGACTGCACTCTGGGCTCGTAACACTCTTCTCAGAGCTGGAATCGGACCCAGATTTTTCTCAAACCCAATTCATAGTCGAGCCAGGGCGTTTTCTCGCCGGTGAAGCTGGCATTTACGTCGCGCGCGTCAACGACATTAAGGTTTCGCGAGGAAAGAAATTTTTGATCCTTGATGGCGGAATGAATCATCACCTAGCTGCATCCGGAAATCTCGGTCAAACCATTAAACGAAATTACCCTGTCGCGCTTCTGAACAAGTTGGACGCAGCCGTCGAAGAGACTGTCGATGTGGTCGGTCCTCTATGCACGCCGCTAGACACACTGGCTCGCGGGGTGGCGCTCCCGAAAGCCGAAATCGGTGACTTGTTCGCTGTCTTCCAGTCCGGCGCATACGGGCTATCGGCAAGTCCAGTTGGTTTCTTGAGCCACCCGGCGCCAGCTGAAATCTGGGTGGATGGTGACCGCCATGAATTGATATCCCCGCGCGGTGAGAGTGGCAACGCCATGCGAGATTCCTTAGCCGCTCATATGCCGCGTGTGTCCTCTGTTCGACATTAGGTTGTTCGAGAAAGGTTCCAGTTGAGCACGATAAAGATTCAGGAATTTTCTAATTTTGAGGAACTGAAGAGCATCCGCCCGGAGTGGGACAAGTTCGTTCGTAGCGAAGCTTACGGACCGGCGCAGAGTTTTGATTGGCTTTCCACCCTTTGGGACGTAAACCGGACAAACCGAGAACTCCTTGTGCTCGTCGCCAGTGACGAAGACGGCCTCACTGGCATTGTTCCTCTAGTCCAGGAAAAAGAAAAAAGAAAAGGCGTGACTGCTCGTGTGCTCAAGATGCTTAGCGGGTTTCACGCGCTTCACGGCACACCTCTTCTTCTCGGCCGGCGCAAAGAGGAAACCGCTCCCGCTATCTTCGATCATCTGCGTCGCCGGAATGGAAGCTGGACGCTCTGGTTCAATGCCTATCAGGTTGGCGATCCCCAAGAGGCTTTGTTTTTCTCGATCCTTCAGGAACGCGGTTATCCCTTCTCGACGGTTCCGGGGATACGTTCTCCCTATCAGCGATTGGAAGAAACTTGGGAAGAAAAGCTCAAGACTCTCCAGCCTCGCTTTCGTACCGCTTTGCGTTCTCGCGAAAAGCGCCTTCGTGAGAAAGGGAATATGGAGCTGCGCTTTCTCGACAAACCGGGCAAATGGGAAGCAGGTCTCGCGGCCATTCGCGAAATCGAGGAAGACAGTTGGAAGGTTGAAGCCGGCACAGCGATTACGGCTCAGGATTTTCAATGGCAATTCTACAGCCGATATGCACCGATTGCCTCAGAAGCTGCAACCCTTCGGATCCCAGTCCTGTATTTGGATAACGAACCGATCGCTTACGACTATGCCTTGCTCGAAGACGGCATCTATTATTTGCTGAAAACGAGCTACAAGAACAAATGGCATGACTCTTACCCCGGCTTCGTCATGCGAAAACTCCTGGTAGAGCTGATGTACAGTGTGGGCTGCCGCGAAATCGATTATCTCGGCAAGGACGAAGATTGGAAGATGAAGTGGACCAGTTCGGTGCGCGAACATAGGGACTGTTACGTTTACGGCCGCAGTCTGACTGCACGCTACTTGCGCGGACTCCAGACAGTTGGGTCACTTTTCAAATGAGTGGAACAAGCTCCATCGCAAACACCTCGCAGACGGATGCGCCGAGCGTTATGAAGGTGCCGGAACTTTCCACCACCCAGCTTTCACCGGCGGACGCCTCGGCCAATTATGCCTCGACCGGTTCCAGCACCCAGCGGGTCCTGCTTATCGCTTATCATTTTCCGCCTTGTGGATTCAGCAGCGGGATGCAGCGAACGCTCTGCTTTTCCCGTGACCTGCGAGAGAACAACTGGTCTCCACTCGTACTCACTGCAAACGCCCGGGCTTACGCTGCCGTCAAGGATGGCCAGTTGAGACAGGTTCCCAACGATGTTCCTGTGCGCGCAGCGTTTGCACTCGATACTAAACGTCATCTAGGAATTCGCGGACGATACCTTGGCTGGATGGCTCTTCCTGATCCTTGGGTCAGCTGGCTTCCTGGAGCGATCGCTGCTGGGCTCCAAATGATCCGCAAATATCGTCCAAAGGTGCTGTGGTCTACCTATCCGATAGCTACGGCACATCTCATCGGTCTTTATTTGCACCGAATCACTGGTCTTCCGTGGGTGGCCGACTTTCGTGATCCAATGACCGAAGAGGATCCGCAGACGGGTGAGCGGTTCCCTGAGGACAAATGGCTTTGGAAGGTAAGACGCTGGATCGAGGAACAATCCATCCGGCATTGCACTCGGGCCGTCTTCGTTACGCCTGGCTCGCTTGAAATTCACAGCAAGCGCTATCCGAGTTTCTCCGATCGCATGGCAGTCATCGGCAATGGGTACGATGAGGAAAATTTCTCCGAGGCCGAACGCGCGGTGACATCGCCCATGACGAAACGTAACCGCCTCCTTCTTCTGCACAGCGGCGTGCTTTATCCCGGCCCCGATCGAGATCCCACAGCTTTCTTCGTGGCTCTCGCAGCGCTCATAAAGCAAGGCGCGATCTCCCGCGACAGTCTCCAAGTTCGCCTGCGTGCAACCGGCTACGACGACCACTACAAACAACTCATTCTGAAATACGGCCTCGAAGATATCGTTTCTCTCGAACACGCGACGCCTTATCAGGACGCATTGGCTGAAATGCTGACCGCGGACGGCTTGCTCGTCTTTCAGGGGAAAACATCTAATCCGGCCGTACCCGCAAAGCTTTACGAATATTTGCGCGCGCGACGTCCGATCTTCGCTCTTGTGGATTCTCAGGGCGACACGGCCGGTGTTTTGAATCGCGCGAGAACCGGAATACAGGTTCCTCTGGACAACTCCGAGAGCATCCAGACGGGTCTTGTCCAGTTTCTAGCCGAGGTGCGGCAGGGAACATCTTCCTTGCCCAGCGAGGGAGCGATCGAAGAACATTCCAGAAAGCTCAAAGCCAAGCAACTTGCTTCTCTCTTGAACGACATTGCACAAGAGCAACGCGCGACCGAATCTCCAGTCGCGCCGCGCCGCCAGGAGTCTTGATCAAATGTGCGGCATCTACGGAGTAATGGATTTCAGCCGCCGAGGCGGGAGTGCCCCAGTTCTCGCCTCTATGGGAGAGGTTATCGAGCACCGCGGCCCAGACGACCATGGTCATTATGAAGGCAACGGAATTGGCCTTGGGATGCGCCGCCTGAGCATTATCGATGTTGCCGGTGGTCATCAGCCGATTGCCAACGAGGATGAAACGATTTGGCTTGTTCTCAACGGAGAAATCTATAACTTCCAGGGGCTCCGTGACGAACTCATACGAAAAGGCCACACTTTTCGTACACGCTCAGATACCGAAGTCATCGTCCATTTGTACGAAGAGGAGGGGACGGATTTCTTCAAAAGGCTCCGAGGTATGTTCGGCCTCGCGCTATGGGATGCAAAGCGCGAGCGCCTGGTTCTCGGCCGCGACCGCATCGGTGAGAAACCCCTCTATATCCTCCGTCAATCGAACAGACTGTTGTTCGCCTCGGAGATGAAATCCATCCTGCGCGTCGAGGGCGTTCCGCGACGAATGAACTTCGCGGCTCTTCAAGAATACCTCGCGCTGGGATATGTTCCCGCTCCCCTTACCCTGCTTGAGGGCATCGAAAAAATCTTGCCCGGCCATTATCTCGTCATCGAGAAGGGCCGCATCGTGGACCAGGAATACTGGGATGTTCCTCTCGGACAGACCGAGCAGCGCTCAGAAGCGGAATGGATCGAAATTGTTCGCGAAAAACTCCTTGAAACCGTCCAGTCACAGCTTATTAGTGACGTTCCACTCGGCGCGTTTCTCAGTGGGGGAATCGACTCCAGCCTGATTGTCGCCGCGATGGCGCGGCTGACTGGGCGGCCCGTGAAAACCTATTCGATCGGTTACGAAGGCGAGCACAGCTATTACAACGAGCTGCCTTACGCAAACCTCGTCGCCAAGGCTTTCGGAACCGAGCATCACGAAATCATCGTTCGGCCAGAAGTGAGCGACCTTTTGCCGAAGCTCATGTGGCACCTTGACGAGCCAATCGCCGATTCGGCATGCCTCACTACATATCTTGTTTCCAAACTGGCTCGGGAGAGCGTCACCGTAATTCTTTCCGGTGTTGGCGGCGACGAACTCTTCGGTGGCTACCGTCGGTATCTCGGGGACAGCATTCATCGTTGGTACAGATTCCTGCCCCGTGCCGTGCGCCAAACCATGCTCCCCGCAATTCTGAAACGCGTTCCGCAAGACCGGGCAACGGCGTGGAAGGATTATGCTCGTTATGCTTCGGCTTTCGTCAAAACAGCGGAACTCAATCCCGCCGATCGCTATATGAGCTATGTCACTCTATTTTCTCGAAATCTTCAGCAGGAACTGCTCAGCGCCGCAAACCGCGCAACTGGTAGTGACCCCGCGGCGACGGCTATGCAGAACTATTTTGCTAGGTGCACTGATTCGGATAGCCTTGCTCGCATTATGTACGTCGATTTGAAGACTTCCCTTCCCGATGATTTGCTCGCGCTCACGGATCGAATGAGCATGGCCGCATCGGTGGAATGCCGTGCCCCGCTGGTCGACTACGAAATGGTAGAGCTTGCCAGTCGTATTCCATCTGATCTAAAAGTTCGTGGTTTGACGATGAAGTACCTGCTCAAAAAAGCCGTCGCTCCGTGGATACCGCGCGAAGTGATCGAACGAAAGAAACGTGGCTTTGGCGCTCCCGTCGGATCGTGGCTCCGCCACGATCTTCAGCCCCTGATCCTAGATTTGCTGTCTGAAGAGCAAGTGCGCCAGCGAGGCCTGTTCCACTGGCCGGCTGTCGAAAGCATCCTGCGCGCTCACCAGGAACAAAGCGCGGACTATACCGATCAGGTCTTTGCGCTCATCGCCCTTGAAACGTGGTGCCGGATCTATCTTGACGGCCAGGACTGGAAATCCGCCCCATCTACAATGGCAGAGCACACCGCTGTGAGATAGCGGAGGAAGAATTGGGAAACTTTCTTGATGAAGCTCTATAGAGTTGCTCGTCTATCCAGTTAAACAAAGTTGGGCCGCACGAGAGAACTAGCACTGGCAGGCCAGGAGTACTGACGTGAACTACCGTAAGTGGTTTTTCATCGCGATATTAGCTGGAGCGCTCGGTCTCCAGATCGCGTCGGCGGTCTACTATGTTCGGGAGCAAGCTTTCCTAACCAAGTACATTGACCGTGTCGCGGACCCTTCGCTCTCAAAGAGCGAACAAGTCAAGCAAGTCGTGATTTCGCTCAAGAACGATCCCGATGTTGATAATGACTCCTATTTTTTGCTACCCATTTTCCGTCCGTTGCGCCCAACTGCCCGCCAAGTCATCGAAGATGGGGGCGATTGCGCTGACCGCTCGCGCCTATTGATTGCTCTCCTTCGTCTGCGAGGAATCCACAGTTCGAAGTGGGCACTTTACAACGCGCACGGCGAATCGGTTCACGCTGTCGTTGAAGCGGAAGTGGAATCGGGCAAAATGGTCGCGGATCCCCTGTTTGGTTTGTGGTTTCCCAAGCCTCAGGCAGGCTTCTATGACATCCATGAGCTGAAACAGAATCCCGCAATTCTACCGAGTCGTGTCGCCGAGCTTCGCGCTCTGGGTATTCAACCGGGAGTCGACCGCTTACAGCTCTATCCCCTCAACGAATACATATACGCAAATGCCCGCTCCATAAATTGGAATAAGAACGCCGGCTTGCGGGGCATCTATTCCGCCCTGCACGGCATTTTGGGCGAGCGCGCCGGCGAACTCGGGCGGCCGGGCTTCGTCGAAGAGCCGCCTCTGATGGTCATCTACGCGATGGCTGCTCTTGAGTTTGTCGTACTAGTCGCATGGTTTTTACTGGCAAAGAGATCGAGAAAGTTAGCCTTACGGGCCGCGGCGAAATGACGGAAAATTCCTAGAGTCGGGTCGTCCGCGCTTTCCCACATACCGCAATGGTTCAAGTTCTCATCACAATCGACACCGAATGCTCCCTCGGCGGGGCTTGGGAGAATCCCAGCCTAAAGCCCATTGACCCTGAACTCTCCGTTCTGGGGAAAATCGGATCGCAATACTATGGCACTCCGCGAATCATGGACATTCTAGAAAAAAATAGTTTGAGAGGAACATTTTTTGTGGAAGTTTTCGCGGCCATGAACGGTTCGCGGCCAGCGCTCGCGGAAGCATATTCGCAAATCGCTAAACGGGGTCACGACGTCCAACTCCACCTTCATCCTATTCACTATTACTATCACTTAAGGCAAGAGGGGCGGCTTGACCTTGAAAGACTTCCGAAGGACAAAGACATGTTCGCTGCTCATGCACTCGAAAAACAGGTCGAGATGCTAAAAGCAGGCGTAGCTATATTTCAGGATATGATCGGCGAAAGTCCTGTAGCCTTCCGGGCTGGCAACTTCGGCGCGGATCTCGACACTCTCGATGCACTGGAAAAAGTTGGAATACGTTTTGACAGTAGCTTCAACGCCAGCTATACGCAGACTGATTGCAAACTGGACTCAAGCGGCGCAGTCAATCTCTCTTGGAAGCACGGGAACATTTGGGAAGTCCCCATAACCAATTTTCAAACGGGCAAATGGGGACTGCGCGCCTTAAAGCAACTCAATATCAACGCCGTCAGTCTATGGGAGATGAAGAGCGTCCTCGATCAGGCCGAACGTATTGGGCTGCGCACGGTTAACTTCATCGCCCACTCCTTTAGCCTCTTCAAAATTGGCGACGTTCAGTTCCGAAAACTCACACCCGATCGCCTCGCTCAGCGCAGGCTCCAGGGTCTCTGTCGCTATCTCATGGAGAACCCGGATCGTTTCCGTGTCGTCGGGTTTTCCGATCTCGACACCGCCTCGCTTCCCGGAGAAGAGAAAGAAATCCCGAAGATGGGAGTGATCGTCCCGTTTTTCCGGAAGGGTGTCCAGGCCATTAACCGCATCCCTTGGGTATGAGAATCCGTGCTTTAAGCGTGGGATCCTACAAGTAGTCAGCCAACACCAACTCTTTTGACACTCAATACTTCGGAGCCGCTATCGGTTTCGCCGAGATGATCAGCTCGTCAAACCACATGTTAGCCGTAGGGTTGGGCTTGCTTCCATTCGCTCCGCTCATGTACGGCTGGAGCAATATGGACTCGAGTGCATCGCCCGGCTCCGGGTCGTTGTTGAATCTGAAATTCGGCAAATCTATGAATCTCTTCAATGGCTTTCCTTGCGGGGCGATATAGGCTGTGAAATGAGAGTTCGGCTTTCCAAAATCTCCGATCTCCACAATCCAGTACTCTGTGATCCATGTGTTCGCGGGATAGGCGAAGCAGTTCGAATTAGAAGTGTATGCCGCGCTGCTGTCATAGGGGCAATTGTAATCCCCCTGCTCGAGCAAATACGGCGGCACCCCATTGTTCGTTACGAGCCCAGGTGTGCCGCAAGAGGTATACGCAGTGGCAACATTGCGCTGATAGGTGTTCTCTTGCACGAATTGTGCCCCAGTGCAACTCGGCCCGGGAATCGGTCCATACGCAATGAAGACCTTCCATCCTTCATTGCTTACCTTGGTCCATTTGAACTTCAGCATGTTTTCATCTAACCGCACTCGGAACTGTAAGTAGAGAGTGGTGTGCGGCCCAAACGCGGTCAAATGACCGAGTTGGCCAAAATTTGCTCTCCAATATCCGGTCGCATTGGGCGTTGCGTTCGGCCCGATGGTAAACATCAGCGCGCCAGCTCCCGAGGTCTTGATGGCTGTATCCATCGTTCCGTGGAGAGTTCTGTCGTCCCCCGGATATAGACCATCCGCGTAGCCACCGCCTCCCGTAGCTTGGATAAAGTCTGATGGTTTGTCCCATCCCACGCACTTGAGCACACCCGGCGCCGCGCACCGCGCAGCGAAATCGCTATCCGCATCTGCGGATTGTGGTGAAACCACCGGCACGGTCTTAGAAGCGGATTTAGTCTTGTCCTGAACGCTCGTTGCCGTGACTTCCACCGCGCTGGCCCCAACCGGCGCCGTAAGTCTGCCGTCGGAATTTATCGTCCCGGCAGAGGCTGTCCACGTTACCGTGTTGCTGAAACTGCCTTCCCCCGAGACATTTGCGGTGCATTGAGCGCCCTGCCCCACTTGAACCGGCGATGGATTACAGGAAACTTGCAGACCTGTGATGCTCGATGTTGTTGTCGCCGTCCCCCCGGTCAGACGGAGCACATAGGCATCTTCTTTGAAGCCATTGATGAGAGCGAAAACGTTGAGTGCCGGAAAGTAACTAAATCTCTTGTTCGTTCCATTGGCCTGCTGTGCGCCGGGGCCGTTCGGAAAGGCGACTGCTGAACAGGAGTCTGTCTCGGGATTGTAGAGGTATACGGTATCCCCACCCTCCCATCCAACGATTCGATCTTGTACGCTATCGAATGCCACACCCGGATATACCGAATTCTTGAAGAAGCATCCGGTCGCTTTGATCGTCTTCAAACTGTAGTTCGAATCTTTGCCTGAGATATCGATCTTGTACGCGTATCCTCCTCCAAGTAGGAAGAACAGCTTTCGTTTTGGATCAATCACGGAGGTCTCGTGAGCTTCGGTCATCGCGTTGCGATTTAGCAGTTTGTAGCTGTTTGTGCCGTGGTCGTAGGAAGCAAAGCTGCCATAAGATTCCGTACTTATGAAAACGAGCTTTCGGTTCGGATCGTAGGACACTGCGGCTACGCCGCCATTAAAGACAGGAGGTGATCCCGAAGGCGCCAATTGCGTCCATCCCAGCTTCTTCATGTCGAGCTTCCATGAGGACTTGGAGGCGCATCCCGTAGGCGCCAGAGAGCCGGTAAACGACAACATAGCGTCCAACTCCGGAACGTACGCGAGACTATCGTAAGTGTGCCGCGAGTTTGGTGTTGCGCCGCTCAGGGTCTCTGAACAATCAGAGGCGACTGGCAGCCTCGGGTCAGTCAGGCGATTCACCGTCAGAGTATTAAGATCGAGATCATACACTTCGTTCCCTGAATAGTCGGAATGGCCGCCACCCCACACAATCAGCCGGTTTCGTAGTGTGTCCGCGGCCGCGCCGCCCCACGCCTCAACTACATTTTTGCACTTGTCACTGAAGGGGTAGTCCGAGTCGTTAAAGCTGTTTGATGGGCAGACCGATTGCAAATTCGTGCCTGGAATTTGTGACCAGCCGAGCGCTGCTGAAATCGCGTTCCTAGGCGCGGAAACGGCTGCCGCGGGTGTGCTCCTTTTTGGAAATGAACCATGTGTTTGCAGGCATGCCGACACGAGTAGCACCGAGCCCAGCAAGAGCACCCGCGCAGTTGAGACATGAAAACGCATCTGATTCACCCCGAAAATCAATGTTTGCATATCTCACGGCAAGGGGCAATTCACTCGGCGGTTGGGGATATCGCTGTAGATACGTTTTTGTCGGATTGTCAGTTTACAACAAGCGTGATATTCGCAGTGTGCGTCAGGTTGCCGGCAGTCGCCTTAACCACGAGGTTATACGTGCCGGCAGGAGTCCCATCGCTGGCTGGCGTTTTCACAGTTTGAGACACCAGGCCGCTGCATCCGGTTATCGTCGTCATTGCCAGCATAAGGATCACTACCGGAGCCGCGAACGCGAGTCTTGCCGCGATTCTGCGCCCGTATGGTGACTCGGAGCGCTTAGTAGCCCAATAAAGCAAATACATAATCGCCAGAACCAGGAGCAAAACAGGGATTCGATTCCACGGCATGGGTTTGCCGTTTGGCGTGGGTAGTAGCATCCCGTTAGCCGTCGTGCTTATCGTGACGGTTGCCGTGCCGTGCGTCCCGGATTTGACTACCATCGGTGACGTTGGAGCGTTACAGGTTGCAGTCGCCGGCGCTCCCTCGCAAGTGAGTCCCACGCTCAACTGATCAGTCGCTGCCCCACCGGTCGCTGCGATCTGCAAAGTATATGTAGCGGTTTGCCCTGCGGTGATCGTTGCCGATGGCGAACTTGTCACCGTGAGCGAGAAACCTATGCTGCTTCCCGTCCCGGTCAGGCTTACTGATTGCTGACTATTGGCCACGTTTCCAGCGTTGTCCGTGATTGTCACTGAGGCGTTACGCACACCTGAAGCTGTCGGTGTAAATGCAACGTTTATCGCACAGTTCGATCCGGCCGCCAGACTCGTTCCGCAACCATTTGTCTGCGAAAAGTCGCCGGCGTTGGCCCCCGTGATCCCGATGGACGCGATCGAAAGAGCCGTTCCACCATTGTTCGTCAGCGTCACCATTTGTGGGCTGCTCGCGGTCCCTATTCCCTGCGCGGCAAAGGCCAAACTCGCTGCATTCAAGCTTGCCCCCGGAGCTGCTCCGATTCCCGTCAGGCTGACCGTTTGCGGGCTGTTACTCGCGTTGTCCGTAATGGTCACTGAAGCCGTGCGCGTGCCTGCGGCCGTCGGCTTGAACACAACACTTATTGCGCAATTCGTGCCCGCTGCCAGGCTCGTCCCGCAGGTATTTGTTTGCGAATAATCTCCGCTGTTCGCTCCCGTCACGGCAATGGAAAGATTTAGAAGCGTCGCTCCCCCGCCATTCGTGACCGTAACTGCCTGACTTGTGGTCGCGGTTCCCACCGGGGATGTGCCAAAATTTAGAGAAGCAGTCGAAAGCCCTGCCGAAGGCCCGGATCCCAACCCTGTCCCAGCCAGAGTGAGTCCCTGAGGGCTGCCGCTAGCGTTGTCATTAATCGTCACCGTCGCGGAACGTTGCCCCGCCGATATCGGAGTAAACATTACGCTGATAGTGCAGAAAGACCCTGCCGACACGCTCGTTCCACAATTATTCGTTTGTGAAAAATCGCCGCTATTGGGACCCGTCACGGTGATTCCACTGACGGTCAGTGCTCCCGTACCCGTGTTCGTCAACTTTGCGCTTTGCGCCGCACTCGTTGTGCCGATGTTCTGGCCCGCGAAAGTTAAGTTCGCAACACTCAAACTGGCCGCAGGTGCGGTCCCCGTTCCCGTCAGGCTAATCGCCTGCTGACTGTTGGCGACGTTTCCAGCGTTGTCTGTAATCGTCACGGTGGCGTTACGCGCACCAGACGCCGTCGGCGTGAACGTAACGTTGACCGCGCAGTTCGCTCCCGCCGCCAGGTTCGTTCCGCAACCATTTGTCTGCGAAAAGTCTCCGGCGTTAGCCCCCGTGATCCCGATCGAGCTAATCGAAAGTGCCGCACCGCCGTTGTTCGTGAGCGTAACTGTTTGTGCGCTACTCGCCGTCCCGGTGTTCTGTCCAGCGAAGGTCAAACCAGCCGCACTCAAGCTAGCTCCAGGAACTGCTCCGCTTCCCGTCAGGCTAACCGACTGCTGGCTGTTGGCAATGTTCCCCGCGTCATCCGTAATCGTCACTGAGGCCGTACGCGTTCCGGACGCCGTCGGCGTGAACGTAATGTTAATCGCACAATTCGTTCCGGCCGCGAGACTCGTTCCGCAACCATTTGTCTGCGAAAAGTCTCCGGCGTTGGTACCTGTGATCGCTATGGAAGTGATGGAGAGACTCACGCCACCGTTGTTCGTCAGCGTCACGGTTTGTGCCTTACTCGTCGTCCCGATGCTCTGCCCGGCAAAGGTTAAGCTAGAAGTATTCGTACTGGCCCCAGGAACTGTCCCGCTCCCCGTAAGGCTGACTGACTGCTTGGAGTTGGCTACGTTTCCTGCGTTGTCCATGATCGTTACCGAAGCCGTGCGCGCTCCGGACGCTGTCGGGCTGAATGTGACGTTGATGATGCAGCTGGCTCCTGCCGATACGCTCGTTCCGCAGTTATTCGTTTCCGAAAAATCAGTGTTATCGACGCCAGTGATCGCAATCGAAGCGACCGCGAGGGCTGCCCCGCCGTCGTTCGTCAAAGTCACAGGTTGCGCCGCGCTCGTCGTCCCCACTGGAGTGCTGGAGAATGTAAGCGACCCGACAGAAAGTGACGCCGCTGACGTGACTGCGTTGACAGTTTCAGTGAGTGCAGGCGAGACGCTGCCGGCGAAGTTGGTGTCACCGTTATAGACCGCGGTGATCGAGTGCGTTCCTGCCGCCATCGTTGATGTTGCAAACGTCGCTACTCCCGACCCGTTCACTGTTCCGGTCCCCAGCGTTGTCGTCCCATCCTCGAACTGTACCGTTCCCGTCGGTGTCCCCCCGCTTCCCGTTACCGTCGCCGTGAACGTCACCGCTTGTCCTACCGTTGCTGGGTTCGGCCCTGCCACCACTCCCGTGCTCGTTGTCGTCAGCGACGTTCCTCCCGTCCCTGATTTAAACGCCACTGCTGCTGATGCCCATTCATTCACTGGCAGCGTCTGGCTCCAGCTAAATGTCACCGGGCTGGCACTCGTGTTGTAATAATGGCCCCACCCGTTGTCTTCATCCACCGCTCCCGTGCTCGGTATCGGATTCGGCAGTGTCGTGTCAAAAAATCCTCCCGCCGGCCCTGGCATCCCGTTCAGCGAACTGACGTCCACTCCTATCGCGCTGATCACCACCCCATTCGACGTCGTCGGTGTGATCGTTACTCCGTTGAAGGTCCCCGCACCTATCTGCGTCCCCGTCGCTTTCGCCTGCACATCCAGCGGTGCCGCTGCCGCTCCCGATATGTCATACAAAAATAGCGTCGAATTGCTGTTCGTTCGCGCGAACGATACCGTCAGCTCCAGCCCCAGACTCGGCGTCGCGTTATCCGCATGGCAGATTTGTACGTCCCCCGACAGATCATTCGCCGACGCCGCCGGTACCGTATACGCGTTCCCGTTGCTGTCCGTGATGCTCGTCACGTCTACCGTCGGTCCACCGATCCACGCCGCCACGATCAAGTTTCCTGTCGTCGGAAACTGCACACTAAACGGACTTCCCGTCGTTGACGTGATCAGCCCGTGAAAAACCGTGTTCACTCGTATTCCCGCTGGCGGCGCCGTTCCCCCACTCGCCGATTTCAATGCAATCGCTATCGTGTTCCACGTTTGACTCGGTGACAGCTTCAGCGACGGCGTGATTGATCCCGCCGCCGGCTGCGCCTGGTATTGAAACGCCTGATCACTATAGGTATCCAGGATCAATGGCGTCCACGGACTCGCTCCCGCCGTCCACGAATTGATCGGATTCTGCGTTCCATCTTCGATTGCGTATTGGAAAATCAGATCGTCGGCCGACGTCGTCGTGATCGCCGTGTTGCACGCTACCGTCGTCCCGCTGCCGTTTCCGCTACAACTCCCATCGTCGGCACCCGTCGCCGCGATGTTGTAATATTCAAAACATCCTCCAGAAACCGATGTCGGTGTCCCCCCGGAAAAGGCCACCGTGACCACCGACGCTCCCGCTGTTACGTTCAGCGCCCGCGCTATGCTTACCACCTGCCCGCCATCGGAGGACGAAAAACTCGTGTAACTGTTCCCCTTGTCGTCCGTAACCGTTGCCGTCACTCCGTGATCGGTCGCGTAGTTATACCCGCACACCACTGCATTCCCAGCTCCCGTCCGGTTCGGCAAAGTCATCTTGTAGCTGCTGACAGAATTTGAACTCTGCGTCGCCGAATTCCCCGTCCCGTTCTTCGCATACGTTGGTGTCGAAGGCCGGGCGGGACCCGCAAAAAGGAAGGTTAGCAGTGCTATGGGCAACCAGCGTCGCATGTCGTGTTTATCTCATCTCCGCAGAATTAAATAGAATCGCGAGGCCTACGCCCGTGAATCCGCTTCGTCGACCGCTCGTCAAATGGGTGAACGGTCAGCCGAGAACAAACGACTTCTCGTCCCAGGAATTTCTGAACTTGACCATCCAACTAAAGGGATGAGGCCCAAACAGACCCAACACCTGGCTAAATCCTTAAGCCGCCCAGCGTCCTGCTAGCGTTTTCCCTTAGAGCTTGCCATCTCGGTCGGTCGCTGGCAATTCCCCGGCACGGCTAGCCCGTTTCTGAAAAGCCTCTATTCTACGCCACCGGCATAAGTCCACTCGACCCCCGAACCACAGAGTCGGAATAGACCTGGCAGGCGCCTTCCATACCCGCAGAATCTGTTTCGTTCCCTGCCGACGAATCTGTCCCACTCGCAGCCATGATCTGGCCACCCGCCAAATCAGAACTTGGGCGCCGCGATCGGCTGCGTCGAAATGATCAGCTCGTCAAACCACATGTGAGCCGTCGGGTTTGGCTTTGATCCATTCGCTCCGCTCATATAAGGTCCGAGCAGGATGGATTCTAGAGCGTCGCTGGCGGCAGGGCCGTCGTTGAACGAAAAATTCGGCAGATCCAACCACATCTTTAGAGGTTGGCCATCCGCTGCGATGTAGGCTGTAAAGTGCGTAGAAGGCGTTCCGTAAGTCCCAGTCTGGACGATCCAGTATTCGGTCATCCATGTGTTCGACAGGTAGGCGAAGCAGTTCGGGTTCGAGGTGTACCCGCCGTTGCTGTTGTAGGGGCAATTATAGTCGCCCTGCTCCAGGAGGTAGGGTGGCACTCCGTTATTCGTTTCGAGGCCTGGCGCACCACAGGACGTATAGGCTGTGGCAACGTTGCGTTGATAGGTATTCTCTTGCACGAACTGAGCCCCTGTGCAACTCGGCCCAGGAATCGGCCCGTAGGCGATAAACACCTTCCAACCCTCATCGCTCACCGTCGACCAATCGAAAGTAAGCATGGGCGGATCAACACGCCAGCGGAACTGCATATATAAAGTGGAGTTATCGCCAAACGAAGTCAGGTTAGCCAGCGGGCCGAAGTTCTCTCTCCAGAATCCGGTCACACCCGGCGTTGCGGGCTGATCGATTGTAAACATCAGAGAGCCCGCGCCAGACACCTTGTTCGTGGTGTCCATCGTGCCATGAAGGTTTCCATCGTCTCCAGCATACAGACCATTGGCATAACCGCCGCCACCGGTGGCCGCGACAAACTCTGACGGATTGTCCCATCCTTCGCAGGCGATTACACCCGGTGCAGCGCAGCGCGCCTGGAAGTCCAGGGTTGCCGGATCCGTGCCCGTGCTATTGGCGACAGTGACCGTGACTCCGGTGGAGTTCCCGACATTTCCGGACGTATCCGTTGCTTTGGCAGAGAGAGTATGGGTAGCGTTAGTCGCGGTTGTAGTATCCCAACTCGTCGTATAGGGAGCTGAAGTCACTGCCGCTCCAAGATTTGCGCCATCCAGCAGGAACTGCACGCTGGCTACGGCAACGTTATCTGAAGCGGTTGCGTTCACAGCGACAGTTCCGGAAAGAGTGGATCCCGCTGTGGGCGCCGTAAGAGATACGGTTGGAGGAGTCGTATCCGTCGTGTTGTTGGTGCTGAACGTAGCATCTCCACTGATGGATTCGATCCCTGCGGAGTTCTTCGAATGGACGCGATAGTGATAGAGCGTATTTATGGTGAGTCCGCTCAGGCTCACAGCGTGGCTCGTCACCAAGGTGGAATTCAGCGTTGTCAGTGTTCCGTAGGCGGTTGTCGTTCCGTACTCGACCTGGGATGTGGCCGTCACGTCAGTGGTCCAGGTGACGGTTGCCCCAGTCGTCGTTATAGATGTCACAGTTACGTTGGTGATGTTCGGCCCTGTTCCGCCACCGGTTCCCCGGTCACGCCTCGGAGGTCAGCCGAAGCGTGTAGGCATTCTCGGCAGGCGTCATTAACGACCGCAAAAACGCCCAGCGCCGGGAAATACCGGAATCGTCCGTAGGTGCCAAGGGCCTGTTGTGCCCCAGGACCGTTTGGATACGTCGCCGACGTGCACGAATCTGTATCCGGGTCATACATGTACGCCGTGTTTCCGCCCGACCAGCCAACGATGCGATCTTGGATTGGGTCGTAGGCAACTCCCGGAGCTTCCGCACTTGCGAACGAGCAATTCGTGCCGTTTAGTGTCTTCAGTGTGTAGGTCTTGTCGTTACCCGGAAATGTCGATCTTGAATACCTGCCCAGCGCCGAAAATAAGAAACAGCTTCCGTTTCGGATCCATCACGGCGGTGGTTTGGTTGTTTATCCCTTGTCCGTTGGAAAGCGCGGTCCAGGTGTTGGAAGCGTAATTGTAGGAAGCGAATTGTCCGTAGGACTCCGTGAATGCGAACACGTTTGACGTGTTCGGATCGTAGTCTGATGCACCTACGCCACCATTCGGACCTGGATAATTCCCCGCAGGCGACTGATTTGTCCACTGCAGATTGCTCAGAAGCAGCGTCCATGTATCTTGAGTAGCGCATCCCGATGGCGCCATCGAACCAACCCAGGACATCATCCGGTCCACATTCGCGATGTAGGCCAGCCCGTCATAGGTATGCACGGGAAGGGGGCGTCCCGTCGCTGGAGACTTCTGTGCACCCAGAGACTTGCGAGTGAGGGATTGTTTAGCCTAGTCAGAGAGATCGGGTTAGCCGCTAGGTTGAGAGCATAAACCTCATTGCCGCTGTAGTCCGTGTGTCCACCACCCCAGACGATCAATCGATTCCTGGTTGTGTCGGCAATGCCTCCGCTCCACGGCACGATGACGTTTGCGCAGTTCAGACTGGGCGGGCAGACAGCGCTCATCAGGGTGTTGGGGATTTGATACCAGCCCAGCGCAGCCGGGATTCCGCTGCTCGTTATAATCGAAGCAGCCAGGGTTGTCGCAGTTGCACTCGACGATTGCGCTGACGTATTTCCCGCGGCGTCGAATGCCGAAACAGTGTACGTGTAGCTGGTGGAAGCGGTCAGTCCGGAATCGAAATACGACGTCGTCACGCTTGTCCCGATCTTTGTGCCGCCGCGCAGAATGTTATATCCCGTTACACCGACGTTATCTGTCGAAGCGTTCCAGGTCAGATTGATTTGCGAAGAAGAAGCAGCCGTAGCCGTCAAACCGGTAGGCACCGACGGTGGCGTGGTATCGGGCCACATTGTTCACGGTAACCGTCACAGCCGCGCTGGTCGTGGAATTATTGGATGTGTCTTTGGCGATCGCGCGCAGCGTGTGCGATCCGTTCGTCGCTGTTGTCGTGTTCCAGGAAAACGCGTACGGAGCCGTTGTATCAAGCGCCCCCACATTCGCGCCATCCAACTGGAATTGAACGCTCGCCACAGCCACGTTGTCTGATGCAGTCGCCGTCACGCTCACCGTGCCTGAAACGGTGGCCCCATTAGCTGGCGCGGTTACTGAAACCGTCGGCGGGGTTGTGTCTCGGAGTGTTGTTCACAGTAACGGTTACGCTGCACTCGTCGTCGAATTGTTCGATGTGTCCTTGGCGATGGCGCGAAGCGTGTGCGATCCGTTCGTCGCCGTTGTCGTGTTCCAGGAATACGCGTAAGGCGAAGTTGTATCCAATGTTCCTACGTTTGCGCCATCCAATTGGAATTGCACACTTGCCACAGCCACGTTGTCTGCTGCAGTCGCCGTCACGCTCACCGTGCCTGATACTGTGGCCCCGTTAGCTGGCGCGGTTACTGAAACCGTCGGCGGGGTTGTATCCGGCGGGGTGTTGCTTACCGTAACTGTTACAGCCGCGCTCGTCGTCGAATTGTTCGACGAGTCCGTAGCAATTGCACGCAGCGTATGGGATCCGTTCGTCGCCGTTGTCGTGTTCCACGAAAACGCGTAAGGAGCAGTCGTATCCAGCGTTCCCACGTTCGCGCCATCCAGCTGGAACTGCACGCTTGCCACAGCCACGTTGTCTGATGCGGTCGCGGTCACGCTCACCGTGCCTGAAACCGTCGCCCCGCTAGCCGGCGCGGTTACTGAAACCGTCGGCGGCGTCGTGTCGAGAACCGAATTGTTCACCTTGACCGACACTGGCACGCTGGTCCCTGTATTGCCGGCCGCGTCGCTTGCCGTTGCTGACAAGATATGGTTCCCGTCTGAGAGGGTCTTGGTGTTTAGTGAAAAAACGTATGGTGCCACGGTCAATGGCGCGCCTGAATTGGCGCTGTCAACTTTGAGTTGAACGCTGGTCACACCAACGTTGTCAGAAGCGGTTACCGTGATTGGAGTTGTCGCGGACAGCGTGGCGCCGGCTGCTGGTGAAGCAATCGAAACTGTCGGTGCAACCGTGTCGGCCAACGTTGTCACAGTCATGTCGTCACTGACAGCGGAATTTCCACTAGCATCCGTCGAGTGGATCTGGAAATGGTAGGTAGTACTCGCGGATAGACTTGGGACCGTGATTTGATGGCTGGCCAGCATCGTCGGGTCGACCGCAGTGGAGGAGCCGTACGTTGTGGACTTGCCGTAAACCACTTGGGAGGTCGCCGGTGAGCTAGTGGACCAGTCCGCTTGAAAGCTGGTCATCGTGACCGCGGTATCTCGCGCGCTTGAAATGGTCAGTGTGGTGGGATTGCTATCGCCTGTGGTCTTCGCGGAGCTAACCAATCCCGCGCATCCCGATAAACCCATGGTCACGGCGCCGATCAGCATGAACGCTAAAAGAACGAGGCATTGATTCTTGGAGTTCCTGTTGGAACGATTCCTTACGAACATTAGTCTTCCCCCGAAATCGACGGCCTGCGCCCAAGAAGCAGCCGAACGCCTTCCCCACATGGGTTAGGCTACGGGGGATTTCAGGGTGCTGTAACTGGACAACGGACGAAAAAGAGAGCAGGTGTGTTTATACGACCTTAGACTGTACCGAAGGGCAAGGCGCAACTGGCACAACTCCTCAGCGCCCCAGCTGAAATCTAAGAACTTCGTAAGCTGCTGAGAATAAGCCACCTAAGATGAGGTAACCTGGAGAGGCGAAGGTCAGTGGCAGAAGACATTGGTTCCACCAAAGAGCACTGGGTTTGTGCCTACGCGGTTTAAAACTGCTGGTTTCGATCCGTTAGACGTGCCGATCGGATTTTGTAAATGAGTGCGCGGTAACTAATTTTCAGCTCCTGCGCTGTCTTTCTGCGATTCCAGTGGTTGGCCTTCAGAGCTGCAACAATAACGCTGCGTTCCATTTTTCGAACCGCTTCTTTCGCTATGCGCTTTAGGGGTATGGCGCCCAGTTCCGGCGACGGAATCGAGGTTGCATGCAGAGGTTTCTGCAAAGGCCCGTGCGACACAGATGCCTCGGGCCCAATCAATACATAGCGGGCAATTCCATTCGATAGCTCTCGCAAGTTTCCCGGCCAATTCATGTTCTGCAAAAACAGGATCATCTCTGCTCGAAATGACTCGCAATCCTTTTCGAACTGCTTCATGTGCTTCGCACGCAGGTATTCTGCCAAAGCTGGTATGTCTTCTCTGCGTTCGCGAAGAGGAGGCAATCGTAATTGCACAACGTTGATTCTATAAAAAAGGTCCGCGCGAAATTTTCCGGCATGGATTTGTTCGGCCAGATCCTTGTGAGATGTGCAGATTAGCCGGGCGTTCACGGACCTTTCTATGTTGCTGCCAATAGGACAAAAGCGCCCATCCTGGAGAAAATGCAATAGCTTGCTCTGCAGCTCAAGATCAAGATCAGAGATCTCATCCAGAAATAATGTCCCATTGTCGGCAAGCTCAAGACGTCCCGGCCGTGAGCGAGTGGCTCCCGTAAAACGCCCCCTTTTCGTAGCCAAACAGTTCGCTCTCGAGCAGTGTCCGGGGAATGGCTGCGCAGTTTACTTTTACAAATTCTCCGCCGCTCACTGCGGAGATTCCGTGAATCCAACGCGCCAAAACTTCCTTGCCGGTCCCACCTTCTCCTTGAATCAGCAATGGAACATTTGCGGGTGCCACTTTGCGGCGCGTTTTCGCACGAAATCCATTGCCGCCGAACGACCAAATATGACCTCCTCCGGGGGAAGGGTGTCCATTCCCTGGAGAGCGCCATTCGCTTCCCTTTGAATTCTGTCCATCGCCTCGATCGTCCTGAACATTTGCCCGGGGGACTATTTGTCAGCATTCAGTTCTCCAAAGCAATTAGCGCAGTAGTCGCCAATTTCTTGGCATTCAGGGCCTTGGCGAGAGGCCCAAAGTCTTATTTTTGAGCGAAGTGAATGCCAATAGATATGATTCGCCGGGTGAAAGCGCGTATCGCCCCCTGTCGTCCCCAAAGCCTGGTATGAAATAAAGTTTCGCAAAGATGAACTCCAGTACCCAGCTGGCCGCCATTTCGAATCAATGTCACCAGTGCCAATAAATTGTTGACGCCCGCCCTTCCTCCCATTGGTCCCGCTCTCCACTAATCAATTGCCTTCTCCTTCTGGGAAATTTTCGCATCTGCACCTTTGAGCTTTGCTTTCCCGTAAGTCGAGATATACTTCGTCATGCGGCGCAAAATCCTGCGTCGTACTTTGAACAGCGGTTCGTCTACCTTTGGATCTGAGTTCATGAATAGCGGCCCTCCACTCACTTCCAAGGTCCGAATTGAGTTTGACGGCTCTCCACGCTCCGTACGACGACGAGCATCCATCCTCGTGCCAATTGGTTTTGTTCTTTTACTTGGAGCCCTTGGATGTGGGGGCGGACCTGGAAGTCCAGTGATACCCCCTCCGTCGAATATTACCGTGACGATCTCGCCCAAGTTGTCTGCCGTAACGACTTCTCAATCTCAACAGTTCACTGCACAAGTGACTGGCACTCAGACAATGAGCGTGAATTGGCTTGTCGACGGAACCCTGAATGGCAGCCCTACTGTGGGCACGATCACCGCGGGGCTCTACAAACCGGGCACGGCCATTGGTGACCATCATGTCTCCGCGCAGAGTACGGTCGACGGCACGTCAAGCAACACCGCGAGCATTGCCGTAACCGATTTGGCGGGCTATTTCAGTTGGCGTGGACCAGAAACCGACACTACCCGGCAGGGCGTGAATCCCAAGGAATACGCTCTGTCCCCCTCAATCTTGAACGGTAGTACGTTTGGCAAACTCTTTTCCTGTCAGCTGGACGGATATGTCTTCGCCCAACCCTTGTATGTTGCGAATCTGGCGATCGGCGCCGTCAAACACAACGTCGTGTATGTCGCCACCGCGAATGACAGTTTGTACGCCTTCGACGCTGACGATTCTACGTGCAAGCCAGTTTGGCCGAACGCCAGGGTCACTCTTCTGCAACCGGGGGAAGCCGCTGCAAACGCGAACGACGTAAACGACGGAAGCATGGGGCCAAACATCGGGATCACCGGCACTCCCGTGATCGACCCCTCCACGAACACGCTCTACCTGGTCGCCCTGTCGGAAACTACCACCTCATTTATTCAAAGAATTCACGCCATCGACATAACCACCGGCAAAGAGAAATTTGGCGGCCCCGTTCTAATCTCAGCTTCTGTGGCCGGCTCGGGATCGGCCTCCAGTGGCTCCCCGCCGAGGATTTCGTTCGACCCACAAGCAAATAATCAGCGACCCAGTCTCTTGCTTTCGGGCGGTTACGTTTATGTTGCCTGGGCATCGCACGACGACACGCCCCCTTATCATGGGTGGGTTATTGCCTTCAATGCCTCGACGCTAACTCAAATCGCCCCCTTCAGTCCTACTCCTGATGGCTCCTCCAGCGGAGGATTGGAAGGCGGAATCTGGATGAGCGGCGCCGCTCCTGCTGCAGACGCCAACGGCAACGTTTATCTCTCTGTCGGAAACGGTACCTTCGACGACGTTCAGGACACCATTCCTCCAGTCGCTCCGAACGATGACTTCGGCGACAGCGTCCTCAAACTTACCCTTAGCAACAATTCTCTGAGTCTCTCCGATTTTTTCGCTCCTAACGATCAGATGATCTTGGACAACGGAGATATTGATCTCGGATCGACTGGCGTCGTTCTCTTGCCTGACCTGACGGGATCCAGTCCAACCCACTTAATGTTCTGTGGAGGAAAAGACGGGAACATCTACCTGCTCAACCGCGACAATATGGGGAAGTATTTAACGTCCAACAACATCGTCCAGTATTTTCAGTTGTCCAGCGACAGTTCCAACGGATTCCGGTCCACCCCAGCTTTCTTCAACAACACATTGTACGGTGCAGGCTTCGGCGATCCTCTCATGGCTGTTACGTTCAACACATCCTCACGCCTCTTCTCGACCGCACCCGTCCCTCAGCACTCCCTCGAAATCTATGGAGGCTTCGGCACATCCCCGATGGTCTCCGCCCAGGGAACTTCCAATGGAATCGTCTGGACCATCGACTACGGCCCTGACCAAGGATCGCCAACATCCCATGCAATACTCCGCGCCTACGATGCAACGAATCTTGCGACAAAGCTTTACGACAGCTCTCAGCAAGGCGCTCGCGATCAGACGGGTTTGGCCGTGAAGTTCACCGTACCGACCGTCGCGAACGGCAAAGTTTACGTTGGAACTCAGGCTGAACTGGATGTCTTTGGATTGTTGCCTAACTGAATGGAATCCTTGAGGTGACTCGCAAGTAAGATTCGGAAGCTCTCAAGCCTTCGCCGCTTCTCCGCGGATAATATCGTAGCGCTCGATGACCGCGGCCACGCCCATACGCGCCGTGCCATCTTCCATGCGCCGCTCCACTCTTACGACTTTTCCGAGTGCCCGCACAAATACTTCTGTGCCGTGCGTAATCTCCGCAGGCAGTGTCAGAGTAATATCCAGCTCCGAGCCTGCCTCAAGATCCTGTTCGATCACAAAGTACAGTCCCCGCGTCGAAATATCCCTTGTCTTTCCTTCTTGAGAATCAACGGGTCGTTCGGTGGGAATTCGAATGATGACTGGCAAGGATAAATCATACCGTCGCGTCGTCCGGCGTTCCGTCATTCCCCCGACCTCCAATATTTGCGGCGGTGACGTGCGTTGAACCGCGCTCTCGGCCTGTGAACTTACTAGAAACCGGCAAACTTTGCCAGTTCCGTCTCTCACCGCATCGGCAGAAACGGAATAATCCAATCGACTTATTCGTTCCGGGTCCCCACTGTGGCTGGCGTCTCCGCCGCGTTTGGCGCCGCGGCCGTGCGTCTCGCCCGCGGTGTATCCAGATTAAACTGCCTCATTTTGTAAAGCAGCGCCTTGTAACTGATGCCCAGCATCTTCGCGGCGTCCTTGCGGCACCACCGCGTCTTCTCCAGCGCATCCGCGATCGCTTCCATTTCCGCTTCGTCTTTCAATCCGCGAACCAGCGCTTTCAGCCCCTGTTCACGAGGCGGGGCAGACTCTTCGCGCGGAGAAGTTCGTTGCCGCGCCGAAGACATTTCCACCAGCTCACGCAGGCTGCCTTCATCGTCCTCGAGAATCACATATCTCTTCACGAAATTTTCCAGTTCGCGCAAATTCCCCGGCCACGGATAATTTACCGCCGCATCCAGTAAATGTTTCGAAGGACCCGAAGGCGTCTTCCCGAATTTCTCGCTGTACTGCTCGAGGAAATGGCGGAACAGTAGCGGAATCTCGACCAGCCGCTCGCGCAGTGGCGGCACCAGGATCGAAAGGACGTTCAGCCGGTAATACAGGTCCTCGCGGAAACGGCCCGTTTTCATGGCCTCTTGCACGTCCACGTTGGTCGCGGCCAGCACACGCACATCCGTATCGATCAGGTGCCGACCTCCCAGCCGCGAGTATTGATGATCCTGCAGCACGTGAAGCAGTTTGGCCTGCAAAGGAGTCGTCATCTCCGCTATCTCATCGAGGAAGATTGTTCCCTTGTTGGCCATCTCAAATTTCCCGGGCTTGCTCCGTACCGCGCCCGTGAAAGCACCCTGCTCAAAACCGAAAAGTTCCGATTCCAGAAGTTCACCGGGCAACGCCGCGCAATTCACTTTTATGAAGGGCTGGTTGCGCCGTTTCGAACGCAAGTGAATCATCCGTGCCACAACTTCCTTGCCAACGCCGCTCTCTCCGCAAATAAAAACCGGTACATCCACGGGAGCAATCTGTAGTATTTGCTGGCGGATTCTCACCATCTGCGGGCTGGCCGCGAGAAAACTCAAGTCCTCGGTCACCTGGTCGCAATAATCGCGCAGCGCCTGATTTTCCGTCGTGAGCTGTTTTTTCTGGCGCGACTTCAGCATCGCCGCGTCCAGCTCTGTTTTCTCAAACGGCTTCGTCAGGTAATCGTGCGCTCCAATGCGAATCGCTTCCACGACGGTGCCCACTTCATTCGAGCACGACAGCATAATCACGTTCAGGCTGCGGTCCGCCTGCATCAACTCCTTCAAAGTCTCAATGCCATTCAACTCGGGCATGAGCACGTCCAGAATTATGAAATCCGGCCGCTCTCCCCCGCTGATTTTCGCTATGGCTTCTCTTCCGGAGCTGACCGTCTCGACGTCGTATCCGTCCACTTCGAGCAAGGTCTGCAAATACTTCCGTATGCTTGGCTCGTCATCCACCACCAGAATTTTTTCTTTAGCAGCCATCGAATTCTCCTTCACCCTGCCCCAAGTCCTAGAAACTATCCTTGATCCATCGGCAACAAAAACGTGAATTTGCTTCCTACCTTTGGTTCGCTTTCGACCCAGATCTTCCCGCGATGCGCCTGAATCAGTCGCTTTGCAATCGCGAGTCCCAGCCCCATGCCCGAAGTATTGCGGTCTACGCGTACGAAATCCTCGAAGATTTCCTGATGATGCTCTGCCGCAATACCGGGACCTGAGTCCGCTACGGACACTTCCACACTGTTCGGCCTCGGAAGACGGAATCGCCGTCGCTCTTCCACCGGCGCAACCGCCGCTACTCGGCGCTCCCAAAAATGCGGGCCGGCTTTCAACGTCACGCTACCGCCCGAGGGCGTATGCTTCAGCGAGTTGTCCAAAAGATTCGCTGCCGCCTGCTGCACTTTTTGGTAATCGAAGCGGAACGTCGGAATCGACGGATCGAAGCTGGCATCCAGCTTGACCCCTTTGCGTTGGAAAGCTTCTGACCATCGCTTCGCTAGCTCATCCAGACAATCGCGCAGATCGTTTTCCCGCAGTTGCAGCACCAGTTTCCCGCTCTCCAGCGCGGAATAGTTCAGGAACATCGAAACCAGCCGCACCAGCCGCTCGCAACTGTCCTTGGATTCTTCCAAGATGTCCCGCTGTTTGTCCGTCAAGCGCCCTAGCGATCCCGTGAGCATCAGGTCGTAGTAACCTTTGATCACCGCGAGCGGCGTTTTCAGTTCATGCGCAGCCGAAGCAAGAAACACCGTCTTCTGCCGGTTCACTTCCTGCAATTTCAGATAAGCCGCCAGCAAATTTCTATAGGTAATCTCTCGTTCCTGCAGCAACTCCTGGACCGTGAGCTGCGTCGCCGCATCCGGCGCCGCTTCAGCGGTTGGCTCCGTCTCCAGTTGAACGAGCAAACATCCCGGTTCGGCGATCCACTGTATGCGTGCGCGAATCTTCTTCTCTCCGCTGGCACCAGCATTTCTACTTCGTGCTCCCCCGCATCAATCTTCTGCCCGATCTGGTTCGCTTCCACTTTCAAAAGGTCTTGGAACACATTCGACTGGCTGATATCGCTCACGTTTTCCGGGCCAACAAATCGCCGGGCATGCTCATTCGATAGCAGTACTCTCCCGCTTTTTTCCGCCACCCAAACAGGGGTTTTCGCCGCTTCAAGAAGCGCCTTTACAAATCCAAAGGGCACATCTAGGACTTTCCGGTGGTCGGTTACCGCAGGTGTGGTAATAATCCCAGGCATTCGGGGGTTCGACTCTCTCCAGCAGAGCAGGAAAATATTTTCCCTAGCTGAATGTTCATGCTCGCAGAGGACTTTCGGACTGTCAATGGCAAAAGCGTTCCATTTGCACATTTAAGGAAACCCAGTGGAGTACGCGTGAACTAGATTGGATGAACATAAAGCTGTCTCTCGATTCTTCCTTTCAAATATATGTAAATAAACGCCTTATTCTCGAGGCTTCCGATTCGAAAGTGGCACTCAATATGCTTGTTTCCGTACTAGTTCCCTGGTACTAAGCGAGCTATGGCACACACTGGTCTTCTGAAGGACGGTCAGCGCGTGGATCCCTCTAACCTAAGACGGTCCCCTCGCATTCGGTTGCAGATGCCTGTCTTCTTGCGCGCGGCTGATACTTCCGGGGCTGAGTTTATAGAGCTCACAAAGACGCTCAACATCAGCGCCACAGGTGCCTGCGTGGCTTCCACCCACATTTTGCGCCCCGACCAAATCGTTCATCTCACCATTCCTGCTCCTTCCTCCGCGTCCTCGGGAATCGTTCCCAGCGAAACTCCTCCGATCACCGCCAAAGTACTTCGCCAGGACTCCGTCGGCGAAATGCGCCTCTTTGGACTGGAATTCCTCAAGCCACTTGAGTAAAGTATTGCCGCTTTGGTGGACGGCTTGCCTTTGACTTGGGTAGAAACGTTACACCTACCCAAACTGTTCCAGATCCGTTCTCGAAGAATCGGCCCTATATCCAAGTTATTTAAGGACTTATCCAGGGATCCAGGTTTGCCCAAATAACCCCGGAGCGGCTTGAGACCAGTTTCGATTGGTCCCCGGCTTGCTCCTTATAGAAAGCGAAAGCCGAATGTGCTTTCCCCAAACCCCGCGGGGATAGGCTCGATCAGGTGTACACCGGATATGCCCAGTCCCGGCGCCCCTGCGCCCCCGCGTTTGCCGATTGAGGATTCTTATCTCGAGCTACTTGCCGACACGCTCGAAGGCCTAGATATACCTGCGCGCGGCCAATTCCTCCAGCGCTACTTCCGCACCATTACCCACCTGGACCTTCGCGAAGCCCAATGCGTTCAGCTCTGGGATGAGATGCTCACTCGTCGTCGCGAACTCAGCGAGCATATGGACCGGCAAATCTCATTGAAAACCGCTCTTATGGACGTGCTCACATCTGCTGGACTTTTTCGCGTTCCCATCCTCATCGAATACGACGAGCTGAAGAAGCTGCAGCTCAACGCTGTCACGGATGCCCTCACCGGCCTCTACAATCGCCGCTTGTTTAGCGAAGCCTTCGAAAAAGAATTGAACCGCGCACGCCGATACGGCCAGCCTCTCGGCCTCGTCATTCTCGATTTGCATCGCTTCAAGGAAGTCAATGACAAGCACGGCCATCCGCGCGGCGATGAAGTTTTACGCACCGCCGCAACGACACTCAAAAAAGCACTGCGCACTTCGGACTCTGCATTTCGTATCGGCGGCGACGAATTCGCACTCTTGCTCCCGCAAACCGATGCCGCCCAAGCCTTGGCGCTGAGCCGCCGTGTCGGAACCGTTTTCGAAGAATCCATCGCTCATTTTCAAATGGGTGTGAGTGTCAGCATGGACCACGGCGTCGCTACGTTTCCCCAAGACGGCGATCAAGCCGATCAACTAATCCGAGTCGCCGATGAGCGCCTCTATCGGCTCAAGCACGCCAATCATGGCAAGACTCCCTCCGGCGGTTCTCGTACAGAGCTCATTTCTGCTCCGGCCCCAGCGGAACACCCGGCACCCGCTGCTTCCGAACGCCTGTCTCCCCCGCCCAAGCCCATTCCGTTCGAATCCAAACGCGCGCCGGAAAAAACCGATACTGCAATCTCCGCCGCCGCTTCCACGATCGCATCGGAAATTTCTGGGAGCCATGCCCTCGCTGTTCCTCCACCGGCCCACGTCTACACTGTCCCACGCAAGGCCGAGCGCGTCTCGATGTCCGGCACAAACGCTTACGCAATCCTGGGCGATCAGGGTATTCGTCGCGCCCGCGTTCTGGATCTCGGTTTTGGTGGAGTAGCTCTCGAACTGGAATCTCAGGAAGAAATCCCGGAAAGCATTCTTGCCGTCTTGCACGTGCCTATTCTTCCGCCCGTACGCGTGAATCTGAAGCCTGTCTGGTTCCAGCGCACGCCCCAAGGTGCCTTCCGCATCGGCTGCGCCTTCGTCTCCTGAACACCGGCTCTTTCAGCTTTCCCCTTAGTCCTGCGCCCTTTTCCCCAGGTTCAACTACTTGTCTGTGCAAGATGCATGCGCAGAAAGCGTGAAGTAAACAGCAGCGCCTGCTGCACATGTGCAAGTCCCAGGCCCCAGCGCAGCACGGCCTGCTCGGGCGATTCTCCTTTCGCCGCGAGCCTGATCCACAATTCCAGTTCCTTCAAATTTGGCTTTTCTTCTCCGGCCGAATTGCTTCCCAGCGTACTTGTGGACCTCAAGCAAAGTATCGCCTGAAGCGTGTCATTGGACCCTGCGTCCTTTAGAAGTTCGATCAATTTCTCGATCAAAGTAAAATGCAAACTTCTTTGGCACTTTAGTTCAGCCTGCCGAAACTCCAGCACAATATCCTCGGAAAATACCCGGCCGCTCGACGACTCTTCCGCCGACGGCCCCGCCAGCGGCTGCGCAACGCAAAATAGCGAATCGTCGCTCTCAAGCGCCGCCAAAAAACTCTTTATGGCGAGACCCGCAGCCGCATTTCCAGCACCTGCGCCGACCCCAACCGCTCGTTTCGAGATCTCGCCAACCGCCTCTACGCGCATGCCTGCGAAGCTACGCGAAGGCACCCCTCGCCGCAAGCGCAAACAATGCCGAACGACGACACATCGTCATCGCTGAACATTCCTCCGACAATTCCCGCAGCATTCCGATACTGTTAGAATTCCGCCCGTAAGTTAGCTGAGCGCGGAGGCACTCATGAACGAACCCACTCCAAGCCGTCCCCACTGGCCCGACTTCGCAGACATGCCGAAAGACCCATCGAAAGGTCTCAAGCCCTGGAGCTGGGCTCTCGAGCGCCTCCAAAAATCTCACAATTATTGGATCGCCACCACTCGTCCCGGCGGTCGTCCTCATCTCATGCTGGTTTGGGGAATTTGGTGGGAAGAGGCGTTCTGGTTCAGCACTGGCCCGAATACCCGCAAAGCAAAAAATATTGCCGCGCACACTTATTGCACCATCGGCACCGAACAAGCCGATGAAGCCGTAATCCTAGAAGGCATCCCGCAGGAAATACAAGATCGCTCCGTTTGGAAACGCTTTGCCACCGTCTACAACAAAAAATACGGTGGCGACGTCGAACCCATGCTCACCACCTCCGGAGGCAACGTCTACCGCGTCGAACCACAAACCGCCTTCGGCCAGGACGAACACGCCCCCAATTTCGCCGAATCTGCAACCCGCTGGCGCTTCTCAAATCTCTAGGCTGGCCTGCATCACTGTTTCGGTGCCTGGTTCCACATCTCTTGCTGAACCTTCCATTCCCCACTTGCCTCTCGGTGCAGAACCAGCGCCATCTTTCCGCGCGAATCAATCTCCGGCTTCCCATCCGGCGGCTGCACCACCTGATGCTCGTTAGCCCATTCCGAAGCCCAATCCCCTGAGATCCGTATGTCGTGAAAATCTATCTCCTCCTTCACGACTTTGTATCCCGCCATCTGCGAAAGAATATTTTCCACCCACGCCACAATCGCTTTCTTCCCGATCAGCGGCGCTTCCCCAGGCATCAAGCTCACGCCATCCTCCGCCCAGGTTGCAAATATCCCGGCGGTATCCATCTTCAAATGCATCTCAACGTATCGCTTGTTGAACGCATCGATTTCCTCTCTCGAGCTGCCAGCCCCGCTTCCAAACGAACCCACCGACGCTCCTGCAACTAACAAAGTCACACACGCGCCCCGAATCCAGCTCATAGACACCCCCATTCCCACTCTGTCTTGGACCAAAACATGGCCGAGTCCCAAGCTCAACTCCAAGAAGGACGAACTCCCGAGGAATCGCATCCCGCACTCAAGCTTGCACCGGCCTTTTGGCCAGATTTGGAAAACCCGCCAACTTCCCCTATAATAGACGTTCCTCGCGACCTAGCGACGCGGCTGTAGGTGCACTCCTTTAGGAATGCGGCCTTTCTCCCAGAGAACAAGCCAGCCGTGCAGACCGGACGCGGACGAATGGAGCCTCATGAAACCCGGTATTCATCCCGACTATCACGCCGTAACAGTCCACTGCGCTTGCGGCCACAATTTCTCCACACGCTCGACCATCAAAGGCGACATGCTCAAAGTCGAAATCTGCTCCAATTGCCACCCTTTCTTCACCGGCAAACAAAAGCTGATTGACACCGCAGGCCGCGTCGAACGCTTCACCAAAAAGTACGCCGACGCAGCCGCAAAAGTCGAAGCCTCAAAAACCGCCGCCGCAAAAAAGTAACTCGCAACCGAGCTTTTCATCAACAGAGTGGGACAGACATTCGTGTCTGTCTCCCTCTCTTGTTTTCCGATTCCGCCCTTGATTCTTCTCGACTTCGAAAGAAAATCCCTCCCTCCCCTCAGGTCTCTCTGCGCGACTCTGCGCCCTCCGTGCCTCTGCGTTATCCTTTTCCTTCTTCTTTCCTTTCCACCTTCAACTCTCGACTGTCAACCTCCGTATTTCGACTTCCCCTGTTCCCGCATCCATGTAAAATGAACCACCAACGTGGCCACTCAATCCCGCATGTTCGAAGGCGTCCCTTCCGGCGCGCCAGTTGAAACCTCCGCCCCTCGCGTCACTCTCCGAAATTCCTTCGCTCACCCATTTGACTCGGCCATCGCCGCCGCCCGCACCTGCTACGCCGACCATCTCATCACCCCGGAAGAGATCACCGACAAGCAGCGCCTCAACATCGGCGCCGCCACCTTCAACAGCGGCCACCACACCGTTTTTCAACACGCCACATTCGAATTTGGCCTCGAAAACGTCAGCCGTCAATTCGTCTGGTCCTTCCTTCACGCCCATCCCTTTTATAATTCCGAGCAGCAAAGCCAGCGCTACGTTCGCATGGACCGTGTCCAGGCCTACGTTCCGGCCGTCGATCTATACTTCAGCGAATCTTGCAAAGAATTCTACGAACAAGCCATAGTCAAAGCCTGGGAGTATTACCGCCAGCTCTCCACTCTTCTGATCGCTGACGCGCGCGCGATTCTCGCCGACATCTGGCACGTTGGACCGAACTCCAGTCCCAAGCACATCCAAAAAATCGAGCGCGCCGCCGAAAAACGCGCCATCGAAATCGCCCGCTACGTTCTTCCTGTCGCCGCCTTCACAACGATGGTTCACACCATCTCCGGCATCGTCCTCCACCGCCTCTGGCGCATGAGCGCTGCGTCCGACACACGCATAGAATCCCGCGCGATCATCGGCGCGATGGTGGACGAAGTAAAGAGAATTGACCCGCAATTTTTTGAACGCTTCGGCACCGAGCCGTTAGAAGAACGCCCCGAGTGGAGCGCCGACACAATTAACAGCAAAGCCGGAGAATCCTTCGCCCGCGATTTCGATGCCAAGCTTCAAGGAAAAACTTCCAAGCTTCTCGACTATTCCCCCAACGCCCCCGCCGTCATGGCCGAAGCCTACCGCGCCGTCGTCGGCCTAACCGAATCCCAATGCTCCGACGCCGAAGCCATCGACCGCCTCCTCAACCCCGCCCGCAATCCCTATCGCCTGGAAATACTCGACATCGGCGTCCACGCCCCCATGATGCGCGCTCTCCAGCACGCTAATTACACCTTCGCCAAAAAAATCAGCCACACCGCCGACTCCCAAGACCAGCGCCATCGCATGGTCCCCGGCTCCCGCCCTCTTCTCACGCTTGCCGATGCCCGCGAACCCGACTACATCACTCCTGCTCTCCTAACGCAAAATCCCCGCGCCAAAGAACTCTACGACCGCGCCATGCAAGACGCCTGGTCCGCCAAAAACAAACTCATCGACGCCGGCGTCCAGCCAGAAATCGCTCTTTACCTTCTCCCCAACGCCAAATCCATTCGCCTCGTCGAGTCCGGCTCGCTCCTCCATCTTCTCCACAAATGGACCATGCGCACCTGCTTCAACGCCCAGGAAGAAATCTACGCCGCCAGCATGGACGAAGTCGCTCAACTCCGCCAAGTCCATCCCCAACTCTCCAAACACATCGGCCCCCCCTGCCACCTCCGCGCCAACATCACCACCCCCATCTGCACCGAAGGCTCTCACTTCTGCGGCGTAAAAGTCTGGCTCGACTTCCCCAACACCCCCCGCCGCATCTAAAAGTAGAGACCGCGATGAAAATTCCCAAACTGCTTACGTCTTTGCTTATTTCGTCCGCCTCTCTAACAGGAGCTAGCGCATGTGCGCAAGGCACAGTTGGATCGCCTCGGCACCAAGCGCCTTGCTCCGTGTCCGAGGATGAGATTGGGGTTTACGCTGGCTTCCTGCCACCAGACCAGGGCTCATCGGCTGTCACCGTCGTCGAAATCGAAACCCAACCATCAAACGCCGACGTTGACTACTTCAATTTGCAGCTAGCTCTTCAAGGACATGCAATTCCGCAGGATGTTCGCGCGGATTTCAAACAAAAAGATAAATCTACCTGCTCGATTGTGCCGGTCCCTACGATCAAGAATGTCCATTTCATCTCCAAGGCCGAACACGACAAGCTTTTCAACGATGGCTGGACTAAATTCCACAAAAGATATGGAAAACATGCATCGTGGCTTTACTTGTCCCGCGTGGGCTTCAGCACCGACAAGACCCTTGCGCTTCTCCACGTGTCAAGCGGCGGCGCTCCAATGGCAGCGGGCGGACGGTTATACCTTCTAGAACGAAAGGCCGGAAAGTGGGTAATTAAAACCTCTATAGAAACCTGGACTACATAGAGAGCTCACAAATCTTCAGGACCGAGCCCGGTGCGCTTTGCGATTCGCGCCAACATTTTCGGTCCGATTTCGACGGAATCGTGAAAAGCCCACACGTATTCCCCTCGCTCCGGATGGACCAGAACAATGTGAGAACCTCTTTGCGATTTCACGGAAAATCCGATACGCAGAAGCGCTCGGAATACCCTCGCCGCCTTGCTGCTCGGCCATCGGCTCATTGTCAGGCAGCTTCGATAGAAACAGTAACCGTTTCGGTGGGTTCTTTCTGGGCTTCGATACGATCAGCAAGCACGCGAAGCGCGAGAGCTTGCGCCGATGCAACCGCTTCATTCTCTGTGGTGCCGTAAGCCATCACGCCTGGAAGATCCAACACCTCGGCGATCCAGCGTCCGTCGTCTTCGCGTTCCGTTTCCACTTTATATACAACGTGAGACATATCGCAATCCTAACACGCGCCCTAGCGAAGCGTCAGCTTATTGCCTAATCTCTTTTCTTTGCGTGCCCCTTTACCGGAAAGGCCTCGAGATGAAGCTCAGGGAAAGTCTTGCGGATGAAGCGGTCATCGTCAGGCGAATCGCCAGCCAGCTCGCGAATCTTTGCGATCCTCGCTCTACGACTCATCGACCGGAACCGTCGATCAATCTCCGCCACTAGCTGCTTCTGTGACATAAGCAGATTTTAGCACGCGCCTCCTCACCGCTTCCGAAACCTTGGTATCATTGCCCTGCGTCTAACCACCAGGAGGGCCATCCAGATGCGCTCCCGCCTAACCCCGTTCGCCGCCCTTGCCGTATCTTTCCTCCTGATCCCTCCAGCCTTCGCCTTCGACACTCCCCTCTCTCCAGAAGCCGTCCGCGACGCCTACTTTCTCGGTCAGCACAACAACCAATCCACTCTCTCCTTCTTCTCTCAATACCTCCGCAGTCTCCCCGCACCGGATAAAGGCCCTTACATAGCTGAGGTCGAGTTCTACACTCCCTACGCCCAAATCGTCGAAGCCTCCCGGCGTCGTACGGGCAGCTATAGCGCCCAGCAAGCCGAACTCGACTATCGCCACCACCACGACAAGCTCTACATCCGCGTCCGCATCGACTTCACCGAAACCTACGGCGTCGAACTCTACCGCTCCGCCAAAGGTGACCGCCAGCAGTCCGGCGACGACCAGCCCCTTCCCGATTTCTACCGCGATTTCCGCGTCGGTCTCTACCAACGCTCTGCTGCCACCCGCGAGGACCAGTGGATCGAGCCCCTTCGCATCCTTCTTCAGCCTTCTTACGTTCAGAACTCTAACCACTACCCGTTCATCCCCGAGGATCTCGGCCTCTTCTCCTACGCCGCATCTGACGGCTCGTCCTACGCATACTCCAGCGCCAACGGCTACGTCTACCCCACCGGCTGGCTCGTCTGGCTCGTTTACGACGCCAGCGACGTTGCCTCCGACGACGCCTCCGTCGAAGTCATCACCACCGACGGCCAGCACGTCTCCGTTCCCTTCGATCTCTCCCGTCTCCGCTAACTTCCGCTTTGCCGCCTAAACTCACAATGGGCCCAGCCAGACGTCCGCTTCGCCTCGCACCCTGCCATCCCAATTTCTCGGTTTCCCTGCCCTTAAATTTCTAAGCCCCGTTCTTCTCAACAACTTCCACGCCGATTCGAATGGTTACTAACTTTTTACTTGACGTTCACCGTATACTTGTGCTAAAATGTTCTATGTTCACTGTAAGACATCTTCAGTCGCATCGCCCTCTTCTCTGTGACCTCCGCGAACTCTGTGCTAAGAAAACCCATAACCCCTACCTAGGCCCACACAGCCGTCCTGACCACACATCCGCACACCCCGCTAACTCCCATCGAATGACATTCTTAGCACACCCCCACCACCTAACCCCCACAGAATCACATGCTTACAAAAATAGGGGGAGGGTGGTCTCCACCTCCAAAACTGGCAAGTGTGCAACACGCACAAAAACCAGCAATCTCAATAGAATCATTGGTTTGCATCATGACTTCTGGACACCCCCGGGTGGGGGGTCTACCTCGCGCCAAATCTTCTGGCCGTATTTCGAGTTTCGTACTTCGATTTTCGGCTCAGTCAAGACCGCCAGTGCAAAGTCACCGGCCCGCTCATGGGGTGAACCATCGCCGCACCCGTCCGGCGTGCTTCCAGCAGGTTTGCCTTCAACCCGAAGTACCATTTCGCTGGCCGGTCCGCATCGTCAATCAACATCAACCGCGGATTGTGCTTCAATCCCTCGGCTTGCAGGATCATCGTCTGCTGGTCTTGCCGCAAAAATTTCTGCGCAAAAATCCGAAAAATCCAAACCGGCAAGAGCAAATTCCAAGCCGCCACAAAATCAATCCGGCAGAGATCGCGCCGCACTGGCGTCACCGTCGCCCGGCTGGAAAACCATAGTTTCCCGCTGCGAATTTCTTCCGTCCGGATATTTGGCAGCACAAAATCGATCGTCGTCGTCACCGGCTCGCCCGTATATTTCTGCAGCATCCGGTAAGGCGCGCTGTTCGAGCTAGGCGTGTGCGGGCTCATCCGAAATCCGTTCGGAATCGGCTCAAACTTTTTTTCTTTTTTGTGAATGCTATGCCTGGCTGCGCCAGTACCAAGATTGATGCACAAACGGCCCATGCGCCGGATCCATCAATCCAATAATTCCCTGATCCACATGCGAAGGCAGCTCGCAAGCCAAATGCGTAATCCGGAATTTTTCGCTGAACACCGAAAGCTTCGGAGCGCCAGAAATCGTTTCAGGGAGTCGCGCACCGGGAACATTCATGTACACCCAAAAATATCCGTCGCGCTCTTCGCAAGGATAATGCCCGGCAAAAATGCGTTCGACTTTGAGCTTGTCCTGGCTAGTAAGCGAAGGAATCTCCACGCACTGCCCGCTGCAGGCCTCAAATTTCCATCCGTGATAGCTGCACTCCAGCGTCTTCCCATCAAAACGCCCGTAGGAAAGCGGAATCCCACGGTGCGGGCAGGAATCGCGCATCGCAAATGGTTTGCCTTCGGATGTGCGTCCCAAAACCAGCGGCACTTCCAGGAGCATCGCCGTCTTCAAATGATTGCCGGTAACTTCCGTGCTCCGCAGAGCCGGATACCAAAAATCCCAAAGAAATCCGGCATCGCTTTCGGCAACGGTTTCCCGTGCCACCGCCGTGCCAGCTTGCATCAAGGATTGCCCCGGTTCGCTCATCGCTACGGCATCGTAGTACACCGCGTCGCACCGGAGCAACCGCGCCAAAGCGTTTCAGTGCGATACAAGACGCGCATCGGAGCAACCGTGCAGCGCATCCAATTGCGTGTTTCCAAGTTCAGCGTTATTCTTAGAGTTGAGTCAACCGATGTACGCCGCCTTCTATTAGCTGATCCCGCCTCGCTCGCGCAAGTCGCGAGCTCGCTTTTTCCTTCGCTACTCACTATCCACTACCACTACTCACTTTTTCGAGGACTTGCCATGGCCGTAATGACATTGTCAGACAAATTAGATCAGCTGGGCACTCGCTACGACGAGTTGACGCAGCAGCTTTCGACCGCGGAAGTCGCGTCGGACTCTGCTCGCTTTCAGAAGATCGCCAAGCAGCACGCCGAACTCGAAGAGATCGTCGCGAAGCATCGCGAGTTCAAACAACTCGAAAAAGATCTGGCCGGTGCGCACCAGATGGTTGTCGAGAACGAAGACGCGGAAATGAAGCAGATGGCGCTCGACGAAGAGAAGCAGCTCATCGCGCGCAAAGAAATTGTCGAGCGCGAATTGAAGCTGCTCCTTCTTCCGAAAGATCCCAACGACGAGAAGAGCGTCATCGTGGAAATTCGTGCCGGAACAGGCGGCGACGAAGCCGCCCTCTTCGCCGGCGAACTCTTCCGCATGTATGCGCGTTACGCGGAAACGCTCGGCTGGAAAGTGGAAGTCCTCGAAAGCTCGCCTTCCAATCTCGGCGGCGTGAAGGAAATCGTCGCCGCGATTCAGGGCCACAAAGTTTATTCCAAGCTGAAATACGAAAGCGGCGTCCATCGCGTGCAGCGCGTACCCGCGACGGAAACGCAGGGCCGCATTCATACTTCCGCAGCGACGGTAGCCGTCCTTCCCGAAGCCGATGAAATCGACATTAAAATCGAAGCCAAAGATTTGCGCGTCGATACCGTTTTGCTCGTCAGGCCCCGGCGGGCAATCCGTGAACACTACTTATTCCGCCGTTCGCATCACGCACATTCCCAGCGGCCTGGTCGTTTCGCAGCAGGACGAAAAATCTCAGATCAAAAATCGAGCGAAGGCTATGCGCGTTTTACGAACGCGCTTGTATGAAATGGAACTTGAAAAACAACAAGCCGCTATCGGCGCCGAACGCCGCGGCCAAATTGGAACCGGCGACCGCTCCGAAAAAATCCGTACTTACAATTTTCCGCAAAATCGCGTGACCGATCACCGCATCGGCCTGACGCTTCATCAATTGACGGACGTCATGGAAGGAAAGCTAGGCGCGCTCGTCGATGGACTGGTAAGCCACTACGAAGCCGAGCGCCTGGAGCAGGAACTGGGCGCCGCGTAACAGCGCAAGGCTTGGCGGACTCTTCATCAATGCAAAACTCTTTGCTATTCCGTCGGTGTTTTCTTCTCCGTTTTCTCTGTGCCTTTGCCCCTTCCGCGTTAATTCCTGTGGTCTCTTCATGCCGGGTGCGACGGTGATCGCGGACCCAGAGCACGTTGACGTTCGCACGGCGCTCAAACGAGGCATCGCCGAACTTCGCGACGCGAATGTCCCCTCGTACACACTCGCCGCGGAATTGCTTCTCATGTACGCCCTGGGCCGCGATCGCACCTGGCTCTACGCGCATCCCGAAGAAGTAGTCCCCGGCCTCGAAGCGCACCGATTCATTTCGCTCATTCTGCGGCGCGCCGATGGCGAGCCCACACAATACATCACCGGCAAGCAAGAATTCTGGGGCTTGGAATTTGAAGTCACTCCCGACGTATTGATTCCCCGCCCCGAAACAGAACACGTCATCGAAGTCGCCCTGGACCGCCTGGCGCTCCGCTAGAAATTCGCGCAGGCCGTAAGCAAACTCTCACTGGCGACGGTTTGCAAATCGTTGACGTTGGCACAGGCTCCGGCTGCATCGCTGTCGCCCTCGCCAAAGAGCTTCCCGGCGCGCGAATAGTTGCGACCGACATTTCCGCTGCGGCCCTTGCTGTCGCCCGACGCAACGCCGCCCGCCACGCGTTTAGCAATTGCATCCGCTTCATCGAATGTAATCTTCTGGACGATGCCACTATTTCCAGGACCTCAACCTCGGCTGCACAGGCGCAGCATGCTGCGCCACTACAAGGCTTGGATACGCCAGCTGGCACGGTGCTTGCTCGTTCCTTCGATCTCATCGTGAGCAATCCGCCCTACGTCGGCCGCAACGAAAAAGACTCTTTAATGCGCGAAGTCCGCGATCACGAACCTGGGATTGCGCTCTATGGTGGCGAAGAAGGCTACGAACTCTACGCCGAACTGATCGCGCAAGCCGCCCGGTATTTGAAGCCCACCGGCATCCTTGTTCTCGAGCTCGGGCACAACAGTCTTCCTGCCGTGCTACCACTTCTCGATCTGCCCAATTGGACAAACGTTGGCGTAACCAAAGACTTAGCCGGAATCGATCGAGTCATCGCCGCCGAGCGCACTTAGCCGATGGCGAAGTTGTGGCGAAGATTGAAACGGGAGTAGGCTAGCGGCATGCCGGAGATGGCGCGGTTTCGAGCGAAGCATGGGCCGTTGGAAGAGCGGGCGGCGGATGCGGTCGCAGCGATTCTGCACGTGGACATGGACGCCTTCTTTGTGTCTGTCGAGTTGCTGGAGCGGCCGGAGCTGCGCGGCAAGCCCGTAGTTGTTGGAGGGCGGCCCGATCAGCGCGGCGTTGTTACGGCGGCTAGCTACGAGGCGCGCAAGTTTGGTGTGCACTCCGCAATGCCCCTGCGCACGGCGGGACGGCTTTGCCCGCAGGCTGTTTTCTCGATGGGCATCATGAAAAGTATGGAGAGTGGAGCGACCGTGTTGCGACCATTCTTGCGAAATTTTCTCCCATCGTCGAAATGGTTTCGATTGACGAAGCGTACCTGGATTTAGCAGGAACTGAACGGCTGCACGGGCCGCCCCTGGCTGCGGCCGACAAACTTCTTCGGGCCATTACGCGTACCACCGATCTCCCCTGCTCGGCCGGTCTGGCTACAACGCGCCTGGTCGCGAAAGTAGCCTCGGATCAGGCGAAGCCGCGCGGCCTGGTGTGGGTCGCGCCGGGGCAGGAGAGCGCGATTTCTAGCGCCTCTTCCCGTTGGAAAGATTCCAGGCATCGGCGAAGTGACTGAACGGGCGCTGCGGGCGCTGGGCATCGAAACAGTGGATCAGCTCGCGGCGATCGCACCGGAAAAACTCGAAAAGATTTTTGGCCAGTGGGGCGATGCTCTCTATCGCAAAGCACGCGGCGGCGACTCCTACGAATTCGTCATCGACGCCGAACCGAAATCCATTTCGCACAATCATACGTTTGGGGAGGACACGAACGATACGGAAGCGTTGCACTCCCTGCTGAGCCATCTTTCGCAAAAAGCGTGCAAACGCCTTCGCGAGGCGGGCCTCGCTACCCGAACACTGACGCTAACGATTCGTTATGCGGGCTTCGATACTTACACTCGCGCAAAAACGCTTTCCGAGCCCACGCTACTCGACGCCGACATTTTTCGCGTGTTTCGAAAACTTTTTGCCGAACATCGCGACATGAAGCGAAAAATCCGTTTGCTTGGCGTGAGCCTCAGCGGCCTAACACACGGCGGAGAGCAACTGGATCTTCTGGATGCGGAGCGCCGCGAGCGGCTGGAAAAATTGACGCGCGCGACCGACAAGCTGCGCGACCGTTTCGGTTTCGGAAAAGTGCAATTTGGCGGTTCGCTCCGTACGGACGGGCCAGTAACGATCGCGACGATGCAAAGTGGGACGCGATAGGGCGCGCAAACCTCAAGAAATCGAGTGAGTCGTAATGCGCGTCGCGGCGTTTTAACGGCAGATACCCTATACTTCTCGAATGAGTCCTGTAACACCTCCTTCCGGCACAGCAGCTCGCGTCCGTGGCGGTAAACTTTCTGAATTCTGGCATCGCATTAGCGAAGGCCGCCGGGTCGACGAGTTGTGGGCGCAGTTCACGGCGGACACGCGCGCCAGCTATGGGTTCTACATGACGGATGCCGCCGCCGAAGACATGGTGAATCGCCGGGGGCGGCCCGATTCTGGCGCATTGCGAAAGCTTTGTTCTGGTCGCTGGTGATGAAACTGACGCCGGCGCGGCGGGTGCTTCTGATTCTCGCATTTGTGCTGCTAGTGGTTTCTGGCTTCCATTTTGAGTTCAGCAACGATGTGAAGGGCGATTTCAACTTTACTTTTATCACTGTGGCGCTGCTTCTGTTGTTGCTTGCGCTGGAGCTGGCCGACAAAGTCACCATGAAACGTGATCTGGAGATCGCACGGGAAATTCAGACGTGGCTTGTTCCGTCGAAAGCACCGGACGTAGCTGGGGCGGACATCGCGTTTGCTTCGCGGCCGCAAAATTCGGTGGCGGGCAGTACTTACGACGCGTTCTACCGACGGCGAGCGCTGAAGAAAATGGAAAGCTCATGCTGGTGATCGCAGACGTGGCGGGAAAGAGTATTCCCGCAGCGTTGTTGATGGCTACTCTGCAAGCGAGCTTGCGTACTATTGCTGGCGAAGGGGCGCCGCTGGGCGAGCTCGTCTTGCGTCTAAATCGCTATGCTTCCGCGCACAGCCTTGATGGACGCCGGTTCACGACGGCTGTGCTGGCGGAGTACGAACCGGCAACGAGGCGTCTGGTATATGTGAACGCCGGCCACAACCCTCCGATTTTGCGCCGCGCTAGCGGAGCAACTGAAAAATTGGAGGCCGGTGGCTTGCCTCTGGGAATTGATTCCGGGGCCGCCTACAATACGGAGACCGTCGACTTGAGAGCCGGTGACGCCCTGATTCTCTACACAGACGGCGTCGTCGAAGCCTTCAACGATAAGGCCGAGGAGTTTGGCGATGGCGGCTGGATTGAGGCAATCCGCGCACTGCCCGATTGGGGCGCCGCGGAATCGCTGCAATTCTTAATGAAGCGCGTCGATGAGTTTGTGGGAATGACGCGACAGTCTGACGACATCACCTGCCTAGTGCTGCGCTGCGAATGACGTTCTGCCGATAGTCGGTTGAGCATCTCTCTGTTGTTATATCCTGAGCGAATGGAAGAGAACATCGAGATGGTCGCGGCGCGGCTGCACTATCTAGTGGGCTCGGTG
>CAWHQX010000009.1:0-183754 GCA_963831545.1 uncultured Acidobacteriota bacterium
TAAGGATTTCGGCCCACTCGAGAGAGGAGCACGCCAACATGATTGGTGCGAAGCGGATCGGAGTGGCGAGGATGAACTGAGCAATTCATCTACAATCGACGGCGATTTCGCGTGCGGCCCAGCCCGGGTACGAGCGGACCGCGCCCGACCCGGCGAGCGGGCCGGCGGGCGCATTGTTCCCTCAACGAGGCGATGCGGGAGGACTACAGGGATGCCGCCGGGCCGCGGCGGACGACCACCACGGCGATCAGGGCATCATTCGGGGCCGGGTCTGGTGAGTGGTGCCCGAGGCGGAGTGCCGGGCAACTATCGACTCTGGCCTGCTGGATATCTGGATTTGTGGCCCTGATCCGGCTGACGAAGCACGGTCGGAATCAAAGGGCACAAATCCCTCCCAAACGGCGGCGGCCGACCCCTGCGACTGGAAACCGAGGCTCGACGGCGGCGGGGACGTCCACCGCTCCGCCGCACTTTCTCTGTCGTTGTACTGAGCGTAGCGGGCCGACATCTGTGCGGTAGAATCGCCAAGAATGCAACCGCCCCTTGGTCGTGACGTTGCTCCATGAACAACGAACGAACCACCGCTGTGGTCCAGCGCGACCGGACGACCTGGCGGCGGATTCACCCGCCGAGCCGATCGTTCGTGCCTTGATGGACCGGGCCGTCCGCCGCCTGCACCTGCTTTCTCGCCACCCTGCTGCATCGAAGCTATCCCCGCCTGACGCGGCCGCTGTTGAACTTGCAGGCCGACGAATATCAGCGCCGTGGCGGAACGGCTGCTCAAGGCCCTGCGAGGCCCGGCCCCGGACCGTTCGCCAGTCGTTGTGCTGGCCAACCAGTATGAATAAGGTGTCAGTACACTTTTAGAACCGAGCCCGAAATCGAACCGAAAATCGATGCCGGTTCACTTTTCTGCTCGGGAACGTGAAGTGACTCGGTTCTTCTTAAGAGATAAACCGACACCGGTTTCTTGCGCCATTCTAGGCGAGCGCGGGACGTTCACGTCGTAGAAGGTCGACTCGATGTACTCCAGGAACAGGACGAAATCGAGGACGAAGAAGTTATTCGCGTCGGTCACCACGGTCGTGTCGAACGACGGGAACGTCGACCGAGGGTCGGTGACGAATTCCGCGACCCGCGACGAGCGTGGTGGTCTGGTCGATCGGCGCCTCGACCGGGGCGAAATCCGGCACGAGGGACTCGCCCAGGAGCGAGTTGAGCCACGCGGCGTGGCGGGACTCCACCGACGCGAGGCCGGCTGCGATGGGGAAGTACTCCTGCGTCTGCGTGATGTTGAGCAGGGCTCCGTGGTAGAGCCCCGACCCGGTGTTCTCGAACACCGACGCCGTCTCGAGGAAGGCCTGGAGGTTCGGTTGCCTCAACGCGCCATGTTGAGATTCGGGGGCTCCGGATCGGGATAGGCAGCGGGTTGTCCGGGTCGTCGAGCAGGTTCTGAATGATCGGGACGTGCTGGGCCTCGTCGTTCATGATCTCGTGGATCAACTCCGCGGTCAGCCCGGTCAGCTTCTTGCGACCGCCGCCGCCCGGGCCTTCCTGGAGGTGATGAGGGTCAGGGTCGGCACCGCCAGGGCGGAGACGCCCGCCGCGCGGGTCAGGAACGAACGTCGGGAGGGGGCGGGCTGGGGCATCTTCAGACTGACTCTTAAAGTTGGTGTCGCTGCTCATCGTCTCGCAACCTCTCGGTGAGCGTGCAGATTCGGACGCACGCCGATCCCGCTCGACGGATGGAGAACGATCTCCATCTCGAACCGCCGGGCCTCTGGAATCCCGTATGAACAATCTTCGGCTCGCGAGTCGGCGATTCGTTCCGCCGAGACATCGCATCGTGTCGGAGCGAGCGGGTCGAATTGCATCCGGCGTGCCAGCGAGCCGGGTGCGGAACATGATGTCCGTGTATTCAAGGAATTATTGACGAAGCTACTTACATGTTACTCGATTCAAGTTTCTTCACCGTGCCGAGTTCCGGCAAATGATGCGATCAGCGCCGGCCGAAGCAGCAGGGGCCGAATTGCGGCCTCGGGGCGAAAGGCGGTAAAACCAAGGGCGGCGTCTCTCCAGGCGAGATCCGTTGACGGCGGCGAGGGAGATTTGTGCCTCGCCGAGACCAGCGTGGTCAACGAAGGACCAGATCGTTGGTAGGCCATGCACGGGCACGACCAGTCATGCATTGAAGCAACACATGAGTGGGCGGCGATTCAGTCGATGTTGTCGCCTTCTGACGACTCGACCGTTTTCGTTATCGAAAGGCCCAAGTCGCGGAGCTTGTGGCGGAGGGTCCGGCGGGTGATTCCGAGGAGCTGGGCTGCCCGGAGCTGATTGCCACCCGTTGTTTGAAGAACCAGCGGCAGGAGACGCTGGTTGACCTGGCGGTGGACGTGCTGGTAAAGGTCTTCGCCGCCGTCCTGCAATTCCTGACGCAGGAATGACTCGAACGCCGACCTCTCGGAGCCACTCACCGGTGCGATTTCTTCGGCCCGGGGTTGGACGGCGTATGCCGATACAGATGTGGGGAGCGATTCCGCGGTGACCACGGGCCCGGTTACCCGCAACAGCGTCTGCTTGAGCGTGCTCTGCAGCTCTCGATGGACGCGCGGGTCTGGAAACTGGACCGAGGTCCAAACCCGGAAACGCCTCCAGTTCGCTCCTTCGAGCGACCTCGATTTCACCTTTGTCGTTCTGCCAGTAGCAAGTCATTGAACCTCGGTCACCTTCGTCATCTCGACAACCAGCTCCGTCAGCTGGCTAACGCATTCATAGGGCTTACTCCTCATTTCCCAAGGGGAGTCTTTCCCGAGTGAGTGAAGTCTCCTTGAGGTCCATCAAATCCCTCAGGCTGGGACCAGATTCCCTGCCACTGTGCTCAAGCCTCATTCGGGAACCTGAGAAGGCCAAATGAGTCACAAACTGAGTGATTCCACATGTCGAGCCACGACTCTCTTTCGGCCCGCAATTGATGCCAAATCAATTCAGGCATTTTCGGAAGAGCATGGAGTTATTGCTGGGTGTACTGAAGGACGGGCCGGTTTGCTCCGATATTATTTCTCGCGTGAAAAGGATGGGCTTACGGTTCCAGCGCTCGAAACTCTGGAAATGATTGCGAGGGCACTTGAACTACCGGTGCTCCGTTGTTTTGGTGGAGCGCCTCTCAGTACCACTGCAGTTTCAATAATGAGAAGTACGACTCTGTGCTGGGAGTGAGAGCCAGCAAGTGCTCGCACAACTTCATCGTGCTGTTTCACGCAATGGATGCAACAGATCGAAAGCTCCCGCTGCAAATGACAACCCAACTGGTCAAGAGAATCCGCCACTGAGCATTCTGATTGCAGAATCTCTGCTGGCCGGGGAAACTTGCGCCCGCGATTCCTGACTCCTTCTAAGCCGTCTGCAAGACTCCCGTAAGAACATTCCAGATCGATAAACATTGGAGCTGCCCTACTTGTGCCCAAATCCATAGAAGTAATCGTAGGGGCCCTCGCTACCTGGTGTGGAATATTTGGTGAAACTGGCGAAGACCGCCGCATCCCCGCGGAAACCAAGGAACAGGTCCTGCGTTGTGAGAACGCTTGCCTGTAAGGTCTCTTCAAAAATACCATTGCGCCTGCCGGCTCACGCAATCTGGGTAGAGCTATACAGACTCGAATACTCGAATCCTTGGGACTCTGGGAGATCGGGTCGTCGTCAGCTGGTCACACGGGCTGAAAAGAGCTGCGCAGACGTTTGAAATAGTATATCCATAAGCATATGGTATTTTTTAGTATAGTTTGGTGTCACTTCTGGGGTCACTTGGCTTGACAAAACCGGGCAGCGCGGGACTGGCGTAGTCGTTTCAACTCTTTCTCAACTGCTTGAAATGGCGGGTCTTGGCGCATCCAGGCTGCGCTAGTCGCTTGATTCTAAAGGGCTTAAAAGGCCGCTGCTCTACCACTGAGCTACGCCCCTATATTTGTTGCAAGATCAATGCGGTACTGCGCTGATTGCTGCATCGTGGAGCATAGTCATCCCCGAAACATACCCGGATATTTCTCTGCGCTCCATTTCGGATTTGTCAGAGCGTCGAGCAAACACCGTGGCAACGTCAGAATTCTCGGGCCTTCGCGTCGTTTGATTCGGTTCGGATCGTGGACCGCGCTTGTCTTCCACTACTGGATTTTCGGCGCATTCAACTAATAAATCCCACTTCCCTACCCCAGCAGCACCACAAGAAGAATAGCATGTTTTACGGCATCCGCGAATGAGCCTGTGCCGTCATCGGTCTGGGATTTATGAAACTGGTCGATTGCTGGCTTGATCCGTGTACAGGCGGTATCCGGCTGGTGTTGAGGAGAGATATATTTGAGCAAATTTATTTTTGGTTCGCTGATTAATAGCAATTCTTACTCTTCCGCGCATTAAACTGTAAGATTTGGCTCATCGTTGGTAAAAAACTGGAATAAACACTCCAGAAAACGGGGTACTTTACGAAGACTAACGTTTTCCCATTAAAGTTCGCTAAGAATCGCTTCGAACAGCAGGATAGAATTCCTTCATTAGAATAAAAGAAGTATATTTGACAAAAAGCTTCAGTCATAATTGCGATTCCTTTATTCTGAGTCCCCGCGAAAATTGAAAATGTCAGCGAAGCAAAGTGACTCGGTCCCGGAAAGGGTTGCATGTATCCCGGTGTTGAACTTCGGCTTTATCGATACGTCTCCGTCCTTGCGGACGAATTGAATTTCACGCATGCAGCGAATCAGCTGCATGTTTCACAACCTACGCTTAGCAACCAGATCCGGGATCTTGAACGGGAACTCGATGTAAAGCTGTTCGAAAGAACAAGAGATGGACTGGTGCTGACCAGCTCTGGCGAAGCATTCGCCGCACAAGCCCGCCTGGCGCTCCTCCACGCCGATCGCGCCATTCAAGCGGCGCGGAACGCCCGCGGGGACCAGACGGCAACACTTACTTTAGGGTATTCGTCGCTCATCAATTTTCGCGTTCTTTCGAAAGTACGGCGTTACTTATCCGTCGAGCATCCGGCCGCCGCTGTTCGCTTTGTAAGCGGCCACACCACGGAGCACGTGGATGGACTGATCCGTGGACGACTCGATGCGGGACTGGTAATTCTGCCCGCGATTGAGACTCGACTCACCTTTAATGTCCTGCACCGCGAGCGCCTGATCCTGGCACTGCCCAATCAACACTCTCTCGCAAAGAAAAAGCATATTGAAGTGACCGATTTGCATCAGCTTCCCTTGGTCAAGATACGTGGCGATATTGAACCGCGTTTCGGGAAAAGCTTAAAACGACTCTTCTCTGTGATCCGAGTGAAACCAGACATTTTTCACGAAGTCACGACTCAGGCGGAAGCCCTTGAAATCGTGGCGCATGAAGGTGTTGCGGCCATCACTACGCCAGCCGCCGAGTCGGGGACTAACGATCAGATCGTCTTTCGGAAATTTCTTGATGAGGTTTTGACTGTGGAGACGAGCCTTGCCTATTGCGGAGAACCGGCTTCACCTATTCTCAAATCGCTGCGGACATTTTTGGCGGAAACGTTTGATCCGCTTTCAGCCGGTCCAGAAGTCCGCGGGAGCGTCCATCAGCTGTTCCTGTTCTAGTTGTCTCTGACTCCCCTCAGCTTTTGCATGGACTTGATCATTTCCACCGAACCGAGCACTACCGATACGGTCAACCGGAAAGCGGGATTCAGATGCACCTGTATGGGACCCAATTGCCTACGATTATTGTCGAGGATGTCGATGCGCATTGCGCAAGAACGGTGCGTGAGGGCGCTGCGATCTGGGAAGAGCTTCACGAGACAATCTATGGAGAAAAACAATACGGGACCGCTGACCTTGAAGCCCATCGTTGGTTGTTTTCGCAACATGTCAGGGATCTGAGCCCGGAATCGTGGGGAGCCACGGTCGTCTCGCGCAAGTTTTGACGTCAGCGTCCGGGGATCGTACTTGCACTCAATGCTCGTATCTCGGGCAAGAACCAATTTCAGAACGACTTGGAGTTCTCATTAAACATGTGCTCAAGTCTTGTTGTACAACCGCGAACCAAATTAGCGTTTGATACAGAAGCTCAGAATTCCATCTTGGGCGCGGCCTGGTTGGAACCGACTCGGCCAGCGACAATATCAGCCACATAGAAATTTTCGGCCTTCACGGGAATCCCGGCGAGGCGACGCAGGATCGCAATCTGTCCGACGTGAGTTAATGCGTCTGCGATGGGTCCTTGAAATAACTTCTCGGGGGTTTCCTGCAAGGAATTGCTCGAAGCGAGGTAGGCATCGAACGCCTCGAGAGCTGCGAAGAAGCGTTGGGTTTCTTTGTTCCACGGTAGGGGCGTCGAATTGTGCCACTCTTTTTTTCCCTTGGCCATCGACAGCGCCCAGTCGAGCAGATCCCCTATATGCGCGAGGATCTCTACCGGTGTACGCACCTGTTCACCATTGCGATAGTTTGCAAACGTTTCCGGAACATCGCGTAAAATCTTGCCGCCACGATATGCAAGCGTGGCGACTGTATGACGGAAGAGCTCTCGACTGCTGTCTATCATGTGGATAAGGCTAACAGCTGTACTCGATGGTCGGCAATATCGAACTTACCATCGATGTCCGAACCCGCGCTGATTGGAGTTGCCGATAGATGCCTGGTACTTCTGCTCGGTTTGCGAACCAGTGTCAATTCGTCGGCACTCAGAACATCAACGGACGTCGATTATGATGAGCGTAATATCATCTTGCTGAGCTACCGACATGGGTCGCCATGCTTGTATTTCGTTGAACAGCTTGTCTGTCAGCTCAGAAGCACCGCGCAACTTGTCAGAAAGAACGATCTCTTCAAGTCTTGTATCACCAAAAGCCTGGCCCTTTGCATTCTCGGCTTCAATTAAACCGTCCGTGTAGAGCAGCAACCGGTCTCCCGGAATAATTGGTATTTCGCGAAGGGGATATGCTGGATCCGGCATGACCCCTAAAACCAGGCCATTACTTTCGATGCGCTCCAGTCTTCCCGCACGCGATAAAAGCATCGGAGGATGTCCCGCCGCTGAATAGAGCGCCTTGTGTTTCTCCATATCGATGAACAGATATGCAGCTGTGACAAACTGATCGCGAGCCTGTCCGAAAAAGGTGTGATTTAACCTGCGCAGTACCTCTGGCGGGTCATGTGCCGACACGACGACGGATTTTACTGCGATCTTAAGCATGGCAGCGATCAAGGCAGCAGGAACTCCGTGTCCTGATACATCAGCGATCAAGACACCTACCCTGTACTGATCAACGGGAACGAACTCATAGAAGTCACCGGCAACGGCCGTCATCGGATGATAAGCAGCCGTGATCTGAAGATCTATTATCTCGGGACTGCCACCAGGAAGAATCGAAGTTTGTATCTCGCGAGCGATCGCCAGCTCCTTGTCAATCGAAGACAATCGGCGTTCGTTTGCAAGGACCATTTTTAGAGCGACATATCCGAACGAAAAGAGGAAAACAGCAAACCCCAGTGAGTCCCAGATGGTCGAACGGTGGTGTCCCAGTGAACCGGAAACGCTGGTATACAAAGCTTCAACGGAGAAAATGAGGGTGGCCACAAGCAAGATCTTGCGGTCAGGCAGAACAAGAAACGTTCGCGCCAGTTTTGGAACTGCTACGACGGTCAATAGAGTACCGATCAGGCAGGCGGCAAGGAGATTGTTATAGGGAAGGAGTGTATCGCTTGCGCCAGTCAGCAAGAAAACGACAATTCCGGCCAATCCGATGACCAGCCCCGCATAGATTATGACCGTAAGCAGGACACGAAGTTTGCCTCTACTTAACTCACGCCAAGCACGCGTTGCGACGACCAAGATCAGGTACATCACCCCCGTGTCCAGGTACAGCGCGGTTACCTGAGACCAATGTGGCAACCGGGTCAGTGCGGCCAGCGAGTCACCAAAGCGCAGCACGCCGTACATCGCGCTCCAGATTCCCATCCATACGAGGATTCCCGCATCGGCACGCCGACGCATCGCAGCGATGCCACACGCGAGCAATCCCAGGAACACAAAAATGGTTCCAGAAATAATGTCCACGACCTGACCGCGGAGCGTTGCCAATACCTGATCTTGCAGAAGCACACCTCCGAAGAGACGCCAACAAATCTGTCGATCCTACGCTGATCCGGGAATTACCGTGACACGGGTTCGATCTTGACTCTCTATTGCACCCTCTTGGTTACACCCGCCACCTTGTAACGAGAGCTTTTGAGAAGAATCCCTGAATATGAGGATCACGCGACACCCTACTGTACCAATTATCGAATTCATTCGACTTAAAAGTCGTACTCGGACGCTGTGCACTCTTGCACAGTTACCGGGCTGCACTTCTTGATACAGTTTCAGCTGCCGGCGAATTCAATTGAGCCGTTCACGTGGAGGGAGTTCAACAATGAACATGACAACAAAAGTTCGACAAGTGGGCGGAGTCACGATCGTTGACGTAAGCGGACGGATTGAGCTTGGCGAGGAAAGCGCTGCGTTGCGCGAAACACTTTTTAAATTGCTAGAGAAGGGGCAGAAACAGATCGTGCTCAATTTGGGCGATGTCCATTACATTGACAGTTCAGGCTTAGGTGCCTTGGTCAGTGGCTACACGAGTGTGCGCAAGCAGGGTGGAGAACTGAAACTTCTTAACCTGACCAATAAGGTTAGTGACTTAATGCAGATTACAAAACTCTATACGATCTTTGACATCGCAAATGACGAGGCATTGGCCGTGAAATCATTCGGTCAGTCTGCGGCGGCGACTGCCTGACTGGCCGACTTGCCAGGCATGATCCGCCGTCGTCATCTGATCCCTTCCTCTTGAATTCACTCACAACGTGAGCTCTGCCGCATAATTTGACAGCTTGTCTTTCAACAGGGATAACTGCCAAATTCAACCGGACGATTTCAAGCCTCCAGGCGCGGATCAGCGACCGGATAACCTATTGCGAAATGATAGACGACCTGTCCCCGCTCGGGGTCTATGCCCAAGTATCGGTTCACTTCGTCATCAAAAAAAGCTCCAATGCCGGTTGCGCCGAGCCCGAGCGCTTCGGCGGCAAGATACATTCTTTGCCCCATGGCTCCTGCCTCGAAATGAACATATCGATATCCGCGATCCCCATAGTTCCGGGCAGCGGACTCAAAATCACCAACCATCGAGAATGCCACGCAGGCGTTCCCGGCAAGGTCTTGCCCCAGACTGAGAGCAGCCGCTGCCAAGCGTTGGTCCCCCTCCTTGATTTTCTCAAGCTCTCCGTGCTCCGGCCAGTAGCGGTACACTCCCGGAATCAGGCCTTCGACGCGGTGGACGTAGAGATATAGATGGACGAAACGAACTGACGCAAAATCCGCCGCTAACGGTCCCGTTGTGCTCTGCAGTAGCATGGATAGTTCGAAGAACGAGATCGATCGGACTCCACCAATGAAGTCGAGCGCAGACCGACGCCTTCGAACGACCTCGCCGAATGTTCTGGTTGTCGAAACAGGACGGGGAAGGCTTATTTCGCCGCGGCCGGATTCCTTCGTCTGATGGGCAGGGGGGATGCTGGCTCCAGCGCTGAGTTTCGTAGCAGCGTGAACACCCTCAATTAAAGGATAGGATATTTGTTCATTCGACAGCCGATTAGGCTCGCCGCCATATACAACCGACCGGGTTCGATCAAGGTCCCGCTGAGGAACGACTGAGCCATGGATTCCAACAATTAACATCGGCCACTCATCCGCACTGAGCAGACACGAGTCCGCGACTCGGTCATCAGGGAAATGGCCAATTGAAAAGGTTTCGCAACCCATCGCTCGAGCAGCTAGCGTAAGAGCCTGCCAGGCATGTCCGATGTCGTGTAAACAATAACGGTATGCCCGCGCCTTGTATTTCCAGGCTTCACGCCAGGCAATCGTTGTCAAAACAAAAATAAGTGGAGCGGATTGATCAAAGAGTGCTGGGACAAAATCTCCAGTGGCCCGTTGTTCGGCCATGTGGGAAGAGGGACGGTAGTGGTATAGGCCATCGGGCCAATTGACCAGTCCCTTCGCGCAAATGTGAAATTCGGTTGGATGGAGATTGCCGGAAGACGGATTGACGCGCAGAGAGTAAATAGCCCCGGTGGCAGGAGCTCGCTTCGCTGCGCTGATCGAGGCGGAATAGAACATCAGTTGCGAAAGGAATCTCGCTCCGTCGCCAGTTGAACTGCTCCCGACTTTTCCGTCAAGGACGTCATGCGCTCGAATCTCAGGAGAGGGAGGGTCGGCAGGCAAATCTAGAATCGGGGTACCCTCGTAATGACGAAATGGATTGGGCATGTTGTCCCAATCCAGATAATGCCGGGTTCGCAGAAGTGACTCGCGACTATGTTTCGTACGTTCATGGTATTCGAGCCAGGTCATGCGATGTCCAACTTGAAACAGTTTTTGCGCGCTATTCCCATGGCCATCTTAGGGAATCGCCAGCAACGAAGCCAGAACCTCGCCAGAAATCAGTGGGGAGCTGCCCGATCCGACGGCCGGGCAGGAATGTCGAGGCCTGGCTCTGGATGGTCAAAGGTGCCGAGCAGATGGACTGGAATAACGGCGGCGGCGCGTTTCTTGCGAAAAGCACTGTCGAATGGCTTTAAAAGCACGGACTTCACGCCAGTAGTCATTTTTGAGATTTCTACGTCGGTCTTCAGCGTGCCGTGCAGATCGATTTTTGTTGATTCAAGATTGTAAGTACCGTTCATGTTGGCAGAGGCTCCGGGAACGTAGAAGCGCAAATCGTGAAGGTTCGCGTTTGCGTCATGCAGCTCGATGTGCCCGGCAAGATCCGAAATTGCCGTTTCGGAATCGCTTGGCTGTTCTTTTTTTGCTCCACGGGCACGTTCACTGAGTACGTTCACGCTGTCTTGCGTTGCAGGGTTCGCAAATCGACCCTCTTCGATTCCAAAGTCTCCGATGATGCGAATTCTGTGCAGGAACGGGCGCTTATCCGGAGGAATTATGATGTGAGCACGGAAATTCGTGGTTCCGTGAAGGGGTGCTTCTGGCTTGCGAACGAAAAGATAGAGAACGTCCCCGATGCGGCCATTACGGACAATGAGATCGATCGAAGTGAGCTTGCCCTCCTGATCGGAATGGTGAGCGATTTCTCCGTTCGCTGAAATGCTTGTCCCTAGAAAACCGGCGTCTACTCGCTGGAGTTTGACGTCGCCATTCGTACCGTCGATGAACGAATGAAAAGTCCCTTGAAGATGGACGGAATGGTGACTGCGGGTTACGGTGAAATTCGGAACGTCGACGGTTCCGTGCGCCTCGATACGGCCTAGCGTTCCGTGAAAATTATCCTCGGAAGATAAAGAGCCGCTGATTCCCTTGAATACCGCGAGATCCGCACCCTGACAACTGTATTCACCCGAAACTGGGGTTTGGCGGGGATCGACGGGGCTCCACGGGCCGAATTTGCCCTTGGCATGGACTTCGCCGGGCGGGAGCGGGATGTGAAGAGTGGTGATGTAGGACAGAGCGAGTGTCTCGCCTACGGAAAACAAGCGAAGCGTGTGTATATCAAAGATCAGCGACGGAGCGGAATTCTCACGGTCAACCTGGATGGTCGAGCCATCGGCGATGATCTCACCGACGCGCGTCGTGGAGGGAGAGGACCGCGAGCTTAGAAGGCTGTGACGATCTGCCGGGATGTGTATAAAGAAATTGTTTAGTCTGACGCGAGCAAGATAACCCGGGCGAAGCAGCAGGTCCAAATAACGGACTTCGATCCTGAGCTGCGCGATCGTCACGAGTGGAGGAGTCGAGGCAGGCACGCCTCCCTGTTTGAAGACGAGATTGTCAATGGTGCATCCCGGGTTTGGAAAGTACGTCGAATGAACATTCTGAAATGTGATCGATCCGCCAAAGGTAGCTTCAAGGGACTGCTGAATGTTCAATCGGGAAAAGGGCCAGTGCAAGAAGATGACAATTGCGAAGACCAGGATAAAGAGAGTCGATGCTGCCAGGACCAGTAGGCCTAAGGTCTTGATTTTCACTAATCCACCAATCGAGGAACTATAACTTGACCGGAGACAGCACTACCGCTATTTCGTACGGGAATTTAGACGGGCTATCTCTTATACCCAGAAACGAGTTGCTGCGGAATACGTGGATTCATTCAATTTGGGGGCTGAAAAGTTGAAAAGAGAAAGGTCTGCGCAGCTAACTCGAGCAAAATCAGTATCCGGTCATCAGGCGAGTTATCGAGAAAGGTGTTGTCCAAGCCATTCATAGGCCTGCACGCGAACCTGTGGCGGAAATGCGTGATTACCACCATCCTCTCCAAAGTAGACGACGGTCAACTCGGAAGACGCACCCATTTTTGAGTAACGCTCGCGTGCATGGGCTTCCATTCTTCGAGTCTCGGCGACATGAGCTTCGCTGAAAGGACTTGTCGGCGGAATTGTCCTGTCCCCATTCCCAAACGCCCCGGGTGAGCAAACCAGGGCGGGGCGCGATGAAGGCGAGGTAATCATCCGAGTCACCGACAAGCGCCAAACGCGGCATGGCTAGACCACCGATGCGTTTCTTTGGAGCGTTCTCATTGAAGAAATTCACCATGCTGAAGAGGCCGCAAGACGAGACGCCAACTTTCACTCTGGAGTCTGCATACATGAAATAGACAAGCGAGTTTCCCCGGCTGAATGCCCTATCGCTCCGATCCGGGCTGTATCTACATAGGGGAGAGAGCACAACAGATCGGTGGCGACGATCAGGTCGCAGACCTCTTTTCCAATGAAAATTTCCAATGAAATTGCGCCCGCTTAGAAGAAGCTGGCCGAGGCGGTGCTCGAGAAGTTCCGAATCCCTTTCAGGATTGACCGACTCGATTCCGTTTGGTGTAGTACGCCGACGCTCGGCGTGTCCATAGAACGACGTATCCTTTCTGAAATAATTCCAAACCATAAAACAAACCCTTGTCCCCGGCGAGGCCCGCAGGTTCGGATTTGCCGATGTGAGACTGCGGGCCGTCCTGGTGAATCGCCATGATGGCGGGAATCTTCCGGCCCTCCCTGTGGTCGGGCACAAAAAGATACGCACGAATGATGTCGGCGGGGGTGTTGAATACTGGATGAGGGGGCTCGGACAGAAATTCAATCTTATAGCGCGTGCCCGTCTCGCGCGCGACGGTCTCGAGGACGGTAAATACAGGCTTCGGTTGGGCGGGCATGATGGCCAACAGCTGTGTCAACTCTCCGTGCAGGTCACTTTGAACGTCTTTCTGTCTTTTCTGACCCAACAAAGCAGGCGCAATGGCGATTGGCGCACCGACTGCACTCACGCTGAACAGAAAGTCTCGTCGAGATCTTTGATTCATTCGCGCCTTCCCCTGCTGGCCGTAGCCGTTGAAGATACGGAATAAGCCCTTCACTTGTTCCGCGATCCGTTTTCGCGCCAATTATTGGCATTCACTCATCGATCTGCATTTCGAATGCTTCAGCCATAGACGGTGGTTATACCGCTCACCGTAGGAAGTATTGGACCACAAACACAGGGTCCCGTACCTTCAGACGCATGACATCGGTAGTTCAGAAAAAAACGGAGAAGGAGCAAGCGAACGACATGAGAAGACTCAACTACAGGCAGCGAACAGCCGTCAGGAAGGCGCTGCGTTGGCCAGGCGCTCTCGGGATGATTCTGGCTATGGCACGGTTCCACCCGCGCCCAAAGCAGTTCGCCATGGGAAAACGCAGTCAACGTACTGCAACAGTCGTTCACAGGACCGATCGCGAAAGGGCTCGCACTGATTGCCATCGTGATCGGAGGGCTTACGTTCGCGTTCGGAGAAGGCGGCGCCAAGCGAACTTTTGCAGGAATCGTGTTCGGAATCGGAATGGCAGTTCTTGCTGTCAATTTTCTCACATGGCTATTCGGCGTTTGATCGCCATGAGGGAACCGACGATGAACCACAACCCCGTTTTCCGGTCACTCAATCGGCCACTCACGATCCTCGGAGCGGAGCGAAAGCTCTTCTTCTTCGCCCTGGTCGTCGGAGCGTGTGTCTTCAACCTATTCAATAGCCTCGGCGGAGCTCTGGGGATGTTCTTCACCCTATATCTCTTCGCTCGATGGGCAACGCAGACGGATCCGCAAATTCTCCGATTCTTGCTGAATTCAACAAAAACCAGAAATCAATACGATCCGATGAAATTTGAGCCGATCGCCCTCCGGAGAATCCGCCATGTTTAAACTCAAACAGATCCGGAAGGAATTCGACGCCACCAGTTCCCTTTGCAGCCAGATCAACCTTTTCGGCTTTATCGATGAGGAAATCTTTCTGACGAAATCTGGCGATCTTGGAATGATCCTGGCCGTTGACGGGGTGGACTACGAGTGCCTCGACACAAGTACGATCGACAATCTCACCGCAAGGCTCGCCGCGGCATTACGAAGTCTTGATGAACACTGCCGCGTCTATCAGTACCTGTTCAAGAGAACTCGTGAACCCATCCCACTCGCCACCTACACGAATCCCGTCGTCAACGCCGCAATGCAAAATCGGGTCAACTACCTGAACTCCAAGACTGACCACCTGTACTCGATCGAGATCTGCTTCGTCATTCTCTACGAAGGCTTCCGCCACAAGGCATCGTTACTGAACACACTGGCCACATTGCCATCGAACCCACTTCATGCGATTCGCGAATTAATCGCAATGATCTCAACCCGAAAGCAGGTTCTGCTGATCGAGCGTGAGCTTGATCGGTCAAAAGCCGCGCTGCGCGGAAAGATCCGAAACTTTTGTACTCAGATCGCGGATTTCGCCGGTATCAAGGTCCTGCCGAAAGCGGATGCATTCCGTGTTCTGAAACAGATTCTCAATTTTTCGCCCGTAAAAATCGCGAACGCGCGACTGCAGCACGATACCTTCCTTGACTACTACCTTTGCGAATCTCATCTCGAATGCCACCGCGGGTTTCTCCGGGTCGACGACTACTACGTGAAGGTGCTTACGCTTAAGGAACCATCGGGACAGAGCTTCCCGCTAATTTTCAGGAAGCTTTTCGAAGTAGAAGGCAACTACTTTATTTGTACGGAGTGGATCAAACAGACACCAGAGAAGAGCCGTTCCTTGATTCATTCTCGGCGGCGGCACTTTCACAATACCAAGCGGTCTGTGGCGAGCTACGCAACTGCGTCTGACAGCCCTCAGCCGAATGAAGACCTCCTGATTGATGAGTCAAAGGAAGCTCAGGTTCGCGACCTGGGCGAGGCGTTAAAGGAACTGGAGGTCAAAGGCAATTATTTTGGTCAGTTCTCGCTCACCGTAGTGCTATTCGACAAGGACCTCGCCAAGGTCGAAGTCGCCTCTTCCGAGTTTTACAAGCACTTCAGTGTCCACGACGCTCAGTTGTATGAAGAAAACTACAACCTTTTCAACTCCTACCTTGCGACCGTACCAGGAAACTACGCGTTCAATCTCCGCTCTCTCCTGATTCTGAACACAAACTACGCCGACTACTCTTTTCTTTTCACCTTGCACTCGGGAAACAAGCTCAACACCCACCTCAACCAGGAATATCTTGCTGTTCTTGAGACCAATCACCGAACACCCTTCTACTTGAACCTTCACCACAAGGACACGGCCCATAGTGTCATCCTTGGCCGTACCGGATCTGGCAAGTCGTTTCTTCTCAATTTCCTGATCACGAATCTGCAGAAGTACGACCCTTACACGTTCATCTTCGATCTGGGCGGCAGTTTTGAACACCTCACACGGCTGTTTGACGGAACGTATGTCAAAGTCGGGCCCCATACTTCGGGCTTCACCATCAATCCCTTCTGCCTGCCAAAAAACAAGCAAAACCTCGATTTCCTGGCGCTTTTCGTAAAAGTGCTTGCGGACACTCATGCAGGCGATGGACTGTCGGTAGAGCAGGAACAGGAGCTGTACCTACAGATCGAGAATCTTTATAGCGTGGAGCCGGAGCTCCGCACGCTTGGCGTCCTTGCGAACACGCTTCCGCGATCTCTTTCTTTGAGACTGCAGAAGTGGACTGCAGGCGGGCAATTCGGCTCCCTCTTTGACAATGTCCACGACACCGTGACGTTTTCGCGGTTCCAATGCTTTGACTTTCAAGGTATGCAGCAGTATCCACAAATTCTTGAGCCACTTCTCTTCTACGTCCTGCATCGGGCCAACCAGGCTATCACCAACCCCGAGATTTCCCATGTGTTCAAGGCATTTCTTATTGATGAAGCATGGATCTTCTTCAGGAACCCTCGCATACGCGCGTACATCATCGAGGCCCTGAAAACGTGGCGTAAACAGAATGCCGCCATGATCCTCTCCACGCAGTCCCTCGATGAGTTGCGGACTTCGGGCATTACCGACGTCATCATCGAAACCTGTGCAACCAAGATCTTCCTGGCTAATCCGGACATGGACCGCGATCTGTATCGCAACCAGTTCCACCTCAACGAAAAGGAAATTGATCTCATCTCGACCCTCGTGCCCAAACGGCAATTTCTGATCAAGAACCATGACGTTGCGAAGGTTGCAAACCTCGACGTGGACCAGAAGAGCTACTGGTTATACACCAACGACCCATTTGATAACCGGAGACGCAAAGAGGCGTTCGAAGCGCACGGATTTGAACGAGGACTTTCCGTTCTTGCCGGGGAGGCTGCATGAGTGGCTCGAGTGTTCACCCGGGTTCAGAGCGAAGTAGCAATTCCAAAGGAGGCAATCATGCCTAGTAAGAGCAATCTACGGTACTCACATGTGGTTCTGATGAGCCTTATCATCGCTGTCCTGGCAGTCATCTTTTCGCCTGGCGCCGATGCCGAGCCCGGTGCACGCACGGTTCAGTACTCGGAAACCGACATTGTCCAGATTCGAGCAAAGATACGCTTCTCCACACTCATCGTGCTTCCGCCCAACGAGGAGATTCTCGATGCCACTACGGGAGATAAGGAGTTCTGGATCATCAACGGGGCCCACAATCTCTGTTATCTGCACCCCGCACAACCGGGCATTCGGAGCAATCTGAACCTCATCACCTCGAATGGTCATGTCTATTCGTTCCTTCTGACTGAAATCAGCGGTAGTTCAGCCGCAGAACCCGACCTGAAGGTAGTCATCGAGCGCAAAGAGGAGTCCACGATCGGCGGAGTGGTTCCACCTCTCGTGCGGGCGTCCGAAGTGCAGGCATACAAGACCGCTGCCGATGCTGCGCGAGCGGAAACAACTCAGGCCGTTCAGGCGGCCGAGGACCGGGCGCAGAGGGAAATTAGTCAGTACAGGGAGGAGTACGCGGGAAAGCTTCAATTCGATTACATCTATGCCGCAAAGAGCGCGAAAGCACCGTTCCGGATCACGGCCATCTATCACGACGAAAAATTCACCTACATCAAGTGCGATGCCCAGGAGAAGCCCACCATTTACGAGGTAAAAGACGGGAAACCCAACCTCATTAATTTCGAGTTGAGCAATGGTGTTTATGTCATTCCGAAAATTCTGGACAAAGGCTATCTGACCGTCGGTAAGAAGCAGCTGCCTTTTGAACGTCACTCAAGCTAGAACAAGTGCAAGGCGCGACAAGGAGATGCAATGCCAGAAACGAACCAACCGACAAACAACACGGAGAGCGGCTCCCAGACTCGGGCTACCGTCGAAATGAAGGCAAAGAAGCCAGCCGGCTTGTTACCGAAGAATACGCAGCAACTCGTGATTCTTGTCGTAGCCGTGGTGATGGTGTTGATCATGTGGTTGACCGGAAACAGCAAGCGGACAGCACCGGTGACCGCCAGTCCCCCGGGTTCACATCTGCAGTCACTCGATCCGGCGGCGGTACAGGACTTTAAACAATCCATTCAAAAGGACCAGGCCGCGACTCGCCAGCCGGTTTCTCAGGTTGACCGAGGACGACTCGAGGCGTTGGGCCTAGCGGACAGAATTCCTCCCGGCACCGTCTTTCCACCGGATGGTGCGCCTCCTCCGACCCCGATGGTCGTGGGTGTAACGTCTGAAAACCAGTCAGCACCCACGGATCCGATCAAGGAAGACAAGAAGAAACGCGAATACCTGTCGTTATTTGCTCCAAATGTCGCGTTTACATCTCGAACTGGCCAGGAGCGCGAAGGATCTGCAGCTTCCGCACCAGCGATCCACGAGGCGTTGCCGATCAACCGGGACGAAGAGGAACAACAGGTTTCCGCGCCGCGAATTACAGAGTTCGACAGCGAATCGCCCAACCACAGCGGTCCAACGGGATCTGACAGCAGACGATCCTGAAACACAGGGAAATCAGACAATCTGAATACGCAATCACCCATTCTTCCGACGGCCCGCAGAGGGGATCGCTCGGCACCGCGGGCGATAAAACGTTTGTTCTATTTGAGGGAACGGTGCTCGAAACTCTACTCGTCAATCGCTTGAATGGCACCTTTTCAGGCCCCGTGAACTGCCTGGTCACAAACGCGATCTATTCACGTGACGGCCAACACGTTTTGATTCCCGCCGGAACCAAAGTTCTCGGAGAGACAAAAAAGGTAGAGGCCTTCGGTCAGCAGAGGCTTGCCGTTTTCTTTCATCGGCTCATTATGCCCGATGGATACTCCGTGACACTCGATCAATTCAAAGGCTTGAATCAGATTGGTGAGACTTCGCTCGGGGGCAAGGTGAACGACCACTATCTGCAGATTTTCGGAGCATCCCTGGCAATCGGCGTCCTCGGAGGCATCGCTCAGGCAGGGACAGGAAACGTATACACGAATTCCGCGTTCGATCAGGCACGCGCTGGTTTTGGTTCGAGCCTGGCGAATTCCTCGATGCAGATCCTCGACAAATTCCTGAACATTTTGCCTACGGTAACGGTTCGGGAAGGAAGCCGCGTAAAGATTTACCTCGCCGCCGATCTCCTGTTGCCAGACTACAGCCAACACCCCGTGCAACTGGACACCGGAGGATTCCGCAAATGAGAACGAAGTCGTGCAAAGGAGATTCCGGAACATGAAGCCTTTCCCGAAACAAATCGTCGCAATCGCATTATTGTTTGCGTTGCTCATCCTGCCGGCTGTCTCGTACGGGCAGTTTGGTGGGGTCGTTTATGACCCCACCAATTATGTGAACGCGGTGCTTCGCTACAACCAACTTGTGCAGCAATTGGCACAACTGCGACAGACCTACCAGCAGGTCCTGAACCAATACAATCTCGCTCTCCAGATGTCGAAGAATCTAGCGAATATGCCCGCTCGATATCGCGCGATGTTCTCGGACTGGAGACAGTTCACCGCAAATGATCTCTACGGCAATACCAGCGCATGGGTCAATGCAGCGAATGGCTCGGGAGCGCAGAGTGTCGGTCCGGCTTATCTCCGTGCAACGATTCCAATCCTGGCGTATGCCCAGGGCGACCTCAATGCGATTCACCCGAATGATGCCCAGAATCTGAAATCCGCGTACGCATCAGTCGAACTCTCTGACGGTGCCAATGTCTCTGCTTTGACGACGGTCGGAAACGTCCGTGCCAACGCTGCCACCGTGCAGCGACAGATCACAAATCTTGAGCAGGATTCCCTGTCCGGCGATCCGGCACTGAACAGCGAAGTCAGCATCCTCAACAAGATCAACGCCAGCAACGTGCTCACGCTTCGCACACTGCAGGATGCCAATAACATCCGGCTCGCTGCGCTTGAGCAGCAGGTCATCGAAGCGAAACGACAGAGGGATGTTGATGCCGCAAACCTCAATTTCGCAATCGAGATGCGCCAATCGGTAACGCAAAACCTTGCTCCGTTTACGACTAGCCTCTCTCAGAGCCTGAGTCGTTACCGGCTGCCGTAACCAGACCGGAGAAAGAAGAAAACATCAGCGAAAGAGACAAACATGAATTTCTTCGATCAAATGCTGCAAGCCGTCAACAGCCTGGTTCAACAGAACCTGACAGTTTTCGATGGAATGGGCCAGAACATCTTCCGTGCTTTCGCAACGATCCTCGTCGTCTGGTACGGGGTCAAGGCCGCGCTCGCCTCGGGCGAACACCGGGGCGGCTTTCACTTCGCAAATTTCGTGAGTTTGATCCTGATGATCAGCTTTGGCTTCGCCATGGTGAACTACTACGATGCGCCCATTCCCGGCTTCGGGAGGGACTTTCATCATCTCATCACTGACGAGGCTGCCAGCCTGTCGAACCAAATTGGACAGGCCAACGCGCAACGGATTGCTGACGATACAGCGTATGTCCTGAACAACCTCGATGCACCTAGCGTCACTCAACCCGTAGCCATGTTTCTGTTTTTCCTGCTGATGCTGGGGGCGCTCGCTACCGAGGCGTTGGCTCTCATCGTCGTGTCGTTTGGTATCGTCGCGACAGCGGTCTGCATCTTGCTTGGACCTGTTTTCATCCCATTCTTTATCGTGCCGCAGCTGGATTGGCTCTTTTGGGGGTGGTTCAAGGCCTTTATCCAATATTCGTTTTACCAGGTCGTCGCCGCAGCTGTGCTTTACGTCGTCAGTCAATTCACTACCGGAATCATCCATGCACAAATCACCGGGCTTATGTCTGCAACGGATCTGCTCAAAGTGTTTCCCGTTCTGATCGTGACTTATTTTGCTGCCATCTATGCCATCTTGAAGGTTCCGACTCTGACGAGTCATATCTTCAGCGGAACTTCAGGTAGTTCGGCCGCGGCCGTGTTTCAAAGCATCGCTCGGGTGCTCGGAGCGGAGGCATGAAAGACACTACGTTTAACGAAGCCAAGCAGCTATACCTTGAGCAATACGCCTCTGCCATCGTTACGGCCGGCTTTTTAAAGATCGCAGTAACCATTCTTTCGGCAGTGGTCTTTGGCCTGGTCGTGATGAACCTGAAGATTGTTCGGACTCTCGAGAGTTTCAGACCAACGGTGATTCGAATTGACGAGATTGGCCGCGCGCAAGCCGTGTCGTACGAGAATCTTCTATACAAACCCGAATACAAGGAAACAAAGTATTTTCTCACTCGCTTCTGTCAACTTTATTACCGTCGGAACCGCTCAACCATCAACGATGACTTCAGCCAGGCCATCTATTTTTTCGACAGCAAACTGGCCGGTGACACGATTCAGGCTTTTAAGCAGAACAAGGTGATCAAGACGTTTCTGATGGATAGTCTTTCTCCTGAAAAAGATATCGAGGTCGAGCAGGTTGTGGTCGAGCCGATGGAGAAAGCACCGTTCAAGGCAACGGTCGATTTCTATGAAATCGAGTACTCGCCGGCGGATCATTCGATCTTGCGTAAAACACTCTACACGGCAAGTTTCCTGTTTAATTTCCGCGACCATGTCCCGAACGAGGACATTCTCGTGAATCCGTTGGGCCTCACGATCGCCTATTTTCGCGAGGACCAGGCATTTCTGAAATGACGGCGAACGATCTTCTTACCCAAGCAGAGGAGCATTTCCTGTGATTCGCAGCGCCTCATTTCTGTCTGTGATTGTAATGATCCTGATTGCGTTCGCGCTCTTTAACCGGTTGACGTTTCTGGCTCCCCAAAAACGCCTCCTTTTCTCGCATTGTGGAGCAACGATCGCACTCTATCTGTCCCTGGTCGCCTTAAATCTGTTTGCCACCATCCTGACGATCAACCGGAAGCTGCTTCTTAAAGATACCGGCCGCAAGCTCTCGCATTTCGACAATCACCTTCAAGCACTGAATACGACTGGCAATACAAATCCCATGAATGAGGTGCAGTAGGCGATGGAACGGTCACCAGGTCTAGATCTCGAACAGAACCGGGAGGCAAGCCGGAGCGTCCGCCGTCCTAATCATCCAGATGACGTAACCGAGCGGAGGCCTCCAGAGGTCGATCAGGATCGCCCTCGTTCCCTTCGCAGTTCCGAAATTCGAGCCATGTCTGACATCGGGAAGTTCCGAATTGTGGACGAGGACGATCTGCGCAGGTTCGCTTACCGGGGAAACGGCGAAGAAATGACGCAGGACATTCAAAGCCTGCGGTCCAAAGGTCTGATCGAGGAGAGAACCTTTTATCGGGCGCACCGCCAATTGCGACGAATCGCGACACTCACCGAAAACGGGCAACGCACCCTTCGGAATAGCGGTCAGGTTCCGCAAGGGCAACAGCTTCATTACGGTTTCGTGAAAACCAGGGATATTGATCATGACGCCGACCTCTATAAGGTTTTTCAAAAAGAAGCGGAGGATATTCAAAGGCAAGGCGGCAAGGTGACCAAGATACGACTCGACTCTGAGTTGAACAGTACGATGGCCCGTGAGAGATTCGCTGCAAGGAAACTACCCAAGGCACAAAAACGGGCATGGCTTCAGGCAGCCGCCGAACAACACGGACTGTCAATCAAGGCCGGAACGGTCTCCCTGCCGGACATCCAAATCGAGTACGAGACCGTCGAGGGCACGATTGCTCACGAAAACCTCGAACTCGTTTCTGAGCACTACGGGCGAGACGCAATCTGTTCAAAGGCCGACGCGGGATTCAAGGTCTATGTTCGCAGTGGGGATTCAAATCGCGTTCGGCGCGCCCTGAACGACAGCGGTTCCATCGATCGGATCCTGTCGATATGACGACCGATGCCATCCATGTCGAATTCCTGGCCGGATTTGGCTACTCGACGAGAGAAATCGCTTTTCTTGAGCTGGTAACTGCACACTCTGGATATTTCGTCGAGGATCAATTTCTGGCGTTTGCCGGCCTTAAGAGGGGCCGCGCATTACGGGAGTTCCTCGACAAACTGAGTGCTCATAAACACGCAAACTTTCACAGTTATCGTACTGGGTTTCCGGTGTATCACGTTTTCGCTACCAGACTCTATCAGGCGTTCGGCCGTGCGACTGTCCGGGCCCGGAGAAGACATGCGCTTGAATATATCCGGACAAGTCTCATCGCTCTCGATTTTGTTCTTGCCAATCCATCGTGTCAGTTTCTCAAGGGAGAAACAGGAAAAAGTTCAGTTCCTTGCCGAGACGTTTTCCGTCCGGAAAGAAGATCTACCCTCCCGGGCCTATATAAATCCAAGGAGCGGCGAGACCATTGTCCGTCACTTTGCAGACCCATTTCCCATGTTCTGGATGCAAACCGCCAATTCTGAAGAGTCTTTGATCACGTTTACATTTATCGACTCAGGCGGGCTGACGGTGCAAGCGTTCGTTACCTACCTTTCCTCTTACATGCCGCTATTCTGTCGATTGAAAGCGTTTTCAGTGATCTATGTTGCTCCTTCCTCTCGGTTATTTGGCGAGGCCGAGACCGTCTTTCGGCAGGTCGTCCTGGGACTGGATGGCGGCAGTCGACACGACCAGATTCTTCGTTATTTCCAGATTCGAAGGGCTTGGGAGCGGGATGAACGAGTGCCGGGTGCGGATGTTCTGTATCTCAAGGACTCGCGCCGGCGATTTACAGGAAGTGAAACGGAGAGTCTCTACAAAGAATGGGCTTCTGCGCAACTCTCCGGGTCCCCACTGTCCGAGTTCTGGCGCAATCCACTTGATTCCTCGCGCGTGACCTTCCGGACGGTCGTTCACGGGCGATCTTTATCGGCTTTCACAGCAGATATGGGTGGACAGCCGGAATCCTAAAGAACGCCCTTCGACAGATTCGATTCCCCGAAGGAGAAGGCAAGAGTTGCATGATACAGCGAGTGCTAAATTCGAAAGATTTCCTCGCTCTGGTCCTGGCGATCGTGACGGGCACGCTCTTGTATTTCAAGATGCCATGGCCAATGACAGAATCGCTTCGCCCTCTGACCTGGAATGAATACTACCTGCGGGTGATTGCGGTAAGAGATCCGTGGACCTACGCGGCGCTGAAGGCAGGTTATCGCATCATGCTGTTTACAACGGCCTATATTGGTTACTCATTCCTCCTCTCGGCGCTCTATATTTTTAGCCTTCGGCCTCGCCGTATGGACTCCCCACAAGCGTTGCCGCCCTACCCCGCAATCGAACAACGCGAGAATCTCTATCTCGTACTCGGTGAAGTCCACAACCCACGTTTGGCTCTTCCCGATGATAATCCTCGCTGGCTGACTATGCCTGAACGGGGGTTATTCACGGGCACGGCAATCATCGGAGCGATCGGGAGCGGAAAAACAACGTGTTGCATGTATCCATTTTCTGACCAGCTATTTGGCTACAAAGCTTCGGATCCTGAGGCAAATGCCAGCGGGCTTGTGCTTGAAGTGAAGGGGGACTTCTGCCAGAACGTACAAGCAATCCTGAATGCACATGGCCGTGGAGGGGATTATGTCGAAATCAGTCTCGGATCAGAATGGGCCTACAATCCCCTTTACAACGATCTCGATGGTTATGCACTGGCATACGGGATCGCCTCTCTCCTCAACAACCTGTTCGGCAAAGGTAAAGAACCTTTCTGGCAGCAGGCCTACACCAACCTGATCAAGTTCATCATCATCCTGCACAAGGTCGGATTCGGATATGTGACGCTCTTTGATGTCTACGAGTGCGCAATCTCGCCTGAGATTCTTGAGCGCAAGATTCAGGAAGCCCAACTAGCCCTCACGGGAAAGCAGTTTGTTGCCGTATCAAAAGTGGTTTTTGAGGAATATGCCGAAGAACTTTACCGCGTGGAGTTTGAGGCTGACGAAACCGGGTTCATGTACAGAGCCTTGGACTCTGCCGACGTGCAGCTGGTATTACGGAAGCTCTCGATTCGTGCGGATTTGCAGTATGAAACGGACGGCGTCGCACCGGACCCCGACAAGCTCGAACAACTCCAAGCGGTTAAACGCTGGTACGAGAATGACTGGAAGCGGATCGACAAAAAACTTCAAACGTCTATTATCGAAGGAATTTCCGTCTTCCTGTCCCTCTTTGATGACAATCCCGCGGTAAAGCGAACGTTTTGTCCTCCGGCGGAACTGTATAAGGCAGAAAGCACCTCGTCAGGTCGCCGCCCTCTCCCACCCATGGCCACCCTGCTCGAGGAGGGAAAGGTCATTGCGCTGAACTTCCCTGTTGGTATGAATCCGGGCCTGGCGAGGGCAATCGGCGTAATGCTGAAAATGGACTTTCAACGGGCTGTTCTAAACCGGATTCCGCTCATTGTTTCAAGTCCCGCCAAGAAATGGCGTCCCATCGTTTTCCTTTGTGACGAATATCAGCACTTTGCCACGGTCGGCGAAAACGAACCAAGTGGCGATGAGAAGTTCTTTAGTCTTTCGCGACAGGCAAAGTGTATTCCCATCGTGGCGACACAGAGCATCAGCTCCCTAAAATCCGCTCTGCCAGGTGAAGCATGGCGGACTCTACTGCAGACCTTTCGAACCAAGATCTTCTTGACGTTATCTGACGACTTCTCAGCCAAAATTGCCAGTGAACTGTGCGGACAGGATCTGCAATGGCGCGTGAACTATAATATTTCGGAAAGCGGCCATGATTCACGGGTCAGCTACCTTACCGGCAGACCTCTTGCCGACAAATCGCACATCAGCACCTCGAAGAGCTACAGCCAGCAAAGAGAGTACCGCTTTGATCCCAAGACATTTATGGAGCTTCGCAACGCCCAGAGCATCACGCTCGCCTACGACGGGGTTGATCCACTGCCGCCGGCCTTTTGCTATCTAAAGCCTTTCTACAACGACATCAATACGTCTTACTTTGAACAATTGGCAGGAGGGGAGCTCTAGTGAATGGATTTGAATTGATTCTGCCCTTCTTGCGGCCGATCGAGGATCTGATTCTCGATCCCCATGTCAGCGAAATCATGGTGAATGGGCCAGATCATATCTTTGTGGAAAAAAATGGCTATATTGAGGCCGTCCCGAACGTACGGATGACACCCGAATCCCTCATGGTGGCTGTAAAAAACATTGCCCGGCGTCTGGGAGATGACATCTCGGAGGCAAAGCCCCTTCTTGATTCAAGGCTTCCCGACGGCAGCCGTGTCGCAGCCGTAATTCCACCTTGCAGTATCCAGGGCATTACCCTGACCATTCGGAAATTCAATTCCCACAGATTCAAGATGGAAAACCTGATTGAGGCTGGCACCCTTACACCAGAGGCAGCAAGAATGCTAACCCAGAGTGTGCTTGACCGACAAAACATCCTGATCTGCGGGGGTACCGGCGGCGGCAAAACGACATTGCTGAACATACTCGCGGACTTCATCCCTGACGACGAGCGGATTGTTCTGATCGAGGACACAGCGGAAATTCAACTTCACAAGCGGAATATTGTCCGGTTTGAGGCCCGCCGGGAACAGCACGAACTTCCCCCCGTATCCATCCGGGACCTTCTCCGCACCACACTCCGTCATCGGCCTGACCGAATCATCCTGGGGGAGATTCGGGGTGGCGAGGCGTTTGACCTGCTTCAACTCCTCAACACTGGCCACAGCGGAACCCTCTCGACCGTACATGCTAATTCCGCTGCACAGGGTCTATCGCGCTTCACCGCCTGCGTCTTGCAGAGCGGGATCGAACTGCCTTACCGGGCGATCAAGTCCAATATCGCGGACTCATTGAACATCATTGTTCAGATTGACCGCAGGCCGGGAATGCGCTTTGTGTCCGAGGTTCTTGAAATCAACGGCTACGATCCCGATGCCGATCAATACGATTTTAGAATCATCTATCAGCGTGAAAATGCACCGTGCACTCCGAACACAAGCGCAGCTTAAGAGTAAACGAGAACATGAAGAATCGTTCAGATCAAGATCCCGTAGGCACTCGCGAATATATCGAGCGCAACTATGAGCCTGACGATCGGCTCGCGATTGTGATTCGAAATCATCTGACTGGTGAAATAATACAAAGGCTCGCGTCGGCAGAGAAGATCGCAAGCCCCGAGTTTCAGGCATGGTTGAGACACAAGAACGCCCGGGGAGCGGACATCTACATCTCGCAGAATTCGTTTCGCTCTGACGCGCGCACCCGATCCAAAGCCGATGTGGATCAGATCCGGCACGTCTATCTGGATCTCGATGAGAATGGCGTGGACACCCTGGTCAGGATTCGCGAAAGCGCAGTCGTTCCCGAGCCGAGCTTCGTTCTCAACACTTCGCCGGACAAATACCAGGTGATCTGGAGGGTTGCTGACATCTCGCCCGCAGATGCCGAAGCACTTCAAAAGGCAATGGTTTTGGAGTTTGGTGCCGACCGTGCTGCAACGGATTCCACCCGCGTGCTGAGGCTACCGGGTTTTCAAAACAAGAAGTACGAACGGGATTACCAAGTCGAAGCCTATTCAGGAAGTGATCGGACGTACTCGCTTCCCGATTTTCGAATCTCAGTAAATGACCGTCCGTTCGAAACACGGTCCTTCCGTGAAAGGAAGCGCTACACACGTACATCCACGAGCGCTACCCAATCTGAGCGGGACTGGGCTTACGCGAAACAACAACTTGCTCGCGGTGAAGTTCCGGAACGTCTCGTCGAAACCTTGACGCGCTCTCGGCAGGATAAGTCATCGCCCGACTATTACGCCCGCCAGACCGTCAGCCGAGCATATATCTCAGTCGCCCTTACGCGGGGTGACAATCCCGATGAGATTGAGCGGGTCGTTGCGCAGCTCGCTACGCATCAGCCGCATCCCGGAAGATATGCCAGACAAGCACTCGCGGAAATGAAGTCAGAGAGACAAGGAAGAAGTGAAATCAATCAACAGCCGGGCGGCCCTCGAACCCCGTAGACTGAAACTAAAGATTGGTGCGGGCCGGAACCAATGCTTGTTGAAGCCTCTGGAGACCGAGTTCTTCTCCGAAGTTTCCTATGGGGCAGGCGTGGCCTCGAACGGACGGAAGGACTGGTTTTGAGATTGCGACGGTTAGGCAACGGGCTCGTTCAACGTTCCGTCGAGGATTTCGCGAATCCGCGTCGCCAAGGCTGCACGGGAAAATGGCTTCACGAGGATTAAATGCTGGGAACCGGAAATGTCCTCCCGTAGAATTTCGTCGTCTGTATAGCCAGACATGAAGAGAATGCGCAGGCCGGGCTTTTCTTTTTTGAGCTTCTCCCAAAGGGCACGGCCATTCATCCCTGGCATGATCACGTCCGTAAGCACTAACGACACTTCTTCGCTGTGCTTCGCAAACAAGGCCAAAGCACTTTCCCCTTCCGACGCCGCAAGAACGTGGTATCCCGACATTTCGAGCTGTTCCTGGGTAAGTTCGCGGAGAGACGGTTCGTCTTCAACAAGGAGAATTGTCTCTGAGCCGCGAGCAACTGTCATGGCCCCCGGGGCGCGCTCCGAAACGGGCTTATTCTCGACACGGGGAAAATAGATCTCAAAGCTGGTACCGTTGCCGGGTTCACTCTGGACCCAAATGTAGCCCTGGCTCTGTTTCACAATTCCGTACACGGTCGCTAGCCCCAGACCCGTGCCTTTATGGACTCCCTTGGTTGTGAAAAATGGTTCAAAGATGTGGAGTAGAACTTCCTTGCTCATCCCGACGCCGGTGTCTTTCACCGAAAGTCTTACAAAGTCTCCCTCGACGGAACCAAAATGCAGTTTCACAAACTCCTCACCCAGTTCGATCCAGCTTGTTTCAATTCGCAGTTCCCCGCCGTCCGGCATCGCGTCGCGAGAGTTGACCGCCAGATTCATCAGTACCTGCTCGATCTGTCCAGGATCCGCCTTGACGAAGCAAGGATTGGGTTCCAGGCGAAGAACTACTTCAATGTTTTCGCCAATCAAGCGACGGATCATTTTGTTCAGCTGTTGAACGGACCCATTGAGGTCCAGAACGACTGGATGGAGGACCTGTTTCCGGCTGAACGCAAGCAATTGACGAGTCACGCCCACCGCACTCTGTACGGCCGAACGAATCGATTCGAGATGCTTCTTGTGGGTTTCGTCAGACAGAGTACGATCGCCGAGCAAGTCCGAATATCCCAAGATCACTCCCATGAGATTGTTGAAGTCATGCGCAACGCCGCCTGCAAGCAGTCCGACGGCTTCCATTTTCTGAGATTGTCGTAACTGCGCCTCCAACTGCTTACTCTCCGTAATATCCCTGCAGGTACCGAGATAACGAACGGGTCTGCCGGAAAAGTCGGAATCCGAGATACCAAAGATCTCAACCCAGCGAACTTCGCCACCACCGACGATGATCCGGTGTTCGAAGTGAACTGGACTGCCCGAAAGAAGCAACGCGGTCTGCTGTTTGACGAGCTCACGGTCCTCGGGGTGCGTAAAATGAAGCGAATCTTTGAGGCTATCCTCGTGTGTAGCCGCAGGAAGGCCGAAGATTTCAAACATCCGGCGAGACCATGTCCGTTTTCCCGAGGGTAGTTCAACTTCAAAAATGCCCAGTCCGGCAGCGACTTGCGCCAATCGCAACCGCTCCTCATTGAGACGCACCACCTCGTCCACACGCTTGCGTTCAGTGATGTCCATAATGGTGCCAAACATCCGGACGGGACTTCCCAGATCATTCACAAAATAGCGGCCCCGGGCCCATATCCATCGCAACTCCCCATCGAGCCGCCGGATCTGCGTTTCAATTTCCCAGGTCCCACTTCGATGTGAATCCTGGAACTTGCGGTTAATCTCGGCACGATACTCGGGAAGAACATGCTCAAGAAACCGTTCAAAGCTCCATTCCTTCTGAAAAGACGGGTAGCCAAAGATCTGATTGTGGCGCGGCGAGCGGATCGCGGTGTGATCCTCCAAATTGAGTTCCCATGTGCCCAAGTCCATGAGTTCCAATGCGATTTCGAGCCGGTCCTTGCTTTCCCTCAATTCTGTTTCTGCGTTCTTTCTCTGGGTAATGTCTTGGGAGATTCCATAGAGACCGATGAGAACGCCTTCGCTGTCTCTGATCTGACCTGTCGTAAGGAAAGCGGGAAATTCCGTGCCGTTCTTGCGAGGATGGAGAAACTCGCCTCGCCATCCAGGGCCACTGAGGGTTTTCTCAAAAATCTCCTTCGTCAGGCTCGGCGAATTCCTCTCCGAAGCTAGAATGATGCCGAAGAATTTTCCCACGATCTCGTTTTCCTGACGCCCGGTTGCGTCGAGCAGTGCATGATTCACGACGAGCACACGACCTTCGAGGTCAGTGATGCCGATCAGCTCGGCACTGTTTTCTACCGCTTGTGCCAACAGACAAATTCGCTCTTCCGCACGTTTGCGCGCGGAGATGTCGCGCCCGATGCCCAGGATACGACCATCGGCCATGACCGTCACACCAACTTCGGCAAGAAACGTGGTTCCGTCCTTGCGCCGCGAATGCCATTCGCCAGCGTTAACCTCTCCCGGGGCAAGTGTGTCGACCAATTGCGCCAAATGCTCAGCCTCTTCCGGCGTCAGGACATCGAAGATGCTCATCCCTAGCAACTCCTCGCGCGTGAAACCGAACATCCGGCAAGAAGCTTCGTTGACTTGCTCGAAGCGCCCCTCCCTATTGGCAACCGTGATCGCTTCCATCGAAGCCACGAAGATCGAACGGTAGTTCGCTTCACTTTCCTGCAGAGCTTTTTCGGCGGCCTTGTAGTCTGTAATGTCTTCGAAAACGATCAGAACACATTCTTGCCCGGCGATATCAATATTTTCCGCGGAGCAGCGCTTGATTCTTAATTTGCCGGACTTGGTTCGAAACTCAATCTCCATCCCCCGTAGTGCGCCAGAGTTCCGGATCTGCTCTAAGGCGGCTTCGCGATCTTTCGGGTTGTTAAATATGCCCAGTTCGATCGAAGTGTGTCCAATAATCTCGGCCCGGGAAAACCCGCTGTTGTCGAGGAATGCCGAATTGCAATCGAGGAACCGCCCTTCCGGGAGTACCGCAATTACGCTCTCGACCGGTGACGAGCGGAACGCTTTCGAGAATTTGTCTTCAGACAGACGCAGCGCCTTCTCGAGATGCTTTTTTTCTGTAATGTCATGCGCGATTCCCCGCACGATCGGAACCGCCACGTCCGATGAGCGAAGGGTGTTATGGTATTCCCAGATCCTCTGTTCGCCGGTCTTTGTGAGCACTACCATTCGGCCCTGCACAAAGCCTTCTTTTTGAATTGTCAGCAGAGATTCGTCAAAGTAGCTGCGGGCTTCCGGCAGGAGAAAATCGCGCATCGGCCGATTCAGTACCTCTTCTCTCGAATAGCCGAGAAGTCTGGCGGGAAGCTCGTTTATGAAAAGCAGTCTTCCATCCAGAGTGTACGTGCAGATCAGATCTGTCGAGTGTTCAACCAGATCGCGGTAAAGATCCTCGCGCTCCTGCAAGCGCTCTTCGACCCTCCGCTGCTCGGTGATGTCATAATCGACTTCGAGAATGGTGAAATTGTCGCCATGGCCGCGGCCCAAGGTCCAGGTGCTGCGAACGAGTACTTCTGCGCCATCCTTCCTGGTGCGCTTCAACTCTCCCGTCCACTGCCCCGTACTTTGAAGACGGGCATTGATCGCTTCTAACCGCTCTGGAAACACCGTACGCAAAAGCGCCGGAATTCGGTATCCCACCGCTTCCTGGCGGCTCCATCCGTAGACGGATTCCGCACCTTTATTCCAGTAAGTGATCCTGTCGTCTTTGTCACGCATCGTGATGGGTTCAGCCGCCATATCCATGAGCCGAAATTGGGTTTGCAGTTGTCCTTCGGTACGTTTCCATCGCGTATCAATCAGCCAACAGATCACGCCGAAGGAAAGGCAGAAGTACACGCCCCCGATAATCCCAAAGGGATCCTTGCTGAACTGTCCGTAGGGAAGTGTAAAAAAATAGTTAACGAGGAGAGCAGATAGAAACGTAGACAGAATACCTGGGCCAAGGCCTCCATAGAGCAGGGAGACAAGGATTGCGAGATAGTAGGGGAGATATGGGGAGTGATAGGTGGCCGGGCGTAACCACATTCCAATGACAGTGCTCGCAGCAACCAGTGAGACCGCCACGAAATACCTCGAGAACGCAGATCGCTCTCCCCGGTGCAGACTACCGGTCAGTGCTAGATTGAGTCGCTCGAAAAAACTCACGACCTGCTCCTCAAAGACTGCCTGAAAAGGACGGAAAGCGTCGAATACTGACATCGGGGCGCGGAGTACCGGGTAATCGCTAAAATCGCTCTACAGTGTGAGAGTTGTTGCCGGGCAGCGTTGGAGTGGGAGTCGCTTCGAGCGAGTCTCTGGGCACGCTGAGCACATGCCTAGCCGGAGGCGGGGCTCGAAGGGGAGGGCGACGTAGCCAATCAACGTATACTCTCACTTTTCGTGACCGTCGATCTACGAAAGGATCCTGGAACAGGCGCTAGAGGGGCGACCTACAGTAGAAGGGTGTTCATTTCCCTGCCTTCGTTATAACAGAAAGTATTGTATGGCAGGTAACTATTCACGGAACTTTGTAACAGCGTCAGAAACCTGCTGGACGCGCGTCCATTGCTTGAGAGAGCTTCTCCCGCCCGACGGCTAGTGAACGTGCGGAAGGATGTCGATCGCGAGCAGGGTGATGTCATCCGTCAAGGGAGTACCTGAAGCCTGTCCAGCCCACTTCCAGAGTTCACCCATTAAAGCATCCAGAAATTCTTCCGCAGTTTGTCCAGAACCAGTCTCAAGATATTGTTTCAAGCGGACGAGGCCAAACTCTTCCCCTGCTTCGTTCATGCATTCGAGCACTCCATCGGTATAGAGAAGCACACGGTCTCCTACAGCAATCGGTATCTCGACCGAGGAATACACCGCGTCCGCGAAGGGGCCGAGAAATAATCCGTTCTCTTCAAGTTCACTTACCGTTCCGCAAAGGCCCGACCGGAGGAGAATCGCAGGATGCCCCGCACCACCATAGCGCATGATCCTACTCTCGAGGTCCAGGTATACATAAGCGGCTGTGACATACTGACGCCTGAACTTTCCGTGCAAGAGCTCGTTCAATCCGTTCAGGACCATCGCGGGGCGAAAGGCCACCGACGACTGGGTGGACAGCGCAATCTTCAACATCGAAGCGATGAGTGCCGCGGGAAGTCCGTGTCCAGACACATCCGCAATCAAGACCCCGAGATGGTTCTCATCAATAGAAATAAAGTCATAAAAATCTCCCGCGACAGCGCTCATCGGAATGTAGCGAGCCGCTATCTTGAGACCGCTGACGGCGGGAGTTTCTCCCGGAAGAATCGAAACCTGGAGTTCACGTGCCATTTCGAGTTCCTGGTAAACGACCATCAATTGTGAAGTCAACTGTTCGCGCGCCTCGCGAAGAAGGATGTGTGTTTTCACTCTGGCCTTCACAACAGCCTCGGAAAAGGGTTTGTGTATGTAATCGACAGCACCGGCTTCAAACCCCTGCGTTTCATCCTCATCCTCCGTCCTTCCCGTGAGAAAGATCACAGGGATGTCCAAAGTTGCTGGAATTGATTTCAATTTCCTGCACAATTCATAACCGTCCATCCCAGGCATCCCCACATCAAGAAGGATAAGGTCGGGCTGAGGTGCCGACTGCGCTGCTTCGAGTGCATGCGGTCCACTTGTTGCGCTACGCAGGTTGTAATCGTCGTTCAGGATGGAATTCGCGAACCGGATGTTGGCCGGCTCATCATCCACGATCAAAAGTAGTTTCCTGTTCTCCATCGCATTCCTTGCTGCGTCATCTGCTCGATCGCCGTTTCGGGTGACGATCGAGGATGGTCGCGGCTACTGCTGGTTCAGCGTGTCTAGAGCCCGTCCCTCGACGAGCCCTGTTTTTAGCGCGTTCCTCACCCGGTCGATGAGTTGTTCCTCCGTAAACGGTTTGTAGAGCAAATTTGTCGACTGGTCGAGGACTCCTTGCCTGGAGAGGATCGAGTCCGTGTAGCCGGACATATAGAGGATTCTTGCTTCCGGCCGTTTGATTCGCAATCGTTCGGCAAGTACTCTGCCATTCATCCCTGGCATAACCACGTCGGTCAGCAGGAGATGAATCGCTCCGTCGTATCTCATAGCGACATCGAGGGCGTCCTCTCCGCTTTTTGCCGCAAGGACCCTGAATCCCTGTCCAATGAGAAGAGAGCTTACAAGCTTTCGCAGTGATTCTGAGTCCTCGGCGAGCAGGATGGTTTCGGATCCTTTTTTTGCATCAGCATCGATTGCGGGAATGGCTGGGACCGGAGTGACTGGCTCCTCGACGCGTGGCAGGAATACCTCGAAGGAAGTACCCTTCCCCGGACTGCTTTCAACCGAGATATACCCATTACTCTGTTTTACGATGCCGTAGACAGTGGCAAGGCCCAGACCTGTTCCCTGCCCGAGCCCTTTGGTCGTGAAGAACGGTTCGAAAATATGGGCGATCGTCTCCTGATTCATGCCGATTCCAGAATCACGGACTTCCAACTTGACGCAGGATCCGGCCTTTGCTCCCGGGTGCTTCAAAACGTAGCTGTCGTCCAGTTCCGTATTTGCTGTCCGGATGACGAGTAGGCCGCCCGCAGGCATGGCGTCGCGGGCGTTCACTGCCAGATTTATGATCACCTGCTCGATTTGACCGCGATCGGCTTTGACGCTTCCAAGTAAGGGTTGCAGATCAATCCGGATGGATATGTCCTCACGGATCAGTCGAGGAAGGATCTTCTCCATATCAGAAACGAGTGCATTGAGATCAAGCACTGTAGGCTTCAGAATCTGCTGACGACTGAATGCCAGCAATTGTCTGGTAAGGGCTGACGCTCGCCTGCCGGCCTTTTCGATTTCCTCGGCACATTCAGAGAGCTCCGGGGAGGAGCGCAGCTTGCGCTTTAGCAGCTGGCTGTACCCGATCATCACACCGAGCAGATTATTGAAGTCATGGGCGATGCCTCCTGACAGTCGCCCGACCGCTTCCATTTTGCCGGCCATATGCAGCTTGCTTTCAAGGACACGTTTCTCTGTGACATCCTCTGTGAAGACCTCGTGGTACACAAGCTGCTCATTTTCATCTTTCACGCGACGCCCATAACACCGGACCGTGATCGGTGCCCCGTCTTTCTTTCGCCATTCCATCTCAAGATCTTTGAACTCCTCCTGGGATCGCAGCGATTCACACAATCTGTCAAAATCTCCGGGATCGCGATATATATCTCGTTTCAGGCTGGCAGCGAGCAATTCTCCGGAGGAGTTGTACCCCAAGATCCGTTCGAGTGCGGGATTCACGCACAGGAACCGCCCTTCTTCGTCAAAACGATAGATCCCGTAAGGCGCGTCTTCGACGACCGAACGAAAGCTGGCCTCCGATTTTCGTAGCGCTTCGTCGACCCTTTTTCTCTCGGTAATGTCGCGGTTGACGATGACGAGTTTCTGTATGTCTCCGTGGCGCGACTGGATGACGTTCGCAGTTGATTCGAGCACCCTCCACGATCCATCTTTGTGGCGCATCCGGTACACCATCGTTTTTCCGATTCCGGTTCTCTTCGCCTCGATCGAAGCCTCGCGGACGCGTTCACGATCCTCCGGATGGATCTGTTCAAAAGAAGAAGATTCCTGAAGATCACGAGCGGTATACCCTAAAACCTTTTCATAGGATCTGCTGTTATAGATCCGTTTTCCTTCAACGTCGACAACGGCAATCATGTCCGCCGCATGTTCACTGATCAGCCGAAATAACTTCTGGTTTTCAACGAGCTGGCGCCGGATTCGATGGAGTTGTAATTGCTGATGAATGGAATACAAATCAAAAAGAAGCACGACCCCGACGAGTCCGATCAGTTCATTCTGCATGCCGAAAAAGAGACCGCTCGTTTCAGCGGTCCGCAACAAGGGAAAGACAAATGAAACGATCCCGACCGTCAGCAGCAGAGTGATCGTGCCGGCCGTAGCCCACAAAATCCACTCCTGTTGCTCGATGCCGCGGAGGCGCGAGGTAATCTCAGTGTCGTCGCCCTCCATGATCCTTTCAAACTCAGTGGCCTCAGGCATTCTGCTCCTCGATCACTTTGAGCGATACCGACGTCAGTCACTTCTTCGAGCAACGGTCCGCCCGAATCTTACGGGTGCCATGGCTCTGAAGTCGGACGTTTCCTGCTGATGCTGTCTCGAACTGGCATGGTCAGAAGTAGCGGTTCGAACTCGATTCCCAGCTCCTTACAAGAATCTCGGTTGAATTGGCCCGTCAGCCCTATTTCTCTACCGCAATCACCTCCGGAGCAATTGCCTCCTTCAGCTTTTGCGCAAGGTCATTGCGACTGAACGGCTTGGCAATAAAGAAGCTGCCTTCCGCTAGGTCCCAACTGGAATCCAGCGCCTGGCCGGTATAGCCGGACATGTACAGGACATGCATCTCCGGACGCTTGTATTCAAGGATCTGGGCAAGTTCTCGCCCATTGATCCGCGGCATGACGATATCAGTCATTAACAGGTGAATCGTGTCCTTGTACGAGTCACTCAGGGAGATGGCCGTCGATGCGTTTGAAGCTTCGAGAACCTTGTAACCGAGAGACTGCAAGTGACGGATGATCAGTTGCCGCAGGGACGCTTCGTCTTCAACGAGAAGAATCGTTTCTACTCCTGCCAGCGAACCGACAGGCTTGCTCGTTTCTCTCGCCGACTTGGCAATCGTGTCAACCCGCGGCAGGTAAATCTTCATGGTTGTGCCGCCGCCCAACTCACTCGACACATCCACATACCCACCGCTTTGCTTCACGAATCCATACACCATGGCCAGGCCCAGGCCAGTCCCCTTACCACTCTCTTTCGTGGTAAAGAATGGCTCAAATATTCTTGCTTGCGTTTCCGGACTCATTCCCACTCCGTCATCCGTCAGGGAGAGGCACACGTACGGCCCCGGAGTCACTACGAATGGAAATTCATGGGCCGTCTGGTCGCTGATCAGACAATTGATCGCGCGGAGTGTGATATCACCGCCTTCGGGCATCGCATCCCGTGCATTCACGGCAAGATTCATGATGGCCTGCTCGAGTTGCGTCTGATCGACTTTGATATCGCCCAGATCGTCTGCCAACACCAGGTGCAGGATCACGTCCTCGCCAATCAGTCGTCGCACCATCTTCTCGAGATTGTTGATGACCTCCCGGATGGACAGCACTTTGGGCTCGAGAAATTGCTGGCGGCTGAACGCCAGTAATTGTTTGGTCAAAGAGCTAGCCTGACGCCCGGCACGTAAGATCTCCTCAATGCTCTCTCTGGCGAGTGCTTTCTCGGGTTCGTCCTGGAGAACTTCCGCATAACCGATAATGACCCCAAGAAGATTATTGAAATCGTGTGCGACTCCGCCTGAAAGGCGTCCTACCGCTTCCATTTTTTGAGCCTGCAGGAACTGCTTCTCGAGCAGACGCCGTTCGGTCACATCGCGATTCACGATAACCAGTTTTTCTACTTCCCCGTGCTTGTTGAGCGATGTACGGGCAGTCGACTCAAAGAAACGCCAGGTTCCATTCTTGTGGCGCATGCGATATTCAACCCGTTCTCCGACGCCGGTCTTCCGCGCCACTGCTGCGGCCTTGATTACTTTCTCCCGGTCATCCGGGTGGATCTGTTCGATCGAAGAAGTGCTGCTCAGCTCCGCACTCGTATACCCCAAAATGCGCTGGTAGGAGGGACTGTTGTAGAGCCGATGCCCATGTGCGTCCACAACCGCGATCATGTCTTCTGCGTTTTCGGTGATCAGCCGGAACAGTTCCTGATTCTCAAGAAATTGGGTCCTCACCTTGAACAGCCGGGTCTGCTGGTAGATTGCATAGAGATCAAACAGAAGGACAGTCGCGACCAGCCCCCGGAGGACATGCTCTGCGGGAACTTCAGGCCGCTCGATCGAGGACCGGAGGACGGGGATCGACATCGAAATGATGCCGAAGGTCAGCATCAGGGTCACGAGGATGGCAGTAATCCAAAGCGACCATTCTCTGCTCTCAATGTGGCGCAGACGATCCCTTAGAGAGCCTGTCTTTTCCGATTTGGCGTCTCGATTGAACATCGTGAACTGCGAGCTGAACGACCTACCTGATCCAATCCGATAGAAAGGGCTGCAACGACAGGGCCAATCGGGTGACCGGCCCAGGCCAGCTTCTTTTCTCGAGGCTATTTGAGGTGCAACTTCATTCCGGGCAGGCACTTGGAACCGGTCAGGGGCGAAGATTCGGGCGCACGGGACACCCCCGGACGGGCAACAAATGACCCCGGTGACCGGCCTTCGAGCGAACTTGACCCACGTGTTTATCCAGATTCTAGAAACCTGTCAGAGGAGGCTCGCCCCGGGAGCGCTCAACGGCATTCAGGTTCAGCACGGTCCATTTTTTTGAATGGTTTGTCTCTGTATGTATACCTGATCAGTATAGATTGCGGGTGTCGCAAAATCCGACGCCCGCAGCCTCTTCTCGAGGGATCGAGAACCCCATTCAGACCTGTACGGGCTTTTTTCGCTTCCACTCGTGTTCCCGTCGTAGCAGCGATTGATGCTTCTTGAGTTGAGCTTCAATATCGCTGAAGGCGTTCTTACATCCGGCCAGCACATTTTTTCCGCTACCGATTGCGTGCAACGTTCCAGACGGCAACGACAATGTTAATGACAAGGTCTGCTCGTCCGTTCGATGATTTTTTGAAAAGACCCCGTGCAACTGAATCAGGTCTGGCTCATAACTCTGGAGCAGTTTACCCAGTTTATCCAACCGGTGTGTCACTTCCGTTGCGACTGCTTCTTGCGAATCCACATGCTTGTAGCTGAAGGATACGTTCATGTGTGCACCTGTAGGGAGTTCACATAGTGAGGAAGGCAAGCGACGCAGCATTCGGTTCTGCACCGCATACGGCTAAAGCATAACTCCTGATTTCGCCCAAATCAATGACGGGCACGTTGACAGTTTCTTTCGCAATTTCTAGTCTTAGGACGATCGGATGGCGCGTTCTGTCGCGGCACGAGCGCCCATGAGGCCAAGTGAAGAAAGAAAACGGATCGCAGAATCCCGCCAACGAATTGCGCGTTGGTCCCGCCGGCTGGTCGTATCCCGATTGGTCAGGTTACGTGTATCCCTTCGCTCGCGGCAAGAATTTCCACGAAGCGTCCTACCTCGCCCAGTTCTTTGACACCATTGAAATCAATACCTCATTTTATCAACCGCTCAACCCGGACCACGCCAGAACGTGGATCGATCGAGTGGCCTCAAATCCCGCCTTCCTCTTCACCGCAAAGCTCTGGCAGCGCTTTACCCATGAACCTCGGGCGTCCGCCGAAGACGAACGTGCCGTTCGCCTCGGGTTTGACGTGCTGCGGAAGGCCGATAAACTCGGGGCAATCCTCTTGCAGTTCCCGTTTTCCTTTCACAGCACCACAGAAACCATCTCCCATCTCACGGCTCTCCTCAGCCGATTCCGAGACTACCCGCTGGTCGTCGAACTCCGTCACGCATCCTGGCAAACAAACCTTACATTTGACCTGTTGCATAAATATCAGGTCGGATTCTGCAACATCGATCAGCCCATCATCGGCCATTCTCTAAAACCGTCTGCCGAATCCACTTCCCCCCTGGGCTACGTCCGATTCCACGGACGCCGCTATGACACATGGTTCAGTGACGACCCTCTCACACCCGCTTACGAGCGTTATAACTATCTCTATTCCGCGGAGGAACTGGATCCATGGGCACTTCGCATCCGCAAAGTACAACAAGCTACGCGAAAGACGTTTGTCATCACCAATAACCATTTCCAGGGCAAAGCCGTGGTAAACGCGTTGCAGCTCATCAATGTTTTGACGGGAAGTAAGGTGAAGATTCCGGAACCACTGCGGCAGCACTATCCCGATCTGGAACAGATCGCAAGTGAACTGCCGGCTGCGCCTACCCTGTTTCCGCTTGGCGCAACTCAACCGAAGAAATCCAAACGATCCGTCTAGAACCGTTCTACTTCTTGAACAGGTTTTCAAACGCCTGGCGCGCATCCATTGGCCGTGCAGGCGAGGGCGCTTCGACCGGAACCTGGGCCGGCTGCATGTAGGAAGTCGGTGCAGTATCCTTTTCAACCGTCGTCCGGAACTCATAGAACTTGCAGTCGTTCTTGGTGTCCTTGGGTGTCACTCGGGCAGGAATCGGTTGGGTACATTCAAACTGCACACCGCTGTCGAAGAATCGACACTGCTTGCAGCAATGCAACTCAAAATTGCACTTCGGGCACTTTCCGTACACGTCAAATCCGGCCACTAGCACCGCGCCACAATTCGAACATCGCGCGCGAGTCACGGTTCCGACCATGCGGGGAGTGCGCGGCCCCAGATGGTCGGTCGCGCCGCGCGGTCCGCCTTGCGGCGGTTTGCGCTCTGGCTTTGTTTTCTTCTTATGCTCGTCTTGTCTCTCGGCATCTCGATAGCCGCGGTGACCGTACTTGCGATCCACAAACGCCTCCGTCTGTCAGTCTTGACAGACTGCAACTAGTCTTGAATGTATGCTTCGCCTAAATCGGTTCTCTTCGCGATGGTAATCCAATCGGATCGCTACAAATTGCTACAATCGCCAGAGCAGACCAGAGTTCCCTGAGAAGTTAAACCTAGATTGCCTTGGGCGAGAGCAGGAGATGGGACCTTTATGTTTTTAATCCTATGGGAGTTCGATGTCAAGCCGGGAGAAGAGCGGGCGTTTGAAAAAGCCTATGGCCCCCTGGGCCCATGGGTTCGGCTGTTTGAACGCGATGCCCACTTCCGGCAAACTCAACTCCTCAAGGACCCTTCCCGCTCCGGTATTTACTTCACTCTCGATTTCTGGGATTCCGAAGACGATTACAAGCGCTTCAAACATTCCAACCAAAGCGAATACGAATCGATCGATCGCAGGACGGAAGGTCTTACGATCCGCGAACGTAACCTTGGCTGCTTCCTGCAACTTGACCCGGAGCAGGCTTCTTCTTAACGAAGACCCCCACGAGCCCGTCTGCTGCCAGATCGGGTTGCAGAAAACTTTTTGGCGTGCCAGCCACGCGTAACACCGCTTCCGCCGCCAGATACCCGCTGCGAACGGCGCCTTCCATCGTCGAAGGCCAGCCAGTTCTCGTCCAATCACCTGACAGAAACATTCCGGTAATCCTTGTCTGTTGATTTGGACGCAACCGGTCAACACCAGGTTCCGGGGAAAATGTTGCAGCCGTTTCTTTGATGACCGTTGCCTTGACGAGGTTGGCATCGCGCGCCAGGGGCAGCACCTGTTTCACTTCCTTCAGGCATAAATCAATGATCTCCTGCCGCGATTTAGGGAGAAGATCGTAGGACGCACTGATCACGAGCTGCAAATACTGTTCTTTGGCGCCGTTTCCGCCGTTCGGGCCATAAAGCAACGTCTTGTTGAAGATCCACTGGGTCGTTGTGTCAATCAAAGTCACGAAAGGTTCCTGCATGACTTCGCGGTCGAACCAGAAGTGCACGCCGGTAATGGGCGAAACCCTGATTTTCGCTGCATTCTCGAACGCCGGCTCTGCCTGTCTTGCTTCTTCCGGCAAGAGCTCAAGTAGTGCTTCGTGCGGCAATGCAAAAACATAGGCATCTGCGGTTTCGGTTCTGCCGCCGTCAAACTCTACGTGTTGTAACGCCCCGCGAGCGACGTGAATCTTGCGGACGGGCGAGCGTAGCGTCACTTCCCCGCCCCGATGTTCGATTCCGGCCCTGCACCCATCGTAGAGCTCCGCCAATGGCACGGTCGGAATTCCCATTCGATATCCGGTGCGGTTTGAGACAAAAGCTTTCCAGAACACATCCACACCGTAACGGGCGTCGGTTCGATCGAGTTCTTCGTCAAGGGCACTGACCAGAACAACTCGCCAGAACCGTTCAATCGCGCTCGGAGTCTGTTCTCTTCGTTCAAGCCACTCGAGCATCGAGATGCCGCCGCTTTCTTCCAAATCCGCGGTGCGGCCCTGGTTTCGCAGGATATCGAGCATCGCCCATCCGATACACTTCTTGTCCGCAAACGTCAGCGGGCCGAAGGTGGCGAACGAACCGAGCATGTGAAACGGTGCGGGCAGGATTCCCGCTTCCATTTCTCCGGTCCGCCCTTGGAGATCGAGAAAAACCAGTCGATCGAAATATTTCACTTTGTCCGCGGCACCGACCCGCCGGTAAAAATCGCTCAGATTCGTGCAGCAGCCAAGTGTTACGTGCTGACAGTTGTCCACGTGCTCCCCGTTGGGCAACACGTAGGACGTTGCACGACCACCGAGAAACGGTTTCTGCTCGAACAGCCGTACCCGCCAGCCCGCTTCAGCCAGCGCGACGCCCGCCGACATCCCCGCCAGTCCTCCGCCGATCACGATCACGTTTTGCAAGAATGTTCTCTTCCGCAGGACGCCCGAAACGCGCCTTGGCGATTGCCATCATCTTTTCCGCTTTAGAGAGCCGTACTCGCTCCCTGAAAACGGCAAAATCCAACGATTCAATCCGTGCCAGCAGGCCGCTGTACGTATGGACCAGAAGCCATAGTGTGCTGCGGCTATCCTCGTCGATTAATCCGATCAGTTGTGAACCCTGCTCGTATAATTCCCATGCGCGATCCGCTTCGAATCGCAACAGCTCCCGCACTCCGAGTGTCGCTTCGCTGCGGGCAAAGTCTTCCTTCTTTACTCCGTAACGCTCGAGATCTTCTTCCGGCAGATACACGCGTCCAATCGAATAGTCTTCGCGAACATCGCGGATAATATTGGTCAACTGAAACGCGAGGCCCAGTTTCTCGGACAGATCGAGCGCGCGAGGGTCGCTAAAACCAAAAATATGCGTGCACGTCAGACCGACGGTTCCGGCGACTCGGTAGCAATATTCTCTCAAACGGTCGAAGGAACGATAGTCCTGCTCCGTGAGATCCATCTCTGCGCCTGAAATCAAATCGTGCAGATAGCGCGGCGGCATCCGGTAACGGCGCACCGTATCGACGAGCGCTGGTAATACCTCGACAGCTCCAGGCGTCGTAGCCACAACCGACGAACGCGGTAGCGCTTTCCCGTCAAACGGCGCCACTCCCGTGAGCCCTTCATCGAGTGCGGCCCGCCACCTGGCCAACCCACGTTGCTTCGCTCCGACGTCTGCCCCTTCATCTGAAACGTCATCAATCAGACGCATGAACGCGTAAAGGGCGACAATGCCGTCGCGCTTCTCTTTTGGCAGGAGGAAAAACGCGGGATAAAAATTGCTGTGCGCCTCCCGCGCGATCCGGTGGCATTCCTCGTACGATTCCGTGACTCCCTGCATGACAGGCGGAGCACCGTTTTCCGGACTCTCGGCTACGGCAGGCTGGCTTGAGCGGGGATTGCTTCCTCGCAAAATGTGCGTCACTACGGCCCGTCCGAGTAATCTCGCTTGCTTTCGCTTGCTGACAGACGGCCGCCCATGCAGCGTGTCGTACCCCATCGCCCGAATCGCCTCGAGGACGGCCATGCCGCCACGACTGAACATTTCAAGATCGATGGCCAATTTGCCTTGAACCATCCCACTTAGAGGGAGTCCTTCGTCAAAGAGCTTCTGCGTCCGCTCGATCAGTTCTTTCATCAGCGCAACGTACCGCTCGTCAAACGTCCTCGAGAGGATCTGCGATTCACTCACTCCATAGAGGGCAGCAACATCCAAGGGAATGTAGATCCGTCCAATCTCGAGATCTCTCGATACGTCCTGCCAGAAGTTGGCTAGTTGCAACGCTGTGCAGGTCGCGTCCGATAGGATCTGTCGCCGCAGGTCGCGGTATCCGCACAAATACAGGACCAAGCGCCCAACCGGATTCGCGGAATAAACGCAATAGCCGATCACGGACTCCCAGGTTTCGTACCGTTTGATGACCTGGTCTTGCCGAAACGCCTTGAGCAAGTCCGCGAATGGCTGCTTCGGCACGTCCTTTGCGACAATGGTTTCACGCAACGCCACAAAGACCGGGTGCTTCGGGCGCCCTTCGTAGCAGGCATCCAGTTCAGTTTCCCACCAGTCCAGTAATTCCAGAGCGCGCTGCGAGTCCGGAACCTCGTCCCCCAGGTCGTCTGCCCAGCGGCAATACGCATACAGGTTGTAGAAATGCTGGTGCAGCTCCTTCGGCAAGAGCCAGGAAGCCACGTTGAAGTTTTCATAGTGGTGCGTAGCCAGCCAGCGGGTGTAGCGCTCGGCAACCGACGGGGTACACCCGCTCTCCGGCAGCTTTTCCGCAAGTTCGAGTTCGCCCGGGCGCAGCATTTTCAGGACTCGTACCTTCCGAACGCGAATCGTTCCTTCTTGTGAATCACAAATTAGGGGATCGACCTTACTCTGAAGGCCATCTTGCAAAATTACGGTCGTACGGCGAGCTTGATTTCGCCGCTGCGGGATTTCATCCGCGCAAACGCCTCGGGCAGTTCGTCCAGGCGAATTTCTTCCGTCACAAATTCCTGCGCGGAGACGTCACCGCGGCGGATGGCTTCCATCGCCTCACGAATAAATCTGGGCGTATGGTGAAAGGGCGAGATCATCCGTATTTCAGAATAATGAATCGCCGAGGGCTCGATCTCCACACGAGTCCCCGTGGGGAGCCCGCTGAAGAAGTTCACGACACCGCCACGCCGCACCATATTTAACGCCTGATCCCATGTCGCGGGATTCCCCGCCGCTTCGACAACCGAATCCGGTCCACGCCTGTCATCGGTCAGGTCGCGCACGCTTCCTACCACATCGACCACTTCGGTTACGTTGATGGTTGCGGCGGCCCCAAGTTTCCGTGCCACCGCTAAAGGCGCTTCTCGGCGGGCTAGCGCGATCACGCGAACGCCGCGCCGCGAAAGCATCCGTACGTACTTTAGTCCAATCGGACCACAGCCAATCACGACCGCCGTATCGCCCGTCCGGACTTCCATCTCATGAATTCCGCGCATGACGCACGCCAGGGGTTCCACGAGCGCCGCGCTGTGGTCATCGACCGAGTGCGGTACCTCAAGCATGTTCTCCCGCACGATTCGCCCGGGAATGCGCATGTACTCGGCATAGGCGCCATTGTTGAACAAAAGATCTTCACAAAGGTTTTCCTGTCCGCGTCGACAGTTATAACAGCGGAAACAGGGAGCAGAATTCGCCGCGATGACACGTACGCCGAAATTCCAACGGGGGTCGACCCGCTTGCCCATCGCTACGATCTCGCCCACGACCTCGTGTCCGAAGACAGCCGGTGGCTGGATCATCTTCGCGTGGTAGCCGCGCTTCCATACCTTTAAATCGGTTCCATCGGTCAGTGCCAGTCGCACGCGAAGCAGAACTTCATCAGCAGCGAGTACAGGCACATCAATCTGCTCGATCCGCAAGTCTTCGATACCGTACAAGACTGCCGCTGTCATTCTCGACGGCACCAGAGTCTTTGTCGGCAAGCGGCTTTCTTCGAGCCCGATTTCCGTCTTTTTTGTGGACGCTGTTCTCATGAATGAGTTATCAAAACCTTCAACGACTCTTCCGTGGGTCTTGCCGCCAGTTCCAAGCCTTCTTGGATTCTAGCCAAAGGGAACCGGTGCGTGACGATTTCCATTACCGGCAGTTTCTTACCCAACACCAGTGCTGCTGCACTCTCTTGGATGTCCACTGCCGCACTGTAGCTACCCAGTATTTCTTTTTCGTCAATTCCGACAGCCGCGGCGGGAAATTCTATCTTTGTGACGGGATCGTTTGCGGCAAACAAGAGCACTCTTCCTCCCGGACGAGCTGCTGCCAGCCCCTCTACCACCACCGCCGGATGTGCAACGGCTACCAAAACCGCATCCACCCCACGACCCTCCGTCCGGGCCCGAACTTCTGCCACAAGCTTACCACTTACCGGGTCAAAAGACTCTGTTGCTCCTAATGTTTTACTCTTCTCGCGTCGGGTTGCCATGGGGTCACTTGTATAGATGCGGGCACCGGTCGTTCCGGCAACCATCAATAATTGCAATCCGATAGGGCCACACCCGATCACCAGTACCGTTTCGCCTGCTACAATGCGGGCTTTCTGGACGGCCTTGACGATCGTGTTGATCGGCTCGATAAACGTGGCCTCTTCAAAGCTGACATCGTCGGGCAATGGGACGATGCCGCCCTCGGCAACCCAGGGCATGGCTTTTACGTACTCCCCAAAGCCTCCGCCGTTTGGAGTGAACCCTCCGGTCAGTCCGGTCGTCTTGTACTGTTTACATTGTGAGAACAGGCGTCGTTCGCAGAAGAAACACTTCCCGCAAGGAATATGGTGGAAGCTCATGACCCGATCGCCGGGCTTCCATCTCGTCACCCCGGGCGCAACCGCGACAACGGTTCCGGCAAGTTCATGCCCCAGAATCTGCGGCGGCTCGACATAACGCTGGAAGATCTTTTTGATATCCGTCCCGCAGACCCCGCAAGCCGCAACCTTAATGAGTACTTCGCCTGGACCGACGTCCGGCACCGGCACTTCCTCGACCCGCACAACTCCCTTATCGCGATACACTCCAGCGCGCATCGTCTTCGGGACAGTCCCGAGCGCAGTCACGTCTTGAGCAATCGTCCGTGCTCCACTCATCTGGCCGCCTCTTTCCGGACGGAAGGCAATGACCTGCTTAATCCTTCCAGGTACCTGTCAAGAAACGTACACAGCCGCTCCGCTGCCATGTGGCTTTGCTGCCCAAATCGAACGAGCGAGGGCACCTTCAGCGGATTTCGCACCACCTGGCCTAAGACCAGACCGATACTGACCTCCCCTGCGCTCGTCATGACCCGATTAAAATCCAGAGGAAGATCCTGATCGACCGAATCGCTGATTCCGCGAATCGCGATCACTCTTGCCCCACCACGTGCCGCTCGGGCGAGCACCCCCGTTGTTTCCATCTCGACCGCATCTGCATTTCGACCAAGGGCCCGCTTATCGACTGCTGATATAATGACCGAATCCGTTGAATAAAAACATCGAACTGCGTTGCCGCCCATCTCGATTGCCATACTCCGCAATTCCGGGTCGCATTCAACTTTCGTCCCCGACGTATCCGTCACATAGTTCGGCACCAAGATATCGCCCGGTGCGTATTCCGCACGCAAGGCTCCGGCCAGCCCGCTTGAGATACAGAGATCGAGTTCCCGATCGAGCGTAGTCTCGTTCCAGGCAGCGCTCCTCGCTCCGACACCGGTCAGAACAACCTCTAACCGAAGGCTTCCGAAATCGACGCAATTCACATGCAGCTGGCCCTCTTGCCTCAGGCGGAATTCCCGCTTCTTCCGCCACGGCGCGAACTCTGCATCCACCGCAAATGTGACCAGCACTCTCATGGGCAATCTCTAGGCGGCCCTTACTTTCATTTTCTTCACGCGTGCGGCCTGCACGTATCCGTTTGCGAGATACCACCGCGTGGCGCGTTCGAGCGCACTTCGGACCGAGCCGGGTTTAAAACCCAATTCCTTTTCTGACCGCGTGACATCGACAAACATTGTATGCTCTGCGATCTTTACTCCTTCAACCGGAATCTGCGGCTCTTTCCCGACCAGTCGCGAAAAAGCGGTCTCCGCGTACGCTACGGCCAACGCGATTCCGTGCGGAATTTTCATGGTCGGCGCAGGGAGGCCGGTAATCTCTGCCAGCAGATCCAGCAAGGATTTCAGCGATAGATTCTCGGCACCCAGCAGATACCGCTCGCCCGTTTTCCCTTTCTCAGAAACCAGCAGGTGTCCCGCCGCGCAATCCTCGACACCCACAAAATTCAGACCGGTATCGACATACCCCGGCATCTTTCCATTCAAGAAATCCAGCACAATCTTGCCAGTCGGCGTCGGCTTCCAGTCCCATGGGCCCACCGGGGTTGTCGGCATCGCCACAATAACGGGTGCGCCCTCCTTCGCTTCTCGCAGGACTTCCTGCTCCGCCATCCACTTCGACCGCTTGTAGTGCCCGATCATCTCCTCGAGCCGGGAGTCCGTAAATTCGTTCGGCAACTCGCTTGCACCTGGACGGTCAACCGCGATCGTGGCGACGGTGCTGGTATAAATCAATTGCGACACGCCAGCTTTTTTTGCCGCCGCAAGCAGATTCTTCGTACCACCGACATTCGAATCGTAGATGTCCTTGGGTTTCTTTGCCCACAAGCGATAATCGGCCGCCACATGAAACACGCGCTCCACGTCCTTCATGGCCCGCTCAAGCGACGCTACGTCCCGCAAATCTCCTGTCACGTAATCGAGCGACAGGTCGCTGATCGCGCGGTTGCTGCTTGAAGGGCGCATCAATACGCGTACGCGATCGCCACGGGCGACGAGCTGTCGTGCCACGTGGCTTCCGAGAAATCCGGCCGCGCCGGTCACGAGTGTGCTCACGGGCGCCCCACGCCTTCCCGCTTCTCACCGAGGCCGCCGCCAAATTGCCACGCCAGCATCTTCCACGTGTCACCGGCTTTTCGGTTCATCCCGAGGAGGGCCGAGGACTCGAATCCTGAAGGGCACATGCAGGTCTCGCATTTCGGATTCACGCCCCGGCCGTAATTCTCCCAGACCGTTTGGTCCGTCAGCTCCCGATACGTCCCGGCGTAGCCTGCGTTCAAGAGAGAACACGGTGCCGCCCAGCCCTTCGGACCATAGATCGGGCTTCCCCATACACAGCAGTCGAGCTCCCGTTCCCCGCGCAGATACTCGAGATAGACTGGCGACATCATCAGGTTGTATCCACAGAGCCTGTCACTCAGTTCTCGGAATCGTAACTGCATCTCGCGGTGAAACTCCCCGGCTCTCCGTCTTACAGACTTTCTTCCGGGCGTACGCCGGCGAGAGCATATAACCGTCAACATGCATCGCGTGCAATTCCCGGTACAACTGCCGAACATCGTCCACATTTGTGTCAGGACAAACCGTTGTCGTCACGACCACGAAAAATCCCGCGTTCTTGGCCGCCTTGATCCCATCCATCGCTTCCCTGAACATGCCGGGTCGCCCTGCGCGCGCATCATGGACACCTGCTGTCCCATCCAGTTTCACGTTCCAGAAAAAATTGGTATACGGCGGGATCATGTGCAGCCGACGTCGGATGAGGGTGCCGTCGGTACACAGGAAAAGATGTTTGCCGCGTGCCAGAATTTCGCGGGTAAGCGCAGGGATCTCCGGGTACTCGAGTGGCTCGCCTCCACGAATCGACACAACCGGAGCCGGACATTCGTCAAGTGCCGCAAGACACTGCTCAAGCGTAAGCATTGGCCGTTCCGCTTGGGCTCCGCCGGTTCGAAGCGCACTTGCGTCCCGATCGTTGCCGCGCCGGGTCTCCGTGCACGTGCTTTCGCACCCGCCCATCGGATCAAGCGATACGCTCACGGCAAATTTTGCGTCGCGACGGATTTTTCCTGCCAGGAGGTGTTTAGCGGAGTCGTAAACGAGGCCGAAAGGGTACCTCATTCGGGTCTTAGGAAGCCTGACGTTCGCGTGCGGAGTACAGGCCGCTACGCAACCGGAATTCGCCGGGAGAAAATTTCGCAGCACAATATTCTTCCGTGCGCTTTGCCTGATTGCGATACCGTGCCAGCGCGTAGACCGGAAAGGAATTCTTGTACAGGTGATACTTCAGGTAGAAAACCCCGGGAAACCCGGTTCCGGTAAAGTCGCTTTCGCTCCACGAGCCGTCGGTATTCTGCTGCTCGACGAGATAGGAGGAGGCCTTGCCGATTGCCGGATCATTCTGATCCGCGCCAGCCAGCAATCCGATCAGGCCCCACGCCGTCTGCGAAGGCGTGCTCATTCCCTGTCCCTTGGTTGAAGGCAATTCGTAGCTCGCAAGCGATTCGCCGAAACTGCCGTCAGCCTTCTGGACCTGCCGCAACCACGCAACCGCCCGTGCACAATACTCCTGTGCCGTCAACGAAACGGTTTCAAGCGCGCGCAGGACGCCGCTGGTACCGTAGACGTAATTTACACCCCAACGCCCGAACCACGATCCGTCCTTGCACTGGTCCTTCATCAGAAATTCCACGGCTTTGCGCACCACAGGACTTTCCGCAGTCCACCCGAAGCGCCCCAGACATTCAAGAACCCGCGCGGTCACATCGGCCGTCGACGGGTCGATCATCGCGTTATGATCGGCAAACGGAATGTTGCACAAAAATTGCCGGTCGTTGTCGCGATCAAACGCTCCCCAGCCGCCGTCGCGGTTCTGCATGCTGAGAAGCCACTGAAGCCCGCGCCGCATGGCGCCTTCCATCCGCTTTTCGTCGGGAAATTTCACGCGCTGCAGCGCCATCAGCACGAATGCGGTGTCATCCACGTCCGGATAAAAGTCATTGCGGAACTCAAACGCCCATCCGCCGGGCTCAGCATCTTTATTCTTGATCTGCCAGTCACCACCGCCAAGAATCTGCTTCGAAAGGGTCCATTCGGCGGCCTTGACGAGAGCGGGATGATCGGGTGGCAAACCGGCTTCTTCCAGTGCCACCATGGCAATACAGGTATCCCAGACCGGAGAAACGCATGGCTGCAAGCGAATCGTCTGTTCATCCTCAATTTCAAATCGCGAAAACTCTTTAATCTCGCGATGCGTCAGCGGGTCATCGGGACCGTGGCCCAATGCCATCAGGGCAAAAATCGAGTTCATCATCGAAGGGTAGATCGCAGCCAACCCCTCGGTCCGTTCCATGTGCTCGAGCATCCACTGCTTGGCTTCTCGAATGGCCTTGTTCCGCAGCGGTTTCCACGGCAATTTTTCGTATAGCTTGAGCCCCCGGTCGACGATCAGGAAGAAGTTCTTCCAAGAGAGAACCTGTTTGCTCCAGTGAAAGGCCGCCGTCTTCTCTGACGGGTCATTGAACAACTCATCGACGCGGGCATGTTCCGGCAAACGGAACTCAGGTCGCAGTGCAGACAAGATCGCCATCGGAATCACAATTCCGCGGGTCCAGGAAGACATTTCGTAAATGTTGATGTAGAACCAGTTCGGGAGAAGCATCAATTCCGGCGGAATCGCAGGAACCAATTCCCAGCCGACGGCCCCTGCGAGCGCCAGATAAAAGCGGACATAGGAGTTCGTGTGTTCGAGCCCGCCAAGCTTGTGCACAACTTCGCGTGCTTTCACGAGATGCGGGGAGTCAACCGAATCACCCGCCAGCTTCAAGGCGAAATACGCCTTGCAGGTCGCGTTCAGTTCGGAAGGTCCACCGGGATAGATGGGCCAGCCGCCATCGGCCATTTGCCGCGCGCGAACGTAATTCGCGAGCTTGGCAATTCGTTCCGGATCGGCTTTGCCCAGAATGTAGAGGTAGTAGATATAATCAGATTCGAGGGTGGTATCAGCTTCGAGTTCGCCTAGCCAGTATCCCTCTTCGGCCTGCACCGACAGAAGGTAATTCGCGCCGTTCTCGACTGCCTTCTCAACCCGCTCCGCCCAATTTTCTTGACGCCAAGGGACAGGCGCTGGTGCGACGGGTAGCTCTTCTCCGACTCGGACAAACGACGCCATTCATGCTCCCCCAAGAGCAATCTGCTTAGAGACTTCGGGGTGACGCGATACGTCCATGCTCTGTTAACTTCCCTATTGCCTTACACTTCCAGAATAGAAAAGCCTGTATCGGGTGCCCCTCAGTACTAAGTTATTATCACCGTGTTACAAAATCCGGTCAACGGCTAAGATGCGCTATTCCTACCCTCCGTTGGCCGCAGGTCACAAAGCGACCCCGCCCGGATCATCAAGCATTTGATCCACCAGCGACTCAAGCGGTCGCGGCAAGGCTTCCCCTTCTTTCTGCAGAACCGAAGGGCGCTCCTGCAATAATTTCGCGGGCAGATTCATCCAGAGCGGAGCAGGTGACGCGTCACCCGCCAGCGCCGCTCCCCGCAGCACCAGAACGTTCGCGCGGTCGAGCGCAATCTGCGCGGATTCCTTAAAATCTTCCTTCGCAGGATCGATCACGGCAAAATAAAGGGACGGTTTCACAAATTGCAGGAGCGAGTTGCTCTCGACAATCAGCGCCTGCTTCTGTCCGGAATCGGGTTCCTTTAAAAGATCCTGTAGTGCTGTGCGAAGGAGGGGCAGACCTTCGGCCAGAAATCCTTGCTTTGTCCGCAGCCAGAAGGACCGTTTCGCCCCGGCTCCGAGGAACCGCGCGCTATCACTCCCGGTGAGAGCCGTTCGTTCCCAATCGAACGCGCAAACATGTTCCAGCGGCGCACAGTCGCAATTCTCTCCGTTTTGCGCACATACCCCGTGTCCATACTGCGTGATCTTTCCCGCGATCCAGTCGACCTCCGGGAACGCCCGAATCACATCGCAGACAAGCTGCGTCTTCCCGATGCTTCTTGTATGCCCGCCTACGACAATCAATCTCCACTTCTGCATGTCCATCCTTCGGGCGCGGTCATTCCTGTCCGTGCGCTCTTCCCGTTGCTCTCATCATTTCTCGAGTTTTTTTACGCGCTCCGCCAATTCTGGCAGCCGCGCGAACCAAAAATACGCTTCCTTGAACTTGTCGAGCGGTCGGGCCGGTGTTCCCCAGACCGTTTGACCCTTCCGGATAATCTTTCCCGTGGGAATTCCTGCCTGCGCCCCTGCAACTGACCCATCCTCAAGTGTGCAGTGGTCCGCAATCCCTACCTGCCCGCCCACAACGACATGATGGCCGAGCGTACTCGATCCGGAGATCCCGGTCTGCGCGGCAATCACCGTATGCTTTCCAATTTGCACGTTGTGCCCCACATGGACGAGATTGTCGATCTTGACTCCTTCGCCGATCCGGGTGTCATCGAGTGATCCGCGGTCAACGGTTGCGTTCGCGCCAATCTCTACGTCATCTGCAATCTCAACAATTCCCGCTTGCGGAAATTTCCAGTAACGCTCTCCGTCAAAGGCAAATCCAAATCCATCTGCGCCCACGACCGCTCCCGCATGAATTTCGACTCGATGCCCCACGCGCACGCCCGGATAAAACGTCACCCGCGGATGGATCCGGCAATCCTCACCAATCCAGCTGCCCGCACCAATGACCGAATGGGGGCCGATCTGGGTTCCGTCCCCAATGTGAGCGTCTTCACCCACAACCACATACGCGCCCAGGCCGACATTGGACCCGAGATGCGCGAGAGGCGCGACGATTGCGGTTGGATGAATTCCGACAGCGAGCGGAGCCGATTCGCGCAAGAGTGCGGCGGCCTTTGCAAAGCTGACCTTTGGCTTCGCGCTCCGCAGCAACACCTTCCCCGGAATGGACACTCCTTCGCCCACAATCACGCAGGCTGCCGCTGAACCCCTGGCCCGTTCGGTATGTTTCGAGGCCTCAACGTAGATCAGATCCTTTGACGCGGCTCGCTCCGGCGCAGCCACTCCCGTGATCTCAACCGCCGTGTCGCCTTCGAGTTCGGCGCCGATCGCCTTTGCCAGCTCCGCTGCCGTAAACTTCATCTGTACTCCTCCATCCTGTTTCTTACGATCCTTCACCGCTTGATCGCTCCTAACTGAGGAACGGATACAATGCCGCCTCACCCTTTGGCCGAGTCTTCCACCTCGCGTGTATCCATACCCACTGCTCGGGATGCTCCCGGATAATTCCTTCGATCACTTTTGCAAACCGCTGCGTGTTGATCTCAACGTCCTTTTCTGTGTTCCCTGTCCGCGTCAGCTCCACGGGCGGATCAAATCGCAAACGGTACTTCCGCAGTCCTTCGTCCCAGTAAGCGTATCCCGGAACAACAGCTGCGTCCGTGTGCAGCGCGACGCGCGCGATTCCTGCTGTCGTACAAGCCTGTTTCCCAAAAAAATCGACAAAGACGCCTTCCGCGTGCATGGTGTTCTGGTCTGCGAGGATTCCGACCGTCCCTTCACTCTTTAAGATCCGCAACATTCCTCTCGCCGCATCATTTTTAAAAATCGGCAGATTCCCTGAGAGTCCACGGTAGCCGTTCACAAGCGCGTCGAGGGGCTTGTTATCGAGAGGGCGGGCCATGTAGTGCAGCGGAAACCCGTACAGCGCATGCGCGAAGGAGGAGAGTTCCCATGCACCGATGTGCCCGGTCAGATAGATCACTCCCTTGCCGCGGCTTTTCCCAGCAAGAAAGTTTTCATGCCCATCCAGAACCACGAATTGCTCAATATTTTCTTTCGTGTAGGTGGGGAGTCGCGCGAATTCCGCAGCCATCCATCCGAGATTGCGAACCATCTTGCGCTTCACCATTCTGCGTTTGGCCTCAGGCCAGTCCGGAAATGCCAGTTGCAAATTAAATTCCGCTGTTTTTCGCAATTTCGGCAGCATCCAGAACAGCACCCGCGCTCCGCCGGCCGCGAGAGCGCGCGCCACGGAGCGCGGCAAGACGCCAAGCAACCTGATCGCAGACCACGCGGCCGCATATTGCAACTGTTCTTTCATTGATCGAGATATCTTTCCACGTTTCGGCCAGTATGACGGACTTCCAGCATTCCAAGAAACACTTTCAATGTTAGACTCGTCCTTTCGTGACAGAACCCGACGATCTTCCCATCCATGAATCGTTATCCCCTGGCGCAGCAGATTCCCGGGTCGCGCGAGTCCTCTGGTTTCTCCTGATTGTCGCGACTCTCTATCTATGTTACTTCCACAAAACGGGCGCCGCCGGTCTTGTCGGGCCGGACGAACCACGGTATGCCTGGATCGCTCGCAACATGGCCGAATCAGGCGATCTTGTGACTCCAAAACTGTATGGACGGCCCTGGTTCGAGAAACCCGTCCTCTATTACTGGGCCGCAGCAAAATCCTTCAAGCTGTTCGGGGTGAGCGAGGCTACAGCACGCTTGCCGAGCGGCTCGTGCGCACTTCTGGCAACGCTCGCCATGGCCTGGCTTGCGTGGAGACTCTACGGAGCTGACACGGCGCGCTGGCTCCTGCTGATCATGCCGACGACGGTCGCCATGATCGGCTTCTCGCACGCCGCGGCGACCGACATGCTTTTTTCGGGCACCCTCGCCGTCGCCATGGTCTCGGCCGCTTCGGTCATCGGACTCCTGCAGAACGACGATTCCGGGATTTTGCCGCGTACACCACTGGCCTCGCTCTTGCTCTTCGGTTTATTTCTGGGCTTGGCGGTTCTCAGTAAAGGCCCGGCAGCGATCATCCTTTCAGGCGCAACGGTCTTTCTTTGGGCCGCCGTTTCGGGACGGTGGCGGGACGCTCTGCGCTGCCTTCATCCAGTAGCCATCGCCAGTTTCGCGGCGACTGCACTCCCCTGGTACATCCTGTGCGCCGTTCGTAACCCCGATTTCCTCCGCGTCTTCATCATCGAACACAATTTCAAACGATTCCTTACTCCCGAGTTCCAGCACATCCAGCCATTCTGGTTTTATCTCCCCATCCTTTTGCTCGCCGTATTTCCCTGGACAATTCTCCTGGTGTGCGGGCTGGGCCACGCCATACGATCCTGCGGGCGTCGACTGTCCTGCGATCACACGCTTCTCTTTTTCCTCCTCTGGCCGCTTTCGACTCTGGTCTTTTTCTCTGTTTCAAAATCGAAGCTGCCCGGGTATATCTTGCCCGCCGTTCCCGCTCTTCTGTTCCTTGTCGCCTGGTATGCCGCGAGTCTCGTGCGCGAAAGGAAATCGTACACTCGCTGGCTTCTCGCTGGCTCTGGCATTGGCTTCTCTTTACTGGGGCTGGGTCTTCATCACTACGCCTGGCGAATTCCGGCGATGCAATGCGTGAGTCCGCTGTGCGGAACAACACGGATCTGGCTCATTGCTGTCGTTGGAGGGATCGTCATCGCAATCGTTGGTCTGGGGCGGCAGTACACCGTTTCGCTCGTCGCGATCGTCCTGACGACTCTATTGCTCGTGAATGAAATCGATCGTTTCCTCGTCTATCTCGATCCAGGCATTTCTGCGCGCGAGGCCAGCATCGACGTGAAACACATCTGGCCCGATTTTTCGGCAGATCGGGCCTCTGTTTGGCAACTGGACAGGGAGTACTTGTATCAGTTGAGCTTTTATTTCAATCGGGAGCTTCTACCCTGGCAGCCAGGGGAGCTAAAACCGGAATGGCTGTTTGTCAGCAGGGAAAAAAGGCAGGAAGCAATGCAGCAGGGATTCAGATGCGCGACCTATGCGCTCTATCCCGCAGTCGTTCCGTGCCGCAACGAAGAATCACTTGGCGGGTTTGGCCGGAGCAGCGACAGGGTTGATCGCGGTAACAGGTAACTTCGTTAGGAAGAAGCTCACGACCAGGTTCTCGTAGGTTCTTTTCTCTTCGTCCGGCAGGTTCACGAAATTTCCGTGAGCGATGATTTGCTGTTCGCGCGGGTCAGACGCTTTGAGGAACATCTCGCGGGTGATTGAAGAAAGCTCCGGATCGTCAGCCGCTTCAATAAACAGGATGGGAACGCCATTCACGCCCTTCAGCTTCGAAGACAGCGGCGCATCATCCTTGTAGCCGTAATTCAGCCACTCGAAACCTGTTTCCGCCGACTTCACCATCAAGGGGAATCCGCCGACGCCGGTTTTCTCAACGCCAATCTTTACCATCTGTTTCGGATAGTCGTACACCGAGTCGAGCACGATAGCACGCACCCGAGGATCTTTTTCCGCCTCCCGCAAAGCGGCATAGGCGCCTAGGTTATATCCCCACAAGCCAAATCGCGTCGGGTCAACGTCGCTGCGCCTGGCAATCGTATCGATCGCCGAGCGAACCTCATCCGCTTCGCGATAACCGAAGGTCGTAATTCCGGCATTTGCCCCGTGCGCTGCGAAATCAAAGACAAAGACGTTGTATTGGTGATCCTGCAAGGCGGAAACGAGCGTCAGCAGCTCACCGCGGCTCGATTGATACCCATGGCAAAGCAAGATCGTCGGCGCCCCGCGTAGACCGGGGAAAAACCAGCCCTTCCGGTCGCCGAGCCCACTGACGGTAAAGTCAACTTCGTCGGGACGCCCCGGGAAACTGGCCATGCTGATTTCAGAACTGGTGCGCTGCGGCTTCACAATCCAGTAGACCAGTACCCCCGAAATGACCGCCGTCGCCAGCACCGTGAAAAACACCAATGCCAGAATGATGGTCAACAGTTTGGTATACCACCGCGTGGGATAGCGCAACTCAAACAGGATCGACATGGCTCGGTTCGTTCAGCCAGCAAGGCTGCAACTTTCTGCTTTCTCCTAGGTTTCGCTGTTAATCTCTTTGAATCGTAACACGCACTTCGCAACCTCTCTTTTGCCTTTTCTGGGCTATGTGCTTCATTCGTATCGAGCAAACGGTCGCATTTGGCGGTCGGTTGGCCGAATCGGATATGATGGACATGCGCCCAGGGGCGCAACCATCTCTTCCGATGAACATTATCGACCTTCGACAGACGACTGTCCGACATATCGAGCCTCTGCTGCTTGAAGAGGCGCGTCATTGGCGCGAGGAACTGCACTGGGACTACCGGAGCGCGCTCGACCTGATCAAACGATTTCTCGATGCACATGCCTTGTCGGGCTGCGTGGCGATCGACGGCAAGGGAGTGGCGGTCGGTTATTGTTTCTACGTGCTCGAGGAGCTGAAGGGCCTGATCGGCGGGTTGTACGTTTCGCCGCGCGTTGAACAGGAACCAATCGGCCGGCGGCTGCTCGAAGAGATGCTGTTTTCGATGCGCGCTTTGCCGCAACTGCAACGGATCGAAGCACAACTCATGCCGTTTGGCGGCCCTGTTGATGCCGCTCTCCGCGAACAGGGCTTTGCACTGTACACCCGCCAGTTCATGCTCCTCGATTTGCATGGCAAAATGCCGGAAACACCGAGCCTGAATTCAGGTTTCCGGCTCGAACGCTGGCATGAGCGCTACTTTGAGCCATGCGCGAAACTGATTTATCTGGCCTATGCAGATCACATCGATGGCGAGATCAACGATCAATACCGCACCCGTCACGGAGCCCTGCGCTTCCTGAAGAATATTGTGCTGCTTCCCGGCTGCGGGCAATTTCTGCCATCCGCCTCGTTTGTGATTCGTCATCCGGGCAGCGATGAATTGGTAGGCGCGACACTCACGAGCGAGGTGTCTCCCGGAGTCGGCCACACCACACAGCTTTGTGTGCAACCGGGATTCCAGGGTCATGGGCTCGGCCGAACCTTGATGCAGAGTTCCGCCGAAGCATTGCGCGCGATGAATTACAACGAACTCACGCTGACCGTTACGTCAGAGAATCGTACGGCAGTCCATTTATACGATCGACTGGGCTTTCTGACGATCAAGTCGTTTACTGCCGGTGTCTGGCCTCGGTAAGGTAATTTCGCATGGGTCGAAGCTCAGAATCAGTCAGACGTATGTTGCGCTAGGAGTTTTCCGTCGGCCTCAAGCGATGCCTTTTTGCGAGCTCGTTCAAATTCGTCTCCCGGCAGCCACTCGACTAATTCGGGTCGCTCGGCAGCGGCAAGTCCCAGTTCGTACCCAAAACTGGCCATCTTGGCGAGGCCCTGAAAATCCCAGCCAGGATGAAATTCGTCGCTGGGCTTGTGGTAGTTGTTTTGGACATAGTCTTTGGCTTGGGCTTCACCCCAGGCAATGTCGTGGCCGGCAAATTTCATTCCCTCACTGATGGAAAACGAAGGAATGCCAACGCGAGAAAGACTGAAGTGGTCCGACCGGTAGTAATGTCCTGCTTCAGGATGTGTGTCCGCTTTGATGGCCAAGCCGTACTGTTCGGCAATCCTCTGTACTTCGGGATAGAACGTCGTCCTCTCTGCACCGCTGACCTCTACTTCTTCCGGGTCACCGATGGGCGCGAGCGCGTCGAAGTTCAAATCAAGGGACAGATTCGATGCGGGAATGGGCGGATGCTTGCCGAAATATTCGGAACCGAGCAAGCCCTGCTCTTCCCCGGTGACCGCGGCGAAGAAAATTGTTCGCGGGGGCGCGGGCTTCGCTCCAGCCCAGACTCGCCCCAGTTCGAGCAGAATGCCGCAACCGGTCCCGTTGTCTATGGCACCGTGATAGATGTTGTCGCCCTTCGGGCGCGTCGGATCGATCCCGAAATGGTCGTAGTGAGCGGTGTAGAGAATTCCCTGGCTCTTCCTCCGAGGATCGCTGCCTTCCACCTTCGCGACAACATTCCGGGAAGAGAATGGACGGATTTCGCTCACGATATGGGCTTTGAGCTTGACCCGAAGCTCAATGGGCTTAAATTCGCGGGACTGGGATTGCTGATACAGCTTGTCCAGATTGAGACCGGCAAGTGCGACCAGTTTCTTTGCGGCATCAAGCTGAATCCAGGAAGCGGCCTCAAGTTTTGGCGTACCATCCCGTTTCAGGTAGGAGCGTTCGCCACTCCAAGAGTTCCGCACAACGTCCCAGCCATAACTGGCAAGATCGACGCGATGAATGATCAGTGTCGCGACGGCACCTTGCCGCGCCGTTTCCTCGAACTTGTAGGTCCAGCGGCCGTTGTAGGTGAGCGCCTTGCCCTTGAAAAAATGAGGATCGTCCGATTCCGGTTCGGCCACAAAGAGAAGCGCTACCTTTCCCTTGAGATCATAGCCCTTGTAGTCGTTCCACTTTTCTTCAGGAGCATTGATCCCAAAGCCGACAAAAACGATCGGCGCGTCGATTTCGGCGACCGGAGTTTGCGCCTCATTGCTCGTCACATAGTCATCGAAATCCCTCAATTCGACGGGCGAACCCTTGTCGGGAACAAGCGTAAATGTGGTCGCAGGTAGGGTCTTTACCCCGACCATGGGTACTTGCTGGAAATAGCTTCCAGCGTCACCCGCAGGCTCGAGTCCGTAGCTCTTGAATTGCGAGGCGATCCAGTCGGCGGCCGCGTCTCCGCCCTTTTGGCCCGTGCCGCGGCCTTCAAGTTCGTCGCTTGAGAGAAACTGGACGGTTTCACGGATCTTCTGCGGATCAATTTTGGGTGTGTAGGTCTTCTGGGCGAACACAACAACTGCAGCAATCAGGGTCAGCGCGGCTAGTTTTCCGAGGAGTTGCATGATTCTCCTAAAGCGAGTTCAGAGGCTATCTGCAAAGTGTAAGACAATTATCAGGCAAAAGTCGTTTTCTGAGGAGCAGGACGGGCCTGCCGCAGGTTCGAGGGCTCCTCCGGAGCCCGAAGCCAATATGGAAAAAAGCTTCCGTGCGGTCACAAGGCCCGGAGTTCGGAACATGTTAGGATTTGTGCGTCCCAGATGAACTGGCTCGCTGCAAAAGAGATGGCAGCAGCCCCGGAGAGTTCCTACCAATGAGCGTATCCCATCAAGTTTTAAAGATTGCTCTCGGCTCGGCTGGAGTTTTCGCGCTGACCTTTGCCGTTTCCTCCGCAAACGCGCAGAAGGCCCCCGGCGGTAACCACGGCATCGCGGTAGCGAATATGGACCGCTCGATCAAGCCGGGCGACGATTTCTACCTGTACACCAATGGCGAGTGGATCAAGCGAACCGAGATTCCGCCGGACCGAGCAGCCATCGGGGTTTTCACGGCACTTGATTCCGAAAGCAACAAGCGGACCGAAGCGTTAATTGAAGAAGCGGCAAAAGCGAACGCTGCTGCGGGAACGAACGCCCGCAAGATTGCCGATCTCTACAACTCGTATCTGGATGAAGCCGGCATCGAGGCGAAGGGATTATCGCCACTGAAGCCTCATCTCGATGCCATCGCGGCCATTAAAGACAAACACGAACTGGCGGCAGCCTTGGGGAAAAGCCTGAGGTCCGACGTCGATGCATTGAATAACACGAACTTCCATACCCCCAATCTGTTCGGGTTGTGGGTCGCCCCCGGGTTTAACGATTCCGAGCATTACACTGCCTACCTCTTACAGGGAGGCCTTGAGTTGCCAGATCAGGAATATTATCTCCACGACAGTGACCGGATGAAAACGATTCGCGCCGACTATCTGTCGCACGTGGCAGCAATGCTGAAACTGGCCGGCTTTGCCGAGGCCGATGAGCGAGCAAGGAAAATTGTCGAACTCGAACGCTCGATCGCGGAAAAGCACTGGACGCTGTCAGAAAATGACGAGATCAAGAAAGCGAACAATACCTGGTCGCAAGCAGATTTTGCGACCAAAGCTCCAGGACTTGACTGGGCAGAATACTTTCGCGCCTCCGGGCTGACGAAACAGGCAACATTTATTGTCTGGCAGCCCAGTGCGTTTACCGGCGAGTCCGCGCTCGTCGAATCAAAACCGCTTGAGACCTGGAAGGACTGGCTCGCGTATCACGAAATCGAAGCGATGGCGGGGTTACTGCCAAAAGCATTCGCCGACGAACGGTTCGCTTTTTTTGGAAAATCCCTGACCGGAGCACAAGAGCAGCGCCCCAGGTGGCAGCGCGGAGTCCAGATCGTCAACGGTTTCCTGGGCGATGCGGTCGGCCAGATTTACGCGCAAAGATATTTCCCGCCAGAAGCGAAGGCCCACGCGGAAGCGATGGTAGCCAACATCGTGGTGGCCTTTCGGAAACGGATCGATGCCTTGAGCTGGATGGATCCGGCAACCAAGGCGGAAGCAAAAGCAAAGCTGACGACCCTCTACATCGGCATCGGATATCCGGAAACGTGGCGCGATTATGCGAAGTATGACGTACGGGTTGACGATATTTTCGGCAATGTATGGCGGGGCCGATTGCTCGACTACCAGGACAATATCGCGCTGCTCGGCCAGACCGTCGACCGCAAGAAGTGGACCATGGAACCGCAGACAGTCAATGCCGTGAATCTGCCCCTGCAGAATGCGCTGAGTTTTCCGGCGGCGATTCTGCAACCGCCCTTTTTTGATCCCCTGGCGCCGGACGCAGCGAATTACGGCGCGATCGGGACGGTGATCGGTCACGAAATCAGTCACACGTTTGATACCGAAGGAAGCGCGTTTGATTCAAAAGGAAGAGTTCGCGACTGGTGGACACCGTCAGACCTGAAGCACTTTGAGGAAGAGACCGCTCGGCTCGCGGCGCAATACGATGCCTACAAGCCGTTTCCGGATCTGGCGGTCAACGGCAAACAGACACTCGCCGAGAATATCGCCGACGTTGCCGGAGTTGCGGCCTCCTACGATGCCTACCGGGCAACCCTGGGCGGTAAAGCCGCTCCTGCGCAGGACGGGTTCAGTGGTGATCAGCAGTTTTTTATCGCCTACGGTCAGAACTGGGGATCAAAGGCGCGAGAAGCCGCGCTCAGGCAGCAAGTGCTGACCGACGGACATGCACCGGCACAATATCGCGCAGCAACCGTCAGGAATATTGATGCGTGGTATGACGCATTTTCGGTCAAGCCGGGTGAGACGTTGTATCTTTCACCTGCCGACCGGGTACGAATCTGGTAGGCGTCGCCTCAGCGAGAAAAGTCCCCTGCAGCGTTTGAAGGTGGGATCTGCTCCATCCGGCTATTTTTTTATGGCGCGGTCTTTCAGCAGATTCTTCAGTTCGGACATGAATTCCTGGACATCTTTAAAGTCCATATAGACGCTCGCGAAACGGACGTAGGCCACTTTGTCGAGCTTCTTCAGACGATGCATGATCATCTCGCCGATTTCAGTCGTGGTCAGCTCCCGTTCGGTGGCTTCGTGGACGACCCCTTCGATTTCATCGACGATGGCTTCTAGCTTGGGCGTCGGGACCGGCCGCTTTTCGCATGCCTTCAATAATCCCTGCAGGATTTTCTGGCGCTCGAAGCGTTCGCGACGGCCGTCTTTCTTGATCACCATGTACGGAATTTCGTCGATGCGCTCGTAGGTGGTGAAGCGCCGGCTGCATTTGAGGCATTCGCGACGCCGACGAATCGTGTCTCCCGTCCGGCCTTCCCGAGAATCGATTACCTTGTCATCCAGATTCGCGCAAAAAGGACACTTCACTCTTTGATTTCTCCCGGGAGCGCCGCAGGAATTTCTGCGGCCATTTCCGCGTCAATCTCTTCGTCTTCGTGCGATCTCATCTTTCGCAACTCGCCAAGCGACCAGCCTTCCCGAAATAGGATGGGAACGCCAGCAACACAGCACGATGCAAACGTGATGAGCCAGATCACGAGCGCTGCCGCAACAGCCGTTTCCTGTTCTACTCCATACAATCGGGTGAATGCAATGATGCAGAGCGCTTGCGCGCCTCCACCGACGCCGGGAAGCTGCACAGCCGAGCCAACCATGGTGAAAACCAGCACGAGCATCGAATCAGCGAAGGAGAGTGTGCCAAGGCGCCCGCCAAACGCATGGATGATCAGATAGTAGGTCAGCACCACAAGGCCCCAATGAAAGAAGGACAGCACAATGGCAGCGGCGAGATCGCCCCAGCTGCGGATCGTTTGCACACCACGCGAGAAACCGAGCAGGATGCGGGCGAGCGATGCCTTCCATCCGTGCTGGGCGAGCCAGTGTTGCGATTTGCGCTCGAGCACGGAGTGTCCGTGAAAACGCAGGTAGATGAGGCCGGAAATGGCGACAATTGCGCCGATTGAAAAAAAAGTGCCGGCGGTCCGGGCCGCTTTTTCAAAAATGCCGGCGTTTCCGTTCGCTGCGAGATGGCCCGAGGATTCAAACACCAGAAGGCCCGTGGCAGCGAGAACCGCCGTGCACGCGGCGTCGAGAATGCGCTCGAGCGCATAAATGCCAAAGGTGTCGGCAAGGGGAAGCTTGTCTCTCCTCGAGATGAGCAGAGGACGGACGGGTTCCGCGGCGCGACCCAGCAGGAACAGCGCACTAAATCCGGCCAGGTTCATGGCGTAGATGTGCCAGAAGTGCGCCTGCCCGACGTGGGCCTGAAACTTCTGCCAACGCAGGGCTCGGACGGCGTAGCAGGTATAGATCGTGATGATCGAGAGCAGCAAAAGCCAGTAGTTGGCTCCCCGTATCGCGTCCCAGAGCTTGGCCGCGCTGAACTGCCGCACGTGATCGATGACATGGAAATGGTGGAGGACGAAGGCCAGAACGACCACAAGGAGACCCAGAATCAACCATTTTCTCGACTTTGGTGACATGTAAAGGCAGCGTAAGGGGCTAAAGGGCGTCCCGTCAAGAGACAGGCTAAAGTTTTTGGATGCAATATCTTGTAACGGGCTAACCGTGTGAGTAAGATGCGGGAAACCGGCTCAGACGATCGAGAACGTGCGAAGGGAACATTTTTGCCACATTTTGCGTTCTACTGTTTGACGGGCTATGCACTGCAACCGCAAGTCCCGTCAGAGCAGGCTCATGGAAATCGGGGCTAAGCAGTTTGGAGCAGGATGCCCAACTGGTCCAGCAATGCCTCCAGGGAGATGGCTCAGCCTGGGAGGAACTGGTGCGTCGGCACACGCGCCGGATCTTCAATCTGTGCTACCGGTTCACCGGCAATGGCACAGAAGCAGAGGACCTGTCGCAGGAAGTGTTTCTGCGGGTGTACCGGACGCTTGGAAGTTACCGTTCGGCACACGGTGGATTTGCAACCTGGATGACCAGTGTTACGCGGAACCTGCTCATCGACCATTACCGCCGGACGAAACGGGACCGGATTACCGATTCGCTCGACGATGCGATGCCGGTCGTCGAGAACAAGGAGTCATCGGGACGACGCCCGGACGAACAGGCCTTGCTCCGCGAGCTCAGTGCCCAGGTGCAGACCGCTCTGACCAAACTGTCACCCGAATTGCGGGAAGCAGTGATCCTGCGGGACCTGCAGCAACTGGATTACGCCGAAATTCAGCAGACGCTGGCGGTACCGGAAGGAACGGTAAAATCGCGAATTAACCGCGGACGAATCGAGCTGGCACGGATTTTGCAGCAAATGGGAGTGGGGCCGCCATCATGAAAACCACGACACGAAGAAAAGGAAATGTTGGAAAAGCGGTGATGGCTGCGGTAGAAGAGATGGAACAATTTGGGAAGTCGGCACGGAGTTTGTCATGACCTGGACATGCGATCAAATAGAAGAACGGTTGGTAGATTATCTCGACGGCTTGTTACAAGTCCCGGAACGCGCGGAATTCGAAGCGCACGTGATGAAGTGTGCGCAGTGCGCTCCGTTGCTCGCCAGCGTGACACAACTTGTTTCAGAGATGCATCGCATGAAACAGGTGGAACCACCTCCGCGGCTCGTCTATGCGATTCTCGATAAGACTCTTGGGCCAAGAGAAACGATTTCGGGCTGGCAAGCGTTCAAGAATTCTCTGGGCAATCTCCTGACCCCGAAGCTGGGCTATGGTGCAGCCAGTGTGATGGCAACGTTTGTGATCCTCATCGGAGCTTCCGGGTTCTCGTTCAATAAACCAAAACTGTCGGACCTGCGACCAGCCACTGTGGCGATGAATGCGAACCGGAAAATGCATATCGGATACGCCAGGACAGTAAAGTACGTGAGCGATCTCCGCGTGGTCTACGAGATTCAATCCCGTCTGCGTTCGGATCAGAACGATTTGCAGACAACTCCGGAGCAGTCGCTTCCAAAGACTGTGCCTGACAAGAATCCAGGTCAGACCGATGAGCAACAGCCCGCGCAGCCCCGGCAGCAAAACCGGGCGAACGATGTCGCCCATGCGCTCGAAGTTCTGGCCGCCGAGTGTCCCGTTTTCTATGAGAGGAGCCTTCGATGAAATGCGCGGTACATCCTGAGGTGGATGCCACCGGGTTTTGCCGGAACTGCGGCAAGCCGATGTGCCCGGAATGCGTGCGTCCTGTAAGAGATGTGCTGTATTGCGAGGACTGCCTGGCGCGCGTGATTGGCATACCCGCAACGCAACCGGCAGTTGTCAGCCCAGGCATAGATACTCCGTTGGGAGCAGCTTCAACGGTTCCCGTCGGTGTCGCCCGGCCGAGACCCGAAAGTCACGCTGCAGTTGCCTTCCTCTTGGGGTTGATTCCGGGATTAGGAGCGGTTTACAACGGGGAGTATAACAAGGCCATCATTCACGTTCTGATCTTCGGTGCAATCATCGTCGGGATTACCGGTGTATTTGGCGACAACCTGACAGGATTCTGGGTACTGGCGCTCATCGGATTTATCTTCTATATGGCGGTCGATGCGCTGCGCACTGCGAAGGCAAAGCAGACCGGGCGACCGGTTTCTGACCCTTTCCAGACGTGGACGGGAAATCGCGCCACAGGACCAATCCTGTTGATCGGCGCAGGTGCACTCTTCCTCTTAAACAATTTCGGGTTCTTTGATTATTTCCGGGTACGGCAAATCTTTTGGCCGCTGGTACTCATCGGCGTCGGTATCCTGATGCTGAGAAATCGCGTGCAAAGGTAAAGGAGAAGCACTATGAGCGCACAATCCCGCTGCCATTGCCAGAGCTGCACCATACGGAATCTGACTGGTCCTGCAATTGTCATCACGATCGGAATCCTGTTTTTACTGCACCAGCTGCAGGGCGGACGATTCTGGTTCGGAAATACCTGGCCAGTGATCCTCGTCGTGATCGGTGCGTTCCACGTGGCTTCCGCACTCGCGCCGCGTGACGGTCACGTTGAACCGGTCCTTCCCGGCACGATTCCACCGCCACCTGTCGAACCCGGAGCTCCGGTCATCCCTTCACAAACTCCCTATTCGGCGCAAGGTCGATAGACGCTATGGCGAACACCCAGTCTCGTAGCAGCGGTCTATTCTCAGGATTAGTACTCCTTACCGTGGGCATTCTGGTTTTATTGCGTAACTACGGTCATCTGGATCTCGGCGAATTCTTCAAACATTGGTGGCCCCTCATCATCATTTTCTGGGGTGTCATCAAGTTGTATGAGCGGACGGTGGGCCGAAGACTCGGTGGAGGCGGTGGTGCCATCACGGGCGGCGAAGTTCTGCTGGTCTTTGGAATGTTTGCGCTGCTGGCACTGGTGGTTGCCGTGGATTATGGCAAGAAGGTTGTCGGCGACAATCTGGGAATCGATATTCAGGGTGACAACTACTCGTTCGACGATATCGATGTGCCCGCCCAGACCATTCCCGTCGGAGCGCGTGTCAATATCAATGTGGGACGCGGCGATGTTACCTTGCGTGCCGCCGATGGCCAGGAATTGCGAGTCGTGGCCAAGAAAAGCGTTCGCACGTGGAGCGAGACGGAAGCAAACCGGATTGCCAAGCCCGTCAAGGTGGTCGTGGTAAAGAATGGCGATGCCTACGAGATTCACCCTGACGGCTATGATCTGTCCGATTCGCGGATCGATGTTGATCTGGAAATCGATATACCGAAGAAATCAGCCGTAACCGTTAAAACGGGGCGCGGCGATGTCTCCATCTCCGATCAGGATTCTGATATCGCCGTGACGGATCAGAACGGTGACGTGGAGATTCGCAGCACGACGGGAGATGTGTCGGTAGAGACTCGTAAAGGCGACGTGAAGGTTTCCGATACCACAGGCAACGTGAAGGTAACCGGCAAGGGCGGGGCCGTCGACGTCATCAACGCCAGCGGAAGCTTTACACTCGACGGAGATTTTTACGGGCCCGTACGCGCCGATAAGGTAACAAAGGGCGTGCGACTCATCACCGTAAAGACCGATCTGACGCTCAGTTCCCTTTCCGGACACCTTGAGGCCGGATCAGGAAATCTGGATATCGTCGATGCACCTGGAAATCTCAGCGCCCGGACCCGTGACACGGAAGTGACGGTCGAGAATCCGGGCGGAAAGGTCAATATCGACAACCGGAATGCAAACGTTACGGTGCGATTCTCTTCTGCGCCGAAGGATGATGTGACCATCACAAATTCGTCCTCGGAAATCTCGTTGTCGCTGCCCGGAAGCTCGAGCTTCGATATCGAGGCGAATTGCCATGATTGCGATATTGATTCGGAATTTTCGAGTCTGTCGCCGGCCAAGACGAGCTCAGGAGATTCGCAACTGGTTGGGAAGTATGGTTCAGGACGTGGACCAAAAATCTCTCTGAAGACGAGTTATGGAAATATCGGGCTGAGCAGGACGTCGACGAATGTGGCACCCATGGTGCCGGCTCCGCCAGCCCCAAATCCGAAATCGCTCGCCCATCCCCCGGCAGCGCCGATTCCGCCGGCAACCGAACAGTAGACCGCAGCATTGCTCGCTTCATGTGCGGCTGTGTGCCGAGCTGAATGGGGCAAGAGCAGCCATAACGCGACGTATCTGTGCCGCGGGTGCCGCGCAAAACCGGTCCTACGCTGGGCTGTGTAACCGTCTGCCCTTTCTAGTTGCTAGGCAACCCGCACCGAACCCGCGGAGACCCCGAAACCGTGGAACCGTCCGGATTTAGCTCGAGGCTTCGTCTTTTTAGAGCAAAGAGAACTGCCAGATTTCGTCCGAACTCGCGATCGGGGGAAATACCGCAAAATTATCTGATCTCCCCACTGATTAGTGGATATCCCGAAACCCCAGACAAAGGCAGAATGCCCTTGGTCTAGTTCATCTGGCCAATAGCCTTTTTGCGGAAGGCGACTCGGAGGAGGAAACCATGTCATTTCTTGCTTGGATTGTGCTTGGGCTGATTGCGGGTTGGATAGGGAGCATGTTGGTGAACAAGAGCGGTGAAGGCGTTCTGATGGATATCGTGCTCGGAGTCATCGGTGCAGTGTTGGGCGGATGGCTGTTCAACACCTTTGGCCATTCTGGTGTGACCGGCCTGAATTTGTATAGCCTGCTGGTTGCCGTCGTCGGAGCTGTTGTCGTTCTGTTCCTGTATCACCTGGTCGTTCGTGGCCGCACCACAACCGTCACCCGGCCTTAAATCGTAGCGCATCTCCGTCAGCGCACAGGGCGCAGCTCATTCCCGCTGCGCCCTGTGTTTTTTTGATGGTGTCTATGGCAGTCAGTGGGCGCGAGCTCAACCCACACTCGAGATACGGGACGGTGTTGCGCGTCGAAGTTTCCAGTCAAGAAGGTAGAGAAGATTGGGGAGGGCGAGCATTACGACGACGATGTAGCTCTCGATTTCCGCCGCTACGGTGAAGCCAGCCAGTGCAAAGAGTGAAATGAGCGCAAAGGGAAATTCCCATTCCCACGCCAGCAACATCATCACCACGGCAACCAACAAAAAGGTCAATCCAATCCATTCCCGCAAGTGGATCGCACGAAGGGATTCGAGCGGTTCACCTGTCACGAGGGCGAGAAAAACGGCGGTGACGAGAAGGGTGAGAACGCGAGCACTCCAACGCACAACCGGGAAGACTGGTGGTTGCATGGAATCATGGTGCACGATGGTTATACTTCGGACTATAGGGGCGGTCACCTCGCCGTGTGACCGGTCGAGGCCTGCGCCTGGCACGGAACGGCGTGCCCTTTTCCTGTCGGGCGAGGAAAAAGCGGCACATTGGTGTAGACTCATCAGCAGACTTCGGGACGGACAATTTCGAATCAATTCAGGGAGCAGGTCACTTGAAACAACCGAACGATGGAACGAGTTTTTCTACCTTCTACAAGGCCGCCGGGCTAGCTTCCGTCCTTTTGCTGCTAGCCGCGCTGGCACCGCTGGCCTTTTCGAAATCGAAGGTTGATTTCGACCCCACTCTGGATTTTTCAAAATTCAAAACGTTCGCTTACATTGGCGGGGCGCAGATGCTGGAATTCCGGCCGCTCAATCCGGACCGGATCAAGAACGACGTTCACTCCGAAGTTGCAAAAGCGCTCGTTGCTCGCGGACTGACGGAGGTGCAACCCGACCAGCGGCCCGATCTTGTGGTCCGTTACTCTGCCAACAGCCAATCGAAGATTGTCACTGGGGGGCTCGGGGCATGGGACCAGCTGGGCGGCTTCATGGCTTACTACTGGGCGTATGACTTCGACCTGATGCAGGCGGAAAGCAGCCTCGACGGCATGCTGGTGATCGACCTGATCGATCTCAAGCGCAAGGAACTAGCCTGGCGGCTCTACATCGTAGACAAGATTGTTGACGAGGACAGTATTTGGGGAAAAGTGCTCGGAGAGATTCCGAAGGGATTTAACAGCTACCCTCCTTCCCCGAAGCAAATTGAAGAAAAGAAAAAGGAACGAGCCGAGCACCCTCCAAAGCCGCCGGCCGCTCAGTAGATAGCGGGACGCATCCGCCGTGTTTGAACATTCGACGCGGACTACCGCGCGACAAAGAGATTACTTGCCGACGAAGCGACTTGCGGTAATCGTCGGCTGAGCCAGGTCCCTCACGTCCAGTGCGCCGCTCTTGGTCTTGTCGAGTCTCTCGAATTCGGCTTCCATAAACTTCATATATTCAGCCTTTGAGACTTTGCCTGTTCGGTCGGGCCCCATAATGACGAGTAATCGTTTGACCTCGTCCTCACCAAGTGAAAGCCTATCCTGCGGCTTCGGGAAAGAATCTTTTGGTGGAGCGGCGTCGAGAAGCATCGCACCTGCTCCAAGCGTCCCGACGATCGCCATGATTGTCCAGATTTTCCTTGTTTGATTCGGCATGACGGACTCCTTTAAGGGGGGTTCAGCGTCCCGGATCTCGTGAATATACAGGGACCCCTAAAGAATGGTTACGCAAAGAATTCATTCGTTGAATTCAATTTCTTGGCCAGGCGAGACTCGAAATTGCAGGGCCTGCGTGATCGGAAAGAGTGTGGGTGCAGTAGGAGCAGAGCCCGGGATACACGGGCTCGCTGTGTCCTGCTCTGTCGATCGACGATACGTCGTCCTTATTTCTTCGCGCTGAGGGCCTTGGTACAGTCGAGTTGCAGAGTCTTCAGCCGGGCTTCAAGCTCTTTATCGGGCTTGGCGTCAAGAAGCTTCTGGGCGATGTCGAGATTGGCGCGAACAACCTGGTTAACGGTAGCCAGACGGTCGGGCGCGTTCAGCCCTCGATATTCAAACATGGCGCCGCTCTGCAGGAAGCTGTTGCTGAGTTCAATGATGTAGACCCTGGGGTCTACCGTGACTTTTCCCGAGGTATAGAGTTGTTGCCCCTTATTTGGGTCCTGACCGGCTCCGGCGATTTCTGATAGCACGATCGCAAAGGCATTGCGGTCAGCTTGAAGTTCGGACCCAAGGCCCTCGGCATCAGAAACCAATTGACCGTTTTTGATTTTAACAAGGCCCGGATTGTTCCCTGTGAAGCCCGGAAAGCTGACTTCGACGACCATCGGGGTGTTGGTTAGCTTCGCGCGCTGGTCCATGACCGACTGCATGGCGTCCATCAAATATCCCTGTGCCGTCTTGTAATAGTCGGAGCGTTTCTCATAGAAAGGACCGCTGTGCGATTGGGCGACAGGCTGTTTTGCCCCAATATAATAGGCTTCGGCCATTTGTTTGTTCGCATCGGCGAGCGCGGTAACCAGAGCGGTACGCAGAACGATGGCTTGCTCGCGAGTGGCATCGTCCGGAGCGGTCTTGATGGCCTTGTCGAGATTGCGGAGAGCGGCACTGAAATCCGAAGAGGCGAAACTATTTCTGGCGTCGACGATCGGAGTGGTCTCGGACGTTGTCGTGGAACTAGAACACGCGAACAGCAGGACGGAAACGGCTGCCAAGAGGAAAAGCGGACGGTGCGACATCATAGATTCTCCTTACTGAAGAACGGCTGCTTCAGGTTGGAGCGCACCTTGGATCATGTTACCTGCGGAGAACTACAGGGGTCTATGACGGGGGACACAGGTCGTGGGGTCGGGAATGCCTTCTGAGGGAGCGTTTGAAGGATCGGTTATCCGGTAGTGAGGCGGCGAAGTTCATTGAAAAACGAGGGATAGGAGACACCGACGCAGTCAGCATCGCGGATCGTGGTTTGGCCGGTAGCGGAAAGGCCTGCAACGGCAAAGGCCATGGCGATGCGATGATCCCCGTGTGGTTCGATCTCTGCGCCGTGCAGTTTGCCCGCCTTCTGTCCTCTGACGAGCAATCCATCAGGACGCTCTTCAACCGTTGCACCCATCCGCGCCAGATTCTGCGCGAGAGCTCTGATGCGGTCACTTTCCTTGACGCGGAGCTCGCCAGCATCACGAATCTCAATTCCCTCTTCGGTGAACGGCGCAAGAGCGGCAAGCATCGGCAGTTCATCAATCAGAAGTGGAACCAGATCTCCAGAGACGAGTCCACCCTTGAGATTCGCACCCTTGACCGCAATATCGCCGATCACTTCCCCGTGCGTGGCTTGCAGATTGACAACAGAAATGGCCGCTCCCATGGACTGGAAGAAATCGAGGATGGCCGTGCGCGTCGGGTTCAGGCCGACACCGGCGATGAAGAGATTCGATTCGGGCAGCATTGAAGCGGCCGCAATAAAAAACACAGCGGAAGAGAGATCACCCGGGACGTCGAGCGAGCGAGGCTCGAGATTTGCCCGGTGATGGCCCTCTGCCGTGCCGCGAACCGTCGTCGTACGGCCGCGCTTCTCGATCTGGGCGCCAAACTCGGCCAGAGCCAGCTCCGTGTGATCGCGGGTAACGGCTGGCTCGGTAACGCTGGTATCGCCCTCGGCAAAAAGCCCTGCGAGCAGCACTGCGGATTTCACCTGGGCACTCGCCATGGGCATTTCATAGTGGATGGCGCGAAGCTTCCTGCCGTGAATTTCAAGTGGCGGAAAATTATCCTCCCTGGCACGAATCTCGGCACCCATCTGATAGAGCGGAGAAACAACGCGCTTCATCGGCCGTTTTTGAAGGGAGTCATCGCCTGTGATCTTCGTTGAAAATTCCTGACCGCTCAGAATTCCAGAAAGTAAACGAATGGTTGTGCCGGAGTTTTCGGCGTCAAGCGAGCGCCAACTGCTTTTTAGACCGTCGAAACCGTGGCCGGTGATTTTGACCGTAGTCTTGTCGACCGTGACATCGGCGCCGAGCGACTTCATACAGCCGAGCGTGCTGTGGCAATCACGGGCGGCGGCAAAGTGGCGGAGTTCGGAGGTGCCCTCGGCTAGCGCCGCGATCATGGCATAGCGGTGTGAAATGGATTTATCGCCGGGAAGTTCGAGCGCTCCTTTGAGGGCTTTTGCGGGATGGATCGTCTCTTTTTTCACGTTGGAGTCCTGAAAACAGTTTAGCACGCAAGTTTCTGCGGTCCGGAGGGGATGAAACTTCCCTGCTTCAGGCCGGGCGATGGGGTCTCGGGCAAAAATTGGGTGATTCCGCCTCACCGAACCCTGTACGCGAGGCCAGTTTTGTTACGGGAAATTGACGACAGACCGGCGAAACAGAAATGACGCCGCGTTCGTATCATTAAATGAGCAGCTGGAATCGAATCCAGCGGCGCGATCGATCCGGGAGTGAGCATGAAGGGCAGTCGAACCATTCTTCACCTATTGACCAAGGCCTCTATCGGCATGGGAACTCTATTTCTGGTGGGCGTACTTCTCGCCGCAATACCAAATCATCGGACACCCGTTGTCAGCACTCTGCCGGGCGATGGAACGCAGGAGCCTCAACAATCGGGAACCCAAGCTGCGGCGACCGATCACAGCCAGATGCCCGGAATGGACATGGGCGAAAGCAAGGCCGCCGAACACCAGGCCATCGAAGAGATGTCCGGTATGCAGCACGGCTCGAGTGCGCACCTGTACATGACGGCCCCGCGCGCGTCAAATAGCGCTGACTTCGAACGGGCAAATGAGATCGCTGCAAAATTGCGCGAAGGGATTGCGAAGTACAAGGATTACCACGTGGCCCTCGAGGAAGGCTTCACGATTTTTATGCCGAACGTGCCGCAAAAGGAATACCACTTCACGAGCTACGCGAATGCAATCGCGGGAAGAGTCGCGTTCGATCCGGCGCTGCCAACCTCACTGCTGTACAAGAAGACCGCGACCGGATACGAGCTGGTTGGAGCGATGTATACCATGTCTCGAAAAGCAACCGAGGACCAGCTGAACGAGCGCGTGCCGCTCAGCGTAGCAACGTGGCACTTGCACACGAATCTGTGTATGCCGCCCAGGGAGCAGTTGAAGTCCGCGGACTGGAGCAAGTTCGGACTGCACGGGTCCATTCAAACCCAGGAAGAGTGCGATCGGGCGGGGGAAAATTCTCACCGGTCATCTTCGGCTGGATGGTGCACGTGTATCCCTATGAAAGCTTGACGGACAAGATGTTTGCGATGCACCACACCGACTAGGTTCGCGAACCGGTCAGGAATCTTTCAGTTTGAGCTTGTGCTTGTTTTCTTCAAGAAATTCCCGGAGTTCCTTGGACATATCGAGCAGACGAACCCACTGTTCGTAATAAAGAGTGACAGGAAAGCGGCCAAGGCCGTACACACTGACGCCACCTTTTTCTCCCACGCGAAACTCGAGCGCTCCCTTCTTGCGTCCCTCGGCTTTTTGTTTCAGTTCCTCAATCTGAGCCATTAATTCTTCTCTGGTAGGTTCAGCCATGGTGTTCTCTCCTTTTGCTTGGGCGGCCTAGTTTAGCGCAGTTCCATGACCGGGGAGCCAAAAGTCCTGGGCTTACCGTGCCAGCAGATGAATTGCCTCGGGCCTGCGCAGGCGCGTATCATGGTCGTTCGTTCCGGGGGATCCCGTTCTTTCCATGCTTCGCCAAATCCAGAGAGTATTGCAGATTCTTTGCTTGACCGCGGCTGTCCCGTTCGGAGCCGGCGCGCTCGTGGGCGCCGAGCCGGATTCGGCAGCCATTATCCCTCTGTCTGAGATCCGGCCGGGGATGCAGGGATATGCCTACACAATTTTTGAAGGCGACACGGTAGAGAAGTTTGATCTGCAGGTCGTCGGGATCATGCCGAATTTCCTGGGGCCAAAGCAGTCGATCATTCTGGTGCAACTGGTCGGCCCGAAGGTCGAGCATACCGGTGTTGTTGCGGGAATGAGTGGCAGTCCGGTCTACCTCGAGGGCCGCCTGGCTGGCGCTCTCTCACTGAAACTTGGCATTTTTACGAAAGAAGCGATTGCGGGCGTGACACCGATTGAAGACGTCTTGCGGCCTCCGACCGAATCCTCTGGCCCGGCAGCAGCGCAGCAATTCAGTTTGCCAAACGATGCGCTGGCGCGGACTGCCCTGCCGGGTGGATCTGCACTCGAACGGATTGAAACCCCACTCGTGTTTTCCGGATTTCAGCCGGCAGCAGTCCAGCAGTTTGCGCCGCAGTTGCAGAGCTACGGGTTCGTTGCCACGCAGGGAGGAACGGCCTCGGCTGCGCCGGATGACAAGAAACTCGCCGCCGGAGACATGGCTGGAATGGTGCTCGTCTCCGGAGACGTTTCGATCAATTCGGCTTGTACGGTTACGGCTGTTGAAGGCGACAAGGTCTTTCTGTGCGGTCATCCATTCATGAACCTCGGTGATATCCAGATGCCCATGTCACGGAGCCGCGTGGTCATGACGTTGTCGTCGAGTCTGGCATCCACGAAGATTGTGAACGTTGGCGGGCCGATCGGCACGATTACCGGAGATCACCTCACGGCAGTGACGGGAAAATTGGGAGCGTCGCCTGCAATGGTGCCGCTCGACCTCAGTTACAACAACGGTGCGGCAGCGAAACAATTACACTTCGAGATTATCAATCATCCGAAATTGACTCCACTGCTCGTGGCAATCACCACATTCAATGGCATCAGCCAGAATTCTCTTTACGGTGAAGGAACAACCCTCCACTTGACGGGTGAGATTCGCCTGAAGGGTCACGTACCGGTCCAGATTGAAACCACCTTTGCACCGGCCGATTCGGGAGCGCCTGACAGCTTGCCGATCGCCTTGGCCGTTCAGGGCATATTTGGTCGGCTGTTTGCGAATAATTTTGAAGTACCGGATGTGGAGCACATCACGCTGCGCGTAGAGAGTCAGCCAGGGCGCAAGTCATACACCGTCGAGAGTGCCTGGCTTGAAAAGGGCGACGCATTTCCAGGTGAAGATGTGAAGGTACGGGTTATGCTGCGACCCTATCGCGGAGCGCCTCACATCGAAGAAACGACCGTGCATGTGCCGGATCAGGTGGCGCATGGTACGACGCTGCGCATCCTGGTCAGCGATGCGGACTGGCTCAACCGGGCGTCCCGCGGCTTTAATTTCGCGGGAATTCCTGGCGGGTCGGGTGGCCCGGAAGGACTCGATCAGCTGATCGCATTGCTCAATCGTGAGCGGCGAAACGACCGGCTCTACGTTGGATTGTTTGCGCCTGCGCCGACGCTCGTGTGGGATGACAAGGAATTACCCAACGCGCCGCTGAGTACCATCAATGTGATTGACGGTCGGCCGGCGCCCGGCAGCGTGCAGGTCTTGCGCGAGTCCTTGTCGAGCGAAGCATCGATACCGCTGGGCGGCCCGGTGACCGGGCTAATCTCATTGAATTTGCAAATCCGGTGATCAACCTCATGTCCAACACCCGTTCGCGAAATCTTGTGCACAAATTAAAACGAAGCCACCGGCAAACTGCCTTGCGTGCGGGTGCCTTACTGGTGTGGGTGCTCGGGATGAGCCTCGTCAATCATGCCGAACACACCCGGCGGTGGCGCCAGTCAACCTATGAGGAATTTCAGAAGGGCACGGCAAAAGGAATTGCGCTGCGGAGCGACGGCCATCTGGAATTGGCGCCGAAGTTTGCCTTGATCTCGGACGCCGACGCTTCCTATCTCTGGTCACTCAAGACGGACAATGCCGGCGTGCTCTATGCCGCAGGTGGATCCCCTGCAAGAGTATTTCGCTTTGAGGGGACCAGTAAGCCCGTGACGGTTTTTGAGACCACAGATCTTCTGGCGCAAGTAATTGCATTCGACAGCAAGGGCACGATGTATGTGGGAACGTCTCCGGACGGCAAGGTGTACAAAGTTTCGGCAAACGGAGAGAAGTCCGTGTTTTTTGATCCAAAAACGAAATACATCTGGGATCTCGCGTTTGCTCCAGACGGAACCCTGTATGTCGCGACGGGAGATAAAGGGCAGATTTTTTCCGTGAGTACGGATGGGACGGGTCAGGTTTTTTATTCGAGCGATGAAGCGCACATCAAGATTCTGGGATTTGACAGCAACGGAAACCTGCTGGCCGGTACCGAACCGAACGGGCGGGTACTGAGAGTGAGCCGGAAAAGCGCTACGACGAAAGCGGGCGAAACAGCGGGTGAAGGGTTTGTTCTGTATGAAACAGCAAAACGTGAAGTGACTTCTCTGGCTGTTCGAAGCAATGGAACGATCTACGTTTCGGCAATCGGGGATAAGACCAAGAGCAACACCTCCGTTCCCGCCGCTGTCATTGCCACATCGCAGGGCACGACGACAATTACAAATACCGCAGGTGCGGCCTCTGGCCAGGGATTGGCGTCCTTCCTGACCTTTCCGTCCGCCATTTCGAGCAGCGTCTATAAATTGGCTCCGGATGCAGCGCCCGAAGAATTGTGGAATTCGCGGGATGAGGTCGTTTATGCGCTTGGACTCAGCGCGGATGGCCGATTGCTGGCCGGCACCGGAAATAATGGCACACTGCTCGCAATCGATGGTCGCGGAGTTTACGCACAGTTGGCGAAATCGGGCGCAGGGCAGATCACGGGTATTGCGAAGGGCGCGGCAGGCAAGCTTTTTCTCTGCACCGCGAATCCCGGGAAGGTTTTCTCGGTCGGCCCGGAATCTGAAGCGGAAGGCACGTTCGAATCACAATCCTACGATGCAAAACTGTTTTCAGAGTGGGGACGACTGGAATGGTGGGGGCCGGCACGCTCGTCGGGCGCGCCGGGAAAGCCTGCCAAAAATGAAGCGTCTGCTGCGAATACCTCAACAGAGTCCCGGACAGAATTTTTTGTGCGCAGCGGCAACACGGAGGATCCGGGACGCGAATGGTCGAAGTGGTATGGACCGTACGGAACGAGTGGCGCAGTGGCGGAGGCTCCGGCAGCCCGGTTCTTTCAGTGGAAAGCGGTAATCCATCGAGGGGGCACGGGAGACGGCATTGATTGGGTCAGTGAAGCGTATCTCCCGCGAAATGTGGCGCCGGTCGTCGATGGAATCGCGGTTCAGGAAGCGGGTGTTCGGGCACAGGCACAGCAAATTATAGCGGGCCAGCCGGGAAATGTGACCTTGCGTCAGCCCCCGCTACCCAATCCGAACGGTATTGTGGTTACGACGAGCACGGTCAACAGATTCGAACAGACGCCGCAGGGCGTGCAGCAGAAAGGTTGGCGGTCGGTGTTGTGGACGGCACACGACGACAACGAGGACGAGCTGAAGTATTCGGTGTATTTTCGCGGAGAGAAGGAAAGCGACTGGCTCTTGCTGAAAGACAATCTCGACCAGAAGTTTTATTCCTGGGACACGACGACCATGCCCGACGGCGCGTACTACTTGAAGATCGTCGCAAGCGATGCACCATCGAATCCTCCGGCCGTGTCGTTCAGTACCGAACGCGAGAGCGAGCGGTTTGAGGTGGATAACACGCCGCCCGTCATAGAAAAGCTTGAAGCCAGTCCGGGGATGAATGCCGACCGGTCGATGGGCGTGTCTTACGATTTCGGGTTCTCTGCGGTAGACACCTTCAGCAGCATTGAACGAGCGCAGTACAGTGTAGACGGCGGGGAATGGATTCTACTGGCACCGACGAAGGGAATCAGCGACAGCCGTACGGAGAATTATTCCTTTACCGTGCGTGGACTCGGGCCCGGGGAGCACACCATTGCGGTACGTGCCTACGACCGCTTCGAGAATGTGGGCGCGGGGAAAACCACCATCAAGATTCCGGGTGGAAAAACCTAGGGCTTCAACTTCGCGGAGGCAGGGGGAGCCTTGACCAGTTCCGGCCGCGGCCGGGGCTTACTTGGCTCAATAAAGCTCTCAATTTCAGCACCAAAGCCCATCCGTCCGTCGCTGAAGGCATCCGCCTTGGCGTGAACCACACGAGCCTTGCAGTGCGTTTCTTCCGGTTGCGTTCCGGTAACCTCAGCAGGCATCTTCAGAGTCGCTTCAATCGGCATACCGACCTGTAAGGGAGCCGACGTGACAAAGAAAAATCCGCCACGAGAGAGATTGACGGCTTCTGTAAAATGCTCTGCCATGTCAGAGGCGAGACCGGTAGGGCGGAAGCGCAGAGGGACACGCAGCCTAAATCGTTGTAAATGTCGACGTTCCGAACCAGCCATTTGGGCATACTCCGCGGTCACAAAGGGGGGCAGGTCAGACCGCACAGCGTGAAACTCAAGGGTATCAGAGGTAGCGCGAAGGTCAATAGCCAATAGAGTTAAAAGCTGTATCCGAGCGAGAATACCGTGGTGGGATCGGCCTCGCCCATATTGAATACCTGCGTGGTGAAGGTGAATTTCCTGAAATTAAAACCGATCAAAGGTCCACGTTGGATATCGAGGGGTGTGTCATACGCCCGAGTGCGCTGGACGACATAGCCCGCAGTAAACCATTTCACAGGGGAGTAGGTCAGCTGCGTCCAGGTATAGAAGAAATTTCCGTCTTTTGTGTCGGTATCGAAGATGTACTCGTTTGCGCTATAGAATTCGAGTTTCTTGTAGGTGACGGTGACCTCAAGCCCGGGGGCGATCCCATTCAGATTGCCGAATACACCGCCGATCATGGGAGTGGCATCAAGCGTCACCTTCTTCCCGACGCTGAAGTTATGTCCGAGCCACAATGAGCCGGTTCGCTGACCTTCATAGTTGTAGCGAGCCTCAAGATGAAGGGTGTCGTGGTCGGCGGTGAGCACGGGCGAAGCGTAGGATTGTCCGTCAGGGACGATATATCCACTTACACTCAGGTTAAAGTCCCAGGGATTCGCCTCTCCTGCCGCAGCCGATTCGCCCGGGGATGCCGATGGGGCCGCTACGGGCGGGGCACTCGTGCCCGAAGACGTTTGCGCGCGGATCTGGCCCGCCCCTACAACAGCGAGCAGGTAAATTCCGAACCGTAACCAGAATCGCTTCATGATCTGTCTGCGATGACCTTTGTGTATCCGGAACAAGTTGGCGTGCATTGTACTGCCAACCGACTTTCGTGACCAGCCACAATGGCACTCGCCTCTCATTTTGCTCTGGACTAGACTTTGTCGATGGCAACCCCCAAAGAGACTGCCCCCGACAAAATCACTCCGGTCGACGCCAAAACCATTGCCGAGGCCCACGAGAGGATCAAGCCGCGCATCCACCATACCCCGGTCATGACCAGCCAATCGCTGGACAGGCTCGCTCGGGCACAACTGTTTTTCAAAACCGAAAATTTGCAAAAAACGGGTTCCTTCAAAATACGTGGAGCATCAAACGCAATTCTTTCACTCACCGAGGACGAAGCAAGAAACGGTGTTGTTACGCAATCGAGCGGGAATCATGGAGCCGCTGTGGCTTGCGCGGCTGGCTGGCGAGGAATTCCGGCCTGGGTGGTAATGCCCAAGAATGCTCCGGCGGTGAAATGCCGGGCGGTCGAGGCCTATGGCGGAAAGATTTCTTTCTGCGAGGCTACGGTGACTTCCCGGAGGGAGATGGCTGAGCAGATTCAGGCAGAAACCGGCGCTCGAATGATTCATCCGTATGACGACGACCGCATCATTGCGGGGCAGGCCACGGCTGCAAAGGAATTCCTCGAGGAGATTCCCGATCTTGATGCCCTGCTGACTCCGGTCAGCGGCGGGGGCCTGCTGAGCGGGACGTGCCTCGGCGCAAAAGGCCTCTGGCCGGACATCAGGGTTTTTGGCTGTGAGCCGGAACGTGCCGACGATGCATACCGGTCGCTCAAGACCGGTGAACTCCAGACGATCGAGTCGAGCGACACGATTGCCGACGGGCTGCGCGCTTCGCTTTCCGCCCGTACATTCGCCATTTTGCGAAATTTTGTTGATGGCATTCTGCTGGTAAGCGAGGAGGAGATCAAAGCCGCCGCGCGACTGCTGGCGGAACGGATGAAATTGATCGTGGAACCGTCCAGTTCAATCGCGATTGCACCCCTCCTCAGAAAGGACGGTGTGGGCGTCTTGAACCTCCCGCCTCGCCCTGACGGCAGGCCACCGAGAATCGGGATCATCCTCTCCGGCGGGAACGTGGATCTTGGCTGAAGGAGGCATTCGCACAGATTGGGGTTGCCTCAAGAGTTAATTGTTACGGCGAAACTGCCTGATTGTCAGTCTATTTCGTGACGTGTAAACTATTCGAGTTCTCTTTCCTCTCCGGGGAAAATCCTGTTGGTGTAACCGGCGTAACGAGACCGCTATGGCTCGCCCAAGCCCGCTGGGTGGATGCGCGCGTCGGCCGGGACTGAAAAGGTGGGCAGAGTTGTCTTTCCTTCCAAAGACACTTCATTCGATCTTGCTAGCAGTACTGTCGTTCCTGTTTTTATCCACAAGCGCACACGGGCAAAGCACGACTCAGGAGGATGCGGCATCCGGGAACCAAGGTTTTCTGCACCTCGAGCATTCTGTCCATCCATTAACAAAACACGCGGTAGACGCCGGTCGCGTGGAGACAGGCAAGAGCGTCAATCGTATGCTGCTGATCTTGTCTGCGTCGGCCGAGAAACAATCGGCGCTCGCGAAGCTGCTCGAAGAGCAGCAGAACCGCACTTCCGCCAATTTCCACCATTGGTTGACGCCCGCGCAGTTTGGAGCGCGATTCGGAGCTGAAACTGCAGATGTGCAGAGCATGCGCGGATGGCTCGAGCGGAGCGGATTCAGGGTGAGCGATGTGGCCGCAGGCGGCCGGTGGATCGAATTCAGCGGCACATCCGAGCAGGTAGAAAGCGCCTTTCACACAGAATTACATTATTTTCTCCTGGCCGGGAAACGCTACGTTGCCAATGCAACTGACATTTCCCTGCCTGAGAACGTTGCGCGAGTTTCGCGCGGATTAGTATCTCTGAATAATTTTCCGAAGCGCCTACCGACACAACTGAACGGCGGAATTGCCGGCATCACAGCCAATGGAAAGAAAGTAAAACTCACCCCGGCACTTACGGCCTCGGGCGAAACAAGTACCTACTATGTTGCGCCCGGCGACCTGGCTGCAATCTACAATACGAAACCACTGCTAGCCGGCGGAAACGACGGGACCGGAATTGCAATTGCTGTCACGGGCCAATCCCAGATCGAGCTCACCGACGTGCAAACTTTCCGGCAGATTTTTAGCCTGAAAGAGAATGATCCCAACATTTTCGTCAACGGACCGGATCCCGGCATCGCCGGGTCGATCGATCAGCAAGAGGCCACGCTTGATGTCGAATGGGCTGGCGCACTGGCGCCTGGCGCGACAATCGATCTGGTTGTTGCCGCTACAACCGACTCAACCAACGGCGTCGATCTGGCGGCGGCATATGCCATTGACAACGCGATTGCGCCGATCGTGACCTACACCTATGGCAGCTGTGAAGGGTCTCTCGGAACCTCCGATGGCAACACGTTTTACAATTCGCTGTGGCAACAGGCCGCGGCGGAAGGCATTACCGTTCTGGTTGCGACCGGTGATAACGGTGCTGCAGCCTGCGACTCGCCAGATGCGGGCTCACCGGCAACACAGGGCTTTTCAGTGAATGGAGCGGCCACGACGCCGTACAACGTGGCAGTTGGCGGCACTGAATTTGACGATATCGCTTCAGCCGCCACGTATTGGAACAGCAACAATGCCACAGACTATTCCTCCGCATTGGGCTACATCCCGGAAAAAGTATGGAATGAAAGCTGTGATCCAGGGCAAGCCGTAGGCCCCTCGAACTGCTTCTTGTCAGCGACCAATTTCAGCACGCTATCAGGCGGCGGAGGGGCGAGCATGATTTACCCGAAACCGTCGTGGCAGTCCGGAAACGGAGTTCCGGCCGACGGATTTCGCGACGTTCCTGACGTGGCGTTGGCTGCAGCCTCCGGTCACGACGAATTTGTGTATTGCAACAGCCAGGGTGGTACGGCATGCCAGATCAATTCGCAGAATCAAGTCGTGGGATTGACGCTGGTGGGAGGAACGTCTGCAGCAACGCCATCGATGGCCGGAATTCTGGCGCTCGTCGAACAGAAAAATGGTGCGTACCAGGGACAGATCAACTACACACTTTATAAGCTGGCACAAAGTTCGGGCGCAAGTTGCGACTCTTCAGCACAGACCAATCCAGCCGGACAAAGCTCCTGCGTATTTTATGACATCACGAGCGGAAGCAATGCCGTTCCCTGCGCAGGCGGCTCGACAAACTGTTCTTCTTCGCAAGCGGGGACCGATGGCATACTCAACGGACAAAGTGCCACCGCAGGATACGATCTCGCGACTGGATTGGGTTCGGTGAACGCGACGAACCTGGCCAACGCCTGGAACAGTGTCAGCTACGCCGCTTCCCAAACACAGTTGCAGGTGCCAACGACGTCCTTTGCTCACGGATCACCCGTCAGCATAACGGGTTCGGTTGCAGCCGTATCCGGCACCGGGATGCCGACGGGGTCGGTTTCTCTTGAAACCAGTGCGTACGGAGCCGCCGACACGATTGCGATTACAAACGGCTCATTTTCGAACACAAAAGTAGCCGATCTTCCCGGCGGGCAGTACATCCTGACGGCGCATTACGCGGGAGACGGAACGTTTGCGCCGAGCAACTCGAATAGTGTGTCGCTCTCGGTGACGCCCGAGACGAGCACAAGCACGCTGAGTGTCGGCGGCTTGACCGCGGGAAGCACGCAATACGGCAACCCCATCGAACTGATTGTGAATGTTGCAGCGACTTCTGGCGCTGGAATTGCGACCGGAACCGTGACGGTCGAAGACGGCACAACGGTTGTGGGCACGTATCCCCTGGCTTCAAATGGCAGCGCGACCATCTACACCGGGCTGGGGTCGAGCTTTTCGTTTTCAGTAGGTTCGCACTCGCTGACGGCCGCGTACAACGGCGACAACAGTTTTACGCCCAGTAGTTCTCAGGTAATGCCATTCACGGTCACAAAGTGCAGCCCGCTGGTTGTAGTCGGCGTCAACAAGTCGACCTTCAGTACGACAGAACCGATCGGCGCGCACGTCGTCGTGTCAGGATTTGGCGCTGCTGCCGCCACCGGAAACGTGCAATTCATGGTGGACGGAATTGCCTACGGGCCTGTCCTGCCATTGCAGGCCGGTGGCTTCTTTGGAGCGGGAGCGCAGGCATCCATTCTCATCACTGGACTCTCTGCGAAATCACATCTGGTCGGAGCGAATTACGATGGATCGGCAGATCCGAATTATTTGTCGGTCCAGTATGACGATCCGCAACACGAGCCCAATGACCCGGTCGTCACAGTCACAAACGCAAACGGGACTGCCACCACAACTACGCTGACCGCGCAGACCCTGCCGCTAAACCTGGGCGATACCGGAGCATTCAAGGTCAACGTGTCGCCACCGACGGCGACGGGCACCGTGACACTTTGGGACGCGGTTGGACCGAGAACGATCGCTGTCAGCCTTTCTGGCGGAACGGCGACTATCCAGTTCCCTTGGACGCAGGGTGGCACAACGTCTCTCTACGCTGTCTATTCTGGCGACGCCAGCGACGCTGCGTCTTCGAGCGCCCCGATCACGTTCCCGGTTAATCGCGGAGCGGTACAGGTCGGACTGATCGCACCTCCGCAGTCGCTACGGACGCAGCAACTGAGTCTCGTGGGAAGCGTAACCGGACTCACGTCCTCTTTGAAAGCGGCTGGTGCAAATCTGGAAACTCCGACCGGCACCGTGGAGTTTTGGGATTCTCTGAACGGCGGGACCGCGGCACTTCTGACGAAACAAACATTGACTGTCGGCGCGGGAAATATCGCAGTCTACGGCCTCCGAACCACGCTCGGAGTTGGAGCGCATGCATTGACGTTACATTACGATGGCGATACGAACTGGCAGCCCGGGGATTCGCCGCTCGCAGCGGTGAACGTAACCGAGGTCGCAGGCTTCGCTTTGACCATCGCACCGAATGCTTTGGCGATTACAGCTGGAAACACAGGCAGCACGAACGTAATGATTGCGCCCAGCGGCGGATTCACGGGAACGGTGGCAGTGAGTTGTACGGTCGGTCCGTCTTCACCGAGCACAAACTATACGTGCACACCGGCTCCCGCGAGCATCAACATCACGGGTGCCACGGCCGTCACAGGAATGCTGAATCTGACGCCTCCCGCGACGCCGGCAACGTCGCACGCTTCAACACTGCCATTCGCTCGAGAGCGTTCACGAGAGGCCGCAACTTTATCCGTCATTCTGGGTTCGATTATCTTGTTTGCGCTTCTGGCTGCGCGTCGTACTGAAAACTCCAAACGCCGTCTGCAATGGGCATTCGGAAGTGTGTGCGTTCTGTTTTGCGTTGCTGGATTTCTCGATGGATGCGGTGGAGGTGGCAGCGGGGGTGGCGGCGGAGGTCCGGTTCCTTCCAAGACGACGCTCAGCTCATCGAATCTGCATAGTCCGTACGGGTCGACCGTCACATTCAGCGTAAATGTGTCGGCGACCAGCACGCCCACGGGAACGGTAAATTTGATCGATAACGGACAACTCTACAGTTCAGGGGTGGTTTCTGCCGGAGTCGCTACGTTCCAGACCACCACACTCCCGGTCGGCGTACACGTACTCACCGCGCAATATCAGGGAGACTCACAGACACAAGCTTCAGGCTCGGCAGCAATCACCCAGGCGATTACCGGGAGCGTGACTTTTGTCGTGACTGGTACGTCTGCCAGCACAACAGAGAGCGGAAATTTGACGATACAAGTAAATTAATGGGAACTTTTCTAAGCTAATTTGGGAAGCAGAGAGTGGAAAACCGTTCTCAGCCCTTAAGCATCTGTCTAATAGAATTCTTGACGACTGACACAGGAACAATGCCACTCCGTTCAAAGTAATGTGATCAGGAAATAAGCAGAAGGTCGGGAGCCTGTACCCATATGAATTCCGTGAAAAAAGTATCTGCATCGTTTCTGTTGACAGTCGCCTTCCTGGGAATGGGGACGGTTGCAAACGCACAGAAACCACAAGTGGTTTCGCGCGTGGCTGGGGAGGTGGACGAAACACGTACCGTGAAAACCCGCGGAAACGTTCATCCGCTGGCACGATCTGAGTTCGATCGCGGCACGCTCGGCGATTCGACGCCGATGACGCGCATGCTCATTCTGCTGCAACGAAGTACGGAGCAGGAAGTGGCGCTCGGTCAGTTGATGGAAGATCAGCAAACGAAAGGCTCAGCGAACTACCACAAGTGGCTGACACCAACGCAGTTTGGCACACAGTTCGGTCCTTCGGACACAGACGTTCAGGCCGTCACGGACTGGCTGGTGCGCGCAGGATTTCAGGTTGCCAAAGTATCTTCTGGCCGCACGACAATTGAATTCAGCGGCACGGCCGGGCAAGTGCGCAACGCATTTCAAACCGAGATTCACAAGTTCTCCGTTAACGGTACAGAGTTCGTCGCCAACGTTAGTGAGCCTTCAATTCCAGAAGCGCTCTCCCCGGTCGTAGCGGGTGTTGTGGCGCTGCACAATTATCCGAAGACCTCTCATGTCCGGGCAAAGGGTCAGTATCGCCGCGAGAATGCGACCGGTGAACTGCGCCCCTTGTTTACCTACGGAAACCCCGCTAACTACGCCTTCGCGCCAGCGGATTTCGCTACGGTCTACAACGTTCCTGCAGGAGCCGATGGTACCGGGCAAACGATCGCAATCGTTGGCCAATCCAATATCGATGCACAGGACGTCATCGATTTCCGGAATCTGTTTGGTTTGCCGCAAAACTTCACACAAGCAGGGAATGTCATCCTCAACGGCCCTGACCCAGGCACGGGCAGTGCGGATGAAGGCGAATCGGATCTGGACGTTGAATGGGCAGGAGCCGTGGCACCCCATGCGAAAATTCTGCTGGTAGCCTCCCAGTCGACACAATCAAATCCAACCCAGGTCACAGCCGGAATCGATCTTTCCGCGCTCTATATCGTGGATAACAATCTCGCACCGGTGATGAGCGAAAGTTACGGCGGTTGCGAGCTGAACAACGGAACCATTGGAAATTCGTTTTATAACAACCTCTGGCAACAGGCCGCCGCCCAGGGAATTACTGTCTCTCTTTCCTCTGGCGACAGCGGATCAGCCGGATGCGATGACCCGAACACCCAAACGGCTGCGGTTGGAGGATTGGCTGTCAGCGGACTTGCCTCAACTCCCTATGACGTCGCCGTGGGCGGTACGGATTTCGACCCGACGACATTACCTGCAACGCCTCCAAACCAATATTGGAGCGCGACGAATGGAACCACGCAAGGCTCGGCGCTGAAGTATATTCCCGAAACAACGTGGAACGATTCTACCTGCGCCAGCAACTATCCTGCTCCGTGCACTACGGTTGATTCGTCCGGTTACGACCTGACCGCGGCGAGCGGCGGACCGAGCAACTGTACAGTCGTGAATGGCAGCAACTGCGCTTCGAACTCGGGCTATGCCCTTCCGGCCTTTCAGACTGGCGTTGTTCCGAGCACATTCACCAAGCGTGTGATTCCGGACATTTCGTTCTTTGCAAGCAACGGCCAGAATGGCGTCGCGCTCATTGTCTGCCAGGCAGATGCGGCACCGCAGAATGGAAGCTCGTGCAGTCTGAACTCACCCTTTACCGATTTTCAGCTTGTGGGAGGAACATCTGCCGGGACACCGGCCTTTGCGGCCGTGATGGCGCTCGTCAACCAGCAAACGGGGCAGCGTCAAGGGAACGCGAACTATGCGCTCTATTACCTTGCCAAAAATGACTCGAACTACACGAGCGGGAAATGCAATTCCGCGACTGGTCCCGCAGCAGGTTGCGTGTTTAACGACGTCATACAAGCAGCCAATACGAGCGGTGTGGAATGGAACATCTCGGTCGCCTGCCTTCCAGCAAGTCCGAATTGCAGCGTAAGCTCTTCCTCTTCCGCCCTGGCAGGAGTATTACTCGCCTCCAGCAACACTCCAGCTTTCGTTGCAGGTCAGGGCTATGACGCGGCGACGGGCCTCGGCTCGATCAACGTAACCAACCTGCTCGCCAAATGGAGCACGTTCGCCAGAACACCAACGACGACGACCCTTGCGAGCCAGAGCGGATCGACGATTACGTCGGGTCAATCGTTTAAATTTTCAGTGACGGTGGCGCCAGCTCCCGCAAATGGGGAAACCGTTTCACTCGTGGCCACGACGCCAACCGGACAGGTAGCGATCGGAGCCGATACCAGCGGAAATCCGTTCAAGCTTTCCAGTGGAACCGTTACCGCAACGACAAATCTCTTGCCACCGGGCACGACGACCTTAGCGGCAAATTACAGCGGCGACGCTACGCTCGCGGCAAGTTCCGGATCGGTCGCCGTCGCCGTCAGCGGGAGTAATCAAGCGAGCCACACGACGCTGAGCTTTGTCACATTCGACAGCAATAACAACCCGGTGCTGAACACCGGATCCCAGACCGTTACCTACGGATCTCCTTACATCCTGCAGATCGCGGTAACGCCCACAAATAACAACGCCTGCGCACCCACAAGCAGCAGCTCATCCTTCCCGACACCGAATTTCCCTTGCCCGACGGGAACGATCACGATGACAGACAGTGGCGCACCGCTCAAAGATTTTCCAAGCGGTCCGACTTCGAATGCCAGCAATAAAGCGACACTCAACAATCTTGGCATCGCCGAAGATCAGCCCGTTCAGCTCTCTGCCGGCGCGCACAGTCTTGCTGCTGCCTACGGTGGTGATCCGAATTATCAGGCCAGCACAAGCAATACCCTCGCCGTTACGATCAATAAAGCGGTAACCACGACAAGCCTTGGAGCGGTCACGTCCGGAACTACAACCGCGCAACTCTCGCTGATTGTAACGAGCTCGAGTAATGGGGCTGGACCGACCGGCAGTGTCACGTTCACAGAAGGAAATACGGCGCTCACCGGTTCCCCTGTTGCCTGCGTTCCGACCAGCGGTGCAGAAAACACGACCGGGATCTACGGAACGACGCCAGGAACGGCTTTCTGCACTGCAACACTGAGCGCGACCTTGTCCGCGCTTTATCCAAGCCCGCAAAACGAACCGAAAATACCAACCCTGCCGTTCGTATTGCTTGCGATGGCTTTGGTACTGTTCCTTGCGCTCGTTCGCTTGATGCCAGTAGATCGGCGGCGCGCCTATGCCTACGCCGCACTCATCGCGTTTGCAGTGCTCGCTGGCGTGGTTGCCGGGTGCGGTGGCGGCGGTGGTGGTGGGGGTGGTGGCACAAAGACCGTAACCGTCACCGGCACATATCCGGGCGATACAAACTACGCAAATTCGAGTGGTTCGGCCACCGTTCAGATCCCGTAAGGTATCCCCATGCAAAGAAAGGCGCCCGGAACTTTCCGGGCGCCTTTCTTATTTTTGATACCAATTTACAAAATTAATAACGATCGAGCGCGCTCCTGCCGGGCAGGATGCCTTCGCTTCCAAGGAGCTAGCTGGCGTTCGGCGGAAAGAAGATGTTCCAGAAATTGGGACTCGGCGCCATGAATTCAACAGGGATCAACGAACCCTCGGCGTTGAGCTGCGGCGGACGCACCACGTGCGCTTCCACTTTTTTCTGGGTTTTCTGATTTTCGAGCGATAACTTGGTTCCGGTGGGCAGTCCCTCGGGCAAAATGATCATCGCGCCGTTGGCACTGACCGTGTGCGTGACGCCGTGAAGCGGATTCGCTTTTCCGGGGAGATGCACAAGGATCGGCATCCTCAGTAACACTCTTTGCGCCCGACGCCGTTCTTCCGCCGTTTGCGGACGAACTCCGTTCGAGCTGCGTTTGACTTGATTACCTCCCGCCGGTGCCGTCGTCGGAGCGGGCGAGGGTAATGTGGATTTTTGCGGAGGCGTCATAGTTCGATATCCCAGAAGTTCATTTCCGGCGCGACCAGTTCAACGCCATATTCCCATCCATCGGGTTGTGGATTCCCTTTAGAGACAATTACGGCAGCGTTGCTCGATTGCGTGGAGAGATTCGTCAGCGCGATGCGGTGGTTCAGGGCGAGGGAATGCCGCAAGGTAAACATGCAGCCGTAAGGACTTACAATCCGCGTGACCGTATCAACAGAAACGCGCCCGCTCGCCGATGAATCCCATTCAAGGCGCACTGGGACGCGGGAATTCATGCGTCGGCCACGCCGTTTTTCGCGGTAACGCACACCTAACTGCTCTGATTCTCCGAGCTTTACGGTCATCTGCCCCTCTTATTCGCATGCTAAAGTTAGAGGCAAGAAGGGTCAATGGTACGAAATGGCCCGATGCGACAAAAGAATAGCTGTCCTGGAGGACAGGTAGCTTGAAAAATTTGATCGTGAATGCGGATGACCTGGGCTGGACGGATGGTGTGAACCGCGGCATCGAGGAAGCACATCGCCGCGGTCTCGTAACGAGCACTTCCCTACTTGCCAATGGCCGCGCATTTGCCGGAGCAATTGCCGTTGCGGCAGGCAATCCGGGACTGGGCATTGGCGTTCATTTGAACCTGAGCGATGGCCCGCCCATTGCTCGGGCGGATTCCGTCCCTCGCCTGCTCAGTCCCGCTGGCGAACTCTATGGTGGCCCCGAGATGCAACTGCTAAAAATCGCGCAACGTGACCTGCCCCCTCTTGAGGTGGAGCGCGAATGGGAAGCGCAGATCACAAAAATTCGTTCGGCCGGAATCGAACCCACCCATCTCGACGGACATAAACACGTACACATGCTGCCCGGTTTATTTGAATTGGCACTCCGCCTGGCCAAGAAGCACGGTATCGGCGGAATCCGAATTTCTCATGAGGATTCGAAACTCAGGAGAGCACTCTCCTCGGGTCACACCCGGAACAAAAGCGTACGGATGAAACAGGGTGTCCAGGCACGAGCGTTGAAACTGCTCGCAAGCGATGCCCGGCAGCTGGCTGAGCGTGCCGGAATTCTGACGACTGACTATTTCTGCGGAATCGCCCAAACCGGCACTCTCACGCGCGAGGGCGTTCAAAGATTGCTCGAGGTCTTGCCCGAAGGAACGACAGAATTGATGTCCCATCCGGGATACCTCGACGCGGACCTCAAGGAGACGCCGACCCGGCTGCAGGCGTCGCGACAGACCGAACTCGCTATCCTGACGGATGCGAGGATCAGAAAAGTTGTCGCCACACAGGGCGTCCGCCTGATAAGCTTTAAGGATATAGCCAGTTAGCTGACAGCCTGCGGTGGCGGCTATTGTTCGGGGTTTCGGGGTATAGAGTTCGGGCCCGTGGTCGTCTGCAGTGCGGCAGGGCCGGCGCAAGGCGCCGCGAAAGACACATTGAGAGGCAAGAACAGCAGTATGCGCAGCGAAGCTTCCATCGCCTATTCACTGGTTGTTCCTTTCTACAACGAACAGGAAAACATTCCTCAGCTGTACATGAAGCTCACAGAAGTGATGGACGCGATTGGCGAGCCATATGAGATGGTTTTCGTCGATGACGGCAGTAAGGACAACACATACAAGGTTCTATCCGAGATTTACGAGCACGATCGACGGGTCAATGTGGTGCGGCTGCGCCGAAACTTCGGACAGACGCCGGCGCTCAAGGCGGGCTTCGATTTCGCGCGCGGTGAAGTCATCATCTCCATGGATGGCGATTTGCAGCACGATCCGGAAGAAATTCCTCGCTTCCTTGAAAAGATTGAGGAGGGCTACGATCTCGTGAGCGGCTGGAGATCGAGCCGCAAGGACCATTGGCTGATGCGCCAGTTGCCGAGCCGTATTGCCAATTGGCTGATGGCCAAGTTGAGCGGCATCGACCTTCACGATTTTGGAACAACGTTCAAGGCCTACCGGCGGGAAATCCTGCAGGAAATTCAGTTGTACGGGGAATTACACCGGTTTATTCCCGCGCTGGCCAGTGCCACAGGCGCGCGCATTGCGGAAGTCCCCATATCGAATCCCGAGCGCAAGAATGGAAAGTCGAACTACGGCATCGGACGCAGCATTAGGGTGTTTTTCGACCTGATTATGATCAAGTTCCTGCTGGATTATTCCACGCGGCCTCTCCAGTTTTTTGGCCTGCTGGGAATGACGGGTGCAGGAACAGGCTTCCTCCTCGCGATGTTCCTGGCGATCGAAAAGATTGTGACCCACGAAAATATCATGACGCAGCATGGCCCACTGATGCTGCTTTCCATCGCGCTTTTTGTCAGCGGCATTCAGTTCATTTCAATGGGACTGCTCGGCGAGATCAGTTCACGGACGTATTACGAATCACAAAATAAATCGATCTATGCGTTGCGGGAAGTCAAGAGCCATCGCAAGGAAATCGGCGACAACGCCGAACCGGCTCGCCCATCCGGTTCCGAGCGCTAGTTTTTATTTAAAGCCCTCTCGCTACGTTCAAGCACTTCCAAACCCAGTCCTTAGCGTCGGCCTTCCGGCCGCGCTTTTACATCTCCAGGCGGTGATATTTCCCCAGGTGATAGAGCAGCGGCTTCCCTTGCCCGATATCCATACTTTCGACTTCCGCGATAAACAAGGTGTGGTCCCCGGCAGGATGCTTTGCCACAACATTGCAGGCCAGATGGGCCAATGACTCCTGTAGCAAAGGTATCCCCGTGTCAGTCCAGCGAAAACGGATACCGAGGCGTTCGCTTGCCTCGTCATCCTGCAAGGGCTTCGCGAAGTGTTCGGAAACAATTTGCTGGGTATCATTCAGGATGTTGATGCCAAATCGACCCTGCACTTCGAGGAACGAAAGCAGCCGCGCATTGTGATCCACGCAAATGGAAATCAGCAGCGGATTCAATGAAACGGAAGTAAACGAGTTTGCAGTCATGCCGTGGACCCGTCCGGGTTCGCGTTCCACGGTGACAACAGTGATGCCGGTCGCGAAATGACCGACCACGCGACGAAACAACTGTGGTGTAAGGATTGTCGAACTCATACCAATTCTCTAGAAGATAGCATACGAGAAGCAGGCACTTCTGAAAAGCAAACGCTCCGGAAATCCCGGAGCGTTTTGCCAGTATTCAACATTGAGGAACGCAGCGGCTAGTGATGCGGTTTTTCCTCGGGCTTCGACTTTGGTGGCGGAGCTTGCTTCTGATTCTGTTGTGCTTTTACATGCTCCGTTTCCTGTTTCTGTTTGAGTTGTTCCTGCTGCTGATCGTGTTTTTGTTCGAGCTGTTGAAGTTGTTGCTGCTGCTTGTCCTCGACCTGCTTCTGTTTGTCCTCGGCGGCGGACTGTTTCTGCAGCTGCAGTTGCTCCTTGTATCGTTGCTGATCGAGCTTCTGGCGTTCCTGATCCTGCTTCTGCTGGAGCTGCTGGATCTGTTCCTGGTGTTTCTGTTCGAGCTGTTTGTCGACGCTCGAATTGCCGGTGTTTCTCGGGGAGGGTGGACGATTGTTGTTCACTTGCGCGTTCGCAGGACGATTGTTGTTGAGAGGCCCGGGCTCAGCGCTGCGATTGACGTTCCCCTGGCCCGTCATTTTGGGAGTGGCTGTAGGCGCCATGCGGACGGGAGAAACGGTAGCGTGCGTGCGTTCGGGTTCAAGTTGATGGGCTTGCGCGATCGTGATGGGCCGGCCCTGGTTCGCCTGGATTGCAGCTTGTTGTTTGACAAATGTCGCGGGGGGTGGCGGCGGGGTCGCCTTCGCCACAACCGGACGGCTCAGCAACGCCGCCGGGGGATGGTTGTTGGTTGGAATGCCGGCACCCATGACAGCCTGCTTTGGCGGCGCAAGGGATGGCGCGGCATAGCCAACCGGAGCGGACGCGGCCTCCCGGGGATCCACTTTCACCAGATTACTGTTCACGGGACGCGCCGATGTGAAATTCTGCCCGGAAGTCGCGGTCACTCCGCCAGGTGCGCCTTGATTCATGTAATGAACATCATTTACCGTGACGTTCTTGTTGACGATCGTGGTGTTGTAGTAGTTATTGATCACCGTCTGGTTCACGGTCGTGTTCGAAATATTCACATTGTTTACGTACACGCGACTGACGGGGTAGGACGGCACAAACACTTCGCGCGGTCCCAGAGGAAACCAGCCGACGTTGACGCCAACGCCCACTGCCGCGCCTGCTCCAAAACCGAAACCAAAGTGCGGGCCGCCGACCCAGGCCACGAGCGCGGGAGCGTATACGGGACGGATATAGCCGACGGCGACAACCGGTGGAGGACACGGTACCCAGCCCCAGGCTCCCCTGACAAAGACCCATCGGCCATAGTGAAACGGCGCAAAGCCCCACGGTGCGGAATCAACCCAGGTCCAACCCCACGGCGAAATCCAGATCCAATGGCCGTACCGATACGGCGCCCAATTCACAACAGAAACGTGCGGAAACCAAACGTTGCCGTATTGCGGGTCCGGACGCCACCCACCGTACTCGTCAAGATCTTCATAGCCGATCACGTCATCCGATACATAACGGCGTGAAACCGCATGCTCTTCGCGCAGATCGCGTTCATTACACCAATTGTCGAAATCGTCGTCAGCTGCGAGTGATTGGAAGTCCGCATTCAGGGAATCGGTTCCGCTCAAGACTGCCTGTTCGCCGGCATGAATGGTGTACGCGGAACCGCCGCCGGTTACCTCGCCCTGGCCATCGCGCACGTTGATCACAGTTGTGTCGCCTGATTCGTTGACGTTGATCCGATACCGCCCAGGACGCACGATGGATAACGCCAGGTTGGGCGTATCGATTTCAATCGACTCGTTATCACCCAGGCGACGCACTCGTACATCCAGAACGCCTTCGGTGAGCCGAACCTGCATCATCTGATCGGATAAATTGAGGAATGAGAAACCGGTCATCGCGCCGATGCGAAGCGCCGCCGAGCCCACATGCAGTTCCGCACGGCTATCGTGATCGGTCCAAAGCTTGTCACCGGTCGTGACAGGGCGATTCACAACCGCGGTTACCCAATCATCTGTTCCCGCGGGACTGAACGAAACCTGTCCGTCAGCGACACCGAGACGCGCGACACGCCCAGGCGGATCATCATCAGCGCTAGCCAGCCCGGCTGTTAGAAGACCAAGGCAAACGAGTATGGCAGTGTACGCAATCCAATACAGCTTCGGCATTCTCATGCGAGTTCTTCTCTCCGTAAAAGAGTCTCAGTGACTGGATTTTGCCCAGTACCTTTTCTCCCTATTGTCTAACACATGGCCAGTTTAAGAGTTGTGTCTGATGCCGGTGGGTACGAATGAGATAAGAATGGCATCAACACCAAAACGAAAGGCCCGCCCGAGAATCGCGACGAGCCTTTCGAAGGTCTTGATGTCGGTAACGGTTAGCGATGCGGATGCCCGCCCCCGCCTCCGCCGCCACTTGGATGGGCTCCTCGCCGCCTCCACCACCACTTGGATGGGCTCCGCCGCCACCACCACTCGGATGAAAACTGCCAGAGGAGGCACGAGGCGCAGGTGCACTATAGGTCCGCGACGGTATCGCCGTGTTGGTCCGCGGAGGCGAATAGGAGCGCGTGTTGCCGCCGTTGTAAGTGGACGGTTGGCGGTAGGTAGAAGGCGGACGGTTCGCATTCAGGTTTTGGTTCGGGTTGTAGGCATATGGCGGACGATTGGTTGTGGGGTGAACCGTTCCCGCGGAGCTCGGCTGGCTTGTCGCGGAGCCAAAACCTTGCGGAGCGTGGCCCGAATCGGTGACGTTTCCTTGTGCGTTCCAGGATCTTGTGGGAGAAGTGCTGTAGCGATTATCTGTAGCGCTGGTGTTATAGGCACCCTGGCCACGAGCCGATGGCGGCCGGTTGGTTGCAATCTGCTGTTGTCGGTTGCCAGCCGCTGCTGCGTTTGCCGAAGCTCCTGTCCGGTTATAGCTCGGCGAAGCCGTGCCGTTCCGAGAGGGATTCGTAACCGTTCGGAGTGACGAGGTGTTCATCGTGTGAACGGGCAAGTGTGAAGCACCTGCCGCAGGCGTCGATCGGGCAACCACCGTTCGATTTTCTACCGTATTTGACGGAGTGGCCACGCGGCCGTGTGAACTGGTCGCAGCAAAATTACTGGCGCGTGTCGGTATCACACTGATGTGGTTTGTCACCGTTGCACTGCGCAATGAAGCTGCCGTCAGATGCTGACTCGAGCGATTGATCGCCTGCCCGCTTGTAAATGTATTGTGAGATGCAACCGTCACGGCATTGGTGTTGTGTGCGTACGCGTAGTTGGTTGAACCGTTGTGGATGATGTTCACGTTACGGATGTACGTGTTGTGAACATTGACGTTGTTCCAATAGCCCGGTCCGCAGTGATACCAGGGATGGTAGGGTTCTCCCCAGCCGAGCGGGAACCATCCGATTCCGGCTCCTACCCCGAATCCGACACCGAATCCAAATCCACCACCCAGGAAACCGACAAACGCCGGTCCATAATAAGGACGCGCATAGATTGGTCCCGGACACCAGCCCCAGCGCCCCCCGCCATAAATCCAGCGGCCATAGTGGTAGGGAGCAAATCCCCACGGAGAGTAGTCAATCCAGGTCCAACCCCACGGGCCGACCCAATTCCAGTAGCCATTGCTATAGGGAGCCCATCCAGGTGCCACGGAGTTCGGGTACCAGACAGAGCCGTACGTTGGCTCCTCGTTCCAGGTGCCGTTGTCATCGAGGTCGCTGTAACCAACAACCTCTCTTGAAACGTGTTCCGCGGAAACAGAATTCTCTTCACGCAGGTCGCGTTGCTCTGCCCAACGATCGAGTTCATCCGGAGTGAGCGGCGCTGCTTTCACCTCATAGTGAACGCTATTGTCGAGTCCTGCGATCGTAGCGCGTTCCCCGGCGTGGACCGTATAGACCTGGCCTCCGGCGGCAACCTGACCTTCTCCGCGAATCACGGTTACATTTGTCGTATCGCCGTTCTCATTCACCTCGACACGAAATGCTCCTGCGACCGTAACTGTAAAGGCCGCGTTCGGAGTGTCGACTTCGTCGACATCGCCCTGGCGCATTTCACGGATACGGAAATTGATGCGGCCCTCTGCCAATCTCATTTGCACAACATTCTCATCAAGGTTCAAAAAGGAGAGCGCCGTCATCGGGCCCAAATGGATCGAAGCCTGGCCCGCTTCCAGTTCCAGACGCGAGTTCTGATCCGCCCACACTTTGTCGCCAATGGTTACGGGCCGGTTGAGTGATGCCGAACCCCAATCTCCCGTTCCACCGGGCTGCATCGATACGGAACCGTCGATGTAGCTGACACGCGCTACGCGCGAAGGAGGATCGGCTTGGTCATTCGCGGCCTCGCCCTGATTGAGGTCACCCGGAAGCTGCGCTCCCTGAGCTTGACCCAGATCGGGTTGCTGATTGACCGTCTGATTTGGATATTGGCTTTGCGCGCTGCTCGTCGGTGCAAACGCCATTGACAGCGCAACGATCGTTACCAGATACGCTATGCCGAGTTTCTGGCCCATCACGTTCATCATCGCATTTCCCCTGAAAGGCCCGGAACAGTGAACCGAACCCCGGAGCCATCGCCCCTGCCTAGTAGGATGCGGATGGAACCCCGTCGATAGAACCCCGAAATGGGAGCGAAGTTGCTCCTTGCTCAACAGGAGGATGGAGCTCCCGTGTCCGACCGAACGGGGTACTGGGACTAAAGGTAACTGGTTCGGAATCTGTACATAAGAACAGGGTCCATTCTACACCGACTTCCCTAGACTAGTGTCTTGTACTGGGACTGCGACTTCGGGGAGAATAGAAACCTATGAAGCGATTCATTTTGGGGTTTAGCGCTCTTTGCTTGATTACCGCCTTTCAGACCAAGGCGCAGACGTGGCATCAGGTTGGTCCATCGGGCGGAACGGTTATTTCCCTTTCCGCAGATCCGGGGAACAACAACAAGCTCTATCTAGGCACGGCTGACGGGCACGTGTTCGCTTCGGGCGACCAGGGCGCACATTGGGCGCTGCTGAGCCGGATCAGCAACTCACAGGACGACGTCATCACGCACATTATTGTCGATCCACGCAATTCGAATCGCCTCTACGCCAGCACGTGGGCCCTGTATTCAAACGGCGGCGGCGTATATCGCAGCGACGATGCGGGACGCACATGGAATATCATCGGACTCGCGCATGAAACGGTCCGCGCCCTCGCGCAGTCACCGACCGATCCAACGCTGCTGCTTGCAGGCTCCCTGACCGGTGTTTACATCTCTTCCGACGAAGGTGCCAGCTGGAAAAAAATCACGCCCGACAATCATTCTGACCTCAAGAATTTTGATTCCGTTGCCTTTGACGTGAAGGACAACAACATTATTTACGCGGGCACGTTCCACCTACCCTGGAAGACGACAGACGGTGGAAAGAACTGGTTTCCTGTTGTGAAGGGCATGATCGATGACTCGGACGTGATGAGCATCATTGTCGATCCTGCGAATCCGGATAACGTTCACGCTACCGCCTGTTCGGGTATTTATCACAGTACGAACGGCGCCCAGCAGTGGGTCAAGTATCAGGGCATTCCCAATACCTTCCGCCGCACTCAACTCATTCGCATGGATCCGACGAATCCGAATACGCTCTATGCCGGAACAACGAGTGGTTTGTGGAAGACAGTCAACGAGAAGGATTTCAAGCGCATCACTCCGGGAAACTGGATTATCAATGCGATGCTCATTGATCCAAAGAACCCCAAGCGCCTCATGATCGGAACCGAACGTGAGGGCGTGCAGGTCAGCAATGACGGTGGCGAGTCATTCACTTCCGCAAACAACGGATTTCAGCATCAGCATATTACCGACGTGGCGATGGACCGTGAACATCCGGACCGTGCCCTCGTTGTCCTGACCTTTGATAATGACGCGTTCCTCGCCACGAAGGATGGTGGAGTCTCCTGGACAACCCTTGGCCCCGGACTGAAACGCACCGACCTGCGTCACGTGTACGCATCGCCCAATGGATGGTGGGCTTCGCTCACAAACGGCGGCTGGTCGAAGTATGACGAAACGACAAAAAAGTGGACGCGCGCGGGCTTGTATGTAGCTGATCCGGTTTCTGCTCCCGCGGCAGCCCCGAAGATCCGCAAATCGAAGAAGAGCGCCGCAGCTCCAGCGGCAGCAAAGAAGCCCGTTCCGCAACTGTCCGCTTATCTCGTCAACGATATGGTGTTCGGCAACGATGCCTGGTATGCGGCGACAACCGGCGGCGTACTCGTTTCTCGCGACAAGGGCACCAACTGGAAATCAGTCAGCATTGATCCATTGACCCGCAAGCCGACTCAGTCGGTCGAAATTGCAACAGACGGTACTCAGGTCTGGGCGATCTCCGAAACCAACCTGCTCTATTCCGCAGACAATGGCGCGAACTGGGAAGCGAAGGAGCTTTCTTTCGCGGCGGCAGGCAATATGCACCTGCATCGTCTTGACGACACTTCGCTCTACATCACCACCAACATGGGATTGTACGGATCGCGTGACTCCGGCAAAACATGGAATCGCACCGACATCCGCGAACTGTCCTTCCAATCCGTTGCAGGAAACACGAACGCGCTGGTCGTTTCGCTGAAGAAACAGGGGCTGATGGCCTCCTTTGACGGCGGAAAGACATGGCAGCGCTTGGACGATCCGCTTTCACAGAGCTACTTCCCTGTTGTGCGTACACGTCGTGACGGCTCGTTAGTCGCCGTGTCCGCGACCGAAGGTATGCTGAGCCTTGATCCCAATGCCAAGGCGTCCGCAAGCAGCGGTACCGGCTCGTCGATGCGCTAATCCGTCTATAACTTCCCTTCTGCTTCGTGAGGGCGCCTTGAGAGAGCAAGGCGCCCTTTTTTTTCTGCCGTTACTTCCTCCGAAAAGCTGCTTCAACAGTGATATCCTGCGCGCAGACGCTTGTTGCCGAAGGTTCATCAATTTGATCGGCTGAGGGAAATGATGCGCAAGAGATTGATTTGGTGTGCGGGATTGCTGGCGCTGCTCGTAACCGTTTTGCCCCGGCCTGCCATCCGAGCGCAGGAGAAACCAAAGACGGACGGACCGGTCCTGACAATTGAGCTCAACAAGCCGGCGACTAAGGTCAGTCCGATACTCTATGGACTCATGACCGAAGAGATCAACTTTTCCTATGACGGCGGACTCTACCCGGAGCTCATCCGCAACCGGACGTTTCAAGATTCCTGGATGCGCGCAGAGCACTGGGGACTGGTGCAGAATGGGAACGCGATTGCTTCCGCACAGGTCGATCACACGGTTGGACCCAGTGCCGCGTTGGGTTACAGCATGAAACTTGCAGTCGAAAAAGCTGACGCGGCAAACAGCGCCGGCATTCTAAACGAGGGCTATTGGGGAATCGCCTTACGGCCAGACACGGAGTATCGATGCTCCTTTTACGCAAAGACCGAGAACTCCGCTGTCGGTCCGGTGACCGCAGCGCTCATCAACGATGACACTGGCAAAATAGCGGCTTCAGCCTCTGTAGGGCAACTCAGTGCTTCCTGGGCAAAGTACGAATTGAGATTGAAAACCGACTCGCGCCTGAAGTCCGGCAGTACCAATCATTTTTTCCTGACGGTAGCGAATCCCGGGACGGTCTGGTTCAGCCTCGTCTCTCTCTTTCCTCCGACCTACAGGAATCGACCGAACGGAAATCGCGAGGATCTGATGGAAAAGCTCGCGGCCATGCATCCGAAATTCTTGCGCTTCCCCGGCGGGAATTATCTCGAGGGCGATCACATTGCGGAACGGTTCGATTGGAAGAAAACCATCGGTGGAGCGCTTGACCGGCCAACCCATCCGAGCCCGTGGGGTTATCAATCTTCGGACGGAATGGGCTTGCTCGAGTTTCTGGAGTGGTGCGAGGACCTCGACATGCAGCCCGTTCTCGCAGTGTACGCGGGGTTTTCGTTAAAGGGGGAATACGTCAAGCCGGGCGAAGATCTCAGACCCTTCGTCGAGGACGCGCTTGACGAAATACAGTATGTCGCGGGACCTCCCAATTCAAAATGGGGAGCGCTCCGGGCGAGCGATGGCCACCCGGCACCCTTTGCACTGAAATTTGTGGAGATTGGCAACGAAGATCAATTCGACAAGTCGGGCAGTTATGGAGAGCGCTTCGCGCAATTCTATAAAGCGATCAAGGCCACCTATCCCGACCTGCAACTGATTGCAACGGACAAGGTGACTACCGTAAAACCCGACGTACTCGATGATCACTACTACCGGCGCAAGGATGACTTTTTCACCGACGTTACGCACTACGATAAGGCCGACCGTAGTGGACCCAAAGTATTCGTCGGAGAATGGGCTACGATCATGGAGGGTTCGCCGACTCCGAATTTTGGTGCCGCACTGGGAGATGCCGCCTGGATGACGGGAATGGAACGCAACAGCGATATCATCATCATGGCCAGCTATGCCCCTCTGTTCGTCAATGTGAATCCCGGTGGCATGCAGTGGCCCACGAATCTCATCGGCTACGACGCGATGACCAGCTACGGATCGCCCAGTTATTATGCCCAGGTGATGTTCGGCGCGCATATCGGCGACGAAGTGCCAGCTTCGTCACTCGCTTCAAGCCCGACACGATTCTTTTATTCCGTTACGCGGGATTCCAGCAGTAAAAAACTCTTCATCAAGCTTGTGAACGCTTCGTCCATCCCCGAAGCCATCGACATAAAACTGCCGGGAGCGGTCAACGTCAAGCGTGACGGTGTGTTGATCACATTACGTGCTGCCACGAACGAGGAGACCAATTCAATCGGCGAACCAACCCGGATCGTGCCGGTAGAAACCAGACTCAGGAACGTGTCTAATGACTTCCGTCACGATGTCCCTGGATATGCCATCCAGGTCCTTGAAATCAACCTGCAGTAGTCGGTGTGGAGACCCTGAACCGGAATCGGCCGTTCATAACGGCCTGAACTTCTGGCCGTGGGGCAAGGACGGAAAAAACAAGGGCGGCCTCGTTCGGCCGCCCTTTTCGTAACCGGGTTGTCTTCAGGTCCAGCTAGATGTGGCAACTCTCCGCGCCACGCTTCTCGAGATACCGTTGATGATATTCCTCGGCACGCCAGAAGGTAGAAGCCGGAGAAATTTCTGTGGCAATGGGCTTCGAGAATTTCTGGCTCGCTTCAAGCGCCGCCTTCACTTTCCGGGCAGTTGCTTCCTGCTCGGGCGAATGAAAGAAAATCGCCGTGCGATATTGCTTTCCGAAGTCCGGACCCTGGCGATCAGCTTGTGTCGGATCGTGTAGTTTAAAGAACACCTCAAGCAGGTGTTCGTAGGAAAGTTTTGCGGGATCAAAGCTCACCTGCACGACTTCCGCATGTCCCGTCGTATCGGTGCAGACATCCTTGTAGGTCGGGTTCGCCAGACTTCCCCCGCTATAGCCCACGGCAGTCTCAAGCACGCCCGGCACTTTCCGGAACCCAGCTTCCACGCCCCAAAAACACCCGGCACCAAAAGTAGCAATTTCTTGCATGTTCGTCCCCCGAAAATCCAGTGATGATTTCCTAGTTTACTGCAGTTTGGATGCGGATGGGTTCGGTTTGGGTGCAATTCGCTAACCGTGGTCGAGGGCCCGGAAGCTCTCAGGAGGCCGCTTTGTGAGCTGCTGGCTTGTTCAAGTCCTTCAATTTCTGCTGTGCCGGTGCCCTGTAGGGAGTGTCGAGTGACGCCGCCTCCGTCAGTGCCTGTTTGGCCTCGGGAAGTTTTTTTAGATTGAGGTAAGCAAATCCCAGTCGGTACTGATTACGTGCATAGGTCACTGCATTCGATTTCAGCAAAGGAGAAGCGGCGGTTAAATTCTTCACCGCAGCCAGGTTGTCTTTCTTTTCGATATTCACCTGACCGAGCGCACTGAGCGCCAGTCCCTTCTGCAGCGCAATCTGATTCTGCCAATCCGCGTCGGCAACACCTTCCGGCTTTTTTGCGGCCTCGCAAAGCGAAATGGCTTTCTTTGCGTATGCTTCCGCCTTGTCCAGTTGCTCGCTCTTTTCACTGTAATCGTCCGCGAGCAAGATCAGCATTCCAATGTCATCGGGATACTTGTCGAGCGTGCTGTTGGCAACCGAGAGCATTTTGGGACGATTTTGCGCGGCCTGATAGGCAAAAGCGGACATGCTCAAGGCTTGTTCCGCATTCGGCGAATCCGGATAGATTTTTGCAAAACGTTGCAAATACTCCGCCTTTTTCGCGGGGTCCTTTTGTTGGTACGCCGCTGTCAGCAGCGAGGTTTCAATATAGGTCCGGTCTTCCTTGATCCCGGCAAGTTTCTGGGTCTTCTGCGCCTGCCAGGCATCGGCGGAGGTTCCCTCGGGCGGAGGAGACGCCTTATATCTCTCTACGATTCCGGCGGCCTTTTCTCCGTAAAGGTACAGGTGCTCGATGTCGCCCTTTTCGTTGGCGGCACGAATCATGTTGACCGCGTTGTTGTAGTTGTTCGGATCGACAGCGAACAGCTTGTCTCCATATTCGAATGCCTTGTCGTACTGCTTGACGCCAATGTAGTAGTTCACGAGCTGTTCATCCGCGACAATCGCGAAATCACTATCCGCGCTGGCTTTCGAGAATTCTTCCATCAGAGTCAATTTTTGCGCAGGGTCTGTGGCGTCGTTGATGGCTTTGAGTTGCCGGTCCTGTTCCGAGCCGGCAGGAATCAAAACATTCTTGCCCAGTTGCGCCTGACAGGCGGGAGCGAAAAACGCGAGGAGGAACAACAGACCCGGCAAACTTCTGGGGCGAAACATAAGACCTCCAGTCAATTTCCGAGCGAAATGAGCTGCTTCTGTACTCGCATGTTAGTGCGCGGGAGTGTTTCCTGCAAACCTTTTCCTTGGCGTGACAGAGTTCGGTGAAGTTGACGAGCGGCCGAATCCAAGAGAGCATGAATAGTTTGGGTTTGGAGGTCAGATGGATCTGGGACTACGTGGTCGCGTCGCCATTGTCGCTGCAGCCAGCAAAGGCCTGGGTCGGGCCGTCGCGGAAGAACTGGCCACGGAGGGAGCCGAAGTTGCCATCTGCGCCCGAACTGCGGTCGACCTTGAACGGGCGGCCGAGCGGATACGCGTCACGAGTGGCCGCGACGTGTTCTGGGAAGCGCTGGATGTCAGTGATGCGGCCGCCATTTCCGGTTTTGTAGACCGTGTGGAACAGCGCTTCGGACGCGTCGACATCTGCGTCACGAATACGGGTGGCCCTCCGTCCAAACTGTTTCTGGCCACTTCCGAGGAAGATTGGCGCACCTGGACCGACCAGTTGCTGATGAGTACGGTCCATTTCGCAAGGGAAACTCTTCCGCGAATGCAGAAACGCAGCTGGGGCCGGTTTCTGACGATCACTTCCTACTCCGTGAAGCAACCCGTCGAAGGACTGCTGCTTTCTAACTCCTTGCGGGCGGCTGTCACCGGGGTCGTTCGCACGCTGGCAAATGAATTTGGCCAGTACGGGATCACCGTCAACAACGTTTGTCCAGGCTACACGAGAACCGATCGACTGGATGATTTGGCCGGAATGATGGCCGAACGAAGCGGCGCAAGGATAGAAGACATTTTTGAAGGATGGAAGAAGTTGATCCCGGTCGGTCGGTTGGGTAAGCCGGAAGAATTTGCTGCCGCCGTGGCGTTTCTCGCCTCTGAACGCGCAAGTTACATCAATGGGATTTCGTTGACGGTGGACGGTGGGACAACGCGGAGTCTCTTTTAGGCATGACCTTCTCTCCGCGGTCGTTAACCCTTTCGCTCTTGCATGATCGTTATACCGTTTTGCGTTTTATGTCTGAGGCAATTCCTCCCGCATGGGCGATGAAGGGTGACTTTTTCTCGGTGACTCGCAGCAAGGATGAATTGTCCGTTGTGACGAACATTGAAAATCTGCCCAGCTGGGAACAGGCCCAGTCCGAGTGGCACGCCTTCAAAGTCCACGGACCGTTCGCATTCACGGAAATTGGAATTCTGGCAAGCCTCACGGCGCCGCTCAGAGACGATGCTGTCGGAATATTCGTTGTTTCAACGTTTGACACCGATTACCTGCTGGTTGAACACTCGCAAGTCGATAAGGCTATCCGGTCGCTGCGCCGTGCCGGTCACAGTATCTTGAATAGTGAATTTCAGAGTGAGGGAATAAAGGAGAAGACGGAATGAGCTTGAATAGGTTAATCCGGCAGCAGAACGCCACCAGCCGATCGTGGGAATTCGTTGTCTGCCTGATTGTGCTGTTCTGTGCATTCACGGCTTCTGCCGATGAACCCTATGCGCGCAGCAAGAATTATGATTTGCAGCACTCCAAGGTTGTGCTGCGCTTCGATCTTGACCAACGTAAGGTGATCGGAGACGTCACGCATACGGTAACAATCCTTCGGCCGGGAATCGATACGGTGTCGTTTGATTCGGTCGGTCTCGAGATTCAGACCGTAACCGTCGACAAAGTCTCCGCACAATTTAGGACGACAGCTGCGAAACTGAACGTTTCCCTTCCCCATGCCGCAAAGGCCGGAGAGAAGCTCGACATCGAAATCAAATACGAAGGTCGTCCGAAAAAGGGCCTGTATTTCATCCTGCCGGACAAGAACTATCCCGGCCGTCCCAAACAGATCTGGACACAGGGCGAATCGGAAGACACCCGCTACTACCTGCCCACGTACGATTACCCCAATGACCGCCTGACAACCGAAACGATCGTGACTGTGCCGGCCGAGTGGCTCACCATTTCGAACGGAAAACTGATCAGCGTGACCGATGCCGGCAATGGACAGAAAACCTGGACCTGGCGCGAATCGCAACCGAGTTCAACGTATCTCTTCACGGTCGTGGCAGGCGAACTCGCGGAAGTGAAAGACACCTGGCGCAACATCCCCGTGACCTACTATGCGCCAAAAGACCGTGGAGACCGCCTTGCTCCTGACTACGGCCGCACACCAGCCATGATCGAGCATTTCAGCACAACCCTGGGTGTGGATTATCCCTGGGAGAAGTATTCGCAAGCCATGGTCGACGATTTCGTCGCCGGCGGAATGGAAAATTCCAGCGCAACGACCAATACAGCAAGTTCACTGCGCAATCCGATCCTCGAAAAAGAGTACGTCGAAGGTGAAGATGGCCTGATTTCACATGAACTGGGTCATCAATGGTTTGGGGATCTCGTTACCACCAAGGATTGGGGAAATATCTGGCTCAACGAAGGTTTTGCCACCTTCCTTGAGACAGTCTGGACCGAGCAGCATTTTGGCAAGGATGAAGCGGATTACGATCGATGGGAAGCTTCGCGAATCTGGAATGCGAATCACAATTTGTACACGAAACCGATCGTGCGTCACGATTTCGATGATTCCGGAGAATTCGACGGTAACGTATACACGAAAGGTGGGTGGGTGCTCTACATGCTCCGCCACCAACTGGGTTCCCAACAGTTTTATGCGGGTCTGAAACATTACCTCGAAGTGAATCGCGGTAAAAACGTAATGACGTACGACCTGATCAAAGCGATCGAGGAAGCCACACATACGAATGTCGATCAGTTCTTTGACCAGTGGATCTACGGCGCCGGTGCCCCGAAGTTCGACGTGACCTACACCTATGATGAGACGAAGAAACAGGTGGCAATGACCGTAAAGCAGACACAAAAGATCGAGGGTTCGGTTGGCCTCTTCCATGTTCCAGTGGATGTCGAGATCACCAGTGCCGCCGGACCGAAGCTTTTCCCCATTGTCGTCACCAAGGCTTCTGAGACCTTTCCCTTCCCTAGCGAGAGCGCACCACAAATGGTCCTCTTTGATAAAGGCAACCAGGTCCTGAAGTCGATCGAATTCAAGAAGGAGAAAAAAGAGTCCCTGTACCAGTTGAAAAATGCCACAGAAGTCGCAGACCGCGCCGATGCGGCCGTCGCTTTGGCCAAATTGAAAAAGGATGATGAGGTTGCGGCGGCGCTCGGCGAGTCTTTGCGCGACGACAAGGCGTACGGCGTGCGATTTACGGCAGCGCAGATGCTTGGCCAACTGGGCGACTCCGCGGCCGCAAAGCAACTGCTGCAATCGCTCGATAGTGCGAAAGAACCGTGGGTTCGCAGCCAGATCGTACAGGCCCTTGGCAGCATCAAAGACGATCCGGCGGTTCTCGCAAAGCTCGAGTCTGTGACAAAGGAGGACAGCTCCTATCGCGCCCGGGCTGCCGCCTTGCAATCTCTCGGTCGACTAAAGTCACCGAACGCTTTCGCAACGCTCACATCCATGGTCACGAGTGATTCTCCGGATAATTATCTGCGGAATGCTTCGCTGCGCGGGCTCGGGTCGCTCGGCGATGATCGCGCCGTCCCTGTGCTGGAAGACTGGGCAAAACCCGGCAAGGATTTGGATTCGCGGGCGGCTGCGATCAGCAGTCTTGCGCGCCTTGAGAAAGGCAATAAGGAGATCACCAGCCAGATTGCGGGTTATTTGGCGGAAGACCATTCGCAGATTCGGTTTTCTTCTGTCTTTGCACTGGGAGGACGGGGCGATGCCACAGCGATCCCGGCTCTTGAAGCGCTTCTCAAGCGGGATGACCTCAGCATCGAGATGGCGCCAATGATCAAGCAGCAGATTGAGGCTCTGAAAAAACCGGGAGCGAAGCGCCCGCCTGACATGATGATGAATGAGGAAGGTGAAGGCGACGAAGAAGGTGCGAGCAAGAATCAGGGGGACGATCAGAAGTACGCCCATCTGGAACAGTTGATCCAGGAGATGAATGAACGACTGAAAGCCATCGAAGGCAAGTTACAGATCAAGCCAGAGTAGAAGGCATCACGGTTCCGCAAGGAAGATACGTAAATCGCGGAGATTATTGCCGGTGGGCCCGGTTATGATGGCATCTTCCATTGCATTGAAAAATGTGAACGCATCCGATTGCTCGAAATAGAAAGCCGGATCCAAGTCTCGTGCCAGGGCCTGTGCCAGGGTATTTCCGTCGGCCACCGCCCCGGCAGCCCGGCTATTTCCATCAATGCCGTCCGTGCCCGCGCTGAGGACCGTAATGCTTTTCCCGGCGATCTTCGGGACCGAGTCCAATACAAAAGCCGAATTCCTGCCGCCCGTTCCCTTACCAGTAACCGGGCAAGCCACCTCGCCATCTGCGATGAGCGCCACTCTATGGCCGACGTTGGCTCGCTTCCATTCTTCTAGCTGCGCGAGCAGCGAATCGACGGCTTTGCCGACCAGCCAGTCATCTGTCGAATTGTCGCATCGGGTAATGTAACCGTATGCCTCGGCCGCGTGGTGCGCCGAATGAAACAGGTCGTGCATCCCTAACAGCACGACAAAATCGGCATTCGCAAACGCCGCATGAGAATACTTTGGAGTTTCAGGCATCTGCCGTTCGACCCAGCGCAAAACTGCGGCCGGTAACCTCCGTCTGAGATCGTATTGCGCGAAGACGTGGGCTACGTCCTGAACCGTTGTTGGATCTGGCAGCGTCGGACCCGACGCGAGTGCCCACTCCTTGCCAGCCGGAACGTCCGTGACCGCCAGAGTGATCTTCCGTGCCTTACCTGCGGCAACCGTCAATCGGCCCCCTTTTACGGCCGAGAGGTGTTTGCGCACTGTATTGATCGCATCGATGGGCGCTCCGCACGTCACCAATGCCATATGCATCGCCTGAACATCTTCCATTGTCAGCTCTCGATCCAGGGGAAATTCACACAGTGCCGAAGCTCCTCCGGACAACAGGAAGAAGACCAGAGTTCGCTCGTTCGAGGTACGCAACAATTCCAGAATCGCTTCCGCAGATCGCCAACTCTCGATGTTCGGTATGGGATGGCCGGATACAAAATACTGAAAGCCAGGAAGCGCCTTTCCGGGTTTGGTCGGGGCAGAAACGATTCCGTCCATCTTTGAACCCGCTGGCAGCACGGCGGCCAGGCCATCGACCATTGCGTGCGCAGCTTTTCCGATTGCGATTACCCGAAAGGCATCAATCTGCGAAAGGTCAACTGAGCATTCCGGCAGGACCAGCTCATTCTGAAATCAACTGCAGCTTGGACTGTAAGACCCGCGGAATACTGATCGAGTCCAGCGTCTGCTCGAATATCTGCCGCGCAATCGTTTTTTTATCAGGCATCGAGGCACGACCGCAGTTACGATTTTTTCAGGACTGTCGGATTCAGCATATTGGGTGGCATCTGTCCCTTGAATAAGGCCACCACGTTGTTCGCGGCCATTACAGCCATCTTCGTACGGGTTTCAACCGAAGCCGACGCGAGATGCGGAGCCAAGACCACGTTCGCTCTCTTCAGGCCCGAATGGATGAACGGCTCATTCTCGTAGACATCGAGCCCGGCGCCAGCAATTTGCTTGTTTTCGAGCGCGGCAACCAGAGCGGCTTCATCGACAACGGGCCCCCGCGAAGTGTTGATCAGGAAAGCCGTCGGTTTCATTCGATAGAACTTTGGCCCATCGAACAAACCCCGTGTATCGGGAAGCAGGGGCACGTGCACGCTGATAAAGTCAGATTCCGCCAGCAGACTGTTCATGTCCCGGAATTCCGCGTTGACCGACCTCTCGATATCTTCCGCTGCACGCACTGCGTCTGTATAAATCACCTTCATCTGAAACCCGGAAGCGCGACGGGCAACGGCTCGTCCGATTCTGCCAAAGCCGACAACTCCCAGTGTTTTCCCCCAGATATCGGAACCGCAGAGTTGATCGAGATTCCATCCCTTCCAGTTTCCCGAGCGTGCCAGTTGCTCACCCTCTGAGATCCGCCTGGCCACGGCCATCAGCAAAGTCCACGCAAAATCGGCCGTCGTCTCATCGAGTACACCGGGCGTGTTTGTCGCGACCACCCCACGTCGGGTGCACGCGTCCACATCAATGTTGTCGAAGCCAACTGCAACGTTCGCGGCAATCCGCAGTTTAGGCGCAGCGCGCAACAGTTCTTCGTTGATCTTTTCCGTCAAGAGACAGACCAGCCCCTCTTTCTCCTTTATTCGGCGCAAGACTTCATCGCGTGGAGGGCGATCCGGGTCTGTCCAGTATTCGACATCGCAGGCGGCATCCAGAATTTTCCGTGCTTCGGGAAACAATTGATGTGTAGAAAACACTCTTGATTTCGGCATTCAATCCTCTACGGTTCCGGTCATCTACACTACCACAGGAAAAACAGAACTTGCTCGGAGCAAATCGGAGCAAATCGCGGGATCCGGAGACCCTCACTATAGTAAGATGGCCCAAGGTTTACTCTCCGACATGAGCGCGTCTCTGGTTCAGGAACTGATCTCCTTACTCGGCACGAGCAACGTGCTCCACCGGCCCGAAGACCTGATCCTCTATGAATATGATGGGTCGGTTGAGAAAGCTCGGCCGGACGTCGTGGTATTCCCCCGAACGACGGAAGAAGTCTCGTCGATCGCGAGACTCGCCGTAAAATACCAGGTTCCGCTCGTCGGCCGCGGGGCGGGCACGGGGCTGTCCGGAGGAGCGCTGGCCCGCACCGGCGGGCTGATGCTGGTATTTGCGCGAATGAACCGCATTCTCGAAGTTGATCTTCCCAATCGGCGCGCCGTTGTGCAACCGGGAGTGGTCAATCTGGACATCACCAGAGCAGTCGAACATGCCGGCCTCTATTTTGCTCCGGATCCTTCGAGCCAGAAAGCGTGCACCATCGGGGGAAATGTGTCAGAGAACGCCGGCGGCCCGCATACATTGGCAAATGGGGTGACTGTAAACCACGTCACGGCGCTTCAAATGGTTCTGCCCGATGGGGAAATTGTTCGAATCGGCAGCAAGCAGGGCGATTCCACAGGGTATGACCTCTGCGGATTATTTGTCGGAAGTGAAGGAACTCTTGCTCTTGTAACAGAGATTACCGTAAAACTGACGCCCAAGGCTGAGAGCATCAAGACGCTACTGGCCATTTTCGATCGTGTGGACGATGCCTCTCACGCCGTAGTGGACATTACCGCCCGCGGCATTACCCCCGCAGCATGCGAAATGGTAGACGGCTGGACGCTACGGGCCATCGAAGATTACATTCACGCCGGATTTCCGCGTGACAGTGCGGCGATCCTCCTGATCGAGCTCGAGGGATTAGTTGAAGTCGCGGCAGGGCAAGCTGCTGCGATTGAAGACGTTTGCCGGTTACATCATGCACGTGAGGTCCGGGTGGCGAAGGATTCAAAAGAACGCGACCTGCTGTGGAAGGGCCGCAAGAATGCCTTCGGCGCACTCGGCAGATTAGCTCCCAGCAATTATGTTCTCGATGGCGTTATCCCCCGGTCCAAATTGCCGATTGCTCTCGAGCGCATTCAGGACATCGGCACGAGATATGGTTTCAAGATCGGGAATATTTTTCATGCCGGGGACGGCAACCTGCATCCGATCGTCCTTTACGATCCGCGGGATGCGTCCGCTCTCGAGCGAGCCGTCGCCGCATCGGAAGAAATCATCCGCTATTGTGTCGAACTCGGTGGTGCCCTGACGGGCGAGCACGGAATCGGAATGGAAAAAAGCGAGTTGATGACACTGCTCTTTAGCGATGGCGATTTTGACTTGATGAAACGCGTCCATGACGCGTTCAATCCGGATTCCGCGTTAAATCCAGGCAAAATATTTCCCCTGAACAAAGGCTGCGGTGAGATTCGGATCAGAAATTCGACCGCTACGGCAGGTCCAGGAAAATGAGCACGACCACAAACATCGCCTCCCGCCTGGAAAGTTGCCTTGGCACCAGCCGCGTCATCCAGCATGAGGAGGAACTGCGCGAATACGCCGTCGATGGCGTGATCCCGGGGGCGATTGTACGACCCGCAAATTCGGCTGAAGTGGTGGAACTCGTGCGGTTTGCAGCAAGCGACGGGCTCGCTCTCGTTGCTTCAGGATCTCGCAGCAAAATGACGATGGGAATGCCACCGGCCCGCTATGACATCGCAGTTGACTTGCGCAACATGCAGGAGATTGCCCATTTCGATGCCGGCGACCTGACCCTGAGCGTCGATGCCGGGATGCCGTTGCGAACATTAGAGAAGATACTTTCAGAAAAGCAGCAATTCCTCCCGCTTGCCGTTCCCTGTTACGAGACCTCAACGGTTGGTGGCGCCGTGGTCTCCGGAATTGATTCCCAACTTCGTCAGCAATATGGAAGTGCGCGCGATTTCCTGATTGGCGCGGAGTTTGTGGACGGAAAAGGCAATCTATGCAGGAGCGGTGGCCGGGTCGTAAAAAATGTCTCCGGGTATGACCTGCACAAGCTGCTGGTTGGCTCGCTCGGTACGCTGGGCGTCGTTACGCGTCTCAATTTTCGTACATTCCCATTGCCACACGCTTTTGGTGTGTTTGCAGCCAGTTTCGCCGATTTTGACAAGGCGCTTGCCTCCTTGTCGTTTCTGAAAGCAAAGGCGCTGCCGCTGGCCAACGTGGAATTACTCAGTCCAGAAACAGTCTCCCTCGTCGGGCAGTTACTGGACAAAGCAAATCAGACAATACCTTTGGGCAGCGATCTCTCCCAGTGGCATATGTATATTTCCTATGAAGGAAGCGATGTTCTGGTCGAACGCATTTCTCGTGAATTGCAGACCATGGCGCGGGAAACGAATTCCATCGAGGGTTGCGTATTGCCGGGTAACCTTGAAGCACACCTCAGCGGCGTTCTTCGCGAAGCCTTTGACTGGCTGCGCTGGGCCGCCCCGAGCGTCGCGATATTCCGCATCAGCCTCCCGCAGATTGATTCCAGAGACATTCAAAACCTGCAAACGATTGTGTCGGTCTCTGGCCTTCGCGCTTCGTTGCTGATTCGCGCGACAGGAACGGTCTATTTGACGGTCCTTGCCGAGCAGGAACTTCTGTCGTCAATCGACGCACTGAGCAAGGTAGCCGAGGAGGTGTTCGCCGCGATCGACCGGGCCCGGGGGAGTGCCGTCCTGCTGCATGCACCACAAACTCTGAAGCAGCGCATTAACGTATGGGGTGCGCGACCGAGGAATTTCTTCATGATGGAGCGCGTGAAACATGCCTTTGACCCGAGCGACATTTTTTCCCCGGGCCGATTTGTAGGAGGCCTCTAGCGCGTGGCGAATCCCCAAACGATTCACGGCCTTCTACCCGTTTACGAAGATTTTGCGCGTTGCGTCCATTGCGGTCTGTGTCTCAACGATTGCCCGACGTATCGTCTGTGGCACCTCGAGGGCGATTCGCCGCGCGGCCGGATTCGTCAGATGGTGCTTGTAGAGAACGGTGATCTGCCGATTTCTCATACGTTTGTCGACCACCTCGACAAATGCCTGGCCTGCCGTGCCTGCGAAACCTCCTGCCCCTCGGGTGTCGAGTACGGAAAGCTTCTGGAACACGCGAGAGCCAGAATCGAAAGTGAATATAGACGTCCGTTCTTTGTCAGACTGACGCGTGAGCTTGTATTTAACAGGTTACTTCCCTATCCAGGACGCATCCGTCTGGCCGCAAGTCTGCTCCGGTTCTATCAGCGCTCGGGTCTCCAGGCTCTCGCACGGCGGAGCGGAATCTTGAATTTGTTAGGCCTTGCCCGGCGTGAACAGTTGCTTCCGCAAATCGATAAAAACTACTTTTATCCTCAACTCGGAAAAACATTTCCTGCGATCGGACCCAGACGCGCAAGAGTCGCATTTTTTGCTGGCTGCATTGCCAATGTCACGTTTACAGCATTAAACGAGGCTACGATACGCGTTCTCTCCGCCAATGGGTGTGAAGTTGTCGTGCCGGGCGCACAGCTCTGCTGCGGCGCTCTGGCCGCTCACGCCGGAGAGAGAGAGACCGCGCGGACACTTGCGCGCAGGAATCTCATTGCCTTTTCGGGTGGGGAATTTGACGCGATCATTACAAACGCCGCCGGTTGTGGATCTACGCTCAAGGAGTACGACCATCTGTTTGCCGCGGACGAGCCAGAATACGCTGCTGCCGTTCGTTTTCGCGACAAAATGCGGGATGTCACCGAATTTCTTGCGTCCTTGGGGCTGACGGCATCAATGCAGTCTGTTCCGGTTCGTGTCACTTACCAGGACTCTTGTCACCTGTTGCACGGACAGAAGGTTCGCGAAGCTCCGCGCAAGCTGCTAACGGCCATTCCAGGAGTCGAGTTTGTGGAGTTACCTTACAGCGAACTCTGCTGCGGTTCGGCTGGTGTTTACAACGTCACGCAAACTGAAGCGTCGCTCGAGCTTCTCGCCGACAAGATGATCCAGGCGAAAAAGACCGGTGCAACGATTGTTGCGACCGCAAACCCCGGTTGTCTCCTGCAAATTCGTGCCGGCGTCCAAATTCATGACACCGGGCAAGAAGTACTTCACGTTGTCGAATTGCTCGATCGTGCGATTGATTCCGCTCGGCAACGGCAGAGGTCCTGAGAACTCCCGGCTTCCGGGGTCCCACGGTCTTTTCGGCTGAGTGGCAGAACCAGAAAAAACAATCTGTCCAAAAACGATTCCGCCCCTTCCGCAGCAATGGGGGTAGCTGCAAGAAAGGGCGGCTCGCCTTCAGGAGAGAAGCTCGTTCAATGACTCATTCAGCTGGTGGCGGTGGAGGTGGTGCAGCGCCGCCCGGACCGCCCGGACCCTTGCCGTGCATGTGCAGTTTGCCCGCTTCGACAGTGTAATCTGCGGGTACGGCGAACAGCGTGGCCGAAGGTTCCTGTCGCTGCAGGCTCGACACAACGTAGCTGGTTACACCGAATCGTGGATCGTTGCGCGTCGTCTTCACCACGATCTGCAGGTCCGGCGAATACCAGCGTTCATTGGTAACAATAATCGCCTTGGCATTTCCCATCTGACCGGCCGGAATCGTTCGCGTATACCGGGTACCCTGGGCGCTGATCCCGGCGATTGTCTGGGTACCGAGATCGTCCTTCTTCAACGTTCCGTTGGCAATCTCTTCCTGCATGCGGGCTTCGAATTTCGCCTGCATGTCACCTTGCCCCTGATTTTTCTTTCCACCGCCTGGTAACGGAAGCTTTTCAGCGATTTTTGTATCAGGGTGCAGCGCATAAGCGGTTCCTGCAACCGGATCAAAAATCATGATGATCGTCTTTGGTTGGCCGGACGCAGCCAGCGGCCCGACCCCGGGAAGAACCATCTCTCGACGGGTCCGTCCCTGGGCATCTCTCGTGATATTGATCTGTGTCGTACGATTGATGGTGTTGCCGTCCGATAAGGTCTGCGTGGAGGAATCCGAAGCTACCGCAGTGAACGGCGCGCCCGTAACCACCTGGCCCGGATGCATCTCGCCAAATCCGAGAATTTCCATGCGCCCGCCCATCGGGCCGCCGTGCATGGCATCCGGCCCCGCTGCAGGCGGACCGCCTGGTTCCTGACTGCGAATCGCCCCGGCGTTCAACAACAACGTAGCTCCGAGCGCTAGAAACATGTACTTGTTCAACTTCATCTTTCGTTCTCCTCTTCTTCTCTCCAATTGCCCGCAGGCTTTGTTGCCTGCGTGAAACTCAATTTGTGGACTGCGGCAAACGGACAGCCTGCGGCTGACCGTCATCCCCCACAAGCAAGTCCACGTCAATCCAATCACCGGCATGTTCTTCGTTCACCGTAAGCCCGAGTGCGCCAAGAGCTCCCCGTTGCATCTGCACATGCACGACCGTCGCGTCACCCAGAAGACCGGGTGTACTGGCGGGCAACAAGGTGAAATCTTCGGAAGTATTCGAGGCCAGCAACACTTCTCCGAATTCCGGTCCAGCGGCAGGGACACGTGTCGAACTTCGGGAAGATACGGTCTCGTCGGCAGGTTGGGTTCGATCGGCCAAGGAATTATTTTTTTCGCGATTCCAGTTCACCCAGCCGATCGTCACGATCAATACCGCCGCAGCCGCCAAGGCCCAGGCAGTAGCCATCGCGCTCCGCCGAGCCTTCATGGTCTTATGTTTGGTACGGAATTCCTGCCGGAGCCTCATTTCGACGCGGGAAGGCGCCTGCATATCCTGATCCCGCAATCCGATTTCATGCAGTTCACCACGAAGTTCCTGCCAGTTCCGCTCAAACGCCGCACATTCCGGGCAATGCAGCACGTGTTCACGGGAGGCTTGCTGCTTCCGGTCCTCGCTGCCTTCGTGGAGCGTTGCCAGTTGGAATTCTTCGCACGTCATGACATTCTTCTCCAAAACATTCACCTGCTGGCGACCGCGCGTTTCGGCGCTTCGCGCAATATCTCCAATTTCGCGAGCAACAAAGCTCTTCCTCGGTGGATCCGAGAGCGGATCGTGCCGATCGGGCAATCGAGCATGCGCGCCGCATCTTCGTAGCTCATCTCGTCGAGCAGACAGAGCACCACCGCTTCTCGAAACTCGGTCGGCAGTTCCATCACCGCGGCACGTACTCGTTCACGGCGTTCCCCCAGTTCGGCTGAATGCGCGGGCGTCCTCTGATCGATGGTCTGGGGCAAAACCGTGCGACCGACCTCGCCATTTTCCGGCAACTGCAGGTCACGCGGTGTACGCTCAATGTGTTTCATGATCCGGTTCCGCGTTACACCGTAGAGAAATGCGCCCACCGCTCCCCGCTCGGCTTCATACTTGTTCGGGTCGCGTACGAGTGTCATGAAGACGTCCTGCACAATTTCCTCCGCTGCCCAAGCGTTTCCGGTCATCCGCAATGCAAAACGAAACAGACGTGCCTGGTGGCGGCGATAGAGTTCAGTGAAGCAGTCTTCGTCGCCCGCAGTGGAGCGTCGTAGCAGGACTTCGTCCCTAACCTGTGGATCGATATGCATCACTCCTGATGTGGCGCCCTGCCTACACTTCTAATTCCCCAATCACGGGAATAAGTTCCCAGCGCAGGCCACGCCGCCAACTCCTTTAAAATCAGTGTTTTTTGCACACCTGAGAATAATTTCAATGTACCTGATTGTTAACCCGCTTGGGTGGGATTAGTTTTTCTTCACTTTGCCGGGGCGGAACATGTCTCTGGCAATGCGTGTCACCATCCGACGCGGCACGAATCTTTGAGACTGCGCCCCGAGGTAATTGCCAAGCCCCGAGATGACGTAGCTTTTCCCCTTCGCCAGTGCTTCTAAACCTCTGCGGGCCACTTGTTCCGCGGGTTCAGGCTTCCTGCTGAATGCTTCCTGACCCGCGACGGCATGAAATTCGGACTCTGTTGATCCAGGACACAACGCACACACCCTGATACCGTGAGGCTTCATTTCCTCAGCCAGACCCTCCGCAAAGAGGAGATCGAACGCCTTGGTGGCGGCATATGTGGAAATATAGGGCACGGCCTGAAAGGAAGCTGTCGACGCCAGAATCAATACGTCGCCGCGCTTTCGCCCGACCATCTCTTCCAGATAGAGGCGCGTCAGGTGCACGACTGCGACGCAATTGACCTGCACCATGTCGAGCAGTCGTTGGGTTTCAACAGCAGGTAGTTCACCGTACTGCCCAAAACCCGCGTTGTTAATGAGCAAATCGACCTGGATTCCCTTGCGCTTCGTGAAATCGTAGATCTGCTGAGGCGCGGCTGACAGGGACAGATCGGCGGCCAAGGCTTCTGTGCGAACTCCATTCGCACTTTCGAGCCTTTTGCCAAGTGCTTCCAAACGGTCCTGGCGACGAGCGGTAAGGACCAAATTTGTCCCTTCAGAAGCCAATTGGTTCGCAAACGCTACGCCAATCCCCGCGCTTGCACCGGTAATCAGGGCCCATTTTCCTCTCCACTCATTTGCCATGGCGCCATGCCATCCCAGTCTCCGGCCTCAATCCCTGCCGATTTTCAATACAGTGGACTTTATGCGATTCCCTTCGTGCCTGATGCGGTCCATCAAGCGTTGAGCCCACACAAATTCAGCTGCCAACAATGTCAGACCGAAGAAAATAACGACCCAACCTGGACCGGGCGTAACAAACATGATTACGCCGACAACCAGAAGTGTAAACCCGCCAAGAATCCGGAATACACGACGAACTTGTTCAATGCTGCGAAATAACATGGAATCCTCTGAGGCGGGAGAAACAGGAGATTACATTGTGAGGGTTATCGGGCGTTCAGGCAATAGCTCTACCGTACCGATTAATTTCATTCAAATCTCTGACGAACCCGTGGTCATGGAAAGTTCTGGGTAATCAGCGGAGCCGGATGGCGATCGGACACCGGAAAGCCGATGCACTGGCGTCTCGATGCGCCGCGGGCGTGGAAGTTAGGTTCCGAAGTGGCGGATTCAATCCTTTTTCGTGACGGCGTTCTTGTCCGCATCGACTGAAACCTCGACTTTGGCGCCAGGCTTCAGACCGACCGCATTTCCATCCTTGTCGGTCAATTTGTTCTCGATCCGCACCTTCTCGTAAAACTCATCGCATTTATCTACGCAGATCTGTGCTTTCTCGGGTTCGTCAAACGCAGCGGGAATGATTTTTTCCACCTTACCCGACAAAGTCACATGAGCGTCAGAGTCCGCGGCCATCGGCCCTCCTCAAAAGTATGAGGCCCGAACGAACAGGGCCTTGTTTCATATCGTTACACCTATTGGATTATAAAAAGACAATAGAGGACGACAATAAGGGGATAACTGTAGAAGGCACATTACATCAAACAGCGATGACACCCGTTTTTTCCCCGCGCCCCAACCAGCGTCCGTGGGTCGAGTGTCAGTCCGCAAAGCTCGTGTAACCGAATCACCTACTGTTAGCGGACGAGGGTAAAGACCACGTCTACTTCGGTTTCGACCTCGACGGGGATGCCGTTCAGGAGATATGGCTTGTACTTCCACTGCTTCACAGCCTCCATCGAAGAGGCGGCCAGCGTTCCGTCCCCGCTGATTACTTGAAGATTCTCGACGTCCCCCTCCTTGCTGATCGTCGCTTGCAAAACGACCGTTCCCTGGATTTGCGCCTTGCGCGCCTTTTCCGGATATTCCGGAGGCACTTTCTTGCGGATCAGCCGCTTCATTTCATCCTTGGGCACTGCTGTGGGTTTCTGCGTTTGTGGTTCTTCAGTGGATCGAGTTCCGCCCTGCAATTCAGGCCGACTCGCTCTGGCGTTTGTAAGACCAAATGCGATGGGCACGGCGATCGCCAACACTCCAACTGCGCCGAGTACCAGCTTCCTCCCAAAATCCAGTTTGCGGAAAACGTTCTCGTTCATGATCGCTACCATCCTTTTTTTAAGATCTGCCCCGGTGACGCTCGAAACACAAGCCAGTGGAGATTCCACACAGAACTCGCAGACCTTCAGAATGCTCTCGGCATAAACGTGCCGGTCGGTACCGAGTTCGAGCGCTTGCTCATCGCAGGCCCGTTCACGCTCTTCGAGCAACCGGGCACCGAGCCACCAGACCATTGGGTAAAACCAGAAAATCGCTTCCACGACCATGTGGATCGAGGCGGTCAGGTTGTCGCGCCGACGAACGTGCCAGACTTCGTGAGCCAGAATGGCCTCCAGGTTCGCATCCTGAAGGCGTTCGGAAATTCCCTCAGGCCAAATCAATACTGGCCGAACGATGCCGAAGATTCCCGGTTCAAGGGAATTCCGGGTAACGAGCAATTCAATCCGCTTCCCTACCCCTTCTGCGCATTCCAGCCGCCGCAATACGTCTACTTCCCGGCCCTCGCGCAGAGGCAGCGCTTCATGCATGGCCGCGGAAACCACGCGCCAACGCAGAGACCACAAGATGATGACAACCGCGAATCCGGAAAGCCACAGCATGACGAAGAGGGGCGGAAGCAGCCGCGACAGACTCGAGTGGACCATGGGATGGGTGGCGCGAGAGATCATCGAAAGCGTTGGCTGCGTAATCGCGTGCCCCACTTTCGCCATCGCACCGTACAAGCCAGGCCTTGTCGCCGCAGAACGGCGTGACCATGACAGATCATTTCCAATCCTCGACAGCAACGAAAACGGGACCAGGAACTTCACCGACGCGGCCAGCCAGACCCAATAGCGAGTGCGAGCATGGTTGTTTCGCAACATCAGCGTCAACGATCCAGCCAGGAGAGCGAACAGCGTCGATTGCCAGATGTGATCGGCAAGCGAGGGTGCAAACTCAGGCCAGCGCCCGACAAAATCGTGCGGGATCATTCTGACTTCTCCTTCCTTGTGAGCTTCCGCAAGGTTTTCTCGGCTTCCTTAACGTCCTCTAGAGTGAGTTTGCCGGATTCAATCAGGTGAGCCATCACGGGCTGCGAGCGCCCTCCGAACAGCGCCAGCAGATCATCGATCAGCTTCCGCTGCGCAGCATTGCGTGAGACCACGGCTTCGAAAATGTGGAAGTTGCCGACCTTCTTCACGCGCCGCACAGCCTTCTTCCCTTCAAGACGGTAAACAGTTGTTTGGACGGTCGTATATGCAGGTCTGTCTTTTAGAGGAAAACCCTCTTGAATCTCACGTATCGAAGCGCTGCCACGGTTCCACAGCGCCTCCATGATCTCGAGTTCAAACTTCGCCAGTCTAGGCTGCCCCACGTTTTATCTCCTACACATGTATGCTTGATTACTACATCTGTAGTTTATGTGTCAAGTGTTTTTTTGTGAACGGCCCTGTTTGCCTGGTCCGTGCGAAATCATTGGGCGGCACGGGCACGCTTTCGAGGGCGGAAAAGCCTGGTATTCACGTCACATCAAATTCAACGCAACCAAGTGTAAATGCAAAGGGGAATGGCCCGGGCTCGTCGGTTCGATACAGCCCATCGAAAAATACGAGACGCCTCGCGGGTTCGGTCTCACTAAACTGTAGCGAAGGCTTCCACGGTCCTACGTGCCAACCACGATCTTCGGCAGTCATGACCTGAACCGGTGTGCTCCAATTCCGCAAGTTTGCATCGGGACTCGCTGCGTGGCACCACCAGAGTCCGGTCTTAGCCGACGGCTTGCCCGAAGCCAGCCAGACCCGCGAGAACACCGCCTCATAGCGGTTACCTGCCTTGGCTACACAGAAATCAAATACTTTCTCCTCTGCCGCAAAGAATATTTTGTGCTCCGACCAGTTCGTCCGGCCGTCGGCGCTTTCCGCATATCCTTGGACGATATAGTCTTCTGCGTTCGATCCTGCAACGTACCACATTCTCCATTTCCCATCGAAATAGACGAGATTCGGTTCGTAGACACTACCGCGCTCCCAATCCTGGTTGGCCACGAAAACCGGTTCAGCCTGCTCTTCCCACGTGACTCCGTTCCACTCGAGATAGCCGATCGTATACGGACCCCAGAGATTTTCAGCGGCTCCGGCATAGTAGATTCGCTCGACCCAGGAATTGCGCTGTGGATCCCAACCTCTAACGTAGGACGGACAATGCCGCCCGCCATTTAGATCCCAGGGCTTGCTTATCTTTTGCTCGGCAAGCATTGCAACTTTTGTTGGATTCGTTGGATCTGCCGTCAACCTCCATCCGGTCGCCTGAAGCTCGATACCGTCCGGCAGCGATGCGCTGAAGAGCTGAATGGCTGGCCGGTCTTTGATTTGGCCAGCCAGAAACATCCACCACCGAGAACCACGCTTGGTCACGGTGGCGTCGGTAACTTCCAGAGGGTCTCTCAACTCGGGCCCGTAACCATCAGCGGGATCGAAAATCTTCGTTTCTTTTGCCGGAATCATTGCGGTTTCTGAACTGGTCGGGTCGCGCGAAGCAGTCATTCAACTCGTACCTCCGTTTTTGAATACACGATTTTCGGAGTCCGAATATACACGATTTCACGCTCGAAGTTCATGAACCCTGTCGCTCTGTCTCTGGCGGACGATTCCGGGGGAATAGGAATTACTTGTGGTTTATCGGACAGAATTGGCGGAGTTCAGAAGAACCACATCGGTGAAGACGGCACGATCGGACTTGTCCGGGAGGTGGGAGCAGAAACCGATGCCGACATAGAAGGGCCCGTCGATATGCAGACGGATCGGCGGACCGAACTGATGCATCGGTTCGCCTTCCAGACTGACAAAAAGGGCGAAAAAGTCTCCACGCTTTTCGATGCCAAGACGCTGCGCCATCACGCCAACAAAGCTATCTGGGCTGTCGGCGCCGGGACGGCCGCGGCCTCCCATCCGATATTCGATGTCCCTGATGCGCGAACCTTTTTCGGGGCGCTCTGCCAGTTGGATCATGCCGACGCCGTGCAGCCCGACGAGGACCTCCTTCGAATCGTCATCAAGGTCCCGGCGAATCATAAGGACGGCCTTGCGGTCGCCGTAGCCGTTCGGGTCGGGGAAGGTAATGCCTGCTGCGAGTGATATGTCGCCAGACATTTTCGTCCAGAGATAGCGAAACTCATCGCGCGTGTACCAGATGTTGTAACCGGCGGAGTCAATGGTGTACTGCTTTGTGCCGGGGTCGTAACTCGCGTTGCCCGGCACCACCGCGCTTCCAATATCGGATTGGCCCGTGAAGAGGCCCAGCGGTTTATCGAAATTCTTGCTGGGTCTCCGGAAGTCCGCCGGTGGTGCGACCTGGACGTGCGTTGCTGAGCCTGGCTGCGCCCACGCCGGCACGGCGGGTACGGGTGCTGCCGGTGAGGCTGGTGACTGCGCGTGGGTGAGATTCGGTGCGGTCCACAACATCACGAGCAACAGAGATCGGCTGATCAGTTTCATGATTCTGGACAGGAGAGAGTATTGAGCCAAAGGAAAGACAAAGCAAGAGCGACCTTCAAGTCAGTCGGGCTACCAAGGGAATTCTGAGTTGCACTCGTAGACCTGGAAACGCGTTCTCCGCGATGATTGTTCCACGATGTAAGTGCACGGCGCGTTTGGCGATCGATAAGCCTAGTCCGACGCTTCCCGTATTCGTATCTCGTTCGTATTCGACCCGAAAAAATGGGTCAAAGATTCTGCCGAGCGACTCTGCCGGAACTCCTGGACCATAATCGCGAATGCTGATCACTGCTGTTTCGGCAGCCTTGTTAATCGAAATATCGACAGTCGCCTGTTCCGGCGAGTACCGGATCGCATTACGCAGGACATTTTCGATCGCACGCCGTAGAAGTTCCGGGAAACCCACGAGCTCAATCGGAGGTTTGTCGAGTACGTGTAAACTGAGACCACGGAACTCGGCCTCGACCGCGCAATCACGGACAGTTTCTTCAATCAGTTCAGTAAGGCGCAGCTTTTCTTGCTGACGCGAAGCGGGTGCATCTTCGATACCCGCCACTTCGACAATCTCCGACACGAGCGAAGCGATCCGGTCAACGTCACGCTCCACGCGATCGAGCGCAATTCCCGGCTCCGCCGCAGTTCGGGCGAGCTTCACCGAAAACTTCAGTCTGGCGAGCGGTGAACGCAACTCATGCGAGATATCCTGCAGCAGCCTCCGCTCACCGGTCACCAATTTCTCGAGCCGGTCAGCCATTTCGTCGAATGCACGCGCCAGCGAGCCTATTTCGTCCCGCCGACCCATATGAAGTCGACTTGCCAGGTTGCCCTGCCCAAATCGCTCTACCGTCGAGGTCACCTTGCGAATCGGAGAAACGATTCCCGCTGCGCCCAGCCAGCAAAGCAGACCTGTCGTCCCGATAACCAACAGATAGTAAGGAAAGAATGTCCATCTGTCGGTCCGATTTGCATTCACCGCGATAAACCAATACTGGTCGTCGGCGGACCGATGCGTGACAACAAATTGGCCGTTGACGATTCCGCGTGATTTTGACAAGGGTGGCAGAGGTAACAGACTTTGGCGGCTTTCGCCCGAGACAATATCCACACCCTTCCTGTCCACCAGGTAATGTGACGTGCCAAACAGCCCATTCAGCCTTTGCATGTAATTCGAAACCGCGACCGGGCCACCTAAGTTGAGAGCGTTGACCGCACTCTCCAGCTCCAATTGATCCATGACTTCGAAAACGGGATTGAGATATTTTCGTTGCACGCGATCTGAAATCTCGATGAAGACAAAGAGCGAGCACAAAAGTGTGACCGCCATCGATGCTGCGATTCCGAGATACAGAGATCTCATCGCTTCGGCCCCGGCAGGGCCGCGAATAGATAGCCAACTCCGCGGACCGTTCGGATGAGTTTTCCGGCATGTTGAAGTTTCCCGCGCAGATGACTGATGTGCACATCAAGTGCCCGGTCGTACGGATCTGCCACGCGATCCAGCAACGCTGCCGTGATCTCTTCTCGCGACACCACTCGTCCGCCCGCCCGAACGAGCAGTTCCAGAAGATCAAATTCCAGCTCGGTCAGGTCGACTCTGTATCCTTTGTTGACCACCTCGCGCAGATCGAAATTGACTGAAATATCTCCGTAATTTTCTGCCGAACCAGACAGGTATTTCACCTTGCCGCCCCGGCGCAGGACAGCACGAATCCGGGCCACCAATTCGTCTGGATCAAAGGGTTTCGGCAAGTAGTCGTCCGCTCCGGAATTGAGGCCTGCAATCCGATCTTGCCGGTGAGTTCTCGCGGTCAACATGATCACTGGCACATCCTTCCGGCGCCGCAACTGCCGCATGACCGTGAAGCCGTTAACATTCGGCAGCATCACATCGAGGAGCACCAGGTCGTACGACCCGTTTACGGCACGCGAAAGGCCATCACGGCCGTCGTGTGAACAGTCGAGCCGATGACCGGTGTGCGACAAAAACTCCTTCATCATGGCGCAAAGTTCCCGGTCGTCATCGACGAGCAGCAACGATAGCTGCGCGGGTTCCTCCGAAGAGCTCATTCTGCTCGGATCTGACGGTTGATTGCCCATACCTGATCACTCCATCACTTTCTCACAGGTTCGAGTGCGAATTCTTCTTAAGAATTCTTAAGGCAGTGCGCTGCTCGAGTCGCTTTACAGTGCGTTTATGGATCCGCGTGCCACATTACCTGAGCCTGTCCTGGGAGTTTCGCAGGAAGAAAGCGGGCTCGCGCCCGAGAAATCAGGTCGGACGAATCCATTACTCGACAACTTGTCGATGCATGAGATTCCCAGTCTCTATGGCCTGCGCGGTGCCGCTGCCTTAGCTGTCGTTCTTTATCACTATTGGCTGGGTCACGGTAAGTTTGCTTCTCTGTTTCCTGGCCCGTTTGCGGTCACTCTGTTCTTCGAATTGAGTGGGTTGCTGATCACATGGCTACTGCTCAAGGAGATCGACGACAGCGGAACGTTCAATCGTCGACAATTCTATCTTCGCCGTGCTTTGCGCCTCTTCCCTGTTTTTTACGTGGTCTGGATCATGTGTCGAGCTGCCGGACCGTTCGCCGGCAGCTGGGCCACCTTCTTCTATATGGGAGACTACTACCACGCGCTGACTCAGAAATACAACATCCTGACTGTGGGCTGGTCGCTCGGCGTTGAGGAAAAATTCTATTTGCTCTGGCCGTTTCTACTGGTCCACGTTCCGCGAACGAAGCTTGTAAAATGTCTTTGCGGCGTGTTGATCTTCGAGCCGATCTATCGTTCCCTTCTATCGGTCGTCGGTTACCGCGCTTACACCTGGTTTGCTTTCGACACTCATCTGGATTCGATCGTGATCGGTTGTCTGATCGCCATCGTTGTCAGGCGTGGCTGGGCCGCGCCCAAATGGGTACGGCACCCCTTTACTCCAATCTGCGCACTCATCCTGGTGTTTGCCCTTCAATCTCAAAGCGACATCGTGACCTACCTGCTCGCAGTGATCCTGATTTCTGTCATTTGTCGCCCGCCCGCAGTTCTGAACAATCCGATTGCCCGATATTTCGGAGCGATCTCATATTCCCTCTATCTTTGCCACGATTACGCCCGGGATGTTCTCTGGCCGCGCGTCTGTGGAACCTGCCATATCCAGAGTTTCTTCTTCATGTTCGTTTTGCAGCTTGCAATGGCAATCGCCCTGGCGTCTGTTCTTCACCTGACCGTCGAGCGGCCGTTCCTGAGACTCAAAGATCGCTTCCATGGCAAAAAGAAAGTCCGTCCCGAGGGATTGGCCGACTTCCTGGATCGCCGCCCATGAACTGCTTCCTCAATGCTGCTTTCGTCGCGGATGAACCAGGCGGTATCGTCTTTGCACCGGCAAAAATAAATCCCACGCGATCTTCGCCGCTCACGCGACTGTGATCAAATCGATCTTTTCGCCTCGAGCAAACTCCCGAACCTGGAACCGATCGCCTCGGTCCGGCCGCGCCAATTCAATTTTCGGGCTACCTCGGGGCAGTCAGGACTATGAAGCCAGTCGTGCGCTAATCCGTTCTTCGTTTCGAGTCACGAACGGGTTTCAGTGCGAACCTTACCGGCAAATGTGATTTTCCTTTTGGTATCAATAGTCCCAGTCCCAAGGATTAGAACTTGGGATTGTTAGTTCACCGAGCCCAAGGTCACCGGGACAATGAGTTGCGGTCGAATCAAACTCATAGCTGAAGGGCCAAGTTACTGACGTAGCCGCGAGGTTTGTTGGCACCGCGGTTATGCGTACCTTGTTCCGCGCATCGGTCAAGGTATACGCCGAACCAATGGCTTGTCCTGATAGCGTCAGCCCACCGATACACGGCGAATTGGTGATCATCGCTGAGCCAGTTATTTGGAAACCACTTTCCTGCTTGAGTGTGATCATTATCGTTGGGTTCACCGGAAATGGGTGCACCGTCGAGTTAAATGTTCCGCTGTAGCTTCCAGAAAACGTAGCGCTGCTGGATGATCCCGTCCATGTTCCTGCGTCGCCCTGAGTATCGGTGTACGTTCCGTCAAGGATGCTTCCAGATAAGCTGCCAAGCATTGTGACGGTATCGGCTCCCGCTGTGGTTGGGAAAGAAATTTGCAAGCCGACTGTTGCACCGTTTACGGCGCCGCTCGGCGTGACGGAACCATCATTGCCCATGCATTGCGACACATCGTTCGATGGGCAGACGAGCGTGCCCGCGACACCAATTAAGGTCGTGCCGGTTTGCGTGAAGTTCGTGTAAATGTTTGTTCTACCGTGCCCACTCGTGGAAGTCAGTATGAGATTGTATTGGCCGGCGATCTTCTCAGAAGCAGGAGGAGACGCAGGAGGAGGAAGGTACGGAGTAGGCGAATAACTTGACCCGCCGCACCCACAAACGCACAACGCTATGGCCAAAATCGGGCCGATCGCTCTCAGAAGCGATTCCAAATTTGTGGTTGATCTGGATCGCGCGGGTTTGCGTGGAGTTTGCATTTTCAACCTCGAATTCAAAAATTCGATGCAACTGGATGGTGACCTGTCGAAAACAAGGGCTCTTTGTTCAGGCGGAGTCCCAGTCGAGAAGCGTCTTGTGGGCAAATGATCATTCAATATTCCGCTAGGTCCCGGACGTACTCGAAGGCAGCCCATGCTGGTTCGAGGTATTCGATGGAGAATGACCGCAATTCTCGCCGGATGGGCGATGCGTCGCGCACAATTCAAACGAGTCCTGGCGCAAAGGAGTGTACGTCTGAGAGTGATCATTTGGACTTGACTGGAAACCCTTGCCCGCCGCGAAGCATGACCGCTGCAGCGTACCGCTTACAACCGTGTCGGCGTCCGTCTCAATAAGCAGCATTTCGTTTCCACCGTCGACAATTGCGAAGCTGAAATTCAGTTCGGGCTTGCCTTTCGGGCTTATCGTAGCTGTGCCCGTGCAGTTCGCATCGACTGCGTAAGACCCTCTGACTTCTGAGAACCTGTGAAATGTGCCATCCTCGCTAGTCGCTACGTGTCCGCTAATCACCCCTTCTCCCGAAGGGCTGACCGAGAACTTCAACTCACCGATGAAAGCCACCGCGGTAGCGGGCGCCCCTGCGAGCGAGACGCCGGCTGTTTCAAACCCGAAACTGCCCTCAACTCCGGCATTGGTGCAGGTCGGGGATCCCTCTTTCACGGCGAATCCCTCCGCAAATAAGTGGAGGGCCAAAAACCCTGTTGACGTAACCACAAAGGAGAAGGGGGTGCCTTCCGCGGGGTTACCCGTGCCGGTGCAGTTCGAGGCGACTGCGTATGTTCCGGTGAGAGGCACGGTGACAATCTCGCCGTCATGGGATGCTGTAGTCTCACCGGTAAACGTGCCTGTGGCTGGGTCAAACGTGAGCTGGCTCACGGCGGCGCTGGTAGGGGCGCCGTTGCTATCTGTGCCGCCGTGCAGAAACCCGTAGGTGCCACTCAGAGAGGCGTTTGAACAGGTCGCCCAAGCAGCGGAACTAATCGCAAAGCTGGCAAGAACAATCGTTAAAGCGATGCGAAACATTTTGGAAATCATGGTGTTCTCCTCTTCTCTGTTTTTTGCTTGCGTCCGTTTATCTGGCCCGGTGCCCGTCATCCGATTCATTGATACAACTCCGCGGACGCCAGACCGGCAAAAATACCACCGCCTGCTACCAATACACTCCCATTCGGGAGCAGCGTTGCGGTGTGTCCCGAGCGCCCGATTTCCATCCCGCCGACGGTGCTGAATGAGCGAGTTGCCGGATCGTAGGCCTCCGCCGTGGAATTTTCGTTGCCGCCGCCTGCCACCAGCACCGTTCCGTTCGGTAACAGCGTCGCTGTATGGAACGTTCGCGCTTCGGCCATCGATCCGGTAACCGAAAACAATCCAGTGAATGGGTCGTAAACTTCCACAGATGCAGTCGTGCCCGTGGAGGTAGTGCCGCCGGCGATCAGCACCCTACCGTCGGCGAGAAGCGTTGCCGTATGCCGCTGGCGGGCTGTCGCCATTGCGCCGGTCTTAGTGAAGATGCCAGTGGCGGGGTCGTAGACTTCCGCCGTGGCAACCGGGTCTGATTTAGATCTCGGGGCACCTCCCACAATGAGCACCTTCCCGTTTTGCATGAGCGTAGCGGTGTGCAGGACGCGTCCCACGGCCATTCTTCCGGTTTCTGTGAAAGTGCCCGTGCCTGGATCAAAAAGTTCTGCGATGATCAAGCCCGTTCCAGTTGGATCTTGCGTGGCCCCTCCTGCAATCAGGACTTTGCCGTTCGCGAGCAAAGTCGCTGTGTGATTCCCGCGGGCATCGATCATGTTGCCGGTCTCGCTGAATTGACCCGTGGCCGTGTCGTAGAGACCTGCCCCGTTCGATGAGGTACTACCTCCGTAGTCCCAGACGGAGTTTACAAAGCCCCCGGCTAGTAAAACCTGTCCGTTTGGCATGAGTGTCGCGGTGTGACCGAATGTCCCATTGCCAGAATCTCCCACGATTTCAGTGAACGTGCCCGTGCTAGCGTCATACACTTCAATCGAAGAGAGGCCCACGTAACCGATTTCATCGATGTATCTGCTACTGTTTGAGCCATACGCCACGAGCACCTTGTTATTCGGTAGCAAGGTGGCAGTGTGCAGGCCCCGCGCCACTTTGAGATTCTCTGTCGGTGTAAATCGACTCGAGGAGGTCGTCACCGTAACTGTCGAGTTCGCGGTGAGAGTCGTGTTTTCTATGCTTGTGGCGACTACATGATAGAAGCCTGCAGTGCCCGGCGCGGTATAGAATCCAACGCCGTTTATCTGCCCACCCGCTTTCTCCTGGATCGTCCAAGTCACACTGGGATTGGAGAGCCCTGCGACAGTTGCCGTGAAGGTCTGCGTCCCATTCGGAGGCAGCGTCGCCGCGGCAGGGGAAATTGCCACTTGGGGCATTGGAACGACCACTGTGGCTATGCCCTGGGCGTGTGAACCGGCCTCATTCGTAGCCACGACATGGAACGTGCCATTCGCACCTTGCGGAGCCGTATAGAGACCGGTGCTGTCAATCGTGCCGCCGCCGTTTTCTTGCACGCTCCAGATGACCGCGGTGTCCGTGGTTCCGGTGACTGTAGCCGCAAACGATTGTGTTGCCCCCTGCGGCAAGGTGACGGAATTGGGTGTGACTGTGACGCTAGTGCTGGGCGAAGGAGTCGGCGTGGGAGTAGAAGAAGTCGGCCCAGTTGAACCTCCGCCGCAGCCCCAAAAGCCGATCACCGCGGCGAGAGCCAAGGCAATCGCTCTCGGATGGAATCTTACCTTTGGGAGTAATCTGGTTCGCCCAATCGTGTGTGAACATTGCATGATTCCCTCTTCGGCGCGTTTCCTGTGGCGGACTTGCTCAACTGCGCCGAGCCTGGCGCAAAAGGGACTGGGTTGCCAATGGTGGGCGTCTGCTTTGGTTCTGTTTCCCGTCTGATCATGCAGCTTGCTGAATGCAGGGGACTTGTACAGAACGCGCATTGCTCCGGTACAAAACAAGCAAACAGTGGTAGACTCCGCCCTACTTGGGAGGCTAAGGCCTGCTATGGAATCCAGTGCCCGAGCCGACAGTGCACGCTTTGGTCCCTTCGAGGTTGACTTGCGTGCGGGCGAAGTGTACAAGCACGGCATCCGCTTGAAGCTTCAGGACCAGCCCTTCCAGATACTCGCCCTTTTGCTTGAGCGGTCCGGTGACGTCGTTACGCGCGAAGAGCTCTGCCAGAAACTCTGGACCACAGACACCTTCGTTGACTTCGATACCGGTCTGAACAGTGCCATCAAAAAGCTTCGTGACGTCCTGGCCGATTCGGCCGAGGAACCCCGCTACATCGAAACTCTGCCCCGCCGTGGCTACCGCTTCATCGCCGAGGTCGAAATCGGAGCCCCGGCTACGCCACTCGACGTCCGGGTGCGACGCCGCAAAATACCTTTGGAAGAGGGAGAGAACCGGCTCACGACGAAACGTCCAGCGGATGGAGAAGTCGAGGTCCGACCGCGCGGGACTTCGCGGGCGCGTCTCTGGCTTGTGCTGGGCGGTGTGGCTGGGCTCGCGCTTATGGCGATCACGTACGTTATCCTCCGGGACCACACGGGGCACGCGACCCAAACCAAAATCGGGTCGCTGGCAGTCCTGCCCTTGAGCAACTTGTCCGGCGACCCGGCTCAGGAATACCTGGCTGACGAGATGACCGAAGAGCTGTGCGGACGCCTGGCCAGAATCCATGAGCTGCGCGTCATTTCCCGTACCTCGGTCATGCGCTTCAAGGGTACGAAGCTCTCGGTCCCAGAGATCGCCAGGACGCTTGGCGTGGACGCCATCGTCGAAGGTTCGGTGATCCGGCAGGGCAACCGGATTCGTGTGCACGCCCAATTGATTCGTGGCTCAACCGACGAGCACCTTTGGTCGGATGAGTACGACGGCGAATTGGGGGACGTACTTGCTCTCGAGAGCGAGGTGGCGCAATCCATCGCCCGCAAAGTGGAGGTCAAGGTCACTGGAGAGGAGCGTGCCAGGCTGGTCGCGGCGCATCCAGTCTCGCCTAGCGTTTACGAGAGCTATCTTAAAGCCGAAGATGAATTCAGCAAGAGCCGCAGCAGGTCTGGGCTTGAACAGAGTATTGCCTACTTTGAGGAAACAATCGACAAGGACGCTAACTTTGCACCGGCTTACGTCGGCCTTGCGAACGCGTACGAGAGGCTCGGATCAACTCTCGGCGGTGGCCCGCCGAAGGAAACGCATCCAAAAATGATCAGCGCAGCTCGAAAAGCAATTGAACTGGATCCGGACCTTTCGGCGCCACACGTCTTGCTTGCAGGGGCATATCAGAAACAGTGGCAGTGGAGCGACGCAGAAGCAGAATTCAAGCGGGCTCTGGAGTTGAACTCGAACGATGCGGGTGCTCACGTCGGATACGCGAAGTGGCTCTTGTGCCAGGGGCGGATGGACGAGGCCCTGGCGTGGGCCCAGCGTGCCCGCAACCTGGATCCGCTTGGAGCCGCTGGTGATCTGCCTGGATTCCCTGGCATCACTGAGGGTTGGATCCTGTTTCATGCGAGACGTTATGACGAGGCTATAACGGAGTTGCGAAGGGATGACCCGGACCATTGGTATCTTGGGTTCGCCCTGATCGCCAATGGCCGACCGGACGAAGCGATTCCGGTGCTGGAGAAGGCGCTATCTCCCGACCGGACTCCGGGTGTGATGGGCGTGTTGGTTCGAGCCTATGCGCATGCTGGGCGCCGCGAGGAAGCGCTTCGTTTGCTCGATGAGCTGAAGCGACGGCGGCGAACCAACTACGTTCCTGCTGCCGCATTTGTGAACGCTTATCTGGGCCTGGGCGACAATGAGCAGGCGCTCGTCTGGCTTGAGACGGCCTACAAGGAAGAGTCAAACCTTCTGCAATTGCTGAAAGTGCACCCTTACTTTGATCCTTTGCGCGGCGACCCGCGGTTCGCGGACTTGGTCCACCGCGTTGGACTTGACCATCCTCAATAGCCGCCTCTCTTCGTTTGGAGAGGCATTGCTCGAGAATTCGTCCCTGTTCCCAGACGCTCCCTATAATTATCGAGTTCCCTTCACGGTTCCAATCGGAGAACCGTAGAGCAAGAATGCAGTCCCGAACCTGGCCATCCCTGGCATATTTCTAGACACGTTCCAACTGGTGCCCTCATCGGCTTCGTGATGGAGAACACTGTTGCGAGGATTCGCGGCTAGCTCGTTTCTTCATCTGGCTCTAGATCAGGCCCTTTGCTCTTTGATGTTTTAATCGAGTCCGGACCGTGTTTCTCCGCGGCGCGTTACCTGCGTGCGTCCTTACGCTCGACGCTCTCTTCCCCCATTTCGCAATTCGCTCGACCTAAACATTGAAGATCATCCCTCGCTGTCTAAAACCGAATCTGCGCTTTCAGTTGAATCATCCGGGGGGAAACATCACCTCCGAGGCCAGATCCCACGATGCTAGTCGGTGGCATCTCCATCGTCCCGATCTGTCCGAACGCTGAGTCTGAAGTGTAATTAACGGGCGGGCCGAAGTTTGGGTGGTTGAAAAAATTAAAGAATTGGAAACCAATCCCCAGCACCACTTTGTCCTGACCGACAATGCTCGTTTCCTTCATGACAGTGAAGTCGGTATTGAAATAGCTCGGATAGCGGAAACGGTTGCGTCCTTGCGCGAGCGAAACGGCAGAGCCCGAACAAGGTCCCTTATTCCCTGGAACGTTCCCCACATCGAACGAGGTCTCGCAGCCCGTCTGTACAAACAGTGCGCCCGGATTCGGGTCCCCATTCTCGAGCACTTGAGGAGGCAAACAAGGATGCGGGAATGGGGGGGTTACGGCTCCCGCACCGCAGGATGGGGACGGGCCGAATGGGGCAACAGGCACAGCATAGATTGTCCCATAGAAATTGTTCCGAGCCAGGTTACCGGCTTCTGCTAAATCGATCACCGTGTAGGGAAATCCGGTTCGGGCGAAAATCGTTCCCGAGACCTTCCATCCCTTCACCAGGGAATCGGAGCCGCGGCCGCGGAGCATGGTCTTTATTGGGAGCTGCCACACATAGTTCGCATTCAGGGAGTGACGAACATCGTAATCTGCCGCTCCGTAGCTGCCTCGCAGATTAAAGGGATCTTGGGGGTAGACGGAACTGCCAGCGGCGAATTGGACTAGGCCGCCGTTAGAAACTTCATCGAGAGCATGGCCATAGGTGTAGTTGATCTGGAACAAACCATCGCCGAAACCAGCAAATCGCCTCCGAAACGAAACGACCATCCCATTATAGTTCGAAATTCCGGGTGTCGTGTATTCAGTGACCCCACTAAACCGAGGGTCGGCACACGGCGGAACGGGTGGACTGGCACAGGCTGTGGCCGGGAATGGACCCCATCCGAGAGCATTCGCGGAGGGATTTTGCACGAACTCATGAATTCCGTGATTGCCGTAGTATCCGAGAGTCACGGACGTGTTGGCACCGAACGCCTGCTGCAGTTCAAGGCTCCACTTCTGATACTGGGGCGAATGGGGATTATTGGTCGAAGCGATAATGCTCGGAGGGAAGAAGTACGGATCCGACGCTTTGATCTGAGCGAGGTTTTCACCGGCTGCAAACCCCTCGACAAAGGCCGCATTCGAGGCTGCGGCGACTTTGAAAAGGCTGTTGGTTTCTTCCGGAGCGAGATTGTACCTGCCAAATACCGTCACATGGTTGACGAGCGGTGGATTCTTAGAGAAAAAGGTCGCGAACCCGCCGCTTGGCTCGTAAAATAATCCGAGACCACCACGTACCACGGTATTATGCGAAACCCCCAGCGGTTGCCAGGCGAAACTGAATCGCGGCGCCCAGTTGACAGCGTCCTTGTCAAAAAAAGCTTGCTTACGTCTTGAGATCGCCTGATTGTAAGGCTGTGCAGGGTCGTGACTGATCGATTCAAACGGTTCAGATAATTCAGCAAAGCAATCGTTGGCACAGACCGGATTTGAGAGATGTTCCACCCGCAGGACGAGTGTAAGGGTCAGGTTGGATTTTGCGTGCCACTCATCCTGCCCGTACCCCGCAAGTGTGTAGGAAGCGAAGCGCTGTGCCGACTGCGTGGGAAAGGACTGACTTAAGCGTGTGGAGTCACTCTCTGGAGACGCTGGGTCTACACCTCCAGAATAAAATGCGTCGAGGGTTTGTGGGACCACGTTTCCGACCGCGCCTTGCGTATAGTCTGAGTTGCTCAAATATGCTCGCAGGAAATCTCCACCGAATCCGAACTTGTGCTTGCCCCGCGTTTTCAGGAAATCATCGGCGATCTCGTACTGCGTGAGCGCTCGGCCGATGGGATAGCCATAGAGGGAGTCAAGTCCTCCGAGCGTCGTGAACGGCTGACCTGCGCTCGACCAATCGAGGGTGGTCGGAAAAGCAGCCCGAGTTTGCGGCGAGTTGGCGAGGCCGGACACCCCATTCTGGTAAATACCCGCCAATAGGAACTGGTTCGCGGCCGTTGCTCCAAATGTGTGCGTTTCGTTCAACTGGGCTTGCCACCATGGCCCGGTGTAATAGACATTGAAAAGGGAGCTGATGGGGTCGATGACAATCGGCTGACGGCCGTTGTCGTATTGGAGGAGAAAGAAAGCACGATCGTTGGTACGGATGTTCCAATCGATACGTCCAGACTCGAGGGATTCGCTTGTCGGCTGCCCAAGCGTTTTCTGAAAATGGATTGCGCAAGGAAGATTCACACCAAGTTGCCCTTGGGCGGTCTGCGGACCGATGAACACACCACTCGGGCTCGCGTCGAGACAGCCGAGAGGATCGGAGAAGCTCCCCGGAGTCGCTGCCGCTATTCCAGGGGTTTGGTTATAGAGGCTGAAGATTTGCTTGTAGAAAGCATCAGAAGCGGACGCAGAGCCAAAGATAGAATCGATATTGGCGATGGTTGCTGCCTCAAACTGTGCGCTCGGGAGAACCACCTGTACGGGAGATGGCAGCAAGACGCGCAAGCCCTCGGTATCAAAAAAGAAAAAAAGTCTATTTTTCTGGATGGGCCCTCCGAGCGAACCCGCCCACTGATTGGCGACATCGAACGGACGAGGATTGCCAAATGCGTTCGTGATCCAGTCGTTCGCGTTCAACACGCTACCATTCCACAAGTACTCGGCGTTTCCGTGGAAGTCATTCCCTCCAGACTTCGTGACATAGTTCACATACGAGCCTGCGGCATCTCCAAAATGTCCCGAGTAGCCGTCACTCGTCACAGTGGCTTCCTGAATTTGGTTTTGACCGAGAAGCATACCCGTAGCGCCAGTAAAATCAAGATGACCCGAGTTGTCGTTCATGCCATTAAAACTGAAGAGATTTGAGGTCCCCGGCATACCCAAGATCGAAAAGTTCCCGCCCCCTCCTCCAGTGTTCGCATTGTCGGTATTCATGATTGCGCCGGGAGCCGTCTGAGCGATGTAGGTGAGGTCGTTACCTGGATTTGGGAGTTCCGAGATCTGCGTCTGGCTCATGGTAATCGAAACGTCGCCGTTGTCTGCCTGAATGAGCGGCGCTTCGGCGGTCACAAAGAGCTGTACGTTTGCTTCCGCAATCTCGAGTGTGATGTTGACTGTGACTGGTGTCCCTAGCAATACAGTCACACTCCGGTTTTCCTTGCGAAAGTGGTCGTGCTCTACGGTTAGCGTGTATCGGCTGGGTGAAAGAAAGAAAAAGCGGTACACGCCATCGCGGTCTGATTGGGTTGACTCTATCGTGCCCTTGTTGACGTCCCTGATCTCGACATCCGCATTCGGTACAATCGCACCGCTCTGATCAGTAACGACGCCGGTCACGGCTCCCGAGGTGGCTGTTTGAGCATTCAGCCGATTTAGGAAAGCGGTGGTGAGGAAGATTCCAACAAGAAATGTTGCGGATATCGGGCGCAAACTCATCGAAACACCCACCGGATTCGACCAGACAAAGCCCCCAGATCAGTTCGTGACGCATGATACCTTTAATCGTCACGGAATTCCCTCAAGGATTTTGAAGGATGCACGGCCCGCACTTCCACACAGAGGGAACTGTAGCGAATGGGATGATTGCAGCGATGACGGTATCGTCGGACGCCCTTCAGAGAACGTTAGGATTCGAGTGTGACTGGTGGTACAGGAACGGCCACAATGCAGCAAAAAATCTGTCAGGTACGTTCTGTAAAGGATGTCTTCGGACTGTACAAAGTAAAAATGGCGGAGAGGGTGGGATTCGAACCCACGGTAGGGGTTAACCTACACACGCTTTCCAAGCGTGCGCCTTAAACCGCTCGGCCACCTCTCCGACGTCAGGACAATCTTTAAACTTTAGCAGAAAGACGATCATCCTGCATGTCATGAATCAACGGGCCTCGAAGGCCGGGGAAACAGTAATTGTACGAATTTTTAAATTATTTATGGACATAGAGTTTGCAGAGAAATCAGTCTCAAGTAAACTAGAGAGGTTAGGCACACTGCTCCGGGATCGTCTAATTGGTAGGACACCAGCCTTTGGAGCTGGTTATCCTGGTTCGAGTCCAGGTCCCGGAGCCAAACTGATCTTGGATTTTAAGTCGTCCAGAACCACTCTCGGCCCGCGGCCTCTCGGACAAACCTGCGACAATGGATCTCATGCCTGGGCGCAGACCTGCCTCTGTTTTCCGAGGCCCGCAATTTCCAACTCCACGACGTCCCCCGCTTTGAGGAACTGCGGTGGTTTCATACCGAGCCCCACTCCCGGCGGAGTTCCTGTTGAAATCAAATCGCCTGGTTCGAGTGTCATGAACTGGGACAGGTAGCGTACCAGTTCCGCAACGCCAAATATCATTGTCGATGTATTACCCTTCTGCCGGACTTGCCCATTCACGGTTAAACTCATCGGCAGGTCGGAGACATTCTTGATTTCATCGACCGTCGAGAGCCACGGACCCAATGGGTTGAACGTATCGCAACTTTTTCCCTTGGTCCATTGACCGCCGCGCTCCAGTTGAAACTCTCGTTCGGAAACGTCGTGCGTCAGGGTGTACCCGCCCACACAGGCGAGCGCCTGCTCGTGCGTTTCAACGTATCGTGCGGTTTTACCGATAACGACCCCCAATTCCACTTCCCAGTCCGTTTTCGTACTGTTGCGCGGAATCAAGAGCTGGTCGAACGGTCCAACCACAGTATTTGAAGCTTTCATGAAGACGATAGGCTCCGTGGGGATGGCCATGCCGGATTCTTTCGCGTGATCTGAATAATTGAGCCCGATGCAGATCACTTTTCCGGGTCGCGCAACGGGCGCACCCCAGCGTTCCTTCTCCTCGACTTTTGGCAGATTTTCTACGACCTGCGAGACAATGAACTTTGCCAGGCGACGCAAGCCCGAGTCCTGGAAAAACGCACTGTCCCAGTCCCTGAAATTACTCGAGACATCTCGCCGTGTTCCTTCGGCAGTAAGGATCCCCGGCTTCTCTTTTCCGATCGGACCGAAGCGGATTAATCGCATTTGAACTATGCCTTTCCCGAACTCACCGCACTTTGCTCGGGCAATATTATCAGAATAATATGCACAATTTGCTTATCGGTAAAAGCCTGTAGAGACGAGACAAAGCTGTTCGAATAACAGATTTGCCGCCAATACGGAGGTGATTTCTGCACTGTCGTATTGCGGCGACACTTCAACCAGGTCGCAGCCGACTACGTTCAATCCCGCGAGCGCGCGCACCAGGTTCAGGATCTGTGCGCTCGAAAATCCTCCGACTTGAGGAGTTCCAGTTCCAGGCGCAAACGCCGGATCAACGACATCAATATCCAGGCTGAAGTATACCTTGCGACTTTTGAACATTCGTAGTTTCCTGCGGACCAGGCCCATCCCTTTCTCATGAAACTCTTCAGCGGTAATCATCACAATCCCGTGTTCTCGTGCAAAGTCGAGGTCGTGCTCATCATAAAGTTGCCCGCGTATTCCGATTTGCAGGATATAAGGTTCGGCAAGCAGCCCCTCTTCAATGGCGCGTCTCACCGGAGTGCCATGCGAATATTTCATTCCCCAATACTGGTCCCAGGTATCGGAATGGGCATCAAACTGAATCAACGCGACCGGGCCGTGCTTTGCGTGCATGGCCCGAAGAATCGGCAGAAGGATCGAATGATCTCCTCCAACACACAGCGGAATCGCGCCGGCCTCCAAGACCGGTCCCAACCCGCGCGTAATTCGTTTGAAGGTATCGTCAATTGAAAGCGGATTGATCGGGAGATCACCGTAGTCGGCGACGCGCACCAGGTCAAACGGTGAAAGATTGAGTATCGGGTTGTAAGGCCGGATAATTGCAGATTGCTCCCTGACATGACGCGGACCGAAACGGGCACCGGGCTTATAACTGGTTCCGCCATCAAATGGCACACCAATCAGGGCTACATCCAACCGTTTGGCATCCGGAATGTGCGGTAACCGCATGAAGGTCGAGAGTCCTGCAAATCGCGGAGTTACCAGCGAGTCCACCGGCGACGGATGTTCTTCTGAGAGCTTTTTCTTCCCGATCTTCTTTTTATTGAGCATACTTTCTTCTCGCCGACGGGTATGGCTTTCTGAGATGCGCGTCTCTCGACCGGCATCTGGAATTCTAACGTCCGGGTGATCTTCGCAGTAACTTGAAGGGACCTGAAAAGATCCTCATAAAAGCTGTATCACCGGCAAATTGTGCAGAGGAACCGTGAGGTGCAACCCATCACCCCGGGGCTACACATCCGAGGAGATTGCTATTTTTTCGGTTGCGCGGTCGGTGGCAGAAGCCCGTTTAGACGCAAATACATGGCAGCTGCACCGTAATGGTCCGCCCAGCCGCCAGCAAGGAAAAATACAGCCATCGCTCGGGGGCCTTGCATTCGGCCGAAATCCACGTTGTCCCCCAGCTTTGAATCGTCGACGTTGGCGAGCGCTTCGGTGCAGAAATCAAATGAGGCGTGCGTAGCGGCTAGCAACTTGTCTTTGGAATCCGTTTCCTTCAGCTCCTCCACTTTTGGAGAGGGGATACCGGCGAGCTTGGCGCACATCCCATTATTCGATTCAGCGATATGGATAACCAGATGCGCGAAACTCATCTGATCGGATGTCGGCTTGTATCCGAACTTATCGGCGGGCATCGCGTCAATCGCTCCGAGAATATTCTTCTCCCTGCTGGGCAGGATCGTCCGCAGTACGGTTGTTACTGGGTTCTTGACAGGAGGGACGCTTTGCGCGTTCGAGGAAGCAGGACTATTTCCTGTCTGTGCAGGCACAGATCCAGCCGAGGTACCGAGCAATATAAACACGAGTACAGTTCGTTTCATTGGCATTTCTCCTCTAAGACCTTCTAGCAATTTCTCCGGCCCGGGTCCGCAGTTCCCAAATCGACGCTCATCATACACCTGTCGGGAGTTTACGCAATCAGTCCTTATGGGTTCCATACAGGCGAGGAGGGTTTCGCTGATTATTCAACAAGCTGCAGATTCAGAGCGATGCGAACGCCATTGACCACAACCTGGCTGTGGTCAATCAGTTCCTGGTTGGTAATATCCGCATCGACAAATTTACGGGCAACTGCCTTTGGCACAATAAACTCGACGGCTTCAGAGCGCTCTTTTCCGCCCATCAAGTTCGAAAACAGGTTCACAACCGAGAAATCATAAACGTCAAAGCCGGCCTTTTCCGGAACTGCATCAAGGATGTCTTTCAGCTTTGGCGCGAGAAAGAGATCAAAGGTCTGCGCAGTCCTCTTGTACAGAGATGATTTTTCAGCGTCAAAATGCAGGGGATTTCGCAACGTCATCTGCAAAGCCAGGTCTTTGTTCACGACGACAAAGGCTGGCGGATCGTAATCCACGAATTGAAATTTCGACTGTCCCAACACCGAGAGTGCATCAAGTTGCTGCTTGTATTCGGCTTGCAGCTTCTCGGCGTCAGCCTGAGTTGCCGCTGGCTTGGCTTTCGAAAGATCCAGTTTCATCGAAGATGTGCCGGAGGCGAGGGGGTCCGTGGAGCCGGTTGCAGAGCCCGGTAACAAATTGGGGTTTGTATGGCCCAGTCGGTTTACCGAGGTCGATGACGCGGCACTGGAACTGGCGTCCGGTTTCACCGATTTAATCCGGGGCAGCGTTTCGACAACAAAAGGGTCTTTATCAACGAGCGAAAGTCCAAACTCTTTGCCGCCAAGGAAAATCTGCGATTCGTTCAGAATTTCCTGGCGATCCTTGTCGTTGGTTGCCTGTGATAGGCGAAACGCGTTTTTCATCCCGATCACTACAACCAGAATCTCTTTCCCCTCGTAGTCCGCGCTTTTGTCATTCGTACGCGTGTGGTAGGAAACCTCAAATCCAATTGCGTCACAGGCAATGTCAGGAGAAATCGTCTCTATCACCTTGATCAAGATAGGAAGCAGCACATCCTCAAATGTTCTCGCCGCGCGTTCGTTTCTCGTAAAACGGTTGGCATCATATGCCGCGTTGTAATTACCGGTGATCTTCAAAACAGTGCGATCCTGAAACTTCACAAATTCGAGTCCGCGTGAATCGGCTTCAGCCTGTTTGCTGGTTCGAGGCCCACATATTTGCTGATATAGAGAGGAAACGGGAAGTGCATGCGAGCGATCGTCTGATTCAGACTCTTCAGCTCCGGGAAATACTGCTTTTCGAGCACTTTCAATTCAGGGTCACGGATCTCGTTCGGGCTAATTTGCGCAACTGCACCGCAAGCTGTCAGCAGCACGAGGATCAGCGGAACGACACACGTATGCACACGAATCACAAGTGATGGGCCCATCTTCATCCCTAAAGCTTAGCATCGACTACTTAGCGGTGTACTGAGAGCCGGGCCGGCCAGGAGCTTGGTACGCTGGCTGTGCAATCGCACGGGTGAAGGCAGTGACCGCCTTGATATCCGTTGGAGATAGTGTCTTTCCATATGGCGGCATCATCGCAGACTTACCAAGCGCGCTTCCGCCAAGCGTAATGATGTTCTGCATGAACTCGTCGCTTTCCCCGTTCAATTTGTCTCCATCATTCATGAGTGGAGGCTGCGGAGTGAGATTGCTCCGATTGGACGGCCCCGCCGGGGAGGAATCCGCGTGACACCACACGCAATACTGGTAGAAGACGCGCTTGCCCTGGGATTGCTGATAGTCGAGCTTTACGAGTTTGCCGGCGTCGTTCCAGTCGGTTTCACTGTCATAGGCGCCGAAGGCGTCGTCGGGTTTGACGGCCTGAGCCTTTTTGCAACCGGACAGCAGCAGGGCACAGAGAATGCTGACCAGAAATATCCCGGTGATAAGCAATTTGGATTTCATCGACCCGCTCCCTGCGCCATTGGCCTCGTTACCGCTGCAGTCGCTGCAGTCTGCGGCTTGATGCCCGCTCGCAGGGTCATCAGATAGGCGGTCAGCGCGTGGATCTCGTCATCGGTAAAAGTGCGACGGGGCTCGATCGAGTCCGGCTGTAAAGCCTGTGGATTGCGCAACCAAGCTTCAACCCATGCGGGAGTCAACCAGTTCCCTGCATTATTCAGATTTGGTCCGACGTAACCACCTCCACTGCCGATGGTGTGGCAGGACTGGCACTGGTATTTCACTTCGTAGAGTTGCTTTCCGAGCGCCACGGCTGCCGGCGAATACTGTTGTGCGTCGATCCTGTCGGGATTGACGGCAGGCTTCTGAACGGCCATCGACAGATACTCCGCGACGGTTGCCGCCTCTTTATCGGTCATATTGAATTGCGGCATGCGCAGGATCAAGGTTGGACGGATGGTCTGCGGGTTCTTCAGGAACTCTGCGATCCACTTTTTCTGTGCGCGGCTCCCTTCATAGGACAGGTCCGGCGCCAGAGTTCCTCCAGCCCCGTTGAACCTGTGGCAAGCGTAACATTTGTAACGCTCATAGACCTCGGCGAAGTCACCAATCGCCTGGAAACTGGGTTCTTTCTTCGGAACGACCAGATGTTGCAAGGCGCTGGTCTGCTTTGGACCTGTCTGGCTGAGCAGTGCCGTTGTCACCGCATCAAGATCGGCCTGGTTCCAGGTGTATTGGGGCATGCGTGCGGCGGGATTCACCGCAACCGGGTCCTGGAGTTTTGTCTGGATGTAAGCAGGCAGATTGTGTTCAATCTTCGATTTGCCAAACTCCAGCTCAGACGCATTCTTGCCGCCGAGTGCGGTGAGGTCAGGTCCAAAGTCTTTCTGTGGAGAGATTCCGTCGATGTGATGGCAGCTCGCACATCCTTTTTCAAGGAAAAGCCGTTTGCCGTTCTTCACTTCGTCCTCGGTCGGTTCGCCCTGCTGGGGAATCCCCGTGAGTAGATCAGAATCGGTCAACTTGTTCATGACATACTGCGACACCTTGTAGAGATCTTCGTCCGTCCAGCCATACCGTGGCATGTTGTTGTGCGGCAGATATCCCTGGGGATTTCGCAACCAGGACACTAACCACTGCTCGTTAACCTTGCTGCCAACCTTGGTCAGTTCTGGCCCTACATTTCCACCGATCAGTTTCGTTTCGCCGGCGCGGGTAACGGAAAGCGGATGGCACGTGGTGCACATCATCTGGCGGAAGCGTAGCTCGGACTGGCTGATCAGATCCGGCTTTTTGCTCCAGGCAGCGGCTACCGCCGGGTTAATCTTGTATTCCTCAATCCGCTTCGCTCTCTGTGCGCTCAGGTAGCCTGAAAGTGCGACGATTTCCTCGTCCTTCAGTCTGAACTTCGGCATGCGCGATTCGTCGCCGTTTTCATATCCATTGACAGTCACGTTACCGTCTTTGTCGAGAACTGTGCGTGGTTCTTTAAGCCACTTGTAAATCCACTGGCGGGATACCTTGTAGCCCACGCTCGACAGGTCGGGCCCCAGCGCGGAACGGTCGATCGTCGACAGACGGTGACACGCCTGACAGTTCAAACGGGAAAGCAGTTCGCGTCCACGCGTCAGTTGCGGGGTTTCATTCAGATCAGACTGATGGCAGCTGCCACAGGACGCCTGCAGAAAATGGGCGGGAAGAATGGGCTGCTCCCACGCGAGTGTCGTTTCGTGGGCCTCCGCAACTTCAGTTGCAGGTCCTTGCCCACGGTGGCATATCGTGCAACCCCAATCGCGAACATTGTGCGGGATCGGAGGATGTGCACGGAAGGGTTGCGGGACAGAAGCGTCAGCCAAACTCGGCTGAGTCATGCCTTGATGGCATGTGCTACAGCGGTCCACCACATTCATACCAGGTATCCACGCCTGATCGATATTAGGGTTGTAATCGGCGAGCAACTTCTTGGTGTCAGGGCGTCCTTGTGCGAACCGGACAAATGAGCGTTTGTAGTGCTTCCACTCGGCGCGAAAATCTTTCAGCGGAGAAATCGCCAAAACAGCCACGCAAGCCACAGTGGAAATTGCAAACGCGAGTCTCACTCGAGGCGACAGTTTACCCGTGTCCTCAGCCGGCATGTGTCCTCCAGGGCCATACCCAGGACCAGCCCGGGCCACGGAAAAACGTCCCTACGACAGTCAGGGTAATTGCTGTCGAGAGAAACCAGGTCATAATCCACCAGGAGAGCGGCTTGGCACGCAGTGCGCCCACCCATCCGGTGGTTGATTTGGAGAAATAGGACAGAACCAGCAGTGCGGCTACGATTGCAGTTGGCACGATAATTGTCCAGGCATCGACGTAGGCCAGCAACGCCAGCAACCCTGTAATCACGATCAGCGCCGTTGTGAACTTCTTCGAGGGCTGCTCGGCCCACATCGGTTTGGTCTCAACGTTTACACTGAAGTAAGGAATTACAACGAGTGCCAGCAAGATCAGGGTCGGAATGAGGATTCCAGCGACAAATGGCGGGAAGAAGTGTAATAGCTCCTGCAGGCCCAGGAAATACCACGGAGCCTTTGCCGGATTGGGCGTGAGGAGGGGATTGGCAAGTTGTTCAAGCGGCGCATCCCAGAACAGCGCAACAACAACCATCGCCACGATGAGGACTTCGAACACAATCGCTTCGCGCACCAGCAGGTGAGGATAAGTCATCAGCTGCGGTCCGCGGTCGTCCTTCACCTTCGCAGAGACGTTCCGGGTAATAAAAACGATGCGGCGCGGCTCTTTCTTGGCATTCGAACTGAAACCGGGCTGGATCTTAGTTTGTTCCATCGTCGTCCTTCGACCTTACAGTCAATCCACCATCTTTCTGGACGCGCCAGAAGTGGATCCCGATAAAAAGAAATGCAAGCAGCGGAAGAATGACCACATGCAGGACGTAGAAACGGAGGAGCGCGTTCTCTCCCACAATGTTTCCCCCCAGTGCCACAAATCGGACTTTGCTGCCAACAACGGGCATCGCGGAGATGATGTTGGTACCAACCGTCACAGCCCAGAAGGCCAGCTGGTCCCACGGCAACAGATAACCCGTATAGCTCAGGAACAGGGTCACCATCAGAAGCACAACTCCGATGACCCAGTTGAATTCGTGCGGCGGTTTGTAGCCCCCGCGGTAGAAAACGTGGAACAGGTGCGCGAATACCAGCAAGACCATCAGGTGCGCCCCGATGCGGTGCATGTTGCGAAGAAACACTCCATTAGAGACCACGAATCGCAGGTCCTTCATGTCGTGGTAGGCCTTCGGCGCCGCGGGATGGTAGTAAAACATCAGGAGCACGCCGGTAACGACCAGGATGATGAACAGAAGAAACGAAAGTGATCCGAGATAGTAGGCTGCACGCACACGCAGCGACTTTTCTCTCACTTTGACCGGGAGCCAGTGAAGGAACAAATTTCCGAACACGGCAATGCTACGTGTGCGATTCGTTACCGCGGGCCCGCGCCGGAAAATTGATTTCCAGACGCGTGTTTCGCGAAGAGTGTCCAGAACGTTAGCAATAGAAGTCGCCATAGTGTCCTCAGGCCTTCAATACCTGGTCGGTCTTGATCGTCTGCAACTTGTCGACGAGTAGTTCGCCATCCGCTGTGAGTGTGATCGAATAGTGTGGAAGGGGGCGGGGAGCTGGTCCCTCGATTTTCTTGCCCTCTGGAGTGAACTTGCTGCCGTGACAGGGGCACGCAATCATGTTTGCTTCGGCTTTCCACTGTGTGACGCAGCCCAGATGGGTACACACAGCAGAGACCGCGTAAAAGCCCCCATCCGCACGGACAATATAGACCTGCTGGTCCTGCAGAAACGTCACAGAATTCAATGGATAAAGGTCCGGATTGCCTGCACGGAACGTTGTCGCCGGTTCAAACAACACATTCGGTGAAAAATACTGGTAGGTCAGCGCGCCAGCGCCCAGACCAGCAACGCCAAGCGCACCGAGTGTAATCTCGCCAAGAAAATCTCGCCTGGAAATACCCGTGACGGGTTCAGGTCTTGACCCGTTGGCTGCGTCTATAGTCTTCGCGTCACTCATGGTCGTAGAACGATCTCCTCCCGTTCACTGCTTCCCTGCTCTTCGTCAAATACTTCAAACGCTTCCATCGAGATGGTATGTGCCGGGCAGCGCTCCGCGCACAATCCGCAGCGGATACAGATTGTTTCGTCTTTCACCATCACCGAACCTTCCAGCCTGTCGAGCTCCTCGGCGTTGATGTGCTGCAGATCGACGGGCCGCAAATCCTTTTCTGCAACCAGACGTTGTTTGTCTTCTTCGGTAAACGCAAAATCCTTTAACGGCACCAGTGACAGGCAACTTTCCGGGCAAACGTCAACGCAGCCGCCACAGAGGATGCATTCTGTACCGCTCGCTTCGTTCCCCTCGAAAATCGTGTTGATCCAGCAGCGCAGGCAGCGGCTGGCTTCGGTACGTGCTTCCGCTTCGGTGTATCCGGTTTCTACTTCCGCGACCCCGGTGCGTCGATCGATGGGCAGCACAGGAACATCCAGTCGCGAATACTCATCGTAGTGCGCGACCATTTCGTGATGGTCCAGAACTGTAATCTGTACGTATTTCGATTTTGGCTTCCACTCCGGACCACGCAGGAATTTGTCAATTTCAAGCGCGGCTTTCTTGCCATCAGCGACGGCATTGATAATCAAGCGCGGCCCAAAGGCAATATCGCCAGCTGCAAAAACCCCGGGGGCTGTCGTCATCAGGGTATTCGGGTCAATTTTGAGCGTGCCTTGCCGGGTTGTTTCAATTCCGTCCTCAGCCTTCAGGAAGGAGACATCTGAAGACTGCCCGATGGCTAAAATAACCGTATCGCAGGGAATGACAAATTCGGTCCCTTCCGCAAACTTCGGATTGAAACGCCTGTTTTCATCAAACACCGACAGACACTTGGTAACTTCGAGGCCCGTGAGCCTGCCTTTCTCGCCGACAAACTGTTTTGGTCCGAGCGAAGGCTGCAGTTTCATTCCTTCAAGCAGACCTTCATGAATCTCTTCCTCCGAGGCAGGCATTTCGGCGCGCGACTCGAGGCAAACCAGCTGCACTTCGCGTGCGCCCATACGGAGAGCCGCACGTGAAACGTCCATGAATTCCTTCATGGCGACATCCATTTCGCTCGAGGTTAGTTCGTTCGGCAGATGACCTTCCGTCATCTTTTGTTGCTCGCGCATGGCGGAGCGCGCCACGTCGATCGCCACGTTACCGCCGCCAATCACAACAACCTTCTTGCCAACCTCGAACCGGTACCCCAGATTCACGTTCAACAGGAAGTCGATTCCCTTTACCACGCCATCCAGCTCGTTACCGGGTAAATTCAAATCGCGACTGCGATGCAGACCAAAGGCCATCAGTACCGACTTGTACCCTTGTCGCCGTAAATCGTCCAGAGTGAAGTCCCGCCCGAGCCGCATGTTCAGTTTCAACTCGGGGCCGAGATCGAGAATTTCCCGGATCTGCGCGTTCAGGACGTCACGCGGTAGCCGGTACTCAGGAATGCCGAGGTGCATCATTCCACCAGGCACGGCCGCAGCTTCGAATATCGTGACCGGATAACCTAAGAGCGCCAGATCGTGCGCCGCGGACATACCTGCGGGACCGGAACCGATGACCGCAATTTTTTCCGAGCGTTTTGGACGCGGAGTGTCGGAGAAAACGTCGATTGGATTCCTGGATTCCGGCCCGTATCGTTCTGTCACAAACCGTTTCAGGGCACGGATCGAAATCGGCAGGTCAAATTGTCCACGCCGGCAGGCGGGTTCACAAGGGTGACCGCAAACACGCCCGCAAATGGAGGCAAAAGGATTGGGCCTGCGGGCGTAGCGGTAGGCATCCTCGAATTTTCCTTCGGCAATCAGCGCGACATAGCGCCCGGCCTGGGTATGCACCGGGCAGGCCTGCATGCAGGGAAAATTCGACTCCAGCCATTCCAGATCAACGAGTTTTGTACGCGTTGTCACCGTTTATCCCGGGGGCCCGGCGGTCTATTTCTTTACCGTCAGGTCGGCAGATGCGCCGCTAGCGGTCACTTCCACCTCCTGCGTCGTCACTTTTCCGTCCTCACTCCAGGTCTTCAGCGTGTACTTGCCAGCCGGAACATTCTTGATTTCGTAGCTGCCACCTTTGTCCGTCACTGCAAAATATGGTGTGGGTGACACAAAAATGTAGCCGTTCATTTCCGGGTGGACATTGCAGAGCAGAGAAACGACGCCAGGGTCATTGAACTGAAAGCCCTTCTTTTCACCCTTCGGCCATGTGCCGAGGTTATGCGCCAACTTCTTGTTACCGCTGACACTCGGCCAGTACACGTTGTGACCAACTGGATCGCTGTTCAGGAATTCAACCGTTGTTCCAACCTGCACAGCCGAAACGTGCGGATTGAAGGTCATCTTGGCCTGGTCGACTACCGGTTTGGCGGTTGGAGCGTCGAATTTCTTGTCTGCTATCGTATCGACGTATACGACGATGTTTTCCGCTGACTTTAAACCCTGCACCGACACCTTTCCCTTAATATCGCCGGCAAGACTTGCGCCCGCCGCCAGAACAACTACTCCGCAAACCACTGCTGCTTTTACCACAATTGAAATCAACTTCATTTTGCACCTGCTCTTCCTCTGGATTTTTGCTGTATCACGCTGACTTGCGCCCAGTCGTTAGAACGCGTAATCGATCCCGGTCACGAAAGTGTTCGGGCGGTAGTAGAGGGGAATCCCGTTGCTGTCGACCCCGTACGAGGCCGGCTGCCATGCATAGGTGTATTCACCGATGATTTTGATGTTCGCGCGCACCAGGATCTGGAAACCTGGACGAACATCGTTTCGCGTCTGGTACCGGGAAACGCCGTTAATGTAATCGGATGGAGAATTCACGAAGTCATAGCGCATCGTTGCAATCAGCCAGGGAAAGATCCAGTAATTCGCCGCAACGAAGCCACCGGTGAAGGTGACTGCCGGGGCCTTCAGGAACGTAAGTTGTTCCGAATTGACGTAATGGTTGTCATCGTGACCGACTAAACCGACCCCATACAGTTCAAATTTGCTGCGGTAACGGAACCGTATGTCTCCCCCTACGCGGTAGAACGGTTCGTTGATTGTGCCGATGAAGGGAAACGCTGCGCTGCCGAAGTTCTGCTGGTTTGTGCCGTGGTAATAGAAAGCGCCGATTCGGATCGAAGTGTGATCGTGAGGACCGGTCGCGCCTGCCGCCTGTATCCCCTTGCGGCTCTCTGGATCGCGTTCCAAATTAAATTTGTACGAGGTACGCAGATAAACGTCTTTGGTGTTGCGCGCGGCTTCGGCGGTATCCAGACCGTACGCAGCATTCGTCCCGTCAACATAGGCCACGCTCCAGGTAAAATTCCCGTTGTTTGGATAACCGCCGATCTCGATACCACGTTGCGGGCCCCCAAAAATGAACGGATTATTTACCGTTTGGCAAGGCACAGGTTGCGGAGTGCCGGTGCAGGAAGACTGCGCCAACGCTCCTTCTCCCCAGACGTCATAGCCAGACAAATACGGTGTGCGCGCTTGTGTGAATGGAATATCCAGCTCAAATTGTCCAAATCGGACGTTCAGGGAGTTCTTGGGTAGGTGAAATATGCGACCCAGATCGTTGTACTTCAGATATGCATCGCCCAATCCGCCGTTCGCACCGGAACCTCCGGCCGAGATGTCATCGTCAATCCAGAACGACAAATTCGGTCCAAAACTTCCCGCTGAGATGATAGTGAACGTATTTGGCACAAATAAATCCGTTCGCGGGATGTACCCGACAGCCTGAACCGGCTGGGGCTGGTTGGCATTGAAGTTGAAGTTTCCTTCATACCGAAACGAAATTGGCACGGTTCCGGGAATTTCACCTGGATACACAGCCTCCGGGAAGGCTTCCTTCTGCGCCTTGGATCCGAGCATGACGGGGTCCTGCTTTACGAATGTCTCGTCATCGGTCGGGAACTTGAACCCGTTCTTCTTGAATTTTTCGCCGAAGTCGTTGAGTTCCGGGTACATGTTGTGGCAAGTGGTGCAGGAGGTCTGGTATTTTCTGGAAAATGCCGGGATTGCCTTGCCGCTAGGAACGATCAGGAATAATGAAAGCAGTGCCAGACTTACTCCAACCGGTGCGAATAGACTCGCCCAGTTCGGATTTTTCGTCTTCATTCGATTGAACCTCAGCCCTTCCCCTAAAAAGCCTGTTGTCAGTGATCTGTGGAACAGTCCTCCGTGCGAATGTGTGGCCATTCTGGAATGTCCGACACATAGCTGCAGTGACATCGAACACCACCGCCAGTGATCCCCATCACATTGCGCCCGGCTGCCGATCGCTATTCCTTCGGAAGCGGGAAAATTGACTTGAACGCGGGGGTGCCGACACTTTCGGGAGTGATTCTCGGTCTCTCGCCTGCCAGACTCTCACATCTTCCCCGGCAGAGTAGTTGCGGGGAAGTTGCTCACGAACCGGGGCGCCCGTAGACTTAGTGGGATGACAGTAACTTCGATTGGCATCGATTTCGGGACGACAAACTGCTCAATTGCCCGCGCCCGGGGGTCTGGCGAAGTTGAACTGGCACAATTTTCACAGTTCGGCGGGTTAACTCCTTCCTATCGGTCCTTGCTCTACCTCGAGCAACTAAAAGAGAACGGCAGCAACGTACTGAAGTCTTGGAGTGGACCGGAGGGAATCGAACGCTACCTCGTGTCAGACCACAACGGCCGCCTGATTCAGTCCCTGAAGTCCTTCTTGAGCAATCGAAATCTGCAAGGTACGGAAGTTTTTGGGCGAAAACACACAATTGAGGAGCTGATCGCGCGCATCCTGAAAGACCTTCGCGAGAAAGCGTCTGTGGTGTTTGGAAGTGCTGTATCAAGAGCGGTTGTGGGAAGACCGGTACGCTTCGTAGGTGCAGAAACCGACGAAGATGACCGCTACGCGGAAAATCGCCTGAAAGACGCGTTTCACTTGGCTGGATATGATTCGGTGCAGTTTGAACTGGAGCCGATTGCGGCGGCACATTACTACGAATCGACTCTGCGCCGCGATGAGCTGATTCTGATTGGTGACTTCGGAGGCGGCACAAGTGACTTCTCCTTGATGCGGGTGGGGCCGACGATCCGCAGGAGGGGCAGAACCCCTGCGGACCTCCTTGGCAATGCAGGTGTCGGTGTTGCCGGAGATTCCTTCGACGCGAAATTGATTCGTCATCTTGTCTCTCCGGCGTTAGGTGCAGGGACCGATGTCCGTTCCATGAAAAGATATCTGCCAATCCCTGCCTGGATCTATAGCAAGTTGGAACGGTGGCATCATCTCTCTTTCCTGAAGACCCGGGAGGTGATGGAACTGCTCTCGCGCATCCGGGCCGATTCTGTCGAACCACAGAAAATTGCGGCGTTACTTCATCTCATCAAGGAAGATCGCGGCTATCCCTTGCATCAATCGGTTCAGGCGGTCAAATTCGATTTATCAAGCAATGATTCGGCTACGTTTCGCTTTCAGGACGGAACCGTCGATTTGGCAGCAAAGGTAAGGCGCTCCTCGTTTGAAGGATGGATCCGCGAAGAACTGAAGCAGATTGAGATCTGCCTGGATTCACTGCTCAAGAAAAGTGGCGTCGATGCCGAACAGGTGGATGCGGTATTCCTGACTGGCGGATCCTCATTCGTTCCTGCGGTTCGAAAAATATTTAGTGTTCGTTTCGGCGAAGAACGAATCCGGGCCGGGAACGAGTTTACATCTGTCGCATGGGGACTCGCGCTCCGAGGATCCTCGAACTTGACGGTTTAGTCCTGCGCTCGATTCTCCGTGCTTGTTCTTTAGCGACAGACTGGTCTGAAACCTCTCCTGGGGCACGTGGGAGCGAACCAGGTGAGATACTGGTATGCCTGAAGATTAAGGCCGGAAGAGGAAATCCCGATGGACGCAAGTCGCACCCCACTCGTCCTTTTGACGGGAGCCTCGGGCTATATTGGAGGGCGCCTCCTCAGTGCGCTCGAGCGGACCGGACGGCCTATTCGTTGTCTCGCCCGAAACCCGCAGTTTCTCCGTCCTAGGGTTTCTCCCCCTACAGAAGTTACAAAGGCAGATTGCCTGGACCGCAGTTCTCTCACCCCGGCAATGGCGGGTGTGCACACCGCTTATTATCTCGTTCATTCCATGGGCTCCTCGGGCCAGTTCGTTGAAGAAGACCGTCAAGCCGCACAAAATTTTGCCGACGCTGCCCGCGAGGAAGGGATAAAAAGAATAATCTATCTCGGCGGACTAGGAAGTAAGGATCATGAATTGTCTGACCACTTACGAAGCCGCCACGAGGTCGCAGATATTCTGCGCAGCTCGGGAGTCCCTGTTACCGAATTTCGCGCGTCGATCGTGATCGGATCCGGCAGCCTTTCCTTTGAGATGATCCGTGCACTCGTGCAGCGATTGCCGATAATGATCTGCCCGAAATGGGTCGCCGTGAAGGCCCAGCCGATCGCCGTGGACGATGTGATTGCTTACCTCGTTGAAGCATTGGACTCGAACGGAGTCGAGGGGGCTGTATTCGAAATTGGTGGCAGCGATCAAGTCAGCTATGGGGAAATCATGCAGGAGTATGCCCGTCAGTGCGGCCTTCGCCGATGGATGATTTCAGTCCCGGTGTTAACGCCCCGGCTCTCGAGTTTATGGTTAGGTCTCGTCACTCCGATCTACGCTCGAATAGGCCGCAAGCTTGTCGACAGCATGCGGAATCCGACTCTGGTACGCAACGCATCCGCTTCGACCGTTTTTAGCGTCAAGCCTCGATCTTTGCGGGAGGCCATTGAAGCGGCGCTTCGCCATGAGGATCGGGAATTTGCACTGACGCGCTGGTCCGACGCGCTTTCCTCAAGTGGGGAGCCCCGGTCATGGGGAGGCGTTCCGTTTGGGACGAGGTTGGTCGATTCAAGGACCGTCCAAGTATCCGTTCCTCCGGCATCCGCGTTCGCACCAATCGAGCGCATCGGGGGAGCGAATGGCTGGTATTTCGCAAATTTTCTGTGGAGCTTGCGCGGCACCTTGGACCTGCTCCTCGGTGGCGTAGGCCTCCGTCGGGGTCGCCGGGATCCTGAACTCCTGATGACGGGCGATGCCCTTGATTTCTGGCGAGTCGAATCCTTGGAACCCGGCCGTCAATTGAGTCTGGCTGCTGAAATGAAAGTCCCGGGACGGGCGTGGCTTCAGTTCGAAGTTGAACCAAATACCCAAGGATCCCTCATCCGACAAACTGCCATTTTTGATCCCGCCGGATTAGCTGGCCTTCTCTACTGGTACGCACTCTATCCTCTTCACCTGTGGATTTTCAGCGGCATGCTCAAACAGATTGCAGAGCTTGCAGAGAGTAAAGCCCTTACTAAAACTCTGGCAAGTCCTTAAGCCGACCTGCCAGTGTTTTTAGTGGAGTTTCTGTCGTGGGGCAGAGTCGTTGAAATCGGCTGTCGGACGCCGAAGCCCCCGTTCACTCATGCGATTGTTGGTCAAATCTTGCAACCGCAGGCAACCGTCACCCGCGGCCAAGGGCTCCCATGGACGGCGACCGCCATGATGCTTCTTTGCGCGTTCGTCACACTCGAATTGACACGCCGGATACGGTGCATGCCCTCGGGAACAGCAGGAAGGCGCTTCTAGGCACCGGTCTGTTTCTTCAGAGCAGGTCGAAGCTGAAGGTTGCGCATCAGGCGGTGCAGATAATTCGGATGAACGCAGAGAAGCTTCGCAGCGTTCGTTATGTTGCCTGCGGACTGTTCCAGGGCTCCCAGAATCAGGTTCTTTTTCAGGTTGCGAATGGCATCATGATAATTGTCCGGACTGCCGGCACCGGTCTTCGCGGAGTCGAGCACAGTCTCCGGCAGATCATCGGCGAGAATCACATTTGTGCTACCGACAACGACGGCACGTTCCATGGCGTTTTCCAGTTCTCTGACATTTCCCGGCCATTCATAGTGTGTTAAATAATCCATCGCTTCGGGGGAAATACCGTCGATCGAGCGATTACAGTTTTCCGCATGACGTCGGGCAAAATGCTCAGCGAGTGCGAGGATATCTTCGGGATGTTCGCGCAGGCTGGGGAGGGTGATCGAGATAACGTTGAGGCGGTGGAACAGATCCGCGCGGAATTTTTCTTCGCGGACATCCTTTTGCAGGTCACGATTGGTCGCGGCCAGAAACCTGATGTTGATTTTGATCGAACGAGTACCACCGACGCGCACGAACTCGCGTTCCTGCAGCACCCGCAGAAGTTTGGCCTGCAGGATTGGGGAAAGCTCGCCAATTTCATCCAGAAAAATGGTGCCGCCTTCTGCCACTTCGAGAAACCCCTTTTTCTGGCTGATCGCGCTGGTGAACGCACCTTTCTCATGCCCAAAAAGCTCGCTTTCGAGCAACGTTTCCGTCAGCGCTGCACAGTTCAGTGCCACAAAGGGCTGGTCTTTTCTGGAGCTGTTTTTATGGATGGCGCGCGCAGCCAGTTCCTTGCCAGTACCGCTCTCTCCGCAAATGAGGACCGTGGAATCGCGAGGGGCGACCCGCTCAATGAACTGGAACACGTCACGCATTTTGGGGCTGCGGCCAATCATGTCGTGAGTGAGGCTCGCTTCCGCACGAAGTCGCTGATTTTCGCTACCCAGTTTCTCGTAGTGCCGAGCGTTCTCGATTCCCACGACTCCGAGCGCGGCGATTGCAGTAAGTAACTCCAAGTCATCGTTAGTGAGTGTCGCTCGGGAACTTTGCGATTCGAGGTAAATGATGCCGATGGACTTACCGCTCGAAGTCATGGGCACGCAGAGTATCGATCGATGCGAATCGTTTGACTCCCGAGAGACCGCGAGGCTTTGCTCAGTCGTGACCGGAAGATCGCAGACGCCGCTCCCCTTCTCCAATACCCTGCGCACAATTTCTTGGTTGAGCGGAACGGGCTGTTCCGGGCCAGTCGCCCGGTCCCAAGCCACTTCCGAGCGAACCTCGTGCGAATCCTCCTCGAGGAGGAGGATCGCACCTCGTTCGGCAGGGATCACATCAAAGCTCAAACCCAGCAACTGCCATGGAAGCGATTGTTCATCGCGGAGCGAACCGATCGTTTTGCTGATTTGCAGTAACGCGGAAAGCGTCCGTGCCATTCGCGACAATTTAGGAAGGGCCGCCAGCGATTCTGGTTGCAAGTGTTGAAGCTGTTCGGGTGGAACCTGTACCTTTCTCGCAATCCAGGTCGATTCGATCAACGGCACAGACCCACCCTTAGCGCGTTCGTATTGTTTGTCTATAAATAGGAATACGGAACTTCCAACCGTTACTTCATCACCTGATTCGAGGGTACGTTGCACGATTGGGATGCCGTTGACGTAGGTACCGGAGCGGCTATCGAGATCATCCAGAATGAAGCGGCCGTCGCTCAAGACGATTCTGCAGTGCTCTGGTGACACAGTCAGGTCCGGCAAGGAAATCGCATTCTTGGCACTGCTGCCAATAGCGAGTTCATGCTCAATCGAGAACTCTGATTTCCTCAGTGGTCCGGTAATCGCCAAGAGTCGCGTCGTCATGGTGTTCCTCTTTCAAGCCCGACCCCTTCTAAAGCGTACAGACGGCAAGTTTGCCATTCTAGCTCCGGTGATTGTCCGAGCGCCATGGCTCTATCCTGGAAGATAGAGCGTCTATCCAGATCGTTTGTGATCGGGTCCCCGCATCAAGGCCTTCCTGTCGTCGACTGCAAGACAGGTTAAGCCTTATTTTTGTTTGAGTTGGCGGGCGACACGTCACTGCGAACAACCGCAGAGCAGCTTCAGGCAGGAAACGTCCCGGATTGCGGCTGCCTCCGCGGTGCCGGGCGGATAGGATCTTCGGGGAACCGACTGTGTACGACGAGACACTCGGCGAACTCTGATCTCAGATCTAACCCGTTTTTTTTTATACGGATGCAAAGGAAAGGGTCACCCGGTACTTCCCGCACGCTGTTTTGGCAGTGCATCTGCTTTTAGACGTGGTGTCCGTTAAAACAAGGAAACTGGATCGAGGTGGCCAATGAAACTTCAAAATTTCTTTCGCAGACAATGGATGGTGATCGGGTTTGGCGCAGTGTTGATGATGGCCAATGCAACCCACGCTCAGGAAATTGACAACACCGTTTGGGATGAAAACCCAGGTCTTGCGACCACAACGCAGGCAGCGCCGGTCGAGGCTCAGCCCGCAAATGACCTGAGCACTGCGACAGATTCAGGTGCTTTGAACCTGGAAGCGATGCGGACCACCGCGATCGTTGCCCGCGAATCTTCAATTCCAGACTGGAAACCGACGCAGGATTGGATGGTGTTAGCCCTTCTCGTCACGATCGGACTCGTTGGCCTTTATTCGTTCGCCATCGCGAGACGAACCAATCAGTTACAGAACCTCCGCTATCGGCCAGCCAAGCGCGCCTCGTTCTGATCAACCGTAAAGCTGAGCATCAGGGAGGAAACATTCAGGGAGGTTCTCTTCAAGAACCTCCCTGAGCTGTGGAGTTCGTACCTGGCCGATTCCCCTTCCCTACACGCTTATCACTCCAAGTCCCTTCTTTGAAAGCGTCCAGGCGGGTCTACCATCGAGACATTCTTCTGGCGGCATCCACGACTTGCTTTCAAAAATATCCGCAGTGCAGTAGGGGCAGGGGCCCCAGAACTCAAAGACCCGATTTTCCGGATCGACCTCCCACGTGCGGGTATTTATCTCAACTTCACATTTGCATGCGTAACAACGAGCGACAAATGACCTTGAACAAGCTTGCAGAAGCATCCCGAGACCCCTAGATAACAGTACCCATGACCTTATGAAAATGCGCGTTCACCAAATGAAAGCTACGATGCGATAGGCTTGCTTCCGTCCGATTTTGGTTTTTGTGCTGGCCGACATAGCGAATGCCTAGTTCGAATCCTCCGAACCCTGCAGCCAGAAAAATACCGAAACGATCTCTCTGAAATGGCGACTGAAGCAGTATGGCGATTGGAGAATTCCTGGGAACTAGATCGTCCTGCACATCGCGACTGGCGTCTGTGCTGCCTATCACACTAGTACCGTGACTCCGGATCGATCATTGCAACGAGAAACGCATGTGCATTGGACTTCTGAAATCCCTTCGTCCCCGCAAGTCTTCTTCACTTTGACGCGCCAAGTGATTCGGGATTTAATTAGCCGGGTGGGATAGACTCTCAGTTCTATACTCTGAACCAATTTTTTCCGCAAATCGTCTTGAGATCAGTCATTCAAGTTTCAGGAGTTCGCAAGAGCTACGGCACAACGGTAGCCGTTGACGATGTGTCTTTCGAGGTCGCTGAAGGTGAGATTTTTGGTTTGATCGGACCGAACGGCGCTGGCAAGACCACAGCGATGGAGTGTATCGAAGGATTGAGGACTCCTGACCGCGGCAGAATCTCGGTGCTGGGATTTGATCCATTCAAGGACGCGTACAAGCTGCAAAACCGCATTGGGGTGCAATTACAGCAGGCGCAATTGCAGAAGCGGATCAAGGTCTGGGAAGCGGTTGACCTCTGGCTAGCGATATACCAAAGACAAGCTGTCACTGGCGAACTATTGCTCGAACAGCTCGGACTTTCCGACAAACGGAACTCGTGGTTCATGAATCTGTCCGGGGGCCAAAAGCAGCGTCTGTTCATTGCTCTTGCACTGATCAACGATCCAGAAGTGGTGTTTCTGGATGAGCTGACCACCGGTCTTGATCCGCAGTCTCGACGGACGATCTGGGACCTGGTGAGGGATATTCGCGGACGCGGGAAGACAGTATTTTTGACTACCCATCTAATGGAAGAGGCTGAACGGCTGTGCGACCGAGTCGCTATCATCGAGCACGGACGAATTATCGACATGGACCGGCCGGAGAATCTGGTAAACCGCCACTGCCCGGAGCGGACCGTCGTGCTCACTACGGACAATCCAATCGCGCAGGAACGGTTTCGTGCGATCTCCAGAGTCGAAACCGTGGGTCACACCGACTTTCGATTCACAATCAGGGGTCGGGGTGATGATTTTGTTACCGACGTGATTCATTGCCTATCCGAGAGTCAGATCCGAGTCACCGATTTTCGGACGATTCTGCCGAATCTCGAGGATGTGTTCTTGAAATTAACAGGTCGTCCGATTCGTGAATGAGAGGGACATTGTGCTCCGAGGACTTTGGAAACTGGCGTGGCTCGAGACCAAGATATTTCTACGCGAACCGCTCGGCGCGATAGGAACAATTGTAATTCCGGTTCTGGTCTTTCTCGTCGTGGGCCACGTGCTAGGCCGCGGACTCTCGCCGAGCTCTCTTACCGCAAACAGATTCATGCAAACGGGCTTACCCGTTCTCGCGTCAGTATTGATCGCCATCAACGCAGTGTTGTCGCTTGTCACCATCATTTCGATCTATCGCGAAGGAGGTATTCTGAAACGTCTGCGGGCCACTCCTCTTCGTCCGCAAACCATCCTCACGGCTCACGTAATCGTCAAACTGTTTCTGACTGCCGCCACATTGACTCTGTTGGTCCTGGCCGGAAAGCGTTATTACCCGATCGGGGTGCATGTTCGATTCTTGTCGTTCACGATCGCCTTGCTGATCAGTACCTGGAGCATCTTGTCGATCGGATTTCTCGTCGCCAGCATTGTTCCTACCGCCCGATTCGCGCAGCCTATCGGCGCCTTGATTCTGTACCCGATGGTTGGAGTGTCGGGACTCTTTGTGCCTGTTGCCTCGCTTCCGCCGGTAGTCCGAGGTGTGGCGAGAATCGTGCCCTTAACGTATGCGGTATCGCTGCTGGACGGGATCTGGAAGGGTGAGGCATGGTCTGCGCACTTTGGAGATGTTGCGGCGCTTGTCCTCGTGTTCGTGGTTTGTACTTTCCTCTCAACGAAAGTGTTTCGGTGGGAATAGGTAAACGGGACCAATCTTCTTCCTTCTGCTGCTCAGTGATCATTTTCAAGATCATGGGGTGAACGGTCACGACAGCGTTTGGACTCGGCGCTCGTGTATTTTCGTTGGTCGTTAATCGCGAACGGTTTACAGCCTTGGTTCAACGCTACGCGACGCCGCTATTGCGTTTAGCGCACGCCCTCAGCAGGAGAGTTTGTGAGTGATTTCCACTGAATGGAACGGGAGCGTCGGGTTTCTGCCGATTGCGCCAGATTCGTCCCTTTTATCCGTATCTTTTGAAGGACTCGTCGCGCGAAAGCACTGCCAACTGCTAGACATCGAGCCGATTGGAAGCGGAAACTCGACCGTACCAGAAACCTGAATCCTTGATCGTGCGCTTCTGGTTGCGAAAGTCCGTATAGATCAACCCATAGCGCTCGGTATAGCCTTCGGCCCATTGGAAGTTATCGAGAAGTGTCCAGGCATGAAAAGCGCGAACGCGAGCTCCATCGGCCATCGCATGAGCCAGCTCAGCGAGCACTTCGCGGTACCATTGGATTCGCCGGCCGTCCGGTATGCGGCCGTGTTGTTCTTCATCAGGACCATCAAGATAACCGCACCCACTCTCAGTGATTTCGATAATCGGATGGTTGTACTCTCTTGAAATCTGGGAGACCAGGTCATACATTCCGCGCGGCCACACTTCGAGGCCGGCGTCAGTGAGCGGGCCCTCCGTGGGCATCGCCGCGCGGAAGCGCGTGTAAGGATCGCGCCCGCCCGGGGAGTTGTTCTCAATCTCCGTACCACTGAAATTGCCTCCGCCGAGAAATTGCTCCTTGCTCGCATCCGAAACGATGCGTCGCGTATAGTAATGGAAGCCCACCCAGTCGAGCGGAGCGTAGAGAAGTTTTTCATCGCCGGCCTTAAAACCCATTAGTTCATATGGCGGCTCTCCAACGAAAGCCTTCGGGTAACGGCCATGCATGGCCGCTTCAAGAAAAAAGACATTGTTCATGGCATGGTAGCGAGCAGCGGCTCGGCGATCGTCATCTGAGTCGGTGTTCGGGTAAGCCGGAGCCATCTCATACGCGCTCCCGACCGTTGCGTGCGGAGACGCTGCCTTGACAGCTCGCATTGCCTCCGCCTGAGCGAGAGCCAGAGTGTGCGCTGCCTTCAAGAAATCGCTGAAACTCGTCCGGGCCGGCGGGAAGGCACCGGCGGCATAACCCATGAAGGCTATTGCCCAAGGCATGTTAAAGGGTGCCCAGATCGTAACTCGATCGCCGAGATATTTAGCGAGAATGCCAGCATAGTCTCCGAAATAGTTGGCCAGATCCCGGTTAGGCCAGCCGCCACGATCCTCAAGTGCCTGTGGAAGATCCCAATGGTACATCGTGCACCAGGGACGGATGCCAGCCTCGAGAAGTGCGTCGACGAAGCGACTGTAGTGATCGATCCCTTTCTGGTTAGGGGTACCGGTTCCGACAGGTTGAATGCGTGGCCAGGAAATCGAAAAACGGTGGCTCTTCTGATTAAGCCGTTTAGCCAGTGCGATGTCTTGCGGATACAGGTGGTACTCGTCACAGGCAACGTCGCCTGTTACGGCTCCTCTGACTTTCCCGGGTGTATGAGTGAATTTATCCCAAATCGATTCGCCCTTGCCATCCTCATTCCACGCGCCTTCGACCTGATAGGAGGCGGTTGCGGTGCCCCAAAGAAAGCCTTCGGGAAAACGTGCCTTCTGAATGACCGACTCAGGCACCGACCCGGGAACTTGCTCTGTCGAGTGTGGCGCATCGGCATGGCCGTACTGGCGATGCAGCACAACAGCCGCGGCCGCGGCTAGCGAACCAGCTGTAAATTGGCGACGGTTCATAGTCTTTCCTCTCAACGTCGCGTCAGAATGTCCGAAGTGGAAGACGGTAAACGGTCCGCATTCCAATGTTCACTCGGTATTGGTCAAACATTCTAGACCGTCTTCGCCAAATCGCTTCTTTTCGCCAGGAATGCAAGTATACAAGGCTCAAAGGGCATCTCAATTTGCGTCACTCGCTTTCCTGTGATTGGTTCATCCATACCGACCTTTCTTCGCTTCGGCACGCGTAAATTAGATCCTCCAATACCTGCATCGCTGGATGGTGCAGGTAAATTCCTGTGCCATATCCTCGTCTTCGTTGCGTTCATAAAAAACAGAAGGAGAGCGGAACGTGGGGCACGATGAAAGTAGATTTTCCCGCCGACAGATTGTCAGTAGTCTCGGTGTAAGTCTTGCGGCGACGGTCGTCCGTCCAACGTCTCCCGGGAATATGACACAATCGTCTCCAACCCAGGCTCTGCAGAATCCTACCCTCAAGTATCCGAAACCACCTTTCAAGCCACAGTCGCAGCCGTGGCCAGGCCTCGCCAGCAAGATGGAGCCTCGACCCGATCACGGCGAAACCAGTTACCGTGGCTCAGGCCGTCTGGCCGGCCGAAAGGCATTAATTACAGGCGGCGACTCTGGTATGGGCCGTGCAGCAGCGATCGCCTTTGCCCGAGAAGGCGCCGACGTAGCGATCAACTACCTGCTTCCCGAAGAACCCGACGCGCGCGAAGTCGTCAATCTTGTCGAAAAGGAAGGCCGTATTTGCGTTCCGATACCTGGCGATCTTCGGGAGGAGGCCTTTTGCCAGCGTCTGGTAGCCGAAGCGGTTCGGGGCTTGGGCGGACTCGATATTGTCGTGAGCAACGCGGGCAGGCAACAAAGCCATGAATCGATTTTGGACATTTCGACTGAGCAATTCGATTGGACGATGAAAACGAATATCTACGCGCCGTTCTGGATTTTCAAGGCAGCTCTCCCCCATCTCCCGCCCGGATCCGCGATTATCGCAACGACCTCGGTGCAAGCCTACGATCCTTCGGCCGATCTGTACGATTATGCCCTTACGAAGGCAGCGACCATGAATTTCGTCAAGTCGCTCGCGAAACAGCTCGGCCCGAAAGGCATTCGCGTGAATGTCGTGGCCCCGGGTCCGGTTTGGACAGCGCTGCAGGTGAGCGGTGGGGCCACACAGCAAAAGCTGCAAACATTCGGAGAGGCCACTCCCCTCGGCCGGCCTGGCCAGCCTGCAGAATTAGGATCGATATATGTACAGTTGGCGGCAGCAGATGCCAGCTTCGCTACCGGACAAATCTACGGCTCCGCTGGAGGTAACGGCCAACCGTAGACTTTTTTGCGGTGGCAATTTGTCAACAACAGATCTCGTCACTTGATACCGAAATGGCCGTTGCGATTTTGAAGTTGGTTGAACAAACAACGACAAGCTTGGTGACGGCGAGGGAGTCGAACCGGTAGAAAACGCTGGGAACGCGACCGGCGTTACCTTCGGACTATCGATCGGAATTATTGATGCAAGCCGCCGCGACCGCTTACTTCATTTTTGAAGAATGTTTCACCGCGCATCACTGCATCAATGCCCTCGATGAGTCGGTCAGCACATTCAGCCTTCGGAACAAATCCCTGTGCCCCGACGAGTTTCAGTGCATCTATCAGTGGCTGGCCATCATTCATCGACAACATTAAGATCGGCACATGAGGCAGTATCTCTCGTATTTTACTGGCAGCCGTCAGACCGTCCAAAACCGGCATGGAATGATCAAGAATGATTAGGTCGGGCTTGCATTCAGCGGCCCTTTGAACTGCTTCCTGTCCGTTTGATGCTTCAGCGCAAACTTCGATATTCTCCCTCGATAACAGGATCGATTTAACTCCTCGCCTGACAATTTCGTGATCGTCAGCGATTAAAACCTTCATTCGGCACTCCCGTGTTCCTGCTGATCCAGAGTTTCTAAGGGAAAGGCTTAGCGCGATATCAAGAGAACACTTTATGCTGAAGTTTAATGTACGGTAGCGTACTTCTACGTAAGGATCGTGATTTCCGCGAAGTGCTAACCCGGCACAATCAGTTACGCGAATGTTACTGCACTGTAGGCGAGAATCAACGACATCGATGGCCGGCACAGCTGACATGGTCATGCGGGGCGTGAATGGAAGAACTCTTGGTGACAAATTGAAAGAGAAAAAAGCCGACCGGCGGGTTCTGTTCGTGTCAGGTTACACACAAACGAAGAAGCTCTCCGAATTGACGTTGCAGGCCAGCTACAAGTTTTAGTTAAGTCATTCCCAAGCGAAGTTCTTGCCTCCGCCTTCGCGCTGCTTTGCATGTAGGACCGCAAATCTCAGCTACGTGATGCGGTCAAGATCAGCTCGCCCCGGAAGGCAATCCATACCGATTTATTCATACCAATGAAGTCTGATTTCTTGTTGATTTGTTCCGTTTTGTACAGTTTCCTGGCGCCCCATCTTATACGCTAGTTCTGCTTCCACCTTCCATGAGCGCCTTCGGGAGCTTTCAATCAACAAGCGCTCCTAAACTTTTAGCGCCCACACAAAGCTCATGTCCTACGGGCAAGATCGGCCCGGTACGATCAACGAAATCAGAGGTGATCATATGGCAAGTGCAAGAATTCTCGTGGTTGATGACAACGACGCGGTGCGCGAAGTGACGCAGGAGTCACTGGAGAACAAGGGCTTTGAGGTGGTCACCGCAGCAAACGTTAACGATGCGATCAAGCTGATCGTGGCCCAAGCGTTTGACGTCCTGGTCACTGATTTGCACATGCCTTCGCCCGGGGATGGATTCGCAGTCGTTACTGCAATGCGCCACGCGCAGCCCCAGGCGCTCACGATAGTCGTTAGCGGTTATCCCGACACCGAAGGGGCGATGGCCGCGATTATCTTGCAGGCAGACCAGATTATGGCTAAACCCGTAGAGTTCAAGGGTCTTGCGGAGCTCATACAACAGAGACTCGAAAACCGAGAACCTGCTCCGAAGCTAACCAAGCGCCAGGCGGTGGCGGCCATTCTGGAACGCGATACCTCTCTGACGATTGAACGATGGCTCGCGCGTGTCAATAAGATTGACGAATTGACTAGAATTCCTCTGAGTGTCTTCGATCGAACCAGCTATCTTTCCCTGATATTGAAAAACATCATTACCCGCCTTCGCAACACGCGCGACTTGGAAGCGAAAGCCCTTCCGTCTCCAGCGGCCTGCGAACACGGGGTGATGCGCTACGCACAGGGGTACACCGCCCCGCTGATCGTGCAAGAGTCACGGGTCTTGCAGGTCTGCATCTTCGAGACCATCCAGAGGAATCTGACCAGCGTGGATTTCAGTTTGCTTCTAAATGACGTAATGCTGATCGCGGACGAAGTGGATGCGCAATTAACACAGTGTATTGAAGGGTTTTTGAAAGCTCAAGCAGGACAATTAGCGAGTGCCATACCCGCGTGAATCCCATTTGCTTGACAAGCAGCCATGCTCGGCCTTTAGAAACGTCGCCCACTCTCGGACAAGAGCAGCCCGAAACGTAGCCCAAATACGAACGTGTTTTGTCCAATCAAATTCCCTCGCTTCGACAGTATGGCTCTCTATATAGAGTGGTCGGTGCCATCTTTAGCGGGAGCAACATCAAAGCATTTGACTAGCTTCAGTGCTCGTTTGGGACAAATACTCTCCGGAGTCGCTAGCCGGATTATACCGACTCAACCGATGCTGTCAGCAACGCGCATAGATCCGACGAGGTATCGCGCGACGGCGGCTCTCCCAAGACTAGACTGCCTATTGGCCTGATCGTTTGAAAAGTCCGAGTTGCACGAAATGCACGAGACTTTTTAGTGAGTGATTCAGCAGAAGTTGCTGCGTAGATGTTGGGAAAAAGAGGAAAAGTGTTGTGCCCTGGGACTCGAACTCCTAACCTTTCTGGCTCGTCGGAAGAACATCGAAAAATCGAACCGTCTCGGTTTCAGTCACCTACGAAGAATTTGCAGCACCGATAGCCAATCTTAATGCTGGGAAGCTGGGGAGTTCGAACGACGAAGAATCAGTGGTCGTCGTTTCGAATCAGGTATATAAATCAATGGGAGGAACTATGAAGGACGTTGCCCAGAAACGCCTCTACTATGAAGCAGGATGGACAGACAGTTGGTCGCACCGACGATGCTTCCACCAGCACAAGACCATCAAGGCTGCTGCCAAGTGCGTGCAGCCGTATGGCGCATACGGCTACGTGTTTGCGGTGGAAGACGGGAAAGAGCGTGAACTCCGAGCATCAGAAGAACAGGCTTACCGTGCTATCCGTTTCGGTAAGACCCCAAATCGCAACCAACTGCGGAAGAGCGGCACAGCCGCAGAAAGATTTGTAGTGGACGGCACGAGGGTTAGAAATCGTACACAAGAAGATTCAAGAACAGTTTGAACGAGCGAGACAGCAAGAGCAGCCGAAGCTGACACATGGCCAGAAGCTAGACGTTCTCTAGTGTGGCACTTCGCAAGCTGGGTAAAAGCCAGTAGAACCAGCCAAACTCAACCATCAACCGTCCCTGCTCAGCAGGTTTACATCAGACGGTTTGCATCAACCGTTTTGATGGTGCTCAGTTCTTTGCGATATAGACTGACTCCACCAAATCCAGCCTCATCTTCAGCGAGTCCGCTGGCGTCTGTGAATCAGCAGGCTCGCTGAGTTCAGCTCTTGTAACTAAGTGCTCCTCCCTTGACCTATTCATTCGACACACCGGGCAACCCATGTGGGTCAGCGAATCGGAACTCCGTCAGCGGTGTCAAAAGTTCTCGAACATCCAGACGTTGCTGCTGAGGATAAATCCGTTCATGGGTCAATGCCGACCGTCGGGGGACGGGATGCCCCAAGGTGCTTGATTAAAGCGAGCATTGCGGCTCCTCGGTACCTCCCAGACAACTTCCGGTGGGCCGACGATACATACTCTATGCGCTCAAACCAGGACAAAATAGTGATTTTTATTGGAGATTTATGAGGTTAAAACCTGGCGACAACTGATAGTAGCAAACCGTGGGGAGTGCTCCCAATGAACATTTCCCCTATTCGAAGAATCGAGCCGGGTATACTATGGCGCTGTTTTCAAAGTCTAAAAAGGAAATTCCGGCCAAGACGACAACGAGGCCCGACAGGAGGATGGCGATCGAATATATAACTAATCAGCTACTAAAGTGGGCTTCGGGCGTAGCCCTTGCCACCCTTTTGCCGGTTCTTCTTTTCGGCAACCTCGCGTACGCGCAGAGCACCACCGATCCGGGAGAAAGTTGCATTCAGGCTCTCGGCTATCTGGCGTGCTCGGGTGGAGGAGGCGGTGCGGCGCAGATGAGCTACATGCACTTCGCCGCGATTGCGATCTCCCTTTCGAACCTTCGAACGGGATCTTCACATGGCCAACTTTCGCCTGGTGACGCCGCCGACACAGCTCTCCGGAATTGCCGTGCGGGCGGAGCCACGGATTGCAAACTCGTCGCCTCGGGAAGCTCGTGCATGGCGGTAGCTATCCACTTTCCTGGCGGACCTTACAAGGTCGGAACCGGTGCCAATCGCGCTCAGGCTGCGGCCAATGCGCAGGCAATGTTCCCGAATGGTCCCGCGCAGAGCGTTGTCGTCGCAGCCCCCTGCGCTGGTGATGATTCCACATGGTCGGCGCCGTTGCCGTTACCCGTCGGTCGGCCAACCACCACCGTCGATCCCAACGCAGTTGGAACCTGGGTCAATCAAAGGAACCCCGGCCGTTGGATTTGCACCATTGCCCGCAATGGCGCGTACGAATTCCACAGCGAGGCGCCGGACAATACGCCATCGAATGCAGGTACGATTGAATTCCACGGCTCATCCTGGTCGCTTGATGCATCGAGCATGAAATATTCAGATCATGGAACCTACACTTACGTGGCTCCCGGTACCTTGAACATGACGGGGCAATACGGATCCATCTCATGGCGCCGCCTTGGAGATCTCGGCACCAGCATCTCAGTAGTAAAATAACTCCTCTTATCCTTGCGGCGGCTCATGACACACCTCTCCGCGTCCTGGCAAGGGGGAAAGCGAGCAACTCGTTTCGGTGCTAGCGACATTACAATTTTCAATTCTTGACTGAGCCCCATCGAACCAGGACTAAAATAGAAAGCAAGCCAATGCAAAGCAGCGGAAGAGTTCCAGGCTCTGGAACACTGTTGGCGGTCCTAAAACTGTAAGTTGAAGGTGACCCGTCCCAGCGTGCGCTTCCATTGGTTGCCCACAAATCAAACACGATGGCATCCACCGAAGCGGAGGACGAAAAGGGATGCCCTCCTGGATAGTCGGCAGAAAGTAGCGAACAACTTGGCGTTGGATTCGAACCGCAAATCGCGTAGTATCCCGCTCCACCCGCTGTAGACTGAGAGATTAGACCTCCGGAGGCAAATGCGCCCAGGCCTGCTGCTTCAAAGGTTCCACCGGAAACGTTAACACCGCTGAAATACGTACTCTTACTCAACTCAACTACGTTGAAATTTAAACCTATCTCATCAAAAACTGCATTCTCATAAGGATATGGAAAATTTGCGCTGAGGGACTGTGCACCGGGGAGGAAGCTTAGTGTGAATCCACTTGTACCTGGCGTGAAATACAGATCGTTGCTGGTCCAACCTCCACCATAACTGATGGTTCCGTTGAAGGTGAAGGCTAGCGAACCTATGTCGCAAGTAGTGTTGGCAATGGCTGAAAAATTTCCGGAAGTGCAAACCGGATCAGCAGACGCGGGAGCAGTTATGGTGAATGCGAATAAGGTGAGCAGCACGAAAGGCAGAAAGACCTTGAATCTACACATGGGAACCCTTCTAGAAATCGAGCTAGACAGGTAAGATTGAGTCCGTTTCGACAACATAGCGGTTGATGGCATAACATGTCAACTAATAAAGGTACCTAATTCTAGCTGCGTACTATCCAGTGATTTACAGTTCAATCAACTACCAGCAATCAATCGATATTTTCATCCTACTGCAATAACCTTGCGACTCGCAGAAGCGATGAGGTACTCCGCTGTGGATGACCGCTGAATCAGCGGGTGTTTGTAAGCGCGTGCGTGAGCGTGACTTTCCCGCGAACGTAAAACAAATGTAAGAAAAGTCTGTTTTGATTAATCCCCATTTATGAAATACCCGCATGTTCATTGAGCAGAACTGCCGTCAACGTGTTATCCCCACATATTAATTGAGGATCTGAACGGTCACATTTCAGAAATTAGAAATAGCCTTTGTTTTATTGGGTGAGCGACCTGACACATAGGTGGATCATGCCAGTCGGTATCTGCTGACCTGCGAGGCGCTTGCTTCTACCAGAGAAAGCTATGCTTTTACTGTGTTTGAAAGGCTTTTTAAAGAGCGCGGCTTGCCCGCCAGCATTCGCAGTGATAACGGCGTCTTAGGTACGAGGTGTTACCCATGTGTCCGGGTCGGACCGAAAAGAAGTGGTGCGCCCGGGGGGACTCGAACTCCCGACCTTCTGGTTCGTAGCCAGACGCTCTATCCAACTGAGCTACGGGCGCACAATTGCTGTCCCTAGTATTTTCCATTGACTACGCGGCTACGTCAAGCTTCAACACCGACGCGGCATCGAGGTCGCGTCGAAGAAGGCCACGATTACCTCGAAGTTCTTTCCTTCTATCGCACCGAGAAATATCTAGTCATCAACTCCGTGCAGTTATGCTGAGCGCCAAGTTCTGGCCGTCGTTGGTTGGCTGATAATCCACAGCGACCAAGGTTCCGACCTTCACCTTTCCTCGCACTTGGGTTTTCTGACCCAGTTGAAATTCCATCGTCTGACTGTTACTTCCTTCGATCTGAACTGAAAATGATGTGCCTGAATCTGCAATGGATATTACCTTCCCTGCGACAGACTTGGTCTCCTCCTTAGACTGTCTCTCCACATTTCTCCCGGTGTGAACTGGCTCAGCGGGCGATGGTGAAGCGGTCCCGAGTATAGCGGCCAAGGAAATCATGTAGAGCATTCTTGACGTCATAAGACTCTCCTGAACATGGTTTTGGCAGGGGATGCGGTGTGCTGCACGAAGCTGGCCGTATAAGACCCGGCCTTCGAACCGCCTATATTCAAGCAGTTACGAACCGTTCCTTATCCTAACGAGTGAAGAGGTCTTTACCTTCCAGATACTTTCTTCAACAAGTAAGAAATATTTTCCACCCGACAAAGTGGACTGCTTAGGCGATCACGATCGTTCACGGAATATCGGCGCGAGAAAATTCGCAATAAAAGTCAGCGCAACTTGTAAAGAATGATCTGGATTGAAACCATTTGATGCGCCCAAGAGATTCTATTCAGGAATTCAGAACGGTTTTGATCTAGCGTGTCTCTCGAACGAAACTCTTCCCGTGCGCTTCAGTGCCCAGCCACAACAACAGTGCAAGCGAGAGGATCGTGATTACTTCGAAGCCAGCGATGGCCCACTGGTATCCGAATCGCTGATGCAGTGCGAATTCAATATTATTGGTCGGCGCAGCAAACAAAATCCCCAATTGATAGGTCAATCCTGGCATCAATCCGCGCGTCGTATCCGGCACCATTTCGTTGAGGTGAACGGGAATCACGCCCCACGCACCCTGCACGCCAACCTGCATGAGCATCGCTCCGGCAATCAGTATCGGCAGCGTCGCGCCGAACGCCCAAAACGGAATCATGACCAGGCACATTCCTAACGCGAGTGTCATTCCTTTTCGCCTGCCGAAGGATTGCGAAAGTTCTCCAAAGGCGATTGCCCCAATGACCGCGGCAACGTTATAGAGCATCGCTATGTCGGCGACACGCCCTGGCAATACGTGATGGACTTCCTTAAGGAAATCGGGATACAGATCCTGTGTACCGTGCGAGAGGAACATCATAAACGTCATCAGCGCGACAAGATACGCAAAGCGCTTCCAGTGGGCGGCAACAACCTTTAAGACATGTGTCATGCTCTCTGCGCGATGTTCCTTCCACGCTGTGGATTCGGGCACTTTGGTACGAATATAGAGCGCCAGGAGTGCCGGCAGTGCGCCCATCCAGAACATCGGACGCCAGCCCCAGGTCGGTAACACAAGCCGAGCTGCGATCGCTGCGAGCAAATAACCGATGGAGTAGCCACTCTGCAAAATTCCGCTGAGAACTCCACGCCAACGCGGCGGTGCAGATTCCATGGCAAGCGAAGCCCCGACTCCCCATTCTCCTCCCATGCCAATTCCGAACAGAGCCCGCAATACCAGAAACACCGTGTAGTTTGGCGCGAAGCCGCAGGCGAGCTCAATGACACTGAAATAGACAACATTGGCCATGAGAGGAATTCGGCGGCCAAATCGATCGGCCAACAGTCCGAATAGAAATGCTCCGACAGGGCGGAGCGCCAAAGTTGCCGTTGTTGTGAAGATGATGGCTTTTTTGGAGACGCTGAATTCTTTAGCGAGTGTGTCGTAGAGAAAAACGATGACGAAGAAATCGAACGCGTCGAGAGTCCATCCGAGAAAGCCAGCCAGGACCGCGTGGTGCGATCCAGTTTTACTTTGCGATGTGGTCATCGCGCTAGACGCGCCATTCGGTCGGTTTGGGCATGAGTCGATACAATGCCACACCGCACGATACCGACACTAGCCCCAAAATCGTCCCGGACAGATTGCGTCCGAAACAGAACTGCCCGATGCAGAACAGCGCAGTGTAAACGAATACGCAACCGATCAGCCAACTGGCCAGATTCCTGCCGAGGTCCTGTGTACTTTCTTCAACTCCGCTTACCCGGGCAACGGGTTTCCATCCGCGGATATCGGGGCGGACTTTGCGGTAAAACTCGACCAGAGTTGCACCTGGCTCGGCGGGTGTCAGGAGTGTGACCACGAGCCAGGCAATCGTGGTCACTGCGGTAGTCGTCAGTGTCAGTTTCGCGAAGACTACGGGATCAGAGCCCTCGAAAGGAGTCGGACGACCGGTTATCGACATCCAGAGAGAATGACTGTGAAGTGTAAGCGTACTCACCATGGCGGCAGCCATCGCGGAAATTTCACTCCACGCATTCACTCGCCACCAGTACCAGCGAAGCAGGTACACGCCACCGGTGCCCGCTCCCAGTTCAAGAACGACCTTCCATCCTTCGCTGACCGATTGCAGTTGCATCGAAACGTATGCGGCGGCGACAACCAGGAAGAGTGTCGCGAGACGCGACGCATTGACGTAGTGTCCTTCACTCGCGTCCTTCTTCACGAAACGACGGTAGAAGTCTTCGACAAGATACGAACTTCCCCAGTTCAGCTGAGTAGCCACGGTAGACATGAAGGCAGCCATAAAGCCCGCAAGCAGAATGCCCAGCACGGCGTGCGGCGTGTGCCGCGTGGCAACGAGCATGTACCCTCGTTCAGGTTGCGCAAGTCCGGGATATAACACGACTGCTGCAAGCGCAGTGAGAATCCACGGCCACGGACGAAGCGCATAGTGCGCGAGGTTGAACCACAATACCGAGAGCAAACCGTTTCGTTCGTCGCGGGCGCTGAAAATTCTTTGCGCAATGTAGCCACCACCTCCCGGTTCGGCACCTGGATACCAGAATGCCCACCACTGCACCGCGAGATTGACCACAAAGGTGATTACAGGCAGCGTCCAAAGGGCTTCCCCTGTGAACCCGCGCGAAAAATCAGGCAGCAATCCGGTGATGTCGCTTGCATGCGGACCGGCAGCGATGCGCATTGCAGTGAGTTTCTCGAGCAAGACGGTCATTCCGCCAGCTGCATGCACTCCGTACCACGCAACTCCAATTACAATCGCCATTTTCAAGACGAACTGGAACAGATCCGTCCAGAGAACTCCCCACAAGCCACCCAGCGAAACATAAATTCCGGTAAACGGCATGAGGAAGAACACACAAATCGCCAGTGCCTTGGTATCGCTGATGCCCATAGAGGTGCTGATGATGTTCACCATCGCTTTGGTGACCCAACCGAGGATCAGGCAGTTCATCAACAGGCCCAGATACACCGCCCGGAATCCGCGCAAAAATGCCGCTGGTTTTCCGTGATACCGGAATTCCGCGAATTGCACATCGGTGATCAAGCCCGAACGCCGCCACAATCGGGCAAAAAGAAAAACCGTCATCATTCCGCTCGGCAGGAAGCTCCACCACAGCCAGTTTCCTGCTACCCCTTGCGTGTAGACCAGGCCGCAAACGGCCAGTGGAGTATCCGCGGCGAAGGTTGTCGCCACCATCGATGTGCCGGCCAGCCACCAGCTTACTTCGCGTCCTGCAACAAAGTAGTCGCCGGTGCTCTTGCCGGACTTGCGACGGAAATACAATCCGAGTACGAGGGTAATGATCAGATAACCCGCAATCGCGAGCCAGTCTAGTGTCGTCAGATGCAAGCTTCGTTCCCTCTCCTTCAGCCCGACTTAAATCTGCTACTGCACAACAGCCGCTCGCACTTCTCGGCCTGGAAACACTCCTTCAACCAACGCACCCGCCTTCACGACAGTAACTCCGTTTACCAGAACATAGAAAATACCGTCGGAGTACTGCAGAGGATCTTCGAACGTAGCCTTGTCGATGATCTTTGCAGGATCGAAGACGGTAAGGTCTGCATCGGCTCCAATCCGAATACGTCCCTTCTTGAGGAAAACGGGTGCGCGTTTTTCGAGTCTCTGGGCCGGCATCAGCGTCATTTTCCGTAGAGCAGTCATGAGATCCAGTGCCTGTTCTTCCCGGACATAATGCCCCAGCACCCGGGAAAAAGTACCCTGCCCGCGAGGATGAACTCTCGGCCCGGTAATCAGCATCCCGTCGCTGGCGATCATGACCCTGGGGTCACTGACGGCGGCACGAGCGGCGGTTTCAGGGATGACGAAGATCACGACAGAGCCGCCCTGCTTGCGGTATTTGGCAAACGATTCCGCATTCAGGCGCTCGCCTGTCTCGGTCCATTGCAAATCCTTGTAGTCGATCTCCATGCGTTCACGCCAACCTGGATCAAAAACAGCCGATTCCAGAAACGTACTCGCTGCTGTATAGGGATAGCATTCGGTCGTGATATCGAGCCCACTTTTCCGGGCTCCCTCAATCATGGCAATCAGTTCCGGTGTGTCCTTCAGACCCATGCTGGTGATATGCACGACATGCAGCGGCGCACCCGTAGCGGCGGAATCGGCGATCACTTCCTGAAGCGCACTTAGACCGGTCTCCGGTTCCTGCATTCCGGCATACCTCAGGTGGACGTGCACGGGGGCGTTGTATTTCGCAGCCATACGAAACATCTCGACAATCTCCCAATGGCTCGCGCCCGGCGTGTAGTTGATCCCCATACCTTCCGCCAGAGCACCCTGACGAAATCCGGCCTCGATCGCCAGTTCGATCTGCCTGATCTCTTCGGGCGTTGCAGCGCGATGAGCGGCTTGTTCTGCCGCCGACGCGTGGCTGATTTCGAATTTTACGGCCGGTGTGGTCTGCGTCAATACGGCAGTGCGAACCGGAATATGTCCGATACTCACGCCATAATTGATGAGCGCCTTTCCTTCGCGAGCGGCATACCATCTCGCAACGTCCGCGGTGCCCCCTTCCAGCTCGAGCGAAGTCGTTACTCCATCGTGAGCCTGAAATTGATAGTTGCGCGGCTCCTGTCCATGTTCATGCAGGTCGATGAATCCGGGTGCAACGACCAATCCTTTCGCATGGATGAGTTGTTTGCCAATCAAGGGCCTGTCCGTGATTTCCACAATCGTTCCGTTACGAATTCCGATGTTTCGTACGGCGTCCAGACCCGATTCCGGATCCATCACGCGTCCATCAAGGACCACAACGTCCAGGGGGAGATCGGCATCCGCTCCCGGGATCGCAGGCAAGCTCGTCAACGGGATCGCAGCCAGGAATATTCCCAGAATCGTTACGGCATTCGAGGATTTCATCGTGCCAACGGGTTTCCCTTCACAAATTCGGCTAAGTTTCTCCGTGTTCGGCTGCCATGTCAAAGGTTTTTTAAATCGATTCAATAAAAAGCAGGGCACCAAGCTCGGAAAGCTCTTCGATTGACCCGTCGCCTGTAAAACGAGAAATTGCGGGAGGATTCGTTCCTCCAAGTGACCGGCCGTTCTGCTCCCTGACTTTTAAAGGATTTGGTATTCACTTTTTACGAGACCTCCTCGATACTCCTGCGTTTTGATGTGCCGCAGACGGATATCCCGGGGTAGCGAACCGAATAGCGGGATTCCTTCGCCGACGAGCACCGGAACACGTGTGATAATCAGGCGTTCGATGAGGCCGGCACGCAGGAATCTCTGGATCGTAACTCCTCCATCGACGTAGATATGGCGAAGCCCGCGCGTTTCGAGTGTAGAAACAATTTCCTGCGGTTCCCCTCCCATCTGTTCGACGATTCCGCCACGCACCGCCGATAAATCGATGGCCTTGCTGCTGAGCACGATGACTGGTTTATCACCATAGGGCCATTGGGGGAACCGCAGCACGGTCTCAAACGTGTTGCGGCCGATCACCAACGCATCTACGCTTGCCATGAACTCATCGTAGCCGTGAGGCTCACCACCTCCTTCCGGCAAGAAGTCGAATGAGCCGTCGAGCCGCGCAATGAAGCCGTCGACACTCGTTCCAATAAACACAGATGCTTTCATCAGCGACTCCTGACTGCGGCCGATTCGACCGGTCGGCCGCTGTGATTTCTGAGCTTAATCTCAAGTATTGCGGAATGCGAATGAAGTCCTGACCGATTCACCAGGCACTTGAACCTTCCAAGGCAAGATCTAACGCGAACTGCTGGACGAACTTGTTAGAATAATCTCTTTGACTTGCGTTGATAGGCAAAATAAACATTAAATTCGGTGTTATGCTGCAAGCACCTCGGCGACGTCAGGCAATTTAGGCGTCGGTACCAGTTCCCCCAGGCACTGATCGTTCTTCGCTGCTTCCGGACTCAGCAAACAGCCAAACCTCAGTGGAAAAGAGCGCAGTATGGAGCGTTTGTGGACGAGACTAATCTCAGAGACTCGACTTGTCGTTGGCAGATCATTTTTTCCTCTTTTTGCGATCGTCGTGATTGCCGGCATGATGATCTGGGGACCGTGGGTTAGCCTGGCGCTCACTGCCGCAGCGTTCGCGACCGCATTGAGGTTGATATGACTGAATGCGTCGACGATCAGAATGATGTCGCCCCCCGGGCGAAGCGTTCGCGTATTCTTTCGCATCCAGAGGACTGGCACTGCGTTTTCTTTCACGTGATCTGTATTGCAGCTTACGGCTGCGCGTTCTACCTCTATTTGCATCCTAAAGTTGCGCACATCACCGGGCCCTGGTCTCGTGGGGCATTTGTGCTGGCTGCGGCTGTGGTGCTTGGCTGGATTTCCGGCATCGATGTCGGCGTCAACTTCCACAACCATTCGCATCGCCCGATCTTCACGTCGCAATTTATCAATCGCTGGTTCGGCCGCTTCTGGACCTTTTCCGGGGGATGGCCATCGTTTTTCTGGGAATATTGTCACGTCACCATTCATCACGCGAAGTTCCTGACCGCAGACGACTGGACCCTCCCGAAACACGATGCGAAGGGCAAGTTTGAAAATTTTCAGGTCTATCTATTCACGCACTGGCCGTGGCGCCTCACACAGCATCTGTGGAAGGACCTACGAGCTCGCCAGAGTCTGCGCCGGAGATCGGCTCGCGAGTTTGTAATATTTCTTGCACTCTGGTCGATTCCCTTTTGGATCAATCCGGTCATGGCACTTTTTCTGTGGGTGCTTCCGCACTGGATCGCGAACGCCTTCGTCATGAATTCAGGAATGTATGTTCAGCACTCCGGCTGTATCGAGAAAACTCCCGCCCACCCGGTGAGTCACTCTACCGTGTTTGTATCGAACTTCTTCAATCTCACGATGTTCAATATCGGCTTCCACCTTGAACATCATGACTATCCCCGGGTCCATTGGTCGGAGTTGCCGCAGCTGCATCAGCGCCTCAAACAAGAAATGATCGATGGCGGAGCTCACGTCGTGCCCTACGGAAACTATCATGCAGCCTTTCTACTGGCCGGGGACGGTGACCGTCGAGCCCGCTTCGATAACCAGGACTCACGCTACAAGAAAGAAAACTAATCTGGAATCGTCAGCCGCCATCCAGCGCGGCAAGAATCTCCTCCGGCTGGGCATTGTCGCCAAACGTTTTGCTCACGTGCGCGAACCGGTCCACATTGCCCGGGCCAAACACAAAACTCCCGCCCAATTGAAATGGATTCTTTCCTAATTTGTGCTGATGATGTCCCGTGCTGCTGGCTCGCTTGCGGCTATGGAAATTGTCTTTGCGCAGAACATGCAGCAGATTCGCAACGCCGAGGTGAGCGATCTCGTATGCCTGCCGCTTCTCATCAATCAGCAACGGAAAATCAATGCCTGTCTCTTGCTCGAAAATGCGGGCGTAGCTGCGGTCCCCGAGACTGATCGCAGCCAGGGTCGCACCTCGCGCCTGGAATTCCTGTTCACGTGCGCGCAACTGCGCAACATGCTCACGGCAGAATATTCACCCATAGTGCCTGAGAAAGACGATGACTGCAGGCTTGTTCTCCCACAACGAGCCCAGGCGAAACTCCCTGCCAGAGGCATCGGGGAGTACAAGGTCAGCAAGCTGTTTGCTCAGTGGTTCCACGGGCGCCACCAGTTAGCCAAGAAATGCCGGCGAGGTCAGCGTCCTGTCGCAGCCCGGTCGGTCGACTGTTACACGCCTTCGACCGCGACGATGTCGGCCGTCGCCACGCTTTGCCTCAAAGCTCTGAGCGGCGCATATTCCGGATCATCGAACAGTCTCTCGGCAGAAGCAATATCCGGAAAGCGAAAGATCACCAGACGATGGGGCTGCCACTGCCCTTCAAGGACCACGTGATTCCCTCCGCGCACCAGATACTCTCCCCCGTGCTTCCGGATCAGATGAGGCACCTGGGTCTTGTACTCTTCGTATGCGGCAGCATCCTTCACGTCAACATTCACGATTACATACGCGCTCATCGTCGCTCACCCCCATCCGGCGCGACCTGTCTCATGCGCGCGGTGATCATTTTCCTGACAAGCACGGCAGGCAGTGGCTTATCGATCGGGAACTGAATGGTTCCCTTGGAAGTTTTGTAGCTTTTAAGTTCAGCTTTGAATTGCTCGATAATCGACGCCGTTGGGAACAGACTACAGTGATCTGCAAACGCAGCGTACCATACCAGAACCTTCTTGTACTTGAACGCCGGAATCCGATAACTGATGATTTCCACAGCCCCCACCGGAACCGCCGAGCGGATTTCTGCCCGAAGTGTGTTGAGTGTATTGCGTGCTGGCTCGGGGACGGAGGCGAGATATTGGTCAACGGTCTTGTGTGCCAGAGTCCGTTTCGCCACCACGCCGCGCTTAGCGGATTTCCTCTTCCCCATGCGCGCGATACTACAAGACCTGTCCGATCAAGTCCACGCCCTTCAGAGTGACGGTGCGAAACGTTCAAGACGACATGCCTCAGAAAGCCCATGCGATCTGTTTACCGCTCGGCATGGAAGACTGCGTCCGGGAAGATACAGCTTGCTAACCGGATGCTCATTCATCATAATCCGCCCACGCTTAGGTATGGCAGAAGGTAGAAGCCTGAAGCGGTCGAGGAGAGTCTGATGAAGAGGATGCTGTTCGTATTGGCAATTCTGATTTCTGGTGCTGTAGCAGCGCGTCCGTTGTTGGCAGAAGACAGCCCATTTGTGGGTACATGGAAACTCAATGTCGCCAAATCAAAAGTGGAAGGCGCGACCATTCCGAAGAGTTTGATGCGCACGGTCACCGCAGACGGCACCGGCTTGAAGTATGTTTACGAAGGCGTGGCTGCTGACGGGAGCGCGATTTCCTACAGCTTCTCGAGCAACTTCGACGGCAAACCATCGGCGGTGACCGGAAACGGCATGCCTGGCGGTGTTGACAGTCTGCTCCTGAAACGCGCCGATGCTCACAAGACGACCGCGGCGTTGTCAAAGGGCGGGAAGGAAATCGGCAGATCTGAAGCGGAAGTCTCCAAAGACGGAAAAACCACAACGATTAAATCCAAGATAAAAGGCGCTGACGGCAAAGAAATAAGCACCGTCTCTGTCTTCGACAAGCAGTAAGAGGGAGGGCGCCGACTCCGCGACGGGGTCGGCGCTTCCGCGCTACGCAGTCCAGAATCGCAAGCATGCGAATTGCACGGACAGCGGTCGAAGAAAGACAGGCTTTGCGCCTCGTTCCAGGCTCGATTCTCATCACCGAACTGGCAGCTAGCAGACCACCACTTCCGGAAACCTTCCTAGAATACCCTTCGCCAAACTACTTTGCCTTGCCGACGGAAATGCATCCGCGATCGGCGCGTTCGATCCCGGGCCAGACTCTTTCATCGAGACGACCTCGGCACCTTCGAAAAAGAGAAACCCCGACTCGCTGGGGGCAACGAGTCGGGGCGGGGGAACTCCTGAGGTTGGGCCGCAGGAAATTCAATCCCGAGTAAGATTCGATCCGTTCAGAGTGTGCAGACCGGACACGACTCGGGCTAGCTTGTCGTTTCGATCCGCCGTCAGTGCAGGACAGTGTTCACATCGGTCGTCGCCAGCACGCAAATTTTCTGTAACTCCGCGTAGGTAAAGAAAACTTCTTCGCTGCCTCCCGATTGTTCCCGGTGGCCGATACCAGTTTCTTGAGAGATACGGCCGATTTCCTCTGCCGGCAAACCTAACAGGAATGCTGCGCGCGCACGCGTTACGTATTTGGGTATCTCGTTTTTCATTCTAGCCCCCTCAGGCCGGCATCATTGCCATTGCATCTTCTTCTACGCCCAAAATCATCGCTTTATAGATGTCCACGTCCCAGCCGTCTCCAATTCGCATCCGAACAGTGTCGTTATTCTCCTTTAACAGCTTTCCGCGTAGAGGAACCTTGATATCCCCCAGCGCGACCTGTAGAACGACCGCGTGCCCCAACCAACCGTTATATCCCGTTTGCATCGTGTCCCCTCAGCCGTGAATGTGCAATCCCGTGCTGCACAGCTAGATTCGGGTTTAGGGAAGCCCTTCGCAATGGTACAGCGAGGGTACTGTCCTAGTATTTTCGTACTGTCCGTTGTCTTTTCTTCGCGCGCCCAGAAATGCTGACGCCGGGTACTTCCGTACCAAAACCCAGGGACAACGGTTCCATACCGTCCTTCCCCGGAGTCCAAGACAATCCGTCCGTGGCACCAAGACACCATCCTGCGTCCTTTCTGGCATTGCGTGCGCCGCTCAAGAGCGGTGTGGCGTTGGCACTCGGAGGTGGCTTCGCCCGGGGCTATGCTCATCTCGGCGTGTTAAAGGTATTTGAAGAAAATGACATTCCACTCTCATGCCTGACCGGCAGCAGCATTGGCAGCATCATCGCGGCGGCTTACGCCAGCGGCACGCCTTTGCCACGCATCATTGCCAAATGCCGGGAGGTCCGGTTCAAGGATTTTGCGCGTTGGAGGGTTTCCCGCTTTGGCCTGGCCAGCAATGAACGATTGGGCGCTCTGGTACAGCGCTACTTCGACAGCAAGCAATTCGAGGACTTAAAGATCCCTGTCGGGATTGTGGCAACCGATCTCGGTACGGGAGATCCGGTCCTGTTCAAGGAAGGCAGCCTCTCTGACGCCGTGCGAGCCAGCTGTGCGTTCCCTGGTCTGTTTGAGCCTGTCCGTGTCGGCACCCGGGTGTTAGCCGACGGCGGCTTGGTAGCGCCCGTGCCCACCAAAGCAGCGAGGGATCTCGGCGCCGAAATCGTGGTAGGCGTTTCCGTTGGGATGCATGATGGACATGCGGGCCCGCCGACAAACATTTTTCAAGTAGTCAACCGAGCGGTCAGCGCGGCGCAAAAGCATCAGGTAGAGAGCTGGGAACGGCACGCGGATCTGGTGCTGCGCCCGGAGGTTCAAGCGCTGGCCTGGGACGATTTCCATCGGATTGACGAAGCGATCGAGGCAGGAGCAAGCGCTGCAAAGAGTGCCCTGTCTCAATTGAAGAAATTCTATGCGCCCAAACGGGAGGAAGTACCCGAGTTCGGCAAACAAGGCGAACTCCTGATCGTGAGCGCTCTCCAATGATTGCCTTCGAGTGGGCTTTGCCCGTCGTTGCACCTATCGTCATGAAGTGGCAGGAAAGTGGGGAGAATGCCGCTCTTTTCTGTTACCGTATTGGTTGGGGCACCTGTTCGAACTTGCTTTCCCGCGTGAAAGTCCCCGACCCCGAACGTGAAAGGTTTGAAGTTCCTTGTTCGAATACATCCGTCACTTGCTCCACTACCTGTTTGATGTCGAAGGGCTGATCCGCGCGGCAGGCCCGAATGTGCCTTGGGTGGTTTCCCTCATCGTATTCGTCGAGACCGGATTCTTTGTTGGATTTTTCCTGCCTGGCGATTCCCTGCTGGTGACCGCTGGCGTGTTTTCCGCGGCTGGAGTGATTGCTCTGAAGTGGCTGCTCCTGCCAGTCATGCTTTGCGCAATTATAGGGGACCAGATTGGCTACTGGATCGGTCGCGGCGCGGGAGCTGCACTGTACCGCCGCGAAGATTCCATGTTTTTTAAGAAGCGGCACCTGCAACGTGCTCATGATTTTTATCAAAAGTATGGCGGGAAGACTGTGATTCTGGCGCGATTCATCCCGATCATTCGCACGTTCTGCCCGCCGGTTGCCGGCGCCGCCGGGATGCCGTATGGAACCTATCTCATGTACGACATTTGTGGCGGTGTCCTCTGGGTCGGCACGATGATCCTGGGAGGCTACTTCCTTGGCCGCTCGATCCCGAATATCAGCCAGAAAATTCATTACGTGATCCTGGTGGTCATTTTCTTATCACTTGTCCCAGTGTTAATCAGTTTCTGGAACGCTCGACGGGCGGCTCGGACTGCTGCCGCTGCATCACTCCCGGCCGAGGAAGTCTAGTTCATGGCCCAGTCGCGGATTCGCACGATCATTTTCGACATCGGACGAGTCCTCGTTCGTTTAAATATTTCTCTGGCACAAAAGGGTCTGGCCAGAGGCCTCCGGTTAAGCCCCGAGGAGTTGTGGGCTGCGATTGAAAAAGACCCCCGCTGGCAGGACTGGCAAGAAGGAAGGATGTCCGCGCATGATTGGCATCAGAATCTGACATCCCGCTTTGGTCTGTCGATGGACTTTTCCGAGTTTCGAACCGTCTGGAACAGCGCGCTCGATCCGGCACCCATTCATCCGGAGAGTCTCTTTGAAGGCCTCGCAAAGAAATACCGCCTGGGCCTTCTATCAAACACGGACCCCATCCATGTGGAAATGCTCGAGTCTGAGTACGGCTTTTATCGCTTTTTCCCGGCGCAAACCCGGACCTATTCCTGTGTGGTCGGAGCAAGCAAGCCCGATCCGGTCATCTTCCAGCACGCCTTAAAGGCCTGCAAGGCGAAGGCTCAGGAGACAGTCTATATTGATGACATCTTGGCCTATGTCGAGGCGGCCCAGCGGCTCGGAATCACGGGCGTGCATTTCAAGTCCCCTCCCCAGCTGGCAAGAGATCTGGCAGCCTTGGACATCGAAACGACGGGTGAGTAGCCATTGCCGAAAGTATTCATCAGTGCGTAAAGATTGCGAGACCTAGTACCAGCTGCCCCGGCGTCTAAAATCCCTAGATCTATGTATATCAATCACTTACACGAGTGGCCATTCGGACAGGTACGGTCTTCCGTTTGCATATTCCGCTATAGAACTCCGGGGCGGTAATGCGCCTCTGATAAGTAGGTTCTTCCCTTCGGGGTGAGGAGAAAAAGCACACATGTCAGACACTGAATACGTTGTTGAGAAGACGCCGTCCAATCCAACTTGGCAACTGCCGGCCATCGTTGTTTTGGGGCTGTTGGCATTGGGTGGCCTTGGATGGGCCTGGAGTAATTCGACAAAATTGGACGCCGAGAAAGCGGCGATTGTAGATCAGCTCAAAGGTACACAGCAAGCAGAGCAGCAGGATATGAACGCACTGAAAGAGCGGCTCGCCACGGATGAGAAGGCCAATACTGACTTACAGGGCGACCTCAAAGTTGTCACCGATAAGTTAAAGATTACTCAGGGACAGCTTTATAAGGCCCGTAAGGAAGCTGCGGCCCTCAACACCACGACCGCGGACACGCAGAGTAAATTGAGCGCGCTTGATACATCTGTGCACTCTGAACTGGCGACCAAGGCTTCAACCGACGAAGTGAAAACGGTTGACACCAAGGTTACGCAGGTTAATTCGGATCTGAACAAGACCATTTCGGACCTGAACATGACCAAGAGTGAGCTCGGAACACTGATCGCGCGCAATCATGACGAAATTGACCTTTTGCGACGTAAGGGTGAACGGGATTATGTGGAATTCACGATCGCCGGCAAAAATCAGCCTCAAAAAGTCGGAAACATGACGGTCGAATTGAAGGGCACAAACGAGAAGAAGAACCGCGCGAACCTGGTGGTGACGGTCGAAGACAAGAAGTATGAAGACAAGAACCGCCAGACCAATACGCCGTTGATCTTCTACACCACTGGTTCCCATACACCGGAAGAGCTCGTGATCAACAAGGTTTCAAAGAACCAGATCAGTGGTTACATCAGCGTGCCGAAGGCCAACTCGCAAGCAGTAACGGCAGCCACCAAGTCCGGGCAGTAAAGCCGACCTCAGACGGACTGCCTCTTCCACGGCGGGAAGCGACGCTTCCCGCCGTTTTCTTTGAGCCATAGGGTGCTTGTCCTCGCGTGCGATCCGAACGCGATGAAGGTTGCTCTTGATTTGTCATTCTTTTGGTTCAATACTCTCTGCTGTCAGCAAGACCTATGGCCGGATGGGCCAAAGGTTAAGCCTCTTCGCAATCCTCCGCCGACGTGGCGGCTGTGGGAGGAACCCACCGAAGCAAGCGAAGGAAGCCGATTCGCCTCTGCTGTAGGAATCCTCGCCGCGTACGGCGGGGAGGACATCCATATTCCACTATGCTGCAGCGATCACCGACAGCCGTTGTTTATTGCACGATTGATGAACTAATCTCAAACTTGGCGCGGCCGGTGGACGGCTTCTTTGAATTTCTCGCTGCTTTGCAGGAAACCAACATCCCCTGTGTCTGGGTCACCTCCCGCAATCGCATGCAGCTCGATACTGCGATTCGGAAAGTGGGTGAGTCTTCCCCTTTTATCGCAGAGGGTGGTTGCGGCGCGTACCTTCCGGAAGACTACTTTCACCTGAAACCTTCAAAGAGCACACGGTTTGCACGCTTTACCTGCGTGCCGGCGGCAGCCATGCAGCCGGCGGCTTCAAACGAGCTGGAGTTACTTGCGGAAGAAACGCATACAGAAGTCGTACCGCTTCGCTCGCTCACTCCTCGCGAACTTTCACAAAACGTGGGCCTGCCGCAGCGCGAAGCGGAGCTCATTCGTCAGCGGGATTTTGACGAATACTTTTTCTTCGCCGGAGCATCCGAGGCGGAAATTGAAGAATTTCGCGCCGAAGCAGCACGAAGAAAGTTGCAAGTCCGTCCGCGCGGGATTCTCTGGTCTCTTGCTGTCGGGGCAGACCTAGCCGCATGCGTTCGCGAATTAACCGGACTCTACGAACGATCCTTTCGCGCCCGACCGTTCAACATTGCATTGGCCACGTCATCGGAAGACACCGCCACGCTGTTCGGGACTTGCAACCGAAATATCTATCTCTCGGAACGTTCCGCGAGGGATCCTGAACTCGCCCGCCCGACCGGGCCCACACCTCTCGTGCTGTCCCTTTCCGCTCCCGATGTTTGGGATACGGCGCTCGAAGCGATACAAGCGCGGCGGGCGTAGGAAGCGAAATAGCCTATGTGTGTGAATGTTTGCATACGGCCCTCCATCCCATTTTGAGAAACGACGAAATAGCCAATAAACATGAGGGTAATGAAGGTACTAAAACTACACTTCCGGCTGGCATAGAAATTGCTCATTTTACGGTCGTCAGATTGTCTTTTTGCGGTCTGGTTGCTCAGAGCTTACATTTACCAGGAGATCCTCCATGGCGTGGTTGCGACGAGTGTTCCATGTTCCAGCTTCAGAAACACAGATGGGGCTAGTCATCGCTCTGTGCATTTTCACAATGAGTGTGATGTCGATTGCCTTGGTCTGGCAGGCGCAGGTGATCGCGAAACAGAATGCGGTCATTCGAATGATGGAAAGCCGCTTTGGGGGATAACATTAACCGCTGAATTTCGAGAAAATATTGGATAGATGCAAAACGGGGAGCCAAAGGGCTCCCCGTTTATTTTGCTTTGTCGCGAAATGCGCAGATGATCTTCTATTCGCTCACTTCGGACACGCACCGCATGAGCGGTGTGCTTGAAATTGTTTCGCTTCTAAGCCCGGTGGAATCATCCAAAAATCCTCCAGAGCTTGGTAGCTCACAAGACCGATATACGCCTCCGGGATGTCCCTTGCAATAGCCAAGTTGAGATAATCACAGGCGAGAATAGGTCCTGAAGGATCAGAACGTTAGCGAGAACTCCGCAACTATTTCAGGAACAGGGTTTCGCGCAATTGATCGCGCGCCACAAATGACTTCATGGTGCGATATTTTCCAAACAGATCCTGGATCTCGCGATTCTGATACACCTTTTGCGAAGAACAGATGGGCTTACTTGCTAGCACCTGGAGTGTGTTCGTGTCCGCGACGCGATAGCGGTTAAAACCCTCCGGCTTCTTGCTGTGGAACATCGCAAAAACGACCGCACCAGGACGGAGCAAATCCGTGAGGTGAGCGACGACAATTTTTGCGAGTGTCGGTTCGAGATAATCCAGAACATCCCACAACAGGAGAGCATCAAAGGAGCCCGCCGGGTATTGCAGGTTGTCTTTGAGGAAGCGCTTTGCTCTTGCTTCCGGCGTGCGTTCCGCAAATTCCTCAACCGTTTTGGCTTCTTTCGTTCGCGAATCTTCTTCTGCGTTAAAATCAGACCATCCTCGCAGAACGTCCTCTGAGGAAACCCGGAATCCCCGTTCGATGAAAAAACTCAACGTGGTCTGCCATGCAGGTCCGAGGTCCAGCAACGTACCGTGTCCCAGGCCATCGAGATTCCACAGGAATTCTTTCAGGCCGTTGGAAACGCGATTCGTTCCCTGCAATTCCGGTGCGTGGGGACTGCCTGTTGCCACGGAATTGCGGCCACCATGTGAGGGCTTACGCTCCTCAGGGAGCGCGCCGCCCGATTCTCGCGATGACCCCACGCCGACTGCAATGCCCAGTTTGTTGAGGAAACCCATCGATTAATCCGCCCCCGCCACCGCAGCACCGGTT
>CAWHQX010000010.1:0-46874 GCA_963831545.1 uncultured Acidobacteriota bacterium
TTGTTGTTGTGGCACCGAATCACCTTTGGTGCCACGCACCGTTTCGAATAGTGCCCGCCGCCAAGCCTTGCAGGTGAACTTTTGTTCGTAGTATTTCACAATTCCTGGACTGACGCGGCGACGATCGAAGAATGTGCTTTCGACCAAGCTCTTGATAGTTCTTGTCTTGCGCCCCGTCCATCACTGGGAATCGCTCGACGGAGCCGAAGCCGGACGGGCACAACAATACAAGCTTCCCAACTTTTTCTTTATGGCGAGCCGCATACTCGACCGAGATTGGGCACCCAGACTGCTTGCAACCAGGTGATACGGAGGGGACTGCACGAAGCGATCCAAGTACTCCGCGAGACGATCCGTCAGGAAGTCGATGTTAATGGGCTCCCGCCGGGCCAGCGCGCTCCTGCATGACCTGGCCGTCATAGACGAGAACTCCGGGCGAATGCACGTCATAATGCTTTTGCCACACGTTCCGGTTCAGATACCAGCTCTCACCCTGTTCCGCCAAACCGTTGACGAGAATCAACGGGTTGAGCCCGACGGTAAGCGTCAGACGGAGGGATCCGGAGCAACTTGAGAATCTGTTGCAACATGAGGAACCGTGAAGGGCCGATTGCCAGCCTTCGCAGTGGTTTTTAGCTTGCCCGAAACCCGAGAAATGATTAGCGCACTATGGTGTGCCGAAAATGCCCCGTCAACTCGGTGAACGGCTTTTTGAGCAAATCTTGTCGGGGCGTAGGAGCGGCTTCTCCTTCGCAGGGCAAGCGCTTCGGTTGGATACCGCCGAGTGCCTCTGACGAGAATTGTACGATTCCGCTGCCGAGGACGGGTTTGCCGTCTGAGTACCGGCGGATCGATGCGAATGTCGTTAAGTAGTAGTCACGCTTTGATGGCTTGGATCGGCGACCTCTTACCGCTACTCACCAGGTTCCCGGGGCAAGCGTGAGCTTGACTGCCGGCCCCGTCGGAACTTAACTGCACACAGGCGAAAGGCTGTTCTGGGACATGTCACGTTGATGATGCACCGGGTCGATATACGATCGGCGAAGATATGCCGGGAAAACTTGAACTGATCCGCGAGGAAAAACTGTTCCGCCTGCTCCCACGACGGACGGAAAAGAGCAGACTGGAAGCGAGTGGCGTCGCGCTGCTCGACGAGACGACCGCGCTCGTGGTATTCGACAACCTCAATCAGGTCGCTCGCATCGATCTCTCCCTGAAGCGCCGTCAGAGCAATGTGCTATTGCCTGCTCCCAGTCTTGGATTGGGTTTCGAGGACATTGCGGTCGACAGCCGGCATCGCCACGTATTCTGCCTGATCGAGACGGTGGAGGATTGCGACGGGATACTTCGCAGCTTCGTCGCCGAGTACGACAGCGCCGGCAGTTTTGTCCGCTGCACTCGGCTGCAAACACGGTTCCAGAGTGCAAACAAGGGGTTTGAAGGTCTCGCCCACCTGTGGCGCGCAGGACGCGAATACCTGTACGCCTTGTGCGAGGGCAACCTCGGCACGGCCGCCAAGCGGGGAGGCGGTCGCATCGATGTATTCGTTCGCACGCGAGACGGGGGTTGGGATGCCTCGCACCGGATCCGTCTGCCGAAGCAGGCCGAGTTCGAGGATTATGCGGCCTTGGCGTATCGCGACGGCCAGCTGGCGGTCGTTTCCCAGGCCTCGTCGCGCCTATGGGTCGCTCGGATCGACGAGAAAATGCGTCACGGTGATCCCGGGTTCTGACACCATCTATCGCTTTCCGAGCAAAAGCTACGGCAATGTTGAGGGGATCGCCTGGCTGACGGCGGACACGTTAGTCGCCGTCTCCGACCGCAGAAAGAAGGGGCAGCCGAATCGCTGCGCCGAGAAGGATCAATCGATCCACCTGTTTAGGATCCCTGCGGCATGAGGCACCTGCTCACGCAGGGTTAGTGCAAACGAACTTACGCAAGTTAATTATGCCGGGAACGCGAGTCACTGATCCCAATCTGCGCTTGCCGCCGCGTCTGCTCTTTCACTTCTGCAACCGACGGGCTGTACCCGAGTCTCTCGTCGAAGGTAGACGCAATGCTTTCGTCGGCTTCCCCGCACCCGCGCTGCGGTTTCGGATCCAGGTCTTCATGCGAAAATCCTGCGCCTTGCGAGCTAATGGTCCCCGGCGACTGAGAAAATACCCTGACGCCTTAGTTTGACCCGCGAGGACGAATTAGTTTGCGTTTCGACTTTCGACGCAGAAAATGGCGCTATGGTCGGATTCTGGGGACCTGCAATTTTCCGGATCGGTCGCACTGCGCAGGTGTGAGCGGGCCCAGTGATTCGAGGGCTTCCGCCCAGTCGCCGGGGGGAAACTAGGGACCATTTCTGAAGGAGCGGAATATGCTTTCTTTAGGGAGGCAGGTGGTATCGATTTACGTGGATCGGGTGCGTCAACAGTGGATTGTCCGCGATCCAGAAGGGAACCTTTGGGTGGTGCCTTCGGTCGAAAATGCCTGGGACCACCGAGAGCCCTTGGATCCGGCGACCGAAGAGACGGACCTCGAACCGGTGCCGGGCCACTACAAGTACATGCTTGACCTTCCGTTCTAATCAACAGGCGGGGTTCTAATGTCTGCCGAACAAGCCCGACTCGATGAAGCTCGTAGCCAGAAAGCTCCTTGGAAGAAGTGGGGGCCGTACCTGAGCGAGCGACAGTGGGGCACAGTTCGCGAGGACTATAGCGAAAACGGCGACGCCTGGAATTACTTCACGCACGATCAGGCTCGTTCGCGTGCTTACCGCTGGGGCGAGGACGGGCTGGCCGGCATTTCCGACGACCAGCAGCGGCTGTGCTTCGCACTTGCTCTGTGGAACGGAAAGGACCCGATTCTCAAGGAGCGACTGTTCGGGCTGACCAACAGCGAGAGCAATCACGGCGAAGACGTGAAGGAGTACTACTTCTATCTCGATAGCACGCCGACGCACTCGTACATGAAGTACCTGTACAAGTATCCGCAGGCGGAGTTCCCGTATTCGGATCTTGTGGAGACAAGCCGTCGCAGGAACCGCGAGGAGTTCGAGTACGAACTGATCGACACCGGCGTGTTTGACGACAATCGGTATTTCGACGTGTTCGTTGAGTACGCCAAGGCGTCGGCAGAGGACATCCTGATCGCGATCAGCGTCCACAACCGCGGGCCTGAAGCGGCGGAACTGCAAGTCTTGCCGACGCTCTGGTTCCGCAATCAATGGTCGTGGCAGACCGTGGCAGACAGGCCGACGCTCGAGCAGCTCGGCGACGCCTCGGAGCCGCGCGTGATCAAGGCAATAGATCCCAAGCTGGGGACGCGCTTTCTTTATTGTGACGGCGATGCGCCGCTGCTATTCACGGAGAACGAGACCAACACGGAGCGCATCTTCGGTGTCCCCAACCGCAGCCCGTACGTCAAGGACAGCATCAACAACTTCGTCGTTCATGGCCAGGAAAGGCGCCGTAAATCCTGAAAGACGAGGAACCAAGGCGGCGGCCCTCTATCGCGTCGTGGTGAAACCGGGCGAATCTCAGGTGATTCGACTTCGGCTCAGCGACCTGGCGCCGGAGGGGTCGAGCCGCGGGAACGGCAAGAAGTCACGTTTATTCGGCGCCGCGTTCGATAAGATTCTGCAAGCGCGTCGTCAAGAGGCCGACGAGTTCTACCGAGACATCATTCCGGCATCGCTTGATGCCGATGCCGCCAACGTCATGCGTCAAGCCCTGGCCGGAATGCTGTGGAGCAAGCAATTCTACTACTACGACGTGGACCGCTGGCTGGAAGAGCGCGGCAGCGACCCGTTCAAGGCGGTCCGCAAGGCCGCGCCTCGCAACGATCGCTGGCATCACATGTACAACGGCGACGTGATCTCGATGCCCGACAAGTGGGAGTACCCCTGGTACGCGGCGTGGGATCTCGGCCTTTCATGTGCTCGCTCTGACGCTGGTCGACCCGGACTTCGGCAAAAAGCAACTGCAAGTTGATGCTGCGCGAACGCTACATGCACCCCAGCGGGCAGATACCCGGCCTACGAGTGGAACTTCGGCGACGTCAATCCGCCCGTGCACGCCTGGTCGACGATCTTCACGTACCGTCTGGAAAAAGCGCAGCGGGGCGAGGGAGACAGGGAGTGGCTCAAGAGCTGTTTTCAGAAGCTGCTCTTGAATTTCACCTGGTGGGTCAACCGCAAGGACCGCACGGGGCGAAACGTCTTTGAGGGAGGCTTCCTGGGACTCGACAACATCGGTGTCTTCGATCGCAGCGCGCCGTTGCCGACGGGCGGATATCTGGAACAGGCCGACGGGACCGCGTGGATGGCACTGTTCTGCCAGAACATGCTGGAAATCGCCGCCGAGCTCGCGCTGACGGATCCCGATTACGAGGATATGGCACTCAAGTTCGCGAGCACTTCCTGTGGATTGCCTCGGCGATGGGGCACCTGGGCCAAGACACGGGCATGTGGGACGAGGAGGATGGATTCTATTACGACGTGCTGCGTCTGCCGGACGGCCAGTCGCAACGTCTCAAGGTTCGGTCGATGGTCGGCCTGCTCCCGCTCTGTGCGGCGACGGTCTTCGAAGGGGAGCTACTGGCAAAGAGTCCCGAACTTGCCGAGCGTTTTCATTGGTTCCTGGAATCGCGACCCGAGTTGCGCGCTGCCATTCACGACCCCATGAAACTGGGCGTCGCGGACCGTCGTCTGGCGTCGATTCTCGACGAAACCCGGCTGCGCCGCGTGCTGGCCAAGATGCTCGACGAACACGAATTCCTTAGCCCCTATGGCATTCGCTCGCTTGTCGCGATACCATGCCGACCACCCTTACGTGATCCAGGCCGGCGGCCAGGAATACCGTGTCTCCGTATTTACCGGCGGAGTCCGACACGGGAATGTTTGGCGGCAATTCGAATTGGCGCGGCCCGATCTGGATGCCGGTCAACGCTCTGATCATCCGCGCCCTGTTGCAGTACTACACGCTACTACGGCAATGACTTTACCGTGGAATGCCCCACCGGATCCGGGCGGCAGATGAACCTGTATCAGGTCGCCGAGGAAATCGCGCGGCGACTTGGCGCAACATTTTCCTCAAAGACGACCACGGACGACGTCCCGTCTATGGAGGCAGCCAAAAGTTCCAAGACGATCCGCATTGGCACGATTGCCTGCTCTTTTACGAATACTTTCACGGCGACAATGGCGCCGGCCTGGGAGCCAGTCACCAGACCGGTTGGACGGGCGTCATCGCGCGAATCATGCATCTCTTTGCCACCATGACGGCTGATAAGTGGATTGGCGGGCGGAAAGAAAGCCTATACCGACGCATCGCCAATCCCCGCAAGCGAACGCGAACCGTAAGGCGGCACGAGCGCCGTAAGTCGCGCCAATGTCGTCGACGTTCGTTGGTCGCCACATACCTGGATAACCGACACTCGAATCCCAGTTGCGAAGGATGGCAAATGGACTACACGAGACTGGACCAGTTGCCGCTGTGGGGCCTGTTCATCGCCACGATCGCGGTCGTCATCCTGGCGATCGAGGCCGGATATCGCCTGGGCCAGTATCGCCGTCGCCGCTCGGATCAGGAAAAGGACGCCCCGGTCGGTGCCATCGTCGCGGCCACGTTGGGCCTGCTGGCGTTTATGCTCGCCTTCACGTTCGGCTTGGCGGCGACTCGCTTCGATGCCCGCCGAATGGTCGTCCTCGAAGAATCGAATGCGATCGGCACGGCCAATCTCCGCGCGGGACTCTTGCCCGAACCCAATCGCTCGGAGATTCGCAAGCTATTTCGAGAATACGTGGACGTTCGCCTGGAGGCCGTCAAGCCCGACGCCACCGAACAGGCGATCTCCAAATCGACCGCGTTGCATCGCGCGCTTTGGTCGCAAGCCAGCGACGTAGCCGCCAACGACAATCGATCGATTTTGACCGGAATCTTCGTGCAGTCGCTCAACGAGGTGATCGACTTGCACGCCAAGCGCGTGATGCTCGGGTTGCGCAACCGCATTCCCGGAGCTGGTTTGGCACGTGCTCTATTTCATGGCGATCGTCTCCATGGCCGCCCTGGGCTATCAGGAAGGACTGTCCGGTTCGCGCCGATCGCTCGCCGTGCTGGCGCTGGCATTAACATTTTCGGCCGTGATGTTGCTGATCGCCGATCTCGACCGGCCGCAGGAGGGGCTGCTGAGGGTTAGTCAGCGAGCCATGCTCGACCTGCGCGAGTCTCTCAAGAGCGTGGACGCAGCAATCCAACCAGGTCGCGCCATGAATTCGCCGCGCTATCCCTCGCTCTATCAGGTCAACACGCGGGTCTGGCTCACCGAACTGTCCGCAGAAGCGCGGCCGTCGTGCGACCCTTGGATGATATTCCCGACGTCGAACTCGATCGCCTGGCCGAGCTGGGCTTCGACTGGATCTGGTTCTTCAGCGTTTGGCAGACGGGCGTGGCGGGGCAGCAGGTGTCCCGCAGCAATCCCGAGTGGCGGCGGGAGTTTCAGGATACTCTGCCCGACTTGCGCGATGAAGACATCGCCGGCTCCGGGTTTGCGATCACCGGGTATCGGGTGCATGAAGCTCTGGGCGGGGACCCGGCGCTTGCCCGACTTCGCGAGCGGCTTCGCCAGCGCGGCCTGCGGCTGATGCTCGATTTTGTCCCCAATCACATGGGGCTTGATCACCCGTGGGTGGAAGAACATCCCGAGTATTTTATCGTCGGCTCAGAATTAGACCTGGCCCGGGCGCCCCAGAACTACACCTGGATCAAGCGCAAGCAAGGCGATTTATTGCTTGCCCACGGGCGCGATCCGTACTTCCCGGGCTGGCCCGACACGCTGCAGCTCAATTATGCCAACCCCGCACTGCAGGACGCGATGATTGGCGAGCGCGTGCGGCGCGTCTGATAGTTCGAGGTCACTACGACCAGTTTTTTCCAGTGGTGTTCGGCGGCGAACTTGCCCAGAAGGACGACCTGATCGATTGTGCCATCGGCATCATTCGGAAACCGGACGATCTTTTCCTTCGGAACTCCTCGTTCAATCAAGTCATGCTCGGTCAGTTCGCTCAGATCGGCGATGGGGCGCAACCGGCGACCGCTTGCGACGACGACTGGAGCCACACCCTGGCGAAAAAGCTCAGAAGCCTGGGTGGCACGATCGGCATAAAAATTGTCATCGCTCATGACGATGATGGCGTCCGCTTTCGCGGCCGGTTCGTTGACGACCCATGATTCAGCCGCAAATTTCATGATGGGATGGCGGGCAACGTAGAGAACAGCGCAAAACGCGGCGAAAAAGAGCAAGCTGATGAGCGTCGAAATCGCCCCGCCGCGCTGGCTCTTTCGTGACCGCATACTCATGAATTGGGATCAATTGCGCGGAGTTGCTCGGCTGCCTGCTCCGGCAGTACGGCATTGAAATAGACTTCCTTGATGCTGTAGGACTTGCTGCGCTTTTCGAGGATCGGCATGATTTCGATATGCCAATGGTAATCATCTGCGAGGGTTTTCCAGTAACCGGAGAGTTCACCCTTTTTATTACGAGTATTCGGAGCAGTATGCACAACAAGGTGAAACGCAGGTGCGATTTTTTCAAGGCGGCGTAAAACGCGTCCCAGCAGAGCTGCGAGCTGACGGCGATTGGACCCGGGTCGAGGCTGTTCAAACAAGTGGTTATGACGGCGATGCAAAAGCCAGACCTCAAACGGTACCCGCGAAGCATACGGACACAATGCGTAATAATCGCCTTGAACATCAACGATGCGCTTGCCCTGCTTCTCTTCCTGGCGGACAATGTCGCAAAAAACGCAGCGCTCGCGGTCTTTGAACCATTCGTGCGCAGCGCTCAGTTCATACTTGATGCGGCGGGGTACGAAAATTGTTGCGGTCACTTCAGAGTGAGCGTGCGTCCATTCCTCGCCCGCAAGTGCACCCTGGTTCTTGAAAACGCTGACGTACTTGAAACGCGCGTCTTTCTTCAGATCGGCAAGGCGAGAACCCCAGGCCCAAAGGACCCGATCAATCTGCTCGTCGCTCAGTTGCCAAAGTTTTTTGTCGTGCTCGGGAGTCTCGATGATGACTTCGTGCGCGCCCAGTGGTCCCATCTTGTCGTAAATGCCTTCGGCAGCACGGCCAGGTTCATTTTCTACGCGGTACAGAGCATCGGGATGAGGGATGGCTCGAACTTGCCACGCGCCTTCCGCGGGCCAGGTGAGCAGCGTTTTGGCGTTTTCCACAACGCCCGGATCAAAGGGACAGGGAGCATCCTTATCGTCGATCTCTTCTCTCTGGCCGGATACAACCCAACTTTGTGTAATTGGATCCCGTCTGATTTCCATGGACATTATCGAGTGTAACGCGTCGGCGTTGGACCTTCTTCGAGGCGATGGCGATCCCAAATTGCGCCTTCCCGGGTGTAATACGCCATCTCAAAATCCTGTGTCAATTCGAGCGCATCGGTGGGGCAGGCATCTTCACAAAGTCCGCAAAACATGCAGCGCGAGGTGTCATAGGTAAAGGTAGTAAGGACTTTGCGGCGCGTAGCGTCATCGCGCTCCCAGCCGACAACAATTAAATTTTCAGGGCAGGCGAGCGCGCAGAGATTACAGGCGATGCACAACGTCTCACCCGTTTCTGGATTGTCGTTCAGGCGCGGCGCACCGCGATAACGCTCGGCAACCAGTGGACGTTCAAGAGGATATTGTTCGGTATAAATATTCTTGGGATTCTGCGTGCGGAAGGTGACGCCCATCCCTTTGATAAAATCGAGCTGAAACAACCGCTCAAGCAATTCTTTCATGCTCTCAGTCTCTTTCCAGGACGCCCGGTTGTCAAGGATTCTCGCCACAGGACGCATCCCGCCGCTGCCTGCAGGAAACCCTCCTTGAAGCGTGGTATTCTCTGGCATTCATGGCGACGGATCTTGAATATATGCAACTGGCGATCGACGAGGCGCGGGCTTCGGCAGATGCCGGCGAGGTGCCGGTAGGAGCCGTACTGGTGTGTGATGGAAAAGTGATCGCAAGATCTGGCAACCGGACGATTCGGGATTGCGATCCAACATCACACGCGGAAATGGTCGTGCTGCGCGAGGCTGCCGAAGCGCTTCGGAATTACAGGCTAGCCGATACGACACTCTACGTGACGCTGGAGCCCTGCGCGATGTGCTCGGGAGCCATGATTCAGGCGCGCGTTCCTCGATTGGTCTATGGAGCAGATGACCCCAAAGGCGGGGCCTTCCGATCCTGTTTCAAGATCCTGACAAGTGCGAAGCTGAACCATAGGGTCGAAGTTGCGCCTGGAATTCTTGCGGAGGAGTCTGCCGCACTTCTGCAATCGTTCTTCGCCGCACGACGTTAGGGGCGGCTCATGTTACTGGCTTGAACCGCTCTAGGTTCTCTACGTTTCCGCGTGTAGCCGCAGTTCCCCTCTCCCTGTATAATAAATGACGAAACGACCGCGGAGAGGTGGCTGAGCGGTTGAAAGCACTCGCCTCGAAAGCGAACGTACGGGAAACCGTACCGTGGGTTCGAATCCCACCCTCTCCGCCATTTCTTTTGTGTACAGTCCGAAGACATCCTTTACAGAACGTTCCTGAGACATCGTTGACACATCTGGGCCAAACGGAGTGTCAAGAGGCTGCAAAGTTAGCTCCTCCAGATCAACCGCGCTAATTGCTTCTGTCGGGAACCGCTATGCCAAATCTCCTCTGCAGCGCGCAAGGAAGGCCTCAGGACTCTGCTTTTACTTGGCCGGCCGCGCTCGTGATCGCGCGGACGGTCGGCCACGCGGGCACGCTCGTGGAGGCAATTCCCTGTTTATTCTTCGCATAATATGCGGCGATTAAGACACCATTCGCCCCATCCGCGCTGATTGCCAGAAACCTCGACTGGGCACTGTCGCCTACCAGAGATCTAACCCCATCGGGCGGCACGCCGAACAGTCTTCGAAATTATCCTCACACGCCAGTAGGAAATGTTACCCATGTCTCCGGTACATCGGATCACCGTTCAGTCAGGCCGCTCACTTCTGCATGCGCAAAATCCGGATCCTCACTTTATGGGTCGAGCTGTCGAGCGTCGCCATCTCAGTGGTCGTCAGAAGCCGACCCTTGTACACGACCATGTATGCGATCTTTCCGTAGAAAGAGCCTGCGAAATCGTAGCTGACGTTCCCAATCCGGAGTGGCTGATGATTGGAAGGTCTGGTTGCGTCGAGTGTGCCGTGGCCGTCCGCTGCCGTCGCGTTTGCCTGTGCAACCTGGTCTTTGTAGATCGTCGCGGACGCCGCGGGAGCCGTCGCAGTTCCGTCATTGTATTGCGTTCCATCCCACGTGAAGGACAGCTGCATCCATTGGCCCACAGCTACAGGCCCCCTGTCTCTCTCCGCAAATCACACCCGGAGTGTGGCGCGTTTTCGTCAGTTGGACCCTGTCGAGGGGAATTTCCCGAGTATATCTTGCCGTCATCACAGCAGAGCTGTGACCCATTTGCTGGTGACAATTCAAGGCGATTTTTCGAAACGGCTGGAGCCGCAGCCATGGATCGGATACAGCGATGATGTAAGTGTGTTCCTGAACGGAAAGATTCTGTACCGAGGGCGCTGCGCACACGGGTTTCGCAATCCTGGTTTTCGGGGAATCGTGAATCCGGAGAACGACGCCGTGTATCTACCGCTGAAGAAAGGCGCCAAGGAGTTGATGCAGGTGGTCAGCGAACCGGGCGGCGGCCGGGGATTCATATGCCGGTTGGAAGATGTTCTTGATAATTGACCGGATGTAAAATTCCTCTTAACTTCAGGCTTCTCGAGGCGTACCATTGCGCTCTAGCTCGAGTGGTCGGTCAAATCCAAAACTGAGCGTTTGCGTGGATCCGTTGTTCATCGTCACTTGAATCGCTGCGATGAGGAGGATGGAAACACCATGCCGAACGGAAATTTTCAACCCGGGAATTGGGTGCAACTTCCCACGAACTGCACGACGGAGTTTGTGCTGACATACACGCGATGTGCGGAATATGGAACGGAAGCATTGTGGGAGTGCGTTAACCACGTCACGGAATGGTCGACGATATGCACGTCAGGCGTATGGAACTATGCAAAGAAATGCAGTTGGTGGTCCTGGTTGTTCTGCGTGTTGTTCGCGATTGTGGCGACATTCGTGTGCTATGTGCTGACGATAGTGGCAGTTGCTCTTTGCGTGCTGTTCGCGCTGGTGGAGGTAACGGTTTGTTTGTTGTGGACGTTGGTCTCCATTATTTTCTGCCTCTCGGAAGCGCAAGGAGGCACTGCATTCCTTCTGACGGATGGAACCGTGATGATGCAGGAGTTCAAATCCATTAACGCGTATTACCTGGGAGTGCCACTGCTGACATGGCCAACGCGGAGATGGTGGAAGCTAACGCCGGACAATACGGGCAGTTACCAGAATGGAAGCTGGTCGCGGCTGGCGGACTCCAATCTGGGGCGGGCGGGATTTGCGTCAGCGGTGCTGGCCGACGGAAGAGTTGTAGTCTGCGGGGGAGAGTATAGCGACGAGTCTGGAGCAAATGCGCCGGACGATGACAATTCTTGTGAGATCTACGATCCGGTAGCCAATACCTGGAATATGATTGCTTCTCCTACGACGCCTGGAGATCCGGGCACGACATGGTTATCGGTGGGAGACGCGCCTAGCACGTTGCTGCCGACGGGAGAACTGCTGGTGGGATCGATGCTCGATAACAATGTGGCAAAACTGGATCCGGTATCGCTGACATGGACGGCCATGAACAAGCGGCCGGGTGTGCCTTCCAGTTCAGAGGATTCCTGGGTGTTGATGGCGGACAACACCATCACGGCGCCAAGCTGTTCAGGTGCTCCCAAGACATGGGTCTACGATATTTTGAACGACAAGTGGAACAAGGGCGACGCGCCCGTAAAGGTAGTAAATTTCGCCCGTGAAACGGGGCCCGCACTGCTTCGGTACGACGGCACGGCATTTTTCTTAGGTGGGAACGAGCACACGGCCATCTATTCAGCGGCGGCGAGCCCGCAATGGTCTGACGGACCGGATTTGCCCGAGCAAGACAGAGCGAAGCTCGCGATTGAAGATGGACCGGCAGTGTTGCTGGTGAATGGCAACATTCTGTTTGGAGCGGGAGTGGGGGACGACAGTGGAACGTCGAGCGCGCCGTGCTGGTATTTTGAGTACGACGGAATGACATTTAACAGGACGAACGATCCACCAAATTATGTGGCACAGACATTTGTATCGCGTCTGCTATTGCTGCCGAACGGGGATGTGCTGTTTTGCCGGCAGGATGATTCGTCCTTCTACGCGTATCATTCCGACGCGGCGGTCCCGCAAGACAGTTTCAGGCCGGTGATTCAGACGTGTCCTTCGGCGTTTATGCCAGGGGATACGATTCAGGTTTCGGGATTGCAGTTTAACGGATTGTCGCAAGCGGTGGCGTATGGAGACGATAGCCAGACAGCGACAAATTATCCGCTGGTTAGAATCGTGAACAAACAGACGAACCATGTGAAATATTGCCGGACATCCGGGCACACGACGGTGGTGAATGGCAACACGGTAACTGCGATGGGAGTTGCAACAGGGACAGCGGTCATCACAACCAATGTCGCGATTCCACTTGGAATCGAAGGCGGGCCGTCGTCGCTTTTTGTGGTGGCCAACGGCATTGAGTCGGAACCCTTCGACGTTACGGTGTCGCTGCCTTCGATGCCAGGTTAATTTTTCGAGAATGGAATCGGAAGGCAAGGATGCCAACAAGTTTTCCGATTCCGGCGCCAAGAAATAGCCAGAGAAATAGATGAAGGAAGGTAAGCCAAGAAAAAGTGATGGTTTGCCAGTGCCAGCCATACCAGATGGCACAGATGCCCATGGTGGCGGCGAGAAATTGTCTTCCCATGGCGCATCCACAACTGTCTCCTCGCCAACCTTGCAATGTTCCGCGTGCAGGCCGGTAAGAGCGGCGAGTTTTGATAGGAGTTCGATTTAGGCGTCTACGGATCATGGGTCGAGTTTCAGGGCGGGCTGCTCAACTGTAAGGAACCCCGGCGGGACCGATGATGAAAATGGAAATGTCGTAGCTGGAAGAGCCGAAAACGTCAAAGAACCAACTGATGGCGAGAGTGAAATCGGACTGCCCGACGGGATCAGGAGCCGCGCCGAAGGGACCACCCTGGATGCCGTCCTGAGTGCCCCACTGATAGTGATCGAAGACCCAACCATTTTTTAGCGAACAGTTATACACATCGGTGCCACTGGCGGAATAGAAGCCCAAGCTCATGGCGTGGCCGCCTGCAACGGTAAACGGATCGCTGTCGGAGCCGATGTAGCAGAAGTCATCGCCACCGCTGCCGCAGGCGACAGGAGTCAGGGCAGTGCCGGGAATCTCAAGGATGGCGCGAGTAGCAGTGAATTGCACAGGCCACTGGTTGCTGAGCTTGCCGTCTTTAGTGACGACTTGAAGGAATGCGGCCTGGTCCGGGACAGCGGTGATCATGGGAATGGTGCCAGCGGCAAAGGTATCGCCCCATTGGATGTTGTGAAGTTCGAGCTGCGTGCCTGATTGAGTGAGTTTCAGCAGGAATTTGCCGGGCTGATCCTGAAAGTGAGTGCCTTGGATGATCACGCCGCCCCCGGGCTGAATGACAGAGAAAGGAAAAATTGCGGTGATGATGGGGGGAAATTCGATGGCGTGAATGTTCCACAAGCCAAAGCGGTGAACGGCAGACGGAGGAAAATAGCGATCAATGAAATCGCGCAACTCTTGTTCGCTGGGAGTTTCCCAGAGCAGGTAGGCGCGCGACTCGTTCTCTGGAATCAAGCGCTCATGAAGCCGGAATTTTACAATTCCTTTGACCAAAGCGGAATTGACGCCACGGCGAAACGCTTCGGAATCGTGAACTTCGTGTTCGGACAAGATGCGCATATGGCGGATTCTCCTAGACGAGGATTGACAGTACGCACGCAGCGCGGAAGAGGGCTGACCGAATGGCGGGCTTCATGGTACTGAAGAGGAGAGTAAGGCACAACTGGATTTCGGAGGTGGCATTGACGCGCATGGACTGGGACGAACTCTACAATAGGCGGCTTCTCAGGCGAATTGAGAATCAACATTCACCGAAGAGGCGAGCGCGGACTTGGTCGTCGGCCGGCAAGTCAGGTCCGCTGAACAGGTGGTCTGGTACACGCGTAGGATCCTGGATGATCAAAGGCATGGCCTTCTGCCGGATAGCGGATGCAGCGGGAGAGGGATCCTCGAAAAGTGTACGGAACCAGGACTCGACGTTGTGACAGTCGAGAAAGTATTTGCCATTTTGATCCGCATAACGATGTCCGGCAAGATCCCAATCCGAAGTGGCGGACAATTCGTCCTGCATGACACGGACGTCCCGAAGAGTTATATTGAGACTTTGGCCGAAGGTGGGATCACTTGTGCCAGCGGCATCGCCGATGAGAGCGACGCCATCTCGATAGGGATGCTCGACCCAAGATTCACTGACATCAAAACTGGCCAGTGGGCCAATAGGTTTTGCGCCGGCATAGAGTTGGGCGGCGGCGGGGAACGTTTTGGCTGACTCGCTGATGAAGAGGTCCAGCATCTTCTCTCCCTGCAAGCGATAGCTAGACGTTTTCGGATAGCCCAGGTAGGCGCGGAATCGTTTTTTGCCGATGGGGATAAATCCAACAATCATCCCCAAATCTGCATTAAAAATAAAATAGACCTGATTTTCTGACGCGGAGAGATTGCTGAGAGCGACACCAGCAAAAAGGAATCCGATTGGCGCTTCGTGAACCGGAAAATTTGCCCATTTTCGCGATGGGGAGCCGCGTCCATCGGCGGCCAGGACCATGCGCGCGGAGACTTGCTGAGAACCGGAATCGCGAATCCAGATGGCGGGCGGATGACCGGGCTCAATTCGTTCGACAGTGATTCCGCGACGAACCTCGGCGCCCGCAGCCTGGACAGCCACGAGCAGGACTTCCTGCATTTCATAGTGAGCGAAGGTGAGAGCGGGACGGCGCTGCAGAGTGGTGGAAGGAAGGTCTCGCGGGCCCATGCCCATTTCGACGAAAGGGATGTCGTGGCCGCAAGTATTTTTCAAAAGATCGAGGATGCCAAGTTTTTGAGCTTCGGCTGCGCCCCAGGGAGCGACCATTTCTCCGCGAACGCGGTCTTTGAAGCGAGTCTCACGTTCGACAACAAGGACCTTGGCTCCGCGCGTGGCCATGGCATAAGCAAAGCCGGCACCGGCCAGACCGCCGCCGACAGTAATGAGGTCGTAGGCAGGTGAATGCATCGACTTCTCTTCCCTGCTCGGAATCTCCGTCTCGCGGCTCGCAGCGGGTGCGAGTCATGGAGGAAATTCTAGACACCGCGGCAATTCACGTCAATGGATTGGGATAAGGCAACTCCGGGTGTGGCTGTAGCGCCGGCCAGGTCTCACAATGCGCGATACATCACGAGCGCATCCACAAATCCCAGCGTGGGATGCGAGAAGGCCTCCGGCAAGCGACCGACGATGTGAAAGCCGCAACTCTGCCAGAGATGGACGGCATTGGCATTTGTCACGACGACAAAATTGAACTGCATGGCGCGGAAACCGCGAGCTCTCGCGCGTTCAAGGGAATGTTCGCACATCATGCGGGCAAGGCCTCGTCCTTGAGCCCCAGGGGCAGTAACGTAGCCGCAATTGGCCACGTGCGCGCCGCCGCCATTCTGATTTGCCTTTAGGAAATATGTGCCGACGATCTCTCTGTTCTCTTCCGCGACGAAAACTTCATGGCTGGGCGCCATCCAGAATGTGAGAGCATCGTGTTTGCTCATTTCGCGCAGGAGCGTGTACGTTTCTCCCTCCCGAATGATGGGCTTGAGGATGCTCCAAATCGCATCCGTGTCCTGGGGAGTCGCCTCTCTCACAATTCTCATGAAGCGAATGTAGCATTTCACCAGAAATGCGGGATGGATCAACCTACGTATACTCCGACGCAGAAGACTGTTGAAGCGACCGGAACCCTATTTCAAATTCGGAGATCTGGATTCGACGAAGCCGGCGGGCGGCATCAAGATTCGTGTGGAAATCATTGAGCATTATCTGGCGAAGTATTCCCCCGAAATCATCCAGCGAGAACTGAGTTGGCTATCGTCCGGCTGTCCATTGGGTAACTTCTGGCCGAGGGCGCCGGCGTCCGGCTTCTCGCAAGCCGCGCAGAAGACCAAGTCTGTTGGGATGAGCTGACTATCTTCAAGGCTTCCAGAGAAGTTCGGGGCGCGCCACGCGTAATTTTGCTTGACGTCATAGTGCGCGTGGGATAAAAAGGGCGGGCGTCTGGCCCCTACCTCAGGCGCACGCAGTTTCTCCCTTCACTCGATTCGATAGCGACAGTCGGTGGAAAAGCGATGGTCGGACTTTTCGCATTCGGCGGCATGTTCTTGTTCCTGGACCAGTGGAGCAAAAACTTAGCTGAGATTCAGACGGCACGCGGACCGGTGGCGCTAGGCAGAGTGCTGAAGATTCGATGTGTCGCCCATCCGCTTGTGGATCACACCAAGAATTATCAGCGAATTGTGTTGGCGCTTTTGTGGCTGACGGCGCTGACATGCGCGATTGTATTGCACAACTCAGGAACGTGGTTTCAAAGCCAAAGCGCGCTGCTGGGGCTTGCGTTGGCATTCGGCGGCGCCGCCGGAAACCTGAGGGATCTTCTGCGACGTAAATATGTGCTCGATTTCATTGATCTAGGTTGGTGGCCCGTTTTTAATCTGGCAGACGTGGGGATCCTGGCAGGGCTGGTAGTAGCCTTCTGGCCAAAAGGATAAGAGCGAGTGCGACCTGTCTTGTTTTACTGGCGTGGGTTCCCTGTTCATAGCTACCCGGCGATGTTGTATGTCGGGCTGATCGCTGGAGTTGTGGTTGGCAACGTGGCAGCGCATGCGATGGGGCTGAACGCGTTCCGCGTGTATGCGGCGACGATCGTACTGATTGTGCCGGCGATCGTTGGCGCGCGATTGCTTCATGTGCTGGCGCACTGGAAATTGTATTGGAAGAACCCGCGGCGAATCTGGGATCGCGGGGAAGGCGGCTATGGAATGTATGGGGGGTTGCCGCTGGCACTTTTGTTTGCGGTACCGGTGCTTTATCTGCTGCGCTTACCGTTTCGGGCTTTCTGGGACCTAGGAATTCTGTCGATTCTGACGGGGATGATTTTCGCGCGCGTGGGATGCCTACTGAACGGTTGCTGCGCGGGACGAGCCTCGGATGTGTGGTTGAGCGTGTATTTGCCGAACCATTTGGGTGAGTGGCGGAACCGCATTCCCTCTCAAGCGTTGGAATCCGTGTGGGCGTTGATTCTTTTGATTGTGGCGATTCTGCTGAGGCCGCAGATGCCATTTCCGGGCGCGTTGTTTCTGTTTGTGTGCTGCCTGTATCCGGCGGGGCGCTTGGTTCTGGAAACATTTCGCGAGCACGAGGAAGGCTCGGCGAGATTCACACTGTACCACGCGATTTCCGTGGCGATTATAGTGGTGGCGATTGCAGCGCTTTCGGTTAACTGGCTGAGATAAGAATGGAGTGAACCAATGGCAAACGACCTGACTGGTGATTTTGACGTTGTAGCAGAATTCACAACACTTGCCGTAGACCGAGCACTTGCAGCGATGCATCGATGCGAAAGGCTGCTGCATTCGATGACCGCGCGTGTGGATGACATCGCGCCGAAGCGGTTTCCGTGGCCAGTGATTGTGGGAGCGGTAGACACGTTTGGCGAAGTGGTGGTGAATCAAAGGCAGGTGAAGAAACAAAGCAGTCTCTATCCGGGATCGCTGGCGGCGACGGATGCGGTGTACGCCGGTTTGGATGTGCTAGTGAATGCCGGCTCCATTGTGGTTGAGCCGTTTCAGCCGAGTAACCTGCAGGGCGTGGCGCAGTTGCAGTTGGACCCGCCGACGATTGAGGTACCGGACGCGTCAGGTTCAAACCTGACGGTGCGTATGGGAGTAAGGACGAGATATTTTCCAGATCCGAATACATCGCCGGCGGCGCAGTTTGTGCGGGGACAGTTGGTGATTACGGCGCCGGTGAACCAAGTGGCGTCGCAGCATGCAAATGTGAGTTCGATCACTGTTGACATTACGGGATCGAACGTAAACGTCAACTTCAACGCGCTGTATTCAAGCCCACCACTAAGCGCCTCAGATTTATTGGGAATTAATCAGTTGATACGGAATGCGCTGAGGACCGGATTCTTGCCGTCCAATTCACCACTCCCCGCCAACGTGGCGTTTCTGCAGTTCAGAACATTGCCGGGAGCACCGAGTGTAGTGGGGGCGCTGATGAACCTGAGCGGCCCAAAAGGGCATCCCGCGACGGTCAACGGTATTTTCCTGGCGCCGGGAGATGATTTTGGGTTCGCAATAAGCGCCGACATGATCCAGCAAAAGATTCAAGAGGAGATGCAGATCACAGCGCCGACCAAGACATTCTACTCATACAAGTTCACGGTCGACGACCCTGTAGTCGAACTACAAAACGGGCGAATCGTGCTGAGCGTTTCCGGGCACGCGCATTCCGAATACCTGCCTGACTTTAATTTCAAGGTGACGCAGGCGTTCACATTGAACCTGGCGGCGACCAATGCGGGAGGCCCACTGGACACGGCAGAATTGGCGGTGTCCGGAGATTTTTCCGTAGATGTGACCGGCCTGTCAATTTTCTTCGATTGGATAGCGTCCGACTTCGCTGGGTCGCAACTCGACGACTTCAGGTCGCAACGGGATGCGGAATTAAATGCCCACAAGCAAGATATAGAAGACATGTTCAGTGTGAACAATGTGCTGGGAGGCTTCCTGAAATCGTTGCTGAACCCCGCGCAGACACAGCCAGCAGCGCCGCCGCAACAAGATGTGAACTTTACGTTGGCTTATAGAGCGGTAGAAATCAGGCCCACGGGAATCATTATGCACGGTTCGTTGGGAGTTACCCCTTGGCCAGCGGCCCATGTGGAATATCAACCGATTCCGACAGCTCCGAACACTGTGGTTGGCAATGTCACGACATTTCCGCAGGGGCCAGATTACACGGCATTGAAGGCATGGATCCCGGGAGGAGCAATCACGGAATACGACTGGAGCTATCGAGGGCAGAGCCAACCATTTCATACGGACGTAAACCGGTTCGTGTTACTTGGTACGGGCGGATTGGTCAATGAACCGGTGGAGAGCTCTGCAGCAGTGGCGAATCTCTCCGCAGTGGCTGTGGTGTCCGGAGTGATATCGGGATACGAACCACTCTGTTTAACGTTGAAGGGGACGCGACTGTCTGCGTCGGGTCCCGTGGTGTCGCAACCCGTGACGGCGACCGTGTGCGGATACAACTCATTCCCGATCATCAATGCGGGGAACCTCACGCTAGAGGGCGCACAGGCGATGGTGGCGCTGACTCATGTGGGGGCCGACGGGAGCCTGCAAGTTGTGGGTCACATGCCGGCGCTAACGCACGTGGACAAGTCGGGAAAATACACGCCAAACGTGGTGGCGCACTTTGCAGACGATGGCACTTCGGCAAACCTGGACTTTCTGGTCGATGCAGTAAAGCAGAGCGGACGGAAGGATGCGGCGACAGCGGTGCTGGGTTTGATGACTCACACACAACTTACGAAAACGCGTCATACGCCGGGTGTGATTTATGGGGACAGACAAGGCGGCGGGTGGGAACGTGCGTTTGGGGTGAAAACAGCGAAGCACCCGCTGACGCTGATCGTGTTGCCGAGCGGCAAGGTGGCATGGCAACAAGAGGGGCCAATCGACTCCAAGACGTTGGCTGAGGCTCTGAAGAAGGCTTTGACCAAGGGAGGATCTGCCAGCCGTGGACTGTATGGATTGAACCTGCGCACGGGACGGAAGGCACCGAACTTCCTGTTTGAGCTTGCCGAAGAACAAGGGCTGACACTGAGGAAGCTGGAAGGCCGAGCGGTGGTGCTGGCGTTCTGGAGGAGCACTTCGAAGCCGAGCATGGACGCAATTCACGACCTGCAAGAGAGTATTGGCAAATCATCGCGGCCAGGGCCAGTGGTACTGGCGATTAACGATGGAGAAACTGCCGAAGTGGTGAAGAAGGCGGCTGCGACGCATAAATTGGCGGTAATGCTGGTGACCGACCCACAACGATTGATCTCGTCGGCATATGGAGTGAGTTTGTGGCCGACAGTGGTATCTATTGATGCGTCGGGAGTGGTGACCGGAATTCGCTACGGTCGTTCTGTCGTGGACACGGTGATACCAGCAACGGGACAGAAACCGGCGGGCGCACGTAGCAAGTAAAGTGTGAATCCAGTTTCTTTGGAAAATGAGAAGGCAAAGGAGTGGCCTCAAAGAAAGGCGAGGCCCTGAAGGGTAGACTGCCATGAGCGATGTGTATCTGCTAACGGCACCGGTTCTGTTGCTGGGGATAGTGGCGTTGCTGAGGTTTGTGGGGTGCCAGTTCACGGCTCCCGCGCCGCCAGTAGCACCCACGGCGTTGTCGGCCAAACCAGGCAATCGCGAGGTTACGCTGAACTGGACGGAGAATGAGAAGGACACAGAGGGCTACAGCTATCAGATCAACCGCAGCAATGACGGTCTTCCCGCTACAGTGGTGGACACGGTTACCTATGTAGGTACTCCTGGCCCGAATGGTTCCACCCTCTACAGTTACCCGGACAACAGCGGCTTGACCAACGGAATCACGTACACGTACACAGTGACCTTGTTTGTGTACGGCAAGAATTACGGAACTACAAACGCGGTTGCTGTGACACCCACTCTTTTCACTAACCGGCCGCCTGGGTCAGTTCTGGACACAGCAAATCCGCTTTCCACAGATTTGATTGGTCTTTACCTCATGAACGGTGCCGTCGAAGCTATGCAAGGAAGGCCAGCGCTCGATAGAAATCTCGTGGATGGGACCACGGCCAGTCCCGTTGGCAATGCGCCACCGACGTGGCAGGTTGCCGACCCCTCGATCCAATTCAATGGGGGAGCGTCCTTGAATAGTTATCTGGATGCAGGAGTGGATACTTTATTTAACGATATGCCGACGAGTATGATCGCGATAGTGGCAAGTGTGTTCGTGACGGCGCTGAGCAATGGCGGGATTTGCGAGAAGAACGATGACAAACCACCCAACAGCGATTCGGGATTTATCTTTGCGCTGACGAATACCGGAGCGTTGCACGTGAAGGTAGAGTTAAGCACGCAAAGCATGGTGCTGGAGACGAACAACGTGGTAACGGCAGGCCAATGGATGCAGTTGGCATTCATGTGGGACGGCACGCAATACAATGCGGGGACGCAAACGGCGCCGTCGGCGGCAGCGGCGATTTTTGTGAACCAGACGAATCAGGTGAGTAATCTGAATGCAGGTGCTACACGCGACGGCCATGGAACGCTGGACACAACGAGAATTTCCAATACACGGTCATTCCGAATTGGAAACGCAGCATACGACTTCGCAGGCTCGTTGAATGGAAGGATTGCGTATATTGCGGTGTATAAGGGAAGAATTCTGACAACAGCAGAGTTGGCGGCACTCGAAACACAGCTTCCGATAAAGGCAGGCTAAAGATGATTGATCCTTATTTGATTACGGCGCCTATTTTATTGTTGGGCATCATTGCGCTGCTGAGGTTCGTGGGGTGTGGTTTCTCGCCGCGGGTTATAACCAAGCCAAGTAACCTGACGGCGCAACCAGGGAATGCAGAAGTGACATTGAGCTGGACAGAGATCGATACGGACACCATGGGCTACAGTTACCAGATCAATCGCGTCAACGACGGTCTCCCTTCTATACCCTTAGGACCGACTACGGATACTTCGTTTGTGGACCATACTGCAGCCAACGGAATCACGTACACGTACTCAGTGACCTTGTTCTTGAGCGGTTCGAATGAAGGAACTACAAACGAGGTTACTGTGACGCCCACTCTTTTCAATAACCGTCCATCCGGATCGGTGTTGGATACAGGAAATCCCCTCGCCACGAATTTGATCGGGCTTTACGTGATGAATGGTGGGACAGCCGAATCCAAGCAGGGAAAGCAGGCGCAAGATGTAAACCTTGTGGATGAAGTCACGGCTAATCCGAATGGAGCCGCGCAACCGACATGGCAGGTCGCGGACCCCTCGATCCAATTCAATGGCGGAGCGTCTTTGAATAGTTTCCTGGATGCGGGAGTGGATACCCTGTTTAACGATATGCCGACGAGTATGATCACCATTGTGGCGAAAGTGTTCGTAACTGCGGTGGCCAATGGTGGGATTTGCGAGAAGAACGATGACAAACCAACGAATAGCGATTCGGGGTTCATCTTTGCGCTGACGAGTACTGGGGCGTTGCACGTGAAGGTAGAGTTAAGCACGAAGAGCATGGTGTTGGAGACGAACGGAGGCATAGTAACCGCGGGCCAGTGGATGCAGTTGGCATTCATATGGGACGGCACACAATACAATGCGGGGACACAAACGGCGCCGGCGGCGGCAGCGGCCATTTTTGTGAACCAGATAAATCAGGTGAACAACCTCAATGCTGGTGCGACTCACAACGGCACGGGGACGCTGGACACAACGAGAATTTCGAACACACGGTCATTCCGGATTGGAAACGCGGCATACGACTTTGCAGGCTCCTTGAATGGGAGGATTGCGTACATGGCGGTCTATAAGGGAAGGATACTCACAGCGACGGAAATGGCGACGCTCGACACGCAACCTCCTATAAAGACGGCCTAAGTGTTCGCTTCCCTGCCACCAGGTCCGGTCCGAGAGTGAGACTCAGCTCACCCTCGTAAAGCAGGTAAAATCGGCCCGCGTAACATTTCGCCAGACACACGTTGCAACTCCGCAAGGCCACTGAATCTCATCTACCAAGCTTGCCTTTGGGAGACTCGGCAAAAATATGATGTGCGATTCGAGAAATCGTAAGGTTCCCAGTGGCCTTAATCACCATCATCATAGGTTTTGCCTGGGCCACTCAAAAAAGTAATCGCAAAAGGATACATACTCCGCGTTAGTCAAGAACTTCCCCGACTGGGCCTGCCAAACGCGGGCCTTAGGTCATTGAGCAAAAACACGGTTGTCAGGCGTTACTCGCTCGACCGAGGACTGCCATCCAGAACTTCGCGAATCCGTGAGGCTAGCGTTTGATGAGTGAATGGTTTAATCACCATAGCTTGATACGATCCCGATACGCCTTGCTTGAGGAATTCATCGTCGGTGTAGCCAGACATGAAGAGAATTCGCAAATCAGACTTTCTCTCTCTCAATTTATTTGCGAGAACACGACCATTGACCCCCGGCATGATTACGTCGGTGAGCAGCAGTGAGATTTCTTCAGCATGCGCATTGAACAAAACTGTCGCAGCTTCGGCATCCTCCGCCTCGTGTACGTGGTAGCCCAACTTTTCCAGTTGTATCTTCGTAACTTCCCGGAGCGAGTGATCGTCCTCTACCAATAAAATGGTTTCTGAACCCCAGACAGAACCAGCCGACTCCCGGGACCGCTCCACTGCCGGCTCAGCTTTCACACGAGGCAGGTAGATGTCAAAGGTCGTTCCAGTTCCCACTTCACTTTCAACGCAGATGTAACCCTCGCTCTGCTTTACGATACCGTAGACGGTTGCCAATCCTAGGCCAGTGCCTTAGCCGACTTCCTTCGTTGTGAAAAAGGGTTCAAAGATGCGGTCCAAGATGTCCTTGTTCATACCAGATCCGCTGTCCGTTACAGAGAGTTTTATGAACTCCCCCACTTTGGAACCAAGATGGCTCTGCACAAACTCGTGACTAAGATACTCGTTAGCAGTCTTGATAAATAATTTGCCGCCCTGGGGCATCGCGTCCCGAGCGTTGACCATGGGATTCATCAGCACCTGCTCAATCTGGCCGGGATCTGCCTCGACGGAACCAAGCTCCGGTTCTAGGGATAGAACCACTTCAATGTGCTCGCCAATTAAACGTTGGGTCATTTTGTTCAACTGTCGGACAACAACATTGAGGTTCAGGACGACCGGTTGCAGAATCTGCTTGCGGCTGAAAGAGAGTAACTGGCGAGTAACTGCGGTAGCGCTGCGCACGCTCATCTGCACTCTTTCCAAATACCCCTGGAAGATCTCGTCCGGCGGGATCCTTTCGCTCAAAAGTTCAAGATTCCCGAGGACTACGCCGAGCAGGTTGTTGAAGTCGTGGGCAACACCCCCCGCGAGCTGTCCGGCTACCTCCATCCTTTGCGAGTGACGCAATTGAGCTTCTAGTTGCTTGCGGTCGGTGATGTTCCGCAGAAAACAAACAAACCGGCCGCCCTTGAAATTCTGAAAGGTCACGTGGACCTCCAGGTCGATTTCCTTCCCGTCCTTGCGACGGTGACGTCTCTCAAAACGATCGCTGCCCATGAGCCTGGATTCGCCGGATGTGGTCGGCGGTTTCCTGTTCGGTCTCAGCGCTCTCAAGGTCCGGACCATCAGAGTCCGACCAGTTCATAGAGCTCATGCGTCACTGAAAAATTCTTCTCTCAATAACGGCGACCCTAGCTTGGATGCGCCGAATTACTTGCCGGCTTTCGTCGCAGAGAATCTTCGGGGCGACCCGGCAGCGCTACTGGATTTGGCACTCTTCTGAACGATGATCAAAGCTGGTAATGAGGGCAGTCCCACCACCGAACATATCCATCCCAAATTGCCCACAGTTCTTTACGAACTCCACTGAGAGGCGGGTAAACGAATTAGAGCGACCACTATTTCAGAAGCTGTCACTGATTCTGGCCATGCTCTGGCGGCAAGCACGATCTCACAAAATGGGGCAGATCCATTCCATCAACTGGTTAAACGGAAACACCATTTTGAGCGTAGATTTAGTGCCCGTGCCCTCCGGTGCCACGAGCTTCGTTCAATAAATGCAGTTGGTCAATTCCAATTAGCTACGGGAAACTACGTAGGTACGCTAACCAGGTTGCATACCTTGCTCCATTGGTCGAGGAAGAAACATGCGCCGCTGAACGCGAGAAGTTCAACCATTGCTGTTGTGACTGTCTTGGCACATGTGAGAAAACAGGATGAGAACTGCCTACGTCTGGCGCTGGGTCCAGAACGCTTGTCCTGTAAGCCAGGAGCTTTGTCCCGTCAAGAGAAATTCTATTTGGAGCAACGCTGCCCCGATTGTCAGTTCATACCAACGCGTTTGGCCTTTGGCACTTCTGGGGCGCAATTCAATCCGATCGGCGCCACAAACTTGCCGAGCGGGCAGCCATCTGACAAGTAATCCAGTTTCCGCTGGATAATTTCGGGCGAATACTTAGCGAGGTAGTGCTCGATTGTTTCCACCCGGATCTTGATACTGCCTGCCGGCTTGGTCGAATCGAGATCTCCGAATTTGAAGAATAGAGTTCCGGTCGCCTCGACAATCTTCTGCGTCGGAGTGTAAGTGGGCTGATCCATCCCGCACTCATAACTCGATAACCGCAGCACGCACGTGATCCACGGGCAGCGGGCCGCCACCTTCGCGCCCCATAGGATTTCGTTCGTATTGCTGCTATAGGAGGAAGCCCACACATCGGCAATGTCGAATGGATTCTTGATCCTTCCTGCGCGCAGGTCCGCTTCGAACAGCCAGTCCATCAAGTCCTGAGTATTCGGCAGGTACTGCAACCAAAGGATGGGATATCCGCGCGCTTGCAGCTCCACCTCGATTTCATGGCCGATACCGGTGTCCATGTGATACGGACGAGCGAGAACGAGGATGCACGGCTTCTGGTTCTTCGCGCACCAGGTCAAGATATCCAGACTGTGCTGGCGCGCTTTGGCCGTGAACGTGTCGAGAGCCTCGAATCCACATCGCACTGCGCGCTCGGTTTCGCTCGGATCCAGATCAAAAACTTCTTCTAGGCCATTGTGCAACTGCTCGCTGACCATGTGCCGATCTCCAAGGCTCACGAAAGGCGACGCGTACCTGATGCCGTTCTCGAGGAAGACGTCTCGCTCTTTGAGGAAACCGGCTTTGATGTTTTCAGGCCCGGCCATCACTCGTGTGCAAGTCACGGTGTCCACCACGTGCCCGTGTAGAATGGAAGGCAACGAGTGGATCATCGGGCTAAGCAAAATATTGATCCTGTTTTTCTGCCCGAAGATCAATTCCCCATAGTGACCGCTCATGCATTTCACCGGATAGCAGCAGTCCACCGTTCCTCGCCCTTTTCCGAACTCACGCCCCTGTTCCTCTGAAGTGTCTGAGCTGAAGACAATATTTTCCGAGGCGATCCCCAACGCCTTCAGGAATCCAACCCAGAACTGATGGGTCGACCAGATATTCAATACTTTAGGAATTCCCACGCGGAGCTGCGAGCGATCTTTAACCCGAGACGCGCAGGAACGCCTCCTTGCGAATGAAATCGGCCACATTCGGATAGGCATTTTTTGTCCTCTCCATTTCCGCCTTGGTGACTTTCATCTCACTCAAATCTTCCAGAAGACCTTTGGGACAGGAATTATTAACAATCACGCGCTCCCAACCCGGAGGTAGAGGGACTTTGCTCCAAGGGCGGCCTCGCCCACGAACCAGTTCTACATCGACGAAACTGCGTTGACAATTGACCGGGCACCAGTGGCAAACGGTTTCCGGTGAAGTTACGGTCTTATATGCGAGTGCCTCGATCGATTCAAATCCACGGAATCGGGTCGCTCCTCCTTTCTCCCACCATTCCAAAGCAACCAGCGCCGCGCCAATAGCGCCTGCTTCGCCCGAGTAAGGGTGCACGACTACTTCTGCGTCCGGAACTTTCGACAGAATAAAATCCACCTGGGTTTTTACGACCGCTAGATTCTTGTGGGTTCCACCCTGGAGGATGTACTTACGACCGACCTGCTTGAGATTGTTCAAGCCCCCCGCGTAAACCCAGACATTTAAAGGAAGAATGGCGCACAGGGCGGCAAGAATCTCATCGGCTTGCCATCCTTTGCGCTGTTGATTCACGATGTCACTTTGCAGGAAGACTCCGCAGCCCATCGACAATTGCGGCATCACTTCGGCGCGAAATGCACGATTGGCCATCTCGTTCATAGGAATGTCGAAACGCTCCGCGACACCTTGAAGGAACGCGCCATTGCCAGAGGAGCACTGTGAGTTCAAACGGAAATCCGTTACCGCTCCGTTGTGGAGGATCATAATCTTGACATCCACTCCCCCAACGTCGCAGATGCAGTCTGCATCGGGGAAGTAATGCAATCCAGCGGTGGCATGCGCAATTGTCTCGACAACGGAACAGTCGGCGCCCAGAATTCCCATGAGCAAGTCTTTCCCGTATCCCGTTATACCCAGCCCGACGATTTCGCTTTCACCGATGGCTTCACGAACCTGCCGAAACAGTGCCTTGGCATCCTCGATCGGATTCCCGCGGCTCAGCGCATAACAGGAATAGACCAAGTCCTTTTGTGGCGACAAACAAACGGCTTTTGCCGTAGTCGATCCAAAATCGCAACCCAGCAACACGTGAGCTGGTTTTCTGGCTCGAGCGAGGTTGTCTCGGCCGCGTCTGCTGTCTTTCTCTTCTGCGCTACCGTTTCTCGCTCTCTCAGCAAACCGGGCTTTGAAGGACTCCAGTTCCTGGTGATCTTTCCAAAGTCCGCTACGGCCCAGGTTTTTCTTCGCTTCGTGTTGGCCCACGTCAATCCACCACTGCAACTGTTTTGCTCCCTGGTAGAGTCCGGCGGATTGCGGCTCGCCGCGGCTTATCTCGACGCAGCCTTGCGCGGCATAGTACACGGCATCCTCGGGGACAATGACGAGAGACGAAGGATCCTTGTCCTCCGCGCTACTGGTTTTGCGCTCTTTCCATAGCTCAGACAGGTGATACCGCCATGCTTCCTGCAATCCGGCAAAAAAAAGATTGGGACCGCCCAGCAGGAGAACCTCGGGCGCCGGAGTGTTACCGCGGGTAAGGGTCGCGAGATTCTGATAAACGACGGCCTCGAACAATGAGGCAATGATTTCCTCCACAGGCACTCCCGCCTTCAGGAGTGTATTGGCATCCGCTTCGGCAAAAATGCCGCACTTGCTGCTCACTTTGTGGAGAGTGTATCCGGTGTAGCGCATCTTCGAGAGTTCTTCGGGTGAAATTTCGAGTTTGCGGGCCGTTTTCTCAATAAACGTACCCGTGCCTCCGGAACAGGCGGCTTGCATCAGGACTTGCTTACCCTTGTTTGTCGCATCACGGCTGAAGAAAATGGTCTTCATATCTTCGCCGCCGATTTCGCTGACGAAGCGCACATCCGGGTGGAGCGTCTCGACAGCCGCCGCTACGGCGACCACTTCCTGGATGGTCTTCCCTCCGACTAAAGGCGCTATACAACCAGCGCCAGAACCGGTAAAAAAAATGCGATCCTGCTGCGGGGTAAGATTGTGATCTTTTTCCAAGCGACGGAGAAATTCCAAAACTTTTTCAGCTTGTTTCGTACCGTGTCGTTCATACTTCTGTTGAACCAACTGACCTTCTCGGGAGTAAAGGACAAATTTGCACGTCGTACTTCCCACGTCGATACCGCAGGTTTGGCCTGAGGCGGGTGCGAGGATGGCCCTTTTGACAGGATCCGGCCTCACATCCAGGGTTCCCGCCAACGGTTGAATCCGCACGAGCCGCTCAGTCGCCATTAAAATGTGGACCTCTTTTCTCTCGAGATGGTCTCGCGCGATGCTCGGAGTCAGTGCCGTCCGAGGCTTTTGTTGTTTGCCAGATGCTCCACGTAATTCGCCGCGCCCCCCACGTAACTGCCGTGCGGTACACGATATGTCGCGCGGTTCAATTCCGGATGGTGCTCTTCGTATTTCCGGATGGCCTCGATCGTCAGCCCAGATTTCCGAAGGGCCTCGTCGAACTCCGTCCTGGCCCGTCGTTTCGCTTCGGTGAGAATCATTTGGCACCGGGACAGCGCGTGGACTTCGGAGTCGCCTTTGACCTCGATCGGAGCGTAGAGCAGGTCCGGATATTTCCCGAGCACATTGGCCATCGATCCGACAGACATGGTATTGGGCATGCAGGAGTAGGGCGAAAGCTCGCAAGTCATGTGCGCTTTCTTGTGCTGATAGGCATGAAGAGCCTTGCCAATCAACATGTGGCCTTCGCCTCCGCGCAGTTCGAAATGATAGAAGGGTTCCGCAAGACGCCGCAGTTCCTCCTGATCCGGCAACTCGTTAGGGAGATTCGCGAGCGCTTTCCGCAAACGGTTGTAGGTGGCGCGGTAGATGCGCTCGGCCGCGACCAAGGCCAGATGCTCCAGTCCAGGATGTTTACCGGTGGAGTTGCGGTGCTCAAGTTTGCGTATGGTGGGATGCAATAGATAATGCAACCAAACCGCAACCGGAGGAGAAACAACTTCGCCATCCTCCTGCTCGAGCCAGCGTTTGATGTTGTAGTTGCCTTCTCCTTCGTGAGTTTGCAGCCAGAACTCTCCCGTAATTTTCACCTTAGCTTTCACCCGAAGGTGGTCAACCTGGATCGAGTCCCATTTGCGGCGAACGTGGCGCAATGCCTCGGTGAAATAATTGCTCAACACATGCCAGGCCACCGTGCCGTACTTCCGGCCGCGGTCCGGCCGATTGCAGAATGTGCCGTAGAGGTGTTCGACACTTTCCTTTAGCGCGCGGTCTACGTCCCCCGGATTCACTTCATACGGCCGAGTCATGTACTCCAAATCCGTGAGGAGATCGGCGCACAGGATTGCCCAGACCAGGCCGAGACTGAGCGGCAGGTTAATTTCCAGTCCGCCTCCGTCCGCGGACTCCTGGTCCAGTTCGTCCTGAGCCAGTAAAAACAATCGGAAATCTCGCAATCCCAAGCCATCAAGCGCCATGGCGTAGGATTCGTGATACTGGCCGAATCGGCAGGGACCGCACGCTCCCGCGGTCAGAAAGACAAAGTTGTCAGTCACTGCCTGTTTGCCCAGCTCGGAGATTTTTTGCTTCAGTAGATTGACGAGGCTGCCTGTCGTAAAGAGCGTGGGGCAGCACGCACCTACGTCGATCAATTCCTTCCCGGCATCGAGGTCCGCGACGAGCAATATTGGGGAGCGGTTCCGCCTTGTACTTCAAGTTGTGAAAGGCGCCTTGCACGATGCGTTCATGTTTCCAGGTGAGGCCACCGTAGAGAACAGTCACCCTGTCACGCTCTTGTCTCTTGAAGGGCCTCGGCTTATAGGCGGTGTAATGACTGACGCTGGCCGGAGAATTGGTGTTGTTAACGAACTGGCGGCGATCCACTGTCCCATCTCGTTTTCTCCTGTCCGAACTCGACCCCGTTTGGGTACCGAGGACTGGACGACCCTCTGATACGACGCTCGGTAAGAAGCATGAACCAAAGCAGGGTGCTCTGGATCTACCGAAACAGTCAGCTATTGGAAATTGTCGTTCAAACTGGGAATGAGGCTGGGCGCCAGGCGAGAGATTGCAACAAAATGCTGCAGAGCGCAATCCTTATTGTTTCGGCGAATCGCATTCCACCGTCGAATCCCGAAATGCAGTTTCGAAGACCGGTTCCTGTCGTTACGCGAAAACGAAGGCTCAATGACCCTGTGCGGGGCATCGCTCTGAAACAAGGAGATGGCGCTCACCCGCTCAGCAAAAAATCTTAATGAGAGGCAAGTCGCAATGTAACCTTGAGTTACGCTCGATCTTGGCTTGAGATACGGAGCCATTCTCTCGGACTTTCCTTGCTATAATGGTAGAGAAGGGTTCGCAGATGAATTGCGAGCCCGCTATACGGACCGAGTCCGTTCCCTTCTCATTTTGCGGCTAGTCGCTTGGAGGCTCCGGTTGTTGAAGTCTGTTGTCACACTTTTTCCTGTTCTCTGTCTGCTCGTCCTTTCGGCCCTGATGACCCGCACTGCGAGCTTTGCCGCCGAAGCTGGTTCTCCCGCCGCGCATCATCTTCGCCTGTACCACACTCACACCGGTGAGCGAATCGACATCGTATATCGAATCGGGGAGACGTATCTCCCGGGAGCAGAAGACCAACTGGATCATTTCCTCCGCGACCATCGAACGGGCGACATCAAGCACTACGATCCAAAGGTTTTCGACATTCTTTCCGATGTGGCTGCTGCCGTCGGGCATCCGGACGCGGAAATAGAAATTATTTGCGGATATAGAACTCCCTCGAGCAATGAATTCCTCCGCGCACGGTCGGCCGGAGTCGCAAAAAACAGCCAGCACATGCAGGCGCATGCCATCGATATTCGCATCGCGGGAGTTGACACGCTGGCGCTCCGTGACGCCGCGCTGAAACTTGGCCGCGGTGGGGTGGGTTACTATCCCCGCTCCCAGTTTGTACACGTCGATACGGGGCGAGTGCGCTGGTGGTGTTATGGCTGCAAGTCGTCAGATAGCAACCGGGAATAGTTCCCGCCGCGATCGAGCATGATTCTGCGCATTCAGTTGCTTGAAGCGTAGGCCTGCGAGAACAACTTAGCGAGCGCCAGGTCGTATCTGTAGAGATCGTCGAAGAAATAGACCTGGCCATCTTCCTTGGCAATGGCGGTGCCGTAGACAATCAGCACCGGAATTTCTTTCGCTAAATTCACCTGCTGCTCTTTTTGCGCCTTGAAGGCCGCTTCGATGCGCTCCCGCGTCCATCCCGGATTGTTGCGCAATACCCATTCGGCCAGGGCCTTAGGATCTTCAACACGTATGCAGCCGTGACTGAAATCGCGGCGACTCTCGCTGAAAAGGGATTGCGCTGGTGTCGAGTGCAGATAAATATTCTGGTCATTCGGAAATATAAACTTGATGAGCCCGAGCGCGTTGCGCGGTCCGGGTTTCTGCCGGACCATCAGTTTGCCGGCACGAAGCTGTGCAAGAACGTCCTCGCTTACGATTCCATCGGTGATCACCTGGCCTGAATACGTCGTAACCTCAAAATTATTTTTCTGTATATAAGCGGGATCTTTCATGATTTTGGGAATGATTTCTCCACGCAGGATGCTTGGAGGAACGTTCCAGTACGGCCAAAAGATCAAATATTTCATGTGCTCTTCAAGCACGGGGGTCTCGGTCCGCAAAGCGCGACCCACGACGACCCGCATCGTCAGAGCCTGCTTCCCTGTTGCATTATAGGCCCGCAGAATAAACTCCGGAATATTGACGATGATGGGAGGCTCGGCAAAATTGTGGGGCAGCCAGCGCCAGCGTTCTAACGTCAAACGCAGCGCGTTCACGCGCTCGGCCATCGAGCGATTCAGTTCAGTAATGGTCTGAGGTCCGAGTTTCCCTGCCGCTTCGAGCCCATGGTGAGTCTGAAAGTGTTTTACGCCGTCGACCACAACTCCGGAATATACTTCGGAGTCGGGCACAGACACTGAAAGCGGCAGATCGCCGAGGAACTCTAACCTTTTGACCAATTTCCCGATCGCCCCATAGTCCTGGCCGGGCAGCACAGGCTTCTTCACCTGTGGCAAGGGATCGACGACTTCATTCTTCGCCATTTGCAAATAAGTCTGCAGCGCAGCCATGGTTCGTTGGTATCCGGGATAGGGTGGCTCGATCGGGGCCAGTGCGTCCTTGACGCTTGAGGCGCCCACCACGTTTTGCGAGAGAAATACGCCTGGATCGTGTTTCTGAACTTCAGGATCGAAATCCTTGTGAAGGGCTCGTGGATCGACTTTCCCGAGATGAAGGTCCGAGGCATAGCGGATCGCAGAGATCGTCAGAGCGATATCAAATCTTATCTGCGCTGATTCCGTTGCTTCAGCCGGGCCTTCAAACGTACTTAAACGTTTTTGCCAGCGTCCGCCATCATAATCTTTACCGTCGAGTCCTTTTTGATCCGCATCCTCAAGAATACCGATTAGTTCCAGAGCCTGAGCGGTCGGTTTGCCTTCCCAAATCCATCCCAGCTTGTAGCCCGTCTGGTCATAAAATCCCGTTACTGCAGCACGTTGCTGGGAGAAATTAGGCCACTGAAGGTCAGCAAGCTCGCCAGACTCAATCGCGGCGCGTAATTCCTGCTCACCCGTCGGGGTCAAAACGGTCGGTTTGGCCACCGAGCGAGCCGCAGCCTTGCTTCCCGCAGGCTGGTCCAGCGAAATTTTTCCGTTGGAGCAGGCCGTTAAGGCCAGCCACGCAGACAACGACAACAAAACCAGGCTTTTTCTCATGAGATCGATGTGACCCTCTGCGAAATACTCTGGGCGCAGATCACCATTGACTCGTCGAGGTCTTCCACAAGGATCGAGGTGGGATGCGAGTCGCGAGCCCAACCCCAATCTTGATCGCGGAAACGCCGAATTCGACATTCGCCACAACTTCGTCTGAAGCGCCATTTGGCGGGAACCATTCTTTGCCAGATCCTCCAATCGCTGCAAACGGCTGGCCATTGGCGGCTGGACCATTTCCTCGATCTCTAAGGCGACAACCGGGACACCGTTCTCAGTTTACCACTGCAGTGCCGCGCTCGTTTGCCCCCGTTACATCCCAAGTCTCCCCGTTGCTTCTTCCGGTCACGCGGTTCCGACGGGCAGCCTAATTTCTATCAATACATTCCTCTTTCGCCCGCCGTACCGTATTTCAATCCGCTCGTCGGAATCTCGGATTTCGGGAACTGCGCCCTCGTGTCGGCGCTTCCCTGCCCCTTCCCGGCGAACAAGACGAGCCGCGATTTTTTCAGAGGCCCGGGAGCGTGGTCGCTGGACCTCGGGCTCTACAAGAACTTTCAGCTGCATGAAGGCTGGGTGATGCAATTCCGTGGTGAACTGTTTAATGCATTCAATCACGCGAACCTTGAAGCAAATTCAGCCGATGCAGAAGTCACCGCCAATCCCTCTTACGTTTCGGCATTCAAATTCGGGAATCGAAACGTCCAACTCGCGCTCAAACTGATTTTTTGATAGCCTAGATATCGCAGCTAAACATTACCTTTTCCCAGCCGTTCCAGAACGTACCGACGTATATCGAGACTTAAATCTTCCATGGGAGCGTAATACCCACAATCGTGCACCCGAGTCCCCAGTCCCTGCTGCACTCTCTTGCAGATCTCCCAATCCTGGCGGTTGACGAGATGCCAAAAATCGACCGCGTCACTCGGATTGAATCCTGGTTTTAACATTTCGACAGGATGAAACAGAAAATCACAGATGATCGTCGTGTGATTGGGTGCAGTCGGCCAGAGGGAGAACGCGGTCACGTGATCACATGCCAGGCTCAAAAGCAGGTTCGGGTAGATCAGTTCGCCCTTATGCCTGACTTTCTCATCGTCGTTTAGTCCTGGAAATGGCGAGCGATCCGTCTTTCCCGTCCACGTGAAAGTCGTCGCTCCTTCTTTATGCGGTATGCCTCGCTCCCATTCGAGTCCATTGCCCCCGTGCTGCTTGAACGCCGGCACGACTTCGCACAATTCGGGGTGGACCGGCCCACAGTGGTAGCATTCGTTGTAGTTCTCCATCACGATCTTCCAGTTTGCTTCAACCTGATAGACGATTCGCTTCGCTGATTGAAGTTCCTCTAACGGATATCGCTTGGTTCGCTCAACCGTTTCCCCGAGCTGCTTCGAAAGTGTCCGCTCCTCTCGTGCGGCACGTTCCGGCGATAAGTTCACAAAAATAAATCCGCCCCAAAGCTCCACGCCTACCGGGTAAAGAGAAAACTCTTCCTTGCAAAAATGTTCACCTTCTTTTACATGCGGCGCACTGAGTAACTTCCCGTCGAGCCCGTACGTCCAAAGATGGTAAGGACAGCGAACTCCGTTCGGGCCGAGCATTCCACCATTCAGTCTGACATCAGCAGGAGGTTCGTCTCCGGCCGCTTGTACAAGACGGGTGCCCCGGTGACGGCATACGTTGTAATGCGCACGAATCTGCCTCTCTTTCGTTCGCACGACCAGGATGCTTTCGCCAAGAACATCGAGTACAAGATAGTCGCCCGGTTTTGCGATCTGCTCCTCTCGTCCCGCGCAAAACCATTCGCGGCAAAAGATCATTTCCTTCTCTTCGCCAAAAATGTCATCGGAAAGATAGTAGGAGCTGGGGAGTGATTTCTGCAGAACGGAGCTAGTTGTCAGATCGGTGCCGCCCATAATCCCTCAACGAATCAACCGCGAACAGCAATGCTCAAGACAGTTTTTCAATGATCTCGCGTGGAATCGGCTGACTTTTTGGCTTTGATCCTGGCCCGGCAGTCCGGACCGTCCATACCCGCTTTTCCAGTCCTTCAACAGCCAACGTCTCGCCGCGGAACAACTTGTGCTGCAAGGAAAAGCTGCTCGTTCCCCAATTTGTAACGCAAGATTCCACGGCGACCACATCCCCGAACGAGGACGGCACAAAAAAATTGCAGCTTGCCTCGACCAGAGGAATACCTGCGATCTGGTACTGCTTCAGCATCTCGGCCTTGGTCATTCCCAACGCTTTCTGGAACAACGCATTCGTGCAGGCATCAAAATATTCAAAATACCGGGGAAAAAACACGATTCCATACGGGTCGCAATCGCCCCACTCAATCTGGATTTCTCGTCGATTGGTCAGCATCGTCACTCGTCGTGCTTCGAGATCAAATTGGCACTGCCAGAGTTTATCTCAGACCCCGGCGATTTCCCTACGCGATTTGGTTTTCCGGTATGTGTTTACGGTAAACTGTACCCGAGGGACAAATCCACCCTATGACTGCTGCATTTATTTGTGATGCCATTCGCACGCCGATCGGCCGCTATGGCGGAGCGCTTGCCGCTGTTCGTGCCGACGATCTCGCCGCCATCCCCATCCAAGCCCTTCTCGCTCGCTCGCAAAACGCCGACTGGAACGCCCTCGATGATGTCATCTATGGCTGCGCCAATCAGGCGGGCGAGGATAACCGGAACGTCGCGCGTATGGCTCTTCTTCTTGCCGGCTTGCCCAAAGAGGTCTCCGGCACAACCATCAATCGCCTGTGCGGTTCGAGCATGGATGCGGTGGCCATTGCTTCACGTGCCATCAAAAGCGGCGAAGTCGACTTTCTCATCGCTGGCGGAGTTGAAAGCATGACGCGAGCCCCCTTTGTCGTGGGCAAAGCGGATTCCGCGTTCTCGAGATCCATGAAACTCGAAGACACCACCATGGGCTGGCGTTTCATTAATCCTGCGCTCAAAGCCAGGTATGGAACGGACCTGATGCCTGAAACCGCGGAAATTGTTGCTGAAGAATTCCACGTTTCACGCGCCGATCAGGACGCGTTCTCACTCCGAAGTCAGCAACGCGCTGCTGCTGCGATTCAGGCGGGCCGACTAGCCGAAGAGATCACCCCTGTCGCAATCCCGCAGAAAAAGGGCGAACCACTTCTGGTCACCGTCGACGAACATCCTCGCCCTGAGACTACGCTTGAAGGTTTGGCAAAGCTAAAAGGTGTCGTCAAACCAGAGGGCACCGTCACGGCTGGCAATGCGTCAGGCATCAACGATGGAGCCTGTGCCCTCCTTATCGCTTCCGAAGAGGCTGCGCGTCGCCATGGCCTCACACCGAAGGCTCGTATTCTCGCCGCGGCAGCCGCCGGCGTCGCACCGAGAATCATGGGCATGGGTCCGGTTCCCGCCACGAAGAAGGTTTTGGCCAAAACGAACCTCAGCATTTCGCAGATGGATGTGATTGAGCTGAACGAAGCGTTCGCTTCTCAGGGACTGGCCGTTCTGCGCGAGCTCGGCGTACCGGATGAAGCGGCGCATGTGAACCCGAACGGCGGCGCGATCGCGCTCGGTCATCCACTTGGCGCGAGCGGTGCGCGCCTCATCACGACTGCAACCTATCAACTACAACGTAGCAAAGGGCGGTATGCTCTGTGCACCATGTGTATTGGAGTCGGCCAAGGCATTGCAGTCGTTCTCGAACGTGTTTGAGTTCCGGGAGAACACGGGGCAGATGAATCTTCTCGATAAACTTTTTCGCAGCGAACAGATTGAACATGTCTTTTCCGATTCGGAATATCTCGAGAGTCTGTTGCATTTCGAAGCGGCGCTTGCCCGTGCCGAAGCGGAAATCGGCCTGATTTCTGAACCCGCCGCCCGGGCCATCGCCTCAAAGTGCCAGGCTGACCTGTTCGATCAAAAAGCAATCATCGATGGTGCAGCACTTGCCGGTAATATCGCGATCCCTGTCGTAAGGCAACTCACTGCGCTTGTCGCCAAAGAAAACGAAGAAGCCGCACATTTCGTCCATTGGGGAGCCACCAGCCAGGACGCAATTGACACTGCGGTGGTCCTTCAACTGCGGCGCGCCATCGAATTCATCGAGCGTGATCTGCGCACGCTCGTCGATACCCTTGCCACTCTTGCGGAAACCCATCGCGAAACTCCGGTCGTGGCCCGCACATGGATGCAACAGGCACTTCCAACCACGTTTGGGTTCATCGTCGCGGGATGGCTTGACGCGATTCTGCGCGATCGCCAGAGACTTGAGGAACTCCGTGCACGCGCTCTGACATTGCAATTCGGCGGCGCGGTCGGCACGTTAGCTGCCCTGGGCGACGACGGCCCCGCGGTGGCGAAGGCGCTCGCCGAGGATCTTCGCCTCAAGCTTCCGGTAGCGCCCTGGCACAGCCACCGCGACCGTTTCGCGGAAGTGGCAACCACTCTCGCTCTTTCCTGTGGAACGCTTGCAAAAATCGCTTCGGACATTTCTCTCCACGCACAAACGGAAATTGCCGAACTATCTGAACCCTCGGCCGAGGGCCGTGGAAGCTCTTCTACGTTGCCTCACAAACGCAATCCGCTGACCTGTGCCGCAGTACTCGCCAACGGCGGGCGCGTTCCGGGTCTGGTAAGCACCATGTTGAGCTGCATGGTACAGGAACAGCAGCGTGGTCTTGGCACGTGGCACGCCGAATGGGAAACGCTACCTGACATTGTGCGCCTCACTGGCGGCGCTTATTTCCACATGGCGCGTATGTTGCCGGGCCTTGTCGTTCACACGGAACGAATGAAACAGCACCTCGATGCCACGAACGGTTTGATTTTTGCAGAAGCGGTCACGTTCGCACTTGCCAGACATATCGGGAAGGTACAGGCGCATCGCCTGGTCGAGACTGCATGCAAGAACGCAGTCGCTCAAAAACGACACCTGAAATCCGTCCTCGAAGAGGATTCGTCAGTATCGAGTCTTATTCCCGGCGCTCAATTGACCACCTTTTTTGACGCAACAAAATATCTCGGCAGTTCTGGCCTGTTTATCGATAACATTCTCAGCATCGCCAAGGATAACTCGACCCCATAGTGCGTTCGAATCCGGAGGAAGCGATGCCTACTGCAAAACTAGCCGACGCCGAGATCTATTACGAGTTTAGAGGCAACGAAGCCGCCCCGGTCGTGGTTCTCTCGAATTCTCTGGGCACCAATCTTCGGATGTGGGACGCGCAGATTGCGGAATTCACGAAACATTTTCGCTTGTTGCGCTACGACACGCGCGGCCACGGCGGGTCCACCGTTACCCCTGGCCCATATTCCATCCCGCAGTTGAGCAATGACGTCTTGCATCTGCTCGACACCTTGAACCTGTCAAAGGTCCATTTCTGCGGGGTGTCCATGGGCGGGATGACCGGACTTTACCTCGGCGCTCATTTCCCGGACCGGTTCCACAAGATTGCCGCTTGTAGTACGGCCGCGAAGATTGGCACCGAAGAATCCTGGAATGCACGCATCGATACCGTAAGAAGAGTTGGAATGAAAGCGATTGCAACCGCGGTCCTCGATCGCTGGTTTACGCAATCCTATCGAGCAAGTCATCCTGGCGAACTGACGCGGATGCAGGGGATGCTAGAGGCGGCCGATCCGGAAGGATATATCGCAAACTGCGCCGCTGTCCGCGACGCTGATCTGCGCCCTTCGCTTTCGGGTTCAAAAGTCCCCGTACTGGTAATCTCCGGCACGCACGATCCGGGCACTCCTCCTGCCGAGGGACGCTATCTCACCGAACATATTCCTGGTTCCCGCTTCTTCGAACTTTCCGCATCTCACATTTGCAATATCGAAGCGCAAATCGTATTCAATCGGGAAGTTTTGTCTTTCTTTCTCGCTTGAACAGGGGGAGCAACCTCATGGATGACCGCAAACGATTCGAGGATGGGATGAAAGTTCGCCGCGAGGTTCTGGGCAACGCGCACGTAGACCGCGCCAGAACCGAGCAAACCGGCTTCAACGCTGAATTCCAGGACCTGATCACGCGCTATGCGTGGGGAGAAATCTGGACACGTCCGGGGCTTGACAGAAAAACGCGCAGTTTGATCACGATCGGAATGATGATTGCCCTCAACCGCCCCGACGAGTTGCGCCTTCATCTCCGCGCAGCACTAAACAATTCCGTCACGCACGACGAACTCAGGGAGGTCCTTCTTCACTCTGCAATTTACTGCGGGGTCCCTGCCGCCAATTCCGCGTTTCACGTTGCAGAAGAAATTCTTATGGAAACGAAAACGTAGGTTCGGTTGTCGCTCGGAAATAGAACCTGTCGGACAAGGAGCTACCTCGATGCTGCGCATTCTGATCCTTGGTGTACTGTTCACAGGAATTCTCGTCCCCCCACAGTCCGCCTCTGACGGCGACGAGACGCGGATCATTGCTCTCGAAAACATCTGGAACCAGACGCAAATGAACCACGATGCGGACGCGATGGGGAGCATGCTCCATCCTGATTTTGTCTTTACGGATTACGACGGCACCGTAATGTCAAAGCCCCAATTCCTTGCGTCCATTCGCGACGCCTCGAATAAATTGACTCTGGAAGTCTCGGATGACATGAAGCTGCATCGTTTTGGAGATACTGTCGTCGTGACCGGCGCCACGCACGAAAAAGGCCAACTCAAAGGCAAAGGCTATGAGCATTACGGGCGGTTTACGGATACCTGGATCAAGCAGGGCAAGGAATGGATTTGCGTGGCCAGCCAGCTGGGACTGCTTCAAAAATAGATAGAACTTCTGGATGCGTCAACCGCTTCGACGGGAAGGTCACTCTTAAGGGACCCGTTCTTTTTCTTGTTTCCGCGGTCCTGTTTCAAAAAAAGCGAGGCGCTCGGTAGCTTCACAAGCGCCTCGGTTACTGCTCTAACGTAAACCGTACCTCACTGGATCACCTCCTTCTCGGCGCAAGCGCCGATATCGACGAGATTGTCGACTGCCCCCGAGTATACCGCCGAGATCGCGAAATGTCAGGATACGGATTGTCCGGATACCAAATCGTCATCTGGCTTTAGTGCAACGCGTCGATGAGCGATTTAAGGACTTCTTTTAAGGGAATTTGGGCCGTCAGCGCCGGGATCATCGGGATAAACAGCCCCGCCAACAGGGCAATCGCGCCGCTTTTTTGAAATGGAAACACCGACATGTCCTCAACATTCTTGAAGCTGGCCGAGATGTCGGCCAAAGAACTTACGTCAGAGGTACCAAGAAGTGATTCGACATGGTCGTTGCGTTGTTCGATCCATTTACCGCGGAATTGCAGCGAATGGAGATGACGCAACGATCCATATCTGAGCCCACCCTCTTTCTTCTCCCGGATCAACTTCGGAGTAAAGAGAAGAAGCGGAAGAAAGAAGATGGCGAGGACCAGGATGGCGAGTACGCCTGCCGGGAACTTCAATGAGAGGAGAGAAATATGTTCTGAAAGGATCTGGTAGCGCCAAGCGGCGCCGATAACGGCTGAAACGGCGAGAACCATCGGTACAAACGCTTTGGGAACTTCACCGAGGAAACCGAGGCCGGCTGTAAGATCGCCGTCCGTCGCGTCGAGCTGCAGGTTGAGACGGGAAAGATCACGAAGAACCAGGATCCAGATGATCCACTTCCAGAGCGCGAGCGCGATCAACCCCAGGAAAAGAGCATGGGCAACGAATACATAATAATGGCCAGCAGGAGTGAAAGCGCCTGAAGCGGGGTCCACGGTCCAAGAGGCGTTGTGCAGGCGGCCCGACTTCAGGATGTAAGCGATCTGCAGGTAGACGGCAATGAGAATCACAATTTCAGGGAGCTTCGAGTCGCGAAGACGAACAGCTTTCTGCATTATCTTCTGAAACAGCGGAAGGTCGCTCGCGCGCACGAGGTTCGCGTCCAGAAAGTGCTGGCCCATTTCGCGGAAATAGGATTCCATCGTGATTTGCCCGACGAGCAGAAGAGGGATCGCGATGAAAACGCGGGCGTAAACACGATAGTCGGTAAGAAAGGCATAGAGATCGTTGCCCACGCTCGAGCCGACGTGAGTGGCCACGAGAATCAGGGTGGGGAGCCAGGCGATGGCGACTGCCAGGGGCAGCCGGACGGGCAGATTCCACTTGTTCGGTTGGATGAGCCGCGCTTTTTCCTGAACCCAGTAGAACGTGCCGCCGCGAATCAGAGAGATTGGGCTTTCGGGATCGGCATCATTCACAGGAGGTCCTTTACGTAGGCGAGCGGACGTTAAAACATTAGAGGCGATAATAGCTCCAGAACCAAAGGGGCGGCCAGAACAATCGGGTAACTGGGGGGTGCCAGTCCAACTGGTCAAGGTGTGCTCCAGCCGCCCATCTCGCGTTTTGTTAAGTGAAAGTTAGCGTTTCGGTGACGGAATGGATAGCAGGAAAACTACGAATAGCCTGGGTAGGAAAAATGCGGAGAACATGGGTTCTCGGACAGATGTTGTGCCCCTTTTCCCGGCACTTTTCTCGATCCTTAGCAATTACCTTCGTTCTTCACCTACTCCTTTGCGGAGCAACACACGCGAGGAACGCCGGACGAGGCTCATCCGGGGCGCCTGCGGAGGGAAATACCTTCCCGCGATGGGGGTGATGTTGTATAAGAGTGGCCGACTGGACGGGGAAGCAAGCGCCCGAACCAGAATTCAGGAAGGATCGTGAAATGAGAAGATCGCTCATCACCTCACTCGTTATGGCGTTCGTTGTTGTCGCGGCTCTGGTAGGGATTGCACAGGCTCAGAAATCGAAACAGGTTATCTACGTGTCTTCAGCAAAAGGTACCTACAAGACCGCGCCACCAGGCGGTGTATCGATGCAAGCAATCTGGGGCGATGCGGACAAGGGACCCCATGCTACCTTTACCAAGTTCGATCCCGGATACGACGCGGGCAAGCATTCCCACACGAGTGACATCTCGATCGTCGTCCTTAAGGGGGCGTACCTGTACAAGGACGAAGCGGGAGAAAAACGTGTCGGACCGGGTGACTATCTGTTCGTACCAGGTGGCCACGTGCACAGCAGCGGCGGGGACAAGACCGATGGCGCGCTCTTTTACGAGGAAGGCTCGGGTAAATTCGACCGGGTGCCCGCAAAGTAAGAACGTTCCAGACGTCGAGAGTTTTTCGATAAGAGGCTGCCCGATGGGTAGCCTCTTGTTTGTCTAAAGTGAGAGTGCGAGTTGACGCTTCAAGATCAACCGGGGCATGCCGAGACATAAATCAGGGTCACCGATCGCGCACCCGGTATTTGAGGAGTTCTTGGTACTGAATCCCGCCTAGTCGTTGAATACGTTCGCCCGCAGTGTGTACGAGCTGAGTACCTTCATGTAATTGCCGCGCTCAAATGCGCTCGGATCCGGAACAGATCCGTGACTCATGCTCCCGCACATCTGCTGAATGGACGAATACTCGTGCTCGTCAAGCCAGCGGCTCAATTCCTTCAGAACGTACGCGGCATGTTGTACTCCGTTCCGGAGCAGGGCCGATGTCATGAATGCCACTTTCGCGCCGGAGAGCACACACTTGACCAGGTCTTTTGAAGTGTGCACGCCCCCGGTAATACCGATATCTGCTTTCACATGCCCATAGAGGATGGCCGCCCAATGGATGCGCAGCAGCAGTTCTTCCGGCCGGCTCAACGCCAGGCTTGGGGTCACGATCAACTGTTCGATGTCAAAATCCGGCTGGTAAAAGCGATTGAACAGGATGATTCCGTCGGCATGTGCTTCATCAAAACGAACACCCATGTTCGCCGGTGCACTGAAGAAGGGAGAGAGCTTCACCGCCAATGGCACGCGCAAGCTGCGCTTCAATTGCCGAACCAGTTCGATGTAGTTCTTCTCGACTTCCGCACCGCTGATTGCCGGATCTGTAACAATCGAATAAATATTCAGCTCGATCGCATCGGCACCGGCTTCTTCCATCATTTTGCCGTACTGCAGCCAGCCACCTTTTGAAATCCCGTTCACACTCGCGATGACGGGAATTTCCACCGCCTCTTTTGCGTGACGGATCAGCTCCAGATACCCATCCGGCCCAAGATTGTAGGTCTGCAAGTCCGGGAAAAAGTTCGCGGACTCCGGAAAACTCTCCGCTCCGCGCGCGAGGTCGGAATCGACGGCCATACTTTCCAGTTCCAGTTGTTCCTCGAACAGCGAAGGAAGGACAACGCCAGCGATTCCGTGATCTTCCAGGCGCTTGATGTTATCCACTGATTCGCAAAGTGGTGAGGCAGAGGCGAGCAGGGGTGCCTTCAGATTCAGTCCCAGATACTTCGTTGTCAGGTCGCTCATTCCTCTTCCCCTCCCTTCTTTACGCTTGTCGTCGTCCCTTCCGGATCAGGCGGCGCCACCGGAGCAATGTGCGGAGAGTCTGCACGTCCTGCCATGGCAGCCCGGTTCGAATAGACCCTCCACTGCCGTTCGACGTCGTCCTGAGCCATCTTCAAGAGTTCGCGTGCGGCCACAGGATCGCTGCGCACGAGCATCGTGTATCGAGCCTCCTGATAGGCGTACTCCTTTAACGGAATGCTTGGCGCTTTCGAATCCAGCATAAACGGGTTCTTGCCTTCCGCGCGTAGTGAGGGGTTGTACCGCATTAACGGCCAGTACCCCGCGAGCACGGCCTTTTTCTGTTGATCGAGCCCATTCGACATGTCGTATCCGTGAGCAATGCAATGGCTGTAGGCAATGATCAAGGATGGCCCATCATGCGCTTCTGCCTCCATAAAGGCCTTGACGGTATGCGTGTCGCTTGCTCCCATCGCCACTCTCGCGACGTATACATACCCGTAGCTGACCATCTCCATGGCCAGGTCTTTCTTCCCGGTATGCTTTCCGCCGGTCGCAAACTTCGCTACCGCACCGCGCGGTGTTGCCTTGGACATCTGTCCACCGGTGTTCGAATAGACTTCGGTGTCCAGCACCAGCACATTGACGTTTCGTCCGGCACCCAACACGTGGTCGAGACCGCCAAATCCGATGTCGTACGCCCAACCATCGCCGCCGACAAGCCAAACGCTCTTCTTCACGAGTATGTCCGCGATCGGCAGCAACGCCTGGGCCTCTGGTGAATTCAGGGAAACGAGTTTCTTCTTGAGCTCCACAACGCGCTTGCGCTGCTCCTCAATTCCCAGTTCCTTTTTCTGGTCAGCGTCTAGCAGGCCCTTTGTCAGTTCATCGCCGATCTGGCTGCTGAGTCTCTTGACTAAGTCCCTTGCATACCCGGTTTGTTGATCGACCGCCAGCCTCATCCCCAGGCCGAACTCCGCGTTGTCTTCAAACAGCGAGTTTGACCAGGAAGGCCCACGGCCAGCCTTGTTCTTTGTGTAGGGTGTTGTCGGCAGGTTTCCGCCATAAATCGATGAACAGCCGGTCGCATTGGCGACAAGCAAACGGTCACCGAACAGTTGGGTCAGCAATTTGATGTACGGCGTTTCGCCGCAGCCCGCGCAAGCCCCTGAAAACTCAAATAGCGGTTCGAGCAGTTGTGAGTCCTTCACCTGGCCGTGCGACAGTCTGTTTCGATCAAATTCCGGCAACGCCAGGAAATAGTCCCAGTTGACACTTTCTGCCTTGCGAAGCGGATCTTGCGGCTCCATATTGATCGCTTTGTGCTTCACTTCGCTCTTGCTCTTTGCCGGGCAGACTTCCACGCACAGCTTGCATCCAGTGCAGTCTTCGGGTGCAACCTGCAACGTATAGCGCATCGACTCAAATTCGCGCCACTTGGGCTTAACATGCTTGAATGTTTCCGGCACGTTATTCAGCAAGGTTGAATCGTAAACCTTCGCCCGAATCACTGCGTGCGGGCAGACCAGCACACATTTTCCGCACTGGATGCAGAGGTCCGCATCCCAAACGGGAATCTCTTTCGCGATATTCCGTTTCTCCCACATCGCCGTTCCGGTCGGGAATGTCCCATCCACGGGCATCGCGCTGACAGGCAAACTGTCGCCGTTTCCGGTAATAATCGTCCCTAGGACGTTTCGTACAAACTGCGGAGCCTGTGAGGAAACGGCAGGCAGGATGTCGAACAGTGCAGAGACCGCCTCTGGCACCTTCACTTCATGCAAATTTGCGATCGCCTGGTCCACCGCAGCGTAATTCTTCTGCACCACCGCTTCGCCGCGCTTGCCGTACGTATCGGAGATCGCTTTCTTGATGGCCGCGATCGCCTCTTCGCGAGGTAACACGCCGCTGATTGCAAAGAAGCATGTCTGCATGATGGTGTTGATGCGGCTACCCATACCGGCTGCTCTGGCAACGGCATAGCCATCGATTACGTAGAACCGCAGTTTCTTTCTGAGGATGGTTTCCTGAACCTGCCTGGGGATGTGGTTCCAGATCTCTTCGGGCCCAAACGGTGTGTTCAGCAGAAACACCGCTCCCGGCTCCGCAGCGGAGAGTACGTCGATGCGATCCATGAACTGGAACTGGTGGCACGCCACGAAATTCGCCTTGGTAATCAGGTAGGTTGAGCGAATCGGATCGGGCCCAAAACGCAGGTGCGATACGGTTACCGCCCCCGCCTTTTTCGAGTCATACACGAAATAACCCTGCGCAAAATTATTCGTGCCTTTTCCAATAATCTTGATGGAATTTTTGTTCGCGCCGACCGTGCCGTCAGATCCAAGACCGTAAAACAGAGCCCGCACCGTCCGCGGATCTTCTGTCGAAAATTCCGCATCATAGCTCAGGCTGGTATGCGTCACATCATCGTTAATGCCCACGGTGAAGTGATTTTTTGCCTCCGGCTTCTTCAGTTCGTCAAACACGGCCTTGACCATAGCCGGCGTAAATTCTTTTGAAGACAATCCATAGCGCCCGCCAATGATCCGCGGAATTCCCGCGGACTGATGGGCCGCATATCGTTCTACGTAGGCCGTCAATATGTCCTGATACAGGGGCTCGCCCAGACTTCCCGGCTCTTTCGTCCGGTCGAGCACAGCAATTGATTTCACGCTTGGAGGAACGGCTCCGAGGAAGGCCTCCGCCGAAAATGGCCGGTACAAGCGAACCTTGAGCAATCCCACTTTTTCTCCGCGCTTCACAAGCGTGTCAACGGCTTCTTCCGCAGCTCCGGCGGCGGAGCCCATCAGGATAATGAGCCGCTCCGCATCGGCCGGCCCGTAATAGTCGAACAATTTATAGGCGCGGCCGGTCTGTTTCGCAAAACGGTCCATCACATCCTGCACAATTGTTGGACAAGCCCTGTAAAACGGATTACAAGCCTCGCGTGCCTGGAAAAACACGTCCGGATTTTGCGCTGTTCCTCGAAGGCTCGGTCGATCGGGCGTCATGGCACGCTCGCGGTGCTGCCGAACGAACTTGTCGTCGACGACCGCTCGCAAATCATCATCGGTGAGAGGCGTAATCATGTTCACCTCATGCGATGTGCGGAATCCGTCAAAAAAATGCAGAAAGGGTACGTGAGCTTCCAGTGTCGCGGCCTGGGCGATGCATGCCAGATCGCTCGCTTCCTGAACCGAATTTGAAGAAAGCAGTGCAAAGCCGGTTCCTCTTGTCGACATTACGTCGCTGTGGTCGCCAAAGATCGAGAGCGCGTGAGTGGCCAGAGTTCGCGCAGCAACGTGAATCACTGCCGCCGTCAACTCTCCAGCAAGGCAGGGTACTTAGTTGAAGGGTGACCACATAAACATAACATTACCATTGCTGCCCCAAGACACATTCTTCGCTGATCCA
>CAWHQX010000011.1:0-253472 GCA_963831545.1 uncultured Acidobacteriota bacterium
GCAGGGTGTCGGCCGAATCTGGCTTTAGTTTTAGTGCACGAGTTAAGGCCAGTTCTGCATCCGGATACTCGCTGTTCCGAAGATATACTTCGCCCAGATTGTACAGAATTTCAAATGTCTGGGGCTGTAACGCATTGGCCTTCTCGAGCTCCCTTTGGGCAGCTTTGAATTCCTTTTCACTAGCCAGCAGTACCCCCAAAGTGAAATGCACCTGCACATTGTCCGTGTTCTGGCTGGAGAGTGTTGCGGCCGTTCGCAGGCCATCGATGCTTCGTCCCGCTGCCAGATAGGCTCTGGTTAAATTCATCGCCGCGGGAATATCCAGGGGACGGACAGCCTGGAGATAGCGAATGGCCTCCGCGGGTTTCTTGTTCCCCAGCAGAACAAGCCCAAGATTGTAGTTCGCATCACGATCGGAGGGCTTCAATCGAATGACTTCCCGAAACTGCTTTTCGGCGAGATCGCTTTTTCCGAGTGCGACATAGACGTTTCCAAGATCGTTGCGAATCCTGGTCGAGGAGGGTTCAAGCTTTAGTCCCCGTTCAAAGGCATTCTGGGCTTCGGGATAATTCTTCTCCTCCATGTAGACCAGTCCCAACAATCCGTAACCTTCGGCGGCTGGCGGATTCTGCTGCAATTCTTGCAGGATTACGGTTCTCGCTTCTTCGAACTTGCCTTCGCGCAACAATGCTTCTGCGTCTAAAAACGGAGAAGGCTTTTTTTTACTGGCACTGGGGGTCGGCTTCGCGGTGGAGGATTGGGGCCTAGAGACGATCCCGTCGGCGGGTGGGACTGTCGTCACGAATCCAAGGAAAGCGGCTAGCCCGATTCGTCGGAGCACATGTGCCGAATCTTGCAGAGTACGACGATCAGCGCTCAACTCTGTCCCTCCACGACTCCACGGTCATCCGCGAGCTCAATTTATCATCTCCAGCGTCTGCTGAGCCAACTTGTGCTCCGGGTGCAATCGCAAGAGTGCTTTTAATACTTCTCGGGCCTTCTCCTTCTCATTCTCGAGCAGGTACAGCCGAGCCAGATTCAAATAGCCCTGATCAAAAGCAGGTGCAGCCTCGATACAGAGTTCGAATTTCTCCTCGGCCGCCGGATACTTCTGCATCCGCACCAGCAATACCCCCAGATTATTCAGTGCATCTGCGTTGTCCGGTCGAAGGCGAACCGCTTTTTCAAGATACTCCGATGCCGGCTGCAATTCATTCTGCCGGGCATACAACATTCCAAGACTGTAGGTTGCGTCAGGGTCATCCGGATTTACATCCAGTGCGCGCTTGAGCAGTTTCTGGGCGTCATCAAAGTTACCTTTGCGACGCAGCAAGTTTCCATAATTGATCAAAGCGGTGATGTAGGTTGGCCGGAATTGTAGACATTTTTGAAAATCTTCGATCGCTTCACTCTCGTTGCCTTGTTCTGCAGAAACCATTCCAAGATTGTTCCATGCTTCCGCGTATTCCGGACGCAACTTCACCGCTTGCTGCAAATTGTGGCGTGCGTCCGCGAGAAGGTGTCTCGTGAGATAGAGCGTCCCCAGATTGTAGTAGGCTTCGGCATTGTCAGGATTGGACCGAATGACATGCTCGAACGCTTCCGTTGCTGCCTCGAGGTAACCGCGTTGAAACAGCGCCACACCGTAGGTGAAGTCATTGCGCTTGAAATCTGTAAGGTAGGCGCTTCCCTTGAAAGGCAGGGCGTTCCGCCGATAGTCTTCAGATGCCGTGGAAATCAACGCAAGTTCGTCAAGGACTTCCGCAGGCTCGAGTTGACCCTGGTAGAGTTTGACCACCATGCCTTCGCGATCGACGAGAAAGGAAGTTGGCAGTTCCAGATCTCTGCGGCGATCGAACAGGTAGCGGTAGAGAATGTCGTAGATCCCGGCAACTTCGGCGGTGCCGAGCACGATCGGCAAGGAGAATTTTTCATCGGCAGCAAAAGACCGTACGGTTTCGGGATTCTGCGGATCATCGAGATTGACGCAAAGCAGCCCGACACCGCGAGAGAGGAGACTCAATCGCGATTTCTCGAACCGTCGCAGCTGGCTGACCGATGCCGGGTCGGAACTGCTCCAAAAGTTCAGAAGGACAACTTGGCCTCGCAGACTCGAGAGTCGCGTGCTGTCACCGGCGAGCCCCGGTAATGAAAAATCGGGAGCGAGTAGCGGCTGCAACAGCCACGTTTGAACTTGAGAGGGAAGGGGATCAGGACGAATCGGTGCGCCGATTTGTTGATAGGCGGCCGAGGAGGGGGCAAACGCGATTGCTTTGAATTCCGCCACTCCTTCCTGAATTTCAATCCGGTGGTTCGCCGGCAAGTTCTCGAACGTTTGTGTCACTCCGCTTGGCCAGCGAATGCTGGCACGAACCGATTCTGCCCGGTCTCCGATCCCGAAGAAAAGCTCCTTGCTATGCTGCGACAAAAATCCGGAGCCTGACTGCAGAAGCTTTCTCTGCTTCCTCCCGCCAGTTTCAATCGTGACAGCCGCGCCTATTGCATCCCGGTTGCTTTTTGTTCCCTCGAGATGAAACGAAATCGAGCTTCCAAGACCTTTTGTCGAATTGTGCAGGATACGAAGCTGTGGTCCAGTTCGATTTTTTAGGACGATTTCCAGGCGTCCGTCATGGTCGAGATCTGCAAGGGCAAATGCCCGACTGTCGTCCAGGAAATCCAGCCGAAGAACGCCCGAAACATCTGAAAACGTCCCATCCTGATTGTTCCGGTAAAACACATTTCTTTCGGACCCATTCCAGGACGCGCCTGAACGGATCAGTTCATTGATCGCGTTCCAGCCCTGTTCGTAACGTTCATTCGGGACAGCGGTCGCGGGAGAATTTGCCACAACCTGTCTCCAGAAGAAACTCGAGACGTCGCGGGGGCCCGGCCCAGAAATATATCCGTTGGCGATATACAAGTCGGGATAGCCGTCGTGGTCAAAGTCCCACGCATCTGCGGACCACGACCAGCGTCCCATCTCGACACCCGCCTGCCGGGCAGCATTCTGAAATCGCCCGTTGCCTTGATTGCGATAAAGGGAGTTGCCAAGCATATGCCGCTGGTAGAGCGCTCGGATGCTCTCTGGCACTTTATCCTGAAATTGTGCTTGTCCAAAAATCCGCATGCCTGCAGCCACCCACATCCCGGCGGCGTAAATATCCTGCTTGCCGTCGTTGTCATAATCGAGCCAGCACGCGCTCATGCCCGCTCCCGGTTCATTGATTTCCGCTTCCGCTGAGATTGCGGTAAAGGTTCCATTTCCATTGTTGCGATACAGACTATTTCGGCCGAAATCATTCACCACATACAGATCCGGCGTTCCATTTGAATCGACGTCGTTCCATGTACACGCAAAGCTGTAGCGATCGTTCTCTGCATTGAGGCCCGCTGCCTCGGTGCGGTCCTGGAAAATACCGTTGCCCTCGTTGTGAAATAGAAAATTGGGAGGTCCGTTTCGGGCGTCAAAGTACGGGAACGGATAGCGGTACTGATCGAGGCCGATGTAGTAACTATACAAGCAGAAATAGATATCAAGACGCCCGTCGCCATCGTAGTCGGCAACAGAAGCATGCGTAAAGGTTCCCGCCGGCGGATGGACGAACCGAAATGCGTCGCGCTTTAGTGAAAATGTCCCATCTCCCTGATTCTGAAACAGCAGGGGACCACCGGCACAGACGACCAGTAAATCCTGCCTACCCCTGTTTTCAAAATCCGCAAAAATCGCGCAGGCAGTGCCGTCCAGAACGCCAACGCCCGCCCGATCGGTGACGTCGTCAAACGTTCCATCGCCGCGATTATGATAGAGACGGTTCGGCAATCCTGCGGGCTGGCAGACATACAGATCATCAAATCCGTCGTTGTCATAGTCTCCGGCTGCCACGCCAGTGTTTCCGTAGACGTCGATACCCGACGCTCCGTCCAAAACCGTTCGCCAATAATCCACACCGTGGAGGAGCTGCGCCTTGTATGAGTCAGTGTGTCCCAGTGCCCCGGAACTCACGTCGACAAAGGCCGGGGCGTCTGTCCGGGAAAGTGTCTCTTCTGCAAAGAGCCACGCGGTGACGCGCCAGCCTTCCGTTTCCCGGTGCGTCCACTCCATCCGCCAATAGCCGATACGTTCTTCGACCGCATTTTCGAGACTGGTGCCGACAAAATCGTAGCGAACATCGGTTCGGACGGTCAGCGGCGATTTTTCTGTCTCTTCGATTCTGACGATTTGCATCTCCGAGGTTCTGATCTTTCCCAGTGAGGAAAAATAACCGGCAAGCTCCGTCCGGAATTGATCGCGCGATGAGGCGGAGGTCCCAGGAAAGGCCCGGCGAACAACGCTCAATCCGGATGCCGACCGCACGCTTTTTTCCGTTGCTCCGCTGAGCGATCGTGTTCGCAGCGAAGTGGCGAAATATTTGCCAATTCGTTCCACCGACGACGAGCCCATCTGCAAGGCATCTCCCCAAGCGTTGAGGATTGCTGCGATCTCCGCTGCGTATTTTTCGGTAACGTACTGATCTGTTCCGGGCGTGACGAACCGGAACATTTCCTCGAGTGGCGGGTTCTTCGGGTAATGCGGTGTGATGGTGGAATCGGTGAAGCGGAGGGAACTCAGAGGCGGCAGGGACTCTCTTCCGGGCGAGACGGAGGAGAATGGCGCGGGAAGAAAGGCGACGGGCGCCCAGCCTAGCCCGCCCAGAAAAGAGCGGCGTGAAATCCTGTGCCTTTGCTTCTTGTGATACCCCATCCGCGGACGCTCGCCCCGATCCTGACAGCGCTCCGATGCTAACACTGAGCAGGAACGGAACCAACCAACCCGCCGCATATGAATTTCCAGAATGGATCAGGAATGCGCGGGGCCGGTCGAATGGCCCACGACTAATTCTGCTGAGATCTCATATTCCTTGCCGTGCGCGTTCGTAGAATTACAGAGCTCGTGAAGCACATCGGCCGCCATTTCTCCGAGCAGATCGCGATGGATATCAACCGTGGTGATCGAAGGATTGCTATACTCCGCCAATCGGGTGCGGTCAAACCCGGTTACGGAAATATCCTCGGGGATCCGGCACCCGGCACTCACGAGTCCCTTGACCACTCCCACGGCGGTGAGATCGTTCACGGCCATGACCGCAGTCGGCCTCGGCGACATCTTTGCCAGTGCCAGTCCGGCTGCCAGACCGCCCTCAAAACGCAAATCGCCGTGGAGGATAGGGCCCGGTTCGAGTCCATGCGCACGCATCGAAGCTTCATAGGCTTCAAGCCGGGAGATGTTCGATTTCAGCTTGGGCCGTCCGGCTACAAATGCAATCCGGCGGTGGCCTTCGCCGTACAGGTATTTGACGATCTGTTCAATTCCGGCAGCATAATCAATACGCAGTGTGCTGACGTACCCGCGCGCTGGGGCGAGATCAAGAAACGTCACCGCGATTTTTCTGCGGACCAGTTCGTCGATCAGTTTCGCGCTGATTTCAGAGGTCATGATTGCCACACCGCTTACATTGTGTGCCATCATGCGGCTGGCCGCTTCCTGCGTACGGCGAGGGTCATAATTCGTATCGCTCAGGATTGTGTCATACCCTAATTGTCGGGCACGCGCTAGAAAACTCTTGATTATTTCCGGGAAAAATGGATTCTCGACGTCCGAAACAATAATGCCCAAGGTGTGAGCGTTACCCGAAGCGAGTCGCCGCGCGTGTATATTGGGCAGATAACCAAGTCGCCTGACGGTGGTCAGGACCAGCCGCTGTGTCCGCTTTCCTACCTTGCCTCGATTGTTCAGAACATTGGAAACGGTCGCGGTAGAAACCCCTGCAGCGTTAGCAACATCACGAATGGTCATTCCCATAAATGAGCAGCAAATCCCCGACGGACAGCTGGCGAAGCTGACTTTTCCACCACAAAGCGCGACCGACGAAGTATAAATCAAAAAAGTGCTTGACAGCATGCAAAAGACTGTGATTTATTGTCGGACAAGGTTAAGCGGTTAATTTTTTTGGGGTGCTGTTAAGCGGTTCACTTCTGGGGGGCTTAGCTTTGCTGTATAAACCAACCTGCCATGTAGGTCCGCTTCCAGCTCATTTTCGTCGGTGCCATGATTTTGCTCTGAAACCGGTCTGCGCACGTAGTCGGAGTTTTGCAGACCGTTCCGGGGATTTGTCGGGCATCTAGCTGTTCTGGGGCAGCGAAACAGAGGAGGTTGGCATGCAGTCTACCTACAATTGGGGCCGCAGTCTTGCGTTGTTTGCAATTCTAATTGTCTTGCTTTTTGCCGCACGACCGCTGAAGGCTCAGGTCGACACGGGTTCCATTCAGGGGACCGTCAGTGACCAGTCGGGTGGAGTCGTCGCCGATGCTTCGGTGACCCTGACCAGTGAGAGGACCGGCGCGGCCCTCACCACGACAACGACTTCAGATGGAGTGTACAAGTTTTCGCCCGTCAAGATTGGAAGTTACAAGGTCGAGGTTTCCTTCAAGGGCTTTGAGACCATCACCGCCACAGGTTTGGTCGTGAACGTTGGAACCGAGGCCGTGCAGAACTTTACGCTAAAGGCTGGCAACGTAACGCAGTCCATCGAAGTCAGTGCAGCTCCCCCGGTACTGCAGTCAACCAACGCTTCGGTTGGTCAGGTCGTGGATAGCAAGGAAGTCAACGATCTCCCGCTGAACGGTCGCAATTTCACCTTTCTCGCTCAACTTGGCGCCGGCGTGAACACCCCGCAGGCCGATACGCGGGGCAACGCGGCGAGCGGAGCATTTTCTGCCAATGGATTGCGCCCAGCACAGAATAATTATCTCCTGGACGGCATCGACAACAACTCCGACACGGTCGACTTCCTTAACGGGACGAATTTCGTCGTACTACCTCCGGTCGACGCGGTGCAGGAATTTTCGGTGGAGACTTCTAGTTTTAGCGCTCAGTATGGCCGATCCGGCGCCGCCGTTTTGAACGCAACCATCAAGTCTGGTACCAATGAGTTACACGGTTCCGCATGGGAATTTTTCCGCAATGATCATCTTGACGCAGCCGACTTTTTTGAAAATGCTGGCGGAATTAAAAAAGGTGACTTGCAACAGAATCAATTCGGCGTCACCCTGGGCGGTCCAGTCGTTATTCCTCACGTGATCAACGGCAAGAACAAACTGTTTTTCTTCGGCGATTACCAGGGACTGCGTCGTGTCCAGGGAACGGTCTTGACAGGTTCGGTTCCGACCCTTGCCGAGAGTTCGAGCGGTTATACCAATTTTCTGGATCTAATCACGGGACAAGCGAACAGTACCCCTGGCACGGATTACCTGGGCCGAACCCTTCCCGCTGGAACGATTCTGGACCCTGCATCCACGCGACCGGTCGTGGCTGGGGCAACCGACCCGGTGACCGGACTCACTGCGACGACGACCGGTTATGTGCGTGATCCATTCGGGTCTTTCGGGTCTGGTACCTGCCCGTTGGGCACGACGAATTTCAGTGGCACAGCGGTCGCCGCTTGCAACCTGAACCAGATCCCGTTGGGCCGCCTGGATATGAATGCAGTCGCACTGATGAAATTGTATCCGAATCCAACCAATGGCAATCTGTTCAACAATTACGCGAACTCGCCCAAACTTTACGAGCACAGCAATTCCTTCGACGCCCGCATGGACGCGAACATCAATGAGAAGAACACGTTGTTCTTCCGTTTCAGCTATGTGGACGATCCACAGTTTATTCCCAGTATTTTTGGTGGCGTACCAGACGGCGGCGGTTTCCAGCAGGGGAATCAGACCGCAAACGCGCAGCAGACGGCAATCGGATACACACACACCTTTTCACCGACCCTGATTAACGAAGCGCGTGTCGGTTTCAACTACTTGCACACCACCCGGTCCTCACCAGAGGCCAGCAATCTGACGAATATTCCGCTTACCTACGGGATTCAGGACGTTCCACAGACAACGCTCAACGGCGGCCTACCCGCTTTCGCTATCAACGGTCTTGCCACCTTGGGTAGCAACGCATTTTTGCCGTCTGACGAAGTCACCTCCACATTCCAACTTACCGACGACCTCACGAAAATCTTCTCGAAGCACACGTTCAAGATGGGATTTAACTATCAACACGTCAAATTCTCCACGTTGCAGCCACCCTGGTCGCGTGGTGAGTACGACTACAACGGCGCATTCACCGATCTCACAAACTCCAATAACGGTAATACGGGGCGTGCCGACTTCCTGCTTACGCCCACGCTTTCAAGTGTGCCGGGCGGAGTTGATTACGTTGGTGGTTCGAGCCAGGTCTATCTGTCCAATATCTCTGAAACGGACAACGGCAAGAACTACTGGGGAATTTACGTAAACGATGATTACAAGCTCAGCCAGAAGCTGACTATCAACCTTGGCCTCCGGTATGACTTCTTCGGTCAGGTGTATGAGCACCATGGCGCCCAGGCTAATTTCGTTCCCGATGGTTCGATCCTCGGGCTGCAAGGTCCGGTCTACCTCATTGCCGGTGGGACGAACGCGATGAACACCCTGTCACCAAGCTTCCTGAGCTTGCTCGCTCAGGACGGCATCGGTGTCTCAAACAGCAATGTCTACGGCAAGGGCTTGGGGCGCTCGCAGCTCAACAATTTTGCGCCTCGCATCGGATTTGCCTACCAGGCAACTCCAAAGCTCGTCGTACGCGGTGGATGGGGTATTTTCTATAATGGATTTGAGAATCGTGGTTATTCTCCAAACCTCGGCGAAAACTATCCCTTCCAGTTCAACTTCTCGTTCAACCCGCCAAACAGCTCGAACCCTCTGATTTTCCCGGGCTGCTCGACGGCCGGGCCCGGCGGATCGGCGACGTTTGAAACAGGATTTTCCTGCACCCCACTGGATCCCTTGCTCGTCAATGCATCGGGCTTGACCTTGCGCGGCATTCAGTACAATTACCAGACGCCGTACTCGATGGGGGCGAACCTCACCGTGCAATATCAGCTCACTCCGACGTTGTCGGCGCAGGTCGCCTACGTGGGATCCTTTGCGCGCCATCTCGAAGTGTTCCCGGGCAGCAATAACGTTTCCTCGGTCACAAACGTGAATGCTGCTCCGCTATCCCTTGTTCCGTATCCTGACTTTAGCCGCAATGCCAGTTACGCAGCCACCGAAGGAAACAGCGGCTACAACGGTCTGCAGACAAAGCTCGAAAAGCGATTTGGGAACGGTCTCCAATTGCTCGCGACCTACACCTACTCGAAGTCGCTTTCAGACGCCTTTGACCTGCTCAACAACGGAAGCTTATCGAATTACCGTGCCCCAGGTGTCTTCGGAATCCACCCGGATTATGGTCTGGCGTCTTTCGACATCAGGAACGTGTTCCACTTCAGCGGTTCCTATGATCTACCGTTCGGTAAAGGGCAGAAGTTCTTCTCCGATGCACACGGAGTGACGAACCAGATCGTCGGCGGCTGGAGCATTAACTGGATCATGACCCTTCAGGACGGGCAGCCAATCACGATCACTTGTCCGAGCAGCACGGCTTCGGGTCTCGGCTGCGGCGCAATCCCCGTACCGGGCCAATCTCCGAAATTGGGACTCCATACAGACGCCAACGGACTCATCAGCTGGTTTGGAAACCCGGCGGCGTTTAATCAACCCTGCATTCTTGGACCAGGCGGTGTCCCGACCAATACGCCGACCGGTTGCATTCCTCTGACAGGGGTTGCGGCCCTTGGAGGCATCACGCAAGTTCCGGGACCTGGGTTCCACAGATTGGATTTCTCGATCTTTAAGAACTTCTCAATCACAGAGCGGGTGATGTTGCAATTCAGGACGGAAATATTCAACATCGCAAACCATCCGAACTTTAACGCACCGGGATTTGGGGGAAACGGCGTTGTGGCCATTTCCGGTGCAACCAACTTTACGAGCGCTAACTTCGGTGAAATCGGCTCTACGCGCGATGCGCCTTATGATCCGCGGCAGATCCAGTTTGCACTGAAGTTGCTCTTCTAATTTACCCCCAACACCCCGCCGGAAAGGTGCTTCGAAGGAAGCTTCTTTCCGGCTTTTTTTTGGACCTCGGATTCTGGTTGTGATCCAGTGCTACCATAAAATCATCGTGATTCTCAGGAAATGGTTCATGGCATCCCTACTGATGGCTGTTTTTGCCTGTGTTCCTCCGGCTTCAGACGCCCTGGGACAGCAGGGGGACCTTGATCGCGAGTTCAAGTCAGCTGTTGCCTTGTACGATCAGGGCAAATACCCCGACGCTGCTGAACGGCTGGAGAAGCTGGTTCGCGAGGTGCCGCAGAGTTTTGAGGTACACGAGCTTCTTGGCCTCGTTTACGCTGCTGAATCCTTGAACGATAAGGCATACGAGCATCTTGACCGGGCCGCACGTCTCAATCCGAATTCAGCCACCGCCCACAACAATCTTGGCAACAGCTTGATGTTGCAGGGCAAGGCTGATCTCGCTGAAGCCCAATTCAAGAAGGCAGTTGCCCTTGCCCCGGAAGACTACGAGAGCAACCATAATCTCGGTGAATTCTATGCCCGCAGCAATAAGCTCACAGGTGCAATTCCTTTTCTCGAGCGCGCCGAACGGATTGATCCTACAGCTTACGACAACGGCTATGACCTGGCGCTCGCGTATTTGCTAACGGGACGCCTGAAAGACGCTCGTCAGCTACTGCAAGGGCTGCTCGCACGCAAAGACACTGCAGAACTCCACAATCTGCTCGGCGAAGTGGAGGAAAAGGATGGCAAATTCGTCGATGCAGCGAATGAATTCGAAAAAGCGGCTCACATGGATCCCAGCGAAAGCAATCTGTTTGATTGGGGCAGTGAGCTGCTGCTGCATCGCACACTTGAACCAGCCATCGAGGTTTACCGACAAGGCGTCGAACTTCATCCAGAATCCTCGCGAATGGAAATTGGCCTTGGCATGGCCTACTATTCGCTCGGCAAGTACGACGACGCGGTCAAAGCGTTGCTCCGGGCCGCCGACCTTACTCCGGCCGATCCGCGTCTCTATCCATTTCTATCGCGCGCATTCGACAGCTCTCCCAGCCAATCGAGTGAAGTTATTGAACGCTTCCGACGCTTTACCGAGTTGCAGCCGACAAATGGCAGAGCTTTCTATTACTATGCCCTCGGCCTCTGGAAAGGGAAGCGCGCTCAAGATCCCGATGTTGACCTTACACAGGTCGAAGCGCTACTGAAAAAGTCGATTGCTCTTGATCCCGACGTGGCCGAAGCGCAACTGCAACTCGGGAACCTATATTCCGATGAGCGCAAGTATACAGAAGCAGTACCGTATTATGTAAAAGCCAGGGAACTGAATCCGGATTTGGCTGATGTGCATTACCGGTTGGGGCAGGCCTACGTTCGGCTGGGCGAGAAAGAGAAAGCTCAGGAGGAGATCAAGATCTACCAGCAATTGCGGGCGGAGCATCTGTCGGAACTTGAAAAACAGCGAGCAGAAATTCGGCAATTCGTCTATTCCGAACAGCTGGGATCCCCGGCGAAGCAGTGATCGATGGCCGGCCCGAACAGGGAGTTGACGAGGTGGCGGATCCCGTCGATTGCACGTTCTTGACAATGTGAACGCCGGGGCATACGTTCTAGCGAATCATTGCTACTAGAGATGAGACGACAATTCGAAATTGCCAATTCGTTCCAACAGCTGGGTTTAGCGGGTAACCCGCGGTCCAATCCTCAGGATCTTGCCCGGCAGCTGGCCTTCACGCGTCGTGAGTTTTTGCGCGCCGGAGCGGGAATGGCCCTCCAAACCAGCTTCTTGCATAACTCCTTCACGTTTGGAGCAACGCCGTCGCCAAAAAGAAAAGTGATCGTCATTACATTCGGCGGAGGGGCGAGAGACCAGGAGACCTTTGCCCCCGAAGGCCAGGAAAACATACCGCACCTCATGAAGGAACTGATTCCTCAATCGACCTTCTTCACGCAAGTCGTTAACCGCGGCATTCTCGGGCATTACGTGGCGACCGCCAGTCTCGCGACAGGCGCCTACGAAACCATCAACAACTTTGCCTCGCTCCCGCCCGAGTCCCCCACGGTATTCGAATATTTCCGCAGGGATCTTAAACGGCCCGCTTCCGATTGCTGGGTTGTGGCACCCAGCAACGGCTTCAATCGCATCGGGGAGAGCAGTAATCGCTCCTTTGGCCCCGGCTCCGGTGCAAGAGTGATTCTGCCAAAGTATTTGCTGAGCGCAGCCTCATCAAATGGAGTCGATTATGGTCACTTGTTGCGCGACAGTTATGAGACTCCCATGACTGCCCCAACGCTCGGTGGAAATACCTTCGAACTCGAGCAAATGGAAAGAATTTTGAGCCTCTCTGTCGATGACTTCAAGACGCACGCGCGAACTCTTTCAAGTCCCGACGAACTATCCGTCTATCTGGTTCGTCAATTAATGAAGCAACTCGCTCCGAGCCTGCTGTGGGTCACGATGCATGATATCGACATTGCCCATGCCGGTGCCTACTCCCTGTATATTGAAGGCATCCGGCGCACCGACCGCCTTTGCGCTGAGCTGTGGAATGCCGTTCAGAGTGAACCGGAGTATGCAGGCAAAACCACGATGATTATCCTTCCCGACTTTGGACGTGATAGCGATGAGGATTCCGGGGGAAATGGATTCCAGCACCATCGCACCGGGGATGTTCTCTCCCGAACGACCTGGATGATGGCCTTGGGCCCGGGCATACGTCAGGGCGCTGTCTCGGACCGCGCCGTCGATAGCACGGACCTCGTGCCTACGCTCGGCTCGATGATGGGATTTTCGCCGACGTTTTCAAAGGGCAAACCGATTTCGGAGCTGTTGTGATTTCATGCTGCCTTCAGAACTAAAATTGGAACAGTTCCAGCATTACCCGCCGGAGGCAAAGGCCCTGGCCGCCCAGTACCTCGGTACGTTCCAGCGATTGCCACTCAGCTTTCTGCCAAACCTTTTGAAGGAAGTCATCGATTTCGATTACAAATTTCCTGCCGAGCGTAAATCTCTCGAGAAAGAACTCGCTAACCTTCAGTCTCTTTCCGGTCAGCAGAATAAAGAATGGTTCCGGGAATTTTCGGTAATTCAAATTTCCCCGCAACTCGAACAATTCGATTGGGTAGGCTCACCCGCGCAGTTTGTCGAACACTTTTCGGCCTATCTCTGGACTACTCACCAGATGGACGCGTTTCGTCAGGCAGCCATCGGTTATTCAGATCGCCTTCAGCAATCGGTTTCGAGCGAACCTCCGGCACAACGCCGAATGGGCATCGCCATCATCGGACAGGGTGTTGACACCGCTTCGCCGGAACCACTGTTTCGAAAGCTGCGCCCCCACGGCGCGTACTTCACGGCGGTTGTTCCGGGCGATGGCGTGCAACACCTGCTTGATGCTGTGGCCGCACGCGCGAAAACGAACCCCGCGCCCTATGCGCACTGGTATATTGACGGCGGCCAGGAACTACCGCATGACCCCGGAATTACATGTGTAACCTATGCCGCTCTCGAGCCCGTGCGCACGGCTCTGTTGGCAAAGATTCAGGCCGAAACGAGAAAGGCCGGCGTTGGCCCAGAAGCGCTGCGCAGTTCCATGGCGCAATTGCGCCCCGCTGACCTCGGAGTGCCCAATTCGAAGGATGCCGTCCTCGATCGGTTCGAAGTCCGGCTCCTTACGGAAGGCTCCGGAACACAGATTTTCAGTACAAGTTTCACGCAGTGGGCAGCACGCGAAGCGCTTCGTCGCGCTCAACCGGCGACACTCCTGGTGCGCTTTGCTCCCCGTCAGCGGCAAAAGCCCATGAGTGAACTGCTTTCCCCGAGCCATACCCCTCTCGAGCTTGATCCGCTGGGTTCCCTCATGGACGGCGACATGGGCGCCTATTACAACTGGATCAATCAGCAACGCCTGCCAGGAGCCGACGAATCCATGTTCCTCGTCTGGTTCGAGAATCACAACGAGGCTGTGGCGATCTCCTCCACGATTCCTCGGGGTACGGTCTCTGGCGCACCCGCGACCCTCTCTCAAATCCTTTCCTGGTTTGCCTGATCGAGCGGATGGGCAAGGTTCTCCTTCGGCAAGGTTTTGCTGTCACGGTGCATTCCCGAAAGACCGGTCCTAACACACTTGCGCCCTTTCGCAAAACAGTCCAAAGTCATTTCGGAAGGTGCATTACGCCAGAACGAGGTGACGGGAGTGTCTGTGGATCTCAAACTGAATTTTCTTCAGCATGTCGGGTTGCCCGTGACAGACGTGAAGGTTTCGGAAGCGTTTTACGAAAGACTGGGTTTTGTGAATGTCATGGGTTCAGGGTTTGAGCATAAGAGTGGCCGGGGTGTGGTCACGATGATGCAGAATGGGAAAACCATCCTGGAGCTGTATCAAATGCCCGAGGCTGGGCTGGATGCGATCCGAAGCCGCGGGGACGGTCACATCGATCACATTGCGTTCGATGTGGACGATATTGATGATGCCTTTGCGAAACTGAAGAAGGCCGAATTCACGATCCTCGAGCCAGAACCGGTGTTTCTGCCGTTCTGGAAGGATGGGTGTAAGTACTTTATGATTCTGGGGCCCGACGGCGAACGATTGGAATTCAACCAGATTCTGTAGGGTTTGCCTTCGTTTACTGTCTAGTCAGAGAATCCAGAACACTTTGCAGGTTTTGCGGAATGACCCGAATCACCCCGCCCCGCGGGCTTTCAATATCAGCAATCAGCAGAAAAGCGATCGAGATAATCAGTGAGAAAACGAGAAACCGGCCGTGCTTTGGTTTCGCCGGTTGTGACCAATATCCGATCAACACGTTGCAACAGAGGGCGATTGAGATCATGAGAATCCATGCCGCCGTAGGAATGCGATTCCACCACGCAGCTTGCGTATAGCCCTGCGAATTCAGGACATCGTTCATTCCGGCTACGGCAAGCATGGTGATTGGCGTCGGGTTCGCCTGGGCTGAAACCTGCACTATGCTCCACAAGTCATTCTGAAGTTGCGCGGTCTTGGCGTTGATTTCCTTGAGGTCGCGCCGCTCGGCCTCATAGAAATCGACCCTATCTTCGGTATAGGTCTTCAGCAGAGTACGTACTTTCTGGGCCGCTGCCGGGGGCAACAGATCCGCGCGAACATATTCCGTACCGATCGCATTCGCTTCCGCTTCTTCGTAATTTTTCCGTTGATCATAGCGGGTCATCGCCATCGAGAAAGTGAACCCGATGATCAGTCCGAGCAGGGTCAGCGAAGCCGTCACCACCAAACCGAAGTCCTCCCGCTCCTCTTCCTGAATCTGCCAACGGCTGTTTCGCAGGAAAGTTCCTGCTACGGCGGCCATCCACAAGATAAACGTAGAGATTGTAAAAAAAAGGATCGGGTGGTTCATCAGGTCGTGAAACATGGCAGCCTCCGTGACGGCACAGGTCGGGTTCTCGCACGAGCTTACTTCGAAATCAGCTTTTCAGAAGGCAGCGCAATGCCAGCTTCTTTGAGATCAGATCAGATCCATCGCGCGACCGGCATTTTTCAGGCAGATTTTACTTCAGGAGGGGTGCTGTTCACCAGCAATGCAACGGACGGTATCGCGTGCGATCAACAACTCCTCGTCCGTCGGGATCACGAAAGCCTTCAATTTGGAATCGTCCGTGGTGATTTGCGCTTCCGTGCCAGATGCCGTTTCATTTCTCTGAGGATCCAGCCGTAGTCCCGCCCACTCCATGCCGGTGCAGATGCGCGACCGAATCTCGGCAGAATTCTCACCGATTCCGGCAGTAAAGACCACCGCATCCGCTCCCCCCATACATGCCAAAAACGCGCCAATATACTTTCGCGCCCGGTACGCGAAGATCTCGATGGCCAGCCGCACGCGACGATCGTCGTGTTCGGTCAGCTCCTGTTGCAGTACCCGCATGTCGTTGGTCAGCCCGGAAATGCCGAGCAACCCCGACTGGGTGTTCAGCAGCATTTCGACTTCATGCGGGGACAGGCCTTCCTTCGTCGCAATCAAGTTGACGATCGCGGGGTCCAGGTCGCCTGAACGCGTCCCCATCACCAGGCCCTCGAGCGGCGTCATGCCCATTGAGGTGTCGACCGGATACCCGGCTCGGATGGCCGCCGCAGAACAGCCGTTCCCGAGGTGCAGCGTAATGACGTGGGTTTGCTCTCTCGTTAAATTGCACATGACCCGATACCGATAGGCCACATAGCGATGCGAGGTGCCGTGAAAGCCGTAACGGCGGATATGGTGACGCCGGTAAAGGTGATACGGCACGGCATATAAGTACGCTTGCTCGGGCAGGGAATGATGAAAGGCGGTATCAAACACGGCCACTTGCGGAACCTTCGGACCGAGGATCTGACGCGCAGCGATAATGCATTTGACGTTATTCGGATTGTGCAGCGGAGCTAGGTCAATGCAGTCCTCGATGCCTTCCAGAACCTTGTCCGTAATGATCGCCGACTCGGTAAACGTCTCTCCGCCGTGCACTACGCGATGACCGACCGCATGAAAATCAGCAGGACTCTGAATCTGCTTGATGCCCGATTTGTCTGACGAAATCCAGCGAATCAGATAGTCGAGCGCCGATGGCAGGTCGGCGAGTGATGCCGTAAATTTCTGGCGCGGCATCTTCTCGGTTTCCACCGTGACGATCGCTTCTCCGCCGATGCGCTCGACAATACCCCGGCAGACGCGTTCATCTCGATTGTCCCGAATATGCTCGCGATCGGTAACAATCAGTTGAAACTTCAGGCTAGAACTTCCCGAGTTGAGCACCAGGACGTTCATGTTTTAGTAGGGCCAGGTCCAGGACGCCACCGCCGGCTCGTCCGTGCCGTGTTCATGGGCGTAGTTCACGCATTCAATCTGCTTGTTGCGAAATTTTTCTTTTGCGTGCACACCGATCTTCTGCAGTCTTGGCACACGATCGATTACATCAATTGCCAGGCTAAAACGGTCGATTTCGTTTTCGATTGCAAGTTCCATCGGGGTGTTGATGTTGCCTTTCTCCTTGTACCCTCGCACATGCAGTCCTTCATGGTTCGTCCTGTGATAGGCCAGTCGATGAATCAGCCAGGGATAACCGTGGAAATTAAAGATTACCGGCTTGTCAACGGTGAACAGGGAATCGAAATCACGGTCGGAAAGTCCGTGCGGATGATCTTTCGGCGGCTGTAATTTAAACAGATCAACCACATTGACGTATCGAATCTTGACGTCCGGGAATTCCTCGCGGAGCAGGACGATCGCGGCCAGCGCTTCCTGGGTGGGGATGTCTCCTGCTGACGCCATGACCACGTCCGGTTCGGAACCCTGGTCGTTGCAGGCCCAATCCCAGATTCCAATTCCTTTGGTGCAATGCTGAATCGCCGATTTCATATCCATATATTGAATATGCATCTGTTTATCGCAGACGATCACGTTTACATAGTTTTCGCTGCGCAGGCAGTGATTGGCAACGGAGAGAAGGGAGTTTATATCGGGTGGAAGATAGATGCGCGTGACCGCGGCGCTCTTGTTCACCACCACGTCCAGAAAGCCCGGATCTTGGTGTGTGAAACCATTGTGATCCTGCCGCCAGACCGTGGACGTTATCAACAAATTGAGAGATGCAATATTCTCTCGCCAGGACAAGTTGTTGCAAATCGAGAGCCATTTTGCGTGCTGATTGAACATCGAATCGATAACGTGAACGAACGATTCGTAGGATGAAATGAATCCGTGTCTTCCGCTGAGCAAATAGCCTTCGAGCATCCCTTCGACCGTGTGCTCACTCAGCATTTCGATGACGCGGCCGTTTGTTGCCAATTCGCCGCCATCGTCATCCTCCGGGAACCGGTCCTCGATCCAGAACTTTTTGCTGACCGCGTAAATATCGTCGAGTTTGTTCGAGGTATTCTCGTCAGGAGCAAATACGCGGAAATTCTGCATGTTCAGCTTCATGACGTCCCGCAAATATTTCCCGAGGGGAGGTGTATTCTCGGCCTGCTGAACGCCGGGTTTCTCGACCTTCAGCCCGTATTCGCGATAGTCCGGCAGGCGCAAGGACCGTTTCAGTTTGCCGCCGTTCGCATGGGGATTGGAACCCATGCGTCGCGTTCCTGCTGGAGCCATTTCCTTCAATTCGGGAACGAGTTTGCCGGATGGATCGAACAGTTCCTCCGGCTTGTAACTGCGCATCCAGTCTTCGAGCAATTTCAGGTGCGCGGGATTGTTCTTTACTCCAGTCAGTGGAATCTGATGAGCTCGCCAGAATCCTTCGATTTTGTGGCCATCGATTGATGCAGGTGCGGTCCAGCCTTTGGGCGAACGCAGCACGATCATGGGCCAACGCGGACGATCCGCTACCCCCGTTGATCTTGCCTCCGCCTGAATGTTCCTTATTTCCGTTACGCAGATTTCGGTCGTCGCCGCCATAGCCTGGTGCATGCTTTCGTGATCGGAACCCTCGACGAAATAGGGGTTCCACCCATATCCACGCATCAAACTTTCCAGTTCTTCGTGGCTGATTCGTGCAAGCACGGTCGGATTGTTGATCTTGTATCCATTCAGATGCAGGATCGGCAGAACCGCACCATCACGAACCGGACTCAGGAATTTATTGATATGCCAGGAAGTGGCCAGAGGACCCGTTTCCGATTCTCCGTCCCCAACGACGGCAGCCACAATCAGTTCCGGATTATCAAATGCCGTCCCGCACGCATGCGAGAGAACATAGCCAAGTTCGCCGCCTTCATGGATCGAGCCCGGTGTTTCCGGCGTGCAGTGACTGCCAATTCCTCCGGGAAAGGAGAACTGTTTGAAGAACTCCCGCATGCCGTCTTCATCTTCACACTTGTCGGAATAAATTTCCGTGTAACTGCCTTCGAGGTAGACCGGAGCCAGCACACCCGGAGCGCCATGGCCTGGCCCTGCGAGGAATATCATATCGAGGTCATATTTTTTGATCTGGCGCATGAGGTGGAGGTAGATAAAGGAGAGTCCCGGGCTCGATCCCCAATGACCCAGCAGGCGATTTTTGATGTGTTCCGGCTTGAGCGGTTCTCGCAATAACGGGTTTTCCTGCAAATAGAGCATGCCCAGAATCAAGTAAGTACAGGCACGCCAATAGGCATCCGTCTTGCGCAACTCCTCGGGACTTAACGGCGTTCCTTGTACGGTGGATCGTGCTTTTCCAAAAGCACTGAGCGCCTGAATCGCATGAACTGTAGTTGTCATAGGACCTCGCTGCTCATTTGTGGTAACGAGAGTCACGGGGGCGGGCGGTGAATCGATCGTTGCCGGTTCTTGAAGGTTTAGCGCGAAGCGAATTCTGCCTGCGCTACAGGTGTAGTTTAACCCAAATAGGTTTCTGTTGTGTGAATCAAAACACGATACGAAAAATCCCTGAGACGAGCAGCCGCGTTCTCCAACCGTTATAATGTCGAGGAACTGCATTGCCGTCTCTCACGTGAGCCTAAAGATCACTTCGAGGCATCCGATAAGGGAACAATTCGGGTCGAAATCGCGAAAGGATGCCTTTTCTAGAGCGGATTTATGCCTAATCTCCCCCGGCCGATTGGCGAAATCGCCCAAAAGCTCGATTTACCACCGGCGTATTTCGAGCAGATTGGCCCGTACGGCGGCAAAATAAACCTCGGGCTACTGGATGACCCGGCATTTCCCCGAAAAGGTAAATTGATTCTCGTGACGGCCACGACCCCTACCGCGAGCGGTGAGGGCAAGACAGTAACATCCATCGGACTCACGCAGGGCCTTAGAAGGATTGGCAAACACGCAATCATTACGTCCCGCGAGCCATCCCTTGGCCCTGTTTTCGGAATGAAGGGGGGTGCAGCAGGTGGCGGAGCATCGACGCTCGAGCCAGGCTCCAAGATCAACCTTCATTTCCACGGGGATTTCCACGCGATCTCTTCCGCACACAATCTCTTGTCCGCGCTTGTTGACTCTCACATCTTTCACGGCAACGAATTGAATTTGGATCCGGAACGGATCCCGTGGCCGCGCACCATGGACATGAACGATCGCGCACTCCGTCAAATCGTGGTCGGAGCAGGAAGCAGGAAAATCGGTGTGGAACATCGGGGTTCTTTTGTCATAACCGCTGCCTCCGAAATCATGGCGATCGTAGCGTTAGCGAAGAACCTGTCGGGCCTGCGCCAGCAACTTGGCAATATCCTGGTCGGTATTTCGCGCACTGGAAATCCCATTTTCGCGCGAGACCTAAAGGCGGTAGGCGCTATGATGGCCCTCCTCGCCGAGGCGATACAACCGAATTTGGTTCAGACTGTCGAGGGAACTCCAGCTCTCGTCCATGCCGGTCCGTTCGGAAATATCGCGCACGGCACGAGTAGCATCATTTCCCAAGACATGGGGCTGCGGCTTGCGGATTACGTCGTCAATGAAGCCGGTTTCGCTGCCGACCTCGGTGCCGAAAAATACATCGATATCGTCTTTCCGAGGACCAGGATCAGTCCCGCCGTTGCGGTTCTGGTCACAACCGTACAAAGTCTGAAGAATCAAGGCGAGGGTGATCTCGAAAAAGGCCTGCCCAATCTCGAACAGCACCTGCGCATCCTAAAGAGATTCGAACTGCCGGTCGTTGTTGCGATCAATCAGTTCCCAACCGATACCGAAAAGGACCTCGATCGCCTGACAGTTTATTGCACCGAGCGCAATGTCGCGAGCGCCACGCACACGTCGTTTGCAAACGGCGGTCAGGGTGCAGAGCGTCTGGCGCGTACCGTTGTTGATCTCATTGAAAAGAATCCCAATGTCGAAGCACGGCCAGCGTACCTTCTGACCGACACGCTCGAAGAAAAAATCAACAAGGTGGCCACGTGCGTCTACGGTGCAGACGGAGTCGCCGTTGCGGAAAAAGCCAGGGAAAAACTGGACGATTTCACAAAATGGGGCTTTGGTCAGTCGCCAGTCTGTATCGCGAAAACGCAATACTCCTTATCTGACAATCCGAAATTGCATGGCGCTCCGAGCGGCTGGAAGCTGACAATTACGGACGCTTCACTGTCTTCCGGGGCCGGATTTGTGGTGGCAATTTCGGGAGACATGATGTTGATGCCGGGACTTCCGAAGGTGCCTCGCGCGCTTGAAATTGACGTCGATGAGCGAGGAAATACGATCGGTGTCTAGTGCGGACGGACTTATTTGTGAATGCGTTGTAACTAAAAATCCCTTTGGATGCGTCTAAGAACCAGAGTTTTGTTTATTTTGCGAGCCAACTGCCTTTCCCGTGCCCCGCAGAGAGATGGAACTTCAGGAGTGCCAAATGGGAAGAACACATGTGAAGAGAAATTCGTCGAAAATCCGTTCGGGACACATTATTCGCTGCTTGAACATTCTTGTAGCGATAACGTTCCTCTTCCTTCTAACCCGATCGGAACTCGTCACGGCCCTGGCGCAGGCTCCGCCAGCAAAAGCCCCCGCCGCAGTCGGAACAATCAAGAGCATCGGCGAGAACTCGATTGTATTAAGTACGGAGGCTGGCGCCGAGGTCAAGGTCCAACTCGGCACGGAGGTGAAGTATCTACGCGTGCCTCCAGGGTCCAAGGATTTGAAAGAGGCAGTCGTCATACAGGTGAGTGATCTGCAAGTCGGTGATCGCATTCTGGTTCGCGGAAAAGGAGGCGATGATGCCGGGGTTTTTGTCGCCGCCACCGTGATTGCCATGAAGAAGGCAGACCTCGACCAGAAAAAAGCGCATGATCAGGAAGAATGGCAAAAGCACGGTATTGGTGGCCTGGTGAAGAGTGTAGATGCCGCGAACGAAACGATTACGATCGGCACGATGTCCGGATCCGGGCCCAAAGATGTCTCGATCAGTGTTTCGAAGGCGACGATTCTGCGTCGCTATGCTCCGGGCTCGGTAAAATTTGATGACGCAAAAGCGAGCTCATTTCCGGAGATCAAGTCTGGCGATCAGCTTCGTGCCCGTGGAACCAAAAGCGATGATGGGAATAGCTTCATCGCAGATGAGATTGTCACCGGTTCCTTCCGTAATGTGTCTGGAACGATTTCTTCGATGGACGGCGCGGCTAGCACATTTGTTGTGGCGGATCTTCTGAGCAATAAGACGGTTACCATACACGTCGGGCCAGATACGCAGATGCGAAAATTACCGCCGCAAATGGCGCAGATGATTGCCGTTCGTTTAAAAACTGCATCCGCAGGGGGAGTGCCCCAGGGAACGGCATCCCAGCCTGGCGCAGCGATTGCTACTCCGGCTGCGGGACCGACTGGCGGGCCAACAGGACCGGGTGGCGGTGCAACGTCCGCCAGCAGGGGGCCGGGCGCCGGCGGCGGTCGCGGCGACATGCAGCAAATGCTCAGCCGCCTACCGGCTTCCAGTCTCAATCAGTTTCAAAAGGGCGATGCAGTGCTGGTCGTGGCTGCGTCTTCCTCAACAGATGCAAATCTTTCCGCAATCACCGTTGTTGGCGGGGTTGAGCCTATTTTGCAGGCATCTCCACAGGGGCAAGCGTCCTCGATCCTGCAACCGTGGAGCCTCAATAATGGCGGGGGCGATGCCGGAACACAATAGACAAGGCTCTAAGCCAAAATCAATTTAATTGAAGGAAGTTAAGGATCGAATGAATACCAGGTTCTCCAAAACGATAGTCCGCCTCGCGTGTATCTTTTCATTTCTGTTCTTGCTCCTGCTGGGCGTGGCTGAGGCCCAGACGCCGACCGGCATATTGCGCGGACAGGTCACCGATCCTTCTTCGGCCGGAATTGAGGGCGCGACAATTATTGCCACGAACAGCAACGGCGATTCAAAGGGTGCAGCAACCGCGAAAGATGGCATGTTCGAAATAAAAGACGTGCCGCCTGGCACGTATCAGGTTAAGGCCATCGCAAAGGGTTTTGCTCTCTTCACAAAAGAAGGTCTCGTTGTCGCTGCCGGGCAAACTGCTCGCATCAACATCCAGATGACCATCGAAGTGCAGCAGGAAAAAGTGATTGTGAATGACAGTTCGACCAACGTGGACGTCGATCCATCGAACAATGCCAACACCATCGTCATGCAGGGAAAAGATCTTGATGCGCTTTCAGATGATCCGGATGAGCTTCAGAGCGAACTGCAAGCGCTGGCCGGCCCTTCGGCCGGGCCAAACGGTGGACAGATTTACATCGACGGGTTTACCGGTGGGCAGTTGCCGCCCAAGGCATCGATCCGCGAAATTCGCATCAATCAAAACCCCTTCTCTGCTGAATATGACAAGTTGGGATATGGCCGCATTGAAGTCTTTACCAAGCCCGGTACCGACAGTCTCCACGGTCAGTTACTGGTGAGTGGCAATTCCTCCTACTTCAACTCTCGAAATCCGTTTGAAGCCGAGCCCGGTCCAGGCGGGAGCTTCCCGAGCTATCAGTCAACGCAGTACAGTGCCAGTATCGGCGGCGCGATCAACAAGAAATCTTCATTCTTTTTCAACCTGGAGCAACGCGACATTGGGAACTTGGCGATTTTCAACGGAACAGTTCTCGGTCCTGCACCGACCTTCGACATCATTCCGAACTACAGTGTTACCGTCGGAAACCCGCAGAATCGAACCAATCTCAGCCCCCGGATCGACTATCAGCTCACGCCGAACAATTCTCTGACCGTACGCTATCAATTCTTCCGGAACACCGAGCAAAATGACAACGTCGGCCAATTTGATCTGCCGGAATACGGTGTCAACGATTACGAGACTGAAAACACGTTTCAGGTTACAGATACGCAGATCATTGGCGCCCATCTCATCAACGAAGTCCGTTTCCAGTACATTCGTGACAATTCAGAAACCACACCCCTCAACCTCGGCCCGACCGTGAGCGTCGGGGGTGCATTTGTCGGGAATGGCAGCGGATCCACCAGCAAGACCACCGATGTGCAGAACCATTACGAACTGCAAAATATTACCTACTACAATCGCGGTAAGCATGCATTGAAGTTTGGTGGAAGAATTCGCTCGACAGGCGACACCAACACGACCACTTCGAATTTCTCCGGCACCTATACGTTCGGTTCGAGGCTGCTTCCGGGTTGCATCCCGATTCCGACAAACAATTGCCAGATCTCCCCAATTGAGGCCTATCAGATTACCGAGGTGGGCCTGTATAACGGCCTGAGCATCCCGGAGATTCAGGCGCTTGGCGGAGGCGCAAGCTATTACACCCAGACCGTGGGCACTCCGAAGTCCGGGGTGACTGTCGTTGATGGCGCACTGTTTGCCCAGGACGACTGGAAACTCCGTCAGAACGTCACGGTCAGTTACGGGCTGCGCTGGGAAACGCAGAACGATCTCGCCAACAGCAGTGATTTTGCGCCGCGCCTCGGTATTGCCTGGGGCATTGGCGGAAACGCGAAGAATCCTCCGAAGACTGTCCTTCGAGCCGGCTTTGGCATGTTTTACGATCGATTCTTGTACAACGAAGTCCTGAACCAGGTGCGATTCAACGGTGTCGTTCAATCGAGTTACCAGGTTACCAATCCTGAATTCTTCCTGACGAATGTCCAGCTGCCCACGAATCCGACCAACACCATTTATCAATACAATCCAAACCTGCACGCCCCCTACACGATCCAGACCGGAGTTACGCTTGAGCGTCAACTGACAAAGGCCGCAAATATAGCAGTCACGTATCTCAATTCACGGGGCGATCATCAGTTCTACACCGAGAGTTTGAACCCGGCAGATCCCATTACGGGAGTCCGCCCAGATGGCAATAATAATATTTATGAGTATCAATCCGAAGGAACGTTCAAGCAGAACCAGGTCATCGTAAACGGCAGCGTGCGCATGGGAGCAAAACTTTCCGTTTTTGGTTATTACGTGCTGAACTATTCCGACAGCGATACCTCCGGTGCGAACACGTTTCCCTCCGTGCCCGGCAACATCTCGCTTGATTATGGCCGGGCCACGTTTGATATCCGCAACCGTGTGTTTATGGGTGGAACGATCGGCCTGCCGAAGGGATTTCGCGTCAGCCCTTTCCTGATCGCGAGTTCCGGCATTCCCTTCAACATTACGACCGGAGCGGATCCTTATCAGGATTCCCAGTTTAACGTTCGTCCCGTGTTCGCGCAGTGCGCAGCTGCGACGTACGTGACGAAATTTGGCTGCTTCAGAGACGGGATCCCCGGAACGATCGGATACACACCCATCCCGGTGAACTACGCCGATGGTCCCGGCAGGTTTGCTCTCAATCTCCGGCTAAGCAAGACGATTGGTTTTGGCCCAACTGTCGAAAACGCGGCAAGTGCGGGAGGCGGGGGAATGGGCGGAGGAACCTTTGGTCGTGGCCCGGGTGGCGGCGGCGGTGGCGGTCGGGGGGGACCCGGAGGCGGCCCGGGTGGCCGCATGGATGCCGGCGCGACCAACAAGCGCTATGGACTGACCTTTGCAGTCAGTGCTCGAAACATCTTCAACAATGTAAACGTGGCAACGCCGGTTGGCAACCTGGGCTCTCCCTTGTTCGGAGAATCGAATGCACTTGCAGGCAGGCCCTACAGCGATAGCACATCCAATCGTCGCATCGATCTGCAGGCTACGTTCACGTTTTAGCGGTTGATTCAGGGTTGTTCAACAATGGCAGGTTTGATCGAGGTGATCTGTTCGTTGCGCAAGTTCTCGACTGCGTCCATGACCAGCACCCGGATGCGCGGATCACGCGTAATGGAAAGATGTGACGCATCTTTCACAGTGATTCGTGCAATCAGCTTTGTGTGATCAGGATCCTGCAGACGCACATGTTTGGTGTTCATGAAAAACAGCGCATCCCATGCATAAAAAATGGCGCCCGTCTTCACATTGTCTGGAATCGTGTAATCGGTGAAACCTACGCTGTCGATTTGCACCGTCAACTCTACCGGAATGTGCTTTTCGCGGAGGTCTCTGGCAACGCTGAGCATCGCCCACCCCCCGGTGCTGTGACCGACCATGATCACTTTTGGCGCGCTGCGAAGTTCTGTCGAGGTTAGCGGTCCGGGATGGTTCGGGAAATGCGTCAGAATCCATTCCCGTCCCGCATTCCAGGACACGGGAATGAAGGAGTTCGCACAGACATCGCGGAATTCACTTCCGCGAAGAGTGTCGCGTATCTGCACGACTCCAGAATTCTTGTGATTCGACGTTTCCATCGCACCAACGAAGCCGACATAAATTATTTTGCAGCCGTCGTGCGAAGTGGCCGGCTCCTTAGAAGCAGCAGGCTTTCTCGATGCTGCGAACAGTGGTGAGGAAGGGGCATCCAGAAGAAAGTAGGCCATGCAAAGAAGCGCTAGCCGCCCACACGTTTGCAGGGATCTCCGTCGAAAATGCCTGTATAAGGACAAATTATATAGATTTTGCACTTAATTAACGTTACGTTGGAGTTGCCGGGACGTCAAGCACAATGCGTTGTACCTGATTTGCGGCTGTGCGATCAGGCAACCCCCTACAATTCGCACATCGATTTGGTTAGGCTAAGATCATTACGCCAATCATTACACTCGGGAGAGTTTTGTGAGCGACGAAAAGAAGAACCTCGAACGGGACTACGCGCAGCAGCGCGTTGATACCGACCGGACCCTTGGAATGGACAGGCAAATCACGCGCAGGGATTTCGTAAACGGTGTTGGGGTCGCCATTGGCGCTTCGTTGCTTCCTGCGCTCACTCCGTTTGCGGCGGTGTCGGGCGCCGGGCTTGACGATTACGCTCCGGAGAAGGAACCGGGCTACTATCCTCCCGCAAAAACAGGGTTGCGAGGGAGTCACGACGGCTCCTGGGAAGTTGCTCATTCGATGCGCGATGGCAAGACCTGGCCCGCGCCGGTTCCCAAAGAGCAAGTCTACGACCTGGTCATCGTCGGCGGCGGGATCAGCGGGCTTTCTGCGGCGTACTTTTATCGGCAGGCCGCTGGCCCAAAGGCCCGCATCCTCGTTCTTGAGAATCATGATGATTTCGGAGGCCATGCCAAGCGCAATGAATTCAAGACATCGAGCCGTTTGCTCATCGGCTACGGGGGCACGCAGACGATCACTTCGCCTAATTTGTACAGTAAACAGGCAAAGCAACTCTTTACTGACCTGGGCATTCAGGTCACTCGCTTTGAAAAATATTATGATCAGAAATTCTATTCTTCGCGCGGGATGTCACAGGGAGTGTTCTTCGATAAGGAAACCTTCGGCGAGGATCGCCTGGTTCTTGGCCTCTCGGGAAATCCGGGGCCGGAAGCGCTCAGCAAAACACCGCTCTCTCCTGCCGTTCAAAGAGACCTGCTGAGACTCTACTCGGAGAAGGTTGATTACCTGGCGGGAATGAATCCGGTAGAAAAAAAGACGTACCTGGCCAAAACCAGCTACAAGGACTATCTGCTCAAAAACGCGAAAGTTGACCCCGGCGTCATTCCGTTTTTTCAAACGTCCATGTACGGTCTCTACGGGGTTGGCATTGACGTGGTTCCTGCAGGCGACATGGCGGGACTCGGATACCTCCCAGGATTTGAAGGCTTGGGAATGACCGATACGGATGGGCCCGGTATCGGTTTGGAAGTAACCCGCCGTGATGACGAGCCCTATATCTATCATTTTCCGGATGGGATTGGATCCGTGCCGCGCTTGCTTGTTCGAGGGCTCGTTCCGGGAATCGCGCCAGGCACCACGATGGAAGATGTGGTGACTGCGAAGTTTGATTACGGGAAATTGGATGAAGCGGGTTCACCGACGCGCATTCGTCTTAACTCCACTGTCGTACATGCCAGGAATATCGCCGATGGAGCGGAACTCACCTATGTGCGAGGTGGTAAGGCGTACGCCGTCCAGGCGAAACGATGCATTCTTGCGTGCTGGAATATGGTTATTCCTTACCTCTGCCCGGAGATGTCGCAAACCCAGAAAGATGGGCTCTCATACAATGTGAAAGTCCCCCTGGCCTATGTCAACGTCCAGCTGGCCAACCGGAAATCATTCGATAACCTGAAAATTCATGCGGTTCATTGCCCGGGCAGTTTCTATAACGGAGTTGAACTTGATTTTCCGGTCAGCATCGGAACATACGAATTTCCGCAAAAGGCCGAGGATCCCTGTCTGGTTCACCTACAATACATTCCGGTCGGGCCGGGGGCAACCGCCCGGGATCAGCAGCGTACGGGCCGCGCGATCATGCTTTCGACGGATTTTGCCACATTTGAGCGGAACCTCCGCGAGCAGATGACTCGAATTCTCTCTCCTGGTGGCTTTGATGCTTCGCGAGATATCCAAGCAATTACCGTCAATCGCTGGCCGCACGGATACGCGTACGAATATAATTCGTTGTTCGATCCGGTCTGGCCAGCCGGGCAGGCCCCGAATGAAATCGGACGACAGCCGTTCGGCAATATCCACATCGCGAATTCAGATGCAGGCGCGTTCGCCTATACGAATGAAGCCATTGATCAGGGGCATCGGGCAGTTCAGGAAATCATTTCGACAAAGAGTTGACGGACCGTGACACGAGCGCGGAGAAACAAACTCGACAAGGGCAGGGAAGCTCGCCGACTGGCCCGCAAAATAGCGCCAGCTCCTGCCTCTACGCGCGTTGTCCCCGACAAGCGGAAGAAACCGGAAAAGCACAAGAAGCGGCTGATTCCAGACGAAGAATAGACCGTCTGGCCTGTGGTAGACCCGACCGGGTCTAGTTCTTGCTTCCTCACCCGGGCTTGTAATCGGGAACAATTTCGTTCGCGCGGAACAAGGACGTCGCGGGAATGTGCTTTCGCGCGGTCAGCTCAGTCGCGATCTTTTCTAGGTCATTCTTGCTGAATCCCATACAACTGACTTTGACCGACCCGTCCGGTTCGATGAGAAAAATCGTGGGCACGTTCGTCAGGCTGTAGGCATTGGAAACAGGGTATGGGTGTTCATCGATCAAGGTTAAAAAGGTGATTCCGTATTCCTGGTTAAACTTCCGGGTGTCCCGGGCATTGTCCTGCGAAATGCTCAGGACGGTTGCTCCATCTTCCCCGAACTGCTGATGAAGCCGCTCAAGGAAAGGAAAGGTGAACTGGCACACCGGGCAAGAGATCTTGAAGAATGCCGCGACAACGGGACCGTGGCGCAGAGTGGCTTTGAGCGAGTGCTCTTTTCCGTCCGGCGCCCTCAGCGCAAAATCAGGAGCGCGCTGACCCTCAATGAGAGCTGTCATATTCGCCTTTCTTTTGAACGACCGACCGATGATTCCGGGAAATCTCATCCTATCTTACTCCGAGAAGGAAGCCACAGGGCGAGTCCGGGGTGCTAGACACGATGAAATTCAAAACGACCCCCGGGAGCACCTCCCGAGGGTCATCGTGCGGATTCAATCTGCAGTTGAATTACCGGCCGCCCGCAGCCTGAGCCTGTCCGATTTCCAGTTGAATCTTCTTGCCGCTGGGATAGATCGCAGTGATCGACTTGCTGCCATTAGTCTCTTTCTTGGATTCGTATCCGCCACTGGTGTTGGACGAGTCCCGGGCGACGACAGTCGCAGGGAAAGTTCCAAGCGTGTTCTTGCCCTGAGAAATGCTGACCTGAACGTTTGGTCCGGACCCATCCCATTTCACTTCATACTTGCCCGGCTTCAGGTCGGTCCCCTGGATGTTCACTTTTTCGGCGACGCTCAATGTGCTTTTCTCTTGCGCAAAAGCGCCCGCAGCGAATAAGAGCGATGCTCCAAGTATGGTTGTACTGATCCTCGACAGTTTCATATCCGTCTCCTTATTGATCTGGTGTTCCGTATTGCTGGCGACTGTTGCACTCGCGCAACGAACGGACTCAGTTTATTTGTCTCACTTTGTTAGACGGTGAGGGATCGCTCGATGTTGCAGGAAAAGCATTGTATGCGCAGGGAAATAACGAATCGCGAAGAGAAAATATTTTGATGTGATGTTCATCTATCACATTGATTTCATTCAATTGCAACGCGCGGGATATCTGCCTTTGCTCGTTCAGGAAAAGTTTTCATAAGCTCGAGCAATATCTTTTCTAGTGAATCGTTCGGGTCTTTCGCTGCATGTAATCCATTAGCAGATATTGACCCAGATTGTAGGGCGTCGTGAAGTAGGCCTTGCCTTTGCACATCTCCGTAATCTTTTGCACAAAATGAACGAGGCTGTAATCTGTTGCCAGCATGAAGGTGTTGATCAAGATTCCAGCGCGCTTGCACTTGTTGACTTCCTGCAATGTTTCGCCGACAACGAACGGATCCAGGCCGAAGGCGTTTTTGTAGATGCGTCCGTCATCGAGCGTCAGTGCTGATGGCTTTCCGTCAGTGATCATCACGATCTGTCGCATGTCCTTACGTTGCCGAAGCAGTATGCGCTGCGCCAGGCGCAATCCTTCGCGCGTATTTGTGTAGTAGGGGCCGACTTGCACGCGGGCGAGCTGGCTCAACGGGACTTCTTCGGCCGAATCGTGAAACAAAACCAGCTGCAGGGTGTCGCCGGGATATTGGGTCCGTATGAGATGGGACAACGCCAGCGCTACGCGCTTGGCCGGGGTGAACCGATCTTCGCCGTAGAGAATCATGCTGTGACTGCAATCGAGAAGCAGAACGGTTGCGCACGAACTCTGATATTCACACTGATGGACCATCAAGTCGCGATACTGCATGTCGAGTGGAACCTTGGCACCCTCGCGCCGGATGGCGTTTGAAAGTGTCTGGCTGATATCGAGGTTCATGGTGTCGCCGAACTCGTAAGGTCTTGAAATCCCGCCCGACTCGACACCGGTTGACAGGTCGCGAGTACTGTGGCGCCCAAAACTGCTTCGTCCGAGAGAACCCAGCAAATCCTTGAGCGTCTTGAATCCGAGGAAATCAACGGTCTTATCCGTGATTTCAAAACGCGCTTCAGGATTTTCCTGCGGTTGGCCCAGTTGGCCGCCTGGGGTATTTTGCGGCGGTGCCGTAATTTGCGGCGGTTGCTGCGGATTGATGAACCCTTCCTGCGCCAGTCGCTCAACTAGCTGCTGGATGAGGTCTCGAACTTCCTTGCTGTTCAGCGCGCCCGGGTCCTGCAACATCTTTCTCATTTCTTCAGACAGCGCGTCTTCCGGAATCAGATCGCCTTCCTGCAAGGCCCGTAAAATCGCTTCCCGCAAAGCCTCCATTGAGTTCGCTGAATCAAATTCCGAAAGGCCGTAATACTGCGATTCAAATCCGCTTTGCAGGAAAAAATCGCCAAGGCGTTTCATCAGTTCGTCGAGATCGACGACATCCGCAGGCTCGCCGGTATATTTTCCGTATTTCGTAATTTTCATTTCGGGCCCTCACTCGAACGCGCACGTCTCTCCGCCAAGTTGTTTTTCTGAGCGACGTACCCGATCAGTTGTATCCACGTCGTTGTCGTCCGGCAGGTTCCCGCGATTCGGGAGGCCGCTGCTGTTTCTCCGCGTAAAATCCACGTTCTTCACTGCGCCCGATCCGGCGATGCGCCCAGAGTCCCTCAAGAATCATTTCGCCTGCGGCAGCAACATTTGCTTCATCTTTCCGGTCGCGGACGCCAAGTTTCTCAATATGCTCGAGCAACCCTTGAATCTTGGCCATCCGCTGGTAGCGCTGAGTGGTTGAAATCACATCCGGCACTTTCAATTCTCCGCCCAGCTCAAACCACTGGATCACCGGTTGGAAATTGACATCGGCGAAATGCTTGCTGAAGACCCGTCCAATCGCGGCGCGAATGAGCTCCCGCGCAATGGTTTCCGCTCCCTTCAGTTCGCCTTCATATTCGAGTTCGAGCTTTCCGGTAATTGAAGGCAGGGAAGCGTACAGATCGGTCACTCTGGCAACCGCACGCGCTTCGCCGGTGCGCGCTGCCCGTTGTTCGGCGCTGCTCACGAGATTCTCCAGCGCCGTGATCGGCAAGCGCTGGCTGACACCCGAGCGTTTATCAACCCGCTTGTCCTCACGGGCCTGGAATGCCGTTTCTTCGACGATCTCGCGCAAATAATCAGGCACTTCGACCTTGATCGAATCGTTGCGATCGGTCCATGCCTCCTGCGCCGTAATGGTGATGCCCTCCTGCACAGTCGAGGGATAGTGGGTCCGGATTTCCGCGCCGATGCGATCCTTTAACGGTGTAATAATTTTCCCGCGTGCCGTGTAGTCCTCAGGATTGGCCGTAAATACGAGCAAAACATCAAGCGGTAGACGAAGCGGGTAGCCCTTGATCTGGATATCCCCCTCCTGCATGATGTTGAACAGCCCGACCTGGATTTTTCCAGCCAAATCGGGGAGCTCGTTCACTGCAAAAATGCCCCTGTTTGCCCTCGGCAGCAATCCGTAGTGAATTGTCAGCTCGTCGGACAGATCGCGCCCACCGCGGGCAGCTCGAATCGGGTCCACGTCTCCGATGATGTCTGCAATCGTCACATCCGGCGTGGCCAGCTTTTCAACGTAACGCTGATCCCGAGGCATCCATGCGATCGGGGTGTTGTCTCCCTCGGCCGCCACTTTTTCCTTGCATGACCGGCAAATCGGCCGCAACGGATGATCATTAATTTCGCAGCCTGCAATGACGGGTATCTCGGCGTCGAGCAATTGAATCAGACCGCGCAAAATCCGGCTTTTCGCCTGACCGCGCAATCCCAATAGAATAAAATTGTGGCGGGACAATAACGCATTGACGATCTGCGGAACGACGCTGTCCTCATACCCATGAACGCCCGGAAAGAGCGGCTCGTTCCGTTCAATCCGGCGGAGCAAATTCCGTCGAATCTCATTTTTCACCGAAAGGGATGTTGAAGTGACATCGTAATCGGGAATGCGTTTCCACTGCCCCAAGGTGGCAGGCTTCGGATGTCCGGAAGATGGATGTAGGGAACTGGATGCTGTCATGGGCCCTCTGTCTGCGTTTGCCGCTGGATACGCCTCTCTATGATGCAGCGGAGATGAACTGGGAAGCTTTCTGCTAATTTAAACCGCGGCCATTCCCACCGGCGCGGTGGCGCATGACCTCATTCTTCTCTAGATGCGGCGCCCAGTCGCGAAGGTACGTCACGAGGCGTTCCTGCCTGTCTGCTTCGGAGCGAAGTTCGAGGATTTGCTGCTTCCACATCAATTCGAGCGGCAGGGTGGATCCAATCGCATAGGAAAGTCGTTCTTCCGGGAAGTGTTTCAACGATTTAGGCAGGCTCGAATAGAGCAGCGTATGGCATGTTTCATAGAGTTCGACCAGCTGCGCTTGACTGTTGGATTCAGGGACCCGGTCGTACTCCTCCAGAAAGTCCACGGCCCCATGGAGCAGCGGCTGATCGGTATAGAGCTCGAGCACCCGGAATGGCCTCCGCCCCACTGTGATGATGTCCAAACGACCGTCCTCGTATGTCTTGATGACTTCGATGATCTCGGCGCTGCATCCGACCCGGACGACACCATTCGGCATCGCCAGAAGCATGCCGAACGGACTTTCCTCATCGAGACATTCCCGCACCATTTGACGGTATCGTGGCTCAAAAATGTGCAGCGGAAGCTGCTCGCCGGGCAGTAAGACGACGTTCAGCGGGAACAGCGGAATGCGGTGTGATTCCATAAAACAGTCTGATCATACCAAAACATTGGGCTAGATGAACGCCTTCCCGGTTCTAGGAAGCGGACAATGGCTTTCTCGCGACGAGCAACCCATACACAAACGTTCCCGTCGCAAATCCCGCACGCATGGCCTGAAATGACTTCAGATTCTTGATGAATTCGGGGCCGTGCTGCAGAGCCAGGTCCCAGAACGACCTATGCTTGATAATCTCTACAGAGATATCCCAGGTTTTTGCACAATTCTTGTTCATCACTTCGCGATGGGTGATTTCGAGACCGTTGCCACGGAGATAAGACTCGTAATCCGCCATTACCTTTAACTCCACGAACATTCCCTGGTCGATGGGCCCAATGTACTTTTTGAGCTGCTTGGGCGTGAGGTTGTCTCGCTTGAACCAGTCGATCAGCGCGAATGTTCCACCCGGTTTTAGCAGCTTTGTCGCGGAAGCAAAAAACTTGGGCGCGTCATGGTAGTGAGAGATGGACTCGACTGACCAGAGCAGATCGAATTTCCGCTCTTCAAATTTCATGTCTTCGGCGTCCATCAGCAGGAACTTTACATCGAGCCCCGTGCCCGCAGCGGCCTTCTTGGCCATATCGACCTGCACCTGTGAGATGGTGATCCCGGTTGCTGAGGCATCGAAATGCTTGGCCAGGTACAAACTGGTTGCACCCATTCCGCAGCCGATATCAAGAATGTCTGAGCCCTGCTTTATGTCCACACATCCGGCCAAATGCTGAACGAGTTGAACCTGCGCCACTTCCTTCGACTCATCCCCTGTAATCCAGTAGCCATGGTGCAGATGCTCGCCCCATAACGCATGGTAATAAGGACTGACAACATCATAGTGTTCTGCGATTTTTACTTTGTCATTCGTACGAGAAAGAGTCTGCACAGGCCGTCCCGGACTTGGATTTGCTTCTCGTGAAAAATCATAGAATTCTACCAGAACGAACGCCCAGGCAAATGCAAAAGTCCCTGCACGCATGTGGGTTTAAGACCGTACCGAACCTGTCAGGGCAGGGAAACCCGAGCAGATTGTGAATGTGCGCGGGCCCCCAGGTCAGACTATAGCCTAATTCCATGCGTGGCAGCGGATATTGTCCGCCTCAGGTCGCTCCGGTTTCGGAAATTAAATCCGCTCCATTGCGAAATGACCCGGATTATACATGGCCCACGTGCGGCCTACTGCAATTCCGACAGTTGTCCTTCCATTTCCGAGCGTGCGTGCATATTGCCTTGTTCGGTCGCCCGTTCGATACCTGTCATGAGAACGCTCTTTGCTTCCTTGAGCCGTTCGTTCTCAACGAGCATCTGTGCGTACATCTGATAGGTAGGCACATAGTCTGGGTTTTTCTCGAGCAGCGTCTTGAAATGCATGTCGGCTGTGGCAACGTCGCCTTGCCGGAAACAGTCAAGGGCGATTCCATATCGCGTGAATGCGTCGCCCGGATTTTCGAGGAGAAATTCTTCGAGTTTCTGCCGGCGTGTTTTATTTTGTTCGGCCATGGTCGTCTCCCGTATTATACGAGATAGCAGGTTGACCCAACAGCGGCCGTTCGAGCTTCTGGTAAGGAGAGCAATGAGCAAGCCCGGTGTTACAAGGAAAATGAAAGGGATCGAGACGGCACTTAGAGGTAAGCCGGTCAGTGCTTCTGCCTCAGAAATGGCGGAGGTCGTTCTTCCAGCTGAGACCAACGCGCTCGGCAAATTACTGGGCGGCCATGTGATGCACATGGTCGATATTGTCGCAGCGATGGCGGCCAGCAGGCATTCCAACAGCTACGTCGTCACCGCCTCGGTGGATTACATCGACTTCAAGAACGCGGTCAACCTGGGCGAAATCGTGATGTTGAAATCGCATGTCAACCGCGTATTCACCACCTCGCTCGAGGTCGGGGTTGAGGTGTTTTCCGAGAATCTGTTGACCGGTGAACGGAAGCAAACAACGACAGCCTATGTCACGTTCGTAGCGATTGACGAACATACGCGCCAACCGAAGATCGTGCCACCATTGATTTTGAAAACGACAGAAGAAAAACGTCGCTGGAGAGAAGCCGCGGACCGTCGCAGGATTCGTCTGGCGCATCGACACGGGAGAAGAAGCTAGATTTCAGGGAAACGAGTGAGCGGCTTCAATTCGCAAAACTGACACGGATCTCATTGGCGACTTTGAGCGCCTGCTCGACGCAGGTACCGATGGCTGGCCCGTTCAGATAATTTCCTGCAAAGTGCAATCCGGGAAACTTGGCACGAGCCTCCTCGAGTGCCTTGAGCCTGGCCAGGTGTCCCAGATTGTATTGGGGAATGGCCCTTGGCCAGATCGTTACGTTGTTGAACACCGGGTCTCTGCTGATCTGGAGAAGAGATTTTATTTCGCGGTGAACCCGATTGGCCAGTTCTTCCTGGGACAGGTTGACTGCGTTAGGATTTGTCGCGCCACCGACAAAACTCGTCAGGAGTGCTTGTCCGTCCGGCGCGCGGCCGGGAAAAAGTGAGGAATTCCAAACCGAACCCAGGATCGACAATTTTGCAGAACGAGGTACCAGAAAGCCGAATCCGTCCAGCGGATTACCGATGTCCCCCCTGCGGTACCCCAGAGAGACCACAGCAATACCTGAATACCGGACCGCACCCAGATTCTCATCAAATGCAGCGTCAAGGCCTCCGAGCAATCTCGCGTTCACATTCGTTGGCGTTGCCATCACCAGTCGCTCGGTATTGATGATCTCGGTCCCTTTTGGCAGACGCAGCGTCACTCGAAAACGGGGCGCCCCGGGTTCGACTCCAGGATCGAGAGCCTGTATCGTCAGAACTTCAGCGTTGAGCAATACCCGGTCGTTCAGGTTTTCCGTAAGCGCGTTTACCAGTACTTCATTCCCGTCACGAAAGGTTTGCAAGGTAGCGTTCTCTCGCGGCCCGGGTCCTCGCTTCGCTTTTCTCTCCTTGAGCACCTTGAATGTGCCGCGCACTATGCTTCCCGAGGCTTTTTCGGCTTCATACAAAATCGGGAAAGCCGCTCTCAAGCTGAGTTTCTCGGGATCACCCGCATAGATCCCGGAAACAAACGGTCCAATTAGTTGATCCAGCAGAGTTTCTGAGAATTTCCGGCGAGTGAAATCGGCGACAGATTCGTCCGGCTCCGGCGGCTGTTGCGTTCCGAGAACGTCACGCAAGATCGCACCACGGGTCCCTCCGCCAAAAAACGACGAAGCGAGGAGGGCCGGACTCATGGGAACCGCTTTAAGTGTGCCGTCGACGAGCACATACCGGGGTGCTTTCGGATCTGCCAGGACGCGCTCTGAGAGGATTCCGAGTTCACTCGTGAGACTGGTGATTTGCGCGTTGCCGCTGAAGCTCTGTGGCCCGCACTCAAGCAGATAACCGTCACGCTTTACGGATTGAATCACGCCTCCCGGCCGCGAGGCTGAATCAACAACCCATGTCGATACGTTCGCTTTTTTCAATGCGTACGCGGTGGCCAGGCCCGAAATCCCTGCGCCGATGACAAGTGTCTGAATTTGGGAGGGCATCGAGACCGTATTCCGCTATAGGGTTTTCGAAAACAGTGGTTTCGAACCAAGCTGCTGTTTTTCCAAATAAGGATCAAACACCATCGCAAGATTGCGAATAAAGATCCGCCCGAGCCACGCCGTGCGAATTTCCTTGTCGTTCATCACGACCAGCCCATCCGCTTGTGGAATCTTCAGTCGTTCAAGTTCCGGGGCAAAGTATTCATCAAAGTTGATGCCGAACTGCTGGGAAATTTCGTTTTTCACGATCACTGTGTGGCAGAGCAGCCGACTGATGACTTCACGGCGCAATACATCATCGGCCGACAGCCGATATCCGCGCATCGTAGCAATTCCGTGCTCATTGACCGCCTTTTCCCAGGAGGGAATATCGCGATAGTTCTGCGCGTAGGTATCCTGGATACCGCTGATCGCCGTAATACCCATTCCATACAAGTCGGCGCCAGCCTTGGTGGTGTACCCCTGGAAATTACGATGCAATGTGCGATTCCGCTGCGATACGGCCAGTTCGTCATTTTCTTTGGCGAAATGGTCCATCCCGATATACAGGTAACCCGCTTCGAGAAACTTCAGCAGGCCACTTCGGAAAATATCAAACTTGTCCATGCCTTCTGGCAAATGCGCGACAAAAGAGCCCTGCTGCTTTTTGAGCCATGGCACATGCGCATAACTGAACATGGCAATCCGGTCTGGCGAGAGTCCTGCGATCTGTTCCACGGTGTGCGCAAAACTGTCGGCCGTCTGATAGGGCAACCCGTAGATCAGGTCAACGTTGATGCTGTCAAACCCCAGTTCCCGTGCATTGGCAATCAGATCACGCGTCACTTCATAGGGCTGAATGCGATGTATCGCTTTCTGCACTTCCGCCTTGAAATCCTGAATTCCCATGCTCAGGCGGTTGAATCCCAGCCGACGAACCGTTTCAAGATGGGCGCGTGTCGTGACGCGCGGATCCACTTCGATCCCGATCTCCGCGTCAGGCGCAAAGTTGAAGCGCTCTCTTGTGTAGGAAAACAGATCTTCGATCTGTTCCGGCGACAGATAGGTCGGAGTTCCTCCGCCCCAATGGAACTGCGCGACCTGCCGTTCGCGGGAAACGCCGCTGGCAATGCGATCTACTTCCTTCTTCAATGTTGCTAGATAGGGTGGCGTAACACTCTTGTTCTTCTGAATGATTACATTGCAGGCACAGAACAGGCACAGGCTTTCACAGAACGGCAGATGCATGTAGAGCGAGACGGGCGAGCGTTTCTTGTCCGCGGCGAGGATCGCTTCGTCAAAGTCTTTCGGGCCGAAGGAGTCAGTCCAGACAGGCGCTGTTGGATAGCTTGTATAGCGCGGACCCGGCCGGTTGTAGCGGGCGACAAACTCTTCGCCAACGGAGAGTTCCTCGTGCATCTCGTGGATACTCGGATTCATGAGTGACACTGCGCAAACCTCCTTACCGCTTCTAGCGCGAGCGTGCCGGCGACTGCAGGTCCAGCGCCGCTTCCTGTCCCGTGCGAATGAACAGTTCCGCGTTTTCGACGGGAGTGTGCTGCAGAATCCCGTGACCCAGATTCAATATATGTCCGTGACCGGACAGTTCAGCCGCGATGGCCAGCGTGGTGTTTCTGATTTTCTCATGCGACGAAAATAGAACTGCCGGGTCAAGGTTTCCCTGGATCGCGACATTCTGTCCGGCGACTTTGCGCACTTCAGAGAGCGGAACGCGCCAATCAACGCTCAATACATTCGCGCCAACCTTCACAATCGATGGCAGCAGATGATGCGAAGCCTTGGTGTAGTAAATGACCGGCACCGCACCGCCGAGTCCCGCAATAATTTCCTGCATGGCTGGAACAACAAACTCGGTGTAGTCCGACAAATTCAATTCGCCGCACCAGGTGTCAAACAGTTGCACGGCACTGACTCCGGCCGCGATCTGTGCTTTGAGGTACAAAATCGTTGCCTGGGCAATCTTGTGCAGCAATGCGCGGAATACGACCGGCTCGCGATAAAGAAAACTCTTCACAGTGGCGAATCCCTCTTTGGTCCGTCCTTCTACCATGTAACAAGCCAATGTCCACGGAGAAGCCGCAAATCCCAGAACCGGTACATCCGGGCCCGCCAGTTTCGTCGTTCGCCGGAGCGCCTCCATCAAAAAGCCGGTCTCCACTTCCGGATCAAAGATGCTGAGTTTAGAAACGTCAGCCGCGGTCCGAACCGGTTCCGGCAGATTCGGGCCTGCATCCCCCAGTTCCAAGGGTAGTCCCATGGCCTCGGCAGGGATCAAAATGTCAGAGAAAATGATGATGGCGTCTACATGCAAGCGCCGAAAAGGTTGGAGAGACACTTCGACGGCCAGGTCCGGGGTCTTGCAAACTTCCAGAAACGAATGTTTCGCCCGGATTTCGCGGTATTCCGGCAAGTAACGGCCTGCCTGGCGCATCATCCAAACCGGCAATCGCGGGACTGGCAGCCCCTGGCATGCCCGCAAAAACAGCTCTTTTCGAGTATAGATCGGCTCTCGGGTTCCCATAAGATTAGGCCAAGGATAGCAAAAACACGTACAACTTGCCCGTGACATACCCCACTGCGCACAGGCAGCTCGCTCTGGCTCCTCCGAGCGTATAAAAGACAGATCGTCGGCGCTATGACCCGGGTCATTGACGAAATTAGCTGTTCGGATTATGACTGCACTGAAGGCGGAATCTTCGCCCGGAGCCTCCTGCAGGGAGCTGGCGAGTAAGCTATACTTTGACTATCGAACATCTTACAAAACGCGCAACACCGGTCGGAACGCGCTTCCGCGCCAACCCGAGCCTGCGTGGATCGAACCAATGACTCAAACCTTCGTCTTATTAACGGTTTTGGCGTACCTGCTCAGCATGGGCTTGTACATGCGCTACCTGTACACCGGCCAGGAGATAACCGGCCGGTTCGCTACCGTATTGATGTTTATCGGGTTAGTGACCCACTATGTCTCACTTTTGATGCGCTCAAGGGGCAGCCATACCGTGCCCTATCACGACCTGCAAGGATCCATGTCTTTGTTCGGCTGGCTGCTGGCAGTGACGTACCTGTGTCTTGAAATCTATCACCGGCAGAGAACCGTCGGCGCTTTCGTCGTGCCGGTGATTCTCGCGTTCTTTTCGGCTGCATACCTGATGCCTGACCACCCCAGTGCCCCGATTCCGGCGAAGGGAGTGGTTTTTGCCCTGCATGTTACGTTGAGCATTCTTTCCTACGCGGCGTTTGCGCTCTCCTGTGTCCTGAGCCTGATGTATCTGGCCGAAGAACGTCTCCTGCGTACCCGAAAACTAAACGAGATTGTATGGCGTTTTCCCGCTCTGGACTTGCTTGAACGCATGAGTCACACGAGCGTCCTTGTGGGACTGATCACAATCACTGTCGGCACGATGCTCGGCTACCTGGCCCTGCATCGGCAGGGCGCAGGCGGCACCTTCGATCCGAAGTATCTGGTGACGTTGATCGTTCTCGTGCTCTACGCGATTTACCTGCAGTTATCTCAAACGACGGCATGGCGGGGGGCGCGGGCTTCACGGCTTTGCGTGTTTAATTTTATTCTGGTCATTTTGAGTTTCACGGTCGTAAATCTTTTCCTGTCACAGCATCATCGGTTCTTATAGGAGTGCGCAGATTAGCGCCATGGAGATAGTTTTAGTCGGCCTGAATTTTCGCACAGCGCCCGTTGAGGTGCGGGAAAAGGTGTCTTTCAGCGCCGATCAGGCGCAACGCGCCGCCGAAGAGTTGCGCGCTCAGGGAATTCTCGAAGAAACGCTGGTGCTGTCGACCTGTAACCGGAGCGAAGTGTACGGCGTGCACGCCACCGCCAACCGTGAGTCTGCCGGAGCGCTTTGCTCGTTTCTCAGCAATTTCCATTCCGTGCAGCCGGACAAGCTCAATCCTTCTCTCTATCATCATTACGACCATGACGCAGTCCGCCACCTATTCCGTGTTTCAGCGGGTTTGGAATCGATGCTGCTCGGCGAAGCGGAGATTCTGGGGCAGGTCAGGGAAGCTTACCTGCGCGCGCACGAAGGCCATGCCACAGGCCCTGTGCTGAACCGGCTCTTTCAGGGCGCCCTCGAAATTGGCAAGCGTGTTCGTGCGGAGACCGAACTTGGTACGCGTCCGATGGGCGTAGCGTCAGCGGGAATCAAGCTGGCTGAACGGATATTCGGCAAGTTGAATGAGCGAACCGCACTGGTATTGGGAGCGGGCACAATCAGTGAGCAGGTTGTTTCGCAACTCCGCGACCGTAAGATCGGCAATTTGTACCTGTCGAATCGTTCGCGCGAGAAAGCCGAAGAGTTTGCCAGGCAGTACGGCGGGAAGGTGATTGACTGGGGACAGTGGGATACCGCGCTCAAACTGCCGGATGTGATCGTCTCTGCAGTCGGCGTACAAGAAGCACTGGTCACGAAGCCGATGATCGAGCGTGCCATGGCAGCACGCGGAAATCGAGCACTGTTCCTTATGGATTTGGGCCTTCCGCGCAATATTGAGCCCTCGATCGCTGAACTGTACAACGTCTACGTCTACACGATGGACGACCTGACGGATATCGTCCAGCAGAACAAGAGCGCCAGACAGAGTGAAGTGCCCAAAGCAGAGGCGCTGGTCGAAGAGCACGTGGGCAAGTTTATTTCCTGGCAGGCTAGTGTCGAACTGATCGGGGTGCTGGATACACTGCGGGGAAGCCTGAAAGAGCGGCGGGCAGCGTACCTACAGGAAAAATTGAACGGTGTAAATCACTACACGGCCGAAGACCGTCAGAATATTGGCGAGATGATGGATGAATTGATCGAGAAGCTTTTGATCATTCCCGCGGAGCGGCTGCGCTCTGAAAAAGAGCTGCGAAAGAAGATCCTCAGCGTGGAAGCGATTCGTGAATTGTATCTTTCAGACCGGGAGAAACCGTGAAGCCGCTCAGAATAGGAAGCCGGGGCAGTATTTTAGCGCGCTGGCAGGCTGAATTTATCCGCAAGCAATTGTTCCAGGTCACCGGTGTAGAAGCCGAGATCATTATCATCAAGACCTCCGGCGATAAAATGCAGCAATCGCCACTGACCCAGATTGGCGGGAAGGGAATTTTCATCAAGGAACTCGAAGAAGCGCTTCTTGAGGAAACCATCGATCTGGCAGTCCATAGCGTAAAGGACATTCCCACCGACATACCGAGCCGGCTGTGCTTCCCGGCGGTCTGCAGGCGGGACGACGTACGCGATTGCCTCGTCTCAAATACTGGCGCAACGCTCGCCAACCTCAAAGAAGGCGCGCGCGTTGGAACCAGCAGTCTGCGCCGACAGGCCCAGTTGCGGCATTACCGTGCCGATCTGGATATTCGGGAATTGCGGGGGAACGTGGATACCCGCTTGCGCAAGGTCGAGAGCGGGGAATACGACGCCATTGTATTGTCCAAGGCGGGACTGGACCGGTTGGGATGGAGCCAGAAAATTACCGAGCCCTTGTCACCGGAAATTTCGCTGCCTGCGGTGGGGCAGGGTGCAATTTCGATCGAATCGCGCTTAAAGGATGAAGAATCAAATCAGATTTTGGGCAAACTGGACGATACGGAAACGCGCACCGCGATCATCGCTGAACGGGCGTTACTCTCCGCGCTACATGGCGGCTGTCAGGTGCCGCTAGGAGCCTGGGCGCGGATCGAGCGTGGTGAGCTCGTGATGGACGCCGTGGTCTGTTCGGTAGATGGAGTTCAGTATGTCCGTCACCGCGCGACATCGCCACCCGAGCAGGCTGCGCAGTTGGGCGAGCGTATGGCGCAACTGCTCACCGAAGGCGGGGCGCGAAATATTCTGGAAGAGGTCAACAGAGCCCGTGGCTGAGTCTCACAAATCGCTGGAAGGCAAACGGATCGTCGTTACCCGCGCGGTCGAACAGAGCGAGGCTCTGGTAGCGGAGTTGCGGACCAGTGGCGCGACAGCCGTGTTGCTCCCGATGGTCAGATTCGCTCCGCCGGAGGATTTGCGCGCTCTTGACGGGGTGTTGCGAACTCTTCGTTCCTTTGATTGGATATTCTTGACGAGTCAGAATGCGCTGCGCGCACTCGAAGACCGCTGCCGATTGCTGGGCCTCTCGTTGCGAGAATTGACTGCCGGCGTTCCGATTGCCGCGGTCGGACCAGCCACCGCGGCTGCAGCTCAGGAAGTGGGACTCGAGATCGCGTATATCGCAATGAAGCATCAAGGTGTCGCGCTCGCCCGTGAATTGGCGGACCGAGTACGAGGTCAGCGGGTCTTGTTACCGCGTAGCGACCGTGCCAGCCAGGATCTGATCGACGTCCTGAAGCAGCTGGAGGCGGAGGTTACTGAAGTGGTTGCTTACCGAACACTGAGTCCCAATGAAGCCGAAATGAGAGCCTTTGAGGCGGAAGTTGATCGGGGAGCGGACGCTATATTGTTCTTTAGTCCTTCGGCAGTGCATCACCTCCGGGATATTCTTGGAGCAGCCCGGTTTGTGATTCTTTCAAGACACGCGGCGTTCACGGCGATCGGGCCAGTCACAGAAAAAGCGGTACGGGCGACCGGTGTCGAACGAGTCATTTCGGCCAAGGAAACACATGTTACTGCTGTTATCGATGCGTTGATCGAGTTCTTCAGCTGTCCCCAACCACTGCAAGCAGGAGCTAAACGCGGATGAGTTTTCCTATTGATCGTCCCCGTCGTCTGCGCCGGACCGAGGCGCTTCGCGGGATTGTACGCGAAACACGACTGAGCACGGCAGGTTTTATCTACCCCATGTTTGTCTGTCCGGGTAAGAACATACGCAACGAGGTCAGTTCGATGCCGGGCATATACCAGCAATCTCCCGACAAGATTGTCGAGGAATGCCGGGAGGTCGAGCAGCTGGGCATTCCTGGAATTATCCTGTTCGGTCTTCCAGATTCAAAAGATGCTCGCGGTACCAGTTCGCTTGCAGCCGATGGTGTTGTGCCGAAGGCCATCGAAGCCATTCGCAGCGCGAAACTGAAATTGCTCGTGGTTACTGACGTCTGTTTGTGCGAATACACCGATCATGGGCACTGTGGCGTGATCGAGAACCAGGAAGTCGTGAATGATGCCACGCTCGAACTATTGGCCGAGCAAGCGCTTACTCACGTCCGGGCCGGAGCGGACGTCGTTGCGCCGTCGGACATGATGGACGGCCGCGTGGCCGCGATTCGAGGGAAGCTGGACGATCACAAATTTGAAAATATTCCGATCATGTCTTACGCAGCGAAGTATTGTTCCGGTTTCTATGGTCCGTTCAGGGAAGCGGCACAGTCCGCGCCACAATTCGGCGACCGGCGCAGTTACCAGATGGATCCGGCAAACGCTCGTGAAGCATTAAAGGAAGTAGAGCAGGATCTTTCTGAAGGCGCGGATATTGTTATGGTCAAGCCAGCGTTACCGTATCTTGACATCATCCGAATGGTGCGTGAGCGGTTCGATGTCCCGGTGGCCGCGTACAACGTCAGTGGAGAATACTCCATGGTCAAGGCCGCAGCGCAAAACAACTGGATCGAAGAGAAACGTGTCGCTCTTGAAATATTGACCGGAATCCAGCGCGCAGGAGCGGGCATTATCTTGACCTACCACGCGAAGGATGCGGCTCGATGGCTAAAAGCATAGACAGAAGGGTGCGACGATGAGTGCAACACAGGCGCAGGTAAAGCCTTCGCGGGCTCGCTCGAAGGAGATATTTGAGAAAGCAGAAAAGGTGCTGGTCGGCGGTGTGAACAGTCCCGTACGGGCCTTCCGTTCTGTTGGCGGAGAGCCGTTGATCATCGAACGTGGCAGCGGTCAGCATTTATATGACGCAGACGGCAATCTGCTGCTGGATTACGTATGCTCGTGGGGTGCGATGCTGTTGGGCCATGCTCACCCTGCCGTAACTGCGGCAATTTCAGATCAAGCGGCGAAGGGAACCAGTTTCGGTGTCACCACAGAATTGGAGCTGGAGCTTGCCACACTGATTATCCGGGCGATTCCATTCCTTGAAAAGATTCGTTTTGTCTCGAGTGGAACCGAAGCCACAATGAGCGCAGTGCGGCTGGCCCGTGGCGTTACCAAGCGGGATGTTATCGTCAAGTTTTCTGGCGGTTACCACGGACACGCTGACAGTTTTCTGTCCGAAGCCGGATCTGGCATTGCCACGCTGGGTATCGCGGAGTGCCCTGGCGTGCCTCAGGCATTAGCATCGTTGACTTTAAATGTCCCTTACAACGATCTCGACGCAGTGGAAAATCTGTTTGCCCAGCACAAGGACAAGATCGCCTGCGTGATTGTCGAGCCGGTTGCCGCGAACATGGGGGTGGTATTGCCGCGTGAAGGTTTTCTGGCGGGACTGCGGGAGATTACCCGAAAGAACCAGGCGTTACTCATCATGGATGAGGTGATTACCGGGTTCCGTCTCCACAACGGCTCGGCACAGCAGCTGTTCGGGGTCCAGGGCGATCTCACGACCATGGGAAAGATTATTGGCGGAGGCGTTCCGGTGGCCGCATACGGGGGCTCCGCGGAGATGATGAATCATGTTGCGCCGCTTGGCCCGATTTACCAGGCGGGTACCCTTGCCGGGAATCCACTGGCGATGAGTGCGGGCATTGCCACTCTCAAAGAGCTGCAAAAACCGGGCCTCTACGAACGCATCAAGGTACTGAGCCAAAAGCTCGGTTCTGGACTCCGCGGGGCCCTCTGCGATGCCGGAATCAATGCGCAGATCAACAGCATTGGCTCATTGTCCACGATTTTCTTTACGGCAAATCCTGTCACGAATTACGCTCTGGCAAAAACGTCGGATACGAAACGATATGCACGTTTCTTCCGTGAGATGCTGCAGCGTGGAATTTTCCTGGCGCCCTCCCAGTTTGAAGCCGCGTTCGTGTCGGGGGCCCATACCGAGGCTGATATCGACCTGACACTCTCGGCCGCTGCCGATTCCCTAAAAGCAATTTCCAATCCAGCATCTTCCAGCTAATTTGGCTTGGGGAGGTACTGCACACGATGCACGAAGCACTTCAGGGACCCGAGCCTGAAGGGCACGAAAAGTCCCGTCTCACTCTCCCCGTTACCGTCACGCTGGCCATTCTGGCAGTGTTTATTGCCGTTGCCACGCTGATGGGTAACGGTGCGTCGAAGGAAGAAATTCTGTTGCAGTCGCAGGAAGCCGACCAGTGGGCATTTTTCCAGGCAAAGAACGATGGTTTGCGCATTGCCCAATCAGACGTGGTCCTACTGGGGACGCTCGCACCGGTTGACAAGGAAGCCGCGGCGGTTGCTCGGGAGAAATACGAAAAAGAGGCAGAGCGCTATACCGCAGAGAAGGCAGAAGCGCAGAATGAAGCTCAAAGACTGCGGGATGAAAGACTACTGGCCGAACGACGCGGGCATCGCTACGAGGCGGCGGAAGTGATCCTCGAAATCGGCTTGATCCTTTGCACGTTCACGCTTTTGACGGGCAAGAAGGCCTTCTGGTTCTCCGGCATTCTGCTGGGCGCAGTCGGAATTGTCGCCGGGCTCAGCGCTATCCTGATTCACTAGACGGCAGGTGTACCGCCGATCGGGCCCAGAGACGGCTCTGCTTCACCGAGACCTGTCCCTTCGTACAGTTGTGTTCTAGCACTCCCGACTACGCACGGTATTTACCGCAGTTCTGATCTTCTCTACTGTAGGAGAAGTAGCAGGAAATGATTCACGTCTGAACAGTTAGTCAAGTCATTTACTTTCATCGGAGGCGTCCGCCTGAACCGCCGGTAGAGTCTGACGATCGCTCCCATCGCGCGAGTGAAGCGTTTCCCATGGCCCAGAAAATGGTAAGCGACCCAGGCTTACAGCTTGGACCCCAACAGCTTGCGAACCTCCTCGATTATGCCAAGGAACTGATCGCCATTCTTGGGCATGACGGGACGCTTCTTTTTGCCAATTCCACTTTTCAGAGTCTGCTCGGCTATCGTTCCGAAGAATTGCTCGGACGAAGCTTGCACGCGCTCGCGCATGCGCTCGACGTGGATGCGATGCGGGAGTGCCTGAAACACGCTGCTGATTCCCACAACGCCATTGTCCGGCAGCGTGGCAGATTGCGTTCCAAGGACGGGTCGTGGCGATGGTTCGAACTCGCCTATCGTGGCAATTTGCAAGAAGCCAAAATCGAAGGAATTTTGCTGAACGGCATCGATGTCACAGAACAGCACCGCATGGAGGCAGAACGGCAGGTGATCGCCGATGTAGTGCACGCGCTCAATGAAACTTCAAATCTGGACCAACTGCTCAAGCGCATCCACGACGCGCTCAAGGAAATCGTTCCGGCGGAGAACTGTTTCGTCGCCCTGCATCAACCTGAAGACGATACGTTTCAATTTCCTTTCTTTGCAGATGAATATGATGTCGCACCTCCCCCGCAAAAAGTCGGACGAAGCTGCACGGCGTACGTATTCCGGACGGGCAAAGCCAAACTGATTCCACAATCCGAATTTGACCTGCTGGTGAACCGCGACGAAGTGGAGCTGATTGGCTCGCCTTCGCCAGCCTGGTTAGGTGTGCCGCTCAAAACGCCAACGGCGACGATTGGGGTGCTGGTGGTCCAGCATTACCGGAATGCCGCTGCCTACGATCATCGCGATCTGGAATTTCTCGAATCGGTTGGCGGCCACATCGCACTGGCGATCGAGCGACGCCGGGCCGAAGACGAACTGCGCCGCAATGAATCGATGCTAAGGCTGTTGTTTGAGCATAATCCCCTTCCGACCTGGTTATACGACATGGAGTCGCTGAAGTTCCTTCGCGCTAACGAAGCGGCCGTACGACTCTACGGGTATTCAGAAGAAGAATTTGCAGAAATGACCATTCTCGATATCCGGCCGGAGAGTGAACGGGAAAAAACGCTGGCTTATGTGAGCAAAATGCGTCCCGAGGAAGAGGAATACGGAATCTGGTTGCATCGAACACGCGATGGAAGCGTGTTTGAGGCAGAGATCATTTCGCATGAAATGGTGTATGCGGGGAAGCGTGTCCGGCTGGTTGTGGCGCAGGACGTAAGTGAACGCAAGCAACTGGAAGGGCAGTTGCGCCAAGCGCAGAAGATGGAAGCCGTCGGCAGGCTTGCAGGCGGTGTCGCGCATGATTTCAACAACATGCTGATGGTGATCAAGGGACACACCGAATTGCTATTGAATGCACTCCCGCCATCCGACAGCATTAGCAGAAAGATTCAGCAGATTGACCGGTCTGCGGACCGGGCTGCCTCGCTGACACGGCAATTGCTGGCATTCAGCCGCATGCAGGTGCTGCAGCCACAGATCATCAACTTGAACACGATTGTTGACGAAATGGGGAAACTGCTGCCGCGTCTGATCGGCGAGGATATCGATCTGTCGATCTGCCTTTCTGAGAGAATCGGTACGATTCGCGCCGATGCCAGTCAGATGGAACAAGTCATCATGAATCTGGCGGTGAACGCACGCGATGCGATGGCAAACGGCGGGAAGCTGCTGATCGAGACAGCCAATGCCGACCTCGACCACAGCTACACGGCGAGTCACCCTTTGATGAAGCCGGGAAACTATGTGCAGTTGACGGTTTCAGACAGTGGAACGGGAATGGACGCGGAGACCCAAGCTCATATTTTTGAGCCATTCTTTACGACAAAAGAAAAAGGGAAGGGGACAGGATTGGGGCTGGCCACGGTCTACGGAATCGTGAAGCAGAGCGGCGGGTTTATCTGGGTGTACAGCGAGGTTGGGAAAGGTACTTGCTTCAAGATCTATCTGCCCCGTGTCGACCAAGTCGAAGATCAGCCGGGAGCGCCACGGGCAACAACGGATATTCCAAGTGGGACCGAAACCGTCTTGCTGACCGAGGATGAAACCGATGTGCGCGAAATTGCACGGCAGTTTCTCGAATCCGGCGGGTATACCGTGATTGAAGCGAGAAACGGAGAAGAGGCCATTGAACTGGCCCGGCAAAATGCTGGCAAAATCGACTTGCTGGTCTCAGATATGGTCATGCCCGGGATGACCGGCCAGGAACTGGCCGTGAAGCTGCAAGGCGAGCAACCTCATCTCAGTGTGATTTTTATGTCAGGATACAGCGAACATGCGGCTACAGAGATGGCCGACGCAGATCCGGGCGTCCGTCTCTTGACGAAGCCCTTCAGCCGGCTGATGCTCTTGCGCGCGGTGCGCGAAATGCTCGGGACGAAACTTGCATCCTAGGCTCGGCGGTCTTTTGCCAGATTAATCGATGTCAGGATGTTTTTTGTGCCAGTCAGTCAGCTGCTGAAATGCCCTGCCTGCCTGGAGCACAGCCGCATCGTCTCCTGCGCGACCTACGAACTGGATGCCCACCGGCAGCTTCTTGTCGGTAAACCCGCAGGGAAGCGAAAGTGCCGGCAGCCCACAAAGATTTCCGATGCCCCCCAGTGGATCGGCAAACGACATGCCAGTGAACAGATTCAGGGTAAGCGGCGTTGCGGGAATTGGTTGCGAGGCCGCAACCAGAACGTCATAAGACTCAAACAGGGTCCTCATCGTTTGCTGGAGAATCTCGCGCACTCGCAGAGCAGTCGTATAGTCCGCTCCTGAAATCGTTTGGCTGACGTAGCCCCCGACTTTCCCCAGTGGATCTGTCAATTCTTGAACCCGCCCGGAATCAATGAGTGACGCGAACGCGGAGGCGGCTTCGCACTGCAGGATGATGTTGGCAGCCTCTTCCCAAGGCCCCACAGGCAGAACCGCATCCCGGATCCCCGGAAAGCGTTTTTGTAGAACGTTGCGCACCGCGTCAGAGGCCTTCGCTACCGAATGGTCATAATCGGTCTGCTTCCAGGCATTGGTCAGCCATCCGATTCTTAGCGGGCGGCTCTTCAGTTCCGCGGAAGGCGAATAGGTGAACGCAGCCTTGTCGATAGGAAGGGTGTCGAGGTCCAGTGGATCATGACCAGCAATGGCCGCAAAGATCCGCGTGCAATCTTCTGCCGAACGCGCCATGGGTCCAATCTTGTCCATCGAATAAGCCAGAGCCATTGCTCCATACCGGCTTACACGACCGAATGTCGGTCGCAGGCCACTTACGCCGCAAAAAGCGGATGGACAGACGATCGACCCCCAGGTCTCTGTCCCAATCGCAAATGCAGCCAGTCCTGCAGCCACAATCGCGCCAGATCCTGATGATGATCCACAAGTCCAGCAGGTGGTGTCCCACGGGTTCTTACATTCGCCTTCGAGGGAAGCCGAGGCAAACATATAACCCATGCCTCCAGCCAATTCGATCATGGAAGCCTTGCCGATCATCACTGCGCCCGCATGATTCAGATGCTCGATGACGGTGGCGTTGTAGTCGAAGATCTGGTCGGCAAATGGCTTCGCTCCCCAGGTTGTCGGGATACCTTTGACGGCCAGCAAATCCTTCGCTGCGTAAGGAATTCCGTGGAGCGGACCACGATAGTGTCCGCGGTGAATTTCCTTCTCAGCCGTTTGCGCTTGCTGAAGCGCGATCTCCGGTGTCAACCGGGCATACGCATTCAGTTTGGGTCCGAGCTTCTGGCTTCGCTCAAGATAACTTTGCGTTAGCTCGACCGGAGAAATCTGTTTCGCTTCGATTTTCTTGGCGAGTTCGCCTACGGATTCATAGAGCAGAGAAGTTGCGAGCATTCACGCTCCTCAGGATTTATTGCTGCCGGCAATGGGCGGAGTTGACGCGTTTCGTTGTGCCTGTTTTTCTCTCTCGACGATTGGTTTGAAGACCAGATCCGGCACGTCGCCATTTTTTAATTGAAACGACCGCAGCCGCTCGAGTCCGGGCTGCGCCATATAACACATTAGCTTTACACTGTTTTTCTGTTCTTCACTCAAACGCGAACCATACCTGCTCATGGCGAGCTGATAACGCGCCTCCGCCTCCGCCTGGCTTTCAGCTGAAAGCTTCGGAAAGCCAGCTGGCAGTTGCAGAGAGATTTGCCGGGAGGAATCCACTTGAAAGATCAGTCCGGCAGGCACTGCGCCAGCGCTGGCAGAGAGGAGAGCTGCCCGTTGAGCAAATTCGCGTCGGGAGAGCGTCTTGTCGTTTTGATTTCGCATCGCCCATAACTCCCGCTGAAAGGTCGAAGTAAAAGGAGGCTACCCAATCTCCGGGGAAGCGTCAACTGGACCAGGAGGCAGCGCGGGTGACGCGGTCAGTCGATCTCGATCAGGCTGCGAACGTGCAGTTCGAGGGCCTGATTGTATTGGCGTTCGATCTGTAACTCAGTCTGCAGTTTCTTGACCAGCAGATCCAGACGAGCAATTTCCGCGCGCAGTTTGTGGGCATCGGCTTGTGTGGCATGCGGTCTGGGCGCCGGTGCGCCTGGCAATTGCTGCGGAGTTTGCGGGGCGCTTCCACCCGAATTTTGCTGGAGAAAAGCCTCGGCTAGCGCACGGGGCCAGATCGACTCCGGCTGAGCGGGCTCGGTGAGAGGAGGAGCTGCTGGTTGCGCCAGGGCGGGGCCCGGAGCCGGCATCAAGCGCGGCGGAGGCGACAGGGTAGCCGGCGGGGCTGCGAAGAGGGTACTGAGCGAAGGCAACGCGGCCGGATGCTCGTCCTTGGCCAAAACGTGATGGGGCGGATTTGTGTGCCCGAGAAGGTTTTTTACACGGCCAATCAATTCCTGCGGTTGGAAAGGTTTGCGAACGAGTTCATCGGCCTGTACCGCAACCGCGCGATCAGCGACATTTTTATTTACCACACCGGACATCAGGATCACGGGAATTTTGGCATAAAGAGGGTTCTGCTTGATCTGGCTGCACACGGAATAACCGTCCTGATCTGGCATGATCACGTCGGTAATTACGATATCCGGACGATGCTCTTCAAATTGCGACAAGGCACTAGACGCGTCGCCGCAGGTAATCACCTGGATATTTTCACGGCGAAATGCAATTTTGATCACTTCGCGCATGGTGGCGCTGTCATCGATGAAATAAATGATCGGGACGTGGGCCTTTTCGGCCGCTCCCAGTGGTGGCATTGCGATGGTTTCGCTCATTGAGCCTCCTTGTCCGCGAAATCGTCGCTCATGTCGCGAACTACTTCGTCATACTCGCGCATGGCGTCCAACATGAGATCCGTGGCTGAACGCAGCACCGTGCGTTGCCCGGAGGTTGCACCATATACAAATTTGTAGACTCCATTACCGCATTGCACGCAGTTCTTCAGGATGTGCAGTACCGCTTCGTCGCCAAAGGACGAGCCACACTCCGCGTGCGTGATCTCGCCCGCGTCGAAAAACATCACCGCGTCCGTTTCACCAGCATTGATTGTCAGTGCGCCAGTTTGATGGGCTTGACCGAGCATCTGCATGACCCCGGTCAGGTCGTGATGTGTCAGATTGCCGCTCAAGCTCGTGTCGGCCTGTCCCAGCATCTGGGTTGGCTGAAAACCGTCAATCTTGCTGACGACGATGTTTCTGACATGGTTGGCGACCGTCGCTGGTGAGAGATGACGATCGATGTAATCGTCGCAACCTGCCTGAAATGCCTCCATCAGAGCTCGTTGACTGCCGTCGCCCATTGCGATAATCGGCAGGTTTGCATTCTTTGCGTCTGCGCGCACGATTTTCGCGAGTTCGAGCGCGCCCATTTCGCGCATGTTGCTCGAGCAAACGATCGCCGAGGGTGCATCGTACTCGAGCGCAGTCAATGCAAAGGTTGCTTGGGTAGTGGTCGTGACTTCAAACCCTTCGCGTTTCAAGGCGTCGCCCAGGCGTTTCGCAAAGAGCACATTGCTATCGATCAGCAAAATCTTGGCAGGTTTGCCGGGAAGGATCATGCCGGCACCTCTTGCTGCGATGTTTCGACTGTCGAGTCTGGTGCAATGACGATTTCCGGAGTCAACGCCTGAAGGTTCAGAACTTCCACCACTTCACCCTTGTGTGAAAGCCATCCGGCGACATGAGGAGAATCTGTTACAGCCGCCGGAGTCAAATCGGCTCGTATCAGTTCGCATTCGCCGCTCACGGGCAGCGCCACCGTCTCTTTCGACGCAACCTGCTGCCTCCAGGCGATCAAATAAAAGCGCCTCGAGACCAGGCGCTTGCCTGTGAGTTTCTCGGAAAGATCACATACCGGAACAACGCGACCACGCCGCAGAATGACTCCGTCAATTTCTTTTGTGCGATGAGGAAAACGGAAGATCCGGCTGGGCGCGACAAGCTCGGCAACCTGGCCCGCCGGAAGTGCAAAGGTGCGCTCGCCAATCCGCAACAGGACGCAGGAGTGCGAATCAATTTGGTCTGTCCACGTCATAGAGCAAGTCCAGCTTCAGCCGTTGAGGAGATTGCAGGCTGCTGGCGATCCTTTTCGGTGGCCAAATCCAGTTCGAGAAACTCTTCGGGTGACAGCAAACCTGCCGGATTCAGTACCGGTAACACGTTCTGGTCGAGAACCGTCAAACCGCGATACCAGTCCCGCTCTTCATGACAGAAGGCAGCAGGTATCGCCTGCAACCGGGTCATCGTTGTCATCTTTTCGATGCTATCCAACAGCAGTGCAACACGCGATTTTCTCAGAAGAAAGATCAACGCAACCGGCGAAGGCTTTAGCTCGAAATGAAGCGCAACATTGACCACATAGATGCTGCGCTCGCCACGCTGCAACATATGACGGACCTTGCGGACACCTGGCACATTGATTTCAGTTGCAAGACCCGCGAGACTGTCCACGCTGCGAACTTCCTGCACCGAAGCAGATGAAATCGCGAAGATCTGCGAGCTGCAGCGGAACAGGATGATTTGTTCACTCTGGACTGTGGGCGTCTTGTGCACAGGTTCGAAGCGCATCATCGCACTCCCGCTGGAAGCGCCCGGTTCAGACTGAGAACGCGCTTTTCAATCGCCGGATACAAGTCATCAATTCCCAAAACCTGCTCAACGGCGCCGGTTTTAATTGCCTCAGCTGGCATTCCAAAGATCACGGAAGTTGCCTCATCCTGCGCGAGGACCATTCCTCCGGCAGATTTGATGAGCCGCGATCCGCGAGCCCCATCGCTACCCATCCCCGTGAGGATGACCCCGATGGCCATCGGGCCCGCAAAGGTGGCGACGGATTCGAGGGTCACGTCGATATTGGGCAGATAACCCTCGATGCGACCGCTCGCCGCATCAAGTTGAATTCGTCCCGTTTGAGATACCCGGAGGTGCTGGCCGCCGGGGCAAATATAAAGCGTGCCAGGCTGGATCGCTTCACCGCTTTCGGCTTCCTTCACCCTAATGTTGGTGAATTCAGCGAGCTGCACGGCATATTGCGTCGTAAACGCCGCAGGCATGTGCTGGACGAGAATGACCGCTGCTGGAAAATCCCGCGTGAAGCCCGGGGCCATGCGCATGATCGTCGCAGGACCGCCCGTGGATGCGCCTAAGACGACAACGGGCAGTCGAAGATCGCTCAAGACTGCCGGTACTTGCGGAGTGAAAGCAACCGGTGGGTCAGAGATACGTGGTGCTGAGCTCGCCGGAGCCAGAGGGGAGTGGAGAGCAGTCGCTTGACGTGAGGCAGTTCTCACCACGCGAACTTTCGCAGCCATACGGACCTTGCGGACTAGGTCATCCTTGATACTCTGCATGTCCAAATCAATGCCGCCTGTTGGCTTGGTTACGAATTCGATTGCTCCGAGTTCCAGTGCTTTTAGTGCGCTGAACGCACCTTCGCGGGTTTCCGAGCTCACGACCACAATCGGGCGAGGATTGTTGGTCATGATATGTGCGGTGGCCTGTAGCCCATCCACGTGTGGCATATTGATGTCCATCGTGATGACGTCAGGTTTCAGTGATTCGGAAAGGGCAATGGCTTCGCGACCGTCTTTGGCGTGACCAATGACCTGCAATTGGTCGTCGGCATTGAAAATTGATTCGAGGACCTTCCGCATGAACGCGGAATCATCGACGACGAGTACCCGAAACTTCTTTTGTCCGCTACTCACCATGGCTCGTCTATCCTACCGGCACGACCGGTCGTGCCGCCTCCGCCCCGATCAGTTGTTCAACCGCGAACAGCAGCTGGTCCTCCTGCACAGGTTTGGTCAAAAACGAAGTTGCGCCTTCCTTCAATGCGCGCTCGCGATGTTTCGCGCCGGCGCGTGAAGTAACGACCATGACCGGAATGCGCCTGGTAATCGGGTTTTGCCGCAGCTGCGCCATCAATTCGTAGCCGGTCATGCGTGGCATCTCGAGGTCGGTGATGACCAGATGGCATCCCTGCTGTGTAATGAGTTCTGCTGCTTCCAGTCCATCGGCCGCGAGCTTTACCCGGTACCCGTTTTTCTCAAGCATGCGGCCCACAAACTTACGCACGCTAATTGAATCGTCTACGATCACGACAACGCGTTCCTGGTCAACGCGATCAATTGCGTCTCCGGGGATCGTTCCCTGGGCAATCGCTTCCGAACCGGGCGCGAACACCCGGGCTGCACTGGGACTAGCTTGCACCGCTCGGCGTTCGTTCGGTTCACTCTGGACCATGCGGTTGAGATCGAGCAGCAGGATCAGGCTGCCATCCGGCGCAATCGTCGTGCCGGGGAACAGCTTGATGCGACGCAAGTACTCGCCAAGGCTTTTGATCACGATTTCGTCTTTGCCGATCACTTCCTCGACAACGACGCCCACTTGACGTGTGCCTGCGTTTGCGACGACCATTCGGAAGTAACCATTGATCGGTTCGAGTGGTGGCAAACCGAGATAAGAATCCAGTCTTACGACTTCGGTGACGACGTCCCGGACTTTGGTCAGGAGCTTTCCGCCGACATCTTCGATTTCATCGGCTCGAATGCGGCGAATCTCCTCTACAACGGCCAGGGGAATCGCGAAGTGGTTTGACCCGCAGCGTACGAACAGTGCTGGCGAGATGATCAACGTCAGTGGAACCTTCAGGGTGAACTTGGTCCCCTGATTTGCAGTGCTCTGCACTTCGATTTCGCCGTTTAGCGCGTTGAGGTTCGAGCGAACGACGTCGAGTCCCACGCCGCGGCCGGCAAGTTCGGTCTTTACGGAGGCGGTCGAAAACCCCGGATGGAAGAGCATTTCGCGGAGGTCCCGCTCGGTCAACCGGCCGGCGGTTTCTTGCGAAACCAACCCGGATTCAATGGCACTTTGTTTGACGCGTTCGTAATCGATTCCGCGGCCGTCGTCTTCCACCTCGATGTAGATGTGGTTCCCACGGTGGTAGGCGCGCAACAAAATCTTGCCCTGTTCGGGCTTGCCGCCGCGGACCCGGTCCTCTCCTCGTTCAATGCCGTGCGCGACAGAATTGCGCACCAGGTGCACCAGCGGATCGGAAATCTGCTGAATAATGTTATTGTCGAGCTCCGTTTCGCTGCCGGAAAGATCAAGTTCGACCAGTTTTTTTGCGGACTTTGCGGCATCGCGGACCGTGCGCGACAGTAGTGAATACAATGTGCCGATGGGCACCATTCGGGCCGCGGTAATTTCGTCTTGCAGGTGATGGGCGAGCTTCGTGAATTCGTCGATGTCGCCTTCGACCCGGCCGATAAATCCTTCGAGCTGTGAAAGAACTTCGTTCACGTCCGCAGAGATTTCTGTCATCGAGCGCGACAAGATGTTGAAATCGTCGTAGCGGTCCATCTCGAGTTCGCCAAAATCGCTGAAGATATTCCCGTCGCCAGCTGCTGCGCTGGTCAGCATCTGCTGGGTTTGTCGGTTGGCCCACGGTGTACCTGGTTGAATCGCGCGGATACGATTAAATTCGTATTTGTCCTGAAATTCGCTGACCTTTCCCTGAAGGCGCTCTTTTGAAAAACTCAGTGTATCGATCAGCTTCTCAAGTTCCGCGACGCGGCCGACCATCTTTGTGCGGTTGATCACCAGTTCGCCGACCGTATTCATCATGCGGTCCAGGCGCCCGAGCGCAATTCGAACGGATTTAGCGGCCACAACCTGTTTCTGCGACTGCGCCGCGGAGGTTTTGATCGATGTTTTTTCCTGGGTTACGCTGACAGCTTCTTCATCTGCAGCTGCGGCGTTCGCCTCAGCAACGGGTTCGAGGTGCTCGGGATCAATTTCTTCTGGCGCAAACGTCGCCACGCGGCCCAAAAGCGAATCAACACCGGCGCGCATCTCCGATTCATCTTTCCACTCGCGATGAAGGGTTTTCTTCAGCACGTCCACGGATGCTAGGCAAAGGTCAACAACCGCCGGGGATGGCTGGATTTCTCCGTCACGCAAACGGCCAATCAAGTCTTCCACCCGGTGCGCAATTGCACCCAGACGACGCAGCCCCACCTGTGCGGCTGAGCCCTTCACCGTGTGAATTGCCCGGAACAGCCGGTTGATATCGTCCGGGTTGTTATTGCCTTCAAGGGAGAGCAGACAATCGCCGACGATTTGCAGATGCTCTTCCGCTTCTGGTTGGAAAAACTCGATAATCTCGTCAGCGACGTCGTCATCTGCGGGTAACGCGTCGAAATAGGATCCGGTGAGTCCGGTGTGGGGCAGCTCCGCGGGTTCAAACGCCAGGGTTTCGGTGGTCGTCTGCGGTTCCTCAAGCTGCTGCGGAAGCGGAGACAGATTGAGCGGGGGTGGCTCAACCGGAAAAGCGAAACGGTAGCGCTCCTTAAATGCAGTGACGTCTTCGCTATTTTCCTGTCCCGTGTCGCTGATCTCGATCAGGCTGGTTTCGAGAAGAGAAATGCCGTCGGAAAGGAATTCCGTCAGCGGCCCGTGCAAATCATCGCCGAGTGGTGCGTTTAGGGCATATTGGAAAATGTGTGCAAGCTTACCGGAGATTTCAGAAAAACGCGGAAAACCGTAACTGGCCGAGGTCCCTTTGAGCGTATGAGCCGCGATGTACAGCCGCTCCACATCTTCGCGCCGCGGGGAAACGTCCTGAAGCACGCTCACGTATTCCCGCAGAAATTGCAGGTGCTCTGACGCTTCCTGAAGAAAGAGCTCGACGGCTTCTTGGTCCGGACCGCTCACAAGCGCCCCTCCGCCACCAGTTCCGGTTTTTGCATCTCTTCTGCCAATGGCTTGCGATACAGAATGCAGTCTCCCAGAACGATGGCTTGAAACTTGACCGTCATTTTCGAAATCGATTCGGAGTGTCCGAGAAAAAGATACCCGCCTGGCTGCAAGGCTTCATAAAAACGCTGCACGAGCGCGGCGCGCCGTGCTTCGGAAAAATAGATCAGCACATTCATGCAGAAGATCAGATCCATTCGGCCAAGGTACACGGGAGATGCCAGATTCATTTGCGCAAAACTGACGAGCTTGCGGACTCGCGGTTTCACCTGATAGCCGTCCTTGCCGGCCGTAAAATGCGCGTTCAGTTGCACAGGTGTGACACCGGAGATGCTGCGGCCGGAATACAAGCCGCGTTCTGCGTGCTTCAGCGCTTGCCGACCCACGTCCGTCGCCAGAATCTCGACGTTCCATGCGTCGGCCAGAGACAGCGTGTCAAGTATGGTGATCGCGATCGAATAGGGTTCTTCACCGGTAGAACAACCCGCACTCCAGACACGAAGAGTGCGCGGATCCTTCCAGAATTTCTTGGCGTGCAGTTCCGGCAAAACCCGCTTTTCAAAGGCTTCAAAGACGGCGGGATAGCGAAAGAAGGAGGTTTCTTGTGTAAGTAATCGCTCAAGCAGCGCTTCATACTCCACGTTGCTCTTGCGAATTGCGCGGACAAGTTCACTGCCATGATCGAAGCTTTTGGCGTGCACATGTTCGCGTACCCGGGTAGAGAAAAATCTCTCCCGTGACTCGTCGAAACGTATGCCTGTCCGGTCTTCGATCAGCATGCGGATCTCGCTCAGCTCATGTTCAGTTAAACTGTGTCCCGCCCCGTGGCGATCGCTCATAACCATCCCGCTCTAGTCCCGGCGTCGCTGCCGTACGACTGTTCTGCTCGCCCTAACGTAAAGCGCCCGCTGGGACGGGATGTTGCGAGTCTTCCAGCGCCGAATTGCCGCCGGCCTTCGAATTGGCACGGAACTGTGCCAGCGCTTCATTCAATTGATCTGACAGCTTGACCAATTGGCTTACGGTTGCGACCGTGCCGCGAGTTCCTTGCGAGGTCTGCCGGGTAATGTTGGAGATGATCTGCATGGCGTGCGCGACGCCTTCCGTTCCGCGCACCTGTTGTTTGGAAGCAAGTGAGATTTCCTGTACAAGTTCTGCAGACTGGCGGACGACGCTCGAAATCGCGTCAAGTGCGCGTCCCGCCTGATCAGCAAGCGTTGCGCCGGATTCGACTTCCTTTGTGCCTTCTTCCATGACCACCACCGCTTCGTTCGTCTCGGCCTGAATCGCCTTGATGAGCGCCGCGATGTCTTTCGTTGCACTGCGGGAGTGTTCAGCCAATTTACGGACTTCATCAGCGACCACCGCAAACCCTCGGCCCGCTTCACCAGCTCGTGCTGCTTCGATAGCCGCGTTTAGCGCGAGCAAGTTGGTCTGTTCGGTGATGTCATTAATCACATTGATGATCTCTGAAATTTCCAGTGAACGATCGCCGAGCGACTTGATCTTCTTTGCAGTTGCCTGCACAGAGGAACGAATTCGCTGCATTCCGTCGAGTGTGTCGCGCACAGCGCGGTTACCCTGCTCGGCGGCGTCCAGCGCACGGCGAGCCGCTTCGGCGCTGGCTTCTGCGTTGTTGGAGACCTGTTTCATGGAAACGGTGAGTTCTTCAACCGCGCTTGAGGTGTTGGTGATCTCCTGGTCCTGTTGCGTCGCGCCAGCCTGCATTTCGTCGGCGGCGACAAGAATATTGTTCGAGCAGGCAGTCACTTCCATCGCGGCCTTGCGGACGCGTTCCAATACCTTGGTGAAGTTCTCGAGCATGTAGTTGATCGAGTCGGATACATTGCCGAGAGCATCGTTTGTCACCTTCCCGCGCAGGGTCAGATCGCCTCGTGCGACCTGGTTAATGACCGCCAGGAGGTCGGTGATGCTGCGCTGCAGCGATTCCGTGGCTTCCTGGTTGTTGGCCGCCTTCGAAACGCGGGCAACAGCGCGATTCAGATTCTCTGCGATGTGGCCGAACTCGTCGTTCGAGCTGACATCGGCTCGTGCTTTCGAATCACCTGCAGCGAGCCGTTCAGAGAACGCGGCGAGCTCGTTGACTGGCGCAAGGATGGCACTTCCCAAACGCCACGCCAGAAACATGCTGGTCGCTACCGCCAGTATCAGAGCGAAGATCAAGCTTCCGCTTGCCCCGCTGGGCATCGCGCCAATATCAAAGATGGATGCGCCATTGGCCTGGCGTCCTGCGCTGAATGCCAATCCAAGAACGACGAAGAATACGACGACGTTCAGGATGGCCAGCGTCCAGATGTTACTGCTGAGTCGCGATTTCATTCCTACCTCCAAAAGTCCCTGCAAAATGTCAAATACTTGGACCGGGGTACACTTCGAGCAACCGGCGAAGGTCAATCACCAGGGCCAGCCGGTCCTCGTGTCGCAACATTCCAATGCAATGCGGCACGTTTTCCGGAGCTTGTTCCAATAAGTCCTCTGCTTCGTTGACGGAGTACGTTCCAACAACCTCGTCTGCGGCAATTCCGACACGAACTTCCTCGTGATGAGCGTCCGAACGAAGCGATGCAACGACAACGTGCTTCGGGAGCAGACCCGTGCGACGCCCTTCTGTCAATGCGATATCGATCAGCGGGACGATTGCTCCGCGCAGGTTGAAAATCCCGAGCACGTAGGCCGGCGAAAGTGGCAAGCGTGTGATGAGTGGCCACTCCACCACTTCTTCGACATCCAGTACCGGCAGACAAAACCGTTCGCGACCACTGCGAAACACGCAGTATTGCGATTCCGAGGGACGCTCGGCGATGGGACCAAGGGCTTCGAGCAAGTCGCCCATCTCCGCATCCGCGGGCATCGGGACCAGATGAAAATCTTCGTTCATTCCGTGTTCTCTCGCTTCTTACGCAAAACGTCGCACCGCGCGCAATAATTCCTCGCGCGTAAAAGGCTTTGTTACGTAGCCGTCCGCGCCTTGTTGCTCACCCCAGTAACGATCGCTGGCCGTATCCTTTGACGTCACGAGGATGACCGGGATGGAATTGAAATCGTTGCTGCTCTTTAGCTCGCGGCAGACTTGAAATCCATTCCGCTCCGGCATCACGACATCGAGCAGAATGACACTCGGCCGCTCCGACGTGATCATCTCTTCGACGCGCCTCGGGTCGTTCAAGCCGACAGACCAATATCCTTCCGGCTCCAGAAGCCCTTGAATCAGCTTCACTTGAGCCGGTGAATCGTCGACGATGAGAACCATTTTCGGCACGTTCAGATGCTCCGCGAACTTCCCCAGTGCAGAAAAATGCACGTTGACAGCCAGCCTTGCGGCATTTTCTTTGTACTTGTCGAATTCACCTAAGTCTTTGAAGGTATTGCTCTTAGTAAATGCTGGTTGCTGCCTATCGACGCGTAAATTGAGGTGTGCTTGCTTCTTCTGTCTCAGTCTGAGAAGACGTCTCAGCATCCTTCATTTCAGCCGCCAACGATGAGAATCTCTGGACGATTTCATTGATGCGCAATGCCATCGTGTGAATGGTCTTGAGCTGGCCGAGAGATTGTCCTGTCAGCTGACCTGGTTCAAGCAGCAGCAGCTCCGCGTTGCCCAGAAGGGAAGTCAGAGCGTTATTCACGTTGTGCTTCATTTCGATCATATAGCGGCCCAGCATGGCCTGATTCGCATTCTGCGCGGCATTCTGTTCCGCGTGCCGGGCGATCTTTAATGCCTCGGTTCGTTTGAGCGACTCCCCGGCCAGCACCAGTAACATCTGTGTCCAATCTTCGCGTAACTGCACATGCAGCAGCCGGGGGTAACGCTTTCGGAGAAGAGCAAAATCCTTGTGCTCAGAAGGTGTACAGAAAATGACGGCCGTGCTCGATTCGATCGTCCCGAGGACGCTTGCCAATTTCTCCTCTTTGAGGGGACCGATGACGATCAGGTCTGGCCTGACTTGATCGTTGCCTTTCCATAAATCGCTAGTGAGTACGGACAATCCTGGCAATTGGCGCTCGGTCTGCCAACAAGCCGTCAGGAGTTTGGCAAAATCGGAATCGTCGGTCAGAATCAGTACGCTTGTGTTTCGCAACATGGCTCCCGGATTCGTTCGCTCAGCAAGTGCAACTGGTGGCGACTAAAGCTTTTCCGCTTCGTCCAGAGCAGACAGCAGCCGTTTGGTGCTGATTCCCAGGTTGACTGCTGCTTCCGTATCCTTCGCTTGCTTGGCTATTTCGACTCGTTCCTGCAAGCGGGAGACTTCGACGCGTGCTACCGGCAAGACGCGTTCAAGGTTGACAGCTGTCGGCGATGTCCTGGCCTTCTCCGTCACCGCTGTAACCATCGCACGGGCCGCAACTGCACGGCGGAGATCTTCCGCGGCCGGTCCGTCTTCACTGACAAAGGCAGTCACTTCCCAGGAGGACATCAGCACGCGCGCGTTTCCGATCTTAACCGTGGTCATCGATCGACCGCGGGATGGAGGTGCGGAAATGAGTTGCTCCCAGATTTGCTCCATGCAAGCTTCAAAATCGAGTTCTGGCTCGACAGCCTCGCTCGCAACCGATGGGCTCGAGGGATGTTCTGACGCCTTGGCAGACACTTTTGCTTCTGTGAGGGCCTCAGAAGGTCGGCTTGTGCCGGATTCAATCGACTTTCCAAGGACCTTTTGCGCTGCGCGCTCGATGTCCGACCGCAGTGACAAAAGCTTGTCGAAGGCCTGATTCACGGACCGTTCGGTGTATTCCTTCTGAAAGGGTTGTCTCCACTCATCGGCGCATTGCCGGACTTTGGCAACGGGTTCTGCGGCCGTCAGTCCGAACGACTGGCAGTCGATCGTCTTTGCGCCCGCAGATTCCAGATGGTTGATGCCAGACCGGATATAAATCAGATCCGCGTGCATCAATTCAATGAGTGTCCGTCGAAGCAGGAAGTTAAATTGAACAAATGCCAGCATGGCGCTGGGGTCATAAAACATATTGCCCGCGGACTCTTTTACGCGGCGGCCTTGCTCGATGAAATTCGTTTTCAAGATATCGCGCAGGCTCTTGAATCCACGAAGGGACTGGATCATTTTCTGCAGTGGCTCGCACCAGGGCAGGGGTTCCGTATTCACTTCGCCAAACACCGGTTTCATCACCTGCGCCACATCCGACAGTTCAATCTGTTTGTGGAAAATTTTGGCCGGGGCGCAAAGCGCAAAATACTGCACCAGAAGAAAGTCAATCTTGTCGCGATCAGTCAGTGTCTTGCCCGACTTTTTCAGATGCCGCATGATCAGGGCGCGTAAACCGCTTTCGCTGGCGTTCAGCGTGGTCATCTGCAGCAGGTGGCGTAGCTGATGGACCATCACCTGGTGGTCCATGGCGTTTAGCCATGTATCCACCTGGGTAAAGAGTTCGAGGTCGGCCTTTTCCGGAAGCACACGCTTGTTCTGTGCAAAGGGGATTTCAATTTGCAGGTGCTTTGCCAACGCGATGTAGATAGGGAAAACGGATCGGTTTTCTTCCCATTGTCCCGTTCGCGAGTTGTCCGACTTCGGAAGTGACTGTAAATTCAGAGTTGTTATCATTTTGCTCACGGTTCAATCGTCCAATCCCAGGTGCCTTCTAGAAAACGCACGGCCACTGCCTTCATACCTTCGTGATACTGCAACGCAATCACGGACGCTTCCACAGGATTTCCTTTGCCATTACGAACGAGCTGAATGCGCTCATCAAATTCCAGTGGCAGCGTCGTCGAGAAAATTGCGAATTGCCCAGCGCCAAACTCAATCACGGTGGATTCCTGCAGTCTTTCTCGCGCGGGCCGGAGGGATTGCACCCGTACGATCAAGCGAGTCGCAGGCAAGTCCGGGAAAAATCTGGCCAATTGGTCCGCGCAACCCCGTTCATCTGCGATCAGCGACATTTCCCTGGTTCCCTCACGCCTATGAAAGTGATACGAGCAAGGCACAGCGAGGACGTATTGCCCCGATGGGGAATTTGCACGCCAAGCACCATACGTTGAGGCTGTCGCTGGCCTGGTGATGTTGCAGAAATTGCGGGGCTTAGAAAATTCCCGCGACGGGCGCGGGTCGCGCAAGTCTCACACTGAAACGTTCCGTCTCACGGCAATCGCGAACTCTGAAACGGGTGTTTGAGACGGTCTAACGCACGACCGGATGGGTTTCCGGCTCTTTTTCGGGCTGCTCGGCGCCGCCTCGTGGCGGGATGTTGTAACGCTTCAATTTTCTGTACAACGTGGCCCGACTGATTCCCAACATTTTCCCCGCTAACGCCTTGTCCCCGTTCGCCTGCTCAAAGACGCGTAAAATGGTCATCTTCTCCATCTCGGCCAAAGCAGTGGTCGAAAGGGAACTGACATCTTCGGTTATGATGCCGTGCGAGAACCCCTGTTCGGAGCGAATTGCTGGCGGCAGATCCTTTACATCAATCACTTCCTGGTCGCCCAGTGTCAATGCACGTGCCACACAGTTTTCAAGTTCGCGGACATTGCCCGGCCAGTCGTACTGGAGCAGACTTTTCATCGCAGCGGGAGTCACATGTACATGAGTACCGGGTGCGTAGCGATTCAAGAAATAGTGAACCAGCACGGGAACATCGGATCGCCTGTCCCGCAGCGGTGGCAGGTGCACCGTCACAACGTTAAGGCGAAAATAGAGGTCCTTGCGGAACGTACCGTCGCGATAAGCGGCTTCGAGATCACGGTTCGTGGCAGCGATGACCCGAACGTCGATGCTAACGCGATCATTGCTGCCAACCGGGCGCACTTCCTTCTCCTGCAGTACGCGCAGGAGCTTCGCCTGCATTTCGAGAGGGATTTCGCCGATCTCATCGAGGAATATGCTTCCGCCATTTGCCGACGCGAACAACCCAGATTTGGATTTGATCGCCCCGGTGAACGCGCCTTTCTCGTACCCAAAAAGTTCGCTTTCCATAAGCGTCGGTACCAGTGAACCGCAGTCTACCGCCACAAAAGGCGTTTGCGCCATTGCTCCCCGGAAATGAATCGCCCGCGCCACCAATTCCTTGCCGGTACCACTTTCTCCTGAAATGAGTACCGGTGTGCGCGTGTCTTTTAACCGTGAAATCATACGCAACACATCCTGCATCGCCGAAGAGCTGCCGATGATGCCATCGACATTCTCATCGGTGCTTACGCGATCCCGCAGGAATGCATTCTCATTGACCAGGCGCACTTTTTCCGCCATCCGTTGCAATAGCAGCCGGAGCTTTTCAACGCGGAACGGCTTTTCAATGTAGTCGTAGGCACCCAACTTCATCGCGTCCACTGCGGATTCAATCGATCCGTGGCCCGTCATGATGGCAATTTCTGCTCGCGGCAAGACAGTCCGAATCTGCTTCAGTAGTTCCACCCCGGACTGATTGGGCAGCTTCAGGTCGGTGAGCACCAGGTCAGGGGGATCGGTTTCAAGTCGGGTGACGGCAATCTCAGCGCTTTCGGCCTCGTTGGTCGAGAAGCCCAGCGAGTTGCCGATGGTCATGCACAACTTGCGGATACTCTGTTCGTCGTCTACTACAAGAAGCTTGATTTTGATGTCGTCGCTCATGGCTTTCCGAATGTTTTCTCCACAATAGAAATCAGTTGCTGGACTCTGAATGGCTTTTCGATACAAGGTGTGTGGCTGGTTCGAAGCAAAGATTGCGTCTCGCTGTTGGCGGTATCGCCGCTGATTAGAATGATTCGTCCGGCCAACTCCGGCCGATTCTTCTGGATCCACTGATGAATGTCGGCACCGTTGATCTTGCCGGGCATTCGAATGTCGGAAATTACGCCCGTGTATTGCGCCGACGCCAGCTGTTCGACGCCTTCGGTGCCCGACGCAGCCTGTACCACGGTATAGCCGCGGCGCTCGAGCGCCGCACGCACAAACGCGCGAACGGATGCCTCGTCCTCAATGAGGAGGATTGGCGAGAGGATTCTCGCGTCCGTGGTGGCGCTCATCGCGACGCTTCCTTTGCCGCCGCCGCGGCCAGCGCGGATTCCGAAGTTTGTGGCAATCGCACGACAAACGTACTGCCTGGTTCCTGCGGATTGCTCCAGCAAAGAATTTCGCCTCCGTGTGCGCGTACGATCCCGTAGCAGATGCTCAGTCCGAGTCCGGTTCCTTTACCCACCTGCTTGGTTGTAAAGAACGGATCAAAGATCCGTTCAGGTTCACGGACACCGGTGCCGTTGTCGATAAATGCTACCTCCACGGAATCCTGCGTCCGGCGCGTACGTATGCGAATCTGTCCGTGATTGCCCGACTCCTGAATGGCATCGTATGCGTTATTCAGAATGTTAAGGAAAACCTGCTGGAGTTGTTGTCCATCGCCCAACGTCGGCGCGATGCTTTCATCGAATTCCTCGACGACTTCTACGCCATGGCTCGAAAAATCGTAGCTACGAAGCTTGATTGTCTGCCGCAGGATGGCATTGACCTGAATTGCCTCGCGTTGGGCGGGGCGTTGCCTGGCGAAGCTCAGGAGATCCTGGACAATTTCTTTCGTGCGTTGGGTTTCCTGCAGGATGATTCGCAGATCTTCGCGTGCGGCCTCAGGTACATCCGGATTCTCCAGCAGCAAGTCCGTAAATCCCAGGATCGCGGCCAATGGGTTGTTCACCTCGTGCGCCACGCCCGATACCAGCTGCCCGATCGTAGCCATTTTTTCAGAGTGAGCCAGTTTGGCCTGGAGCAGTGCAGCGTCGGTAATGTCTGTCATCACCACCACTACGCTGTTTACCTGCTTCGATTCATCGCGCATCGGGCTGAGGCTGATCGAAAAGTGTCCCATCGAGCCGTCGCTCCGTGCCACGCGAAGTTCCAGATTCTCTACCTGCTGTCCGAGCGCTGTGGTCTGGAGGGCGGCTTCAAAATCGATCCGGTGTGAAGCTTCGATCCAGTTTTCCAGGCGATGCCCGATCAACTCTTCTTCCTTATAGCCGGCTTCATAGCAGCGCTTGTTCACATAACTGATCAGGCCAGCCGTGTCGAGCACGAGGATCATGCTCTGCGTCGTGTTCAGAATTTTCTGGTTGAAGTCACGTTCACGCTGGAGTTGCGACTGGAACATTTTTTGCTCGGTTACATCGAGCATCAGACCGCGGGTCTGCACAACGCGTCCTTGTGAATCCCGTACGGCACTTATGTTCTGCATTGTATGCAGCAGGCTTCCGTCTTTCCGGCGCAGTGTTTCCTCGTAATTGCGTAAAGCGCCGCGTTCCGCAATCGCGCGTACAAAACGATCCTTCGCCGCCACGGTTGGATAGAGGTGCGGGCTGACATCCGCGCGGAGCAGCTCTTCACGCGAGTCGTAACCCAGCATGCGTACCATTGCGTCATTCACGTCCAGGAATTGTCCGTCCGGAGTCGCAAAAAATAACCCTTCCTGAATGCTGTCAAACAATTCGCGGTAGCGCCGTTCCGCTTCCCGGCGATCCGTAATGTCTTTTAAAACATGAATCGTACGCGTTTCTTCCTCAATTACCCCAGGGGTACGCGAGGTGGAAACCAGAAACGTCCGTCCTTCAGACGTTGCAATATATTCTTCCCGCGATTGTTTGGTATTCCGACAGAAAGGGCAGGGCAGGGCGCTTCCTGTTTCAGCAATGTTCCGCAGATTCGCCATCGGTTCGCCGACGAGTGCAGCCGGAGGTCTGCCCAAATGCGTCGCCAGGGTCCGGTTTGTCCGCACAATCCTCCAGCTCTGGTCGTGCACCACGATGTAATCACTGATTGCATCGATATCTTCTACCCACTGCTTCTTGGAACGTTCGAGTTGGGAGAATCGTCGTACCTTTTCCATCGATAGTGCGGCGTGGCTGGCCAACGCTGTCAGCAAACGTTCCTGTGCAGGAGTGAATTCCTTCACCGCCCGCAAGAGACACAGCGTACCCATCAACTCGCTATCGCTCGCGTAAATCGGGAAAAAGGCACAGTGCTCTGCGCTTCCTGGTACGCGCTGCACTTCTAACCCGTCGCGTTTGCAGGAAATATTCAACAGCAGCCAGTCCCACACGTCTTTGCCGCCAGGAAATTCCTGCGCGGGGGAATACAGCTCGACGCGGCTGCCGATGATTTCGCCGACGCCGCCCCATTGGGCCTCGAGCATCTCAGCTGCTCGCGACGCAAATCCGGCGAGAAATGCGGGCAGTTCCCGAGAATTTGCCGCAGCAACGGCAAGATTCATCAGTTCCTGCGCGTAGCTGGCGTTGTCCTCTCCGGACGGTTTCCGGCCGCGGATTGCAGGTCCCGGACGCGAGGTGATTTTCTTTCCTTGACTCATATAAAAGGTAAGGGCGTTGCGCTTGTCTCAACTTAAGACCACGCACTTCCAAGCTACTGAGCAATCTCAATCTGAGTCAATTGTTCATCCTCGGGGTGGTGCGGATGCGTTACCTCGGATGCGGTAGATGGCGGCAAAGCGTCTCAGCGTGAGACCCTTTTTGCTGTTTCCTTGATGGACTGAGACATTTGCCCCGCAGAGCATTGGCAGGTTTCGTTTTCCGCCGAGCTGTATCTCTCGTGCCCTGAGTACCTTGCGACGCTCAGGGCCGCAATTCCCGTTTTTTCCCGCAGGCCATCTGACTTGGCACTGCACTTGCCTTTTCCTCCTCGGGATAGTCTTCCCTCGCCCAGGAGGCTGAAGTGCGTATAGGTAGCGGTTGGGGTAAAAAAATTGCGGCAGGTATCGCGATCTTTGTCTTGGGGGGCTCGCTTGTTGGCGGTCAGCAGTCGGAAGAAGGCAAGCGCAAGGCAAAAACCAAAGTGAACCCGGTTTATCCGGAGCTGGCCCGCAGGATGAATATCAGCGGCAGAGTCAAGGTTGAAGCTGTAATCAGCCCGGACGGGCATGTCAAAAGCGTTCGCGCCATCGGCGGATCCCCTGTCTTGGTTCAGCCTTGTCTGGATGCAGTAAAAGAATGGCGTTTCGAGGCAGCGTCGGAAGAGACAACCCAGCTGGTCGAATTCAATTTTGGCCAACAATGAAGTTCCTGGCCTCTCGGACTGAAAGGCTCGAGGGTACGGTTTGCGGAGTGGAGGAAGTGACGCAATGACGATCGGAAAGCGACTTTATCGAAGTTTTGGGACCATTCTCGCGATTCTTGCGGTTCTTCTGATGGTCGATCTCACCACGATCTGGAAGGCCCGAAACGCAAGCGCCGAAGCTGCGGCCACACTTGAAAGCGTTCGTACCGCAGAAGCCGCCCGTTACCAGATCATGCTCAACCGCCTGAACGTGAACAATTTCCTGCTGAGTGGAGACCCGCGCGACGAAGAACGCGTCAACCACGGATTCTCCGAGCTCAGTGATCTTGTGAAGCGTGCGCAATCGCAAACCAACAACGATTTCCTCCGGACTGCTCTCATACAGGTCGAAAGCACCGAGGACAACTGGGCGGACAATTTTGCCAAGCCTCTCCTTGCGAAACGCCACCAGGTTGATTCGGGCGACGCGACCGTTTCCGATCTGCAAATCTTCTACCTGCAGAAAGATCCGTCTTCCTGGCTGACCAAGTCTTCCGCCGTTCTCGATCAAGCCAACGCAGACATGAGCAAGGCACTCGGCGAATCACAGGCCGCGGCTTCACGCGCAAGTACCATCAGCTTGATCTTCATCGTTGTGGGAACCCTCTGCGCCATGATCTTCGTCGGTATCACGGCAGTACGAACTGCACAGTCGATCACCGAACCCTTGCAGCACCTGATTGCTGTCGCACGGGAAATCGGTGACTCCGGAGATCTCGACCAGAATATCGATATTCATCGCAGCGACGAGATCGGCGCGCTGGCGACTACGTTCAACAACATGGTTGCGTACCTGAAGGAAATGGCCACCGTTTCGATGGCGGTTGCTGAAGGAGACTTGACCATCGAAGTTGCGCCGCGTTCCAAACGGGATACCCTGGGGAACGCGTTTCTCCGCATGTCGCACGGGCTTCAGCAAATCGTTCGCTCCACGCGCGACGGCGCTTCACAGGTTTCCGCAGGATCGAATCAAGTTGCTGGTGCCGCCGACGAATCAGCCAAAGTCAGCGTGCAAGCTTCCTCCGCCATTGAGGAAGTGACCAGCACCATGCATGAGATGAGCGTCAACGTCCAGAATGTCGTGAAAAATACCCAGGTGCAGGCGTCGAGCGTGGCGGAAACTTCCGCTTCGATCGACCAGATGGTCACTTCGATCCAGCGCGTTGCCGATACCGCCAAGGTACTTCTGGATATCGCAAACCGCTCGAGAGAAGAGGTCGTGACCGGCATTGCCACCATGGAGAAGACGACGGACGGGCTGAACCGCACCAACCGCTCCATCCAGTCTTCCGCGGAAATTATCAACATCCTTGGCCACCGGGCCGACGACATCGGCAAAATTATCGAAGTGATCGACGACCTCGCGGAACAGACCAATCTCCTGGCACTGAATGCTGCAATCGAGGCGGCCCGCGCCGGTGAGCACGGCTTGGGTTTTGCTGTCGTTGCCGATGAAGTCCGCAAGCTTGCCGAAAAATCTACGCAGTCGACCAAAGAGATCGCAGACCTGATCCAGAGCATCCAGCGCGAAGCGCGCCAGGCCGTCGAGAACATGGAACACAGCACACGCATCGTAGAAGAGGGTTTGAGCTTCGGCAATGACCTCGGAACTGCTCTCCATAAGATTTCAGATGTCGTGACTGAAGTCTACAAATTCTCGCAAGAAATCGGGGCCGCGACCAACGAGCAATCGGTCGGTTCCTCGCAAATTGCCAAGGCCACGAACCGTCTGACCGAGATTACCCAGGAAATTAGTTCGGCGGTCGAGGAGCAGGCTTCCGGCGCCCAGGCTGTTGTTCGTGCCATGGACAAGATGCGCGAGCTGGTTCAGCAATCGGCTTCGAGTTCGACGGAACTGTCTGCCGCGGCTGAACAGATGCTGAAACTTTCGACAAATCTCCTCGACAATATGGACCAGTTTGTAATCGATCGTTCGTCGCAAGGTCGTCATCGCCGCGAACGTGACACGACGGGGCCACGTCGATCTTCACCGTCTGAAGCGAATACCTATGATTACGCCGAAGTGAGTCGGTCCTGACGCCAGTGCGAACCATGGAGAAAGACCACCAAGTAGTCGGATTCCGGATCGGCAACGAAACGTACGGTGTGCGAATCGCCTCCGTGCGCGAAATTGTCCGTGTGCCTGAGATCACTTCCGTTCCGAATGCCCCGGAAGCGATCGAAGGAGTGATCAACCTTCGCGGGAAAATTATCCCGGTGATGGACCTGCGCAAACGCTTCGGAGCCAAGGAAGTCGTCAGCGACAAGCGAAATCGAATTCTGGTTGTGGAACTGGAGAACAAGCTTCTCGGGCTGATTGTCAGTGCCGCTTCGGAAGTCCTGAAAATCCCACCTTCCGAAATCGAAGCGCCAGGAACCGTATTCGCGGAGGGTGAGTCCAGTTATGTGACCGGCGTCGGAAAATTGAAGGGCCGGCTGGTCATCCTGCTGGACATTGGCCGTCTTTTGCGCCAGCCCGAATTCAAAAAGCTCGAGGAGGCCGCGGAGCCCGTCGTGATTCCGTCATAAATTCCGTGCATCTCGGAACTGTGGCATTCGAAAGGCTCAACGCACCGACATTATGGGAACGATCACCGCACAGGTTCAGCTTACCGAAGCAGAACTCAAACTCCTGCAGACCCTTGTCTATCAGGAATGCGGCATGTATTTCGATGAGCGCCGCTCTCACTTTTTGAAGGATCGCCTGCAGCGTCGACTGAAGGCCTGTCAGCTTGATTCCTTCTACGCCTACTACCGCCTGCTGACCAGCCGCGAAGGTAGAGCCGAACTTGCGCTGTTACTTGAGAACCTAACGGTTAACGAGACCAGTTTCTTTCGTAACCGGCCACAACTCGATCTGCTGCAAAAGAATGTTCTCGAAGAAATCCTCCATCGTAAGCAGGAACGTCGCGATTGGAACCTGCGGGTTTGGAGCGCCGGTTGTTCGGCCGGACAAGAACCGTATTCGGTTGCGATTCTCATCTGCGATGCCCTGGCCTACTACTACCTGCGGAATCCCCTGCCTTTCGATATGCCTACTCCGAAGCCGATGATTCCTCCGCCCTGGAAGCTGGAAATCGTCGCTTCTGACATCAGCTACGCGAGCTTGCGCACGGGGCAAGAGGGGCTTTACACGGAAATCCAGATGGAACCCGTGGATTACACCACCCGTCTTCGGTACTTCGAAAAATCAAGTGACAAGTACGCGGTCAAGAAGCAGTTAAAGGATCTTGTCCAGTTCGACTTTCACAACCTGAAAACGGAATTCTTGCCGCGCCGCAATGACATCATCCTCTGTCGCAACGTCATGATTTATTTTGATGAAGCCGAACAAAAGCGCCTGATCGAGAAGTTCTGGCATTGCCTGAATCCCGGCGGATATCTGTTTGTTGGCCATGCGGAAAGTCTTTTTGGTTTGACACAAAAATTCAAGATGATTCACGAGAACAACGGGACGGCCTACAAGCGAATTGAGGAGAATTCTTGAGTTTCCTGCCCGACGAACGGAATTCGGAGCTTCGTGCTCTCTTCTTTGAGAGCGCGGCGGAGCTTTTGCAGAGTATCAACGAGTCGGGCTTGAGTCTTGAGAAGCACCCCGGTGACGAGGAGCTTCTGCGCGGCCTGCGCCGTGCCGTCCACACCTTGAAGGGTGATTCTGCCGCCTGCGGTTTCAGCAAACTGAGCGAACTTGCTCACGAATTCGAAGATATCTTGACTCTGCAAATCAGCCAGACACATGGCGCTCAGTTGGCCGAGGCAATCCTTTCGGCTGTCGATACGTTTGAAAACATGTTGAGTTGCTACCAGCGCCAGATTGATCCACCCGCTCCGAGCGACTTGCGTCTGCTGATTCACGGTCTGCTCGAATCTCCAGCCCAAGCAGTGGCCGGTCCGGTTTCAGAGGCCGAAGGTGTTCCAGCAGAGTTTCAGTGGAGCGAATACGAACGGTTGATGATTTCAGAAGCGCGTTTGGGCGGAAGCAATGTTTATAACATCGCCCTGCGCATCGATCCCAATAGCGCCATGCGGGCGGCCGCTTTCCAGCTTGTCCGCAACGTCCTGCACACATGCGGCACCGTTATTGCCCTGCGTCCTGAAGACAACCTGGCGGCCGCAACCGTCGAAATCGTCGAGGCGGCCCTTGCCAGCACGCATCCTATCGATTATGTAGCACACCGTTGCCGGATTCCTTCGATTGTTTCCGACCTGCGAATCGAGAATGCCGCCCGCGACGAAGGCGCGGAACACCATCTGCTGGGCGACATATTGGAAGCGCAAGCCGCTGAACATGCTACGCGACCGGATTCGGCGACGCCTCCAGAGAATAAAGGTCAGGCAGGATCTTCAGCTGTCGCGGCGCTGGCGGAGAGTTCGTTGCGGGTAGACGCGTCCCGGATCGATGCCGTAATGAACCTCGTCGGGGAACTCATTATCGGCAAATCCATGCTGAATCGTACGCTTGCCGAATTTGATGTCCATCACGCGCGTGATCCCGTCCGTGCAAAATTGGCGGAAACCCTCGCCTTTCAATCGCGCATCCTGGACGAACTTCACAAATGCGTGCTGAAAATTCGTATGGTTCCTGTCGAACAGCTGTTCCGACGGTTTCCACGGGTCGTACGCGATGTAGCAAAGCTCTGCAGCAAGGACATCGCTCTCGATCTTGCGGGCGAACATACCGACCTCGACAAGAGTATTCTGGATGCACTCTCGGAACCATTGACGCACCTCGTTCGTAACGCCGTTGATCACGGTATCGAGCCTGCCGAAGAACGCTTGAGCGCGGGCAAGCCCGCACGCGGCACGGTTTCTCTGAACGCCTTCCATCAGGGCACGCAAGTGGTCATTGAAGTCCGCGACGACGGCCGTGGTATCGATCTGGACCTCGTCCGTGCCCAGGCGATTCGCAGCGGTCTTATCAGGAAGGAAGATCCGGATCGTTTATCCGAGACGGAAATGCTCAACCTTATTTTCGAACCCGGTTTCAGCACCGCTCATGAAGTCACTGAAGTGTCCGGACGCGGTGTCGGAATGGATGTCGTTCGCACCGTTCTCGATCGCTTGAAAGGCACAGTGCACGTTAGCAGCACAAAGAACAAAGGAACCACGATTCAACTGCGCGTCCCCTTGACACTGGCCAGCATCCAAACCCTCTTGTTCCGCGTCGGCGGTCGTTTGTTTGCCGTGCCACTTTCTTCGGTCGTCGAAATTACTCGAATCTCCGACCAGGAAATTCAGCGCATCGATCAAAGAGAGGTCCTGCGCCTGCGCGACCAGATTCTGACCCTCGTACGACTGAACTCGATCAAGGGCATTCACTCTGTTGAGCCTGCAAACCCGCTCAGAAAGAAGAGTTTCGTGATTGTCATTGGAATTGCCGAAAAGCGTTTTGGCCTGCTGGTTGACAAGATGGTCGGCGAGGAAGAACTGGTGATTAAGGCTCTTCCGGGAGAAATCGTCGCGAGCGATCTGGTGAGCGGAGCTTCGATTCTTGGCGATGGCACGGTTGTCCTGATTCTGAACGTTCCCGCGATCTTGTCCCGGCTGTCCCGCTCGATCCCACTCGGAGCCATCGCATGAGAGAACGCGTCCGAGTCCTGGTTGTGGATGATTCTGCACTCATGCGGAAACTGATTCCGTTGATTCTCGAGCGGGATCCTGACGTCGAAGTCGTGGGAACGGCCATGGATGGCGCCTTCGCTCTGCGAAAAATTGCTGAGTTGCGTCCCGATGTTGTCACTCTCGATCTTGAAATGCCGCGGATGGACGGCATTGAAACTCTGCGCATGATTATGCGTAGCGCCCCTCTGCCGGTCATCGTATTCAGTACCCACTCGAAAGAGGGAGCCTATTCCACTTTTAAAGCACTGGCACTCGGTGCAATTGATTTTGTTCCGAAGCCACAGGATGCCGCTGGAGGTCATCTTGAAACGGTAGCCGTCCAGCTTATCGAAAAAATCAAGGTAGCTCGCAGGGCGAGCGGGGCACGGACAATCCCCCGTGCTGAAGTTGAAGTGCCGCCCTTGCACAAAAAACGCGTCCGTCCTGCCGTTCAGCCGAATCGGGTGATTGCGATCGGGATTTCCACCGGAGGTCCGAACGCCCTGCAGTATGTTCTTTCACAGATTCCGGTTGATTTTCCAGCCACATTTGTTGTCGTACAGCACATGCCGGAAGGCTTTACGGAAATGTTCGCCCGTCGCCTGGACGAATGCTGCGCGCTCGATGTTCAGGAGGCGAAATCCGGCGATCTCCTGATCGCCGGGCGCGTTCTGATCTGTCCCGGAAATCGCCATATGATGGTTCGCCGCATGCCCCGAGGAGAAATGGTCATTCTCTCTGACGGACTGCCGATCAACGGCCACCGCCCCTCGGTCGATGTTCTGTTCCATTCTGTCGCCCAGGAATTTGGCCTCACCGCGGTTGGCATTCTGATGACTGGAATGGGTGAAGATGGCGCCGAAGGCCTTGGCGCAATTCGCTCCGCGGGTGGAGTCACGATCGCACAGAGTGAAGACACCTGTGTTGTTCCGGGCATGCCGCGGGCAGCCATCACCAAAGGCTACGCCTCAAAGATTGTTCCACTGGACGGTATGGGCGCGTTTTTGATTTCGCATTTTGCTTCAGATCGTGGAGCCAGCGGTTCGGATAAAAGCGAAGCGCAGGACAAGTCCGACAGAACCGGCACGGACAAGAACGACAGGACACCAGTTTCGACTCCTCGTGCCTGACGGCACGTGGAGCCAAAGGAGAAGGTTATGCAACAGTTTGCACCTTTACTTCGGAGCGACAATCAACCCGTCCGCTATTTGGTCGTGGACGACTCCGTCTTCGCTCGCAAGAATCTCATCAAGATGATTGAGCTATTCGGTGGAGAAGTTGCCGGAGAAGCGGGAGATGGTCTGACCGCCATTGCCGAGTTCAATCGCACAAAAGCGGACATCGTGCTGATGGACATCACGATGCCTCAGATGGAAGGGATCGAAGCGGTTGAGCGTATCGTCCGCCAGCATCCCGACGCGCGTATTGTTATGGTCTCTTCGGTCGGATACCAGGAAAATATTCTGGCTGCATTGCAGAAAGGCGCAAAGCACTTCGTCCAGAAGCCGGTGAAGCCCGAGGTGTTGTACGAAATTCTTCGATATGTTCTGGGGGATGATCCCAATGCACCGAGCGGTCCCGTCGCGCTCGCAGGAGAGAGCCACTCATGAGAATGGAACTGATTCAGCCGTTCATCAATGCTGCGGATGCGGTCTTCGCTGAGTCCCTGCAGGCACCCACCCGAATCCAGGACCTCACGATGGAGGAAGAGACGTATCGGCGAAAGGGCGTTGCCGCCCTCATTGCGATCAAAGGCGATATCGAGGGCCGTGTCATTCTGGACCTGGCGCCGGAAGTTGCACTGAGTGTTGCCAGTGCGCTCGCAGGGTCACCCGTTGCCGCCAGTGAACAGGTCGTGCGCGAAACCGTCTGCGAACTCGCGAACATGGTTATTGGCAATTCTGTAACCTTGCTGAACGATGCAGGCTTCCGCTTCAAGGTGTTTCCGCCGGAAATTCACGTCAGCGAACAAGGCTTGGCAGGGAACATCGAGACCGAAGCCATGGTCATCTGCATTGAAACTCCGTGCGGCCAGGTGTACCTAAACATTGCGATGCATTACCTGCACCGTCGCCGCCGCGAACGGGACACGGTCACCGCGCTCGATTAGTCATCGTTACTGGCGATTCCGCCGCAAGCGTCGCACCAACCCCCGGGGCTGACTTGCCTTTGCTCGAACCCGCGGGTTGAGGTTCATCGCGTTTCATTCCTTGCGCCGTCCACAGGTTTTTCTGCCTGCTGTAGTACACTCCTTTGTCCCGGTTTCTCAGGGCGGAGGTTTCTCTTGCTTCGGTTATTTTGCGTAGTCTGTCTCGCCCTTATTTTTTCGCTCGGAATACCTGCCCAGCAAACGTCTTCTACAGCAGACACGCCCGAGCCAGGCTCGAGCGAAGACATCAGCCAAGCCACGACCGAACCGCAATTCCTCAGTCCGTGGGTGTCCTACCTGCCCGACTCGTCCGTCGTTCCGTCCCCGCGCAGATTTCTCGGTCGCATTCCCGGCGCGCCGGGCGAACTGGTTGATTCCTCGAAGGCCTACGCCTATTGCCGCGCCCTGGCTGCTACTTCACCGCGCGTTAGAGTGTTCACAATCGGAAAATCCGAGGAAGGCCGGGAAATCATTCTGGTTGCCATCTCCGACGAAAAGGGAATCGCGAACCTCGATCGGTTGAAAGCTGCGAGCGCAGCTCTTGCCGATCCGAGAAAAACGGATCCCGCGGCGGCCGAAACAATCATCGCGGATTCCCGCCCATTCTATTACTTCAACGCTGCACTTCATTCCGATGAAACCGGTTCGACCGAATCGGTTCTGGAGCTTGCCTATCGCATTGCCGTCTCCGAGCAGCCCTTCGTCCGCCGCATTCGCGAGAATCTAGTCGTACTGATCAACCCCGTTTCAAATCCGGACGGCCGCGACAAGCAGGTCGAATGGTTCTATCGCTTCCTGAAGGGAAAGACCGACCGCGATACGCTTCCCCGGCAGTCCTCGCCTTACTGGTCAAAATACGCGTTTGTCGACATCAACCGGGACACGCACCAGCAAACCCACGAGACCACCAAAGCCGTTCATCGCATGTTTCACGAATATCATCCTGTGGTTGTGCACGATCTTCACGAGAGCGTCGCATTACTGATGACCTGGAACGGTACCGGTCCTTACAATCCCAACATCGATCCGATCACCTATAGTGAATTCCTCTCACTGAGCTTCCAGGAAGTGCAAACGATGACCGGCATGGGCATGCCGGGCGTATCGACCTGGAATTTTGGGGAGGGCTTTGCCCATCTTTATCTCGATTCCGTAGCGATGAACCACAATGCCATCGGCAGGGGTTATGAAACGTTCGGCAACGGGACGGCTGAAACACTGACCTTGAAACTCGATCCCGCAGACACTTCCCGCGAATGGTATCGGCTGCTGCCACCGCCCACCGGAACATTTTCCTGGTCCGCTCGCGACAACGTGAATTACAACGAAACCGGGGCGCTGGCCGCACTTGATTATGCAGCTGCGAATTCGCAGACTCTCTTGCGAAACTTTTATACGAAAAGCAGGCACAGTTGGCAGAAGGGTTTGAACGAACCGCCCTATGCTTTCATTCTTCCGGACGACCAGGGCGACCCGACGCGCGTCGCGCAGCTCGTAACCCGCCTGATGAGCCAGCATATTGAAGTAAGCCGTGCGCAAGCCGCCTTTCAAGTAAAAGAAGGCGATTTTCCTGCCGGCACCTACGTCGTGAAACTGGACCAGCCTTATCGCAACTACGCGGTCGATCTACTTTCTCCCCAGCAATACCCGAAAGATGCTGGCGAGCCCTACGACGACGTTTCCTGGGAACTTCCTGCACACTATCACCTCCTCGCCGTGCCTACCGCCGACAAGACGATCCGAGACGTAAGCTTGACTCTGCTCACTGACTCTCCGCATCCGACCGGGAAGCTCGAAGGCAGCGGACCAAATTTCATTCTGAAAGATTCCGGTCAGGAAGGTGTCCTCGAAGCCCGTTACCAACTATCGCGTTTCGAGATCGGAATTGCTGAGCATTCCTTCACACAGGACAAGGTCCGCTACCCCGCCGGTTCGTGGCTCATTCCCGCCCAGGCAGGCCTCGTTCAGGCACTCCGGGAGGTCTCAACGCAACTCGGACTCGAATTCGTCAGCACGACCGCAATTCCCGACGTTGCGCACCACGCTTCCCGGGTTCCCCGTCTCGGAGTGTGGGTTCCCTGGGCTGACACCGACTCGATTGGATGGATTCGCTATTCTCTCGACCAGCGCAAAATACCGTACGTCTATGTCCGTGACGAAGACATCCGTGCGGGAAAATTGTCGGACAGAGTCGACGTACTTCTCTATGGTCACGTCGATCTCGAACTCGCGGAACAGATCCAGGGGATTCCGAAATCCTGGGGTCCAATGCCATTCAAGAAAACCCCGGCCACCCCGAGCCATGGCACGCCCGCTTCGTCTGAAGACATTACTGGCGGAATCGGCTGGGAAGGTCTCGCCAAGCTCCAGCAATTTGTCGAACAGGGCGGGCTGATGATCACTCTCGGCAGCGGCACCATGCTTCCGATCGAGGCGGGGATCATTCGCGGAATCCGGCGTGACTCCGGAGGGGTTCCTCGCAGCTCACAAGGCGGTGGCTCTGAAGCCTCTGCCGCTTCACAGCTCTCTGAGACCCGCACTCCAGGTTCTCACGTGCGCGTCACCTTCGACCGTCCAGAGCATCCGATTGCGTATGGCTATCCACAGGAGACCTACGTGTTCCGCCAGAACTTCGCGCTCTACTCTGTTCCGCGGCGCTGGCTCCGTATGGCGTATTGCAGCACCTGCCTTGATGGTCCCGCTGATCCCAGTAATGTCGTACTTGAATGGGGTTCGCGCGACGGCGCTCCGTTCCTTGTGAGTGGGCAGGTCTGGGGAGAAGGGAATCTGATCGGCCGTCCGGCGATCGTTGACGTTCCCGTCGGCCAGGGGCACGTCGTGGCTTTCAATTTCAATCCTTTGCACCGCGATTTAAATCGCGGCGACCAACGCATGCTGTGGAATGCAATCATCAACTGGCAAGCGATTCTGGCCAGCGCCCGAGCGCGATAAATCTCCGTAGAGTCTCTACTCCGGCAACAGTCACTCAAAGCTTGGAACTTTCTATTCCGGGGGCCTGACGTACGCGGCCCCGTGCCGAAACAATCCAGCGGCTGCAATCGGCTGCGAAAATACAATTCTGATCGGTACAAAAATTGCCCCCGCACCGGGGGTATAGGGGACCGCAACTTCTAACCTCGTTCCTTCCGCATACTTGTTCCTGCTCCGGAAGCTGATACCGCCTTTTGACAAATCCTCGCAGACGACCACTTCTTCCTGAAATCCCCGTCTGCGGATGCAAGCCAGGACGCGGGCCTTGACCCTCGTCCGGTTTCTCCGTGGAAGTAAACGCTCTTCGAGTGCGGATCGCCCCGGCAGTGTCTCGTGAATTTTTGCTTCGGAGTGTGCCTCGACCCAGATCGAAGGCGAATCACAGTGTTTGCACAGTCGCGCTACGCATCTGCGGACTTCAAACGACTTCAGTTCCATCTCGTTTAGATAGACAACTTCGCGTCGTTGACAGAAGCTGCATTCCATCAGCATGCGCGCCAAGGCCTCTTCGGCTCGGTGCGGGGAGGGGAATTCGATTTCCCAGAAATCCAGCCGGGTATCCTGGATCGCTACCGCATAAATGAAGCCATCCGGCTCCCGGTCAATTTCCGCCATAATCCGCGCTCGCGCGCTCTTGGTCTGATCCCCTTCAAGCTTCCGGTGCAGGATGATCTCGTGCCCTGGAAATATCTTCTCTGCCAGACGAATGACCCCGCCATTCCGGCTGATCAGCAAGGTTTGCGCCGGCAAACGGAATTGTGCGCCGTTGCTATCGGTCCACGAGGCCTCGACCTCCAATTGCAGGCTGACCCTGTCGCTTTGACGCGTTCGTTCGGTGCGCATGGTTGTCATTCGGGTGCGGCTTTATTCGCTCAGAGTAGCATGGCAATTCGACAATTGAGCTCGTCCCAAGAAGGCCATTTGTCCTTCCCACTAATAGCATCCTGAGTCGAATCAAGCACTTCCCCTGTCTATAAGTCACCGTTACTTTTTGGCTCCTCCCCGGTTTGCCGTGATTTAAAAACACGTCCGCTTGAGACACACTTGGACCAGCAAATACCTCGTCCCGGGTAAATATCGCTTGCTGTCGGATCCTTGAGGCTCATTTGAGCAAAGTTATTACCATGTCAGCTCGCAATGGCATGCTCAGTTCCCGGCTTGTCGGAGTCCGGGATCGTCGCTACACCATCCGCTATCCGTTTGCTGCAGACGTCGAACTGATTGACATGGAAACGGGAAAGCACGTGGAGGGCGTCACTTCGGATCTTTCTCTCGGAGGTTGTTTCGTCTGTACAAGCAAGCAGCTGCCCATCAATGCTCGCGCTCGCATGAAGCTGACTCGCAAGAATGAAATCCTCGAAGCGTTTGTTGTCGTTCGCATCGTCAAGTCGCGAGTCGGTATGGGCATCGAGTTTTTCGACCTGGAACAACCAAACAACCAGATACTCGCCAACTGGATCGACTCTCTCCGTCGCGACCGCTAAACGCCGGCCAATCAATGCTGGGTATCGAGCGGATGTTCGCTTTTCTCGTAGAACTCTTTCTGCAGTTTCAAACTCTCTTCATCCATTTTCACGGCCTTGATCGCCCGTACCAGCGTGTTGACCCAACTGTTGATGTCTTCCTGCCCCTGTTCTTTCGTTGCCGCCGCGCCATTACCAGAATAATGATTCGGAAACCGCGCATACCACCAGATGCCGGTATACAGGTTTTCCGGCAACTTCACGCGCCGCTGATCCGCGCCCGACTCCTGCCCGGCTCGATCAATATGCAGGAGACCAGGGTTCGTCACCATCATGTTGGATGTTTCCGTTTCGCCCGCATGCCAGTCCGGTCCACTCTTCTCGCCGCCAACCTTCTTGGTAGCTTCATGTCCCCACTGAACATAGACCACATAATCGTGCGGCTTGGCCAGTTGCGTCTGGGCAAAATAGGGGAGCAGATCCTCGTTCCCACCGTGACCATTGACGATGATGACTTTCTTGCAGCCATTCCGCGCCATCTCGTCGGTAGTCTCCTGTAACAATTTCATCTGAATATCCGCACTGTAGGCAATTGTTCCGGGCTCGTGCCTTGCCTCAAAAATCTGCCCCGCAAAATATTGCGGAAAGATGATGACATATTCCTGCTGCGCCGCATGCTCTGAAACGTAACGCACATTCAGCAAATCGGTTCCGAGCGGCAGGTGCGGCCCATGCTTCTCGAGAATCCCGAACGGCAAGAGGCAGGTTCCCTGGGCCTTCGCGATCGCCTCTCGAAAATCACCTGCCGTCAACTCCTCCCATTTCGTCGAGAGCTTCGAAGCGCTTTGTCCATGTACCGAAGCTGCCAGAAGCAAACCCAGAAGTAGAATTCTCACTGGACGCCACATGCTCATGATCCTCCCTCTCACTCGGGTCACCCTTCCTGCAAGCCACCGACCTCGGCAGCCATTTGGGTCATCCGCGCTCCATCCTTTTGCCGACCGAATCCCAGAATTCCCCCAGCAGGGCTCGTGCTCCTGCAAACGACGTCATCCTGCCGTCCCGAACCTCTGTTTCAATTTGCCGCAATCTCCGGGCGACTGCCGGATTCCTTCGGAATGTCGTCTCGAGTTCGCCAGAAATCATCTGGCGCATCGCCCACAAGGATTGTTCGCGGCGTATCTCGTCCCGCAGTCCATGCTCGTTTTGAAATCGTTCATGGCGCAAAATGCATTCCCAAATTTCTGCAATCCCTGCGCCGGTATTCGCGCTACACAACATGACGGGGGGGCACCATCCGCCTGCTCCAGGCGCAAATAAATGCAGCGCACTCTCGTAATCTGCCTTGGCAAGCTGTGCCTGTGCCAGTTGTCCGCCATCCGCCTTATTGATCGCGATGGCATCGACCAACTCCAAGATCCCGCGCTTGATCCCCTGCAGCTGATCCCCGGCGCCAGGCAGCAATAGCAACAGCACGAAATCGGTCATCGTCCGCACGACAATTTCAGACTGTCCTACGCCGACGGTCTCGACCCAGATATTGTTGAAGCCTGCGGCCTCGCATACCAGCATGGTTTCGCGCGTTCTGCCCGTCACCCCACCCAACGATCCTCTTGATGGCGAAGGCCGGATGAAGGCGTGCGGTTCGGCCGCCAGCTTCTCCATGCGTGTCTTGTCGCCCAGGATACTTCCCCCTGTTATAGGGCTCGACGGGTCGACGCTCAGAACTGCGAGCTTTTCGCCGCGCTCGCGAATGATGTGCAACCCGATTTTGTCAATGAATGTACTTTTGCCAACGCCGGGAACCCCGGTGATGCCAATTCGTCTTGATTTTCCAGTGTGAGGAAGAAGGGAATCCAGAATTTGTGCAGCCAGTTCGCCGTCGGATGGCAGGTCGCTTTCAATAACGGTGATGGTCCTCGCCAATGTGGCCAGGTCGCCTGCCAGCACTCCCGAGACATATTGTTCAGCGGCCAGTCGGCGCGTTGCCAATCGCTACTCCAGCTCGTTCACTTCGATGACTTCAGTAATGTGTGCAGAATCTCTTGAGCGGAAAGTGGGATGCGCGTTCCCGGGCCAAAGACTCCCGCCGCTCCCGCCAGGCGCAGTGCCGCAAAATCCTGTGGCGGAATGACGCCACCCACGACTACGAGGATATCCTGCCGTCCCATCCGCTTCAATTCCTCGATCAGTTCGGGCACAAGCGTCATGTGCCCGCCAGCCAGCGTCGATACGCCCAGAATGTGCACGTCATTTTCGACCGCCATGCGCGCCACCTCTTCCGGCGTCTGAAACAGCGGTCCCAGGTCCACGTCAAATCCCAGATCGGCAAAGGCGGTCGCGATTACTTTTGCGCCACGATCGTGTCCATCCTGGCCCATCTTTGCCACGAGTATGCGCGGCCGCCTTCCTTCACTCTGCGCAAAGGTCTCTGTTAAGGCGCGCGCCTTCAGAAACTCCGGATCCTGGCGGTTCTCTGACGAATACACCCCGGAAATCGTGTGGTTCACGGCCTTGTACCTGCCAAAAACCTTCTCCAGTGCATATGAGATTTCGCCAAGTGTAGCGCGTTTGCGCGCCGCGTTCACAGCCAGTTCGAGCAAGTTTCCTTCGCCGCTCTCCGCGCATTTCGTCAGGGCGTCGAGCGTTACGTCCACTTCCGACTGATTTCGTTTCGCCCGGGTCTCCGCCAGTCGCTGCAGCTGGGTTTCGCGCACCGCCGCATTATCGACTACCCGCACTTCGAGAGACTTCTCATCTTCCATCACGTATTTGTTTACGCCGACAATCGTCTCGGCGCCCGAATCAATATGCGCCTGGCGCCGTGCCGCCGCTTCCTCAATTCGCATCTTCGGCAGGCCTGTTTCGATGGCACGCGTCATCCCGCCGAGTTTTTCCACTTCCTGAATCAGCGTCCAAGCCTTTGTCGCCAGGTCCGCCGTCAGCGATTCCACGTAGTAACTTCCGCCCCAAGGATCCACAACACGGCAGATCCCCGTTTCTTCCTGCAGAAAAATCTGGGTGTTCCGGGCAATGCGCGCTGAATAGTCGGTCGGCAGCGCGAGCGCTTCATCGAGCGCATTGGTGTGGAGAGACTGCGTGCCGCCCATCGCCGCCGCCATCGCTTCCACCGTCGTGCGAATCACATTGTTGTATACATCTTGCGCACTCAAACTCCATCCAGAAGTCTGCGAATGCGTCCGCAATGCCATCGATTTCGGGTTTTTGGGGTTAAACTGTTTTACCAATTTCGCCCAAAGCAGGCGGGCCGCCCGCATTTTTGCGATTTCCATGAAGTGGTTCATGCCAATGGCCCAGAAAAAACTCAGACGTGGGGCAAACTCATCAATGTTCAGGCCGGCGTGGAGTCCGGTGCGCAAATATTCCAGACCGTCCGCGAGGGTGTACGCCAACTCAATGTCGGCCGTAGCACCTGCTTCCTGCATGTGGTATCCGGAAATGGAGATGCAATTGAACTTCGGCATCTTTGCGGCGCTATACCGGAAAATATCTCCAATGATCCGCATCGAGGGGCTCGGAGGATAGATATAGGTATTTCGCACCATGAACTCTTTCAGAATGTCATTCTGAATGGTTCCCGTCAGCTTCTCAGTCGACACGCCCTGTTCTTCCGCTGCCACAATGTAAAACGCCAGCACCGGAAGGACCGCTCCATTCATGGTCATCGACACGGACATCTGGTCCAGAGGGATCCGGTCGAACAGAATCTTCATATCTTCGACACTGTCGATGGCCACACCGGCCTTGCCGACGTCACCCTTCACACGCGGATGATCGGAGTCATATCCTCGATGCGTCGCCAGATCGAACGCAACGCTCAACCCTTTTTGTCCAGCGGCAAGGTTATGACGATAAAACGCATTTGAATCTTCTGCCGTTGAAAATCCCGCGTACTGCCGAATCGTCCATGGCTGCATCGCATACATCGAACTGTAGGGCCCCCGCAAAAAAGGAGGCAGCCCTGCCGCGTAGTCCAGGTGCTCGACGGCTGCAAGGTCCGCCGCGGTATACAACGGCTTCACCTTGATGCCTTCCTGCGTCTTCCAGTCCGCGTAGCTCACAGCAGTGCCTCCTGCCAGCGTTTCAACAGTTCCACCGCGTTTACCCCAACGTAAAGGAAATCTTTGACTCCAGCCACTCGTAGAGCTTCAATTTGCTCTTTGGGATTTCCTGCCACGAGTACGGGAACCTGGGTCTGCGGCACGATTTCTTGCGCCAGCGCAAGGTATTCCGCGTCCGAACTGCAAAGCACAATCAAATCGGCTGGTTCGATCCTGTCCGACGTCCGGATATCAAATCCCGCACAGCCAAACAAGTTCAGGGCAAAGTTTGCGCGTGCCATGCGCATTTTCAGATCACCGCGCTGCAAGAGCAGGACCACCGGCCGCTTTCCTGACCGCTCCACGTTACTGCGAATCTCCTCAAACGGTTCGGCCAGGCGTGGCACCGAATTGTGGGAGAGCTTCGCCCCTGCCGGCAGCGTCTCCGTTAGATCCGGATAATTGTTCAGCCCGACCAGGGTGCGGCGCCGCTGGGCAATTGCTTTCTCTTTCGCTGCACGCGAAGCCGCAATCGCTTTATCGCGGCCTGCCGGGTCTGCCTCGTAGACTTTCCAGGCCTCGACTGCAATTGACTCGGTCAACGCCTCCACATAATACGAACCTCCGGCTGGGTCCGACACCTGATCGAGATGTGATTCCTCGGCCAGCACCCGCGGCAAACTCTTGACGAGATGCGTCGCGAATCTAGCTTCCTCTACCACCAGGAAATCACAGCCGCCAAAAATCGCGCTCATCGCCTCTGTAGTGCAACGCATAAGATTGGCCGATGGATCATACAGACTCTTGTTGGCATAGGCCGTCCGCGACCAGATGACCATCGGTGTATTCGACAAACGCGCCCACAGTTGCCGCGCCGCCCGCAGCTTGGCAATCTCCATGAAGTAACTGCTTCCTACCGCAAATACGAAAACATTCCGCTGGCCAGCCGATTCAGCGAGGGCATAGCCGATTTCCTGAACCGAGGTTGCTCCTTGCTCATGAAATAAATCTCCGCGCACAGCTCCCGGCGGAATTTCTTCCGCGCTCCGGGCCGTCCACTTACCCGTAAAGCGTGCCAGCCCCGTACTTCCCGGCAAATCCCCACGCCGGTAATACGGTTTCACGGAAATCCCTTCCTCTGTCTGCCAGACCAGTTTCTTCGCGTAATCCGCGCCCTTCAAATCCGCACGAATTGCCGATTCCCAGTCTTCGGTCGAGATTGGCGGGAATTCATCCCACATGTTCAGCCCTCCTGCACAACCTCAATCAAGTAGCCGAGTGCTGCAGCCTCTGTTGTCTTTGGATGAACGAAAAATACCGTTGTTCCGCGCGAACCCGGGCGCGGTGCCGAATCAATAATCTGGAAACCCTTGTGCTTCAGGGAATCGAACGCTTTCGCTACATCCCTTACACGTAAGGCGACGTGGGCGAATCCCGCCCGCCCGCCGTTCCGTTCGATCTGCTTACTCACAGGAGACTCTGCGGAAAGCGGCTCGAGCAACTGGATCAGGTTCGGGCCATCGCCAATGCGCAGCAGCACTTCCCGTACCTGGTCTTTTCCTAGCACGTCCTCGCGATGCACTTCCGTAAATCCCATCGCCTTGTAAACGGCGACCTGGTTTTCAAGTTCTCCCTGCCTTACCGATACTGCGATGTGATCCACAAACAAGAATCCCGGAATGTCGGCTACATTGATCGCATCTACGCCCATACCAGCACCACCTGTCCGCTTTTGACGCTCTCACCCTTGTTTACTTTTACCTCCGCGACCTTGCCTGCAATGGGCGCAGTCACTTCAGTCTCCATCTTCATTGCCTCGAGCACGAACAGCAAATCGCCCGGCTCGATCGTCTGTCCGAGCCGCACATTTGATTTCACAACAATCCCTGAAATCGGGCTCCGGCAGAGTTTCGCCTCATCGAGGCCCTCTTCGCTGCTCGTCGCGTTGCCGCCCGCAACAGTCCCTGCGGGCACGGCTGCGGCAGCGCTCTGCACCATAAATGTCGGCAAGACAGGCGCTGGCTCAGGCGCCACTTCGACTTCCACCTCGTATACTTTTCCGTCTACTGTTACCTTGAGTTTCATCGATCACCTTGGCCTTATCGAGACCATCTGCTAATTCCGTGTGAAGCCTGTACGGTCGCCCGCCCCTGCATTGCCCAGGCGGTTGTTCCGGTCAGTCGAATCTGATGGATCGTTGCCCTCTTTCCCAAAAACGCGGCGACTGCTGCTGTAATCGCCAGCACGATTTCAGGCGGAGTGCCTTCCTCTGCGTTTGTTTTGCGGGCTTCGGCTGCCATGTTCGAACCCTTCGACTGGGCGAGCGAAGCAGCAAGCATTTTCTCGAGTTTCTCGACGCGCTGTCGGAGTTCCTGAACTTCCGTCTCTAGATCCGCTTTCGTCTGTTCTGCCATTCTGTGCCTCACAATGGAATCAGCCCGTGCTTCTTCGGAGGCCGCAATTCCCGTTTGGTGTGCAGAAATTCAAGCGCTTGTGCCAGAACACGGCGTGTCGATGACGGTTCAATAATGTCATCCACCAGTCTCCGTCCCGCCGCGACATACGGATTCGCGAATGCTTCGCGATACTTCGCAATCATCTCTTTCCGTTTTTCTGCCTTGTCTTTTGCGGAATCAATCTCTTTCTTGAACACAATTTCCGCAGCACCTTCCGCCCCCATCACGGCAACCTCTGCGGTTGGCCAAGCATAGACGCGATCGGCACCCATGTCGCGCCCGCACATTGCGAGGTAGGCGCCCCCAAATGCTTTGCGAAGGATGACCGTCACCTTTGGCACCGTTGCCGCCGAATAGGCGAATAGCATCTTCGCTCCATGACGGATGATTCCGCCATATTCCTGATCAACTCCAGGCAAAAATCCTGGTACATCGACAAACGTCACAAGAGGAATGTTGAACGCATTGCAGAACCGTACAAAGCTCGCGGCCTTGTCCGAAGCGTTGATATCGAGCACTCCTGACATGGCCATAGGCTGATTTGCGATAATTCCGATTGTCCGCCCGATCAATCGAGCAAATCCGACCACAATATTCGGAGCATACCCGGCCTGCACTTCGAGAAAATCCTGCGCATCAATGATGTTCGCGATCACCTCGCGCACGTCATAGGCCTGCTTCGAATCCACCGGCACAATCTTGCCGAGCGCCGGGTTTTCATCGACGTCGCCGTTGCTCGGCAATTCCGGCGGATCTTCCGAGTTGTTGGAGGGCAAGAAACTCAGCAGCTTCTTGCAGAGCAGTAAAGCATGGGTATCGTCCTCGGCAATGAAGTGGATCACGCCAGAACGGGCCATGTGCGTATCGGCTCCGCCCAACTGTTCGGCCGTGACATCTTCCCCAGTCACCTGCTTGATGACGTTTGGTCCGGTAATAAACATCTGCGCTTTGCGGGTTTGAATGATGAAGTCCGTCAGCGCCGGCGAGTAGGCAGCACCGCCCGCGCACGGCCCGCAGATCAGTGAAATCTGCGGTACAACTCCGCTTAAATTTACGTTTTGAAAGAAGACTTTTCCATATCCGGAAAGGGAATCGATTCCTTCCTGCACGCGAGCTCCGCCTGAATCATTGATGAATACAAACGGCGTCCCCGTCTTGATGGCCTGCTCCATCGACTCCGCAACCTTTTCAGAATGCACTTCACCGGCAGATCCGCCGGCCACGGTAAAATCCTGACTCGCCAGATGGACACGCCTCCCGAGGACGGTACCCGCTCCGGTGATCACGCCGTCAGCGGGGTATGCCTTGCCCTCCATTCCAAACAGGACAGAACGGTGCTCGGCAAATAAACCTGATTCCTGGAATGAATTTGGATCGCACAGTCCTGAAATTCGGTCGCGTGCGGTGAGCTTTCCTGATTTTCGCTGCTTCTCGATTCGTTCAGCACCGCCGCCTTCTTCTAGTTCCGAGCGGCGGCGCCGCAACTCTGCAACGCGTTGCTCCATGTTCTTCATCTATACTGCCCCCTTTGCAGGTGCAACAGTGACTTGATGAGTTCTGCCGTCGAGTTTCACTTCATATGTGATCGGTTCCCGCAGTGGTCCGCTTGCAGGACCGCTGGGGCTGCCGGCTGAAGCCGTAGCTGCCGCTACAACCTTCGGATCCTTGGCCACTGTTTTTGGACCCTGTGCCCTTTCTGCGAAAAACTTTGGTGCCACTTTCGGGAACATGGCGCAGGTCAGGACATCTTCATCGGACCCGTCACATCCGTCGAGATTCACGGCTGCCGTCCGCAGGAGTTCCCACTCCGGCTTCAGCAAATCAGCAGGTCGCATCATGATCGGAGTCTTCTTTGTCTGTTTCTCGCACTGCTCCATCACCGTAACGTCGCGCTCACCCAGGGTCTTTCCGTAATACCCCAGCATCAAGTCCGCAAATTCGGCGGTGATGACTTTGTATCGGCCCATCAGTACATTGAACACCGCTTGAGTTCCCACAATCTGGCTGGATGGGGTGACGAGCGGCGGATACCCTGCGTCCTTGCGAACGCGAGGCACTTCCTCGAGCACCTCTTTCACCCGGTCTGCCGCCCCTTGCTGCTTCAACTGGCTTTCCATGTTCGAGATCATGCCGCCGGGAATCTGGCTGTTAAATATTTCCGTGTCCACGCCGGTAATATTCGACAGGAATTCCGTATATTTCGGGCGCACCTTTTCAAAGTGCTCCTTGATTTTGAGCAACCGGCTCTTATCTAAATCCGTTGTGAACTCCGTCCCCTCGAGCATTTCAACCAGACTTTCCGTCGGATTGTGTCCGGGACCCAGGCTTAATGAGCTGATCGCGGTATCGACTGCGTCGGCACCGGCCTCAATGGCCTTCATGAGCGAAACCATGGTCACACCGGTCGTCGCGTGCACATGGACGTGAATTCGTACCTGCTCGCCCAGGGTCTCTTTAATGGCCTTCACGATGTCGTAGGCTGGCTTCGGCTTGAGCAGCGCTGCCATATCCTTGATGCACAGGGAATCGCAGCCTAGATTCATCAAGTCCCTGGCCATCTGAACGTAACCTTCAACGGTGTGCAACGGACTGATCGTGTAGCAGATCGTTCCTTGCGCTTGCTTCCCGGCTTTCTTCACTGCAGCAATCGCGCGCTTCACGTTTCGCACATCATTGAGCGCGTCAAATACCCGAAAAACATCCATTCCATTGGCCGCAGCCTTGGCCACAAACCGGTCCACGACCGTGTCTTCATAGTGGCGATATCCCAACAAGTTCTGCCCGCGCAAGAGCATCTGCAGCCTGGAGTTCGGCATCAATTTCCGGAAGGTCCTTAACCGCTCCCACGGATCTTCATTGAGGAACCGGATGCAGGCGTCAAAGGTAGCTCCACCCCAGCACTCGACGCTCCAGAAGCCCGCCTTATCAATGTCGTCGCACGCCGGGATCATGTCTTCCATGGCCATTCGCGTGGCAAGCAGGCTCTGGTGAGCATCACGCAGAATCAACTCAGTGACTTCAATCTTTCTGGGCATATTGTGTGTCCTTCGCGGGTAACCTGATCGGAGCGGAAGAGGGCGGTCGTATGCTCGCTACGGTCTACTTTAGCATCGCGCGGGCGGCGTCGTTCGGAAAACTTCGACTAAATTCAGCGCTCCGGCTCGAGATGATTGTTGTTTCTGTTTGTTCTGGCCGTAACAGAACTTTTGCCCGGTGCCATTTCCTACAGTTGTCTTGGCGGCGCTGTTGATCCGCGAGCGATCAATCTAGGCTCGACAGCGATTTCTTCCCTGTAGTCTTCACTCTGTTCTATCAATCCGACTACAGTCTTGGCCGCGATTCTTCCCATCTCTTCGAGCGGCTGACGAATCGTGGTCAATGGCGGAATGGAGAAGGATGCGATCGAGATATCGTCGAAACCTACGATGGAGATATCCTGGGGCACCCGCATATTTCCTTCCTTGAACGCTTTCAGTGCACCGATTGCAGAAATATCGTTGTACGCGACGAGCGCGGTGAAAGGGATATTTTTCTCAAGGAGGTTCCGGCCATACGGGTATCCTAGGTCCGGTGTTGAATCAATCCCTTCGATCTGCAAAACCAGTTCCGGAAGAATATCGATTCCCAATTCGTTCGCAACTTCCTTGAGGGATTCCCAGCGAATCGCCGAGTCCGAACTCTTCGCCTGCCCGCGCAAGAATGCGATGCGCCGGTGCCCAAGATCTTTCAAATGCCGCAAGGCCAGTTCTGCCGCGTTCCGATGATCGAGAACGATGTTTGTGACGTTTTCAACCTTGCGGTGCCCGGCCACGGCGATCGTCGGAACCAGCGGCGACTCATCGACTGAGGTGTCGATTGTGATCAGGCCCTCGACGCCTCGTGATGTCAGCAGCTCCGCATAGCTCTGTTGCAACTTCAGGTCGTGACGATGCGCGACCGCCAGTAGAAAGTAATTATTCTCGCGCAAATAGGTTTCCACACCGCTTAATACTCCGCCGCCGTATGCGTCACCGAACTCCTCCGTGATGACCCCGATCGTGAATGTCCGTTTGACGCGTAGCGAACGCGCCACAAAATTCGGCTGGTACTTCAGCTTTCGTGCGGCTTCAAGGATTCGCGTCCTGGTATGTTCCGGAATCGAACTCGCGCTTTTTGAATTATTCAGGACGACCGACACGGTCCCGGCCGTCAATCCCAGATAATTGGCCACTGTTTTTAGCGTAACTGCGCCTGGTTTTTGCAGGGGAGACGATTTTTTAGGTTTCATCCGAGCGGCGGATCCTCAACTGGAGCGAACATGCACCTCGCGAACAGGGCGCCACGCCAACGCACCATTCTTTTTGTTGCCCCATTGTACCGAATTATCAGTGTTGTCTGTATGAAATCCTGTTCAGGCCCGCGCACCGACCAGACTTGGCAGTTGCGCTGTGCCTTCTGCTATCTTTGCTGTATGGGCAAAGGACTTTACCAATGAGGCGTTCGGCAGTTTCCCTGCCCGGCCTCGGGTCTTTCGCGATCCTCACCTTCGGCGTTCTTCTTACCGCAAGCAGTTCCGTCGGGCAGGGCATTGCACAAGGAATTGCTCCTCCGCCAAACGCGAAGTCAATTCGCTGTCACGATCGCGCTATCCCCCAGCTCGAAGACGTCACAGAGAAAAGTGGAATCAGATTCTCGCACTCCTCCTCGCCCGAAAGCCGCTACATCATCGAATCGATGAGCGGCGGTGTCCTTCTGCTCGACTACGATCGGGATGGCTGGCTCGATATTTATTTCACCAATGCACCGACTGCTACGGGTGCGCTCAAGGGCGAAAAAGCCGCGAGCGCGCTCTTTCACAACAATCACAACGGCACGTTTACCGACGTTACGGCCCGAGCGGGAGTTGGTTTCCCGTGTTTTGCCATGGGCGGCGCCGTCGGCGATTTTGACAATGACGGTTGGCCCGATATCTACGTGACCTGTTACGGTGGCAACGTCCTCTATCACAACAACGGCGACGGCACATTTACCGATGTCGCGAGGAAAGCCGGCGTCATCGACGGCCGCTGGTCGACAGGCGCGTCTTTCGGCGATTACGACAATGACGGCTTTGTCGATCTCATGGTCACCAATTATGTCGACCTCGACCTCCACCGCCTCCCCGTCTTTGGCAGTTCGGCGACCTGCAAATATATGGGCCTCGACGTCCAGTGCGGTCCGCGTGGTCTCAAAGGTTCGGGTGACTCGCTGTTCCATAACAACGGCAACGGCACGTTCTCTGATGTATCGAAGAAGGCCGGTGTTGACAATCCCAACGGCTATTACGGCCTGACCACGATCTTTGCCGATTTCAACAATACCGGACGTCCTGATATTTATGTCGCTAACGATTCCACTGCCGCTTTCCTCTATCGCAACGATGGCAATGGAAAATTTACCGACGTCGGCCTTGAATCTGGCACGGCTTTGGGCGACGACGGCCACGAGCAAGCCGGCATGGGTGTTGCGATTGGCGATTATCTCCATACCGGACGACCGTCCCTGGCTGTGAGCAATTTTGCACTCGACAACACACCGCTCTACCGGAACGATGGCAACTGGGATTTCCAGGACGTCTCCTACGCCGCAGGTGTCGGCCTCCCCTCTGTTCCGTATGTGAAATGGGGAATCGCATTCGTCGATCTGGACAACGATGGCTGGCTCGATCTTGTCACGGTAAACGGCCACGTCTATCCGCAAGTCGACACGCTTGCCTCGAGCGCCCGCTACCGGGAGCCAAAGCTTGTCCAGTTCAATCAGGGCAACGGCACGTTCTGCGATGCCAGCGACCAGGCGGGAGTGGTTTTGCAGGTCCCCCAGGTCTCGCGTGGGCTCGCCGTTGGAGATCTCTTTAATGACGGCAGCATGGATCTCGTCATCGGCAATCTTGAGGGTGCGCCGCAAATTCTTCGCAACCGGGGTATTCCGGGCCGGCACTGGGTCAGTTTTGAACTTTCCGGGATCAAGAGTAATCGGATGGCCATCGGCGCTCGTCTAAAACTAACGGCGGGTGGCGTCACGCAGACCGACGAGGTTCACAGCGGGGGCAGTTACCTCTCGCAATCTGACCAGCGCGTTCACTTCGGCCTCGGCGATACGACCAGGATTGATTCGCTCGAAATCCATTGGCCCTCGGGCAAGGTCGAGACAATGCAAAATCTCGATGCTGATCATTTCTACTCCATCCTTGAAGGTGAAGGCGTCGTCCCAGCGGAAAAGATTCGACCGGCATCTGTCGCGAAAAAACGCTGAAAAACATCCCAAATAAATCCTCCGGAAATCTCGCAGTTCATCACAGTTAAAAAAGTCATCGTTGACATTCAAATTTCTGGTGCATATACTGCCCTCAACTGTGGTGCTTAACCGATTTACTCAAGGGTGTAGTGCAAACCCCCTATTCCAGTTGGAGGGAACGGATGTCTCCAGTCAAAGTGGTCTTACGAACGCTGCGCAACTCTTTCTGGGGACCCGGCTACAAGGAGGTTGATGCCACTCTGAGCAAGTCCTTTGGCCTGCCCAAGATGCCCGTTCTCGGCGAAAACGCTGCGTTCGAATTCCGGGCTAACTTCTACAACCTGTTTAACAACCTGAACCTCACCAGTATCGACAGTACGGTGGGTGACACGCAATTCGGTATGGCTACGGCTGCTTTGGGCGGCCGCACCATCGAATTGCAGGCTCGATTTAGCTTCTAGAGGAATTGCCAGAGGCGCGTCTAACCCCCGCGCCTCTGTGTAATAAAAGAAACGCTGCCAACGAGAAACCCCTCTTCACCCCAAACTCGTTGGCAGTTTTTCTTTTACACTGTCTTATGCGACTTTCAGGAACTGCTCGCGAATCACATCCCGCCAAAGCGTCCTGCGCAGCAATGTTGCTTTTTCTTTTTCTCGGTTCGACCGTCAGGCTGTATTCCCGGAGCTCTCCCCCGCAGCAGGGTTTTGAATCCATTTCCAAACGAGCCGCAGAAGCGAGAGACGCCAATCATCTTGAAGAAGCCGCTGTCCTTTACCGTGAAGCTCTCGCGCTTCATCCGAAATGGGCTGAAGAGTGGTGGTCTCCGGGGACACTTGAATACGACCGCAATCATTACCGAGAGGCTGCCGCTGCCTTTCGCCGGCTACTTCCGCTGGCGCCTAAAGACGGCACCGCATTCGTGATGATTGGCTTGTCTGAATTCGAGTTGGGAGAGAACGAGTCGTCCTTCAAGCCTCGACTCCGCATCGTCAGCACACTCTACAAGAGTGATTCCGCCGCCGCACTACCCTATGCGCAGCAGGCCGTGCATCTCGATCCTCACTTGCCGTTCGCTCATTATTTATTGGGCTTGGTCTATCTCGATACCGACGACTACCTCAAGGCAATTCCAGAATTAGAGATTGCCTGCAGAGCTTTTCCGCAAGATCCGAAAGTATATTTCGCACTAGGCTCGGCCTATCCGCGGGCCGGCCGAAAAAAAGAAGCGGATGAAGCCCTCGCTGCATTTCAGAAGCTGAGCGAGACGGCGTCGGACGCTCACTGATCAAAAAAACCGGGCGTCTGGCGTCCAATGCGGAATCTGACCGGCGATTGATGAACGTGGGGAAACTCTAAACGTACTGGAATCCGGCGCGCAACATGCCCGCTTGCGCTTCCTGGTTCAGCATGAACGTATTCCAGGGCAGGGCGGTCCGGTAGTTCTCGATCATGAGCATCGTTATGCCCAGGTCAATTCCGAGCACGTCCGTGTCATACCATCCGGTCGTGGGATTAAACGCATCGACATAGCCGTATAAGCCCCAGCCTTTCTGCGAATAACGGCCACGGATGGTGCGTAGCACCTGAACGCAATCGGAATACAGGAAGGGAACCGAGCCACCCGTCGCGCACGGCACGATGCTGCCATCGACAGGCCCCAGCAGCGGTGGTGCGGTATAGCCTCTCGGCGTATCCGACGCTGAAATTCCCCACAGATCGTCACAGCAATGTCCGAGTTTTGCTTCCAGAGACAAGCAGTATTGCTTGTGCGCCTTTGTCGCCAGGATGGAATTTTCAAAGTAATTGGTATAGGCGTCTTCTTTATTGCGGAAATCAAACCACGCGTGCGAATACTGATGCGTGAATAGAGGATCCTTGCCTGCAATAAACGTGATTCCGTCGTAGGTGATCTTGGGACGACTGAACGCCTTCCAGGTTTCCGGTGAAACGGGAGCCGTTGGTGAGCCGATTCCCAGCAAATACATCATCATCATTTCGCCGTAATGATCCCACCGCGCCCGTAGAAATCCGTTTTCAGGCGTCCATCCCATCGAAAACGCATAGCCCTTGTTGAGCATCCAGGGCCAGTCCACGCGGTTATAAATTTTTGTCGCAAGATCCTGAATTTCGGGGTCCTGAAAATACTGTCTCGCCGTCAATGCACCGCAAACCAGTAACGTGGTATCGATCGAGGAAAGTTCGCACTTTCTCCAGCGCTTGCCCGTCGTCATGTCGAGAAAGTGGTAGTAGAACCCATGCTCGGTTTCAAGATCATTTGCAACATAACGCAGTGTGGTTCGCACGCGGTTTCGAATGTCGGTTGAACGCCCCAATCCACGGGAGTCGGCGATGCATAAGGCAGTCAATCCAAAACCCGTAGCGGCGATACTCGACATCGTTCGCGAATCGTTCCCGTTCAAAAAGGCGCGATCTTTGATCTGACCCGTGCGCGGATCGGTCTCGTTCCAGAAAAACCGGAACGCCGCTCGCTGAACGTCGTCGAACAGTTCTTCATCGGTGCCTTCGTAAGCGCTGTTTGAATGGTTGAGGCTCGAGCCGAGCGCGAGTTTTGCGGCAAAAGGCGACGCCGCCACTCCCACACCGACCCATCTCAGAATTTCGCGTCGAGAAGGGTTGCTGCGATTAGTACTCACCCTAGCAATCCTCCTCTCGTGAATTTCGGGGATACAAATCGTCTCACCGACCTTCTTTGATGCAAGTTTAAGCCCGTTCGTGTCGTTATTTTGCCCTCAAAAGCGAGGGTGCAAGGTCCGAATGCGATCTCGAAGTTCTTTGTTTGCTTATACTTAGTCCGTGCCGTGTCGATGTGTACTTTTGTCACGTTTCTCGGCGTGACACTGGATGCGCCATTTTTTGGCACCCATCTCAATTTCGCAACAAAATGTGGGCTGGCGCTCGTCATTTTTGTTGTTCCTTGCGACTGTATTTCCTGTTACGAAACTACTCTTTGGGCGTCCTTTTCGTTTTGCTTCGGTGGATGCTTAATCGATTTATCAAACCCATTTTAACATGCGAATCGCATTTCTCTAAGGTCTTTACCTTAGCGAATTTCCCAAGAAATGCAAACAACTTTTGTCGTTTTCTATTCGCCGATTTCGAGTTTCACTCCGCCCCGTACCGACGAGTCGCGTCCCACCCAGATTGTCGCTGTCGACGGCTCGGCACCCCACGCATTTTCCGCATTCCAGAGGGCGAAGGCTTCAGGTTCGAGTTCAAAGACGATCTTCTTTGTGTCACCTGGTGCTACGGTCACCCGTTGAAAGGCCTTCAGCTCTCTCATCGGCTCAGCGACGGTTGTTCCTCGCAACCCAACGTAGAGTTGTACGGTCTCCTCCGCCGCGAGCTTTCCCGTATTCGTCACCTTCACCGATACGAGTACATCGTGCGCGTGGTCGGTATTTCTTCGTTGCAAGCTCTCGTTTAACGTCCTGGCGCTGAGCTTCGATGCGCTCACCTCCGGAGCTGAAATCTCGAATGTGGTGTAGGACAGTCCGTAGCCGAACGGAAATTGCGGCGAGTTTTGTTCGTCGACATAGCGCGACAGAAACTTTTCATCTCCGGTCTTCGGCGGCCGGGTCAAATCCGTATTCCCCGCCGGCCTTCCGGTATTGAGCGCGTTGTAGTAGAGCGGCTCCTGTCCGACAGTCCGCGGCCAGCTCACGACAAGCCGTCCGCTGGGATTTGCTTCGCCATAGAGCACCCGGTAGAGCGCGGGGCCCGCCTGGATGCCAGGGAACCAGGCAGCCAGCACCGCAGAGGTATGTTCAAATGCCCAGGGTAGCGTCAGTGGCCTTCCGCTGAACAGCACCAGAACCACCGGCGTACCCGTCGCGACCACTTTCTCAAGCAATTCTTCCTGGCGGCCCGGCAAATCCAAATGGGCTCGCGATGCCGCTTCTCCGGTCATTTCGCCCGCGTTTTCTCCGAGTGCCAGAATCGCCACATTGGCCTTCTTCGCAGCCGCAACCGCATCGGCAATCTCCTTGTCGCTTGAGCCGAGGATCTGTCCACCGGGCACGTACCTTAGTTTCGATCCGCCGATTGCTTCCGTCAGCGCCGACCGCAAGGTCACCACATCTTCGCGTTGTCCACGGCCGGCCCAGGACCCCAGCATGTTACCCGCATCATCGGCCAGTGGCCCGATCAGGGCCACGGTCTGGTTCTTCTTTAAAGGAAGCACCGGCTGCGATCCTTTGCTATTCCCATTCTTGAGCAGTACAAACGAGCGTTCAGCGGCGATTCTCGTCAGCTCTAGATCCGCTTTATCGAGCGGCCCGGTATGCTTGCGCGTTTCATCGGTATAGGGCTGGTCGAACAGTCCTAAGGCCAGTTTCACCCGCAGAACGTGCCGGACGGCGTCATCGAGTTGTGCTTCGGTCACTTTTCCGTTTCTGACCAGATCTGCCAGGAACTGGTGATAGAGATTGCTCTCCATATCCATATCGACGCCAGCAAGAAACGCCCGCATCGCCGCCGTAGATCCATCGTTCGCAATTCCGTGAGCCATGAGCTCGCCAAGTGATGTCCAGTCACTGACCACCATTCCCTCGAACTGCCATTCTTTCCGCAAGACCTGCTTGAGAGTGAACGGATTGGCGCTGGCCGGAATTCCGTTCAGCGGATTAAACGAGCTCATCACGGTAGCGCCATCCTCATCGAGCGCCGCGTAGAAGGGAGGGAGATAGATCTCCCGAAGGGTGTGTTCGGAAATTTCGGCGGTGTTGTAGTCTCGCCCGCCCTCGGCCGCTCCATATCCAACGTAGTGTTTCGCACAGGCTGCCATGCTGTCAGGCGCGCTCAATCTCTTGCCTTGATACCCGCGCACATAGGCTCTCGCCAGTTCGCTACCGAGAAACGGGTCTTCGCCCGCGCCCTCTACCATTCGCCCCCAGCGAGCGTCGCGCGCAATATCCACCATCGGTGAGAAGGCCCAGCGGACTCCGTCTGCTGTCGCTTCTTCCGCGGCCAAATGCGCGGCTCGTTCGACAAGCGGTGGGTCCCAGGTAGACGCCATCGCTAACGGCACAGGAAATGTTGTGCGGTAACCATGGATCACATCGAGCCCGAAGAGCAGCGGAATATGCAACCGCGATTTTTCAACCGCAATATGTTGAAAATGATTTGCCGCTGTCACGTTATCTACATTGAAGAGCGATCCCACTTGTCCGCCGGCGATCATTTCGTCGTAATTACCCCGTCCCGTTCCCGGACCTGTCGGGGTTCCGACCGAGTACTGCACCAGCTGTCCGACTTTTTCCTCGAGGGTCATCTGCTTCAGCAAATCTTCGACCCGCTGTTCGATCGGAAGCGTCGTCAGGTCACCGCGAACGGCCAGTCCATGAAAGGGAAGCGACGGCCCCGCTGTCGCCGGGGCTTGTCCCCTGACCGGTGAAGGGCTTAACCAAAAACAACACACGAAAACTAGAGAGAGCCAAAGACTGGATTTCGTTTCCCGGTTCATCGTGAACCTGCTCCTTAGTCTGGAAGGGGGCAATAAATTCCCGATCAGTTATACAAGTTTTCAACCGAACTCCGCTCCATTATTTTGTGAAGAAGTGATCTTATGGCTTCATTGTCTTGCAGTAAATCGATTTAGTAAACACTTTTGTTTGTATTCCTGGCTCCCTATTTCTCTCCCTTGCCCCTGCTCCGTGGCTATGACAGAATCCCTTTACCTTCCATGGCCAACCCTGGTAAACGACGTCCCCATGCCATCCCGGAGAGCGGCCCCGGTTCGATCAGCCTGAAGAAACTCGCTGAGCATTTGGGAGTTTCCTCGGCGACCGTCTCACTCGTCATCAACCGCTCGCCCGGAGCAAAGTCCATTCCTCACGTCACCCAGGAGAGGGTTCGGCAAGCGGCGCGCGAACTGAACTACCGTCCCAATTTGATGGCACGCTCGCTTCGTCAGAAGCGCAGCTTTACGATTGGCGTCATCGTGCCGGAAATCAGCGAAGGATACGCCGCGCTGGTTATGTCTGGCATCGAAGATTTTCTGCTCGAAGAGGGATACTTTTATCTCGTCGTCAGCCACCGCCACCGTGCCGATCTTACGGAAGAGTACCCGCTCATCCTCCAGCAACGCGCCGTCGAGGGCGTGATTGCTGTTGATACGGCGTGCGGGGAAACGTGCACGCTTCCCATCGTTTCGATCTCCGGTCACCGCGAGGTCCCTGGTGTGACCAACATCGTACTGGACCACGAACTCGCGGCAACCCTGGCACTCAAACACCTGCAGGACCTCGGTCATAAGAAGATTGCCTTTATCAAAGGCCAGGATTTCAGTTCGGATACCGAGATCCGCTGGCAAACGTTGCACACGGTCGCCAAACGTCTTGGGGTGACGATGGATCCTCGCCTCGAAGCGCAGATGAAAAGTGATTCGTCCTCTCCGGAAGTCGGCTACGAGGTCACACGCGAAATTATCTCTCACAACGTTCCGTTCACCGCCCTCTTTGCCTTTAATGACATTTCGGCCATAGGCGCCATTCACGCCCTCCGGGAATCAGGTCGACGCGTTCCTCAGGATGTCTCGGTCGTCGGCTTCGATGATATTCAGAGCGCCGCCTACCAAAATCCCAGTCTCACTACCGTTCACCAGCCATTGCGAGAGATGGGTGTGATCGGTGCCGAAACCCTGCTAAAGAGAATCTCGTCCGGGAACAAGGCCGATTATCCGAAGCAGATCACGGTTGAGCCAGAATTGAAAATTCGTTCAAGCACTGCACCCTGCCCGTCCTAGATCCGTCAGAAATCCCAAGGCTTCAAAGCGGCGCCGTTCCTGGGCCGGCCGTGGTATGCTCTCTGCCATAGTAGTTAATCGATTTATCCAGCGATGGAGATGGCCATGCGCCGCGTCGTAGTTCTTCCGGTTCTTCTGCTGCTTTCCGGTTTCACACCTGCCCAGACCGCCCAAACGCCGACCTGCGGGCAGTCAAAGCCGCAACCGATTTCAAGTACGTTCGATTTCACGCGATCCTGCACGATGAAGTGGGCGTCTATGAAGAAGATGACTACGGCACTCCCGTTTATAATTTCACCTTCGTTCTGGACCTTCAGTGATGTCTTTGAAGAAAACGGTCCGGCAACGCGTCCGCTCAACGGCGGTTTTGGACTTGTGGGAGTGTGGGGAATCAAGAAGCCCAGCTTTTACGCGTTCTCGCTGCTTCACAAGCTGGGTGAGACGCGGATTGCCAACGCTTCCCACAATCTCATCGTCACGCGTCGCTCCGACGGTTCTCTCGCGATCGCCGTATGGAATCTCTATCCGCCGGATCATCTTGGCGCGAGCAGGACATTTGACTTGGAGTTGCGGGGTCTCCCGGGCACTCGACGCGCCACGGTTTCGCGTGTCGACGAGGAGCACGGCAGCGCCCGCGCTGCCTACGTCGGGCTTGGCCAGCCGCAGTATCCCACAGCGTCAGAAGTGGAAGCGATCAACCGCCAAACGGCCCTGCCGGCACCGCAGCCATTGCCAATCACAAACGGTCATCTGTCACTGAATGTTCCGCCAAATGGATTTGCGTTGCTCGAGATTTCAAAGTAGACCGGTCAGTGCGTCTCGTCACTGTCCGGTACCGGTCGATCCGGATCATCGAGTGGCGGGAAAAAGAAATCGCGCGGCGCGTGCAGGAACGCGTCGAAGATGGTTCGCGCGATCGTGAGGTTCCCGCCGAGGTTCGCACCATGTGCTTTCAGCGCCAATTTCAGCGCCAGATAGAAACTCACACTCAGGTTGAGCACGAACGTCACGGCGATCCCGATCGCTGCCCAGAATAGCGCCCCCTGGGGCATGTCGGACCTGTTGAGCGAAACGGCGCCGAGCGCCACGGTTCCGGTCGACAGCGTGACGTGCCGCACATCCAGGGGCAGGCCAAAAAATCTGCCCACCGTCGGCGTCATTCCGAGCATATAGCCGAGAGCGATCGAACCTCCCCAGCCCGACACGTTTCGCGCAAAGCTCTTCGAAATCCGTTGCAGGCGTTCCGGCTTGAGAAGCGTTCCGAGCCGATGCTCGGCAATCGCTTCCGGCAATCGATGATAGACAACCCAATTCTCGATCCACCCTCCCACCAAGCTCGAGAGCCACAAAATCACGCCGGTCAGCGCCGCATAAAAGATTGTCAGGGTCCTGATCGGATTGAGCGACGTGACGGCGTATTCGGCAGTCTCCTCATGGAGCAGTGGCGCGCCAAATAAGACGTGCCACAAAAATCCCAGCCCGATCGCTCCCGCGGCAACTGCGAGAATATTGCCCAACGCTGCCGCCAGCTGCGTCCGGAAAATGCGCGCAACAAAGGTCGCGAGTTCCTCATCGTTGCCACTCTGCTGGCAACGAAGCACGATTTGTGCCAGAGCTGCACCGGTCATCGATGGCTGCTTGGTTGCGAGAGCCAGCCCCAGTACCTGCAACAGTACGAAACTGACGGCGTAATTGGTTCCAGCCAGAAACCCCTCGACGAACGGCCCGAATCCGGAATGGGTGATCACCATCTTGACCGTCGCCGTTCCCACGGTCAGCAATCCGCCACCGAGCGCCGCACGCCACATCAACCAATATTCCCTGCGGTTGCTTGCAATGTAATGTTCGCCGGTTTTTCCGGCCCACTCCACAATTTTCTTGGACATCAACCGCATACTGTTGCTGAGCAGCACCACGAGGCTGCGATCCGCCAACCGTCCGCGAACCACTTCGCGCAAGAAACGCTGTGCAGCAAGGCGTTTTTGATGACCGGGGTCGGCCGTCAATACGTCCGCAATCGCTTCCATGCGCGCCAAGCTCTGCTCGATCACATCGATCGCATAGACCACGTCGAGATTTACACCGCGCTTGTCCATGTTCTCGACGATAATCGTGACTTCGTCGCGGCACCCTTTGACCGAATTGCGCCATTGCCGTTCTGCAGAGAGCAGGTCCTCGCGACTCCGCAAAGCCGAGATGAAAATGTCGCCGGTTCGGGGCAAGAGATAGAAGGCCGACTGCTGTACCGGCCGAGGTTTACTGCGCACCCTCAACTTCTCGGACAGGCCCAATCCCTGAACTCGGGCCCCCAGTAGGCAGAAGGCGTCGATCAGGGATTCGACGACCGGACGCCATTGCTGGGCTCGTTCGTCAGGAGCCGCCAGCGCCACGACACGGTCGAACGTTTCTTCGGACTGACTGAAGAAGTGCTCCACTTCCTCTTTTGTCGGATACAACCGGACAAACAACCGCGCGAGCTCGGTATATTCCTTGGGCGCCGGCAGAACGATGCCGAGGAAGCGGTTTGAGAGCTCCGCCAGGAGGCCCCGGTCACTTGGCAGCCCGGATTCTGCGAACAGCGAAACACCATTGGTTTCTCGGAGCAGCAATGCGAGGCTGTCATTATACCGAGCGCGAATTTCCGGCGAATTTTCGAGTATGGAGAGCCAGACCGCCTGGCGTTTCCATCGTTCATCCTCCGCTCCACCGGGACCTGCCGTCCCTAGAAGAGGTGGCGGAATGTTGCGGTCTTTCCCGCGCATGAACGTATACAGGTCAACGGCAGCGTCAAGGCGCGAGGCCAGGGAGGTGGCACTTGTCAGTCTTTCCGCACGCACGGCGAGTTGCCGCAGGGATTTGTTGCTCTGCTGCTCGGGCGGAAACAGGGAGAGAATGAGGTCACGAGTTGGCGTCATGGCAGTCTTACGGTTCTTTGCACGTGGTACGTCTCAAGCGAATGGCCGGCAAAGGGAATGAATACCCTACCCGTATCCACGACTCGATGCAATCGAGAGAGTCCTGCTCTTGAACCCCGTGAAAGTTCCAGAAGTCACATTTCCTGGGCTCGCAGATCGAGCCACCCCTCGTGTAGACTGTCTCCCTGCAGACGACCGGTCGAAGTCCCACTTGGAAGGGAAAGGAACCGCATCATGGCCAAAAAAACAAAATCAGTCTCCAAGCCCAGCTCGATCAAACCACTCAGCAAACGGAAGGCCTGGGCGGATCTAAAGGCGCATCACGCGAGGATCCGGAACGCGCATCTACGCGAGCTATTTGCTGAAAATCCCAAGCGTGGAGAACAGTATTCTACAGAGGTGCTTGGCATTTTTTTTGATTATTCGAAGAATCGCATCACGGAGAAGACCCTAAAGCTTCTGATTGCGCTGGCAAAGGAGTCCGGCCTCGAAGCCCGCATTGAAGCAATGTTCCGGGGAGACAAGATCAACATTACGGAAAATCGCGCCGTTCTCCATGTGGCCCTTCGTGCACCGAAAGGCGAAAAAATACTGGTGGATGGCAAAGACGTCGTTCCGGATGTTCACGCAGTCCTCGACAAGATGGCGGACTTCAGCAATCGTGTCCGCAGCGCAGCCTGGAAAGGGCACACGGGCAAGCCCATCCGTAACATTATCAATGTCGGCATCGGTGGTTCCGATCTTGGACCGGTCATGGCGTATGAGGCACTGAAACATTACAGCGCCCGCAATCTGACCTTCCGATTTGTGTCTAACGTGGATTCCACTGACTTTGCCGAAGCAGTCCTTGGACTCGATCCCGCAGAGACGCTCTTCATCATTTCGTCAAAAACATTCACGACGCTCGAGACGATGACCAATGCACATACCGCGCGCGACTGGACGCTCAAGGGACTTGGCGGTGACGAGCGAGCGGTAGCCAAGCACTTTGTTGCGGTTTCAACCAACGCGGCGGAGGTCTCGAAGTTTGGCATCGATACCGCCAACATGTTTGGATTCTGGGATTGGGTCGGGGGGCGCTACTCGATGGATTCCGCCATTGGCCTTTCGACCATGCTCGCGATCGGACCGGACAATTTCCATGAGATGCTCGGCGGATTCCACGCGATCGACGAACACTTCCGCACGACTCCCTTTGAACGGAATTTACCCGTACTGATGGGATTGCTCAGTGTCTGGTATACCGACTTTTTCGGAGCACAAACGGTCGCGGTCCTGCCCTACGAGCAATATCTCAAACGGTTTCCCGCCTATCTTCAGCAACTCACGATGGAGAGCAACGGCAAGCACGTCACTCTTCAAGGCGTCACGGTGAATTATGAGACTGGGCCGATCTACTGGGGTGAACCTGGCACCAACGGTCAGCACTCCTTCTATCAGTTGATCCATCAGGGAACACGCCTGATTCCCTGCGACTTCATCGCCTTTGGAGAATCGCTGAATCCACTGGGCCGTCATCACGACATGCTTCTGGCAAACGTTTGCGCCCAGACCGAAGCGCTGGCATTTGGCAAGACCGCAAAGCAGGTGAAAGCGGAAGGGACGGCTGAATGGCTCGTCCCGCATCGCGTCTTTGAAGGCAATCGCCCGTCCAACACGATTCTTCTCGAGAAGCTCACGCCGGCGGCACTGGGGAAACTGGTCGCGCTCTATGAACACGCGGTCTTCACACAGGGCACGGTCTGGAGTATCGACTCGTTCGACCAGTGGGGCGTTGAACTTGGGAAAGTCCTGGCGCAGCGGATTATCCCGGAAATCGAAAGCCCGACCGAGCCCAAGCTGGCGCATGACAGTTCGACCAATAACGTCATACGCCGCGTGCGACAATACAAGAAGTGACCTGCCCCGGGTGACGGGACATCCAGCAGCCGCACGCGTTTGCAGTCTGGGGATCAGTCAATGGACGTAGCGCTCGACTACCATGCCATGCTCAACGTGGCGATCGAAGAAGCCCGCCTAGGCTTGAAGGAAGGCGGCATTCCGATTGGTGCCGCAGTTTTTAATGCGAGTGGCCACCTGCTGGGTGCTGGACACAATCGCCGCATCCAGCAAGACGATCCGTCGGTTCACGGCGAAACCGATGCGTTCCGCAAAGCCGGGCGCCAGCGTAGCTATCGCAAACTGATCATGGTGACGACACTCGCGCCCTGCTGGTATTGCAGCGGCCTAGTCCGCCAATTCGGTTTCCCTACATTGGTTGTCGGTGAAAGCCGGAACTTTCAAGGCGGAATCGACTGGCTAAAATCGCTCGGGGTGAACGTGATTGATCTGGATTCCGAGGTATGCATTAAATTGCTTGCGGATTTCATCCGAGCCAACCCGACGATCTGGCACGAAGACATCGGGGTCGACGAATCATAATCAGCTCTTCGCGATCACCGCGGTCGACCGGTCAACGTCTATCTGAATGACTTTTCCTCTGGCAATGTGTATCGCCTGTCGGCGAGCTTTTAGCGCTCGCCTGCCCGATCATCGTCTCCCGGAATAACCTCTCTGCCGCAAAGACCCACGCCGGTCCGTGCAGGTCCGGGTCGCTGCCGCAGTATTTGCACTCTTCACACATGGACCGGACCACGTGGGGCCATTCCTTTCTCATTTCGATCGCGACCTAGAACACCATCTTCAGTGTGAACTGCACCTGTCGCGCGCTACCGATCGTCTTGTTGACGTTGCCGAGACCAAAGGGGCAGTTGTAAAAATTATTGCCAGGGGTCGACGTGCCGCAACCCGTTGGCAGAACAGGCGTCCCGGCGACAGGGAAGCCGTTGTAATACTGGTTTTGAGTGACATCGTCGATGGGGATGTCGAAGCTGGGGGTGTTGGTGATGTTGAAGATGTCCATGCTGAAACGCAGATTCAGGCGCTCGGTGATCAGGGTATTTTTCACGAGAGAGATATCCAGGCGGCGCTGCCAGGTCTGGCGAAAGATGTTACGCTGCCCGGTCGTGAAGCCCGTTTCATAAGGATCGTTGGAGGGGATTGCTCCGTTGAGCCCGCCTGCTCCGATAATCGGAATGGTGAAGCAAGATGCTTCAAGCGCAGGAAGTCCGGGCGTCACGCCATTCTTCCCGGTGACGGCCTTGCAACCGGGAATCACCGGGACAATCGGGTTCGTAATGCCGTCCGACACTCCGTAGTAAACGCTTCCAACCGCACCGCTATAGTCGATTACACTGAAGGGTTGACCGCTCTGCAGAACGCCGACTCCCTGAAGGGCCCAGCCGTTGGTGAAACGCGATTTGATGCTGGCGCTATCGGCGGTGAATTTCGGCAATTCGTAGACAAAATTGATATTGAACACGTGTGTGCGATCGAAGTCAGCTGTCCCGTAGGCCTCGTGCAAATTTAACGGGTTGTTGCCGTTGTAGAAGAGGCCGAGAGCGCTCTGTTCATCTGTCGCGTGCGAGTAGGTATAGGAGAAACCGACTTGCAGTCCATGGCTCATGCGTTTCTCTACGTGCGTCTGCAGCGCGTTGTATGCTGAAATGCCCTGCGCATTGTAGCTTTCTGATTCGGAAGAATAGCCGACATAAGGAACACGCAGGTCGATGTTTCCGCCTTCATACGTGTTCAGGTACGGCCCCTGATTATTCGGAAGATTGATCGGCGAATAATCGGGATTGATAACCTGGTAGCCATAGGAATACTGCTGGCCATTGATCGGATGAGTTGGCGAAGCGATCTGCGCCTGGTTAAACGGTACGGGAATGACAAGGTGGCGTCCCAGGTTGCCAACGTAGCCAGCTTCGATCATGAGGTCGTTGCGTGGCTGCCATTGAATGTCGAGAGTGTTGTTGATCGAGTAGGGCAGCTTGTTTTGCCGGTTGTAGACAGCCAGGGCAAAGAGCTGCGCGCCATTTTCGATCTCGGAAACATTGGGCAGGTAATTGATGATGTCTGCTGGATTTCCTGTCGGAGGAGCCTGCAGACTCCCTCCCCAGGGATAAGCCAGAGATCCACCGGTCCCGTTGCTTCCAGCGAGCACAGACGACGGGGGAGCATTTGCCGGGTCGCACGTCGGAATGAAACCCTGATAGGGGGAAGTGGTCGTTTTGCAGACCTGTGAATTGACGAATGGCGGAGCCTGATTGACGCCAAATGGACCGCCGGTAATGACGCCAGCCGCGAAGCCAGGGGAAAGATAGGTAAAGAGTTCGCCGCGATCGTAGTAGAAGCCAGTACCGGCGCGGACCACGACCTTGTTGTGGAACATTTCAGGAGACCAGGCGATGCCAAGCCGAGGAGCAAATCCCCATTGACGACCCGTGAGCGTTGTATTGCTGACGCCCTTGGTAGGGAACTGCTTATTATTTCCGGCGATGAGGAAGCCAGTCGAAGTGACTTCCTGGCCGTCGAATGCGTATTGCGAAGGATCGAAATTATAGACGCGGCCGTACTTTTCGGTGAGGCCGCCGTTCCAGTCATAACGCAGCCCGAGGGTGATATTGAGATTCGGCTTGATGGCGAACTTATCTTGAATGTACAGACCGGTTTGGCCAGCTCGCCAGTAGCGGTTGGCATCACCCTGCAGATAGGCGGTCGTTACGAAGCCATCAGAAGTGTAGGGAGTGACCAGGCCCTGTACGAACTGCGAAAAGTCGGAGATGCCGATGATACCGGAATCCGTGCGGCGGTCGCGAGTATTGAGTTGGGTGTACGCGTAACTTCCGCCGAACGTAATCGTGTGCTTGCCCTTTGTCCAGATCGCTGTGGCAGAAGGCATGAAACGGTTCTGGAAGACACCGGTCCAGGCACCTTGAGAAGCAGCACCTTCTCCGATGGTCAGGGCGGCGTTGGCAATCGGAGCCGGCAGCGCACAGCTGGGATCTGAATTTGGGCATCCGGTGTTGGCGGGGGATTCGTTACCAAAGTTATCGACAATCGTGATGCCCGGGAAAATGCTGGATCCGAAATTGTTAATCCCTAGGAATGATGCTGTAAACGGCGAAGAAACGGTGCTGTACACCTTTTCACGGATGAAGCCGAATGTTTCACTGATGCTCAAGTTGGATCTGATCGTCTGGGTATTGTTGATGGAGAAGACCTGGCTGCCGGCATCCAGATGCTGAGCGAACCCAGCAACGCTTGAGTAAGCGTACGGTGCGACGGTTGGATCGTGTTGGTAGTAGTACTTCAGTGCGACGGTATCTTTCGCAGTGGCGTTGTAGTCGACGTCGGCCACGACCTGGTTTGCGGTGAACAAGGCAGTCCCTGGCACAACAGCATTCTCGGGGAAATTGACAGTGGGGGTTTGTCCATCGGCCGAGGGAATGAGGTACTGACCATTCGGCAATTTGTAATTTAGAAGGGTGTACGCCACCTGGCTGATCTCACCCGGCCCGTTACCGATCACCGGCTCGACAACAGCGGACGCTGGAAAATTATTGTTAACGACAGTGGCAAGGGCAGCCGGACTTCTATCGTCTGTGAGACCCGATGGCACGGTGATGCGGGATAGTCCGATTTCCTGGTCGGATGCATGGATCTGCTGGTAGCTGATGAATCCGAAAAGCTTGTCTTTGATGATGGCGCCACCGAGCGTGCCGCCCCACACCACGCGGTGCAATTCTGGATTTTTTTCGTTTTGCGGAATATTGGGATCGGCGTTGAAGAAGAATGGAGCGGCATTGATCCAGTTGGTCCCCCGATCGATGTAGGCGCTGCCATGCAACGAGTTTGTGCCGGAAGCGGTGCTCATGTCGATGTGCGCCCCGCTGTTGGAGCCCTGCTGCACGTCATACATGGAAGTGTTGACTCGAAGTTCCTGAATGGATTCCGGGGCGGGAGTCGGCAGTGCCTGCCCGATGGCGAGATAAGGCGAAGCCGTGCTCTGAATTACCGCTGCGCTCGAACTGGCTGCGCCGCTGACGCCGGTGTTATTGACCACGCGAGCTGAAGCAACCTGGCTGGTGCTCTTTCCGTTGAACAAGTTGCTGGCATCGACGCCGTTCAGCAGAAAACTATTGCTGGTATCGCGCTGACCGTTTGCCCAGATGGGTTGGTTGCCGAGGCCACTGTTGGCGCCGGTGCCGCTTGGCAGTTCGGAGTTCACGCCAGGTGACAAGATTGCAAGTCCCGTAAAGCTGCCGGTCGGCAACGGCGTCGATTCAATCTGATTTTTTTCAAGGATATAGCCGTTGGTCGTGTCTTCGGCATTCATCAGGGGAGACGCTTCGACTGTAACGGTTGTGCCGACCTGACCAACCTTCAGGGTGGCATTGACGGTAGCCGTGCGATCGGCTTGCACCGGCACCGACGGTATCTTCAGAGTTTGAAAGCCGTCGTGGGTAATGGTAAGCGAATATGAGCCGATCGGTAGATTCACAAATTCGTAGGTGCCGGTGTTATTGGTCTTCTGTGACCGCGTAAGCCCGGTGCCATCGCCAACGAGGGTCACTTCGGAATCCGACACGGCTCCGCCGGAAGCGTCGGTAATTGTTCCCGTGATTCCACCGAGAGTTTGCTGCGCAGAGGAGGAAGAACTGAGGAGCAGTGTGGTGCAGTTGAAACAACAACCGAGGGCAAACAGGTAAAACACCTTTGAAATTCCGCGAGCGGCTTTCATCATTCAGTGACGCCTCCAAGAGTTGTCGAAATACACAGGGCCTCAAACTCGAACGGATGCAGGGGAAAACAAGATTTCGTTTTTGATATTTCTGGGCGACCGCCTGACAACGACCCCCCCAAAATGGGTTTCGAGGAAGCTAGTCCAATTTCAAACGGAATCGAAGCGCAATTTTTTGCTTTTCCCGATTCGTTTTTCAATTGTTCACTTCTACATCAGATTTGGCCGGAATTCCTCTGAATAGCGAGTGCGGCTCCGCTTGGCCTGTGGATTCTCTGTTGAAATTCGCCGGCTGAGTGTCGTTCGGGACCACGTGGAGTCCATCGTAAGATAGCCGCAATCCGAATGCGTTGCGGCTGAGCCATGCGTGGCTAGATCTCCACAATCATCTGCAGTTCGACCAGGGCATTTCGCGGCAAGGCAGAAACACCAATTGCCGTGCGAACGTGCCGGCCCGCATCGCCCAGAACTTCAATAAGAACATCCGATGCGCCGTTGATCACTTTCGGAGAATCGGCAAAGCCCGGAACGCAGTTCACATAGCCGTTGACACTCAGTACGTTCTTGATCAGATCGAGCGAGCCTAGGTGTTTGCGGAGAATCGCCAGCTGCGTGAGTGCGCAGGCCCGCGCGGCCATGTAACCTTCCTGAACGCTCCGGTTGGCCCCGACCGTGCCGGTGATGATATCGTTTGCACCGATGGAAATGACCCCGGATAAGTGAACGAGATGGCCTACCGTTTTCGCAGGTACATAATTACCATCGGGGGTCGGGGTGGGAGGCAAAATAATGCCATGTTCAATCAGCCGCGCTTCCGCCCTGTCTGCCATGAGATTGCCGCTCCTCAATCAGCGCTACGCGACACTGTAGCACAGCCCAATAAGTTCAAATCCCGGCCCGCGATTTTTCCTCTTCTTACCTAAACCGACTGAGATAGCATGTGCCATGCAAAGATGGGGATTCGCTCTGGTGTCTCTGGCCATTTCAGTCTTCACGAGTTCCGTCAGCGAGCGACCGACTCTCGATGTCAAGGATCAAAACTCGGAACTCCAGGGGACAAATAGCCTGGCCTTACGCACTTCCCGGTCCTCTCCCCTGGATCTTGAACTCAGTGGCAGCTTGGCTGGTGTCCCTTCGGGCGAGCATCGATTCCTGACGCGTGAGGACTTGCTGGGCCTGCCGCTGGTGAGCTACACGGTAAGCGACGACGCCAACTTTACGAAGCCAACCCAGATCAGGGGCGTCTTGCTTGGGGAATTGAGCGAGCGGATCAGTGCAAAACCGCAGACCGACATGGTGATTGCACTCTGTCGTGATTCGTATCAGGCGAACTACTCGCGCGCATACATGGCCCGGCATAACCCAGTGCTTGTCTTGCTGATCGACGGCAAGGCGCCTGCCGATTGGCCGAAGGATTCCGAAGGTCATCACGCATACATGGGTCCATACATGATCTCTCATTCGCAGTTTACCCCTTCCTTCAAGGTATTGTTGAATCCAGAGGAAGCACAAATACCGTGGGGTGTTGTGCGGCTGGAATTTCGCGATGAACAGAGGGCCTTCTCGACGATCGCGCCCAGTGGGCCACGGGCGGACTCTCCCGAAGTTCAAGCCGGGTATCGAATCGCCAAGCAGCATTGCATCCGTTGTCATAACCGGGGACCGGAAGGCGGGCAGAAGGCGGGGCGCTCGTGGGAAGTGTTATCGACGTGGGCAGTGGCGTCACCGCAGTATTTTGCCGCGTACGTGCGCAATCCGCAGAGCAAAAATCCTCGCGCCCAGATGCCCGGTAACCCGAATTATGATGACGGGACCATTGAAGCGCTGATCCTGTATTTTCAGACATTCAGTGCGCGGGAGAAACCATGACCTTCCGGTTAGCCAAGATATTGCTCGTTTTAAGTGTCACGCTTTTCTATTTTTTGACGGTCTTCAACAACGTGACGGATTACAATTCGAATTTCCAGTTCGTACGCCATGTGCTGATGATGGATTCCACAATTCCTGGAAATGATGGAATGTGGCGAGCAATCAACCAACCTGCGGTGCACCATGCGTTCTACGTCACGATCATTCTGTGGGAAGCGGCGACCATGATCCTGTGCGGTTGGGGAGGGTTGCGATTATTTCGCGCTATTCATGGGAGTGCTGAGTCGTTTCACGCAGCAAGCAACGTTGCAGTCGGCGGCCTTACCCTTGGCCTGCTGCTGTGGCTCGTCGCATTTCTCGGCGTGGGTGGCGAATGGTTCTTGATGTGGCAATCCAAGGTGTGGAACGGGCAGGAAGCGGCATTCCGAATGTTCAGTGTCGTTGCAATTGTCCTCGTAATCGTACTCCAGCGGGATTCCGATGGTTAGACGCTCGGCGAATCTGAAAGCTTGTTGCGCGAGCGCACAAAGAACCACAGCAACCCGAGAACGAGATAGCCGAGATAGATGTACGGTAACTTGCCGTAGGGTCCGTCTGGAATTGGATAGAGATTCCCGATCAATGCCAGGAGCATGGCAAGTCCCGCCAGAGCAGGGATGATTCGTGCATATGGAGTAAACGCGTTGTGGACTTCGAGATATTTCGGCAAGGCAAGGCAGACGAGAGCATAGGTCACGATAAATCCGTAGGTAGCGAGTGAGCCCATCCAGCCGTATACATCCAATCCGCTCGCACCTCGCGCTGCCAATATTGCGACCGGAAGTACAGCAGCGAATCCGGTGATAAGGATTGCCTTTACAGGCGTCTCATTTGTCTGGTGAGTCTCGCGAAAGGTTCCGTGAGCTAGCCCGTTGTGTGACATCAAGAGCAATACGCGCGCGGCGGCGGTGATACAGGCAAGCGTTCCAGCAAACATGCTGACCAGCGCTCCAATATCGATGAGCAATCCCAAGACAGGCACGCCACCGACTACCGCAAGCACCCGCATTGGCGCCTCGCTCGTGCCCAGATCCTGACCGGCCGTACGCAGGCCCAAGACTTCGGTATACGCACAGACCGTGAAAATGACTCCGGCCAGGAGTGCGCTCTGAATTACGGCGCGAGGGATTGTTTTTAGCGGATTGCGCGCTTCTTCTCCGAGCGTTGTTGCGCTCTCAAATCCGACGAAACTGAATAACGCCATGATCAGTCCCAAGCGTAATCCTTTGCCAGACATACCCTGCAGCCTGAACTGCGCCCCATCGAGATGCCACCCGTGCCGGATGAGAACAAGAATGATGACGAGCAGAATGAAACTCACAGAAACGGCTTCGATCCAGAGCATCATGCGCGCAGAAACCTTTACGTCGCGCCAGGCGATCCAGATTGAAATGGCGGTGACCGAAATCGCTAGAAACACCGGCGAAATTCCGTAGCCGATCGCGTCGTGCAACAGAATATTTCCGAAGTGATAGAAGCCTCCGATGACGCTTGCGCCCGTGGCAACATAGGCCAGCAGCAGGCTCCACGCAGCAGTGGCGCCGAGCCAGGGAGGAAGGATCAGCGAGGCGTAGGTGTAGAGCGAACCCGGCGAAGAGGAATAGCGCGCGAATTTTCCAATGCACAGGGCCACGAGGAGAATAGCGCCTGTCGCAAGCGCATAGGCGAGCCACGTTCCGTTGCCAGCGAGTGCACAGACGAGCGGAATTGTTGCGACAGGAGTCGTAGTTGGGGCAATCGTTGAAACGGATTGCGCCAGCGTTTCCATGGGTGACAGTACTTCCCGGCGTAAGCCGTACCGAGCGACACTCGGGTGCGCTTGCAGCGGTTTAACCATCCAGTTCTGCTCCTTCGCATCCTAAGAACGCCCGTTTCAGCGGCCAGGATAAAAGCGGCTAGAGTATAGCCCCGGAGGAGTTCCCGCAAGTGTCAGTGCGATCGACCTTCGGGAAAGACAGCTATCCTGAGATGTCCCCGCCGCTTGCGGGAATCATCGCTCAATTGAAAGAGAAGTAGCACACGCAAAATTCTGTTCTGATGAATCTGTTAAAAAAGCATTGCTCTGGTGTTGAGGAATGGGGTATTTGTTTTCTTCGCGAATTTCCGGAGACTACAGGTTGCTAGAGAGAGTTTTCCACCTCGACGAAAACCAAACAACGATACGACGGGAACTGCTTGCCGGAGCGACTACGTTCATGACGATGTCCTATGTCGTCATCGTGAACCCGCGCATCCTTTCCGACGCCGGAATGCCTGTCGATGGTGTTTTGTTCGCTACGTGCATCTCGTCGGCGATTGCCACGCTCGTCATGGGTCTGTGGGCGAATTACCCAATCGCTTTGGCACCGGGCATGTCCTTAAATGCGTACTTTACGTATTCGGTGGTCATCGGGCGCGGGGTATCCTGGCAGGCGGCTCTCGGTGTGGTGTTCTTGTCCGGCGTGCTGTTCCTTTTGCTGACGCTGACGAAGCTGCGGGAGCAGATCGTGAACGGAATTCCCGATGCCTTGAAACACGGAACGGCCGGGGGAATCGGATTGTTCATTGCGTTCATTGGATTGCGTAACGCACAGATCGTCGTCCCGAATCGGGCGACTCTCGTTGGAATGGGGCACATCGGTGACCCGCAGGTGTTGCTTGCGGCGATTGGATTGATTTTCATTGCTATTTTAATGGCCCGGAAGATCGGCGGGGCAATTCTGATCGGTATCGTGGCCATCACACTTGCGGGAATTCCACTGGGCCTGGCCCACTGGCCAGAACATTTTTTCTCACTGCCACATCCCTCAAGCACTTTCATGAAACTGGATCTGCGCGCAGCAAGCAAAATCGGATTGGGTGAGCTCATTTTCGTTTTCTTCTTCGTGGACCTGTTTGATAACGTGGGAACATTGGTCGGCGTTTGCGAAGAAGGGGGATTCCTGCGAGACGGGAAATTGCCGAGGGCCAGTCGCGCGCTGCTCGCGGATGCGTCCGGCACAATTCTGGGCGCAATCACTGGAACGTCGACGGTGACAAGTTATATTGAAAGCGCGGCAGGGGTAGCGGCGGGGGCCCGTACAGGCCTGGGGAACGTCATGATCGCAGCCTTGTTTGTAGTGGCGATGTTCTGCTCTCCTCTGGTGACAGCGATTCCGACCTATGCTACGGCTCCCGCGTTGATCCTGGTGGGGGCGTTGATGTGCGGATCCCTGGCTCGCGTCCATTGGGATGATTTCAGCTCGGCGTTCCCGGCGTTCATTACCCTGATCGCTACCCCGCTGACGTTTAGCATTGCGACCGGACTCAGCCTCGGATTGTTGTCGTTCACCTTTATCAAGGTGGGAACCGGAAAGCACAAGGAGATCAGTCCGCTGATCTGGGTGCTGAGCGCCTTGTTTGTCCTGAGATATGCATTTCTCGGAAAAGAATAGTTGCTCGAAAGCGCTGGAGAAGATGGCCCGTGGACAAGATACTGCATCTTAAAGCGACGGCAGGTGATATCGGGGCTTACGTTTTCTTGTGTGGAGATCCAGGCCGAGTGGCCGCGATCTCGAAACATTTTGACGAACAAAGGGAAGTGTCGACTGCGAGAGGATTCGTCATTCATGCCGGAAAGCTCGCCGGTGAGCGAGTATCTGCGGTGGCAAGCGGAATCGGTGGTCCGTCGACGGCGATTGCGGTTGAAGAACTGATCGCTCTTGGCGCAAAGACGTTTCTGCGCGTGGGAACATGCGGTTCTTTGCAATCGAACGTCAAGGTTGGCGACACGGTCATCAGCACGGCAGCGGTCCGCGAAGAAGGAACGAGCAGACAATACATCGCGGTGGAATATCCTGCTGTGGCGAGTTGGGAGGTGGTGCAGTCGCTCGTGCAGTCCTGCCGGGGTGCGAAGGCGAAATTTCACATCGGGTTGACGCACTCTAAGGATGCGTTTTACTCGGAGTTGCCGGAATATACTGCGGACCCCGAAGGAACCGAGAGACGCTGGAACGGTTGGACACGGGGAAACGTGTTATGCACGGAGATGGAAGCTTCGACAATTTACGTAATTGCGTCAATGAGGCGGTGCAGGGCAGGAGCAATCTTGCATGTCGTGGGATCAACGATTGAAGGCAACCTGATTACCAAGGCTCCGGACATCGAGCCGGTGCTGAAAATTGCGATTGCTGCGATGAGCCTGTTGATAACCAATGATCTTCCAAGGGCCTGACCTGGTGATCACTAGAGAAACGCCTCGATTAATATGTCGGTGCACGCGATCGGTTCCGGTATCGTATGAAGGCATTGCCAGTACCCCCAGTCCCGAAGTCGACTCTTGGGAAACAACCACGCCGCCCCAGTCGTTTCAACCAACTTTCGTCCAAGGTCAGCGGATTAACAGGAGAGTTCTGGGCAAATTCAGGTTCACACGGAGGCCTACAGCAAGTAGTGCTCCGGTCGGATCGATGGCCATTCCTAAAGGGAATACGCCTGTCGTCGCTGGGGAGTCGATTGCCGAGCCACTGACTCCCGTAGATGCGGTCGTGTTGAACGGGAAGACCTGCCCTGATGTCGCGTCAGTCGCTTCGTATCGAGCACGTAGAGGTATTTCCCAGTTGGATCGGTGAGTGCAACTACGAGGACAATACGATCTCACTGTTTAGAGTGGGAGCGATCGGTTCGGATGGTGGTCTAACTGCCGCAAGCCCTGCAACGGTACCAACGGGAACAAATCCCGAGTTCGTAGTGTTCTATACTGCAGCGGCTCCCACTCAGTAGCCGAATCCTACTGTCATAAAAGGGTGGCCCGGCAGGCCACCCCTTTTTTTACCTCAGAGATGTTCGATTGCGTTGAACTGTCGCGACCGGATCGGGACGATTAATTTCCACCGATCTGGTAGCCGATTCCACGGACCGTGCGAATGATCGGTTGTTGATTGCCCATGTCAATCTTGTGGCGAAGGTAATTGATGTAGACATCTACGATGTTTGTAAAAGTCGCGACGTCGGCGTGCCACACTTTCTCGATGATCGCCGCCCGGGTCACCGGCCGACCAAGGTTGCCGAGGAGGAAATCGAGCAACGCGTATTCCTTCGGACTGAGATCGATGGTTTTGCCCCCGCGGCTGACGCGGTGGGTGAGTCGATTGACTTCGAGATCTGCGAATAGGTACGTGTTCCTGAGCGGTCGCGAGTGGCGACGCAAGACGGCGCGCATGCGGGCGACAAGTTCTGGCAAAGCAACAGGTTTCACCAGAATATCGTCGGCGCCGGCGTCCAGGCATCGCACGCGATCTTCAGTCGAATTTGCGGCGGAGAGAAGTATGTACGGCAGGTTTGGCCAGCGTTTCTGAAGGGCGAACAACAATTCACTCTCCTGTGCCTTGGACGCATCCAGGTCAAAAAGGAGCAGGTCGAATTGAGCAGTCGCCGCGATGTCAAAGACCGAGCCCGAAGGGGCCAGAGCCTCCACTGAAAAGTTATCGTGCCTGAATTCGCTGAGCGAATGGACCAACCAGGTGCCCGGTTCAACTACCAGAATGCGCATGCGTGTTGTCTCTCCAAAATTCGTCATGATTTAGGTTCTTGATTACAGGTTCTTGTTGTCTGACCCTGCACGATTGTGCGGTGAAGAGCGCCTGCTTGAATATCCCTCCTCCGGGGCAGCAGAAGCCTGGAGGTGATTGAGACAAGAGTTCGCTCTTTATTCAGAGTTAAATAGTCTCCTCGGTCTGTTGATCGGCTGGATGAAGGAGATATTGCCACGACTGTTCATCTGCTATCTCGTCGGAGCGGAAACCGGCTTTTGCCAAGGCCCGGCACGCAAGACACAACAAGATGGTGATGTCCACTCCGGAAAGCCAGATGAGAAAATAATTGAACTTCATAGATTGACTCCTCCGACTGCTTGGAATGACGACAAACGAACTCTAATTGGTTCGTCATCGAGGGACGGATGCACACGACCCATGGTGGAGGGAGTGTGCGCTGATGTGAGAAATCAGGAAATCCCGCGTCCGGGGCACGCCAGACAGGCTAGTCCGGTTGGTGCAGTACCCCTTTCGCGGAATGTTGTGAACCGGGCGGGCATGAGAAATTGCCTGTGGGGATTTCACCAAAGTGCATGACAAACAAGTAGTGGAAAAAGTAGCCCGTCGTCCCGAGATCTCAAGCGCTCACGCAATGCGACGTAGCGGTCGACTCCGCGTCGAGATACCGATCCTCATTCTGGGCAGCGATGAACGTGGGCGGGTATTTTCTGAAGAGACCCACACCGTGATGGTAAGCGCTCACGGGGCTGGAATTGTTTCGAGCTACAAACTAATGCCAGAGCAGGAGTTGATCCTGAGGAGGATCGGTTCCAGTCGAGAAGCAGAAATTTCAGTTGTGGGTATGATCGACGAAAAAGGAAAGCTCTTGACGTACGGGATAAAGTTTCTCGAAGAGGAAACGGATTTCTGGAATGTCGACCTCCCTGAGGCGCTGCGACATGAAATACGTCCACAGGTTGAGGCTCTCGTTTGCGGCGAATGCAACTGTCTGGCGGAAGTCGCAACGGGAGACTTTGAACAAGATATCTACTCGACACAAGGCGGGTTAGCAAGGTTCTGTGACAATTGCGCGCTGATAACTATGTGGAGGCCGTCGCAGGAGCTGGGGCGGACCGTGCCCAAAACCGCGCTTAAAGTGCAGAAAGAGAAGCCGTGGGAAGTGAACCAACTGCCAACGGGGATGTCGGGCCAGCCGAGCGCCGGGTTACTGGTCCTGGCTGATCCGATTGACAGAGCGGAACGGCGACGGAAAATCCGAGCGAAAGTCAATTTTTGCGCTCTGGTCAGTTCAGAAAAGCGAGGCGACGATATCGTGGCGTGTATCGATATGTCGCGTAGTGGGGTCAGCATCCGCAGTAGGAATTCGTATCCAACGGGAGCACGCGTAGAGATTGCAGTTCCGTTCTCGCTCGAAGCGTCAAAAGCGCAGGCCATTTTCGTGCCGGCGCGCATCGCCAACGTGACCGGGAAGGAAGATGAATCGGGGATGCGTAGGTTCGGTATCGAGTTTCTGAAAAACTAAACAGCAATCACCCTCTGATAGAGTCGCTCAGAGGACGATTTTATCCGAGTCGTTCGATCCCGTCCGCGGTTTCCGCCGCCGGAATTGCGCATGGCCGCGGCCGTCCGTCGCTTTGCATGGCTCGTCTGAATCCCACGTGGTCAGCACCCCAGACCAAGGGTGCCCGGGGGCTACGCCTAGTTCGTGGTTTCGTCCTGTCCATCGCCCCGTCATTTTTGACAATAGTCCACGGCAGCCTAGGGTGAAACCATAGGCGGGTTCAACGGTGTCGCACACAATTTTTGTTAGGAGGAATTTTCCATGAGGTTAGCCGTTCTTTGCCTTTTGGCGTCCGTCATGCTCTCATCGCCATGCCGCGCTCAAGGCCCAGTCTTTCTCATCACTCCGGAAGAGAGTGACGTCAAGTTCTTTGTGAAGGCCTCCGTGGCAATCGACGGCAAGTTCACGAAATGGGAGTCAACCCTCACCTTCCCGTCCACTTCCGCCGAGTCAGCCGTACTCGACATCAAAATCTATGCCGACTCGGTCAGTACCGGAAGCGGAATGAAAGACGACAAGCTGAAGAGCAAAGACTTTTTTAACGCTGCCGACGATCCGTACATCACGTTCCACTCCGCCAAAGTTGTGCAAACTGGTCCGGCAACGTTCGACGTGGCGGGCACGTTCACGATTCGTGGCGTTTCCAAACCTGAAACGCTCCACCTGACACTCACGGGCAAGGGAACTGGCAGCGGCGAAATCAAAGGGAACAATGGCGTTTGACCGCAAGGAATTTGGTATGAACAGTGGCATCCCCTTTATCAAGATTGCCGACCGCGTCGAAGTGAACGTGGCCCTCAAGGGACACAGAGTTAGCGGTCCCCCGCTGGTCTTTAAAGAGTAGCTGGCGATCCATTTTCGCCGAAATTAGTACTTCGCGCAGATTGCTTGGGCGGTGAGGAATAGAGGCGCAATCAGCGGTTGCTTCGTGTGGTCATTGTCGTCTCCCTACTGATCACCGACATTCCGGGTCCTCTAGCCGCCGCGGTCGGTGCGAAGTCCTTACAGGGATTATTTTCTTCCGACGAGTGCGAGTCCGTTCCGCAGCTTTTCGGGCCGTGGACTGCGCCCGGTGTAACCTATACCGTCAGGCAGGGACATCAAAATACCTATTGGATGATCGATTCGCGAGGCGGACTCCAAGACAGGGAACAAGTTTGCCCTCGAGCGCTGTATTGGGCGCATTAAGGGCCAGCTATTTTACGACGCTACGTTTCAGATACTACGAGCGGGCGACCAGCCGACTCTCCCGCCAGAATTCATCGTGGGCAACCACATCTTCGCTGTCGATATTGTTGCCGGGTATAGGGTGCCGATGCACATCATCGGTACGCTGCAGCTTGACAAGAACACGCTCCATTTCCGAAATCTCGATGATAAATGGTTGAGACTTTGCTGAAGTCGCGGCTCGTCACGGTTCCGAGCAGTCAGGACAGCTCCGGCGAGTTTTTCCTCACTGCAAATGGCCGGCAACTGCAAGAATTTGTGGCATCCCTTTCGACAACGCCCAGAGAATTCTCGGACAAGCAGGATCTGACCCGCTCGCCCGAGTAAGTGCCACTTCAAGACCTTTCATCCTGTCGATTACTGCAATCCCTGATGTTCCGTGCCGCTGTCGCAATGACAGCGAAGAGCATCCGGAAGAAAAGCGCCAACATCATCAATTCACAAACCATACCCACAATGAAACGGGTAATACAGATCGGCTGGAGCCTTCTTGCGGCGCTTTCGTTTCCCTGCCCCGAACGGGGCATCGACCCTACATCCTCCGCACAATTGGCGTCTTGCTTGCCGCGATTTCTAATAAGCAAGTCAGAATGAAATGCCAAAGGCGGAAGGAGAAAGTATGGTTAGCGGCAACCGGCGTATTACTCCTCGTTTCCACATTCCCACCCCCATATCGTTCAAGCGGCGCCAAGGTGCTTCTGAAGGTGAACGATGCGCCAAGGCGATTGACGTCTCGACAACGGGCGTCTACTTCACTACTGATCTCCATTTGACGGTCGCTGAAACAATTGAAGTTCTCCTAAACATCCCACGCGAAATTTCTGGGCTCAACACGACTGCTCGACGATTTGTTGGGCGAGTAACTCGTGTGGACGCAAAAGACAGCGAAAATGTGAGATGGGGAGTCGGTGTCCAGTTGCTTTACTGGGAGCGTAATGGAGCCGAGAGGTCCGATTATGCAGAAGGTCCAGTTCGGCCTCTGTTACACAATTGCCTGCAGCACGGAGTTGCGTAGGACTCATTGTCCTGCAAAATGCGGTTAGGGAGGCGTTTGGTGCCTTTTCATTGCTGGGCGCCAGCCTTCTGCATAAAGTTGGCTTGATCCTCTTTCATTTTCTTCAGCCCTTCCGTTGGCAAGTACACCATATGCCCTGCGTCGTACGTTGAGTAGGAAACATTGTCGCGATATTTTTGTGGCAGGCCAAGGTGCTGGATCGTATAGTTTGCCGCGTAATACGGGGTCGCCAGGTCGTAATAGCCTTCCATCACCAGAATTTTTAAGTACGGATTCTTTACGATTGCTTGTCGCATGGCCGTAGCAGTGTCCGGGAATCCTTCAATGGCCGATCCCCAATCCCATTTGCCAAACCCCGCATCTCGCGCAAAAACATAGTAAGGCATGTCCGTCTTGTAGCCGAGTTCGGTGCGCACGTAGTTATTGAATACTGAAGTGAATGGAGGTTGCGTAGCGGAACCTGTCGGATCGTAAAACGGGGTATCCAGCAGCCCATTTGGGTCGGGACCCGTGTATCGCCCATCCAGGCGGCCAACTCGAACCTTCTCGTCAATCAGCAGATAGTGGGTGAATTTCGCCACGTCGATGCGCAAGTTGGCCTCGTCGATGATTTCTTTGCTCAGGCCGGTGTAGCGGCTCAGCTGTCCCACCACTTTTTCACGCTCTGCCGTGCTGATTGCATCTCCTTTGGCCAAGGCGAGAGAATATTCGGTCGATGCCCACTGTTCCGATTCGGCTCTGGTGCGGTTCAGATCTTGCATGAGATCGGGCGCCAGCCGGTGGTGGTAGGCTGCAATCATCGTGAATGACGGAACCAGGAAAATGTACGGTTGGTCGTTTGTTTTCGTGTCTTCCAGTGTTTCAAAGTTCAGTACCATCGAAAGAAGCGTGATTCCATTAAAGGAAATTCCGCGGTCGGAAAGGTATCCTGCGATTCCTGCGGCGCGGGTTGTTCCATAACTCTCTCCAAGGATAAACAGGGGAGAAGCCCATCGATCGTTACGGCTAATGTACAAACGGATGAACTCACTGAACGCTTCGATATCGCCCTGCACGCCCCAGAATTTCTTGAACTGCTCGGAATCGGCTGCACGACTGAAGCCCGTACCAATCGCATCAATCATGACGAGGTCGCTTTTGTCGAGCAGCGTATAGGGATTGTCTTGCATCGAGTAAGGGGCTGGCGGCATGAATCCGTCTGGCTGAAGTACGACTCGGCGCGGTCCAAGAGCTCCCATATGGAGCCAGATGGTCGACGAACCGGGTCCACCGTTGAACGCGAATGTCAGCGGTCGCTTTGCCGTCTCCTGGTTGTCGAGCGAGTAAGCGACATAGAACATTTCTGCTTCAATCTTTCCGTCTCCGCGCTTAATCGGCAAGCGCCCCGCCGTGGCCGTGTAGTTCAGTACATGGCTATCGACTGTGATGCGGTGATGCGTCACGACCGGGGGTACTTCTGTCATATCAAAATGTTCTTCCTTGTCCTTCTCCTTGTCGCCGGTCGAGGGTGACGGAACTGGTTTCTGCTCTGGGGCCGTGGCCTCTTCAGGTTTTGCGGTTGTGTGCGAAACAGGCTCTGTAGGTGGCTGCGCGGACGGCAGTTTCTTCTGTGTCGGCGCTTTTGCGGTGGGTGCCTGCTGCCCTGAAACGGATGTTAGCAGGACGAGCGAAGCCGCAAATATCCAGACAGGCGATTTCATCAGTGAATCCTTTCCAATATTTTTTCGGCGATTTATCAATTTACCGAGAATCGTCCCATTTTCGAGCCTCCATGTGCAACTCCGATTCTGCTGGAGCTGACGGAAAATCGGTATGGCAATTGTTGCGAGGGCGCCGTTCGCCGCCGACGGTCATGGTTCCTCTGGCTCGCGCCCTCGCACCGATTTCGGGCCACGCGCAAAACCTGTCCAGTATGAGTACGACTCCTTCCGACGAAGCGATCAAACGGGACAATTTTGGCTCGAGGTCAGCACGACGGGAACAAGATACAGAACAATGCATTCGGGTACATCTCGCAAGTGGAGACTATGGGCACTCCTGGCGAAGCACAGGCGGGACATGTTCATGCTGGAGGGACGAAGCCTTTTGCGATAGAGTGGAGGCACTGTCGTTTGATTATTCCGCCCACGGAATCAAAGTATGAACGTCTCTGCTGCGACACTTCGTCTGCGCTGCACGTGTGTTCGTACGGTTCGCATTCCGTGACATGGACGATCACCAGGTTGTAGTTCAACGGAGGAGTGTGAAAAAGAATGAGTGATTACCTATCTTACGGTGGTTCCCGTATTTCCATCCGTCTGGAGACCGCTTGTATCCGTCGACTGGTTCTCGCGGCATGCTCGCTTGCAACTCTCGCCGCCGGCGATACATATGCACAACAGAACACGCCGGAAAGCTGTTCTCCCGCGGCTACAGAGTCTCTGCCGCCCGGCACGCCACTTCCGACGCCAGAGCAGCCATTTCACGGAGTCATTAAACGCGATGCGCGCGATTCCAAGCCTTGCTGGGATCCTCGCATCGTGCCGCCAAAGGGTGCGCCGAACGTTTTGCTGATCATGACCGACGACGCGGGTTTCGGTGTCTCTAGCACCTTTGGTGGCGTGATTCCGACGCCTGCGCTCGATCGTATCGCCAACGCTGGCCTGCGTTACACCAATTTCAATTCCACGGCTCTTTGCTCGCCGACGCGCGCCGCGCTTATTACCGGCCGCAATCATCACTCGGTGGGTTTCGGCGTAATCTCCGAGCAAGCCACCGGTTATCCGGGCTACAACAGCATCATTCCGAAGGACAAAGCGACCGTGGGTCGCATTCTGAAGGAGAACGGTTACACCACCGCGTGGTTTGGCAAAGATCACAACACGCCCGCCTTCAGCGCGAGCGCTGCCGGACCATTTGATCAGTGGCCTGTCGGTATGGGTTTCGACTATTTCTACGGATTCGTTGGCGGCGATGCCAACCAGTGGGAACCGAACCTGTTCCGCAACACAACGGCCATTTATCCCTATGTAGGACACCCTGGCTGGAACCTCACCACGGCCATGGCCGATGATGCAATCGGATACATGAGACAGCTCAACGCGGTCAGTCCGGAACAGCCGTTCTTTGTCTACTACGTTCCGGGCGGCACGCATGCGCCACATCATCCGACGCCCGAATGGATCAAGAAGATCAGCGATATGCACTTGTTCGACAAGGGCTGGGATGATCTTCGTGAACAGATTTATGCGAATCAGAAAAAACTCGGTGTCATCCCTCCCGACGCCAAATTGACGCCTTGGCCGAGCGACCTTCTGAAACACTGGGATCAGCTGAACGCCGACGAAAAGAAAATGTTCATTCGTCAGGTGGATGTATTCGCTGCCTATGCGGCATATACGGACGATGAGATCGGCCGCGTCATTCAGGAAGTGGAAGACGAAGGAAAACTCGAGAACACCCTCATCATCTACATCGAGGGCGATAATGGTACGAGTTCCGAGGGCACTCTCGTCGGCACGCCCAACGAAGTGGCCATGTTCAACCAGGTGGAAGTACCCGTCGAAGCCCAGCTCAAGTACTTCTATGATGCGTGGGGCAGCGATAAGACGTACAACCACATGGCCGTACCTTGGGCCTGGGCCTTCGATACACCATTCTCCTGGACCAAGCAGATTGCCTCGCACTTTGGTGGCGTTCGTCAAGGCATGGCCATTTCCTGGCCCGGCCACATCGATGATCCTGGCGGAATTCGCCACCAGTTCCACCATATGATCGATGTCGTCCCTACGATTCTCGAAGCCGCAAACATCAGGCAACCGGAATACGTAGACGGTATCAAGCAGAAGCCGATTGAAGGCGTCAGCATGCTCTACACCTTCAAGAAGGCCAATGCCAGCGCGCCCAGCACTCATCGGACACAATATTTCGAAATGATGGGCGACCACGCGATTTACAGAGACGGCTGGATAGCCAGCACCAAGGTCATGCGTCCACCCTGGGAAACCGGAAAGATCGTCGCCGAACATCCGGCCGATTACCCGTGGGAACTGTACGACGTAACCAAGGACTGGACGCAATATGAAAATATCGCGGACAAGAATCCGGCGAAGCTGAAGGAGATGCAGGACCTATTCTGGAAGGAAGCAGAAAAGTATCAGGTGCTGCCTCTTGATAACAGCGTGGTCGGTCGGCTCCTTACACCGAAACCGAGTTTAAGTGCGGGTCGCACCGTCTTTACCTATCACGGTAAAGTCACCGGTACTCCAAACGGAGACGCACCGAGCATTCTCAACTCCTCCTACAACTTCACAACAGAAGTCGAGATACCGCAAGGCGGCGGTGAAGGAATGCTTGTCACGCAGGGCGGACGGTTTGGCGGATACGGTTTCTACGTCTTGAAGGGCAAGCCCGTCTTTACCTGGAATCTGGTTGACCTGAAGCGGATTCGTTGGGAAGGAGCAGACGCGATTCCTCCCGGCAAGCACACCCTTGAGTTCGACTTCAAATACGACGGACTTGGCATGGGAACGCTGATGTTCGGGAGCCCCAGCGGGATTGGACGGGGTGGAACGGGTGTCCTCAAGGTTGACGGCAAGACCGTCGCCACCCAGACCATGGAACACTCCATCCCGTTCATCTTGCAATGGGACGAGAACTTTGACATCGGCGCCGACACTGGCACTCCCGTGAACGATCAGGACTATCAAGTCCCCTTTGACTTCAACGGCAAGATCGGAAAACTGACCTTGACGATTACTCGGCCGCAACTTACTCCGGCCGATATCGAGAAGCTCAAGGCTGCACAACGAAACAATAAAGTCAGCGAATAGCGAGCAAGTCGCACCACGCCGGGCGGTTTCTTCTCCCGCCCGGCTACCTCATCTCAATCCGTACCTATTACATCGCGGTCCCGGCGGAAACTTAGACGTCCTCGCGGTGTCTAACTCCGTTATGCGTTTGACGATTCTACGGCCGATATTCCGTGTTTTACTCCTAGCGACTTCAGTAATCGGGTCCGGACAGGTTACGACAGCGCAGATTGCAGATTTCGCAATCACTCACGTCACCATCATCAATCCGGGAATCTCAGGAATCCAAAAGGACATGACGATTCTCATTCGGGGCGGGGATATCGTTCTCGTTGGCAGATCAAACGATGTGAAGCTCCCCTCAACATTCATGGCTATCGATGGGACTGGTGAGTTTGCGATTCCCGGGCTTTGGGATATGCACACGCATTTTCGTGACGCGACCCGGGACCTGAAGATGTATTTGGCAAATGGCGTGTTGGGTATTCGCGATATGGGTGGATCCGCCAATGAGGTCTTCCCGATACGGGATGCAATTGCCGCAGGTCGCCAACTTGGGCCCAAAATCGTGGCCAGCGGTCCAATCGTGGATGGCCCGCATTCCTGGTCAAACCCTAAGTTCACCGTTTCGGTTAATACGGCTGAGGAAGCACGCTCTACGGTGCGAGCGCTCAAGAAAGAGGGTTCCGATTTTATCAAGGTCTACGACGGACTGTCCCTCGACGAATACGATGCCATCGCTCAGGAGACGAAGAAGCTGAATCTTACCTTCGCCGGGCACCGCCCCAGCTCGGTAAGTGTCAGGCACGCTTCAAATGCAGGGCAGCGCTCTATCGAGCACGGGGTTGCCCTGTCGGGCGGCTCAACGATCGAAGAACTCTACATCACGCAAGCAAGCGATCAGTCGACATTCGATGAAGCGCTCAAAACAAAAGAGTTCTCTCTCATTCCGGCGAAGATTGCCAAAGATGGAACCGAAATGCTGGACCACTTCAGCCAGCAGCGTGCCGACGAGACGTATCGAATACTGGCGACGAACAAGACATTTCTAACGCCTACACTGGTGACCGAGCATGCGCTCACCTTCATTGATGAATTGAACGCGATGCCCGACCCCAGGATGGCATACGTTTCACCGGACGAGCTGAATTGGTGGAAACCAGAAAATGGCATGCTCACGAAGTATCGGACACCGCAGTACATTTCGTTCCGCAAGCGGGAATACGCGAAAATGCTTGAGGAAATTCCTCATGCAGAGTCTGTCGGCGTACGGCTTCTGGCCGGGACCGACGTAACGATCCCGTATACGTACCCTGGATTCAGCCTGCATGACGAACTTCGACTGTTCGTGGAAGCAGGCCTCACCCCTATGCAAGCGCTCGAAACCGCAACCACAAACCCTGCAGAGCTGCTCGGCTTCGGGGACCGATGGGGGCGAATCGCGACTGGCTTTGGCGCGAATCTGGTTTTGCTAAAAGGAAACCCACTCGTCGACATTACGAATACGCAAAGAATCGAATCGGTCGTGGTCAGCGGAAAGTTATTGAATCGGCGTAAACTTGATCAGTTGCTCGCCGATGCGAGAGCGCCGAATGCAAAGAGGGAACAGAAGTGAATCAAGTGGACTGATTGAGAGCGAGAGTCCCCGCCACGATCCAGACCAAGCGCACTTGTTCTAGAGGGCTGCAGAATCGTTCAGGTCGATGTATGAGGCCGGACGGCAACCGCCCGCCCCTTGCCCTTCGCAATTGTCCGATCAATCCCGAGCTTCGAAAACTCAAACGGCGGTGATTTCCACTATTCATAATGAATTGTCTTTCATATGCCTTGACACGTATATGCCATATGAAGTATATACAAGGAATGGAATCCATATTTGAAATCATTGCAGAGCCGAGCCGCCGCGCAATATTAAGCCTGCTGGTTTCGTCAGAACAGTCGGTGGGAGAGATTGAGCGTCAACTTCGCCTGCCGCAGCCCAGTGTGTCAAAACACCTTCGAGTGCTGCGTGAGGCTGGTTTCGTGGAATCGACCGTGGACGCGCAGCGCCGTCTTTACCGTCTGAAGCCCGAACCTCTTCAAGAGCTCGAAGCCTGGCTAGATCCGTTTCGTAGGCTATGGTCCGCGCACGTCGATGCTCTCGAACGCCACCTCGATAGCATGGATCGGTCGATACCAACGAAAGGGAAGACAAGGGAAGGCGGCCGCGGCATCCAGCGAAAAACCTAATCAAGGAGACATGAAATGAAGATCAAATTGACCAGCGTGTATGTGGACGACCAGGACAAGGCTTTGCACTTTTATACGGAGATACTGGGCTTTGCCAAGAAGGCCGATTTCAGTCAGGGGCCGTTCCGATGGCTGACCGTCGCCTCCGCGGAGGAGCCGGACGGCACGGAGTTGCAGCTGGCGTTGAACAACAATCCGGCTGCCAAAGCCTATCAGCAAGCAATGTTTCAACAGCACCTGCCAGCAGCGATGTTTTTCACCGACGACGTCAAGGGTGACTATGAGGGGTTCAAGTCTCGGGGCGCCGCATTCGTGATGCCACCTACTGGCGTAACCGGCTCGACGATAGCGATGTTGAACGACACGTGCGGCAACCTCATTCAGCTTACAGAGCTGGCACGCCATTCACGATAAGGAGAAGAGGAGATGACCGAGCGTGACCAATACAGACCGGGTCCGGCCTGCGGGGCCGAGGTACGAAAGGACGGAGAGAAGTGGACCCTCATTCTCGTCAGGGAACTACGCCATTCGCCTGAAAAAGTCTGGCAGGCGTTGACCGACCCTGCACATCTGCGGGAATGGGCTCCCTTTGAAGCCGACGGGAGCCTGGCTACAGCTGGAACCACGGTGAGGCTCTCCACGGTAAATACACGCGCGCCGAAGATTTCCGAAACGATCGTGACGCGAGCCGAGGCTCCCCGGGTGCTTGAGTACAACTGGGGTGCCAACGATCTGCGGTGGGAACTCGCAGCCTCTGGCGGAGGCACGCGCCTGACACTGTGGCACAACATCGATCGCAGGTTCATCGCGTGGGGCGCCGCGGGTTGGCACATCTGCTTCGACGTCCTGCAGCGGCTCCTCGCGGGGAGCCCGATGGGACGCCTTGTGGGAGCCGATGCGGTGAAATTCGGTGCCTGGCAGCGTCTCAATGAGGAGTACGCGAAACAGTTTGGGATTGAGACGCGCAGCGCGGCGCCTCAGGCGACGCAAGAATCCTGAAGCGAGGGCGAATCATACGTGGGTTTAACGTCCGACGAGGAGGCAGCACGCGAGTCGAAGCTCATCCGTGGCACAGAGTCGCCCCTGTCATATCACCTGTTAAAAGGAGGACAACCTAGTATAAAAGACGCAACGAAACGCTGAATTATACGGAGGATGCACATTGTCTTTAGGATTCCGATATTCGGCTGTATTCATAGTCCGTTCGACGAAATTCAAAAGTACGCCGCCCGTGTCCGCTTTGTCGTTGTTCCCGTAATGCTCCTTTCAGGATTATGGATGTGGAGAGGCCATGTAGTTCGGCGACTCATTTCAAAGAGACTGGAGAAAATACTTGCATGAAGAAGGGAACAACAACCGAGGCAAAGCCAATGGATGCATCGGAACGCATTGACCGCCTAATTGCAGGACTCACAGACTGGCGCGGCGAAATATTCGCCCGCATGCGCAAGAGCATCCTCGCGGCCGATCCAGTGATAATCGAGGAATGGAAATGGATGGGAAGTCCGGTGTGGTCTCACGACGGTATGATTGCGGTCGCCAATGCCCACAAAGATAAAATGAAGCTCACCTTTTCCCACGGAGCCAGCCTTGCGGATCCTGACAAGCTCTTCAACGCGGGTCTCGGCGGCAAAGCGTGGAGAGCGATCGATGTGTTCGAGAACGATACGATCAATGAGCGTGCTCTAGGAAATCTCGTCCGTGCTGCCGTCCTTTACAACCAAACTAAATTAAAGCACAAACGGCCCGCAGGGGCTCGCGCGAAAGCCGGAAAACGTGAAACGCAGTGACACTTCTGCTTTCGATCCAATTCTCTTAGCGTGAATGCCCGGCTTGGCCTAGGAGCGTGCGACCTTGGGCGTCGACTGCGCTCCTAGCGGTTCGCGGAAAGCGTCCATCGGAATCGGCGCGTACTCGACCTCGATGATCTCAAGGTGCTCCGTCTTTGCTGGCGCGCACAGGTCCACGCGGTCGCCGGGGCTCGCCTTCATCAGGGCATTAGCAAGAGGCGAGCGCCAACTGATGTAGCCGCGGTCGAGGTCCACCTCGTCGATGCCTACGATCGAGACGGTTTGTTCGTGGCCGGCGGCGTTCTTGTAGGTCACGGTTGCGCCGAAGAAAACGCGCGATGCGGTTGACCCTGGCCGCGGAGCGGCAGGTTCGACGACCACAGCTGCGTCAATGCGTTTCGTGAGAAAGCGGATCCGCGAATCGATCTGGCCTAACCGTCGTTTGCCGTAGAGGTAGTCGGCGTTTTCACTGCGGTCCCCGTTACTAGCAGCCCACGCTACGACCTCCACGACCGCGGGCCGCTCGCGACTCAGTAGGAACAGACGCTCGTCTTTTAGTCGCTGCAACCCGGCGGGCGTAATGTAGTTTTTGAGTGCCGGTCCCGCGTCCTCGGGCATCGGTCCGCGGAGTGGTCGCTTTTTTCGTATTTGCCAATCTGCCATACGATTTCCTGTACTTGTGGTAACCCCATCTCGGAAGTCCGCGCCTCAGTCCCGATCGTTTCTGTAGAGAGAAATGACGTACCGGGACTGGATGTCGAATCATACATCGGTCTTTCCGTTGGCACTCTTAGAAAATGCGTATATCCAGCCGGAAAACCTTATGGCTTTCATCGCGCTCCACGGTTGTGGCAGCGCGTTCATCCATCGATCCAAGTCACAAAACGGGTAGTGGGTATCCATCCCCCGGTATGAACTCTGCCGAGAACGTGCTTCACGCAGTAACTAGTCTTTAGCTTGTGAACATCGCCGATGTAATACACAGGTCCATGAGGAGCCTCCTTGGTGCTTTCTAATAACGACCTAACTTCGACTTCTCGTCAGACGGCGCAGCACAGATCAGACAATTGCAAACAGGGCAAGCCGAAGCTAGAGTACCCCACACGCAGGGTCTTGCTCCGATAACAACTTCTGCGGGCAGTAAACGAAAAGAGAATCCAGATGAAATCGACCAATCGAAGTCTCATGTGGCATGGCATGTTTCTATTTCTAATTGGCCTGTTGACCGGTTTCGCCGAGACGCATTTTGCCAACACGCGCATGGGGCTTGCCGCGCACTTGGAAGGCGTTATGAACGGTACATTCCTGATTGCACTGGGTGCTGTCTGGACTGAAGTGAGGCTGTCGCCGCGGACCAAAGGTATCGCGAACTGGACTGTCCTGTATGGGGCGTACGGAAACTGGTTTGTAACGTCGATAGCCGCAGTTTTTGGAACGGCGGTCCTTTCGCCAATCACTGCAGCGGGCCATAGTGGCAAACCGTGGCAGGAAACCACTGTATTGCTTGGGTTCCTCTCAGTCGGTGTCGCAATCGTCCTCGCATCGGTCCTCGTCCTTTGGGGGCTTCGTGCCAGGTCATTGTCGTGAGACCGTTCTCGCCGACGAACTGTCAAATCTCGGTCTGAGTCTCAGTAAACGACGTGACCGTGTACTTGACGTATTATCAGCGACAGTCGGTAATCGAACTTCCCGGGATTTGATCAGATAAAGTCAATGTGGTATGAAGAGCTGAAAGCCAGAGGGTGAGATGAGAAAATCGTACTCGATCATGCCGATCTTATTCGTCAGTGCCTTCTCGTTTTCCTTTCTGATGCTTTCTTGGCATAAATTGTCACCCACTAAGATACTTACGGCTGCGGGATTAATTTCACCTTCGAGTAGTTCAGAAATCTGGAAGGTCGCCATGGTCCATGCGGCAGGCGCTCCATTTGGATTCAATTCGGTCAATGTGCCGACAAACGCCACAGCAGATGAAGGGTCGACACTGCATACGACGTCCTGAACTTCAGCAGCTCTGAGTGGGCATGACAATCCAATCGACGCGAAAATTGCAAAGAACTTCGTGAATCGAACAAGTCGCATACCCTCATTCTATTTCTTGAAATCGAACTGCGAGAATGACGTTTCTAATCAGCGTTTAGTTCTTTGGACACCCAGAAACTGCCAACTCCGCAAAGGTCGGTCAATCTTACAAGTCCTGCTCGCCCGTGATCCTTCCGCAGTGGGCAACGGCAAACAACGTGGAATTATTTCGTCGGCTTGCCTTTTTCGTTCTCAGCAGTAAGCCCATATCGAATTGCCGCTTGAAGCGTATCAATGTTTATATCCTTTAGAGCTTTGAACCGAATGCAATATCCGGTCACGCTCGCTTTGCCTAGTTTTTTTCCGTACGTTTTGGCCAAGTACTTCTTATCTTTGAGACCAAGAATATAAACAGAGATTCCGGTTTTGTTTCCGCTCACACCAATTTGAAAAAACTCTCTACTTTTTCCATTGGCATATTTTATTGTGTGAAATCCATATCCTATCGTAGGGTTGGAAACAGTATGATTTTTGCTGTCTTTACCATCGAAGAACCATAATTTGCATTCTGGTGACACTTCAAGCGTGAGCCGATGCAATTCTCGCATGTCACTGCGTTTTGGCTCCGGTTGGCTGGTAATATACTTTTTGATTTGTTCTTGTACGTTCATATGTTCTGCTCTCCAGTCGCGCGCACTAGATTATACGACGTTTCATCCTTCTCCTCTTTGCCAGGGCGCACCGCAAGCCGTTGTTGGTGGGGGCCTTTCAGAATTCCCAAAGGCTTGAAATGTGTGGAGCTCCGAGAACCGAGCAGAAGTGCTGAAGTACGTGCACCGCGATTAACGGGAATAAATGTAGAAGTGGGTGCCAGCCACGATATGGCCTCTTCAGAGCGGTTTTTGCTAGAATGCCGCAATTGCTTGGACCGGTGCTCGTGATGCTATACGACCACCAGCCGCTCAAATGTCGTGGTTGCTCGTGTGTTACCCGAGCAATCCAGTAGCAGTTAAGCAGCGTCATGGCAGAACAATTACTTCTAATTCGTCGCGCTACTCCAGGCGATGCTGAAGTGTGTGGAAAAATCTGCTTCGAAGCCTTTGGGGCGATTGCACATCAGCACAATTTCCCGTCGGATTTTCCAATCCCTGAGATTTCTATCGGCCTTCTCTCAATGATGTTTTCGCATCCTTCCTTTTTCTGTGTGGTTGCTCAGCAGGAGGGAAGAGTCGTCGGAAGCAACTGTTTGGATGAGCGGGCAGCCATAGCCGGGGTTGGCCCCATCACGGTTGATTCTGCGATCCAGAATCGGACGGTGGGCCGACAATTAATGGACGCGGTCGTGGCACGTGCAACGGAGCGAAAGGTCGCAGGAATGCGTCTCGTGCAAGTGGCGTACCATAATCGTTCTCTCTCGCTCTATGCAAAGCTTGGATTTGTTACACGTGAACCGCTTTCCTGTATGCAGGGGCCCGCGATTCAGAGGAGTTCACCAGGGTATCGGGTTCGACCTGCGCAAACGGAAGACCTTGCAGCCTGCAACGACCTGTGTCTGCGAGTGCACGGGCACGACCGCCGAGGCGAACTGCAAGATGCGATTAGAGAAGGCACCGCCACTGTGGCTGAGGCGGACGGCTGCATTAGAGCCTACTCCTCCGCGCTGGCCTTTTTTGGTCACGCGGTAGGGGAAACGAATAAAGACTTGCAGGCGCTAATTGCCGCGGCTCCAGCTTTTCCCGGGTCAGGGATTCTTGTCCCTACACGCAACGCCGAACTCTTTCGCTGGTGCCTAGAAAATGGGCTTCGAGTTATTGAGCCGTTGACGCGAATGACGACCGGACTTTACAACGAACCCGCCGGTGCTTATTTGCCTTCCATATCGTTCTAATTTATTTAGATGGAAGGCAATTAGTCGAGTCCTGAGTGACGTTACCGGACATCTGCTTTTGCTTTTCAGTACACCGACCAAACCCCCGGCGTAGCCAGCTCGATCAGATGGCGGTCTGGGTCTCGAAAGTAGAGGCTCCAGCCTCCCAATTCCCACTTCCGCTTTTCTTCGACCGCGATTCCTCTCGTTTGGAGCCAGGATTCCCAGTTGGCCAGTTCATCGGCTGCGATAGCAAACGCGAGATGTAACTCGCCGTCCCCATCGTGAGGCGATTGAATAGCGCGCGATGCTCCCTTCTTGAACAGCAGTAAGACCTGATGTCTGTCTGCGTGCATCGCGCAACCGCGTTCGCCGAAGTCGCTGATGACGCCGAACCCAAAAGTCTCCTCGTAGAAGCGCACTGAACGAGGCAAATCGCTCACATACAGTGAGGTTTCAAGAATACCGTGGGTTTTCGGACGCACATACCCCTCCTGGCTGAGCATCCGACCGTAACATAAGCGTCGTAAGATCTGACTAACGACGTTGCCGGTGAAGTTCCACTGATGTCGTCAACTTCCCAGCCATTGGTACTAACGTTCTTGTTAATATTCGGTCTAATTCTATCCAGAGCGTGAAATGAAAGAATGAAATACTTCCAGTGTTTAGTGGCTGTGGTGACCGCGGCACTCTGCGCCGTATTCTTCGCTTACTTTTCTAGTCCTAGAAACTGGTTTCGACACGGGTGTCAGTGCCGTTATTTGCCCGCGTCGATTGCTCTCGTAAACGCGTGGGCGACAACTTGTAGCGGACGATTACCGCCACAATAATGCCGATGGGAATCGTGAAGTAGAAAAGCGAAAGGCCGGCCACGGTAGCCGAATATCCCAGTTGCTTCCAGCCCATGGAACTAAGGATCCATCCGGCGTGAAACCCCAGAAACATCCACCCGAGAACGACGGCCACATCAAATAGGTCCCCGTGATACCCAGCAGAAATCTGTGGCGCAAAGCTTTGCGAACGTTCAACGCACAAGTGACTCATAGTACCTACATCTCCGATAAGTCCCACTCAGTTGTTAGTCGGTTGCCGGATTTAAAAAAATCTCTCGTACCTCGACCTGCGCCCGAGTTGCGGCGGCGCCATTGCGCGCCTATACCACTGGCTCGTCCACGTCAGCACATTCCAATCTCTAAAAACCTCCGATATAGTCCCGGGTCTCCAGGTACGTCCCGTCGGTCACGACTCCGCCATCGGTCTGCGCTCACAGCCAACCCGCGGACGCAAGACCGCATGCGAATTTCCTGATGCCAGCAATCATCTCGCGATTGAGCTCGTGAATCTCGCGGCCCGTCGCTTCTCCTCCGCTTGGGCCAAATATGCGGCATCTTCTTCTCCTAAAATGGTCTTCGTGCGGGCCAATTGCCCTGCCTTCACCATATAGTCGAACGGCCCGACGGAATTCGACAAAGCGTCCGGAACATTTCCAGCCACTGCTGCGCCTTACTTGAAGGCCGATTTTGCGGCGGATGCTGTGCGCCAGAAACAGGTAACTAGATTCCCCATCGTTGAGCACTAGGCTCGCGAGTCCCTGATCAAACGATGTGGTCAGAACATCGCGGAGGACACCAAGCGCCTAGAAAAACTGGATCAGATCCCAACAAAACGGGCGCCCCTACACGGACGAGGATAACTAAGATGCGTGGCCTCGTGCACGGATCCACAACGTTGGCATCCTCGCGGATGACGATCATTAAAACTTCAACTTCTTATTTCGCCTGCGCTAGCCCCGCAACAACTGCGGCAACTTTATCGAGTATCTGATTCCAGCCCTCTACTTGCCCGCTGGTTTTTGCGTTCTCCATGGTCTCATTTCCAATGAGGGTAAGTTTCGTCTGGCCGTTTCCAAAATCCTCAAAAATAACCACGTCGTTCGCATCGTCTATGGCTTCATGTTCTATTCCATAGTGCGCAGGCTCAACCTTGTTTCCCTTCGAGTCGGAAAAGTACATGGAGTAAACGATCTTCTCGTGCAGAACAATCTCGTGGTATTCCCCACCATTCCAGAACTCCTGCCCATCGGGCGTTCTCATGCAACAGAGAAATTTTCCTCCTACGCGAAAATCCATCTCGCAAAAAGGCGCTGTAAAATCCTTCGGCCCCCACCACTGCATCACATATTTCGGGTCCGTCCACGCCTTCCAAACCACTGCGCGCGGGGCATCAAAAACTCTAGTGACAACCATCCGCTCTGCCTCGTTAACCGTGTTTTTTGTCATCTCTGACCTCCGTTTTTTTGATTTGGTTCACAACTACGTCCAGCTTCTCGAAACTCTCTTCCCAGAATCGGCGATAATAAACTGCCCAATCGCTGACTGTCTTTATCGCCTCTGGCCTAAGCGTGCACACACTCTCTCGTCCACGCTTCGTCTTAGTGACGATCCGCGCTCGCACCAGGTAGGCAATATGTTTTGAAATCATCTGCTGAGAGAGCGCAAACGGTTCCGTCAATCCATGCACCGAGGCAGGCCCGTGCGAGAGTCGTTCGATCATCGCCCGCCGCGTCGGATCAGACAAAGCTGCAAATGTTGTATCCAACTTATCCACAACCATATGGTAGTGGATTATCTGTCCATGTCAAGTGTAAATTTTCGATTTCTGATACGTGTTCCGTGAATCTCTGAACGCGTGCGCAGACCTAGGCTTACCTCTGAGCGGCATCATGGCCGGGTGCATGGCTTAGGGAATAGGCTTCCTCGTGTAATCACTCATTAAACTAACGATGATGTAACCTGCGCAGGGGCGCGAGAGTTGACTGGGTTTGAGCGCCAGCAGAGGTCGGGGGAATGCGGATTGGCTCTGGGGGGCGTTCTGAGGTATCACCGGATTGTCGAAAGGTAACTTCGAACGTGCATCGGATGAACCGAACCAGCCAGAAGCGAAGCCCTTCCGCGTCAAACGCGTCAGGTAAACCCGTCGCGCGGACACTTCTCATAGCTCTTTTGCCTGATTTGTGGCCTGCTCGTTGACGCTCCAAGCGTCGTTTTCATCGATATTTACGCCGGCAAAGTTTCGTTCCTTTGTCAATCAGCTCCTTCTAGACGTTACTGATTCTTAAGCCGCCGAAACCGACTTCTTCTTTCGATCGAGTGCCGGTAGAAGAAGTTTCAGAAGCGCTTGATCAGAGAACGGGTTCTGACCTGAGATCACCTCGCGATCCTGAAGGACGTAGCTCTGCCATGGGGCGAGCACACTTACGTCAGCGCCCGCCGTACGCAAGGCGAAGTCCGGGTAAAACAGCACCTTGCCACCAATCTCAAGTGGCTCCCGCTGCTGTTCTTCCGCTGTCGAAAAGACGGTCATCTTATATCCGGAATATATCCAGCCTTGAGCCCTTGCGTGGGCTCCAGCGGCGTCGCCCGCCGACAGCGCGGCGACTACTTCCGTCGAATTCGGAAGCGCCGCGAGAAGTGAGATCCCGCCATGGCAGAGCACTGCCGTGGGTTTGGATGTTTTATGAAAGTGTCTCAGCACGCTGCCCGCGTCGGGATCATCGAGCAGGTCCATCATCGGGCCATGGCCGCCGGGAACAAAAACAGCGTCGTACTGATCCAGGTCCGATGCGATGACATCCGAGATACGAGTTGGATTTTTGAGCCCAGTCAGGGTGTCGCGGAATTGTAAATAGTCCTGGAGCTCAGCGTCGTTCCCACCGAAAAAGTCGGCTACAGCTGAATGAACATCCATTTGCGGCGTGTTGCCTTTGGGGTTGGCGAACGTGATTTCGTAGGCCTCCTCCATCAGGGCGCGAACCGGAACCGTCAGCTCGTTGAGATAGTAGCCAGCGGCGCTATAAACCTTGCCGTCCTTCAATGGCAAGCCGTGACCGCTCGAGACAAGCACCAAGACCTTTCCTTTTGTTGTCATTTTGTTCTCCTCCTTGAAATCGAATTCTGTTTTCCTAAACATGAGCTAGCTCATCGTCCGCGTCTTGCTCCAAAGTGTGCAAGACCGGCTATTACGGTTGATGTGAGTTATGCCGCGGGAATCCAAACATCAACCACGACTGATTGGCCACCCAATGCGGGTATAACTCCGTCATCTGATCGAACAGCACCTGGTCGGACGTCGCGGTTTTCTGCAGCCGATCGAAGTCCTCGAGGTAACGCTTGGTGTCCTGGATCGTCGAGGGAGAGTCGGGCGCGCCAGGCTTCTTGTGACCTGCGACAACCATCGTCGGCTTCAGCGCTGCTAACCGGTCCAGATCCGCGATCCAATTCTTTCGGCTCTCGGGGGTGGTGTCGCCGACATACATGCGGCATTGGTTGTACACAACGTCGCCAGCGACGATCAGGCCGATCGATGGAACGTAGAGAGACGTCGAATCGGGACTATCGGTGCGGCCCTGCTCGATGATGCGCAATTCGTGACCCTCGAGCCTGAATGTGTCGGGCTCATAGGGCTCAGGTGAAACCAACTTCGTAGGCACTTGTCCAGGGAACATACGGCGGGCCAACCGCTCCACAGTAGGAGTGAAAGACATCTGCATGGCGTTCACCGTCTTGGGTGTTGCGATCGCCCGAGCGCCCGGGAAACGGTCGAGCAGAATGCTAAGGCCGTAGAAGTGGTCGAAATGGGCGTGCGTGATGTAGATGGTCTCCAAGTTGCGGTTGTGCAGAGCGACCCAATCCGCGAGAGCCTCGGCCTCGGCCACTGTACCCATTGCGTCCACCAGCACCGCGTCGTACTCGCCAAAGATTAACGTCGACGTGATTGGGTCGAAAGCGAGCGCTTCGCCGAAGGGCCTGGGTCGCTCGCCGACCATAGCCTTTCCGGGGGCCGTAAAAACGTTCACACCAAGCGTGTTCAACGCGACAGGTGCCGTCACACGCGCGGCGTCTTTCAGTCCGTTTGTGGCGACCATCTGATACTCCTTTCGATGTCAGACCGTGTGACGGTTCAAGGCAAATGGGCAGAAGCGAAACCATGAGGCGCAGAGTCGGCATCTCACCCAGTACGAGTGTTAACCGTATGTGAGGGTGGTGCTCTGCCCGACTTCGATAATGTACCCGTCAGGATCGCGGATGTAGCAGCGTATCTCACCGTACTTGGGGATCGGCTTCGTGATGAACTCGGCTCCTCGACTTTTCCACAATTCATAACATGCTTGAATATCGGCAACGCGAAAATTCAGAAAGCTGTTGATGTGATTCGGGTCGGGGACGCTGAGTGTTACCGTCGGCTTATCCGGGGTCGGCCCGCCCCCAACGTTCAGAATCATCCAGATATTGGCAAGCTGAAGGTATGCAGGAGCGTTGCCGTCACCCAGGGTCAGAATGCGAGCGCCGAAGACTTTTTCGTAGTAGTGAGCCGAGCGCTCGATGTCGGCGACGGTGAGAAATTGCGCGATGCTGATCCCCACTTGCGGGGGCATCTCATAGCTCTTTTGTTCGATTTGTACGGCGTTCATTGATGGCTCCTTTCGACACAGTGCTCATTACAAGTACGGCGCTCGGGGGCCCGCTCCACATCGCGCAATTTGGCCGGGATAGTATCCGAGCCGATGTTCGACATCCCCCGCGTGTGGGAGTCTCGCGCGATCAGCATTCCCGTATCAGGCGGCATGTCTCCTCACGAAGCGATGCATGCGTCCCAGTCGGCGCCGAGCTCGACATCAGACGGGCGGCTGATGTTGGCGGGAGGCGCTTGGTGTTGGCGATCGCCCATTTGTCGGACTTGGCGATCTGGGTCGCGAGCGCCTCTACGAACGCATCCCGCTCAGCGTCGGGTAGGGACGCGATTCATGTAGCCACGGTAAAGAGCGGGAGGATGTCAGGCTGAAAGCTCGTCGTTTTCGTCATTGCGCCTCCCACGGGTTGGCTCCATTCGGCCACAACAAAATAGGCCGCGCAATTGGACGATGGTATTGCCCATAATTTCGTATCAACTGCAGTGTCTCCACGACTGAGGTGCCGGACGCTGGATATGAGATGTGGTCGATACCAAGGTCCAATTGTTTTAGTCCTATTTAGTGGTGATTGTTCAAGACGCATGTTGATCGGGTTTGGAATTGTTTGGGAAGGAGAACACACCGTGCGCAAGCACCTCGAATCGCTATACCGGAATCTTGTCAACGGCAAACTGCCACATAACCTAAGTTGGGCTGAGGCCGTCGAACTGGTCGAACATCTGGGTCAGGTCCAACCGCACGGCAACGATGAATTTGTATTCGTCGTCAACGGCAAAAACGTCTTTTTCAGGAAGCCGCATACTCATGATCTTGGGGTGGAGGAAGTGTCCCGGCTGCGTAAATTCTTGAAAGAGCCCGTACCGGATGCACGTAAATCAGGTGCGCAGGTAGAAGAACCGGCCCAAACCGGCCGGATGATTGTCGTCATCGACCACCACGCCGCCCATGTCTACCACGATCTCGGTGGAAGCCGTCCGGCCGACGCACACAAGCTACTACCTTACGATCCTTTCAATTTTCATCATCATCTGATTCACCGAAAGGAAGCTCACTACCGTGGCGAGCGCGTACCTGAAGAGGATTTGTTTTATGAGGAGATCGCGAAAGATATCATTCAGGCGAATGAGATCGTGCTCATCGGTCACGCCACTGGTAAGAGTAACGCCGCCGACTTCTTGAAAGAATACTTGAAGACTCATCATCCTGATATTTCTCGGCGGGTCATCGCTACGGAAAGCGCAGACCTCTCAGCGGTGACTGAGGCTGAAATTGAGTCTCTGGCAAAGCGGCACATGATCGCGGTCGTCTAAGCAGACTGAATGACGTTCGTTCTATTATTACCGCTCACGCCAAGTCTAGGATGAAGCAGGCCTTCCCGGTCTCAACTCGCGATTAACGCTGTTACCGGAAATGGTGCCTTCCAGTACGAGCGGGAGATTATTCTTCGTTAATAACACCGTTGGCGATTGTCGACAATCCCAGGCCACAGAGGATGCAGCCAAAAACGAACGACAGAGACCAGAAATTCGGATTCAGGGGCTCGCATGGAGAAGCACGTCGACCAAAGTAGACAACAGAAGCAAGACTGACCTGACGGCTAACTTCAACAGGCTAGTTTTGAAAGTAGTGCCATTCATTAAAACCAAAGAAGTCGCGTCTGCGTTCAACCGCGATTGACCGCACCGCCTTTGAAATAGCCTCCGCAATCCGGTTAGCGGACCTCCTACCGGGCGATTTCTTAGTCCCACAGGGACGATCATCACGGTGTCTTACGGTTTGAAGTTGTCTGGAGGATTCGGCCGGCGCGAACGCAACCTGATGGGCTACCCTAAGATTCAGGAAATCTTCGCGAACTGCGAACTGTCGCCTGACTCTGCCGCAGGCTAGCATTTCAATACGACCGCGTGCGCGGAATACAGTGCGACTGGCCTTGGCGGGCCAGTGACGGGCCGTGGTGGTTCTCTCCTGGTACTCGATGACTTGGTGAAGAATTCGAGTGAAGCTAACAGTGACACGACACGGTTTGCCGGGGAATTGTCGAATGGTTGCAGCATGTGGTCTTCACTGGGCTAACCGATCACGACGCGATGGAGTGGGAGCGATCCGATGGGTTGGATCCTGCAGTAGCATGGCTGGACGGTTCTGCATCTGCCGGGCCATCGGCCGGAGTCTCAAAGATCCTTTGGGTCGTGAGATGGAAGAGGGAACCTCGCCCCAATCCATTGAGTGTTTCGCTCGCATTGTTGACCGAGCGCGAGCCTCTGCCGTTCGGGTGGCAGCCGTCTGGGTTACGGTCGGGGCGGCATGGATACAGTCACCCACGCATTCAGCCAAGCATCCGGAAGATGTCGTTGTGAGGATAGGTGTGAAACTACGTGAAGATGGTTTATATACGGCCGCAACCATTGAGGAATGAACGGACGTGGGTGGTATGAGAAAACCGGTTCGGTTCCTTCCCGCCGATACGAATTTAACTCATCGGCCCGCGTGAAATCGTCTGGAAGAACCACGACCAGGTCGCCGGGATCTGGCCCGCTGGCAGTGTGACACACAAAAGATTCCCAGGGACCGTCCTGGATAATCCTCCTGCCGACCAACACGACGCCGCTGGTTACAGCGGAGCCCGAGATTTGTTCCACAGGAACGCCGAGATAGTTAAGATACGAGGCAAATTCGGTGACCTGGAACGTATAAGAGAACGGAAAAAAGAGCCTCTTAACGTTTTGCGAATCGCTTTCATAACGCGCTTTGATCATCTGGCCCATCTCAGCCTTTGCGTGGATGATGTTCTTTGTCTCATACATGCGGAAAGCGGAGAGAGACAGGTCCTGCAGCACGACGAGTGCGAGCAAAGCCAATGCGCAAAATCTGACCCCGAGGCTCATGTTTTTCAAGGACAGCACCGCAAGACGCCCAACGTATAAGACGGCGATAAGGTCCACGGGAGCGAGGTAGTAAGCCGTATACATGCGCAAGGCGAAGTAACCGGCGAGACAACAGATGCCTGCCAAAGCCAGCCCATCCCAAAGGGGCGAGGGCGCCACCTTGTGCCGCAGGATCTGAATGATTCTCGTTAATACAACGGCAAGGAACGCCCAAACCAGGAGATCCAATTTCAAGTAAGAAGCAAGAACTCGGACCAGTGGCAGATGCATTTCAGAAGCGTAGCGCAAACCGTAATGGGGAAACATTGCAGCTAGGTAGTAGAGCAAGAATGGCACCACCAAGAAGGCAAGGCAAAGGTCCAGACGGCTTTCGGGATCTCGAAGCCGTTCGAAATCCCAGCCTGCCTGATCTACTTTCCAGCAACGCAGGAGGAGTCGCCCAACCGCAAAACCCAGAAGCAGCAGAAAAGCGGTTTCTTTGTAATAAAGCATGAACTGTGAAGAAATCACACAAGCCACTGCCCATGCTTTGGATTGTGTCTGCTCGAAGCGTTTAAGAAACCACGCAAGACAGACGAGCCAGAGAAGAACGTTCGCCTCCCCGTAGATGAGCTCACTGAAACTAATCAGAATGCTCGGTGTAATGAGAACCAGAATGATTACAGCCACGCGAGCCTTGATACTCAACTCCTCATCAAATACCAAAAGAATCCCACACAAAAGCAGCAGCTGAACGATACGCAACGCATGATAGCCAGTGACGGAATGGGTGACGTGACGTAGAAGATTGAATTCCTGATAGCCGAGCGGCCAGAAACGTCCCGCGCCCGTGTCGATCTGGATTTCGGCGTTATGGCCAAGCAACGTTTCGTACGTAAAGTTTGAGTTGTCATAGTATGTAAAATCTTCCCATACCAGAGACCCTGCAATGTAGCAGGCCAAAAACAGAATCAGGAAGGCCACAGCGAGGATGACCGCGCGCTGCGACGAATCATGTCGTCGAGACGGAACCGACTCCAACCTGATACGTGGCTGGTTCGGGAGAACCCAAATCACCATGAACACGCCCAGCACAGTTATGGCGATCCAGATAGGCCAAAACAAAGTAGGTTCTGTCCCGAGCACTTTGAGAGAGTCCAGAAGATGATGGAGAAAATGGAGTATCAAGTCGGAATTTCCAATTTGGAATTTAGACCCCTACTGTAATACCCCCCATCGCCCAAACTGTGCGGGTGCCAGATGAAAATGTGCGTAACAGTACATACTTCTCTTCTCGATTCTCAATAAACGTAATTGGCGAAAGTGACAGAGCGGTTCCGGTGCCCAAAAAAGACGGGAGTCGCCTTCACGACTGTCCCGTAGGACTTGGGCAGCGTCTCCCTTGCAAAAATAAGTCTAGCTCCCGCAACGGTGGCCAATCGCTCGGCAGAATGCTCGGGAAGAAGCAGCAATGATATTGTCAAAAAATACCAATGAAAAAACCTGATGGATCGTCTGCTGGCGAGCGTCTAAATCACATCCTATCATTCCAATTCGGCCTCCTTGGTTCTGAGCGCTGTTCGGGTAACATCGGAAAAGTCTACCCGGCTCGTCAACTAGGACTTACATCGTGCTCCGTGCCGACCTGGGTAGTAAGTGGCTTCCGGCAAGGCCACGAGATGCGAGCGCCATGAATATGTACGCTCCTGCCAACGCACCAAAACCCTTCCAGATATCAGTCCAACCGCGCGCACCAGCGATCAAATTCGAGAGATGAACAGCGGCGAGGTATACATGTATGCCTGCGAGGAACAGAGCCGTGAGCGGATGCAGGACACAGGCGGGCAAAGGACGTGAAGGTCGTGTAGGAATCTTTAAGGCACGCCAACCGCCGAGTAATTGCAAAACTAGTTTGATGCCGGTGAATCAATCAAGCCATAGAGCGCTAGTGATTACGCGCGGGTAGTAGCGGCTCGCCTTGCCCTCGCCGGACACGATTTGATCGCAACAAGCCCAATAGGAACTGCCTTCGGTCTGCCATTTAACGTGAGCAGCATCGGCTTTGCGGAGGATTTCCGCGACCTGGGGGTCGTGGTCGAGATCGAAGACGCGACGAGCAACATGCAGGAAGATGGCGATCTTGCTCATCCAGGAATTGTTGCTGGTTGAAGAGAGCTTGATGCCGCCGTCGGCAAACAGATTTCGGCGATCCGGATCGAGCAGAAGCTTCGTGGTGTGTTCCCTGAGTACGTCGAACATTTTGCGCTCCGAAGCGCCGGCGAAAATCTGGCCGAGATTTTGCTGCGCGTATCCGGTCTTCTCGAAATACAACGCATAGACGCATCCCTCAATGGCCGGGAGGATGCGGGATTGGTATCCGGGATTCGACTTCTCAAAAATGGCGGGGAGAATTCCGCCGTCAGGCTGATCAGCGACAACAGCTGCGACTTTGGCAGCGATTTGCTGACATTTGTTCTGAGTTTTGGTGTCGCCGAGGTCGCGGAAGAGCAGAGCCAGGGCGCGATAGCTGGCCCAACTTTTGACGGCAATGTAGACGTTGTTGCGGGTCTGGGCGAGGGAGTGGTCGAGAGAGTCGTAGGTGGTGATCTCCTGCCCACCGGCACAGCGGGTGCTGTCGAACTGCGCGAAGCCGACGTCTCCACCGCGGTTGATCATGCTTGCGAGGCACGCCTCGACGATGCTGCGATTGCGCTGGAGCCAGGAGATGTCGCGGGTCTTTGCGAGATAACACGTGGCAACAAGGATCCAGTTGCAGAGCTGCTCCTGGGTCATGTAGCTGAAACAACCGGTGAGGTTGGCGAGTTCGTAGCTGCTGCGTCCTTTGGGAGAGAAATTGTTGTGGGCGCCCATGTCATGGCAGAAGCTGAGTCCACCAGGCTTGCGGTCGTAAGGTCTTGCAAGCTGGGCGGCGTCGGGAGGCGGGGGTGGCTGCGAAGGATCGATTTGGGTTTGATGAGCCGAAGCCGCGGTTTCGGATTTATAGATTTTAATTTCATCAGTGTAACTGTAATTGCTGACAAAATTGTCGAGCAGGTTGCGGACGAGCCATGGATTGCGATCGAGCTCCCAAAAAACATGGTCGACGGCGAGATCGAGTGTATTCATCATGCAGTATTCGCCCTCGTTGACGACCCAGAATGGCTGCTTGTCGATTTCCAGCAACTGGGTGCTGCCGTAGTAGCTGTGGGTGGAGTGAGCAATCATGAAGCGTTGTTCGTCGGAGAGGGAGGAAGCATCAAGCGTAGCGTCGAGAGCTTCGGCGGAAGCGATTAATTGAGCCGAGCGGTCGAGGGTGGCACGCAAAACGTCAGTGAGGTCTTTGTAGTAGCGGGTGTAGAGATAACGGCCATCGAGCCCTGTGGTTTCGATATTGGCGAGAAAGGAGCCAATCGCGAGTGTCATACAGTAGCGTTTTCCGGCGGGAACCTCAAAGCCGACTCCGGGGCAAGAGCCGAGCAAGTGGACAGGATTGTGGCGCTCTCGAATGCCGTCGGTAGGCGACCAACGCATAAAACTAAAGGCGTGCAGCTTGGCATTTTTGTCGGAAAGATCTGAGACCTGAGCGGCAACGCCGGCTTCGCGGCGAAAGGCAAATCCGACGCGATCCGGAGAACCCAAGTCATCATTGATCATGCGAGGGCCAGGGCGGGAGTGATTCAGAGCGAAGATTCCCGTTTTTGGCTCGGAGCCGCGAGTGTTGTCGACGACAAGCTGGGCGACAACCGCCGGCATAAGCGCTTCGCGCATCTCTTTCTCCGATGCGCTGGAGGGATCCGGAATCGGGCCGAACGGTGTGTATACCGTGAAGGCCATCTCACCGGCATGCCAAGCGTCGGTACACCAGCCATAGCTGCGTTGGACATCTTTCGAGTCGAAGGGAACCGCGTCGGGGCGGACATTCTGTTCCGAAGGCCCGGCCTGTTCGACGAGGAATGCATCGGCAGCCTTGGGGGCGGCCCCGATATAAAACGGAAGACATTTTAGGGGCGAGTTGCTGTAGCGGTCGCCGTCGATCACGCCGATAAAAACTTCCTGATCGCCGGGTTGGCCAATCTGAAGGCCGATGCCGCCGCGTGTCCCAGGATTGCCGCATGTGAAACTCATGAAGGCACCCATGGGAGAGTGCTGAGAGTTAAAGCCGATATGAAATGGAAGTGTTCGATGCCTGGTCATGATTTCGCCTCGCGATCAATTGGGGATAAAACGTCAATGATGCAAAGAAACAAGGAAGAAAAAAAGTTATGAAGTGAAAATGTAGAGAAACTGCGGGCCAAAGGCGGCTTGGTGGCGCGGATTACCGCATCAAAGGCAGGCTTAGGCTGTGCGTTGCGATCGAAGAGGACGGGATAGTTGGTCCTTCCCTTAACCGGCAAATTGTTGAGCCAGGGATCGGCGTCGGTAACGCCCCAGAAGCTGACACGGGTGATCGACGCTGGGAGTCGCCTCGATGAAACATGATTAGGAGTTTTTTTCATGACACATAGCCCTTGCGACGCTCAATGAGATCGTTGGCGATGGAGCGGGTCTTCTCTCGGGAGAGCGGATAAAACAGGAGGCACGCGGCGGCGGCGAAGAAGCAAATTCCCGCATAGACGCTGGCAGTGAGAAGAATGCCCGATCGCGCATGGTCAGTTTGTACCGAGGCTTCCGAGACAACACCGTAAGCGGAGAGGAGCCACCCGGCTATCGCGCCGCCGAGCGCGAGTCCTGCCCAGAGAGCGAACACCACCGCAGCGGTAACGGTGCCACTGGCGCGACGGCCTGTTTTCCATTCGCCGTAATCAGCAACGTCGCCCATCATCGCCCAGAGTATCGGACCAGACAATCCGAAGGAGAATTGACGCAGAACTTCGGCTCCGATGATGACCGCGGTGGCGCTTGGAGACAGGAAGAGTAACAAGGTGCTGAAGAGGCCCGTGAGAAACATGCTGCCGATGAAGAGCTCACGCTTGCCCACTCGGACAGAGACGAAGGTAGAGCATGCCACACCCAGAAGAAGTGCAGCGAGTCCGAAGCCATTGAACCATGCGTAAAGCGTCACATGTCCGACGACGTATCGGAAATAGGGGGCCATAACGTTGCCACGGACGAGGATGGCGGTGAAATAAAAGAGCGTAACGAAGAAGAGGACGACCCAGGGCCGATTGCGAAACAGATCAGAGAGATCCTGAGTGAGCGAGGACTTCTGCTGCGGATCCGGCTGGATACGTTCTTTGGTGACGAAGAAAGTGATGATGAAAAAGATGACGCTGACGAGAGAAAGAATACCCATGGTGAGTTGGTAGCCGCGAGCATCGTTGCCGTGGCCGAAGAAGGTGACCATGGGGATGGCGAGGCCAGCAATGATGAAGCCTGCGGCGTTGGCGGCGATTTGACGGTAGGAAGAGATGCTGGTGCGTTCGTCTGGATCTTCGGTCATGACGGCCGTCAGAGAAGCGTACGGCACATTGTTAATGATGTAGATGATGCGAAGAAGGCTGTAGGTGACCCATGCATAGATGAGCTTGGCGGCCGGACTGATTTGAGGAGTGGTGAACGTGAGGAAGCCAATCAGGCCGAAAGGTAGCGCGGTCCAAAGGAGCCAAGGGCGGAACTTGCCCCAGCGCGTGGTGGTACGGTCGGCGACAACACCCATGATGGGATTGAGGAAGGCCACGCTCAGACCGACGACACCGAATAAGGTTCCGGCCTGAGCCGGGGTTAGGCCGAAGGTGTGGGTATAGAAATCCAATTGAAGGGCAATCATGAACTGGAAAACGAAGTTCGCCGCCATATCGCCCAGGCTATAACCAAACTTTTCCTTGAAGGAGAGTTTTTGAATGGCTTGAGTCATATGCGACCTGCTTCCCTGGCGTTTACGCCAAGACCTGTAAAATCAGCGTCTTTGGATCGGTTTAGCCGAGGAAATTCGCGCCGTGGAAGAAGAATTCATCGGAGACCGGGTGATCGTGGAAACATCGTTGGTGAAAGAAAATGGAGTTGCTGAGGCAACCGTTGTGGATAGAGAGATTCTAAAGAGTGTCGCGGATAGTGTAGAGTTTTTGGAAGGTAGCTTCGTTTTTTTGCTCGCGGCACTCCGCACAATCTTATTCACGCGTACGACTCCTCTTCACATGCTGGTCGAATCTGAGGATGGCGCTCAGGAATCTTGCGAACTTAACGGAGCGATTGAATTATTGTGGAAAGAAAGCGTTCCACTGCGGCGTACTATAGCATAAACGTTATGGTAGACGGTATCGGCAGCAGTCCAAAACAACCCTAAGACCCGGGACGGCCCGCAATCTTGGGCACTAAGTTCGATCTCACCGCCGTAACAAATGTACTTTTTCCCAACAATCCTGCTGCGATTTCTCGCGGCGCTGGTGAGTGGATGCGCCGTCAGCTCTTTGAGGGGACCGCTCTGGTGAATGTAATATGATCATTTGCAATTAGAGACCATGGGATGAAAGTGTTCTGCCACGTGGGTGAGTGTATCGAAGCCAAACGGAACCCAAATGACTGAGAAGAAATCAATGGGCTGGCAAAATATCCGCCGCCAATCGGATAATTAGTGAAACACCTCCCTGATCGGGTTTGTGAGGAATATTTTCAGCGCCTCGCCCGACAATCATGATTTTCTTCAGCCTCGCTTTCAGGCGGAGGACGACTCCGGCGCGGCGGCGGCCACCAACGCCAATCTAACAAAATAAAAGAAGTGACATTCTCCAGTCGCCACTCTGTGAGGAGAGCGGTTGTGCGCCCGAGTCCAGGCAGATCGTCACTGGCGCCACTGATCGGACTGTCACGCTTCAGGTACATGTCACGTCTCCTGAGTGGCCGTCGGAGGTTGATTGAGCCAAGCGAGGAAGAGCTTATAGCCTACCGATAGAACGATCGCGCCGACGAACAAACCGATGAGGCCCAACGCGACGAATCCGCCAATCGCGCCGAGGAACACCACCGCCATTGGAACTGCGACTCCTCGCCCCAGCAGGAGGGGCTTCAGGAAGTTGTCCACCAGGGCGACGAGGAGGCACCAAACCAGGAAAATCAAGGCTTTGGTGGTGCTCGAGATCGCGAACATGTAAACCACCGCCGGTATGAGGACGAGTACGCCCACCTGCAGCACAGCGGCAATTAGAAACGCTACAGCCCACAAACCCGCTCCAGGTAATCCTGCAACAAGAAAACCAAGGCCCGCGAGAGTCGATTGGATCAGCGCCACGCCAAGGATACCGCTGGTAACGCTGCGGATGGTGGCTCCAATGAGTTGCTGAAACTCGGGCCCCTTGGCTCCGAAAATACGATTGCACAAGGAGCACGTCACTGCATAAGCGACCTGGGCGTTCGCCAGAAGAACTCCAGCCACTACAATGGAAACAGCGAATTGCAGCACGGTGAGGCCGAGGCCCGCCGAAACAGAGAGCAGCCCAGGGACAGTCGCTTTGATCTGAGGAGCAAAGCTTTTTATAGCCTCGCTTAGGTCCTGAGATGCCCGGCCCCATAAACTGCTCAATGGAACCCCGATAATCGGCCAGGTTTCGACGCCCGCAGGAGGAGGTGGAATAAGTAAGGTCCCTTCCTTGAAATGGGCTGTAAGGGTCTGGGCGCCCTGCACCAGCGTTTCTGCGAGCAAGACGACCGGAATAATCAGGAAAGTCAAAACCAGAACCGTGAGAAGGACCGAGGTCAGCGCTCCTCGCCCGCCTAGCACAAGCTGCAGCTTTTGGAAGCCCGGGTAAACAGCGACCGCAATGACAATGCCCCAAGTGAGCACAGGAATGAAGGGGAGCAGGATCAAGAGACACGCGGTGGATAGCAAAATCGCTAAGCCGATGTGGATGGATGCCTCGAGTGCGAGGTTTAGTTGGGTCTTGTCGTAGGCAGTTTTGTTCAAAGTCGCCATAGTCCCAGTCCCGCAATTTTGCCGCTGGACATTAGGACTCGGGGAGGCGTTGGGGGCAATGGAGACTCTCCGAGTCCGGCTGTCTGTTCGAGGTCAGCGGTGTTGCGCCGACTGCTCCCGTGTGACCAGTGCCTAACCTTTTAGACGCGGGCACGTATCTGAACAACTGGGGAAATCCCTAGGGAGCCGCTCCGAGATGTTTGGTTGCCAGCCTCCGATGTCAGTAAAACGCGTTCACCGAAAACTTGGGACGGGAAGCTGTTTGCCGCGCTAGGGAAATCCCTAGTTTCCCCAAGATGTTGTGCGAAGTAGACTCTCGGTGTCGGTCCGCCCAAAGCAAAGTTAGAAAGTGCACAGCAACGGTGTTGGTGCGCTTTAGGAGGAAGATTCCAATGAAATTGAAGATAATCGGCTGGGTGCTCGCGGTGGCTTTACTGTCGGCAATCGGAACCAGCGCTAAGGATGACAACGACGAAAAAAAGGAAAAATCCCGCAAGATGGCTGCCCAGACTCTGCAGGATTTGTATAAACTCGATCCCCCAGCTCAGGCGGCTATCCAGAAGTCGGCCGGGTACGCAATTTTTAGCAACACGGGCGTCAATCTGTTGCTCAGCACGGCCCGCGGCTCGGGAATCGCCACGAACTCCAAAACCAAACAGGAAACTTTCATGAAGATGGTTTCGGCCGGGGCGGGTCTGGGCGTCGGCGTGAAGGACTATCGCGTAGTCTTCGTGTTCGAGAATGATAAGGCGTTCACTCAATTTCTCGATTCCGGTTGGTCCGGTTCGGCGCAAACGGATGCTGCCGCTAAGGCCGGAGACAAAGGTGGAGCCTATTCGGGGGCGGTCGAGGTTGCCCCGGGTGTCTGGGTCTATCAGATCACGAAGAATGGCCTCGCGCTTCAATTGACCTTGCAGGGCACGAAATACTACAAGGACGACGACCTCAATAAGTAGTCGAGCATCAAGATGCGAGACGGGGTCCACAAGCTCAGTCCGTTAGCTAATCTGTGTCTGCGGACTCAATCGAGGACGGTACGAGGTGGCTCCGATGCAGGACGAGGGCGAAATCGATCAGAGGGCCTCAGACGCTGAGCTGATGGTGATAGTGCGTCGAGCGCAGGAAGAGCTTGAGGCCCACGGCGAATCGAATCAAGTAAATCTGCTCTTGCGTGACTTTGCGAGGGCACTTCTGAAACAACGTTTGCTACTAAAGGTGGAGTTCGTTCGGATGATCGAACTGAGTCGGCGGAAGTAGAGCGCAATGGACAATCAGGGGAAACTTGGTCGAATTCGACAAAGGAGAGCAGAATATGAAGTCAAGTAACAGTTGGATGAGAAGCGGCCTCGTGCTCGCTATGGCGACAGTCTGTATTGCCTTCGCTTGGAGCGCCGGGGCACAAGTACAGACCACAAAGACTACGACTGTCGGCCAGAGCAGCCAGGTAGTCAAAGTCGATCGCGGCGAGGTTCTGGCGGTGGAAGGCAACGATTTGATGGTGAGAATGGCAGATGGCTCGATCCGTCACTTTGAGAACATCCCCGAGAGCGCCAAGGCTACAGTTGACGGAAAACAGATGGGAATTCACGACTTGAAACCGGGCATGAAGCTGCAGCGCACCATAACCACAACAACCACTCCTCAGATCGTTACCACTGTCGAGACAGTGAAGGGAAAGGTCTGGCATGTCACTGCGCCACTCTCGGTGATCTTGACGCTGGAAAACGGAACGAATCAATCGTTCAAGATTCCGAAAGATCAGAAATTCAAGGTGAATGGAGAAATGGTTGACGCCTTCGGCCTGAGGAAGGGGATGGTGGTAACAGCGACGAAAATCGTGGAGGTTCCGTTTTCGGTCACGTCACAGGAGAAGAGTGTAAGCGGCACGATGCCGGCACCCCCGCTAGCCCTGCCAGCTCCGCCAACCGACACTGTTTTACTGATTGCCGAGGGAGAGCCCACGGCTGCTCCACCGGAGGCCGCGGAAACGCCCGCTGTCCCTATACAAACGAACCCGACGACGACGGGAAGCTACCTTCCAGCCATTGGTCTGGGTGTGTTGCTGCTGATTATTGTTTTGGCCCTGGCAAAACTCGGACGCCGGAAGTCCCGAACTTAGAATGCTTCGAGGAGGAGCCCAGTCAACGACAGGCTCCTCCAGTTTTGTTCGGATTTGGAGCAGTCGTTTACGGAACCTCCACTGCCCATGCAATGACCTTCCACCCTGCTTTCTCTTTGGCCCACAGTACGAGAAGCGCCGGTGACTCTTCGTCGCCAAAGTTCAGCCGGCTCGCGGACAAGTAGTAGGTGCCGTACTTCGCATCCACTGGGTTCAAGTCAGGCGTTTTTTCCGGAAGCTTCCGATTCTGGCACTTAAAGCTATCGGCCATCTGATCTGGTACCGCCATGATCGCGAATTCTTTTGAATTTTCCTGCTCAACCGGCCGCAGCAAATCGTTCACTGGTTGCACGCTCGACATCATGGCCGATAAATTTGCCCCTTCGGGCACCCTTGCGAGTGCCAATTCCAGTCCTGACCGTATGCGGGCTGAGCGCGTGAGACTCTTCTCAGCTGCCGAAGGTGCGCGCAGACACGCATATGACAACTGCGACGCAAACTTGGAAGCTTGCGCACTATCCCGCTTCCCGATCCACGTCTGATAGAACTGCGTGATGTCTTTCACCGCTTCGGGATCTCCGGCAATTGACTTCGGCTCTTCTTCTGTGGGTGCGGTGACCGCAGAGTTCTTTGGGACAATTCCCGCGTCGCCGCTGTCCTCGATGCGGACAGCGATAATCTTCCAGTAGCCACCTTCTTGCGCCCACAGTAACGAAATCATCTTGTTCCCGCTGCTGCCGTGCTTCTCTTTAAACGCGGTGCCGTAGTACTTTTCTTTCGCCTGTTTTCCTGATTCATCCGCCGGCTCCGGCACGCACTCCTCGTCCGTTCCAATGTCCGGTGGCACACTGACCAGCCGGAATTCCGATCGATATGCGTTCTTTACCTCTTTCAATTCTTTCAACCATTGGTCGCCCGGCTCGAATACGTCGCTTACAGAATTTACTGCAGAGGTACTCGTGTCGAAATTGTTCATTGCCATTTCGACGCGTAGCCTCACCATGCCTGGCGCAACCGGCTTACGGTTCTTTTGCGCCATCGCCTCCAAGCACGGATAGCTGCGTCTGGAAAAATATGCAACAGAGAGATTGGGCTGCCTGTCCACAACCCAAGTCTTCAGAAAGTCGTGCGCGCTCTCATCGATGCCCTTATCGGCTTTCACGCCTGGATTCAAAGGGATATTACCCAACCTTTGCGTGGCATTTTCTTTTGGCGGCTTACCACCACTTCCAAGAAGTCCAAACACTTCCCGCCACCAACCGTTTAAGCCGATCCATCGTTGATCATGTTTATCCAGGTTGTTTCCGGCGCGCACGTCCGAGTTCGAAGCCGTCAAGTGCCCGTTGACGAGGCCCTTCGGAAAACCTGAGGAGCGGTAATCCACGTCGACGTCCGCCATTTTGTAGTCGCGCGAAATAGAAAACTGAACCGAGGGTGGACCATTCTTCAGTCGATAGGAGATTGGAAAACCTTTGTGATAAATGGTGTTGTCATGATCGCGAACGAACTCCTGACTTTCGATGAGGGTGTCGACCGCGTTAGGCTTAAGGTAAACATAGATACGGAATTGACGGTCTCCTCCCACGCCGGATTCCTCTCCCATCACTTCGTCAACAGAATTCACCAGATCAATGGCGCGACCAAGGCTCTTGCCTTTAGCGTCCGTCAGCTTCGTTTTCGCCAGTGCGTGAGTCACTGCGTCGAACGTGGTTCGAATCGACAGCCGAGCGTTGTCGTAAGTCTCTTGAGGCGCAAGCTTGCTTCCGGTGGTCTGGTTATAATGGCTAACATAGTCGTCGACCAACTGCTTTTGCTCGGGCAGTAGCTTTGAGTAGGATTTCCCGATTTCTTGAGCGTTGCTTACTTGTTTCGGCGGATTAGTTGGCTTTTTCTTTGGGCTTGGCTGTGTTTGACCTGTCGCCAAATTGCCGGCCACAAATATCGTGAGAACGATCGTGAGTGCTCGAATGCCTGATCTCATCGTGAGCCTCCTTCCAGGAAACCTGCGATACGGGAGCATTACGCCCTATCCGGCTTCGGAGGTCAATCTGCACCACCAACCTCCCAACAATATACGAAAACGCCCGATCTTCTTCGCCAAGTGTTTCCGTGGAACAGGCACGCGCTTGACGACTTTCGCACCTCTCACTGACCTTGGCTCTGCACCAGTGGAAGTAGTGAGGCCACTTGTGCATCGATCAATAATTCGATGCGGCGTCCTAGTTGGAAGAATGTTGCCGTTTTCTTGCCTGGTAATATTCCACTTACGAGCGGCACGTATTTCTTCCGCAACTGGACAACGGACTCACTAATTTCCTCGGATCGCTTTAAATAATCGAGCGCTTTCGCGTCCGTGACCGTGCCCCAGTTCTCTGCGTATTCCTTGATCAGCCCCAGCTTTGCATCACCGATCTTCGTGTACTCAGCCCGGTATGATCATAGACCGGCCAGAACTTTGTTGATTCCGATTCAGTTAGACTTAGATTCGCGGCGATAAGCTGCTTTGTTTGCGGCCGGAGATCCTTCCGCAATAATTCAATATCCTGATCGCTCGCCACCTGCCCGCTGTTGCTTGACGCTGCCGGTTCCTGCCCAGCCTCCGTCTGCGCAGTGGCATGTGGTCCAACTAAAGAACAAATTCCCGTCAACATCAGTGCTATTGCTATTTTATTGTTCACAACCATTCCCCTTAGTCTGCAATGTTCTGATAGTGCTGTTTATCAGGCGGCGGCAGCTCGCCTTCTGGGTGCGCATTCACGCTCGTTGCGAAATCGGAATAAATGTCGAAACGGGACAAAGTTGGCGACGAACATATACTCTGTGAGTCGCAAGCTCCCGTCCAAACGTCTAATCTGACATTCACCTTGCTTCTCTGCTCGGCTTATGAAAGGCAAACCATTTCCCTCGAGGGTCCGACTTTGACCCAAAAGAAAGGCATCAATGGTGAAGTGCCTGATGTTTGTCTCCGAAACTCCGAACAAATGCAAGGCTCTCTGATTTGCGGCAACAAATCGGCGGTCTGCGTTCGTCAAAACGATTGCGTCGACCGAGCTGGCCATTAACTCTTGCAAGTCACTCTCCCTCGCGCGACGTGCTTCCTGTAGCTTCCTGGTTTCCTCCCTGGCATTCTTCCAACGTCCTGTGAGCGTGTTGAGTGTCCGCCGCAGATGTACCGTCATATGCTGCAAAGTGACGAAGAGTTGCGACCCGAATTTGCTGATTTTGTGACTCGTGACAGCGATCGCATCAAGGGAGCCTGCGAATACCTTCCGCAGGTCACTTGCGCGATAGGATTCCTGCAGTCTCCGAGTTTTCTCCGGGAGAGTCTTCCCCCATTCAGCGAGCCCGTTCAGTGCCCGCCGAACACGCGCGGACACTTGCTCCAAAGCGGCAACGAGTTGCGGCCTGAATTTGGTAATTTTGTGAGTTGTCACAGCAATTGCATCGAGTGAGCCTGCGAATATCTTCCGCAAGTCGCTTGTGCGATATGATTCCTGGAGTCTTCGAGTTTTCTCGGGGACAGTCTTCCCCCATTCACCGAGCCTGTTCAGTGCCCGCCGAACATGCGCGGGCACTTGCTCCAAAGCGGCAACGAGTTGCGGCCTGAATTTGGTAATTTTTTGAGTTGTCACAGCAATTGCATCAAGTGAGCCTGTGAATATCTTCCGCAAGTCGCTTGTGCGATATGATTCCTGTAGTCTTCGAGTTTTCTCGGGGACAGTCTTCCCCCATTCACCGAGCCTGTTCAGTGCCCGCCGAACATGCGCGGGCACGTGCTCCAAAGCGGCAACGAGTTGCGGCCTGAATTTGGTAATTTTTTGAGTTGTCACAGCAATTGCATCAAGTGAGCCTGTGAATATCTTCCGCAAGTCGCTTGTGCGATATGATTCCTGGAGTCTTCGAGTTTTCTCGGGGACAGTCTTCCCCCATTCAGCGAGCCCTTTCAGTGCCCGCCGGACATTTACCGTCACTTGTTCGAAGAGTTGCGAACTGAATTTGGTGATTTTCATGGCACAGCCTCGGCAAAACTCGACCTAAATCTCAGAAGTTCAGCATTCAATTCTTCTCCAGAGCAAGCATGTTCCGCTCTCACTTGTTAAGGGCGCGAGTCTTAGCTGCCAGCCAGCCACTTGTTCAGGAGAACCTTAACCTCAACGCGTCGGTTTCCTGTGCGTCCGGCAGCAGACTCGTTGGAGGCTACGGGAGCCACTTCTCCCATAGCGCCAAGCGCCACGATGTGCCGAACCGGAACGTTGCAGTTCTGGAGCAAATATGCAATTACGTTTTGCGCGCGCTCCATGCTCAGTTTCTGGTTCATTGCCGCGTCGCCGCTGGAATCGGCATAGCCCTTCACTCGAATGATATAGCCCTAAACGTCGACGGCATCGTGGGCCAACTTTTTCAGGCTTCCTGATCCGTTGGGGAAATCTTGGGGCTGCCGCTAGCAAAGTGGACAACCAATTTGTACGATCGTATCGCCGGTGCGGCGGTGATCAGCCCCTTGACGTTTGTCTCGTCATCACATGCGCCTAAGCGACCATTAATGCCACAAAACAGGCGGTCCACAGGCCTACAAGGATTCTCATTCGCTTGCTTTGCATAAAGCCGTTCCCTCCCTTTAATCTCGGATCAGGACAGAAACTAGACCTGCATGGTCTACCAGGTATTTCCGCGCGTTGGGCAAGAACAACAATTCAGAAGAGAACGTGGACCAGCAGGCCACGCGCAACCCATCGAACAGCATCATTTATAAATACCGGCGGGAAGTAGCTCTACTAGGGGAATCCCTAGTTTGTTCAGTCCTCTCCAGGAAACTCCTCTGGCCCCAGGCCTAACCACATCTCCAGCGGCGGACTTGATGCACATCGGCGCAGGAAGGAGCGGTGTCAATCCACCCGGCCAGTCCTGTACAGCCGCTTCGTCCCGGCTCCCCGGGACCGGCCCCAACTGGGTTGCCTGTAACCCAAGCGGACAAGACTAGGGATTTCCCTAGGTGGCGCGGGAGAGAAGATGTGGATATCATCTGGTGCTGACATTCGCTGACCGCCCAGGAAGGCCACGCATCATGGGGGATGTGTCCGCGAAGTATTTGCGTCCGCACGTACTGGTTGCGGATGACCATGCAATGTTTGCTGAAGCGTTGCGCGTTTATTTGGGAAAGACTTATACGGTTGTCGGGGTGGTGCTCGACGGTCGTGCGATGGTAGAGGCAGCTGTTCGGCTCAAGCCTGACTTGATTATTGTGGATGTCGGGATGCCGCTGCTGAACGGCTTGGATGCGGCCCGAAGAGTTCGAGTGCAAGTTCCAAGCGTCAGATTCATCTTCTTGACCATGCAGGATGATCCAAATCTTGCCGCGGCTGCTCTTGAACTAGGGACAATTGCTTTTGTCCTCAAACATTCAGCTGGACCAGAACTGCTGAAGGCCATTGAACAGGTGCTAAGCGGCCGGCCCTACTTGACTCCCAAAGTGCGGTCCGTGGATTGGGTCCAAACCAAAGCTAGGGCCAGTCATTTCTCAAAGGAAATGACTCCGCGACAAACAGATGTCGTTCAAATGCTGGCCGAGGGACGGCCCATGAAGGAGATCGCTGGGCTTCTGGAGTTGAGCGAAAAGACTGTGGAATTCCACAAACACCACATCATGGACGTTTTCAACCTCAAAAGTAATGCTGATGTGGTTTTGTTTGCTTTGAAGCGCGGCCTCATCTCCATGAATATTGAGCCCGAGCATCGCGCGCGCACCAGAGGATAATGAATACCCGGTCTCAACTTTAAGGCTCAATCGTCCGATTCCCGGTAGAGCATCGCGCATTCCCAGACTGACGTTAGCGAGAGTCAGAACGCAAGCTTTAACGCCAGTAGAATGACACGGGGAGACTCATCGGAGTCCAGCGATGACGGCGACCAGGAGAACGGATACCCACTCGTTCCACTTACACTAGGAACTTATCCTCTTTAGACTCCGCGAGATGTTAACTTAGGCTGAAAGTTCTTGCCAGTGCTATATTCTTGGTCACCGTACCGCTCGTCGGATGCATATACCCCTGAGCGATGACGTTCTTCAGGTGGCGCCATTTGAGAATCGCCCTGGAGGTTTCTTGTGACGGCTCAAGTCGAGCACAGCTTGGCGGGTGAACCTAGCCGCCCCGGTTGGCAGCATTCTGGCTATGGCCAGAGCGGGAGATCAGGAGCGGTAAGGTTCGCCCTGCTTCTGCTCCTCGTCGCTTTTCTGTTTCCGCAATCGATCGTGGCGCAACGAACGAAGTCTGTCCGGCGAGTCCTCATTTTCAATGATTTTGGTTCCATTTCGTCGCCCGGGATCGCGATTCTAGATCAGGCCATCGCGGCTGGCCTAGCGAGTTCTCCATACCAGATCGAACTCTACAACGAGAGTCTTGAGGCAACCTTGTTTCCTGATGAGCCTTCCCAGCACAGCTTCCGTGAATGGTTCATTCGCAAATACGCAGACCGCAAACCGGATGTAATCATTACCGTCGGACCTGCGTCTCTGAAGTTCATGGTCGAGGCGCATCAGACGTCATTTCCAAATATTCCAATCGTCTTTTGCGGCAGTACGAAGGAAATGCTGGACCAGCTGAAGCCAGACTCTTACTTTACCGGTGTTTGGGGAGTGGCACAGCCAGAAAAGACATTGATCGCGGCGTTGCACTTGCAACCCGACACCAAGCACGTGGTTGTCGTGGGTGGTACTGGGGCGTTTGACCGGCGCCTCGAGGCCATCACCAAGGAAAGTTTGCGCAAGTACGAGTCGCAGTTCGAGTTCACATACCTCACGGACCTTACGATGCCTGCGCTCCTTGAACGACTAAGGCGGTTGCCGAGCGAGACGATTGTCTATCACACGTCCCTTATGGAGGACGCCGCGGGGACACACTTTATTGACGCAACCCAGGCCGCTCCTATGGTAGCAAGTGCCGCGAATGCACCTGTCTTTGCAATGGATGACGTCGATGTCGGTAATGGAACGGTGGGGGGCGACGTGGTGAGTTGGGCAGCGGGCGGTAAAATAGCTGCTGGGATGGTGTTGAGGATTCTCGACGGCGCGAAGCCGCAGGAAATTCCCATCGTCGGGAACGACAACGTCTATCTGTTCGATTGGCGAGCTCTGCGTCGGTGGGGACTCAAGGAAAGTGCCCTTCCACCCGGAAGCGTCGTGATTTTCCGCGAATACTCCGTATGGGAACGCACCAAATGGATTTGGATCAGTGGGCTGCTGATGATCCTCAGTCTAGCCCTCCTTGCCGTCTATCTTCAGTTCAGTCGAAGACAACTCAAGCAGGCGAGAGAGTTTCAGTTGCAGCTAAGCGGCCTTTTGATCAACGCACAGGAAATGGAACGGAGACGATTGGCGTCGGAGCTCCATGATGATTTCAGCCAGCGCGTGGCCCTGCTCGCATTGGGATTGGAAAATGCCTCGGAGGCGCTACCTGATTCTTCAGAAGCTACCAAGCGACAGCTGCACGAGCTTTTTGATTCAGCTAGCGAGCTTGGTGCCGATCTACACACCGTATCCCATCGTTTGCATCCCTCCGTCCTTGAGAGCCTGGGACTTGCCCCAGGGGTAGACGCTTTATGTAAGGAATTCAGTGCCCGGCAGGACATTCGGGTTGATTTTTCTTCCGAGAATATTCCTCATGTCGTGCCTCCCAACGTAGCTCTGTGTTTATTCCGTATTGTCCAGGAGGGCCTTCAGAATTTAAGGAAGCATAGTGGAGCTTCGCAGGCCCAGGTAAGCTTGCGTAAGGACGGGGACAGATTGCGTCTCTCCGTATGTGATAAAGGTAAAGGTTTCGATACGAAGGAGGTGAGAAATAAAGTGGGCCTGGGAATACCAAGCATGGGAGAACGTGTACGACTGCTTGGTGGGCAATTCGAGATTCAATCGGAACCCGGGAAAGGGACCAAAATCGAGGTGTGTATGCCGCTTCCAACAAACGGGATTATCAGCTGATTTGACGCGAATTGACTTTTAACTACGGCTAGAAGCGCCTGCTAACACGAGAACGGCCCGGTTAGGGTTTTCCCTAGTTGAGCGCACGTCAGATCGAACCTAGAATTTGTGTGAACCAAACAGGCTAATGGCCTTGAACACTGAGGTCCAGCCAGTCAGGGTCGTCGCGTTTTCCACCGGACACACGTCGGGGCCACGGTCTGATTCTAAGGAGATGCGGTGGTGCTTTCTCGGGAAGGCTCGTTGGTCTCGCTCGGGCGACGATTGTTAGTGCTCGCTCTGCTGCTGCCGACCGGATGCAGTCAGCCGACTATTCCATCCTCTGAGATTTCTACGCCAAGCGAGTGGCACGCATTCGAAGGCACTTGGACCGCCTCAGGTACTCGGCAGACGATTAAGCTGGAGACAGACCACCGCGCGTCCACATTCGATTTGACCGGGTCGCTGCTACTAACAGGAGATCGTGGGTTGGGCGTAGGGTTCCGGGCGAGGGCCATGGGTTTCTCCGACACTCTCGCCGGAATGCAGGGCCGCTGTGTGTGGACTGATGAGCGCGGCGATAAGGTATACAGCGAATTGAACGGTGAGTGGGTGGGAACCGGAAGACGCGTCGTCGGCACTTTTCTGGGAGGAACCGGGCGATTCGCCGGCATCACCGGCGAGTATTCCTTTGAGTGGGAGTACGTCGTTGTGTCCGAGGACGGCGGGGTGAGCGGCAGGTCCGTCAACCTTAAGGGCCGCTCTCGGTTTGGTTCAACGCCTCCCGCGATTACCGGAGAACAATCCAAATGAGCACAGCCAAGACCTCGTTTCGCCAGCAGTTGATGCGAGCCATTCCGTTGGCTCTGGCGCTCGGCATCTGGTACTGGCCAATACCAGCAGGGTTGACGCGAGAGGCCTGGCATCTGTTTGCGATCTTTGCGGCGGCGATCGTCGCCGTCATTTTGAATTCATTTCCCCTTTTGACGGCCTCACTACTGGCGGTGTCAGCGGCGGTGCTCACTCGCACGGTTGACCCGGCTAAGGCTTTCGCTGGCTTTGCCAATCAGAGTGTGCTCCTGGTGGTTGTCGCATTTCTCGTCGCGAACGCGGTCGTGAAATCGGGGCTCGGACGACGCATCAGCCTCTTTGTGGTGGGCGCCTTCGGGCGATCCACGCTAGGATTGGGCTACAGCATTTTTTTTACCGATGCGATGATCGCACCTGCATTTCCGAGCAATACGGCGCGCGGTGGCGTGCTCTATCCGATTATTCTTTCTTTGGCACAAAGTTCCGGCTCCAAGCCAGACGACGAAGGTAACCGGCGGATGGGTGGCTACTTGATGTTCTGCGGAATGGCGAGCCTTAGCGTCTCGTCAGCCCTGTGGCTGACCGCAACTTCGGGCAATCCCATCGCGGTCTCGTTGGCGGAACCGTATGGCGTGAAGATCAACTTCGGCTCGTGGCTTGTCGCATCGTCGATTCCGATATTGACGATGATCGCGTTACTTCCGCTCGTCCTCTACAAATTGTTTCCGCCTGGCGTGACAGACACCCCTGATGCGCCAAAGGCCGCGCGCGAAGCGCTAAGCACGATGGGATCCCTTACGCGAGACGAATGGATTGTTACGGTGGCGTTCGCATTCATGGTGACTGGATGGGTGATGGCAGGCGCACTGAACTTGAGTCTCGCTGCTGTGGCGTTCGCTGGCCTGGGTGCGCTCCTAGCTACAAATGTCCTTACGCTCGAGGACATCAACTTACAGGGAGGTACGCTGGTCACGTTTATTTGGCTGGCGGTGTTGTTTGCACTGAGCGGGCAGTTGAACGAGCTAGGCTTCATGGGCTACGTTGGAGCCCGGCTGACGTCGCTACTTGGAGGGATCGCCTGGCCCATTACTTACGTCGTACTCGTGGTGCTTTACGTGTTGATGCACTACATGTTCGTCAGTCAGACAGCACAAGTATTGGCGCTGTTCGACGTCTTTCTGGGCGTCGGGGTCAAGACCGGTGTTCCGGCCCCTTTAATGGCTTTTGCGCTGCTGTTTGCGAGCAGTTATTTCGCGACGATTACGCCGCAGGGAGGCAGCCAGAACGTCATCTTCGTTGGGAGTGGTTATCTGACGCAAGGTGAACTCTACCGGCTTGGCCTGCTGACTACGATTTTCTGTTTGCTGGTGTTCCTGGTGGTCGGAACGCCGTGGTTGCTCCTGGTCGCGCGGTAACGGTGGCGCGAATAATTTGTGAATCTTTAATCTCTCACTTGGGCACTCTGGTTCGCAGACAACTCCCCATACTTCGCGACTGCCAACTCCAGGCTGAATTGCATCCTCTCGCGTCCGAGGTCTTGACCTAGAGACGATCTTTGGACCATTTGCAGTACTCCGGGGTTGAGTCCCACCAGCCATGTGGACACATCATTTTCGCGTTGGCGTTTCTCGGCTTCAATCAGTGCTTTCAATGCCGTGTATTCGAGATCCGGCACAGCGCTGAGATCGAGTGCAACTACCTTGGGTTGAGCTTCGTTCACCAGAACTCGTATTTTCTGCCCGATATGCTCTGCGTTGGCGAAGAATACGCGTCCCTCAAGCCGCAGCAGCAACAACCCGGAAAAAGTTTCGTCCTCTGGATGGTCCTCGGTTCGTGGACGAAACACATTGGTCCCTGGCTTGCGTCCCAAAACGTAAACCGGAGGGTCGGCTACCTGAGATGCCAGCGCTACGAGTGACAACACAATGGCGACGATGATGCCTTTCAGGGTTCCCAACAGCACCACCCCTGCTAAGGCGGTTAAGGCCCACGTGAATTCTGTTCGCCGGATTTGCAGGATCGCACGGAACTCCGCCGGTCGCATCAATCCGATGGAGTAAACAATGACTACAGCTGCGAGTGTGGCTTGCGGCATCAGCGCCAGAAGCGGTGCCAGCAGAAGAATTGTAGCTAACGCCACCGCGGCTGTGACTATCTCCGCAAGCTGAGTGCGCGCTCCTGCAAGTCGATTCACGGCGGTTTGCGAAGTGCCTCCACCTGCCGGCATTGCGCCCAGGAATGCACCTCCCGCATTGGCAATCCCCGTTGCCAGCAACTCTCGATTTGCGCGTATGGGTGGCTCATCACTTTTGGCAAACGCCCGGCCGGAAGCAATGGTCTCGGTGAAACTCATCAGCGCTATGCCTAGAGCCCCAGGCCAGAGATCCTGCGCAAGAGAGAATTCTGGGAAGGTAATCGAGGGTAGACCCCTGGGAATGTGGCCGACCAACTCCACTCCGTGAATCTGAAGATCCAGTAGCCGTGCACCGATGATCCCAGCAGCGACAGCAATCAGCGGAGCCGGAGCCCGCGGGAGGAATCGTTCGATCCCCACCAACAACAGGACCATCGCTACACCGACAGCCAAAGTCGTTAACGACGTTTCAGGAATACTACGAACGATTGCCATGATGTTGTGGAAGAAGGAACCTCGAGGGAAATGAATGCCAAGAATCTTCGGGAGTTGATCTAGCACGATGACAATGCCGATACCCGCCTTAAAGCCGACTAATACCGGTTCGGAAATGAAATTAGCGATAAAGCCAAGCCGCAACAATGAAGCAAGAATGAGGAAGCCGCCAACCATCAGCGTTAGCATCACGGAAGCCCTGAGCAAGGCTGACGGATCGGCGCCAGGCACGACCTCGCCTAGTTCAGTTGCGGTTAAAATTGCGATGGTAGTGGTGGTGCTAACGCTCAGGGGACGAGAGCTGCCTATCAGGGCGTAAATCGCCATGGGGACTAAGGCGGTGTAGAGGCCCACTTGCACCGGCAGTCCGGCGATCGTGGCATAGGCCATGGCTTTGGGAATGACCACGGCGGCCGTCGTGATGCCCGCGATTATGTCTGGCCGCAGCCAATCCTTCTGATAGCTGAACAACCAATCTGCGATGGGCAGGTAGCCGAGCCTTTGACGGTCCGTGGACAAGTTCTCCCCCATACAATGCCCGTTGCTGAATTTAGCAAAGCGAACCTGCTGGCTTCACCTAGGGATTTGCCTAGTGGCAGCTTAGACCTCCGCGAGGCAAAAGCTGAATGGAACGAGGCTATGCTATGCAGGTCCTGGGACTCATAGAGAGAATTTCGGAGCTTTTGTTTGGGGTCGGAACGGTCGGTTCGTAAGCCGTGGGCTAGCAGACTCGGCGATTCCTTTCCAAATCCATTTCTTGCAGCTTATTTCCTTGAGCGCAGTGGCTTTTGCGCATAGACTTACGATATAAATCCAGCCTAGGACTGAGTTCGAACTTCGGAGGTGCCGGTTAGCCTGCGCTTGCGCCGGTATCGGGAGATGGTCCTGGAAAATGTTTCGCTCTCCGGGCAAGGCAATCAGCTTCCGAGAGCATTGCTTGCGTCTGGCTGGGCTTCGCTGCTGACTCTCGTCGTCTTATTCGGGAGCGGCCAAACCTCGGCTCAAGCGCCTCTGAAAAGAAATGTGCTGATTCTCAGCGACGTGGGTTTGTCGCATTCCCTCACTGCGGAATTTACCCGGGACATTGTCGCAGAGGTGCGGGATACGCCAGCGCGACATGTCGAGTTTTACTCTGAGAGTCTCGATCTGCAGGCCTTTCCAGGCGGACCTTCGCGAGATGATTCCGAAGACTGGCTTGCCAAGAAATATGGCGAACATAAATTGGACGCAGTCGTAGCGATTGGTCCGGGCACAATTGATTTTCTCTCCAATGATACCGAGGACCTGTTCCAAAATGCGCCCATTGTGATTTGCGGGAGTTCCGCGGATCAAGCCAGTAATCCAAAACTCGATGCCAGATTCACAGGAACGTGGGTCCAGCTTAAACCAGAAAGAACACTTGAACTGGCTCTGCAGCTTTTCCCAGATACACGTCACGTGTTTGTGGTGGGAGGTAGTTCCGACTTTGACAAAGCAGTGATGTCGTTGACAAAAAAGGCGCTGGGTTCGGTCAAGCCGACGCCGGAAATTGTCTATCTGACCGGCATGGAAATGAATGGTTTACTGGAACGGCTGCGGAATCTGCCGGACCACTCCATCGAGTTCTATACTTCATTCTTTCAGGATTCGGCCGGGAATAGATTTCTCAATGCAACTAAAGCCCTTCCGATGATCGCGGCAGCCTCCAACGGCCCGGATTTCGGCATGTCTGATGGGTATCTGGGAAATGGGATTGTTGGCGGATACGTTTTGCCCTTTGAAAAACAAGCGAGGATGACAGCCCAAATTGTCGGGGAACTACTGGACGGGAAACAAGTCCAGGCAATTCCGATCAAGACTCTTTCCAGTGAGTACGAGTTCGACTGGCGTGAACTCAAGCATTGGCATATCACGGAAGCCAGCCTTCCACTGGGAAGCGTGATCATGTTTCGAGAGCGTGGTCTCTGGGAGCGCACCAAGTGGGCTTGGATCACATCGCTTCTGATCATCGCGGCTCTCTCCTCCATTACCTTTTACCTGCAAAGCAGCCGAAAGCAGCTAACGCTGGCCAAGGAAAAGCAGATGCAGCTCAGCGGTCTGCTGATCAACGCAGAGGAGAAGGAACGAAGCCGGGTGGCATCCGAACTTCACGATGACTTTAGCCAGAGGCTGGCGTTACTGGCCCTGGGTTTGGAGAGTGTTGACGAAGCCACGCCCGCTTCTTTAGAGCACGTTCATAAGCAATTGCAGGAGCTTGCCAGGTCCACAAGCGAGCTTGGTTCTGATCTGCACACCCTATCGCATCGGTTGCATTCGTCCACGCTCGAGAGCCTGGGTCTTGTTCCGGCTGTCGACGCTTTATGCAGAGAATTCACTTGCAAGCAAGGCATCAGGGTCGACTTTTTATGCGATGAAATTCCGCGATCAATCAATCCCGACGCAGCCCTTTGTATCTTCCGCATCGTTCAAGAATCACTGCGGAACGTGAAGAAGTACAGTGGTGTGGAGGAGGCGGAGGTGGACCTGCGAATGACGGGCGACAGATTAGAGATTCGCGTGAGGGACAAAGGACGCGGATTCAGTTTGTCGGAACTCGGCCAGAATGGGGGTCTCGGTATCCGGAGCATGGAACAACGCGCGCGGCTGTTGGGTGGAAATTTTGAGATTCACTCTGAGCTCGGAAAGGGTACGAGAGTCGAGGCCTGGGTGCTGCTCAAACCCGTAGTACGGCATACGACGGCCTAGCGAGGTGCTCAACGGGTGTGGTGTCCTCGCCGAGGCGGATTGTAACGGCGTTGCCGAGTGTGACGGGCGTCATAGCATACTGCCCCGCATAGTACTTGATTCATGTACTCAGCCCACTTTGTGGACGTGAATTCGTGTAGTATGGCGGTCCCGGCCCGCCCAGAAAGAGGCCAAGATCATGGAAAACGTTTTAATAGACAGATCTCGACCAAAGTTCCTGATCGCCGATGACCATGCGATGTTCGCGGAGGCTTTGAGAGTTTTTCTGGAGCGAACATACCCAGTTGTCGGGTTGGTGTCCGACGGCCGCGCCTTGATTGAAGCAGCCTCACGACTTAAGCCTGAAATCATTATCGTCGATGTGGCCATGCCCATCCTGAATGGCCTAGATGCGGCGCGCAGAATTAAGGAGCAGTCTGCCAAGATCAAGTTCATCTTCCTGACGATGCAAGAGGATCCAAATCTGGCTGCAGCGGCGCTGGAACTGGGCCCGATCGGGTTCGTGCTGAAGCACACGCCTGGGTCGGAACTATTGAAGGCGATTGATCATGTACTGCATGGAAAGCCCTATGTGACTGCCAAGCTGAGGGCGGAGGATTGGGTCACAACGAAGGCGCGGGCGCGACAGTTCGCTACGGAATTGACGGCACGGCAGCGCGATATCGTGCAGTTGTTTGCCGAAGGGCGGCCCATGAAGGAAATCGCTGGATTGCTGAACCTAAGCGAAAAGACGGTGGAATTCCACAAGCATCACATTATGGAAGCGTTCAACGTTAAGAATAATGCCGATCTGATATTGTTCGCTTTGAAACATGGACTTATCTCGATCGATCCCGAGCCCTCTGTGCCGGCACGCGCGGGCCACAACGGGCGATAACACCCTCTGCAATTGCAAACTGACGGGACTAGGGATTTCCCCAGTGGCGAAGTCCGTTCCCACCACCTAACATCCGATTCTGGTTTGGTACCATCGCATCGTGGGACGCTGACGTGGCGGACCCACCGTGCGCGATTGTTGGATGGAGGCGAACATTGATTCGCCCACGCGTGCTCCTGGCCGATGACCATCTCGAATTCCTGGAAGCGGAAATCGCTTTGCTGCGACCTCATTTTGAACTGGTGGGCACGGTGAGCGATGGAGTTTCGCTTATATCTGAGGCCGCGCGGCTCAGTCCGGACGTTGTGGTGGTTGACGTCACCATGCCGTTTATGAACGGCATCGACGCGGTCCGCAAACTCGTCGAGTCCGGCTGCACTACCAAGTTTGTATTTCTGACGATTAATACTGGCGCGGAGTTCGTTAAAGCATGCCAGCAAGCAGGAGCTCGGGGCTATGTCTGGAAAAGCCGAATGAACGCCCATCTGATTCCAGCGATTTACGCGGCCCTCAAAGGCCTTCCGTATATTTCTCCGTTAACTTCCTCGTGAGTATTGGAGCTTCTTTGTCCAGAAATGGCCGCCACCGCAGGGATTGCTCTCGCAAGATTTGTCGAACGGTGCGGCAAATGCGGGAGAGGCGGATTCGCTGGTTAGGGATTTCCCTAGTTGTCGGTGCTATTTGGAAAAGCCTAAAAGGGTAGGCAGCGAATTCACTTCGCGAAAACAGCGGGAATACGCTACCGGTCCTTGCGGAAGGCTTCCGAAATGGTGCGGGGCAACATAATGAACGCGCTCAGCGGCTTTGAACGGCTCCTGCTGTTCCTGGGATTGCTGCTGCTCTCGGTGTACGCCGTCGGCCGCATTTATAGTTCGCTCTACTCTCATCTCGCCGTGCACGAATTCTGGGGTTCGCATGGCTCCTCGAGCACAGTCAACCCCGCCGGCGCATCCCAGCAGAATCACGGAATTCCGGATTTTCACTTGTGGTCGGTAAAACGGATTGAGGCCTACCACATGAGCTTAGTCGCAAGCGTCCCGCCTCCCCTAGGCGTTCTAAGAATTCCTTCGGTTGATCTGGAAGTGCCGGTGCTCGAAGGAACCGACGACCTGATGCTGAATCGCGGGGTGGGACACATCGATGGCACCAGCGCCCTCGATGAGGGAGGTAACGTTGGTATTGCCGGACACCGCGATGGATTTTTTCGAGGGCTTAAGGACGTTCATGTTGGCGACACGATGGATGTGTATAGCGAAAAGGGAAATTTGCGTTATGTTGTAGATGAGATTGTTGTTGTTCCGCCAGAGGACGTTTCTGTCCTGGCGCCGCGATCCAAACCCACTCTAACTCTTGTAACCTGCTATCCCTTTTATTTTGTGGGCAGTGCTCCGCTGCGTTACATCGTTCACGCCTCGATCACAGATGTGAACAGTCTCTCGGCTTCTGATCAGCCACACACTCTGGTTAAGGAGGGAGGAGGCCGAGTCAAAAAATGAATTGCTCTGGAAGTGGACGGCGCGGTTCGAGAAATTACCCTATTTCAATAGTGGAGGAAACAAATGAAGTCAGGCAATTGTCCAAAAACAGTACTGGTATTGTTGTTGGGAACACTCTGTTTCGCGTTGGCGATTTCGACCAATGCGCAAATACAAACCGAAAAGTCCGCGACGGTAGGGCGGACGACTATGCAAGTTCAGATCGAACGTGGAGAAGTTGTGCTTGTGGACGGCAACGACCTCGTCGTCAGGATGGAGGATGGCACCATTCGGCACTTCCCCAATGTGTCGGAAAGCGCCAAGGTCACCGTGGATGGCAAGGAACTCGGTATTCATGACTTGAAGCCGGGCATGAAACTCCAGCGAAGCATCATTACCGCGTCCACTCCCCAAACCATCACGACCGTCCAGACAGTCACCGGTAAAGTGTGGCATGTGACCCCGCCAAACTCGGTGATCCTGACACTGGAAAACAACACCAACCAGTCATTCAAGATTCCCGAGGGACAGAAGTTTAATGTGAATGGCGAGATGGTCGATGCATTTGGCTTGAAAAAGGGAATGATTGTCACCGCCACCAAAATCGTTGAGGTTCCCGAGGTCGTAGTGTCTCAACATAAGCATGTAATCGGAACCATGCCTGCGCCACCATCTGCTCCTCCAGCTGACGTTCCTATGTTGATTGCAAGGGCAGAACCCACGCCGGCGCCAGAAACTGCAGAAGCCTCTGCGGCCCCGGCTCCAACGAAGACACTGCCGAAAACTGGGAGCGAACTGCCTCTGCTCGGGCTGCTTGGGCTTCTTTGCCTAACGGCCTCACTCGGAGTCAAGTTCCTCCGCGCAAATATCAGCGTTTAGAGTAACCCCGAAAGAGGAGGAGTCTCGGCGTTGCTGGCTCCTCCTCACAGTTGCGCGGCAGAGGAGAGCCCTAGAAGACTAAGCAGTGAGGTTCAGGCGGTCGCCGTACTCATTTGCTGGTTGGCCAGTGGAATCCAGCGGAGGAAGTCACGAAGGGAAGTTCAACTATGAGAATGAAAACTCTACGGTCCAAACTACTCAGGAAGATCGGCCAAGATGCTCTGGCAGTACTGAGCTCCCTGCTGCTTGTGCAAATGGGCCCGCCCGTTGCTGCTCAAGCGCAACAGAAACCTGACAGCCCGGTCTCGAAAGGGAGCGTTAACACGCCGCCGGAGCAGGAAGAATCTGCCGCCAAAATACCCCCGGACCAACTTGACTCCCTCGTGGCTCCTATCGCGCTTTACCCAGACCCAATGCTCGCGCAGGTTCTGGCTGCATCGACCTACCCATTAGAACTGATGCAGCTCCAGCAGTGGCTGGCAAAGAACAAAGACCTGAAGGACAAAGCGCTCGTGGATGCGGTCTCGAAACAACCCTGGGACCCGAGCATTCAGGGCTTGGTTGCACTCCCCGAGGTAGTGAAGCGCCTCGCAGAAGACATTCAGTGGACCACCGATCTAGGCAACGCGTTTCTGGCCCAGCAAAGCGACGTGATGGAAGCAGTTCAGCGCATGCGGAAAAAGGCCACCGACGCCGGCAACTTGAAATCGACCGAGCAGCAAAAGGTAGAAACCAAGGTTGTGGAATCCAAACAAGTCATCGTCATCGAACAATCCAATCCGGAAGTTGTTTACGTTCCGAGCTATAACCCTGTCGTCGTATACGGCCCACCTGTCTATCCCTATCCACCCATCGCTTACCCGCCTCCTGGCTACTACGCTGCCGGCGTAGCGATTTCCTTCGGTGTGGGACTGGCGATGGGAGCGGCATGGGGCGGAGGCTGGGGATATGGCTGCGGTTGGGGTGGCAACAACAACGTCACCATCAACAACAACAATAATTTCAACCGCAACTCCAACATCAACGGGGGAAACCGCAACAACATAAACGGCGGCAACCGCGTCAACCCGAACGGAAATCGCGCTGGCGGAGCGGGCGGCAACAATTGGCAACACAACTCTCAACACCGTGGTGGAACTCCCTACTCGGATCGTTCGACGGCAAACAAATACGGTGGAACAACCCGAGGAGCGTCGGCGTCCGATCGGCAGGCCAATGCGCGTCAGAATCAAGCAAATTCTGCGAATAGGGGTCAATCCGGCGGACGAGGGAATCAGGGTCAACTGGGTGGACAACAACCGCGTGCGAGCGACCGTAGTTCGGGCGGCAATCGTGGTTCATCTGCAGGCGGCGGAGACCGCGGTGGCAATCGCGGTGGATCATCCGGCGCAAGTAACAGGAGCACCGCCCTTGGTGGTGGTTCCAGCGGCAGAAGCGGCAGCGCAGCGCGAGCCAGCAGCTCGCGGGGCTCGGCCAGTATGGGATCGCGCGGCGGCGGCGGCGGCGGGCGGAGGAGGTAGACAAGTCATGAACGAGGAAACCAAAATGAACCCAAGAAAAACAAATGTACTAGCGCGAAAGGCTTTCGTGAGATTGTCGATCGTTGGCCTCTCTTGCGCCTTGACGTTGCTCACCTCGTCACGTTTATTCGCGCAGGCGAATCCACCCGAATCTTCGCCGCAAAACCAGGAAACCTTTGCAACTCCGAAGGACGCTGCTGACGCACTCATCAAAGCAGCGAGCACCTTTGATGTGACGGCGCTGAAAGGGATTCTCGGACCGGGTGGCGACGATCTGGTCGCCTCGGAAGATGTTGTTCGAGACAAGAACATCGCCATCGCATTTGCCGAGGAGGCGCAGCGAAAAACTTCAATAGCCATCGACCCGAAAAAACCGGAACGGGCCATTCTTATCGTGGGAGACAGGAACTGGCCGATGCCGATACCGATTGTGAAACGAAATGGAAAATGGCTCTTCGATACCAAAGCTGGCCGACAAGAGATGCTCTACCGGCGCATCGGCTCGAACGAACTGGATGCCCTTCAGATTTGCCGAAACTACGTGGATGCCCAGCACGAATACGCATTGCAAAAACACGATAATTCCGAAGTGAATCAATACGCTCAGAGAGTTATCAGCACGCCCGGAAAACAAGACGGACTTGTATGGCGTAATCCGGATGGAAGCCTGGGCGGACCAATCTCTGAAGGAATTGCAGATGCTTTGGAGCAGGGCTATACGGATAAAGCAAAGCCCTATCACGGCTATTTCTTCAAAATCCTCAAAGGGCAAGGCCCCGCGGCTCCGCTGGGAAAGATGGATTTTGTCGTCGAGGGTGCCATGATCGGTGGCTTTGCTCTGGCCGCTGCACCGGCCGACTACCGCGTTACCGGAGTCGAAACCTTCATCGTCAGTTATGAAGGAATTGTCTACCAAAAGGACTTGGGCCCAGACACTCTAAGGATCTTCAGGGAAATGGAGCTGTACGACCCAGACAAATCGTGGAAACCTACGAACGATAGCTGGCCGGATGATGCGTCCGGTGATCTGTCAGAGCAAGCCAAGAATTGAATGGGTAATTTAGTTTCTTAGACGATTGGGTCGGAGGTGCCGTACGCGTTGTTCGATGCGCGCCTTGTCGGCTTTGGTTGTAGCTTTCACTTTCTTTGCTTTCTCAACGATTGCTCAGTGGGGGGGCATCTACACGGCCACAACCATTCCATCTGTCGCCTATCGGGAGGCAGTACGAAAAATCGCATCCAGATTGTTTCCTACACCAGCGAATCGGAACGAGCCGAACTCAAGGAAGTGTTCTGCAGGGAGGGCCCCGACAAAGGTGTCGCTCTCCTTCGCACTATGTCGAAGGGGTACACCAACATCGCCGGTCAATCTGGACGCAAGATCCTCGCCGCGGTAACTCTGGATGTTCCCAAAGGCGAACGCCTGATCCTGAGAGATGGCTTCTTCGATCTGGCTACGCAGAGTCCAGAGATCGCAATCTTGACCGACATCGTCGGCGCCAACAGAGTGTCTTAACTCTGGCAATCCTACACTGTACATCTGTTCTCGAGGTACTAGGGTTTTCCCTAGTTGTTGCCATTTCCTGGATTAGACAGAGTGTGCGTGACAGACCATTTGTTGCCGGCGCATTGATCGAGCAGTGCGAATAATCGGGGACTCCGATCGCTCGACGCGTATCTCCAGTCGGGCGCACCTGCGCCGGAAAACACCGATTCTCGAACCGAGAGGCCGTTCCGCGTTTTGGCGCGGTTGGTCTACGACGGCAGTCGAAGTCCGGAGGCCAAACGAATGACTCCAGAATGTAAGTTCAGGATCCCTCCACGGCTGCGCCACTCCTTTGCGAGAAAATCGATTCGTCACCCAGTTTGCATTTCGCGGCTTCTCTTTGCTCCCTTGCTCTTGCTTGCCACGATCGCCGGGTGTTCTTCTAAAGAAGAAAAGCCAGTTTCTCCGCCTCTTGGAGTCACGGTCACACCGGTAGTCCAAAAGGATGTGCCCATCCATCAGGAATGGGTCGGGACGATGGTTGGCAACGTGGACGCGGAGATTCGTCCCAAGGTCGAAGGATTTCTGCTTACCCGTCTCTACACCGAAGGCTCCTACGTGGAGAAGGGGCAGCCGATGTTCCAGTTGGATAAAAGACAGGCACAAGCGGCGGTCGAGCAGGCTACGGGGAACCTGGAGCGCGCACGGGCTGCGTTGAGCCAGGCTCAAATCGATGTGCGGCGCTTTACCCCTCTGGTGGCCCAAAGGGCCGTGAGCCAAGCAGAACTGGACAAAGCCACGAGTTCGGAAAGGGCTGCGTCCGCTACGGTGGACGCGGATCAAGCTGCCCTAGACAACGCCAAGTTGAATCTTGGCTGGACAACGGTGACTTCGCCGATTTCTGGGATTGCGGGAGTCGCCAAGGTCGGAATCGGAGATCTGATTACCCCGACTACGGTCATGACGACCGTCTCGACTGTGAACCCAATCTACGTTGACATCAACATCGCTGAACAAGACTACATGCGGCTTCAGCGGAACAAGCCCGGTCAGTCCAAACAGCCGAATCTGGAACTGATTCTAGGGGACGGGACGCTCTATCCTCAGCGGGGAAGCGTGCGGTTCGTCAACCGCGAAGTGGACTCAAGAACGGGGACCATTCAAGTACGCGGAGAGTTTCCAAACCCAGGCAACGTGCTACGCCCTGGTCAGTACGCACGCATTCGAGCGATTACGGAATTGCGTAACGCTGCATTTCTGATCCCTCAGCAATCGGTTTCTGAACTACAAGGTATCTATCAGGTTGGAGTCGTGGGCTCAGACAACAAGGTCACGATTAAGACAGTGAAACTCGGTCCACAGTTCGGTGATATGTGGGTCGTTGAATCCGGACTCCAGCCCGGAGAAAGCGTGATCGTCGACGGATTGCAACGCGTGAAGACGGGAGTGACAGTTGCTCCGACGCCGTTCAAAGATACTCAGGCCAACGCCATGAAGGGTGAGAAGTAACCATGTCAAAATTCTTCATTAGTCGGCCGATCGTCGCGATCGTTATCTCGATTGTTACGGTAATCGGGGGGCTCGTGGCGATGATGAAGTTGCCAGTCGCTCAACTGCCCGATATCGTCCCACCACAAATAAATGTATCAGCCACGTATACGGGCGCGGACGCGCTGACGATTGAACAGTCCGTTGCCACGCCGCTGGAACAGCAAATGAACGGTGTGGACAATATGCTTTACATGATGTCCACGAACGCGAACGACGGCACCATGACGCTTAAGGTGACCTACGATGTCGGCACCAACGTGGACATCGACCAGGTGAACACGCAGAACCGGGTATCCCAGGCCAGCCCCAATCTCCCCACTTCGGTTAACCAATATGGCGTGACCGTAAAGAAACTGATGGGTCTTCCGCTGCTGGTGCTCTCTGTCTATTCGCCAGACGGCACGTACAACGGCCAGTTCCTGGGCAACTACGCGACCATCAATATCAACGACGCGCTTCTGCGCGTCCCGGGAGTCGGACAAGTCACGAACTTTGGTGCTGCCGACTATGCCATGCGCATATGGGTAAAGCCGGACCAGTTGACGAAACTCGGAATGACCGTCACGGATTTGACAAACGCCGTGCAGCAACAAAGCGCTGTGAATCCTGCCGGCCAGATTGGTGCCGAACCCGCCCCCAAAGGCCAGCAGTTCACTTACGCTGTTCGCGCGCCCGGCCGTCTCGTGAATCCCGAAGATTTTGGCAACATCATCGTTCGTCAGAATCCCGATGGCTCGACGGTCAGGCTCAAAGATGTTTCGCGGATTGAACTGGGATCCCTCGTCTATCAGCAGATCGGACGCTACAACGGGAAACCGGCCGTCATTATCGCGGTTTATCAGGCCCCAGGTTCGAACGCCTTGGCCGTAGCGAAACAAGTCAAGGAGCAAATGGAGGAATTGAAATCTAATTTTCCGGGTGGCCTCGAGTATGTCGTCGCCATGGACACGACTCTTCCAATTACAGAAGGGATGAAAGAGATCATCAGCACCCTCCTTGAGGCGCTAGTCCTCGTTATCATCGTGGTGTTTCTGTTTCTCCAGAATTGGCGCGCGACTCTGATTCCGCTGCTGGCGGTACCAGTCTCACTTATTGGTACATTCGCTATATTCCCCATTCTTGGTTTTTCGATTAACACCCTGTCGCTGTTCGGCCTGATCCTCGCCATTGGCCTCGTGGTGGACGATGCGATTGTCGTTGTCGAAGCCGTCGAGCACCACATTGAACATGGACTATCGCCGAAGGACGCAACTCACAAGGCCATGGAAGAAGTGTCCGGTCCGGTAGTTGGCATAGCGTTGGTGCTCTCTGCGGTGTTCGTGCCTATGGCGGCGTTGGGCGGCATCAAGGGACTGCTGAACCAGCAATTCGCAATCACGATCGCTATCTCAGTGCTTATTTCTGCCTTCAATGCTTTGACGCTCTCCCCTGCGCTGTCTGCGATGCTGCTTCGTCCCCGCAAAAAGTCGAAAGGTCCACTGGGGAAATTTTTCGATCTGTTCAATCGTGCATTCGAAAAGATGACCGGCGGTTATGTGAGTTGGAGCCATCTTCTTATTCGTAGGTGGGCGCTTGCGATGCTGTTCCTCGTCGGCATCTCCGTGATTGCCGTGGGAATGGGCCGGCGCCTCCCCACGAGTTTTATACCGGAAGAGGATCAGGGCTATGCATTCCTGCAGATACAACTCCCTGATGCGGCCTCATTGCAGCGGACTGATGCTGTGATGCGCAAGATTGACGAAATGCTGGCGCACATGCACGGCGTTCAGAGTTTCAGCGGAATCTCCGGCTTCAGCTTACTTTCAAACACCTCTGCCTCCTACACCGGTTTTTACTTCCTTCAACTTGAACCGTGGGAAGAGCGCAAAACCGATGAGCTTTCCGCTACTGGCTTGATGCGCAGCCTAAACCAGAAATTGAGCAAGGAAATCCCGGAGAGTATGGCTTTTGCCTTCGGTCCTCCTGCTATTCCCGGCCTGGGCACCGCGGGCGGGTTCACGTTTATGTTGCAAGATCGTAGCGGCGGAAGCCTTCAACAGCTATGGGATACTCTGGAACAATTGACGCAAGCCGCGCGCAAGCGTCCAGAAATCGCGTCATTGGTCACGACCTTCCGTCCGTCCGTACCGCAGCTGTTTGTGGATGTCGATCAAGATCGAATTCTTAAGCAAGGACTTCAGTTCGGCGAGGTGTTCCAGACATTGCAGGCATTCCTTGGCGGCGCTTATGTGAACCAGTTCAATCGCTTCGGACGGCAGTGGAAGGTGTACCTCCAGGCAGAACCTCAGTTCCGCAACAGCGCGGATCAGATTAGCAACTTCTACGTTCGCAACTCCAAGGGCGATATGACGCCGTTGGCCTCACTAGTCACGATCAAGCGAGTTTCTGGGCCCGAGTACACGAACCGTTTCAATTTGTTTCGCAGCATCCAGATTAACGGTACGCCAGCTCCCGGTGTCAGTTCGGGGCAGGCGATGGCGGCGATGGAACAAGTTGCGAAGGAAGTCTTGCCCTCAGGATTCGGATACGCGTGGAGCGATATGTCGTTCCAAGAAAAAAAGGCCGAAGGCGGGCAAGCGATGGTTTTTGGGATGTCCTTCTTATTTGTGTTTCTGATTCTGGCGGCACTGTATGAGAGTTGGTCGCTTCCTTTCAGCGTGCTTCTATCAGTCCCTGTGGCGGTTCTGGGTGCCTACGGCGGGCTGCTTCTACGCAAATTCGATAACAACGTCTTTGCACAGATTGGCCTGGTGATGCTGATCGGACTCACTGCCAAGAACGCCATCCTGATTGTTGAGTTCGCAGTATTGGAACACTCAAAAGGAAAGGAGCTGGTGGAAGCCACACTTGAAGGTGCCCGGTTGCGTTTGCGACCAATCCTGATGACGTCGTTCGCGTTTATTCTGGGATGCGTTCCTCTTTGGACGGCGAAGGGAGCAGGCGCTATTGGTCGGAAGGTGCTGGGGAGTTCAGTGATCACCGGCATGGGTGCCGCAACCGTTCTTGGAGTTTTCCTCGTACCCGTCCTGTTTGTGGTGGTTGAGCGCATCGCCAAGAAAAAACCTCACGTGGTCGTGGAGCAACCCGCCGTACTCGAAGGAGGCCACGACTGATGCGAATCACCAGCGCAGTTGTGCTTCTGTCACTTCTCTTGACCGGCTGCAGCGTGGGCCCCAAATACAAGCGCCCGGAGATCCAGCCTCCGGCGGACTTCTATGCAGAGAGACAGATAAGCACGAGTTCCGAGGCGGATTTGGCGTGGTTCGATTTATTCAAGGATCCGGTTCTGCAAGGCCTGATACGGGAAGCTCTCAAGAACAACTATGACTTACAAGTAGCCTTCGCGAGGGTAGAGCAGGAACGTGCACTCTCCGGCGTGGCTCGTTCCCAATATTACCCTCAGGTAGGATATGGCGGAAGCATTTCCGGGCAGCAGGCTCCATACCCCCTCGTTTCGAACCACACGTATTATGCCTACAACTTCAGCACCATCTGGGAAATTGACCTGTTCGGGCGTATCCGCAAACTGAATGAAGCACAGCGGGCCGCGTATTTTGGCAGCGAGGATGCCAGGCGCGATATTCGACTCCTGGTTCTGTCGGAAGTTGCGCAGGGATACTTTCAACTGCGAGCACTCGATGCCGATGTCGAGGTTGCGAGTCGAACGGTCAAGAGTTTTCAGGTTACTCTGGACATCTTTCAGCACCGGCTTGAGGGCGGCGCGGCTTCCGGTCTAGAGGTTGCTCGGGCACAAGCGGCGCTTGCGAACGTCGCCGCTGTGATCCCAGACTTGCGGAGACAGATCGTGGCGCAAGAGGCAGCGTTGAATTTGCTTTTGGGGCGCGCCCCCGGCCCGATTGCCCGCGGCAGCGCTTTGGCCGACCAGTTTGACCCGCCGGAGGTGCCCACCGGGTTGCCGTCACAATTGTTGGAGCGTCGGCCCGATCTCCAGCAAGCAGAAGAGAATCTCATTGCTGCAAACGCCAACGTCGGCGTCGCAAAAGCCAATTTTTTTCCGACGATTTCCTTGACGGGAGTGCTAGGTGGAGTAAGCCCGCAACTTTCGGAACTCACAGGTGCCGGAAGGGCGTGGAGCCTCGCCGGAAATTTGGCTGGTCCTCTTTTTACGGCTGGCCGTTTAAAGAATGAATATCGGGCATCTCTGGCGCAACGCGACCAGGCAAAGATCGCCTTTGAGAAGTCCGTTACGCAGGCCTTTGGCGAGGTCTCAACGTCGCTCTCAGCCCATCAAGAGCTGGCCAATGCGTACGCGGAACAGCTCGGCTCCGTCGAGGCATATCGTGAGTCAGTTCGGCTGTCGAGCATCCGATATGACAGCGGCCTCGCAAGCTATCTCGAGATCATTGATGCGCAGATCCAAATGTATCCGGCAGAGCAGTCGGCCATCATCTACGACCTCGGTCGCAAGGTGTCCCTTGTCAATCTGTATCGAGCGCTGGGCGGCGGTTGGAATCTGAATGATGCGCAGTGGAGTAGCACGAGTGGGACGGCTGCGCCAGCGCCGTCACCTACCCCGTAAAAGAGTCTTTATTGCGAAAGAGGAGCAAACTTTCAATGGCCAAAAACGACGCGTCACAGGAAGATAAATTCTTGAAGAAGAAAAAATACGAAAAAGAAATGAAGCGGCTCCAGGCGGAACTCTGCAGATTGCAGGACTGGGTTAAATACAAAGGTCTCAGGATCATTGTTGTCTTCGAGGGACGGGATGCCGCAGGCAAAGGTGGCACAATTCGCGCCATGACGGAGCGGGTCAGCCCGCGCGTATCTCGCTTGATCGCGCTGCCGGCCCCTTCCGACCGCGAGAAAAGTCAGATGTACATCCAGCGCTACATGCAACATTTTCCAGCCGCAGGCGAGGTCGTGATCTTTGACCGTAGCTGGTACAACCGCGCCGGCGTTGAGCACGTCATGGGCTTTTGCTCGGACAAACAATACCGCGAGTTTCTGAAGCTCTGCCCGACGGTCGAAAAATACATCACCGATGCCGGAATTATCCTCATCAAATACTGGCTGGAGGTCGGCCAGAAGGAGCAACAACGCCGGTTCGAAGCGCGCCTCAAGGATCCTCTCCGCCAGTGGAAGCTCAGTCCCATGGACCTGGAATCGTTTCGCCGCTGGTATGACTATTCGCGTGCCAGGGATCGCATGCTCGAGGCTACGGACTCAAAACATGCCCCATGGCACCTGGTTCGCTCCGACGATAAGCGCAGGGCTCGGCTGAACTGCATTTCTCACTTGCTGAGCATAATTCCCTACAAGAAAGTTCCCCGGGAGAAGATTGAGCTACCGAAGCGCTCGGAAAAACATGGCTACAACGATCAGGCATCGGTCAAGCGGCACAAATTCATTCCGGAGAAATACTGATAAAAAGGGGAAAGAAATGCGAAGGCTGATTGTTTTAGGATTCATTTTATTTCTAATGAGCGGTGCTTCGTTGTTTGCGCAAGATGGGCGTTACAACGGCGACAGAAAAGCCGATTTTAGCAAATTCAAGACCTCCAGAGCAGCTCAACAACCAAATCCATTGTGCCGTTACCCGCGAATTGACCGCTAAGGGACTTCGCGAGGTAAAGCCGGAAGAGAATCCCGATCTAGTGGTTCGATATTGGGCGTGGCGACCAGTGCCAATTGGGTGTCTTTGGCCCCTACTTTGGTTATCACTGGGGTATGTCTACTACAACATGGAAACTTACACCAACCACCAAGGCACACTCGGCATCGAAACTCATTGATGCAAGAGCGCGCGAACTCGCCTGGCGCATGTTGGTTAGCGTCAGGTTAATTCGCTCTGACTCCGACAAAATTTGGAAGACAGCTGACAGCGATATCAAGAATGTTTTTAAAGCTATCCGCCCTCTGCAAAAGAGGTGGAAGCAAAGAAACAACAGTGGGCCAAAGAACGCCGCAAAGAAGCCCTCCCAACCTTAGCGTAGGGTATCAACTCATTCGCCACGGTTGGCCGGTGGAGGCGAGGACGCTGTTCCAAAGGGTTCCCTTGGGGTCAATCTTTTTTCGTTGTGATGTGGCGAGCGATATAGGTACATGGGTGAACTGGTGGTTCCAGAAACCGACCACCATGTTTGTTCTGCCACTCATTCCTGCATGCACGGCGTTGTGTGCAAGAAGGAGGCAGAAGGCCGAGTCATGTGGGTTTGCCGGCACGCTCCTGATGATGTAGCTCGGATCGATGTACTTGATGCTTACTTTCGTACCTGTAGTCTTAAAGTGCTCTCCAATCGTGTCGCGCAGGAAAATTCCGATGTCTGCGTACTGGACGTTTCCCGAAGGGTCGCAGTCCGCCCTTTTTTGCAAGAGATCTTGGCCCGCACCTTCCGCGACAACAATCACTGCATGGCCTCTGCGATCGAGGCGTAACTTGAGTTCAGCCAGGAATTTATCGAGAGTAAACGCAACTTCGGGAACAAGACAAAAGTTCGCCTGGCTGTCGACCAGGACGGAATAGGCTGCGATGAATCCGGAGTCGCGGCCCATCAATTTTACCAGTCCGATGCCGTTGGTCGCAGCCTCTGCCTCGGTGTTGGCCGCATAAATGGCTCGGCGCGCTTCGGAAACCGCTGTCTCGAAACCGAAGGTCTTTTGAACGAAGGAGACGTCGTTGTCGATGGTCTTCGGGACGCCAATGACGCTGAGGGCCATCCCTTGCCGACTCGCTTCTTCGGCGATTTTCTGCGCTCCCCGAAGGGTGCCGTCGCCGCCTATGGCGAAGAGGATACCGATCTTCAGGTCTGCGAGGGTTTGGACCATCTCCGCCGGGTCCTGAGGCCCACGCGAAGAGCCCAAAACAGTCCCGCCGGTCTCGTGAATTCGCTTGACCGACTCTGGCAATAGTTTGAGAGGCTCGTGGCCGTACCGGCGCACGAGGCCCTCATAGCCAAAGCGGAACCCATACACCTTATTCACGTCGTAGTGGTGGTACAGGCTCAGGACGATGGAGCGAATCACATCGTTCAACCCTGGACAGAGCCCACCGCAGGTCACTATTCCGCAAACGAGTTTTGAGGGATCGAAAAAGAGATTCTCCCTCGGTCCCGCTGCCTCCATCGCGGGAGGATCCGCACGTTCTGCGATCCATAACTTTATGTCCTCCAGTCGCGCGTGAAACAGCACACGTTCGTCGTCGCAGGTAAATCGTACGCCGGATAACGGTGAAGGAAAGCGGCACGGGCCCAATCGCGCTATCGCAAAATTAAGATCGCCCTCTAGCATAAATGTTATCCTCTCTTCTTTCGGCTTTCGACCGATCCTTTCAGACGGAGCGTTGTCCGTAGTGCGTAGCCGTCTTCGTTATAGTTCGTGAGCCGGTGCATTTCCGAGACGAGTCCAGAGGACGGCCACGGACCGAGAGCCGGCCCGGTACGTGCACCCCGAGACAGGCGATGCTCTTTGCCATTCCACGGTGACTTGAGGCGATTCCAGGACTTCAATACACGCATCCTAAGGCAAAGAAGCTCTGGACGGCTACTGGGAAAACCCCTAGTTCACTTTGAAGTCGATTTGAAAAATGACGCAGTGATCAGGGATTTCCCTAGTTGCCGTCCGGACAGCTTTCTCGCAAAAGCAACAGTGAGAATAGCGATGAAGAAAATGGAGAGTCGGCAAAGCTGCGTTTACCTCAATTTTCGACCGTAGGCGGCCCTCATTGTCGAATTTCTACCGGATTGATAACTGGGCGTGCCTATCGAGGTGTGGTTTGGGTAACCTCGCTAGGAGAGCTGATTGTTCTCACCGGATAAACTCGTCAACCCGCTCGTCTTGATTCTTCTCATTGAGATGATGGTGGCGACGGGACTTGGCGTGTCATTCGGTGATCTCGCAAGCGTACTTAAGAATGCAGGTCTTCTTGCCCGTGCAGCGCTGGCAAATTACGTCCTGGTCCCCGCAGCAGCCATTCTCCTTTTATATCTGTTCCATACCGCTCCCATGGTGACTGCCGGATTTCTACTGGTTGCCGCGTGTCCCGCAGCCCCGTTCGCTCCACCGTTGACAGCGATGGCCAAAGGCAACGTTAACGTTGCTGTCGGACTAATGGTGGTTTTGGCGGCGTCCTCTGCGATTCTTGCGCCAATTCTATTGAGCTTTCTCTTACCTCTTATGGCTCGCGGAGCAAACTTGAAAATCGATACGTTCAAGATTGTAACAACGCTTCTGATGACCCAAATCCTGCCGCTGGGAATCGGGATGCTGGTTCACTCCAGACTTCAGAAGCATGCGGCAAAGTTGCAGACAGCGAGCGAATCTCCTTAGCGCGGTCCTGAGTCTCGTGGTCTTTGCATTGATCATTAGTCTGCAATATAAGACTCTCGCGGAAATCCGATGGGTAGGCTTTGTGGGGCTCACTCTCCTGATACTGCTCAGTCTGGCTGCCGGCTGGATAGTTGGGGGCCAAATGATTGGAATTCGCCGGGCGGTTGCCCTGACTACGGCAGCGCGAAACGTTGGCGTTGCGCTGGTGATCGCAACCGCGAGTTTTCCTGACAGTGCCGCTGTGACAGCGGTCATCGTTGTCGCGATTTTCCAGACGGTGCTGCTCACGTGATTTCTCTGTCGATGGGTCGATTCTCTTCAGTGCCTCAACCATTCTGAGGGCAAGAGAAAGCAATGTTTGCGACGATGCTTGCTTCGTAGAAGGAAAGTCAGCGATTACTTCGGTCGCGAGGTTCCGAGCCCCTGCCGATCTTCTGCCGATGCATCCTGTTTGTCTTCCGGGTTGCCAAACGACCGCTCGATGATGGACTGCAGCCGCTGCTGCCGATGCCGTAGAGCATGATGACGTTCTTCGGGCAGTACAGAGATCATCTCACTGATGAGGGCCCTCATTCGACGCATAACTTGCACACTATTGGCACCATAGAAACAAATCTCATCGAATGCCAAGCGCAGGAAGTCCTCCCAGCTCGGAAAGGCAATGAGGACTCGGATGTTGTCGTCAGAGTCGCGAAAGGCGCCAATTTCTAAACGGCGTCGGCCCAGACGGAGCAAAAGATCTTCAATCTGGTCCAGTGCCTGTACCGCTGTGGTCGGATCATTAATCGCCGGAGACAGGGCTTTGATGGCGATGTCGACCAGCAATCGGATGGCATATTTAGGATCTTGCTCGAAAGTACGCTCGCCGCCTAGATCAATCGCACTCCTCAGCTGTGACTCAGCGATTCGGCCCCCTTCCCCAACAACCCGCAGAATCGGGGTCAAATCAAAGACAGAATCACCAACGGCGGCAGCGAATTCAATGACACATCCGGCCCTGCTGGCAATCTGCACCAGTGCCGGCACATCCAAAGCTTGGACGATCTCCGGATGGCCGTGATGCACAAGCGTCTGGACACTAGGAAAATGAGAGATTTCAGCAAAGCCTGAAGACGCAGGCGTATCTAATGGGGGATACAGATTCTCAATAACTTTGCGACCGTGATCACCCGTGAAGACCAACATCCTGGTAACCTGCAGCATACTCACACGTTGGATGAGACTAATAAACATGATGACGCTTACGATAAGCAGCGCGGTTACCACTACTATGCCGACTAACGGAACTCGGCCGGTGCCCCCACGGTCGACCCAAGCCAACGCAACCAGCGCGTAAAGAAATGTTGCAGTAAAAACACCGATCGCATGGGAGATCACGGGGTCACGGGCGATCCACAAAACAAGCCGCGGGGAGTAGGCTGTAGCACTGAATTGCACCATGACAAAGGTCAGAGAGAATACAATGCCCGTGAGGGCGAGCATACCGGACGCAATGGAAGAGTAAATGCCGATTGCGGCGTTCGCGCTGACAGTGGAAGCGAAGCCTGGTAGGAGCACATTGGCCAGGCGGGCTACCGTCACGCCAGACGTAAGTGCCGCCGCCGCATAAACCAACGGAACAAGCCATGCCTTGGCCTGGGTCTTACGCAGCTTATGAAACATCGTCTCGCGAGCTCGCTCTTCTCATTCGGCCGATTGCGCCCTGACAAAGTTGTATTTTGCGCTGAACATAATCCGCGGCGCATTGCCCGTAGAGCCGTCTTTGTTTACTCGCCAGCCATAAAGGAATTCCGTGCCCAAGGTCAATGAGCCGTAAGGATTCCAGATCAGGTTACCCGCCGCATAATTGCTTTGGTGAAATACGGAGCCGGGCTGGGCTTCGGTGTTTTGGACTTGGACAAAGCCGTATACCACGCTTGAGCGCAAGCCCTTAAGCCAGAAATGTTGCAAACCCGCGTAGGTTGCGAATACGGGCAGCGCTTTGAGTTCGGGATTCTGCAAGCTGGTGACCGCCGCGTCGATTCCCAAGCCAGACGTATCATTGATGTAGCGTTCGATGCCATTCCCGTAAGCTCCCTGATAAACGATGGTATTCTGCCTCCATAACTTTTCCGATCCCGCCAGATTGAAGCCCCACCCGAACACGGAGTCATGCCGGCCATCTGGCAGATACGCCGCTACATCTCGAAACAATGCGGAAACCTGCACATGGCCGCCGTCCATTTCACGCCGCAGCTTCAAGGCTCCGTCAGGCGCAGGGCTGTTCGGTTGAGCACTGAAATCGGGGGTGGTGAATGCTACGTCCGAGTTGGGCTTCTCAACCGATAGGCTGAAGGTCGTCTTTTCTGCGACCAAAAGACTGTAACGAAATTGTGGGTTGCGAATGGAAACCTGCGCGTTTGGGCCCTGGAAGTCGAGCTGGTCAGTCCCCGCGTCAGGATCCATGAAGTTAGAGAAGGTCTGGCCGATCAGGAAATTCTTTGCTTGTCCGTAAGCATGGCGCAATCTTGGAGTGGTTGCGTTGGAACCGAAAAGATCCGCTTCAACGAAGAATCTGATCGATTCGCCTGACTTCAGCGGAACCAGGAAGTCAAGATTGATGCGCGTCGGTCGTACCGATATGGTCGTGTTCGTAAATGCGGCCGGAGCCGGAATTGGGATCGTGGCCGGAATGAAGCTATCGACATTTCCTGCCGGCTTCAAATCGTAGATAAAGTCAGTTTTGGCATAACCGCCTATCCGCAATAATGTGCTCGTACCTGGCAGCCGGAAATATCCCGGAAAACGCGGGTCCAGCGGTTCGTTATTGATGCGCGGGGCGGCCAGCGGATCCTGCGCAAAGGTGCGATAGGTCGAAGTTGTGTTGCTAATTTCCTCTTTTTTCGGAGTCAGTTCCGATTCCACTTGCGTCTTTTCTTCACTCTGCCATGTGGCAACAGCCGCCGCTGGAGCGGGTGCGGCTGCTGCAGTTGGAGCTTTGGCAGGAGCACCCGAAATGCGCTTCAGTTCGCTCTGCACCTCTGCCATCTGGTTCTGCAGATTGTCCAGTTTCTTTTGAAGAGCCTCTATTTGGGACGGCGTCGCCTCTTGTCCTTGCGCGCGAGCTGATTGCGAGCCGGCGACGAAAAAGACTGCACAGAACAAACAAATTGAAGTTGTTTTACGGAGACGGATCTTTGTTCTCGCACCGCATCCAAGCGCAATTGCGGAGTTAAATGAAAAGCGAACGTTGGGGTAATACGCGTTCAGACAATTCATACAAGGACCTCTCTGAATCGCAGAGATACGTAAAAAACGAATTCCGTTGCGTTCCGACTGCGGAGATTCGGCAATTTGCTGCGGCTCCGAATGAAACAACGTTCTCTTGGCAGCATCTTTCGTAACCCGGCGAACCGGCAACCATGCGAAAGATCGATACTGCAAATTCTTTCGCCATTTGTATTTGCAGGGTAAGAGACAATTTCACGCGATGAAACTAGGGATTTCCCTAGTTGTTGCGGTTATTCAGCACTGCTAAATGTCTTCACAGACCCAAATTAAGGTCACAGCAAATCGAACACCGGTCATGCCAAACCAAGTGTGAATTGTCGGGAGGATCATATGAGTACCGCAACAAATGCGTCCGCTCCTCGAGTGGACCAATTCCTTATGGCCGCGGAAGCAAGGTTCGATCGCTGGCGGGCGTTGTTGCAAGAAGCTCGCTTGTGGGACAGATCGACGAAGCAGCAGACTCCGGGCAAACATCAAGCGGCTGTCACGAAGTGCTTCAATGAATTGCGTCAGTGGGAAGACTATTTTGCCTATCCCGGACAAACCCTGCTGAAGGCGCTGGGGGAACGCATCGCCTCGAGTGACGCATCTGGTACGGCTCGCTTGGTTCAGTCGATGAGCGCCGCATTACTGACACACTCGTATCGCTCCAACGCCGCGGATTGGGAGGGAGAAGGACAAGCCGCCATAAATCTTGGTGAACAGGTCCCCGTTCCGGGAGAAGAATCGGCAGCACGACGACCTTACTTCGAAGTGCTCGTGGTGAGTCCGGCGCGCCGCTCAGTCTGGCAGGAGCTGGCGCAGGATCTCCGGAGGCTACGGCGGCCCGTGGACAAATTCATCTATGAGCCCGTGTTTGTTGGCACTTATGAGGACGCGGTACTGGCGACCATTCTGAATGGTAGCGTGGAAGCCGTGATTATTTACGAGGGAATTCCGCTCGCCTCGTCTCACGACGCCCCAGTGCTGCGTGAATTTCTGACCAGCCATCTTGCCGGAAGCGGATTTGACTCAAGTTCGGCCGATTACAGCATGGCACTCGCTCAGGGCCTGAAGCAGCTGCGCCCCGAGCTGGACATTTATTTCCTCAGTGACCGCCAGGTGGAGAAAGTGGCGGGCGACGTCTCGGCGGATTGCATCCGTAGGGTTTTCTACCAAGTCGAAGAACCACTGGAGCTTCATCTCAGCATTCTTGATGGAGTTGCCGATCGATTCGACACTCCCTATTTCGATAACCTGCAGAAATACGCGCAGCGTCCTATCGGAACATTTCATGCCCTGCCGGTCGCTCGAGGGAAGTCCATATTTAAATCGAACTGGATTAGCGATATGGGTCAGTTTTACGGCATAAATCTATTTCTTGCGGAGTCGTCAGCTACGACCGGTGGACTGGACAGCCTACTGGAGCCTACAGGCAACATCAAGGTGGCTCAGGACAAGGCGGCGCGAGCATTCGGAGCGGATCATGTCTTCTTCGTGACGAACGGGACCTCGACTTCGAACAAGATGGTGGAGCAGGCGCTGCTAGGGCCCGGCGACATCATGTTGGTCGATCGGAATTGCCATAAGTCGCATCACTATGGCGCGGTAATTTCCGGCGCCCTTCCCTTGTACGTCGAAGCGTATCCCCTGACACAGTACTCGATGTATGGGGCGGTCCCGCTGCGCACCATCAAGAAAGCGTTGCTTGATTTGAAAGCCGAGGGTCGACTGGATCGCGCGCGACTTCTGGTGCTTACAAACTGCACGTTTGACGGACATATCTACAACGTCGAGCGCGTTATGGAAGAATGCCTGGCGATCAAGCCGGACCTCATTTTCCTATGGGATGAAGCGTGGTTTGGTTTCGCCAGGTGGACTCCGTTCTACCGGCGGCGCACTGCCATGGGGGCAGCCGCAACCCTGGAGAAAAAGTTCAAAGACCCCGCGTACCGTGCGGCGTACCTGGAGCAAGAAAAGAAACTGGGCGCCGACTTGAAAGGCAGCGAGAAAACACTGCTCGAAACGCGATTGCTCGCCAATCCCGACAAAGTACGTCTCCGGGTTTACCAAACTAACTCGACTCACAAATCCATGTCGTGTTTACGCCAGGGCTCGATGGTACTGGTCAAAGACCAGGACTATCACACCGTTGAGGAACAATTCCACGAAGCGGTGTTCACGCACGCTTCGACTTCACCGAACCTTCAGATTATTGCGACGCTGGATGTAGCGCGACGCCAGATGGAGTTGGAAGGCTACGAGCTGGTAAACCGGGCCATCCAACTGGCGCTGGACGTGAGGCGCGAAGTCAACTCGCATCCGCTGATTTCGAAATACTTCCGCGTGCTCGGCGCCGACGAGATGATCCCGGCGGAGTTCCGTAATTCAGGATTTGTCGACTATCTAACCCCAGGCGTGAACTGGGCCACCGCCGTGAAGGCTTTCAAGGAAGATGAATTCTCGCTTGACGTAACCCGGCTCACGCTAGTTTGCGGGTCGGCGGGATTCGACGGTACACAATTCAAAAACCTGCTCGCCGCTGACTTTGACATTCAGCTGAACAAGACGTCCCGTAACAGCGTTCTGCTTCAGACCAACATTAACAACACGCGCAGCGACATTGCTCAACTTATCAAGGTTCTCGTCCAGATCTCACAGGGGATTGAGAAAAAGCTTGGCGAGGGGGGCAGCGCCGTGAAACAAGCGTTCCAAGCGCGCGTGAAATCACTGATGACCGATGTGCCAGATCTTCCCAACTTCAGCTGCTTCTTCGATCGGTTCCGTGAGGATCCTTCCAGCAAAACCAGCGAAGGGGATATGCGCTCCGCATTCTTCGCGGCGTATCGCGAGAAACAATGCGAGCACATAAAACTATCCAGCCCGGATATCGACAAACGCCTGAAGGAAGGACCGGAGTTGGTTTCAGCCAGCTTTGTAATCCCATACCCACCCGGATTCCCGATTATGGTGCCGGGACAAGTCATCAATGCGCAGACTATCGAGTTCATGCGCAAGCTAGACGTGAAGGAGATTCACGGCTTCACCGCGGCACTCGGGCTGAAACTGTTGAATCCGGCGTTTCTGCAGTCGCTGAAAGCGCCAGTGAAAACTCCAACGAATGCAGCAAAGCACGAGAAGGGCAAGGCTGCGCGCAGTGCGTCCGGCCATTAAGTTCGATTGGTTGGAGCTGTAGTAGACGATCGATTCGCAAGCGAGGAATTCGAAGCAAGGGCAGATTCATTTCGTCCAAGGAGGACAGTTATGGCGACTCCTATACGGTCTCATCTTTCCGTAAGTCTCAAACAGCAGCAAGAATTTGAAAAGCTCAGCCCATTCGAACTGAAGGATAAATTGATCCAATTGGCCGGCGACGCCTCTCGGCAGAGCACGCAGACAATGCTCAATGCCGGTCGCGGAAACCCCAACTGGATTGCAACGACTCCCCGCGATGCTTTTTTCACTTTGGGCACGTTTGCAATTCAGGAATCGAAGAGGGTATGGGACGAGTCCGACCTTGGGGGAATGCCTCAAAGGGCCGGGATAGCAAAACGCTTGTCGGATTTTGTGGCAAAAAATCCCAACGCCCCCGGGATTGGTCTGATTCAGGCGGCCGTCGAATATGCCGTGAAGGAATTCAAGTTCAACGCGGACGCTTTCGTACATGAGTTGATCGACAGCATTATCGGGGACCAATACCCGTCGCCGGATCGCATGCTGGTTCATGCCGAACGCGTGGTGCACGAATACCTGGCCAAAGAAATGTGCGGCGGCAAACCACCGGCTGGGAAGTTTGACATTTTCGCGGTCGAGGGTGGCACAGCGGCAATGTGCTACATCTTTGATTCTCTGATGGTGAACCACCTATTGCATCGAGGAGACAAGGTAGCGCTCGCTCTCCCCATGTTCACTCCGTATATTGAGGTCTGTCATCTCGACCGGTTCCATTTCAATGTAGTGGAAATGAATGCGAGTGAAGTGTCCTCGAGTGATGGGCGGCACACCTGGCAATATCCAGATGCGGAGATTGACAAGCTCAAAGACCCAACGATTAAAGCGTTGTTCTTTGTCAATCCAAGCAATCCTCCCTCCGTCGCTATGCGCGCGAACTCCATGCAGCGATTGGCTGCCCTGGTTCAGAACAATCGACCGGACTTAATCGTGGTCACCGATGACGTGTACGGGACCTTCGTGCCCGGCTTCCGCTCCTTAATGGCTGAAGTCCCACAAAACACAATCGGCGTGTATTCGTTTTCGAAGTATTTCGGCTGCACCGGATGGCGCCTGGGAGTTGTTGCGATTCATGAGGACAATATTTTCGACAAAGCAATCGCCAAGCTGCCTGAGGGTATTCGTCGGGAATTGAATACTCGCTATGGGCCTCTGACGCTTCATCCAGAACAGATCAAGTTCATCGACCGTATGGTAGCGGATAGCCGTTGCGTAGCGCTGAATCACACAGCCGGTCTGTCGCTGCCACAACAGGTTCAGATGACGTTGTTCTCGCTCTTTGCCCTTCTGGACAAGGACGACCGCTACAAGAAACTCACCAAGGAAATTGTGAAACGTCGATTGCAGGCCTTGTGGGCCGGAATGAATCTGCCCCTCCCTCCAGATGCGATGCGTGCTGATTACTACGCGACTCTCGACATCATGGTGTGGGCTGAGAAGACACACGGCCCCGCGTTCGTCGAATTCCTTAAGAAAAACTATCACCCCTTTGATGTTCTATTCGCGTTGGCGGAGAAATTCTCGACAGTGCTTCTCAACGGAAGCGGCTTTGCCGGTCCGGATTGGTCGGTGCGAGTGTCGCTCGCCAATCTGCCGGACGAGGCGTATTCCAAAATCGGCGAGCAACTCACGACCGTTGTGCAAGTGGCAGTTAACGCGTGGAAGGCTCAGGCGTCCGCGTAGAACGTATAAAACGACCCGAGGCGTATCAAGGGAGGTTGACGATGTTCATCCTGACGTGGCTTGCTGAGACCCTCCGACAGTACCCGGAGATCGCCATTTTCCTCACGCTGGCCTTCGGATATTACTTCGGCAAGTTCACCTTCAAGGGCATCGGCCTGGGGTCAGTCACTGCTACGCTGCTAGCGGGAGTCATAATCGGGCAAATCGGTATAACCATCTCCCCGCCCCTGAAGGCAACTGTCTTCCTGATGTTTTTATTCGCCGTCGGCTATGGCGTCGGTCCACAGTTTGTCCGCGGTGTCGCCAAGGATGGCTTGCCGCAAGCTATCTTTGCCGCGGTCCAATGTGTGTTCTGTCTGTTGGTCCCCGTCGCGATTGCGAAGATAGCCGGCTATGACCTCGGATACGCAGCAGGGTTGTACTCTGGGTCGCAGACAATCTCTGCTGCGATGGGCCTCTCAACGGACGCCATCAACCGGCTCGGGTTGGCGGCCGACCAGACTAAAAGCCTGTTGAACTCAATGCCGGTCGCGTACGCGGTGACTTACATTTTCGGCACCGTCGGTTCGGCGCTTGTTATCGCGCTCCTAGGTCCGGCGATACTGCGCTTGGATCTTGTCGGCGCCTGTAAGGACTACGAAGAAAAGAATGGCGGCAGCAAGGAACTTGGCGGACCAGGGTCGGCTTGGCATCGTTGGGAAATACGTGCGTTCCGCGTGAAACCAGGCGGAAAGGTCGCGGGACTGCGCGCTATCGAAGCCGAGGCATTGGTGCCGGATGCGCGCATTTTTGTACTGCGCGTACGCCGCGAGGGGAAGATTGAAGATGCCACCGCGGACACAGTGTTGCACGAGAACGATGTGGTGGCGCTTGCGGGTGCCCGTGAAGTGCTTCTGAGAGTGGTTGGGGAAGGGGGCGCTGAAGTCGAAGACCCGGAGTTGTTAAGCGTTCCGATAGAAGGCGTGGACGTATATGTCACCAACAAGGCGGTCGACGGCAAAACCCTGACCGAAATTGCCCAGCTCCCTGCGGCACGGGGCGTCTTCCTGCGCAAAATTACGCGGGGCGCGACTGCCACGTCGATCCCCATCCTGCCGAACACTCAAATCAACCGCGGTGATCTACTCACAGTCGTCGGCCGCACGCAGGACACCACCGCCGTGGCCAAGTTGCTGGGCGTCGCGGATCGTCCGACTGACGTGGCCGACGTCGCATTCATTGGCGGTGCAATCGCATTAGGCGCGTTCGTCGGCGCGTTGGTCCTGAAGATACGAGGGGTACCTCTGACCTTGTCGACTGCAGGAGGCGCGCTCATCGCCGGTCTCGTGTTTGGCTGGCTGCGCTCAGTGCGCCCACTATTCGGGCGCATCCCATCCCCCACCGTGTGGTTCATGAACTCGGTGGGATTGAACATCTTCATTGCGGTGGTGGGCATCTCGGCAGGCCCGGGCTTCGTGAATGGGCTCAAGACCCAAGGCATCAGTCTGTTTCTGTGGGGCGCGCTGGCGACCACGGTACCACTCATTTTGGGTATGTTCGTTGGCAAATACATCTTCCGCTTCCATGACGCGCTCTTGCTGGGCATCGTCTCCGGTGCCCGCACGACGACTGCTTCGCTCGGCTTGGTTTGCGATCGTGGCCACAGCCAGGTTCCCGCGCTCGGTTACACCGTCACCTACGCTGTCGGGAACACTCTGCTCACGATCTGGGGTATGGTGCTCATCATATTGCTGTCGTGACAGGCCTCGGCGGTTGATAATCACGAACCTTTTAAAGCTCCATAGCTGAGCTGAGTATGAGCTGGCTTGCAAACCTCTTTACGAAATACCCCGACATGGGTATTTATCTCGCCCGTGGTATCGGATATCTCATCGGGAGATTAAAGTTTCACGGCGTTGGTCTGGGCGTAGTCACAGGGTCAGTTCTCGGCGGGATCTTCATCGGGAATTCCTTTCATGTGCCCGTATCGGATCAAGCCAAATCAATGCTCTTTCTCCTTTTCCTGTTCGGGATCGGATACTCAGCTGGACCCAGCCTCTTTCGCAATCTCAGCGGGACGGTTGGCGGTGGGCTGCCCTCGGCGTTTTTGTCCCCGTGGCAGGGGCTTCTGACTGCCTACTCGGTGGCGAGATTTTTACATCTCGCCGCGGGTCTGGTTTCCGGTTGTCTCACGGAATCTCCCGCAATCGGCACGGCAAGTGAGGCAATGCAAGCCTTGAGATGAAAGGCCAACAACCGTATTGGCCGGAAATCTATTGAGGCGAATTAGTCCAGCCGCTCAGAAATGCGGTGTCGAGAATACGATTGGATGGCACACCTTCCGTCACAGATACGCGACGCAGTTAAAATTGAATGGTGAAGACGTCAAGGTGCTGCGAGAGTCTTTGCGCCATGCTAACAGTCGAATCTCTTCGGCAGCGACGAAAGGAGGGAATTGATCCTGCTTAGTATTTCTTTATGTTCCCACGCGGGAGAACCAAACTTTCTCCAAGTACTTGAAAAGAATGGCGGGGACGACGAGACTCGAACTCGCGACCTCTGCCGTGACAGGGCAGCGTTCTAACCAACTGAACTACGTCCCCGCGAGGGATTTAAAGCAAACGGATGGTGGGCAGTGCAGGGCTCGAACCTGCGACCTCCTGCTTGTAAGGCAGGCGCTCTAACCAACTGAGCTAACCGCCCTTCTGCTCACATTTGCCAATCGTACAGGAACAGTGAATTTGCGTCAATGTGTGCGTGGCTCTCTACTTTTGTAATGCTGAAAAAAATCGCCGCTTTGTTGCCAATTTTGCGGCCAGCCAGTACACTCGAATACTTGAAGGAATGCAAAGGAAGCTGCCGAGATGCTGTTGAACCGTGACTACGTTGGGTATATGGCGTCAGACGTCATCAAGAAATTGATTGAAGGCAACCTGATCGAAATCAAAGAGAAAGATATGGAAGGCGTAGTCGCGCGAGTGCGCGCGCGAATGACAGAAGAAATTACCGTCGAGGACAAGATCAACGAAGAAGCGCGCACGATTTTGACGCAGCACCAGGATGAAATGCGTCGAGCCGGTATTTCGTACCAAGATATGTTTAAGAAAGTCAAAGGTCAGATTGCTCGCGATCGCAAGCTGATTCTACGGTGATCCTGTGGCAGGGAAGAGATCTGGGGAACATACGATAACATGCGATTGAGCCGCGAAAAGATTGTGCGAATCTCCCACCAGGTAACGGATTTGCTTGTACAAAGCAATGATGTCGAATTTGTGGAAGACCGCGACACCATCCGCCAGCACATCGTTCAATCGATTACCAACATCTTGCGGGAAGAAGAAAAAGTCGAAGTGGAAGTCCGCAAGAGGATCACGTCCCAGAAAAAGGAAATTATTGAGGGCAGCGAAGAGTGGGATGTGCTGTTCCGCAAGTACTACAGTGACGAACTTCGTCGCATGGGTATTTCCGCTGCTCCCGAAGAGCACCAAAAAGCCGGCCACGGCGGGCATCGCTAGAAGACGTTTCGCCTCAAATTCCTCCTACGAAACCGATCTCGATTCTCTGGACACGCCCGCACTCAGGAGAGTCCAGTTCGCCTTATTCACGACTCGAAAAGCGCAACTCTCCAAACTGTGCAAAATAGTTCCGCAATTGTTCAACGCAGATAAGAATTGCCTGAGACGCCGGCTCGGAAATTTTCGGGATAGAAAACACGACCTAAATTGTCCTCAGTTGTCCCGTGCTACCTGTTGCCTGGAAATTCAAACTCGCGCAGTATCGTCGGAAGTTGCGGCTGCACGAGACTCATTTCGGCCGAAGCGGTCTGCGGGGGGGAAACGACCTCCAAGGGCGACAACTGAATCTTGTAGCAGCCGTAAGTCTTTTGGTTGACGGCACACTGATTCGCGGACCGGAACAAGGTCACAGGTTTAAGCCGCACCACAAGAATACTCTGAGCTCCCGGACGTGACGGACCTGTAACAATTGACAGGGCGGTCAATTTCGCGGGATTCGAATCATCGGATCGGTGAGCTCAATCTGTTGGCGAAACCCACCAGGAGCGTTCCAACTCGGACTCATCGCTATAAAATGAAAACGGGCGGCAACCTCGCCGCCCGCACAGTTCTGCTGTTGCCCGAGCATCACGGAGAATCTGGCCGGCGCTTCAGCGTCGGGCGGTCATCATCACTACTGCTTGGATCGGCCGTCGTAGGCTGGGTTTGCGAAGTCTTGTCCGACTGCTCTGTTTTCGTGCGCAGCGTCGGTTTACCCGGCTGATTATCCATCACCTTTCGGCTGAACATGATATTCCGCAGCCGGGCTTTCACCATATCAAATTCAGAAGTAGTTACGATGTACTCATCTTTTTCAGGAAGAATCCGGGCTATTTCTTTTTGTGCGTCAGCTATACGTTCCGGGGTTGGAGGATGTGTCGAGAAGAATTTTGGGATCGTGCCCGGGCGGCGCTTCTCGTCGGCTTGAATCCGTTCGAAGAAGGTCACATACGCGTTTGGATCATATCCCGCCTTATACATATACTGTAGGCCAAGGAAGTCGGCTTCCTTTTCAGCATCGCGAGAAAACTTCAAATAAGAGAGCGGAATCGCCAATTGCAGTGCCTGGTAGATTCCGTAACCGGCCCATCCACCTGGACCCAAGAGCATCAAGGGAATGGTGGCCAGCTGCATCATTTCGCCCTTTGTGGCCTGTTTGGTTCCATGCCGCGCGGTGACATGCGAAATCTCGTGAGCCATCACTCCCGCGAGCTCGGACTCCTCCTGCGCACGGAGGATGAGGCCACTGTTAACGTAGAAAAACCCGCCCGGAAGTGCGAATGCATTCACTTCGTCGGAATCAATCACTTTGATTGTAAAAGGGACTTGGGCATCGGAATTACGAACCAAATTCTGGCCTACGCGGTTCACGTATTCCACCACGACCGGGTCATCCACGAGTTTTGAAGAGCGCTCCACTTCCTGAGCGAGTCCTTTACCCAACGCAATCTCATGTTCGATGGAATAGAAGTTTATGCCCTTACCAACGTTGCGGTTTCCGATCGCGTCGACGTCGTCCTTGCTGTTTTTGGGATGAACCGTTTCCTGTTGCGGAACCGGGGCATCCGCGCCGGGAGTTCCGGGTGCTGGTTTGGCCGCCGTGGGAGCTGCCGGAGTCTGAGGTGAAGCTGTTGATTGCGGGTCAGTTGGGCTTTGGGTTCCAGGCTGGGCAGTCGATTGCGGATCTTGCGGAGTTTTCTGAGTACCTGTTTGAGTGCTGGCTGGAGGAGCAGGGTTCTGCGTGGTATTCGATTGCGCCATTACGACGGAAGCGGTGCCAAGCGTTAAGCTCCAGGCAAACAGGAGAGACAAACTGTGTTGAGAGAGTTTCCCCATCTTCAAACCTCCCCATCCATCCATCGACAGCAGTATAGCACCGGTCGAGGCCGGTAGGCGTAATCCTTATGATGTATGGGTTGCCTGGAAGGTTTTCCAGGCGCCTGCAGATACCAGCTCGCACACCCCGTGTGGCTAGATTGTTGACACTTTTCGCCGGGGTCTCTAGAGTCAGAGGTGCCCATGAGCGTGCGCAAAATTCAGATCGGACAGTTGTGGAAGAAGGAAGAGACCGGGGACATATTTTTGGTCACCCGTGTTTACAGCGAAGCTCTAAGCACCATTGTTGTCCTTCGCAAATCGGGAGCCGAGGAAGAAAACGTTACTCGAGTCAAGGCAGAACGGACGCCCCAAGGGCACAATCTGCCAGGGTTTATACCCGCCGTTGACGATGATGCGGTCTGAAGCCTACCAGGGTGCAGCCGGCCAAGCCTTAGATCGACCGGACAGCCAGAGCCACGACGTCGTCGACCGCCATGGGCTCCTTTTGCAGAAAAGGCTCACCATATTTCACTCCAATCAGCGCGCCATGCTGCCGGGCTAGCAGTTCCATGCGATTGTCCAATTCGTCGATGGCCAGGAAAACGCGCTGTTTTCGTTCGGTCTCTGCTGGACGGAATTGCGAGCCGTAGGCCAGGATCGCCCGGTGGCGGGTCGCATACTGCTTGCTGATATCCACGATGAAAGTCGGTTCCATGCCCTCAAACGACGTACCGTAGAGAATCTTGAATGGGCGGTACGGTTCCCCATCGAGTGGCAAGCGCTTGAGCCCTGCCAGAAAACAGCCTTCATACCCTAGCGTGGAGGCGTGATAGTGGTCAGGGTGACGCGCCTCCCAATACGGGAGAATCACGGTCCGTGGCCGGAGCTCCCGGATCACTTGTGCCAACCTCAACTTGTTCTGGCGTGTGGGCTGGACATCGGAATCGGGCACTCCAAGATTGCCGCGCCAGGAGACCTTGAGAATTCTCGCCGCGCGCGCGGCTTCTTTCGCGCGAATCACGGGCGTACCTCGCGTGCCCATCTCGCCCGCCGTCAAATCGAGGATTCCGGTTTTATATCCGGCTTGTGCCATTTTAAGCAGGGTCCCGCCGCAGGTCAGTTCGACATCGTCGGGATGAGCGGCTATGGCAAGAACGTCAAGATTCATTGGGCCTCCGAACATTCTAGATCGTTGGATTTCATCGACAGGGAATTCTACCAGCCACCGGGAGTTGTGATAAGTTCGAAGGCTATGAATGGCACGCTGGAAAATCGCGTGGCACTGGTAACAGGCTCCGGTAAACGGCTGGGCCGGGCCGTCGCGCTTCGCTTGGCTTCCGAAGGAGCGAATGTCGCGATCCATTACGGCAAATCTGAATCCGAGGCGCAGCAGGTTGTTGCGGAAATCGAGAAACTTGGTCGTAAGTCTCAGGCATTTGGTGCCGATTTGCTGAGCGTGGCGGCGATCCGCTCTTTGATCGCCGACGTTGTCTCCCACTTTGGCCGGCTCGATATCCTCATCAATAGTGCCGCTAATTTTATTGAAACGGAATTCTCGGAGACGACCGAACAGAGCTGGGATTTGTCGCTCGATACAAATTTGAAGGCTCCGTTTTTCTGTACCCAAACTGCGGCGCCTCATCTCGAAAAAGTCGGAGACGGAGTTGTGATCAACTTTGCCGATATCGGGGGATTACTGGGGTGGACGGATTTCCTTCCGCATTCCGTGTCTAAAACCGGAGTCATGATGATGACCCGTATTTTGGCCAAGGAATTAGCTCCGAAGGTTCGTGTTAACGCGATCGCCCCAGGCACCATCAGCCTGCCGGGTGATCCGCCGGAGTGGGAGCAAGATTACATCCGCAAGGCCCCCCTCAAGCGATCTGGCCGACCCGAGGAGATCACGGACGCGGTCATGTATCTCATTCGGGCAGAGTTTGTGACGGGGCAAGTCCTGGTCGTCGACGGCGGCAGGTCGCTGTAGGGAAGTGCCTAAACAGGCTGGAGATAAGCCTGTTTCGCGGCCGAAGAATCTAAAAAAGTGTTGAATGGCATCTGGATTATTTCTGGCATTCTGGATGCGACAATTCCTACCAGGGTGTACTCTTGTTAATTGTGCGCAGTCGATGAGTTTGCCGGCAAACAGGGCCGAGTCCCAGTTCGCTATCAGAGGAGCAGTTCAAGTATGGATCAGGAAACATTCGCAGCGCGGCACATTGAGGACGTCGAGATACAAGAGTGGTTGGAGTCTCTCGACTCGGTGCTGGAATCCAGTGGAACCGACGTCGCCCGGGAAATTCTGGAACGTTTGCGCGCCCACGCCACCGTCAGTGGAATCGACTTGCCCTTTACCGCCAACACACCCTACGCGAACACGATTCCTGCAAGACTCGAGCCCCTGTTCCCAGGAGATCAACAGCTCGAGCGCCGCATTAAGTCGCTCATCCGATGGAACGCTCTGGCGATGGTAGTCCGTGCGAATCGCATGGAGCACAACATCGGCGGCCACATTTCGACTTACGCCTCTGCCGCAACTTTGTACGAAGTCGGCTTCAACCATTTCTTTCGTGCGCGCAGCGACAGCTTCGAAGGGGATACGGTCTTTTTTCAGGGCCATGCCGCTCCAGGCGTTTATTCGCGAGCCTTTCTCGAAGGCCGGATCAGCATTGAACAGTTGGAAAATTTCCGTCGTGAACTGAAACCTGGTGGCGGACTGTCTTCCTACCCACATCCGTGGCTCATGCCGAATTTTTGGGAATATCCGACCGTGTCGATGGGTTTGGGCCCGCTCATGGCGATTTACCAGGCACGTTTCAATCGGTACCTCGAAAATCGCGGACTGAAGCCGGTAACCGACGCGAAAGTATGGGCGTTCTTGGGTGACGGCGAGACGGACGAGCCAGAATCGCTCGGCGCAATCACGCTCGCTTCCCGTGAGAAGCTCGACAATTTGATTTTCGTCATTAATTGTAACCTGCAGCGCCTTGATGGGCCGGTACGCGGCAATGGACAAATCATCCAGGAATTGGAATCGGCATTCCGCGGCGCACGTTGGAACGTGATCAAGGTTTTGTGGGGCAGTGAATGGGACCCTATTCTCGAGCGCGATACGGAAGGGCTGCTCGTCAAGAGAATGGGCGAAATGGTCGATGGGGAATACCAGAAGCTGGTGGTTTCCAGCGGCGACTACATCCGACAGTTTTTCTTTGGCAGCGATCCCCGCTTGTTGAAGCTTGTAGAACCGTTGCCTGATGAGGCCTTGCGTCGTTTGCGTTTGGGTGGCCACGATCCGCGAAAGGTCTACGCTGCATACAAGGCAGCTGTCGATCACACCGGCGGCCCGACCGTCATTCTTGCTCGCACCATCAAGGGTTACGGCCTTGGCGAAGCGGGCGAAGGTAAAAACGTCACGCACCAGCAGAAAAAGCTGAATGAAGACGAATTGCGGGAGTTCCGTTCTCGTTTCGGCATTCCAATGAGCGACGAGGACTTGAGCGAAGTACCGTTCTATCGTCCGGCGGAAGATAGCGAAGAGATCCGCTATTTGCGTGCAAAGCGTGAAGCGCTTGGTGGCTACACGCCGCAACGAAAAGTGCGCTCCAAGCCGATCGTCGCCGATCACAACGAACTGTTCAGTGAATTTCATGACGGCAGCGATGGTCGCGAAGTATCAACTACGATGGCGTTTGTCGCGATGCTGCGCAAAATGTTGAAGGATCCTGAGATCGGGAAACTGATCGTGCCGATTGTGCCGGACGAAGCTCGCACGTTCGGCATGGAATCGTTGTTCCGCACCGTGGGAATTTATTCGAGTGTCGGCCAGAAGTACGAACCAGTCGATGTCAACACGCTCCTCTATTACAAGGAAGCTAAAGACGGCCAGATACTGGAAGAGGGAATCACAGAGGCTGGCTCGGTTGCTTCGTTTATCGCCGCTGGTTCCGCGTATGCCACTCACGGGATCAATACAATCCCATTTTTCATCTATTACTCGATGTTCGGGTTCCAGCGCATCGCTGATTTTATCTGGGCCGCCGCGGACATGCGGACCCGTGGATTCCTGCTGGGTGGGACAGCCGGACGTACGACACTTTCAGGAGAAGGCCTGCAGCACCAGGACGGCAACAGCCACGTTCTTGCGCTGCCCGTGCCTAATCTCCTGGCTTACGACCCGGCTTACGCTTACGAAATTTCCGTCATCATCCAGGACGGAATTCGCCGCATGTACAAGGAAGGCGAAAGCATTTTCTACTACATTACGGTCATGAATGAACCGTATGCGATGCCAGCGATGCCTGCCGGAGTTGAGGAAGGCATTCTGAAAGGGATGTACAAATTCCGTGCCGCCGTCAACAAGAAATCGAAATTGCGTGCTCAACTCTTTGGCAATGGTGCAATTCTGAACGAAGTCGTTGAAGCCCAGGAAATGCTCGAGAAAAATTACGGTGTCGCCGCCGATGTATGGAGCGTCACCAGTTACAAGTGTCTCTATACCGATGGCATCGAAACGGAACGATGGAACCGGCTGCACCCGGCTGAGAAACCAAGAGTCCCCTATGTTACCGAGTGTCTTGACGGAGCGCAGGGTGTGTTTGTGGCTGCAACCGATTATTTGAAGACCTTACCGAACATGGTCAGCAAGTGGATGCCGCGCCGCCTGGCTTCACTTGGCACGGATGGTTTCGGTCGCAGCGAAGGCCGTACGTCATTGCGCGAATTCTTTGAAGTTGATGCCCGTTTCATCGTGTTGGCGACTCTCCACGAACTCTATCAGGACGGACACCTTACGAAGGATGTGGTTGAAAAGGCCATCCAGGATTTGGGCATCAATCCGGAGAAGCCGAACCCGGTCATCTCCTAGGCGAAGAATTCGCTGCGCTCACTGAGCCAATGCCCATTTGGAACCGCAGTTTTTCGATCGTTTCTGACTGCAATCGCCAGCGGAGACACTGCGCGTCTCCCAGGCAGCAGTGAACGGGAGCGCAGAAACTCGAATGCTTGCCACGTTTGCGCGCAGCTCCAGCCGGACTTACCCGCCGTTCGGCAATTACGGTACCCCCTCCAGAAGCTCGTTGGGTTTCAGTTTGCCCGTCGCTAGATGCGCGATGAGCTCGCGATTGGCTGCCAGAAAGTCGTAATTGGCAAGTTCCTTCGGCAAGGCCCAGACGATATGTTCGTAAACAATGGGCGTGATGTCTGGTTCCAGAAATTGTGCGGCAAAAAAATGGATCTCGAGCTGTTGCAGTAGGTTGGCATACTGGTGAGAAACCTCTGCGATTTCCGTGCACTTCGTCAGCGTGACGCCAAGCTCCTCTCGCAGTTCCCGGGCCAGAGCCTCGTTTAGCGTTTCATCATCATGCACCTTGCCGCCGGGGAATTCCCATTTGAGTGCGGAAGTGTCGTTGTGTCGGCGTTGCCCGATCAGGATGCGGCGATCGGCTCGCTCTATAACTGCAGCTACGACAATCATTGGAGATTCACGAGGTCCAAAGCATAGCAGAGAACTCACTGTTCGGAGAATGACAGTCTCGGTATCCATTGACGTAAACAGTGAAACTATGTTGGACTTCATCTTCGCTTTTTTTCGGAGGAAACGTGTCGATTTGCAGAATTGGAATGGTTGTCGCGATGCTGGCTGTTCCCGTACTGGCCGGTGCACAATCGGCGACTAGTGATTCAGTCGTTCGATTCAAGGGCACGATGCAGAACGTTAAAGCCTCCTTTGGCCCGGCAGAGCCTGTGGCTCGCCTGAAACCGGGCGAGATTCTCGAAGCAAGTTCGTTGGATTGTTTCGGCAATGCCCTGCAAAAGCCGGGCGATCCGTTTTCCTTAATTAAAATTGATAACCCGCTGACTGGGCCCTTCTATATTGAGGGGGCGGAGCCTGGCGACACGCTCGTCGTTCATATCCTGGATTTGCAGGTCGACAGCAAACAGGGAGTCGGGACATTCGGCCCAGGTTTTGGCGCTGCGAACTCCACCCATTACACGCCAATGCTTGAAAAGGAGCCGCTGCCAGAACGCGCATGGTACTACCCGATCGACGCCGAGAAGAAGCTCATCACCTTCCAGGCGATCGATTCCGATTTTAAGGTCCAGTTTCCGCTGAAGCCTTTCCTTGGCTGCATTGGAGTTGCCCCTGGGCACGGTGAAGTGCGCAGTTCGATTGTGCCTGCTGAATTCGGCGGAAACATGGATGCTCCGGAGGTGTCTCCGGGCAATACGCTGTATCTGCCGGTGAACGTCAAAGGGGCTCTTTTTTATTTTGGCGACGGACACGCCGCGATGGGCGACGGAGAAGTGGCAGGAAGCGCCGTAGAAGTTCCGATGCGCGCTCGATTCAAGTTTGAACTGGTGAAGGGGAAGAGCTCTGGATGGCCGCGGCTCGAGAACGAGCACGAAATCATGGCCACCGGAATTTATCGCCCCGTTGATGACGCCGTGCGCATTGCGGTCACCGAAATCATCGACTGGATCCACCAGGATTACGGTCTTTCCGAACTGGACGCATACGAACTGTTCTCCAAGGTCGGAAAACTGCATCTCACCGAGATGGTGGATCCCAATTACGTCGTAATTGCGTCGATCGACAAGAGATATTTGCCGAACAAAAAATGATGTACAGCCGATTGCTGCTTGACCATTTTGAATACCCACGAAATGCCGGCGAATTGACCCTCGCCGATGCCGTCGTCGAAGTGACCAATCCCGTTTGTGGTGATTTGCTGAAATTATCTGCAACGATGAAAGCGGGGAAGATTCATGAGGCGAAGTTTCTCTGTCGCGGGTGCACCACTGCCATTGCCTGCGGATCGCTCCTGACCGAGCAAATGCGCGGGAGAGAACGATCCGAGCTTAAGGGATTGACTGCGGAATATCTGTCGGCCGCGCTAGGTGGTGTACCGGAGGCCTCGTATCATGCGGCGCAATTGGCAGAAGACGCTGTCAGAGCGCTGACGGCAGTGCTCGAGAAACGGGAGTCTCCGCCTCGATTTCCATCAAAGAGCCAATGACTCTAATTAAGCTCACTTCGATGGATTCGCAAAGCGGGTAAATGTTGCGGGATCATTTAGATTAAGAACGCAGCCTTCCTCTGTCGTCACATATTCATGGACATCGTTCTTGTTCGCCCAGACGACCGCTCTCGCTCCTTTATCCATCGGCGCCGCGAGTAATTCAGGATAGAGTGTCGAAGAGAACACGACAGGATGACCGCGCTGGCCTCGAAACACTGGCAAGGCAATCAAAGCGCGAGAGGAATAAAAGTGCGAAATCAATCTGCTTACCAGGTCTGCGCTGATCAATGGATGATCGATCAAAAAAAGAATCAGTCCATCCGTTTTTGCCGGTAAACTGCGCAATGCGGCGTGAAGGGAACTCAGTTGACCTTCTTTCCAGTTTTCATTGATTACGATTTCGTCTTCGGCCAAATCGACCAACTTGCCAATCGGCTCCGCATGCGCCCCCAGCACAATTCGCCTTACTCCGATTTCGGGATGTCGTGTGATTTCGAGAAGATGATCAAGAAATGGCCGGCCCTGATAGGGCAGCAATGCTTTGGGCGAACCCATTCTGCTCGATGATCCACCAGAAAGAATGACTGCCGCAAGCATTGCTACGGCTACCTTGTTTCTACGGCGTCGCGTAGTTCCAGGTTAAGCTTTTTGTGGGACGCATTCAGGGCATTGCGCCGTACCGCGATTAATTCACCAACGATGCTGAGCGCAATTTCTTCAGGCGACAACGCGCCAATGTCCAGACCCATTGGAGCGAACACGCGCTCGAATTCTTCCTTACGGTAACCTTCTTTTTCGAGCGCCTTATAGACACTCAAGACCTTTCTCTTGCTGCCAATCATCCCTACATACCGGGCCGCCGTCCTCACGGCCCATGCGAGAACCCGCATATCCTCCTTATGCCCGCGCGTCACGATCACCAGATAAGAAGAGCCATTCGGTCGCAGTGTTTGCAATGCTTCGTCGTAGCTGGTGAAAATCTGCTGCGCCATCGGAAATCGCTCTGCATTACCGAATGCTTCCCGATCATCGATTACGCTGACCGCAAAGCCAACCGCATGAGCAGCATTTGCCACCGCCATTGAAACATGGCCACCCCCAAAAATGAGCACAACCGGTTGCGGCAATATTGGCTCGACAAAAATCTCTACTGTCCCGCCGCAGATCAATCCGTTGTCGTACTTTGCCTCATGATTGAGTTGAAAGACCAGTTTGCGCGGTAGCTCGTTGGCCATGACTTCCTTCGCAGCGGCCCAGACATCGGCTTCGACGCACCCTCCGCCAATCGTACCCATTGTCGATCCGTCTTCCCGTACGAGCATCCGGGAGCTTTCATAACTGGGGATCGATCCCTGGGTATGCACAATCGTGGCCAGAGCGCCCCGCTGTCCGGCACGCCGCATTCGCACGATCTCTTCAAACAAGTCCATAAGCATCAGCCTACGAGGCAGTGCGGCAAGTGTCAATTGGGCGGACCGCCGAATCCGATGTATTTTGTAGGGACGCAATACTGGGCATTGGAGGACTTTTATGAAAGCCATCGTCATGCACCAGCACGGCGGCCCGTCGGTCTTGCAGTATCAGGATTGTGAGGATCCGGCGATTGGTGCGAACGAAGTCCTCGTTCGAGTCCGTGGCTGCGCATTGAATCATCTCGATCTATGGGTACGCAGAGGGTTGCCCGGTGTCCGGATTCCGCTTCCGCATATCCCTGGCAGCGATGTGTCGGGCGAGATCGCAAAGATTGGTTGCGACGTGCGAACCGTGAAGGTTGGGGAGAAGGTTGTGCTGGCTCCAGGTGTGACGTGCGGACGTTGCCCCGCCTGCGTTGCCGGGAATGACAATCGGTGCCTCGAATTTACCAATCTCGGTTACAAAATCGATGGTGGCTGCGCCGAATTTGTGCGATGCCCGGAAGTCAATTGCATGCCCTACCCGGAGAATCTGGACTGGGTGCAGGCGGCTGCCGTGCCGCTCGTCTTTATGACAGCGTGGCACATGCTCGTCAACCGGGCTCGACTGCAGTCCGGAGAAGATGTCCTCGTGCTGGCTGGCGGTAGCGGCGTAGGAATGGCCGCGATTCAGATCGCGAAATTGTATGGCGCACGCGTGATCGCCACAGCGGGCTCGGAGGAAAAGCTGCAGAAGGCGAGGGAGCTGGGAGCTGACGAAGGCATTAATCACCGAACGACGGAAATCGACAAGGAGGTCCGGCGACTTACAGCCAATCGTGGTGTCGACGTCGTGATCGAGCACGTTGGTACGGCAACATGGAACAAGAGCCTTCGAAGTCTGGCGCAGGCGGGCAGGCTCGTGACGTGCGGTGCAACGACCGGCTACGATGCAACGATCGATTTGCGCTTCTTGTTCTCGAGACAGCTTTCATTGCTGGGCTCATATATGGGAACGAAAGCCGATCTACGAATCGTTCTGAAGTTAGTGGTCCAGGGCCGGCTGAAACCCATCGTCGATCAGGTTCTTCCGCTCAGAGAATGCTCCTCCGCTCACGAATACCTCGAACAAGGAAGACAATTCGGTAAAGTCGTTCTGAGCGTTCCCTGAAGGTTGCCGTTCATTCAGGGCGCGATCGACCCGAAAAAATTGCAGACTCTCGCGCCGTTTGTCTCTCCGGGGATGCTATGACAGAATAAAGGGAGTACGAGGGAACCATGGAAACGACTTTGGGCAAGAGTGTCACACTCACCAAACCGGAAGACTTCGGCAAGCTGCTTCAGGATGAAGGCATTATCTTCACTCAGCTCGATAAGGCGGTAAACTGGGCGCGGAGCAGCTCCATCTGGCCACTCGGATTTGGCTTGGCTTGCTGTGCCATTGAAATGATGTCAATGGCCGCATCCCGTTTTGACCTGGCGCGCTTTGGCGCAGAGGTATTTCGTCCGTCTCCCCGTCAGGCCGATCTCATGATCGTTGCGGGCCGCCTGTCGCAAAAAATGGCGCCGGTCATCAAGCAACTGTACGATCAGATGCCGGAACCGAAGTGGGTGATTTCGATGGGCGCCTGCGCTACATCGGGCGGCGTCTTTAATAACTACGCGATTGTGCAGGGATGCAACCAGGTAATTCCTGTCGACGTATACGTTCCGGGCTGCCCTCCGCGTCCGGAAGCGGTGCTTTACGCCATACTGCAATTACAGAAGAAGATCGAAGGCGAAAAGGGTTCCTTCAAGCGCGCCTTGAATATCGCGTAGGCTGCTCCTCCAGTTGAAGGCACTCGAACCACGGTAAATCTCATCCTGGGGAGCCCGAAGCCGGCGCGTACACAGTCGCCGTCCCTCCCTCCTTCAATTCAAGAACGGATTCCGGGACAGCTTTCTCCCTGCGAACGTAGCCCATTCCGATGTACGCGTGCGCAGCCGGAGAAAATCCGGCTCGCGTAACATAGCCGACTTGCGTCCCATCAAACAGCAGCGGAGTACCACGTTCGGGTTGCTCCTTCGATTCGAATTTCAGCGAGACACGGGTTCGATTGACATGTCCACGCGATCGAACTCGTTCAACAATTTCCTGCCCCGTATAGCAGCCTTTGGTGTAGCTGATGTGGGAAGTCTGCAGCCCGGCCTCGTGCGGAATCTGTTTTTCGCCGAAATCGTAGCTGAACCAGGGGACACCCTGCTCCAATCGAACCACGTTTAAGCTTTTATATCCTGCTGCTCCCCCGCCAACGTCACGTGCGGCATCCAGCAGCAAATTCCAGAGCGGTTGCAATTGCGCCCGCTTCGCAAGGAACTCTATGCTCGCGACGCCGCCCACGGTTCGCTTGCTGATCGAACAGGCGTAGGTACCGAGCGTACAATCCCGCATTTCCATTTCCCTGAGGTCACCCACGTCTACCCCAAGCAAGTTCTTGACGACCGCAGTCGCCCGAGGACCTTCTAACGCGAGCGTTCCAAACCGTTCGGTCACATCGGTCAAGCTGACATCGTCCATGATAATGAACTTATCGAGCCCTTCGATCAGTCGATCGCGGATCATTGCGAACGAAACGCAGAAAATCACGTCCGCAAGCGCGTAGCTCTGGATTTCGGCTTGAATCTGTCCCTGCGGATTGAGAAACAATGAGACTACGCCCTGATGGTCGGCGAGCCCTTTGATGTTGTTGGTCAGGATCGCGTTCAGGTATCGAACGCGGTCTGGGCCGGTGAAATTAAGGTATGCGCGGTAGTTTTTGTCGAGCAATGCTACCGTTTCGCGGACAAATGCATATTCTTTCAGCCAGTCGCCGAAATCATCGGGGAGCGCGCAACCGAACCACGTGGCGATTTTGGCGCCATTCTCTCGATGAAATTCAATCAGAGGTGTAGGTATCGCAGGAACGATCAAGTCCAAGAGTATTCCTCGCCTCTAGTCTAGCATCGAGGGCGCTCGCCTGTTCGTTCACCGCCGGGCAGTCAGGCAGCCTGCAGGCAATGGTATACTGCTGCCGATGAGCGCACCGATTCAATCGAACGACGCGGCAGCTAACCCGAAAATTATTTACATCAAGATTCCGGTCGGAATGCTGCAATGCAACTGCTCCATCCTGGGCGATCCCAAAACGCGAGAAGCCATCGTGATCGATCCCGGCGATGAGGTTGAGCGGATTCTCGATCTCCTCGGTCGCTATAAGCTCACGGTAAAGGCGATCGTCAGCACGCACGCTCACATTGATCACGTGGGCGGCCTGGCCAAGCTCCACCAATACACCGGCGCACCGGTCATGATGCACCGCGAAGACTTGCCTCTCTATAACGCGATGGATGTGCAGGCGGCATTTCTCGGCACGAAGACCCCCGAACTCACTGACGTCGACCATCTGCTGAAGGAGGGGGACGCACTCGAATGGGGGGGCTATCAGGCAAACGTGATTCACACCCCCGGACACACTCCAGGAAGCTTGTGCCTGTATCTGCCCAAGGAATCCGGCAAAGTGGCGCTCTCTCAGCCACAGCTCTACGCTGGCGATACGTTATTTGCGGGCAGCGTCGGTAGAACCGATCTTTGGGGTGGTTCACACCGGCAGCTCATGGAATCGCTTACCCAAAAGATCATGCAATTGCCTGACGAGACAATCGTCTATCCAGGCCATGGCGAACTTACCACGGTTGGTCGCGAGCGGGCGACGAATCCATTCCTTGTTAGCGCATGAGCGTTCAACCAGTTTCACGACTTCTGGCCGAGGGAAAATACCATGGGACAAGAAATTGACTGCTGCGTAAAGTTTAAAGGTAAGATCTCGCGGGGAAAGGCCCTGCTCGAATCCAATGAAATCGTATTTCGTGGCGATTATCGTTTAAAAATACCGTTCCCTTCCATTATAGAGAGCAGCGCAAAGGATGGCCAGCTACGCCTGAAGACCGCCGAAGGCATAGCCGTTTTTGGACTACAGGACAGGGCAGAGAAGTGGTGCGACAGAATTCGAAATCCGAAGTCCGTGATCGACAAATTGGGCGTCAAAGCAGGGGACCGGGTCAGGCTTTACGGTACGTTTGACGAGCAATTTCGCGAAACTCTCGTTCATCGTGGCGCAAACATCGTCAAGGACGGCATCGTATCGTGGATCTTTTTGAAAGTGCAGGACCGTGAAACTCTGCGTGAAGTAAAGACCGTAGTTCGCGCGTTCGAGGGAGCCCCTGCCCTCTGGATGGTGTACCCAAAAGCCCACGAGAACATTACGGAAAAAGAGGTACGGCACGCCGTCTTGACGCTTGGGTTGAAAGACGTGAAAGTCGTCGCTTTTAGCGGCACGCACACAGCGCTGAAGTTCGTTATACCTCGAGGCAGCAGGTAACGCTCGCTAGGGATTGTGCTTGCCGGGCAGGCTGGCCTCTCGCCTCCGCCGGAGTTCTTCCATCACCGATTGCAGCAACTCCTTGGCATTCGCCAACTCAAGAGTAATCATTCGGACATCCATGGCGGGCACGGAAGGATTACGCTGGCTCGTGCAATATACGCCGTGCTGTCCGACCAGCACCATCGCGTTGGTGATGCGATCGAGCGTTACCGCCAGTCTTCCTCGCTCCAGGCCATACATCTGTTCAGACCGTTCTAACTCATCACGGTAGTCGTTGAAAGCTGACATGGTTCGATTTCTCCCTGAGATCAATTTCACCGGTTCATCCAGGTGGTACCACTTCGGGCACACGCCCCAGTCGCTAAACTTTACGCTTCCTAGCTGACATCACATAATCTCACTCAGGCACCAGAACTGCAGCTGCCAAACAATGAGCCATTCAGAGCAAGCCGTTCATGAGTACGTTCCCTTCGGTGAAGGCGCGAGGGGCAATTGGGAGCACCCTAACATGCGACGTTCGGACTTAGTGCAATATAAAGAAAAAGAAAACGGGCGTATTGGACGTACGTCGCAGATCGTTTTCGGGGAACGCCAGCACCTGCTCAGGGTACTCGACTCGCTCGAAGGCACGCACTTGCCCATCGCCAGGATGCAACAGGAACGTCGGATTCTGGAGGAGCTGATTCACGCTCGTACCCGCGAGCTGAACCAGATCAACACCGCGTGGGATGAGAAAATTGGCCTGGTGCTGAGCGCTGAGGCCAAACCGGAGATGCTCGAGAAACTGACGAAACAGGCTCCCGAAGAGGATTTCTACTTGCTGCGCCTGATCAGTGAGCATCCACGGGCCAACGCCAAGACATTGAGTCGTCTGGGAAAACATCCCTACGGGGCGATCCGTGAGAATGTCGCCAGGCATCCGAACTCCGATGCCGCCACGCTCACTTATCTCAGCAAGGACAAGTCTCAGCCGCTCTGGTATCTGGTGGCCTTCAATCCCAATACGCCTTCTCCACTGCAACGCAAATTACGCGACCGGCTGAAGAAGCTCGGCGACAGCCAAATCTCTCGATAATCCGAAAAATCCCGATCGGTCCGTTTTTGTCTGGAGTCAAAGCTTGACGTTACAATAGCGGGCATGACAGCGCCCAGACCGGAATCCACCGGCTCATCGCGTTCAAAACACGTTCTGCTCGGCGTATTGATTTCCTCTTGCCTTCTGATTCCTTGCTTCTGGCACTCGCATATCGAAGCTGGCGATCTCGGCAGTCATACGTACAATGCCTGGCTCGCCCAGTTGATCGAGAAGGGGCAGGCGCCGGGTCTCTATCTCGCGCGCCAATGGCAGAATGTGCTCTTCGATTTCTTGTTGTTCTATCTTGTCAAACTTGGCGGCTTCGCGCTCGGCGAAAAACTGGCTGTCTCCATTTGCGTGCTGATCTTTTTCTGGGGCGTGTTTGCTTTCTTCCGCAGCGCGACGCACAGAGCTCCGTGGGTATTGACTCCGCTCGTCGCGATGATCTGTTACTGCTACGTGTTCCACATGGGCTTCATGAATTTCTATCTGTCGATCGGACTGGCATGTTTCGCCCTGGCGATGATCTGGAGTGGTACCGGGCGGGGATTTCTGGGTGCCTTGCTCCTTTCGCCGTTGGTCATTTTGGCTCACCCTTTGGGGATCTTGTGGCTCGTCGGAGTAGCACTTTACCGGTTCGTCTGGCTGCGCACAGCAGGACTTGTTCGTTTTTCGCTGCCGCTACTTGTTGCCGCTGGTCTCTGGGGCATGCAACGGTATTTGAAACTGCATCCAGCCTACGAAGCGGATTGGGCGGATCCGCCGTTCTATCAATGGAACGGCTCCGACCAGTTTCGCATCTTTGGAACAGGCTACGATTACCTATCGTGGGCCATTGTGCTGCTTGGACTCGCTTTTATCGTCATCGAATTATGGCAACCTCAAAGAGAGGACAATTTTTGGAGAGAGCGGCGTTTGTGGGTCGAGCTCTACCTGATTTCCTTTTGTACCGTTATCTTTGTGCCTGAGGATTTGCGCCCTCAACCGGGCGGAAGCTGGATTGGCGGTTTGGCGACTCGTCTGACGCTGGTCTGCACAATTTTTGCCGCAGCCTTGCTCGCGTCCTTGCGTCCTAAGGTGATCCATTTTCTGGGATTCGGAGCCTGCGCGGCAGTTTTCTTCGCTTTCATTTATCGGGACACGGGCTTCCTCGACCGCCTGGAAAAAAACGCCGAAGTGATCACCGGGCAATTGCCCTACGGCACGAGAGTTGCCAGCACCGTTTTTTCGCCGCCGGATTTTCGGCCGCAGTACGAACACCTGGTCGATCGCGCGTGCGTACGCCGTTGCTTTCTCTATTCGAACTACGAACCCTCCACCTTGAAATTCCGGGTCCGGGTCGTAAAAGAGGGGAGCCGGATCGCCGCCTCCGCGGTCGACGAAGCCGAAGATCTGCAGTTTGGAAACTACGACGTCGAAGATGGGGACCTGCCCATGAAGCAGATTTATCAGTGCGATCCATCCGACTTAACCAAGCTGTGTATACGCGATCTCGAATCAGGCGAGAAAAATGGTCGCCTCGGCTACCATCCCTGACCCGGATCCGGCGATGAGAGACATAATGGCTCTTTTATCAGGCCAATGTCTGGTAGAATGGCTGCAGGGTGAGAGACAATGCTGCCACTGCACCTTCAACCGGAAAGTCATATCCCGCTCTACATTCAGCTTCGCGACCAGTTACGCTCGCTCGTTCATGCGGGTGATCTTCGTCCGGGGGACCGGATTCCTGCCAGCCGTGAATTGGCGCAGATATTGGGCGTTCACCGCACGACTGTAGCCAATGCCTATGCCGAACTTGAATCGGAGGGATTAATTCAGGGTCACGTTGGTCGCGGCACGTTTATCAAGGGGAATGGCCACGGCTTGACCATTACGCCACCCGCTCCTCCGTCGTTAAATGGCCGGGATGGCCTGCGCTGGGAATTGCTCTTCGCCGACGAGCGCAGCGAACAGATCTTGAGTCGGCTTACGGCGGAAGCTCCCGAAGACGCGATGTCGTTTGTCATGGCGCGGCCCGCCGAAGAATTTTTCCCGATCGAGGAACTGCAAACCTGTTCACAGGCGGCATTGCGCCGTGAAGGGCAGGACATCCTGAATCTCGGTGCTTCCGATGGTTTTGCTCCGTTAAAAGAAGCCCTGCTCGAACTTCTTCGCGAAGACGAGATTCCTGCAAAGGATGAAACGTTGCTGATCACCGACGGTTGCCAGCAAGCCCTCGATCTCATCGCGAAGGCATTCGTCCGGTCAGGTGACACGGTCCTGCTCGAAAATCCCACGTATCCGGGAGCGTCGGCCGTATTTAACGGGGTTCGCGCTCGCTGTCTCGGGATTCCTGTACGCACCGTACCCGAGCCCGGTACCCCTCTTGGGATCGATCTTGATGCGCTGGACGCGATGTTGGCTGCAAATCGTGTCAAGCTCATCGTGCTCACTCCGGACTTTCAGAATCCCACCGGTGTTTCGATGCCCTTGGCCTCTCGCCGTCGGGTCCTCGACCTGGCCACTCGCTACCAGGTTCCTATCGTCGAAGATCACATCTATGCACGATTGAATGCGCGTGAAGAGCGGATTCCATCTCTGAAACAACTCGACCGCTCGAATCTCGTCATTCACATCGACAGCTTTGCAAAAGTTGCCTTTCCCGGACTCCGCGTGGGCTGGATCGTGGCGCCGCAGGCAGCAATCGAGCGCTTGCGCATTGTTAAGCAGATGACCGACCTCCATACCGACCAGCTGGCTCAGGCCACGTTGGCGGAATTCCTGAAGCGCGGTTTTTTTCAAAAGCATCTGGCCAAGATGCGCAAGATTTATGCCAGCCGCTTGCTTGCCCTCGATGATGCCTTGCAAAAGCACATGCCGCCAGGGACGCGATGGACTCGTCCGGAAGGTGGAATGTGCCTTTGGCTCGAATTGCCGCTGGGATTTGATGCGAGTGAGCTGATGATACACGCCAACGAACGAGGCGTGATGTTTGCTCCCGGCCGCTATTTCTACGTTCAGGCCCCGATGCCAAACACGCTGCGCCTGGGATTTGCGAGTCTTAACGAAAAGCAGATCTCCCGTGGGGTGACGATTCTTTCAGAATTGCTTCGTAGTGAAATGCGCAAACGGCAACGGGGAACCCGTCGTGCCGAGCGTGCCCACGTGGCGTTGGTCTAGTATGGGACGCGCTCTACAACTCGAGCCCAACCCGGCAAACCGCTGCTTTGGCTGCGGCGGTGCAAACGACGCCGGCATGAAGCTTCATTTCGAACTTGACCTCGATTCCCGGCGCTCGCGTGGCCGCTTTGTAGTGGGCCCGAATTACGCTGGCGGAGGAGGGTTTGCCCACGGCGGAATCATTGCAGTTATTCTCGACGAAGCCATGGGGAAGCTTTCGAAATTGACAGACGAGCGTGCGGTAACCGCCGAGATGTCCATCGAGTACAAGTACCCTATTCCCGTCGATCATGAAATTGTGGTCGAAGGCTGGCAAGAATCCGAAAAGGGAAGAAATCGGTTTCGAGCCGCAGAAATTCACGACGCGCAGGGGAAGTTGCTGGCGCGCGGCAAAGGGCGATTTGTGGTCGTCGAGCCAAAACATTTTACATCCGCACAACGCGGGTAATCGATTAGGACTGGGAAAGTTTGAGAGGAGACCGAGTTATGGACACAAAGAATGGAAGCAGCAATGGCATCAAGGGTTCAAACGACTGGCGCGTCAAAGTAGGCCTGGCAGAGATGCTGAAGGGCGGCGTCATCATGGACGTCACCACTGCAGATCAGGCGCGCATTGCCGAAAAGGCCGGCGCGTGTGCCGTGATGGCGCTCGAACGGGTTCCGTCTGATATTCGAAAAGAGGGAGGCGTAGCGCGTATGGCCTCCATCAAGGTGATCCGCGAAATCATGAAGACAGTGACGATTCCCGTAATGGCTAAAGTTCGCATCGGGCACGTTACCGAAGCGGATGTCCTGCAGGCTCTTGAAGTCGACTTCATCGATGAGAGCGAAGTCCTTACCCCTGCTGACGAGGAGAACCACATCTGGAAGCACGACTACCGCGTGCCGTTTGTTTGCGGCGCACGTAACTTGGGCGAAGCGTTGCGTCGGGTGGCCGAGGGAGCAGCGATGATCCGCACCAAAGGCGAGGCTGGGTCGGGAAACGTGGTGGAAGCTGTCCGTCACATGCGGACGATCGTCAGCCAGATGCGCCAGCTCACCACCATGCGCGATGACGAATTGATGCGGCAGGCAAAGGAACTCGATGCACCACTCGAGTTGATTCGCCAGGTTGCCAAGACCGGTAAACTGCCGGTGCCGAATTTCTCCGCCGGAGGAATCGCCACGCCGGCCGACGCGGCTCTTGTTCGGAAACTCGGAGCCGAAGCCGTATTCGTGGGCTCAGGCATCTTCAAGAGCAGCGATCCTGAAGCCCGCGCCAAGGCCATTGTGAAGGCCAATACGCACTTCGAAGATCCAAAAGCAATTCTCGAAGCTTGTGAGGAGCTGGGCGAAGCGATGCCGGGTCTGGACGTCCGTCAAATGGACGAAAAAGACATGTTATCGACACGAGGCTGGTAATCGGCAGGAGATGCACACGGAATGAAGATCGGCATACTGGCTGTGCAAGGCGATTTTGAAGCGCACGCGATCATGTTGAAAAGTCTCGGCGCGGAAACAGTCGAGGTGCGCACGGTTGCCGATCTGGAAGGTTGCGATGGAATCATCCTTCCGGGCGGGGAGAGCACGACCCAGCTGCAGTTCCTGCAAGAAGAAGGGTTATACGACGCTATCCGCAAGTTCTCAGCGGAAAGACGGCCCGTCTTTGGGACTTGTGCTGGTGCGATCCTTCTCGCGACTCGCGTAAGAAATCCCGACCAGCCGTCACTCGGGCTGCTGGACATGACTGTCTTGCGTAATGGTTATGGCCGGCAACTCGCAAGTGATGTGTTTTTTGGACCAACCGAACTAAAAAAAGATCCACTGGAAATGGTGTTTATTCGTGGCCCGATTATCGAATCCGTCGCGCCAGGAGTGCAAGTACTTGCCCAGCATAACGGGAAACCGACTCTGGTGCAGAAGGGCAATCTGCTTGCCGCAACGTTTCATCCGGAACTGACGGATGATCCCACCGTTCACCGGCACTTCCTGCGGATGGCCGCTGCCCAAGGTGCGGAATCTGCTGAAGCACGACAAAATTGAATTTGCACCGGCAACAAATGACAAGCGGAAATAAGCGAAAAGTCCGAGTCCTGTTCGTGTGTATCGGGAATGCCTGTCGCAGCCCGATGGCAGAGGCGATTGCACGTCAGGATGCCGCTGGACTCCTGGAGGTCTACAGCGCCGGCCTCTCTCCGCTCGGATTTATCCCAGAAATGACGGTCGAGACCTTGCAGCGCAACGGGTATTCGACCGACGGGCTTCAATCGAAGCCGATCGACAGTGAAGTGCTCCGGAAAATCGATCTGGTTCTTAATCTCAGCGGGTATACTAGGCCTGCCGCACTGATCGCCGCGCGGGCGACTGAAGATTGGTCAGTGGAGGACCCTTACTTTGGAGAAGACGCAATCTATCAAAGAGTGTTCGAAGATATTCAGCTGCGCATCAGCGACCTCATTGCGCGTCTCCGGACGAAGCAGCTAGAAGAGGAAGTGGATTCCTAAAGGAGATATTTTGCCGCGTAATAATACCAGCGTGTCGCGGGAAGACTACCTGAAAGCGATCTGGGAAATGCTCGAAGAAAACCAGGTGCCCATCAGCGCGAGGCTGGCCGAAGAGCTGGAGGTCACTCCGCCGGCAGTAACGGCAGCGCTCAAGAGAATGGCCCGCGACGGTCATGTCAAGGTGGAACGCGGCGGCCGCATCTCGCTCTCGGCAAAAGGTCGCAAGGTCGCCCAACACCTGATGCTTCGCCATCAACTGGCGGAAATGCTTCTGACGGAGGTTATCGGTCTCTCCTGGGCCAAGGCCCATGCCGAAGCAGAACGCATGGAGCATGCGATCTCGCCTCAAGTGGAGGCACTGCTGCTGAAGCGATTCGCGGGACACCGCACATGCCCGCACGGAGTACCGATGAAGGGTGGCGTGGCCCAGCTTCGCAAACAGGGTGCCGTTCTTCTCTCGGAACTCAAAACATCTGACAGCGCGGAAATACTGTGTGTGTATGAGAAAGATGAAGGGTTTTTGGAGTTTCTGGACACTTTGCAACTCCGCCCTGCGGCGAAAGTGCAAGTGCTCAAACGTGAATATGACGAAACCATGACCCTTCGAGCCGCGGGCCACACCATTCATCTCGGCAAGCCCGCAACGACACGCATCTGGGTTCGACGTTCCCCGGCCTGATCCGCGAATTATCCTTTATCGTCCAGGAGCTCTCTCAGCCGGGCATATCCCGCGCGGCTCACCGGCAATTTCACGCCATTGGAAAGTATCGCAACCTTGCTGTCTTTCGCATATGGCTCAATCCGCACGACACGTTCTATATTCACAAGGTATGAGCGGTGAATCCTCACAAACACCGTTGGATCTAGCGCAGCTTCTAATCCCGAAATCGTCTGCTGCTTCAATTGCTTTTTTCCCTCACTGACCAGAGAAACGTAATCGTCCAGAGCCTCTGCATAATCGAGTTTCTTTACCGGAATCAATGTCACCTTCGTTCCGTCCTTCACCACCACGCGCTCGAGGAATTGTCCCGCAGGCCGAGCGCTGGCAGCCAGAACGGATCCTTCAGTCCGTTTTTCCGGTTTCTGCGTTTTTGCTCGCTCCAAGGCACTTTCGAACCGATCGCGGCTGAACGGCTTCAGCAGATAATCCATCGCGTGAACTTCAAAAGCTTTCATCGCGTACTGGTCATACGCCGTAACAAAAATCACTGCCATTTTGCTGGTATCCACCAGTTCGAGGACGTCGAAGCCCGTCAACTTCGGCATTTGCACGTCCAGAAAGAGAAGATCAGGTGTAAACTCGGCAATCGCTTTCACGGCCTCCATGCCGTTCCCGCATTCGGCCACAATCGCGATCTCGGGATGCGACGCAAGCATTTCCACTAGTATTTTGCGCGCGAGTTCTTCGTCGTCGACCAGCACTGCCTTCCATGTTCTCTTCACCCCGATCATGCCTTCTCCTGAGCTTCGCCGGGGATGGCAATACTTACCCGAAACAACCGTTCCTCGGTGTGCACGTCCATGTGTGCATCTTTTCCGTAGCGGGCTGCTAATCTCCGCTGTACGTTTCTCAATCCAACGCCATTTTTCTTTCTTGTGGAAACCGCTTCGGGATCCCAACTGTTCTCAACGACCAGATGTATCTTGTCTTCTAACAGCTCCGCCGTAAGTGAAACAAATCCTCCTTCTGGTAATTGTGATATCCCGTGCACCACAGCATTTTCAAACAGCGGCTGGAGCAATAACGGGGGCAGAAGGCAGTTCGTCGCGTCGTCGTCGACCTTCTGCTCTACCCGCAATCTTTCGCCAAATCGCACCCTCTCAATTGCGCAGTAGCGGTCCAGAAGGTCCAACTCCTCCCGCAAGGGAATGAGCGGTTTTTCTCCGAGGCCGAGGGTCATCCGCAGAAAATCGGCCAGGAGCACGCACATTTCGCGCGCCCGTCCCGGATCGATACTCGTCAATGCGCTGATCGAATTCAGACTGTTGTACAAGAAGTGTGGATTGATCTGGGCCTTCAGCGCGCTCAGCTCCGCATCTCTTGCGCGAACACTCGATTCGAGCGCTCTCTGTTGGGCCTCAAGAGAGGCTTCCTGCGCGATCAAGGCATAATGAAAGGCCACAGCAACCAGGTAATAGCCGAACCCCAGCGCATACAGCTGCATTTGGGCCCTCGCAAATTGTCCATACGTCCCGCTCCATCCGAGCCCGGCGTCCAGCCACTTGGCCAGAATTCGCCCCACGCCAACCCACAGGAAGCTCAAGATCGCTGCAGCGGCGATGTGCGTCAAGAAAAGCTGACTCAACGAAGTGCGCCCGACCGGGTTGCTCCGGCAGGAATAACGAGCCGACCACGCCACCGTTTGCGCCAATGCAGATAGGGGCAGGGCCAGAGCAAGCGTGCTCCGCCAGCCGATTTTCCAGGCATACATCATCACCAGCGAAAGCAATCCTGCAAACAGGAGCCATGCAATCCACAGCGCGACGAGCAGTGTCCTCCGAGTATTAAATTGATCCATAGATGGTTCAGTTCTTCACGGTAATGCCACCGAAGGTAGCGCGTCCATGGAGCATCAAGGTCTTCTGTGGACGGCTGTGGACCGCATCCGGAAGGGGCTGGCGGGTTTCATCTGAATAGCCGGCAAATACACTCTGTACTTCAAACGCGACATTCCATCGTTCCGGCACGACAATTTCGATACCGCCAAAGACCGCTTCTACATAAATGACGGCTTCTTCCCCCTCAATATCTGCCCCGCGAAAATCCAGTTCAACACCGCCGAAGATGGCCGTTACATTCCCGCCGCGGAAATTATTGACCGTTATCCGTCGTTCAACGCCACCAAATAACGCATATTCATTTACAGTCTCCCGGCTGCTAGCGCCTGAGAGTGTTCCGGAGACCCCGGAGATTTTCCGCGCTTCGAGGCGGCTCCAGATCAACGAGAGACCTGCGAAGATCAGAATGAATGGCCACACGCTGCCCCAGGAGAAGCGCAGGACATGTAATTGATGGAGCTGAATCAGCGTTCCAATCACGATGAAGCCCACGCCGAGGCCCTTCTCCCCGGGCTGCGTAAGCTTCAGAATACCGATGGCGATAATGATCATTGGCCAGAATTGCCAAAGGGTATCCGCGTGGATGATTCCCATATGATCGAGCAAGAAGACCGAACCAATCACGACCAGGATGACTCCCGGAATCAATCCGTTCGATCGTCTTGGGCTGGAATTGCGCACCCGCATATTCGCATGAATCGACTGGTGAATTTCGTCCCGGAGAGTCTCACCGAACTTCTTACTGTCGAATTGGTCGTTACCGTTCATTTTGCTCCCGTAACCTTCCGCACCGAGACGCTTTACCGCCCCTCACTCATTACGCTGTTACGCGTGTGAAATACCATCTTGTATCTCAAACACAGCGCCAGTCCCACCAATAAAAACGGAAGCATTGCAAAAGGTACAATCCGGAATATTCTTTCCAGCTGTGCAGAGTTCCAGAACGCCACTTCCAGAACCTTCCACGTGGCAATCCCGACCGCAGGCATAAAACCCATGAACCCGGGCAACAGGTTCGCCAATCTGCCCTCAAGATAGTGCAGTCCAGCACCCAATTCCATCACAAACAACGCCACGCCCGTAAAGGAGATGATCCCGAACAGGGTGCCCCTTCGAATCTCGTTTTCATGCCTTCCCCGTGCCATTTCTTCCTCCAGGTTGCCGACCTCGGCTGCCCAGCTACAGAGTAGATCCCGACCCGATCCCTGACTCGCCCTAATCGGCGAGTAGCGCCTGGCAGTCGGCGAATGACGCCCTTTACCCGGCCAGTGAGGCAAAAAAGTTAGTTGAAAAATTGCCTAAAGATGACTAACGTAAGGGCACAAAGTCGGGATTGCTTATCCGCCTGCACCACACATGGATCGTCGAGGGATGGGAATGTCTACTGAAGCCGCTGCTGTCAGACGCGTAGCTGGTTTGCGACATCACTGGGTCATCTACGTTGCATTAGCCTTTATGGGCGGTCTGCTGACCTTCGTTGGTGCCATGGCGGAGCAGAAAGCGACCGACGATGCCACTTTCCGCAAATTGACCGACGCGTATTGCGTGGCGTGGAGTTCTGGCAACGCCGACAATGCAGCCAAATTCTACGACAAGGCCAATGGGCTGGTATTCTACGATGTCGCGCCATTCTCTTACGGCAGCTGGAAAGAGTACCAATCAGATGCGCAGAAGTTTCTGAATACGGGTTCGAGCGTCACACTGACCGCTGGCAAAGAACTCAAGGTCACCCGTCACGGCAATCTTGCCTGGACGACCGTCCCGATGCACCTGTCTGAAAAATTAAAAGACGGCAAAGAGGTTGAGGTCAACCTTCGTTATACGGGAATTTGGGAAAAGCGCGGCAAGACCTGGTTGCTTGTTCACGAACATATTTCCGCCCCTTTGACCTAGTGGGATTTGCACTGCCTCGAGGGTACGATACGATACCTAATACATGTGGAACATGCTTCGTTACTACTGGGCTGTCTCCCGCGGCTATCGATTCAATCCTTGGAACAGTCCTTACCTGCAGTGGCGGTTTGAAACGTTCCTGGGCAAAGAAGGTGCCCAGCTCGATGCCCGCAAATTCCTCCATTTGAGCTGGAAGCATCGTAGACAGCTGCAAAGTTTTGCCGACTGGGCTGCTGAACGCCGCCATGTCCAGCGTCGCCACAGATAGCTCATTTCTTCCCCTCTCGCGGAACCTTCCATTTTGCGCCAGCGCTTTCCGCGCGGCGCGCTATACTTTTCTCAGAAGGCACCTCATGAGCGACCTGAACATCCTCCAGAAAACGATAGAGCTTCATGAAGCCCGTTGGTGGGAAGCTGAAGCGAATGGCCGGATCCATTGTTATCTTTGCCCGCGTCATTGTCACATCCACCCCGGCCAGGCGGGCTTTTGCTTTATACGTGTGAACGAGGGCGGCAGACTGTTCAATCTAGGCTACGGCGCGCCGGCCGCTCTCCAGGTCGATCCCATCGAAAAAAAGCCCCTGAATCATTTTCTGCCGGGCAGCCGGGTGTTCAGCATGGGCACTGCCGGATGCAACATGGGCTGTTTTTTCTGCCAGAACTGGGACATTTCGAAGTCTCACCATGATCAAGTCCATTCGCAGCCTGTCTCCCCTGAGGAGGTGCCACTGCTTGCGATCCGCTACGGCTGTGACTCCATCGCTTTCACCTATAACGAGCCAACGATCTGGGGCGAGTACGTCATCGATATCTGCAAAGCGGCCAAGCCCCTTGGACTGAAAACGGTCATGGTCACCAACGGCTACATTACCCATGACGCCTTCCACGACATTTATGACCATATCGACGCGGCAAATGTGGACCTCAAGGCGTTCAGCGAAAGCTTCTACGGCAAAATCACGCTTACCCACCTCGAACCAGTCCTGGACATGCTCCGATGGCTCAGGAAGGAGACTCCGGTCTGGTTTGAGATTACCAATCTGATGATTCCCACGCTCAACGACGATCCGGAAGAAACTCGAAGGTTGTGTGACTGGATCCTCGAGAATTTGGGAGCTGACATTCCGCTTCATTTCACGGCGTTTCATCCGGACTTCAAACTTCGCGATAAGCCGCAGACCCCGCCAGAGACGCTCCATGGGGCTCGCCGAACGGCGATCGATGCCGGTCTGAACTTTGTCTACGAGGGGAATATTTTCAGCGAAGCAGGCAGCACCTACTGTCCATCCTGCAAGTCCTTGCTGATCGAACGCTCGTGGCACAAAATTACCAAAAACATTATGAGCGAGGGGCATTGTCCGAGGTGTGGTATGACGATTCCGGGCGTTTGGAGCGCAGCCAATTCACGCGCCCTACAAAACTCAATTCTCTAATTCGCGGCTATCTTCGCGATGTCGAACTTCGATCATTTCGAGCACACTCATATACAGTTCTTCAACTTCGCTCTCGGATGCGTTTGAATTTCCCAAAAACTCTTTCAGATCAAAATCAGGAAACCCGCGATTGGCAACTCGCGCAGGTAGAAGTTCCCGCAGGATCCGCGAAGGCACTGCGCCAAGGGCGCAAATCTCTTCGAAAATCGTCCGGCAGAGCACATCAGAGAATTGCGAACCATCCAGTAAAGCCAGTAATTCCTTGCGGGTCGCGGGTTTTATCAGAATGGAACACAAGAATCTTAATGTGTCTCGCTGTAATTGTTCATCCGTACCCTTTCGATTAGGTACCATATCCTTGTCCGTGTCTATGGTAGCACCAGTCAGATCGGATGCGGATTTTGAGCAGAACAGGAGGTTATCGCAGGCATATGGCTGATGCTCAACGGATTCTCATTCTCGGAGGCGGCTTCGGCGGACTCGTTGCCGCTCAAACCCTCAAACATGCAAATGCCGCCATCACGTTAATCGACAAGCGCAACTTTCATCTTTTCCAACCGCTTCTGTACCAAGTTGCCACCGGCTCGCTTTCACCCGGCGAGATTGCAGCTCCGCTTCGCGCGGTCCTCAGCAAGCAAAAAAATGTAGAGGTTCTCCTCGGCGAGGCCTCCGATCTTGACCCCGATCGGCGAATCGTTACCCTACTCGATGGTGGCACGTTCTCTTATGACACACTGGTCATCGCCACAGGTTCACAATCTTCCTACTACGGCAAGGATCAGTGGAGAGCCGAAGCCCCCAGCCTGAAGACGATCGAAGAAGCCACGGCCATTCGGACCAAACTTCTCTCCGCGTTTGAACGAGCCGAGCGCGCCCGGGATGAAAACGAGGCTCGCGCTTGGCTGACGTTCGTGATTGTGGGCGCTGGAGCGACGGGACTGGAGCTTGCTGGGGCCTTGGGCGAAATCGCTCAGGAGACTCTGCGTCACGATTTCCGGAACATTCGGCCGCAAGAGGCACGCATCGTGTTGCTTGAAGGCGGTAGCCGTGTACTCGCGGCCTATCCGGAAGATCTCTCGACCAAAGCCGAAGAACTGGTCCGCAAACTCGGTGTGGAAGTGATCAAAAACGCCTTGGTCGACACGATTAGCAACGAAGGGGTGCTCTACAAGCAGGGTGACAGGGAAGTTTCCTTGAGCGCAAAAACCGTGTTGTGGGCAGGCGGTGTCACGGCGACGCCCTTTGGCCGTAAAGTTGCCGAGCGAACCAGATCTGATTCTGACCGTGCAGGCCGTATCAAGGTGAAGCCAGACCTTACAGTTCCTAATTACCCCGACATTTTTATCGTCGGCGACCTAGCTCTCATGCTAGACGAAAACGGCAAGCAATTGCCTGGAGTAGCGCAAGTCGCCATCCAAAGTGGCCGCTATGCTGGTAAAGCTATCCTGCAACGCTTAAAAGGAAACAGCGTCTCGAAGCCCTTCCACTACTTCAACAAGGGAGATATGGCGGTTATCGGCCGTGCCGCGGCGGTCGCGGACATCTTTGGATTTCACGTTTCCGGTCTCCTCGCGTGGATGGTTTGGCTGTTCATCCATTTAATGTACATCGTTGAATTCCAGAGTCGCGTCCTGGTTTTCATCCAGTGGGGGTTTCAATATCTGACGTTTAGCCGGGGGGCGCGCCTGATCACCGGCGATGGCGACGGGGAAACGCCCCCGGTGTCAAAGTCAGGGAAGGCTTGATCATCGCCGGGATCATCGTGTTTGCGGTTCCAGAAATCGGCGGCGTTCAAAACATAATCCTTTCTGTTAAGCTCGCGAATACACATTCATGATTACTTGCCGACTGGCTCTGCGTTGCGCACACTCCATTTTCCTGAGCGTCGTCCTGCTTGCCGGTTGCACAGATTCTGTCACATGGGCCCAAGCCATCCCCGATGAGGCTCCTACCGTAACCAAGGTTGAGCCTCCGAGCTGGTGGGTGAACCTTACTCCGGACTTGCTTGTCATGATCACGGGCGATCACCTTTTGGCGAATCATGTCAGTTGTAACATTCCGGAAGTAGTCGTAAGCCGTACGGAATCGACTGCAGGTGGTAATTATCTCTTTGTCTGGCTCAAATTCGCACCCGGTCTCAAGTCGGGAACGGCCATCTGTCGCGTCACGACACCGCACGGCCAGGTCAGTTTCGAGCTGCCGCTTGCCGCCCGAAAACAAATCCTCGGCCGCAATCAGGGGCTTACGCAGGATGATGTCCTGTACCTCATCATGCCCGATCGTTTTGCGAACGGCGATCCGACCAACGACGAGCCTGCGGGCTCTTCCGCGTCACACGACCGTTTAAAGCCGCGTGCTTACCATGGGGGAGACCTTAAAGGGATCCGCGATCACCTGCCCTATCTGAAGGATTTGGGCATCACGACAATCTGGCTCACTCCGATTGTGAAAAATGGTTCGCCCGCGGAATATCACGGGTATGCAGCTACCGATCTTTACGCTGTTGACCCACATCTCGGTACACTCGAGGATTATCAGGAACTTGTCGAAGATGCGCACAAGCTGCACATGAAGGTGTTTTTTGATATCGTTCCGAATCACGTTGGCCCACTCAATCCCTGGGTCAAAAATCCTCCGCTTGCCGACTGGTTCCACGGAAGTGTCGGCATGCACCTCGATTCATTTTCTCCTCTAAAGTCCACTTTTTACGGTCAGACACAAAAGAAAGAATCTGCCAACGACCTGTTTGAATCGCTCGAAGACCCGCACACACCATTACAAATGCGGACGAATCTAACGGAGGGGTGGTTTTTCAGCCAGCTCCCTGACCTCAACACGGAGAATTCCACGGTCGAACAATACCTGATTGAAAATGCGATCTGGTGGGCGGAAATCTCGGGGCTTGACGGTTATCGCATTGACACATTTCCCTACGTCGCGCGCAAGTTCTGGTCGCACTGGCACACGGGCTTGCGTGCCATTTACCCTCGCCTGAGCACGGTGGGAGAGGTCTTTCACCCTGATCCAACGGTTACCTCGTTTTATCAGGGGGGCCGCAAAGGGTGGGATGGCATCGACACCCAGCTCACAACGCTCTTCGATTTTCCGATGTACTTTACGTTGCGCGATGTTCTGCTCGAGGGTGCGCCGGTTGGCAAAATACCGAATGTCCTCCGACAGGATTCTCTCTATCCGTATCCCGATTACCTTCTGCCGTTTTTTGCCAATCACGATACCGCCCGCTTTGCCGGGATGCCCGGCGCATCCATCACAAAGGAAAAGCTGGCCTTCGGGTTGATTCTGACCCTGCGTGGTATTCCTGAACTGTATTACGGTGATGAAATCGCCATGACCGGAGGCGCGGATCCGGACAATCGCCGCGACTTTCCAGGTGGCTGGCATGACGATCCTATGGACGCATTCACCGCTCGCGGCCGCACGTCCGATCAACAGCAAGTGTTTCAATACGTACGCGAACTGCTACAGTTACGGCAGCAACACGAGTCTCTCCGGATGGGGAAACTTTGGCATCTTCAGGCCGATGATACTTCCTATGTTTTCCTGCGTGAGACGGAAGTCGAAAGACTCGTGGTCGCCTTCAACAACTCCACCAGCGAAAAGGTTCTCAGGATTCTGCTTCGCGGGACACCCGCCGAGAACTCCGGTGGAGTTTCAACGTTATCCGGCGAAGCCAACGGTCAAATCGCAGGTCGAGACCTGCGCCTGACTCTGCCACCGCAGAGCCTCTCGATCCTGCAACTCCACTAGCAATTCGTCGGTCTATACTTAATTCACCACTCGCACTGTCCAGTCGCCCACCGCATCCGGTACTGCAAACTCTATAGAATGTTGCTGGTCGTCGTATTTCCAGCCGTTTACGCTCTTCTCTCCGAGCCGCACGTCTTTAGGAGAGGTTGCCAATCCATAGATCCTCATTTCGATCGTATTCCACCATGGTTTGAAGCCATCCCGCTCGACATGGCTGGTTACAGACAACGCTCCGTTCAAAGTGGCGCAAGAGTAACTGACGCGAAGGAACGCCCCCTTTTGATACTCGTAGCTGTGCCCGTCATCCTGATACAGCGCGCCGTGGCAGTTATCGCCTGGGTAAACTCTCAGCTCGAGTGGGCCAGTTGGCGTCTCGCCCGTGTACTGGATTACGTTCTGCAACGGTATGATCGCTCCGGCCCTCGCATAGAGAGGCAACTCATCGAGCTTCGGATGCAGCTCGAGCTTGTCTTTGTCGACCACTTGTTTCGCGCTCCAGAAGTCGTACCAGATGCCCGGCGGCAAGTTCAGCACCAGCGGATCGAGCATCTCGGTGACAACCGGTTCTACAAGCAAATCGTTGCCGAACAGGAAGTCCCGGTCGTCATCGTAAAATGCGCTTGTCCCGGGATAGTCGAGAAACAGGGGCCGCATAATGGGTAATCCCGTCCGGGTTGTTTCCTCGACCGTCGTGTAGGTATAGGGAAGGAGTCGATATCGAAGCTCGATGTATCTTCGTCGAATTGCTTCTTGCTCCGGCCCACCAGCCCACGGTTCCTGGTCGTTGGTACCTTTCCCGGTGTGGTCACGATAAATCGGGTTGAATGCGCCAAGCTCAATCCAGCGCGTCAACAGATCCATGGGTGGTGATCCTGCAAATCCTCCGATGTCCGACCCAACGAACGGATAGCCAGAAATCCCCATATTCAGCATCAGGGGCGTGCTCATTCGAATATGGTTCCAGGTACTTGAATTGTCGCCGGTCCAGGTAGCCGCATATCGTTGTGTTCCGGCATATGCCGCACGCGTCAGGACAAATGGGCGCTCATTCGGTCGCAATACTCGAAGTCCGTCATAGGTCCCGCGCACATTCTGCATTCCAAACACGTTGTGGATCGCCCGGTGATCGAGGCTTGTTCCGTCATCCAGCCTGTGCCGGTTATCGAGGGGCATTGTTTTTGTCGGAGTCTGAAAGACGGCAGGTTCGTTCATGTCGTTCCAGAATCCGGCGATACCCATGGCCTACAAAATCCTTGTATTGCTCTCCCCACCACTTCCGTGCGCGGGTTAACGTGAAATCCGGGAACACGCTCGGCCCTGGCCACACTTCTCCAACATAAAGGGAGCCGTCCGCCTTCCTGACGAATACGTCTTCCTTCGTTCCCGTGTCGAACGGCTTGTATCCGTGATCGGGATCGTGCTTGATATGAAGATCCGTGATGAGCACGGTGTGAAATCCTTCCGTGCTCAAATCCTTCACCATCTGTTCGAAATTTGGAAAATAGTCCCGATTCACCGTGAACGGCGCATACCCTTGCTGGTAATCGATATCGAGATAAATGGCGTCCGCGGGAATCTTTTTGTTGCGGAACGTTTTTGCCACTTCGAGAACCCGTGTCTCGGGATAATAGGAATAGCGGCTCTGCTGAAATCCCAGCGTCCAGTAGGGTGGAAGTTCGGTATGTCCTGTCAGATCGACGTAGGTTTGCACAACTTTCCGCGGATCGGGGCCTGCAATGTAGTAGTAGTTGATCTCGCCGCCTTCTGAACCGAACGAATAGTAGTCCGGAGAAGCGATCCCGAAATCAAAGTTGCTGCGATACGTGTTATCAAAAAAGATTCCGTATGCTTTTCCATCAAGAACGCCCATGAAGAAGGGAATCGTCTTGTAAATCGGGTCGGTTGATTCCTGGAACCCATATGCATCCGTATTCCACATCGTGAATGCGCGATTCCGCCGATTTAAGGCGCCGGGCTTATCCCCCAACCCGTAGTAATTCTCAAGCAGCGGCATGCGCTTCCACACCCTTACGCGCTCCCCGTTCCACGCCATGGGCAGAGACGGCTCGTCGCCGACGACCACCTTTCCGTGCCCGTCGGCGAAATTCACGAGGAGTGGCGACTTTTGAATCGTCACAATGACATCGCCCGAGGAGAGGGTGATCTGCTTACCTGCATCTTCGACTGAAACTGCCGGAGGCTGCGGTGTCCCGATGATCGCCCAGGACTGATCTTTTGGGAAAATCCCGCTCGGCGCCACCCTTACTCGGGCAATCCCATCGCGCAGGAAGGTCACTCGCACTTTTGCCTTTCCTGACGAGAGCTCCACTCCATCGGTACGCTTTTCGAGATGCTCGACTTTGCCGACATGCTGCCATCCCTGCGCAAAAACGGTCGTGCCAGCAAAGTACAGGATGGCGGCCAGCGACAGCGAACGCCTGGCAGGACTATTCATTCGGGACTCCAAATTGTGAAACGATTCATGCCACCGCCGGCAAGAGGCCCGCGCGCAGCAAATAGTTCGTTGAGTAACGACCCAGAGTAACACCCCTAAATATCATTTGGCACGTTTATGGGGGCAGTCGGGATTCCACTTCACGCTTCCTCTTCCTTCGCCTCTCTCCTATAATTCCCGCTGAACTCGGGAGCGTGCGATTGTCCGCCTCATTGGCTAATCCTGAACGGTATTCCCTGGCTTTATTCACAGACCTCACGGAATTGTTCAACGAATTCCGCAAACATCTTGCCGGACAGTTTCGTGTTTCGCTTGCCTCGAACGAGGGCGAAATCAAGGATTTCCTCGAAAACCCCGATTCCCACGCGATCGTTTTCGACCTTGACTGTGTCGGAGACGGGCCCGGCGATGGTTTGGATGTGCTGAGGGCCATGCGCGAGATACGCGAAGACGTCGTCATCATTGTTTTTACGCGGTCCACCCAGCGGACCCTTCTTCTAAAGGCAAGCCAGACTGGTGCGGACGAGTTCTTTCTTTTTCCTCTCAATTATGAGGAGTTGCGTCTGGTTCTTTCCCGCGCGATCGATAAGCGTGCCCTTGAACTTGAAGGTCGACGGGTCATTCAGCAGGTGGAAAGTCGCTCCTCGTTTCACGGTCTGCTTGGCGGGAGTGCCGCCATGCAGAAAATTTACCAGTCGATCGAAGCCGTCGCAGGGACAAACGCCTCTGTTGTCCTGCGCGGCGAAAGCGGCGTCGGAAAGGAAATGGTAGCTTCGGCCATCGTACAGTGCAGCAATCGTGCGAACGAGCCGTTCATCTGCCTGAACTGCTCCGCACTTCCTGAAAGTCTCATGGAATCCGAATTGTTCGGCTATGAGAAGGGTGCATTTACGGGTGCAGATGTTATGCCAAGCCGGGTTTGGTCGAACTTGCTCAGGGTGGCACGCTCTTTCTCGACGAAATCACGACATTCGATCCCAGCTCTGCAGAGTAAACTGCTCCGCGTTCTGCAGGAACGCTCCGTGCAGCGACTGGGAGGTCGCGGCGCCCGCAAAATTGATTTCCGTCTCATCGCTGCCACCAATGAAGATCTCGAGGACTGTGTTCGCCAGGGACGCTTCCGCGAAGACCTCTACTTCCGTATCAATGTTGTCCCAATTTTCATCCCGCCGCTGCGCGAAAGGGAAGGAGACGTCGCTCTGCTGGTCGATCATTTTCTGCGTATCTACTGCGCCGCCGCCAAGAAGCCGCTCAAATCATTAAAGCCCGACGTTCTGGAGATCCTGGAAGACTATTCCGTGGCCAGGAAACGTTCGCGAACTGGAAAATCTAGTGCAGCGCCTGGTCATTGTGACCGATAATTCGACGATCACGGCGGAACATCTGCCCCAGAACCTGCTCTATTCGAGCACAGCCAGTCAGGAAGCAATCCTCATTCCCGAGGGTGGAGTGGATTTTGATGCTGAAATGCAGCGGATCGAGGTCGCTTACATCAAGGCCGCTCTCCGTCGTACTGGCGGGAAGAAAGCGGCTGCCGCTGTTCTGCTGCAGATCGACAACCAGCGCATGAAGTACCTCTGTCGCAAACACGCCATCGCCTAGGAAATCCTGCAGCCGGTTAAAAAGTCACCCATGGGAGGTTAATTTTTAACCGGCGCATGAAATTTTACCCCTCCTGGCCGCAAGGCCAGGCCGCGCAGGAATGCTAAGTCCTGTATTTTCAATGAAGCGAAGGCGGTCCGAGCCAAGGATTTTGTTTGGCACAAACCGTGCTCTAATCCTAAAACGTCGGCGGTAATAAAAACTTTGAGAGAGAGGCCTTACTCTAATGTCCATCGAAAAGAAGAGCTTGATCAGCACTTTGAAGACCACCAAGAAAGCCAATGTTGCAAAGGAAGACCTGAGCTCGGGTTCCACGTCAAAGGCGATCGCTAGCCCATCGCGTAAGCTGGCTCCTACCCGGAAGCTCGCACCCACGCGCAAGTTGGCTCCTACGCGCAAGCTGGCCCCATCCCGGAAGGTCAGCCCGACGGTCAAGTTCTAACCGACCCCGTTCCTGGGGGAGAATTATCGAGGGGTCGCTTCGCGCGGCCCCTTTTTTGGATTACCCAGAATTTTCGTCCGAAGAATTGCTGCAGTTCCTTCCAAACGAGTGCAATGGCACTCTTTCTGTCGGCGTAGATCCTCGCATTTCCCATCATTCCCGGTCGCAGCTTACCGTCGTCGTTGGGGATTTGAACCTCGGCAAGGAAATACTTGGGCGGCTTCAATCCCGCAAGTTTTAGCTCACCGACCAAGGCCGGATCAAGATCCGTAGGAACAGGACTGACCGCGAGAGCTAGTGCTTTTTTGGTTGTTGTGGTTCCATCAACCTGGAGCGTTGCAGCCTCCCCGACCTGGAATTGGTGCATGTCGTATTCCGGCACGTAAACACGGGCGCGCATAGTCCGTAGATCGGCAATCTCCGCCAATGGTGTCCCTTCGGGCAGGTAGGTCCCGAGCTTGTCCGTCAGCCTCGGAGTCAGAACGATACCGGCGATCGGACTATGAACCTCGAGATTCTGGACCTTCGACTCGATCAGACGAACCTGTTCGGCAAGGTCGGAACGCTCTTTCAACGCCGACCCGAGATTCACATACCGCATAGCTGCCGAGTTTGCTTCAATCAAAGCAAGCTTGTATTCCGCTTGCACCTTGTCCCGGCTGGACTCCAGTACAGAATTCGTGAGCTGAATAACCGGTGTCCCCTGAGAAACGACAGCTCCCTCTCGTGTGTAGACAGCCGACACAATCCCTGGAACCACATTGCGTACTTCGGCGCTGGTTAGCGCTTCAAGAATAAAACGGCCTTGGAGGGAATCCCTCCAGATCGGCAGTATCAGGAGCAAAAGAGCTACGGCTCCCAAAACGAGTGCCGTCCGTGAATGAAACCATTCCTCGATCCGGTCTTTCTTGTCCAGATACACAAATTTCATGAAGTTCACCAGCGTTCGAATCCGGGATTTGAAAAGCAGCGCCGCCGTGGTCAGTTCCGGGATGAACGACCATTCCGGATTGAAATTTCGGAAAATATTCCCGACAAAGCGTGCGAAAACATACAGAACCGTGTAGCTGTAGGCTCCAGACAGCAAGGCATATACTGCGTATCCCAATCTCCGTTTCTTGGGTACGTACGGAACCTCGACAGGCAAATGCCAGATGTGCTTTTTTACCCAGCCCGACACATAGGCGGTTGAATCTTCCTTCAGATTCGAAATCTCAACAACTTCGCCCAACATATGATACCCGTCGAGTTTCATCAACGGGTTCCAGTTGAGCAGTACTCCGGCGATTCCGGTCATTAGCATCAGCTGGTAGGCGGCCGCATGAACCGCGGTGCCAGGAGCGGTAAACCACCATAGAGGAGTGGCTACTGCACAAATCATCAGTTCCGACCACGCTCCGGCCATGGCAATCAAGAAGCGCTGGTAGCGGCTTCCTTTAACGAATCCCTCTGTCGTGTCGGTATAAACGGCGGGTGTCATATAGATCAACATGAAACCCATGGACTGGACTCGTCCACCGTAGTGCTTGCAGGTGTGTGCGTGCGCGAGTTCGTGCCAGCACATGGTGGCTACTGCCAGGAGATAAAAGACCGTAAGATCGAACCAGCTTTTGTGTGTGAAGTTAAAAAACTCCACTGTATCGGAACCGATCTCGGACCAGTGCTGAATCGAAATAGCTGCAGTCGCCGCGAAGGCCAGCAGGGTTAGCAGTGTAAACCACCAGGTATAAATGAAGCGGGAATGCGCGTACAGCCTGGTTACGAATCGATCGGGATTAAACGCCGGAAAGGTGATTTCGGCCAAGTCTCCAACCTTGCTTTTCCGAGAACGGATCAACTTTTTCCGTTCTTCTCTGCTGATTTGCATGAGTTGGATGTTTTTCTCTTGCGCTGTCTTGTACCAGAAGTTTGAACTTTCCAGCTGATCTACGATGTCACGAACTTCCTCAACGCTGTATGCCTGCCCTCGCTGCTGCGAAAACAGTTCAGCAACTTCCTCTACCGACCGGGTTCCATCGAAGAGCTGGATTACCGCCCATGTTGCGGGCGGAAAGCTGTACATCAACTGCAGGCTTGATACGAATACGCGAACGATTGGCGCACCGTCCTCCACGTGCTCGTTGAAAACGACATCCGGCGGCATCTTCGGGGGACGCTGCGAAAGTGTCCGCGCCGGAATTTCCGGCAAGGCATTGTTTAGAACGCGTGTTAGGTTCATTCCGCGCTCAGTTCAAGCTTCCTATTTTCATGGTGGCGGTCATTCCAGGGCGAAACGCTCCCCGATCACCGATCGATTCGACAAGCACTTCAAATGTGCCGCTTGAAGGGTCAACGACAGGGCTTATCTGCTTGATTTGAACTGCATGCTTTTCACCAGGAGTATCGGGCGAGGTCAGTTCAAATTTCTGTCCCTTGCGGAGATGTAAAATATTTTTTCGGGCAGCGTGAAGCGCATCAGTAGAGGGGCTTCTGCCGTTACCCAGAATAGCCGGTCGCCCTTATTGACATCCTGCCCTTCGTGGACATAGCGACGGGCCACCAAGCCATCAAATGGCGCGATAATCCTCGTCTTTTCCAGCTCGAGCTCAAGCGATCGCTCTTCTTCGTGGGACGTATTCAGCGTCTCCGCTACCCGCTTAACGTCCCATTGGTCGGACTCTACTTTGAATTTTGCATGCTGCAGTTGTTCTTCAGAGAGCAGGCCCAGATCCCACATATGCTGAGCTCGTACATAGTCGGCCTTCAGCACCTCGGTCTCGGATTCCCAGTTTTTCAGGTCGGCTTCAATACTTCGCGATTTTGCCCGTACCGCTTCCAGATTCGCTGCCAACTGTCGGTCGTCCATCTGCGCCAGGAGTGCTCCTGCCGGCACTCTGGACGGTGTATCAAAAAATACCTTATGGATGACCCCATCGCGCTGTGCGGCGAGATCCAGTTGATGTTCGACAATGATCGGTCCCGTAACGATGGTGCCGGATCGTCAACGGTTGTAGCCGACATTCGCGGGGAAGAGCTCGCGGAGGCAGTAACGTCACCCGGCCTCGCCTCCGCTGTGATGCTGGCCGCGGGCTTCGAGTCCCCACAACCTGTGGCCAAAAGTCCAGCTCCGAAGGCCATCAGCAAATACGACCTGCACATACTTCTCCTCCACATGTCCTACCAGCCAATCCAGTACCAGAGCTTTGAATACGTCCAGATGAACAGGCGCCGCAAAAATACGTAGCCGGCAGGTCGCCATCCGTGCGAATTTTGCCACGGCCTTCCATGCCGGCACGGATCAATCCGTCGGAATTGGCTACAGAAACGCGTGAATAAAACGTGGGCACTTCGTGGATGACCTGGGCTTTCGGGCTGCCACCACCACGTCTCCGTGGAACGTTCGTGTCGGATAGCTGTTCAACTTGATCGATGCACTCTGCCCGGAGTGCACGAGGCCCGCGTCCAGATCATCAACGGAGACATCAACTATTGCCCGCGACGTGTCCACGATCTCTGCGAACGTGTCGCCCTGCTGCAGTTTACGGCCTGTGAAAATTCTCCACGTTTGGAGTCGAGATAACCCCGTCGATTACCGCCCGGATTGATTTCTGTCTAAAAGCTGTTTTGAGCGGTCAACTTCCGCTTTCCAGTAATCTGCCTGCACTCGTTGATTCCGGCTTCACTCCCTTCGTTTCCAGCCAGCGCCTTGTTCATCTTGAGCAAAGCGGTTTCGTATTTCGACTGAGCCTCGACAAGATTCGACTTCGGATTTCCAGGATTCCATTTCAGCCAGAATCTGGCCCTTCTGTACGGATTGACCTTCATGGACGAGCACGTTGCTGATGACCCCTTCCGACTTCCGGTTGATACTGATGCCTTGTGCAACGGTGCAACAAGTGCATCGCCATGTATCGCGCAGGGGAAGAGGACAGGCAACTAGAAACAGCAGCGCCGCTACGCCGAGTACGGTGTATAAGGTCCTGCGGCTCCGCCGCAAAGCCATTAATTTTCGCTTTCGTTCGAGCACCGGTTGAAGGAGCGAAATGGAACGGCACTTCTTTGTACATCTGTGCATTGCGAAGGGCAACGGTCGCTTGCCCCGCCAGCACCTCCAGAATTTCAATGTGCGCCGGGCCGAGAAAATCAGGATCGCTCGCTTCCATTGCCAACATACCGACTCGCCCGGTGTCGTCATTCAAGGGCCTTGAATAAAACCCGCGCATCCCCGAGGCGTCAAAGTACTTTTTGAATTTCGCGCGCGTTTCTTCACGGTCCGCGTCAATCTCGTCACCGTGCTGGCGTACGTGAATGGTGTCTTCTGACAGGGCAGCCCATTGCATGATTTGATTGAGCGGTGCGATTTCGGCGCATCTGCGTTTACCTGCGTTAATCCGGTGACCGCGCTCAGCTTGAACCGCCCGCGCTGCTCGAGCGCAATGGCCGCCCGTTCATACGGGATCACCGCCTGCGGCGCGTTGACGATCGTCTGCAGCATGCGCTCCAGGTTCAGGGTCGAGGTAATCTCGTGGCTGACGGTATTGAGCGTTTCGAGAATTTCAACCTTGCGCTCGGCCATCAGCAGTCCCGCGTTGTGTAAGGCCGTCGATGCAGTGTCAGCCAGGCTACTCAACGTGAAGAGTTCATCGTCGTCAAAAGGGTCGCCATCGATTTGTTGACTGCTTCAATCACGCCAACCAGCGCGCCTTGTCCATGATGGGAGCGGCCACCAGTGAGTGTACGGGACTCTCCGGTAGCAGCCGCATTCCGCTCACTCAGAATGGCGCCGGTCTCGTCGGTGATACAGACGCGATTCTCCGTCGTCTGAAGTACTCCCGGCGATGCCTTCATTGGCCTTCAGGATTTGCCCCTTGAATGTCGGTCGGATCATCGCCGGCCTGATGCATCAGTTCGACGTCTTCGTTGGGAAGCAGCAGCCAGATGTTCACTGCCTGACATTCCAGAACTTCCTTGAACTTGGTGCCGATCGAGCGGAAGCAGCTCCTCCATCTCCAGCGTCGAGGAGAACACCTTTCTCGAGATCGTAGAGCTGGGTAAGACGAGTGATGGAACTCAGTCGTGCCGTGGCGTTCGTCTTCGTAGTTTGCGCGGTGGTAATCGCGGCTGCCGCCACGGCGGCAGCCGGTACAGAGCGCTTCGATCGCCTCCTCGCCGATGTGCGTCCTCAAAGGAAAGGATTTCCAGAGCCGCCAATCAGATTTTCGCATATGGACCAGAGGGACGTAGCAAAGCGAGAGCAGTGTTCGCCGCGTGTCGATGTGCGGATAATCTTCGCGTTGATTGTGCCACCGCGGTCGTCAGTATCGGCGCTGCCTCGGTTTCAAGCGCTGCGATCAATCCGGAGTCGGCGGGAATCGCTTGTTCATGGACGGTCGGCCTCGCCGATTGTCGCTCGGGGCACCCAGAAGTTATGTTCTCCATCGCTTCCAAGCGTATACACGCTGATCGCGGAGTCTCCCAGTAGCGCCGCCACAAATTTCGCGAGCGCCCGTGCGCGTGGCACGACCTCCTGCTCTGACAGCAATTGAGTGGAGAGCTCAGAAAGATCTAGGATAGAATCCTGGTCCCGGCTAGCCAACGTTCAACTTTCTGTCCTGGCGACCAGCTTTGCGGGGAGTGCCGCGCCATGGACGAGGTTCCTTGCTTTTTCCGTCGAGATTAAATAACTTGTCCGCGCACTCTAACAAAGCATTTCTGGAGTGTCAACGAAGGGCACTTTTAGCTTATAGTTTCCGTGCGGGGGGAGCTGCCTTGGATATTGAGACGAAGACATTGGATGGAGTGAAACTCATCAAGCTGAAAGGGCGCCTGAGCATGGGTCCTCCGCTCGACCGATTCAACTCTACGATGGCCGAGCTCCTTGGCCAGAACCACTTCAAAATTATTCTCGATCTGGAAGAGGTTCCGACAATTGATTCGAGCGGGATTGGTATGTTTGTTCGCTACCTGACCGGCTGCAAGCAGGGCGGAGGATCCATCCGTCTGTTGAAGCCTTCGAAATTTACCGTGCAGACATTGAAGATGGTCGGCCTTCTCAATTTATTCGCCACCTATGACGAATCAGCAGGCTGCGGTCGACTCCTTCAAGTAGCGATTCGGTTTACAAGGAACTCCGGGGATCTGAGCCGGTGCGTCGTTTCTATTGTCCTCATGCCGCTGCGTATCCGGCTTCCGTCACAGCGCGTTTCTTTCAAGGCTGTTGGAATTCAGATTCGTCGTACATCAATCGAAAAACCCTCGATCCGCGAACGCCACTCAGATTGTAATCGTGACATTGATACGCTTTTTCGAGATATTCCATCGTTCTTTCTTTCTGCCCAGACTAGCGTAATAGGAAGCCACGCTGTACGCATCGCAGCGTCCTTGTTTGAACGATTCCAACTGGTCTTCGAGCGAGCCCCCAAGCATTGCCTGCTCCCCACCGTCCTTGTACCGTTTCCGGGACAGTTCGATCGATGCGATTCCAGTCTGATCGTGCGCAAGCCGGGCGGCGAGAAGTGCCTCGTCGAAATACTTCTTGTACTCCCTCTCCTCGAAATAGATGTGGGTGAGGTAGATCGGTGGCGAATAATATCCCGGTTCCGCCCGCTGCAGGTCAAGGAGGATGTCTATCGCTTCCTTGATCTGCCCGCTGCTGTATAACACCATGGCCCGGTCGGCGGCAATCGGAGCTGAGGTGGGATCTAGTTGCCTCGCAAGCTCGATCTGCTCCAAGGATTCCTGCATGCGATTGACTGACAGTAGAGCCGTAGCGTACCAGTGGCGGGCTTCAACATCGTTGGGGTTGAGTTCTATGGCCGCAGGAACTCTCTTCTCCGCCGGCTATATCCCAATTCCAGTTAAACAGCGCAAACGCCAATGCCCGATGGCCTTTCGAAAGATTTGGATCGAGTTCAATTGCCTTGTTCGCAGCGGCAATTGCCAAAGGGAAGGCCTGGCTCGCAGGTGTGGCCGTATACTCCCGCAGTAAATGGTAGCAATCCGCCGTACCCGCGTACGCCAGCGCATAGTTCGGATCAATTTGCGAAGCTCGATTACGGTGTGACTTGAACAACGAGGAAATTCACCCGGATGTTACGGCGATGTTGCCGGAACCGCCCGTGGCGACAGGAGTTTCAGCATGATCGCTACGGCGGGAACGAGGCATAGAAAGATCCCCAGTACCCACATTAGCGAACCACCCAAAATCTGATCTTCCATCGGGGTCAAGCCAAACAACGAAGGCTGACCGATATAGGATGGATAAAGTACGCGGTCGCAAAATGTCAAAAATGCGCCGAGCGCCCCACTCGGGAACATTCCGAGGAAAAGGTAAACCGGAATAGTCCACCGCGACCACCGCGCTACCGAAGGATACGGCTGAACCACGGGCCACCAGAACAACAGCGATGTGGCCAAAAAACAGAAATGCTCAACGTCGTGCCAGGAATCCGATCGCAATGCCAGTTCGAACGCGGCAGGTACGTGCCACACAATCAGTGCTATTGCGCTAGAAAGCCAGCAGACAACCGGGTGACCCAGAAATTTCCATGCAGCTTGTACTCCAGCAGATCGAGATACGAGCCCCAACACGTGTCGTACCATCCATTGCGGGAGCCCATGTAGAAAGGGAAGTGTCGGCTCTCCTAATAATATAAGGGGCGGAGCCACCAGCATCAGCAGGATGTGCTGAATCATGTGCACAGTAAAAGATGCTTCATCAAATGCGGAGAGTGGTGAGCCGATCGCTATCCAGAGCGAGAGCAGCCCACCCAGAAACAACGCCAGTCGCCGCGTCCCAAGCAGCTGAGGTGCGCTCCTTCGCAGCAAAGTCCATCCGTGCACATACACCAGGGAAAGGAACAGTAAAGTCGTATCCACCGCAATTGGCGACGACCATTTACTCCAGATAGCTTGCGCGGTTGTGGACATTGCCATTGCACCTAGGGCTTGGTATTCGTCGGAGAAGTTGGTGAAGACATTCCCGCACGCGAAGCATCCTTTGCAGGTGGCTGGCCGGCCGGATGCAGTGTCTTCAGGAATGCCACCAAAGCGGTCGTTTCTGCCGGACTTAAATTCTTTCCGTACGCAGGCATATTCCCGCCTCCCTGGATTACCTGACGAATCAACTGGTCTTCTGTCTGCACAATCGCTACGTTGTCGAGCGCCGGGCCGCGTTTTCCGCCCAGATTTCCCAGGGAATGGCAGTTGTGGCATTGCTTATATTGGAAAACGATCGCCCCTTGCCGCTCAAGGGCGGTTCTATTATGCAAAAATTCGGCTGGGACAGGGTCCCCGCTCCACGCGTCCATCTCCGGACTCCAGGGCGCGTGCCCTGCCATATCCGTAAACGTCGCCAGAACGACCGCAACCAGTAAAATGGTCAGGACTGCAAGCGGCCGCCTTCTCCAACTCTTTTCGCCCTCGCCAAAAACAAATGGCAATAAGAGCAGCCCAAGAATCGCTACAACGGGTCCTATCAGCAGGACCGGTGTTTCTAGACTTGGCGGGAGCAACGACAGCAGCGCATACAGCCACAAGAAGAAATAATCCGGCTTGGGCACTGTCTGAATAATAGTCGGATCCGGCCTTCCAGACGGCCCAAACGGCCCAAAGTAAGCGGCGCACGCAGCCAGCGCCAACAAAATGCATCCCCCAAAAATCAGATCCTTAAAAACCGCGCCAGGTACAAAGGGAATGCCATCGCTCTTGGTCAGTTCGTGATAGTCCCGCTCGTATGTCGATTTGCGTACTACGCGGCCGGGCATCGGCCACTCGTTGATTCCCAACTTCAGCACCATCAGCAGATGCAATCCAACAAATCCAATGAGCAATGCCGGAATCACAAAAACGTGCAGAGCAAAAAAACGCGAAAGCGTCGCTCCGGCTATGATCGGACCTCCGAGGAGCAGATGAACGATCCATGGGCCGAGCCCGGGAACTCGGCTGGATATCGATGCCCCGATACCCAGTCCCCAAAACGCATCCTGATCAAACCGCAGTACCTGGCCGGAAAACGCCATGCCGAAGGTCATGAGGAGCAGAAACACTCCGACGATCCAGGTCAGCTCTCGAGGAAACTTGAACGCGCCAAAAAGAAATACCTGCACCATGTGGATCAATACAATCGCGACCATAAAATTCGAGCCCCAGCCATGTAGCGCCCGGATGTACCAGCCCAGAGTGATCGAATGATTCAGGAGTTCGAGGCTGTTCCACGCCTCACCGGCCGATGGTACGTAAACGAGGGCCAGCAAGATTCCCGTGACCACCTGCATCCCGAAGACGACCAGCGCCGCGCTTCCAAAAACGTAAAACCAACTTGCGGTCTCGCGGGGAACAGAGTGTTCCATCGTCTCGCGGATGGACGGGCCGATCTGCAATCTCGCGTCGAACCATGCGCCAATCTGTTGAATCAACCGCATGGAAGCTTCCCGCTGATATTCACCAGCGCAGTCGGACTTCCCGGAGTCGGCAACTCACCAGCCTTGATGAACAATTTCCCATCCTCGATTTTGTAAGGGTATTCAAACAGTCCACGCTCCGGCGGCCCCGATGCTCGCGAACCGTCTTCGTAATAAACTCCTCCATGGCAGGGGCACATGAACAAGCGCGACTGCGGGAACCATCGCACCGGACATCCAAGGTGCGCGCAATTGATGGCGAATACCTGAAACGTTGTTGCATCAATCCGCCTCACCCAGCACGAGCTATCGGCGGTCTTCCCATCCGCGGGCTCCACGTCTGGATTCCGAAAAGTCGCCAGTCGAGTGTTGCCCGCGGGATATTGCGCTGTCGCTCCCAGAGGCAGCCAGGCTTCATAGTCTGATTTTCTCGCTCGTGTCAGTGGCGAAAGGAGATATCCGACAATCGGAACGGCCAGCAGTCCGCCAATGAGCGCATTAAACGTGATTCCGACCTTCATCAGCAGCGTGCGTCTTGAAATGTTCTCGGGCAAAGTCATCGTGCTTCTCCCGCGGTCTTCGCCGTATTGGGGTACGGACGCCCTGGAAATTCGGGTCGCTGTGATGCGAGCCAAGCCACAACATCGGAGATCTCCTGGGCTGTCATTGGCCGCCCAGGTACATTATTTCGCCAGTCCGGAGCGTCAAAGTCGGGTCGTCCCACAATCACCAATGTCCTTAATTCCTGATCCGTCAGAAGCGCAAGAAACGAGCCATCCACAATGGAGCTGGCTTTCCCGCCTTTTCCACCGGCACCGTGGCAGGAGGCGCAGTAGAAATCGTACACAGCGCCGCCTCTCGAGACGTCTCCCGCTTCCGTCGCCGAGTAAGGTGGCACCGAAACACCTTTGAGAGCATCCGGCTTTGCGTAATGTTCCCGAAGTCCGCTTACCAGAATCTCTACCTGGTTCTCGGTCAGCATTCCACCCGCGCTTTTTGCAAATGCGGGCATGGACGTTCCCGCGATCCCATTCGAAATAATCTTCCTCAGAACGGTATCGTCCGCAATTGACAGATAAACCGGATCGGTAATCGACAATGCCGGTCCGCCCTTTCCTTCTGGTCCGTGGCAACCGGAGCAGTTTTTACTGAACAGAATCGAGAAGTCGGTCACGTTGTCAGGATCGATCGGAATACTAGCTGCGGTCGGACGACCCGGTAAATTGCCACAACCAGTCGAGACGAGCAGCACAGCGATAAAAGCCGCAACAAACACAATCTGACGCCGTTCGCTCATCGTTTTCCGTCCTCGCGCTTTCTCTCTGCCATGACTCCGGGGGTTTCAATCCCGGCGCGCACCGAGAACGGGATAATCTGCTTGACGGGAATGCGTTGCTGTCTTACCACGACAAGCCCCGCAACGATTCCGAAGGCGAACTGTGATGCAATGAACCACCACCAGTTCACATACCGGCTGAGCAGCGGGTTAATGAGATCGAGCATGCTGCGCAGCAATCCCGACCACAGGATGGGCGCCACCAGTCCGCCCAGCAGAATCGGCCGCCGGGGAATCATCGGTAACATCGCGCCGTAGAGCAGTCCAACCAGTACCGAAGTGAGCAAATGGATAAACGTCGCAATCAGGAAGCTATCCAGATGAAACATCTTCAGCGTCTCAGGCCCGAACTTCATCGACTGGGCGTAGGCGGTCGCGGCCAGCAAGTTGATTGGATACCAGATACTTCCTTGTTTTAGGAGTCCGTACGAACAGGCCATCACGGCCATCGCTACGCTTCCTGCGAGTCCGCCTTTGACTCCTGCCAAAACGGGATAGGTTTCCAATGGCAGCAATGCACGCGGCAATTCTGGTGCAATATTCAGCCGTTCAATTTCGCGCCGGGTCGTGGTTGCCACCGCAGGCTCCGCAGTGACTTCACAGTCGACGTGCTTTTCCTTCGGAAAAACGTCGCGAAACCATCCAATGCACCCCAGAAGAACCAAAATCGCACCGAGGATCAATATCGACAAGCTGGTGATCAGTCCAGCCAGCAGCAGCGTAACTCCGAAAGCGAGCGTAATCGGCCATGCTGTGGGCGCAGGCAATCGAACGACTGTCGTCAGATATTCGTTCGCGCTCTTCGATGAATTCACGAAAGGCATCCTCTCTTGTCCACGTCGCTAACGTCCGAATACGTAAACCACACTAAACACCACGACCCACACCACATCAACGAAATGCCAATACAAAGCAAACGTATCGACATTCTTTGTATGTTCCTGCTGGACTCTTCCTGTGACTGCCAACAGGAGGATGGTCAACAGGCCAATCAAACCGACACAAACGTGGAATGCATGGAGCCCCACCAGTGCGTAGTACGTTGTGCCAAACAGATTTGTGCTGATCGTCAATCCTTTTTCGTAAATCAAGTGATACCACTCTCGTCCTGTAGCAATCAGGAACAACGAGCCAAGCGCCAGCGTGAGGAACCACCACAGTCTAAATCCTCCGAGAGCGGACTTGCGCAGCGCCGCGGTCGCCGCGTGTATCGCGAGGCTGCTCGAGAGCAGGCAAATCGTTCCAAAAATCGGGATCTCCAACACATCCTTCGGCGTGGGGCCCGTCAGACTCTTGCCAATGTAAAAAATATAGGCCACCACAAAGATCGTAAAGATCGCGGACTCGGCAGCGATCAGACAAACCATCCCTACATGCCCCTTATAGGGGGTCCATTGCGCGGCATCGACTCGCTGCGTAATGATGTTTGTGCTTAAACTCACGTCTGCTTCGTTATCCTTATTCGTAAATCCAGTCCGGGTCTTCTGGATGCTTTAAATCCCACAACGGCCTCCTGCTGAGGACGGTCGGAATCTTTGCAAAGTTGTATTCTGGCGGCGGCGACGTCGTCGACCACTCGAGCGTCCAGGCATCCCACGGATCATTCCCTGCCACTTTCCCTTTAAACAGGGAATAGAGAAGATTTCCCACAAAAATCAGGGTGGCTATGATCTGGAAAAATATCCCAACGGTCACAATGAAATTCCAGATCTCCCATCCGCGCCCCGGTTCATAGGTATAAATCCGGCGCGGCATCCCGAGGATTCCGGGAACATGCATGAAATCGAAGGTCAGGTGGAACCCGATCACGAAAATCCAGAAATGCATTTTGCCAAGCGTCTCGTTGTACATTCTTCCACTCATCTTGGGGAACCAGTAATAAAAGGCGCCAAAAAGTGCGAACAGAATCCCGCCCACGATGACATAGTGAAAATGCGCCACCACAAAATATGAATTGCCAAGCTGCCAATCGAAGGGCGCCGCTGCCAACATAATTCCGGTCAGCCCGGCCGTCAGGAACTGAAACAGAAAGCCGACCGAGAACAGCATCGGCGTCTGGAAGTGCAGCTTGCCGCCCCACATGGTCCCCAACCAGTTGAAAATCTTGATGCCGGTCGGTACTCCGACGACCATCGTTGTAATCGCAAAAAAGCTGTTCGCGTATGAATTCATACCGATCGTAAACATGTGATGAGCCCATACGCCGAAACTTACAAATCCAATGCCGACCGTTGCCGCCACCATCACCGGATAACCAAAAATAGGTTTGCGCGAAAACACCGGGATAATTTCCGAGATGAAGGCGAACGCTGGAATCACCAGCACGTACACTTCAGGATGCCCAAAAATCCAGAAGAAGTGCATCCACAAGACTGCCGATCCGCCGGCCTGCGTATCAAAGAAATGGGCGCCGAGGAATCGATCGAGCGAAAGCATGATCTGCGCTGCCGTCAGCGGGGAGATCACCAGGAGGACCATCGCTCCCATCACCAGGTTGAGCCATACCAGCAAGGGCATCTTCCCGAGTGTCATGCCCGGGCACCGCAGGCAGGCAATCGTTGCCACGAAATTGACGGCCGCTCCAATGCTTCCGAACCCCGATACCAGCAAGCTCAGGGTCCAGAAATCCGTGCTGTGGCCCAGGGAAAAGGTTTTTGACGTAAGCGGCGCATAGGCGAACCACCCTACGTCTGGAGCGGCGCCCACGCCATAAAGCCCGTAACCGCCGACGAAGCTGAAGTACAGCAGAATCCCTCCAAATGCGGTCAACCAGAAGCTAAATGCGTTCAGTCGTGGAAAGGCCATGTCCCTCGCGCCAATCATCAGAGGGATCAAATAGTTGCCAAAGCCGAACAATACCGGCATTGCCACAAAGAAAATCATCGTTGTGCCGTGCATTGTGAACAGTTGATTGAACGTCTGTGGTGAAACAAAGCGATTGTGCGGCACAATCAACTGGATCCGCATGATGGTCGCTTCGATGCCTCCAATCACTAAAAACAAGATTGCGTACAAAATGTAGAGAATGCCCAGGCGCTTGTGATCGACTGTCGTGATCCACGAATACAAGATATCGCTGAACAGACGTGATGGTACGCTCACGGCTGTCAGGGTTTCCGATTTCGACGCCATTGGTATCGATCCCATTCCTACCGCAACGATTCCAGGTACAGCACCAGTGCGTTCAAATCCTCATCGCGCAAGTTCATTGCCGGCATCAGGCTTCCAGGCTTGATGGCCTCAGGGTTGTGAATCCACAATTTAAGGTTCTCGGCAGTATTCGTCGCGGCTCCTGCGGCAATGGTTTCGCGACTCATGAGGTGTGTCAGATCGGGACCGAATCGTCCGGTTGCCACAGTTCCAGACACTGCGTGACAATTGATGCAGGCCGTTTTTTCAAACACCGCCCGTCCCGTGGCTACGGTGTCCGGCGGCGCCGCAACCAACTTTTCGGCCTGCGCCCACTTCCTGAATTCCTCCGGGGTATCCGCATAAACCCGTAGTAACATTTTTGCGTGCTGCGTACCGCAGTATTGTGCGCACTGACCAACATACATTCCAGCTTCATGCGGTTCGATCCACATCGAATTCTCGCGATTTGGAATCAAATCTGTTTTTCCTGCAAGCTGTGGAACCCAGAAACTGTGGTCCGTATCTGCCGACAGCAATTTCACAAATGTCGGCGTGGGATGGGCGTTGTCGCTCACGGGAACGTGCAACTCATTCGCGGTCACAATTCCCAGCCCGGGATAGCGAAACTCCCACCAGAATTGATGCCCGATTGCCACAACTTCAATCGCGCCGGGCCCGGGTACCGCTTCCTGCACCGATTGGATGACGCGAGCGGTAGCGAAGAAAAGCACCAGGACGATGAGCACTGGTACCACCGTCCAAGCCAATTCCATCTGATTACTCCCGTAGACTTGGGCGGGTTCGCGTGTATCTTCGCTCTTGCTCCGACGGAATTTTGCAATTGCGTAGACGAGCAAGGAAAATACCACGACGAAAATCAGTCCGGTAATAACCAGGACAAACAGGGAAAGTCTGTGTATGGAATCAGCCGGTGTTGACGCGGGCTTGAAAATGTCAGGAGTCTGGGCGGTTGCTTGCGCGAGCAGTGCGGTTGGGCAGGATAGGTGAAATAGGGAAGGCGTAAGAAACAGCGCTAGCCAGGGACACCTGACGATGTCAAAGCAGGTTTGGTGTTTCTTCGGTCTCGGATGAGCCATAAGAAAAGCGTCCGCAACGATTCCGGCTGAGGCGCGCTAGACTACCACATTTTGGAAATTTCTTCGTGCAATTCGTAGGTGAATGTCGTCAGCGATTCGGTTTTCCCCATCCCTCGTGATCGACGCGGTGTAGGGCTCCGTACGGTGGATCCGGCCCTATCCATCCGGGACGCGCTGATCTCCTAAGTCAGTTCGGCACTCGGTTGTGGCCGGTGGCTGGTCGCTGGATGTTCTTCTACTTCGCCCCAGGATACGATCTTCAAGTCCAATACGAAAATAGAATAAAACACGGGCACAAGCAGCAGCGTGATGAAGGTGGCGACTCCCAATCCACCGATTTGCGCAAAACAGAGTGGTTGCCAAAGTGGGCCACCGTGTACGGCCAGAGGAAACAGTGCCAGTATTGTGGCTCCAACCGTAATCAGTACAGGTCGCAAGCGGACGATTCCTGCATCCAGCAGTGCCTGTTCGAGGGGTTCGCCCTTCTCATGCATCTCCTCTATAAAATCGAATAGCACAATCACGTGGCTGACGATAACGCCGATCAGACTGGCGATTCCGAGAAACGCCATAAAGCCAAAAGGTGCGCCCATGACATCGAGCGCGATCAGCGCGCCCGCGACTCCATATGGTGCTGCGGCCAGCACCAGCAATGGCTTGATCGAATGCTTAAACTGAAACGCCAGAGCCAGGAAGATCAGCGCGATCGAAACGCCCATAATGACGCTCAGATTCTTAAATCCTTGCACCTGCTTTGCCTGTTCACCACTCACAATAATGCTGTAACCCGGTGGCAGCGATTTCTGCAACTCCGTCAGCTTCGGCAGAGCTGCGCTGAACACTTCCGACGGCAGTACCCCTGGATTCGTGAAGGCTTGCACGGAAATTGTGCGGAAATGTTCCAAATGACGGATTCGCAAGGTCTGCAATTCATTCTCGATCTTGCTCACTTCGAGCAGCGGGACCTTGTTGTTGGATTCCGATGAATAGACATACAGATTCTGCACATCAGAGAGCTTTGCGCGTTCTTCCATGCGTAACCGAGAAACCACCGGAATTTGTTGATCCCCTCGTCGAAGCGTGGTAACCCCCGCCCCACTGAGCGCGGTGCTCGACGATTGCGCTACATCCTGGTTGGTCACCCCTGCTAAATTGGCCCGGTCCGGATCCACTTTGAGCGAAACTTCAAATCCGTCTTCGCCCCAGTCTTCCCGGACTCGCGCCGATCCCGGACTAGCCCGGAGGATCGCCGATACCTTGGAAGCGATCGACCGTAGGGTGCGTATGTCTTTCTCCTCGTCGAGCGCGCTGATGTCAGCGAGCCCTGTAATCCGCAATTCGACCGGATAATCGACAGGATTGGTCTGCAGTTGCCGCACGTCCACCCGTGTGCCCGGGACGTTACTGGAAATTGCATTCTGAAATACGCTCACGAGTTTGGGTGTGTCTTCCTTGTCATACAGCTCGATGATCACCTGCGCATAATTCAATTGTTGAAGCTGTGGGGTAACCGAGAACCAGAACCTTGGTCCACCCCCGCCTTCAAACGTTGTCAGCGATTTCAGGATTGGCCTCGGTTTTCCATCCTTCCCAGGATGAGCCTGTCCGTACTTTTCAGCCGTTGCCCGGATAATCGATTCCACCTGCATCGCCGATTGGTTTGTTACAAAAAGCGGTACGTCATTCGGCAACCAGACATCCAGAAACGACAGGTACTGCACATCGTCAGGGAAGAACTGTGTCTTCAGCTGATGTCCAAAATATCCCCCCAGCGCCAGAAACAAAAGCGATGCAGCAAAAACCGGCCAGCGGTGTTCGATTGCAAATGTTCCAATGCGATAGTAAAAGCCGCTGAACCCGGTCGTTCTTCGGAGCTCCATCGTTGTTTCCTGTTTTTTCTTAGGCCGCAGTAGGTAATATCCGAGGAAGGGAATAAAGGTCATTGAAACCAGTCGCGACGCCACCAGTGCACAGGTCATCACGACCGGTAAACTGTAAAGAAATTCCCCGGTTGTTCCGGTGAGCAGGAGAAACGGGATGTACGCTACGATGTTTGTGATCGTCGCGAACAGGATGGCGCGAGCCAGTCTGGTCGGCCCAAGCCAAGCCGCGATGACGGGCGGATGAGAATCGGCAAGCGAGCGCTTGATCGAGTCCCCGGCGACTACCGGATCGTCGACAAGTAGTCCCAGAGCAATGATGAGCGTGGCAATCGACACTTGCTGCAGATCGATCCCCAACAGATGGGCAAATCCAAACGTCATCGCCAGCGTTATGGGAATTGACACCGCCATCAAAACCGCGGACCGCCATTCCCAAAATCCGATGAGCGAAACGAGCACCACGAGCGCAATCGCCTCATAAAGGGCATCCATGAACAAATCGACGTTTTCTTCGACCTGCCGCGGCTGGTCGGAGGTGGACGCGACGATCAAATCCGCCGGCAGCAAGCGCTTCGTCTCGGCCAGTTTGTCTCCCACATTTTCGGCGAATTTGGCGATCTGTTCGCCCTTGCGCATTTGCACAGACAGCGTTACAGCACGGGTACGCTGCCATTTGCCTGATCGGTCTCGCCAGCAATAATAATTGAGGTATCGCGCGGGGTTCTGGTATCCGCTTCTGATGTCTACCAAGTCCCGGAGGTACACCGACGACCCGAATCCGGAATTGCCGACGATCACGTTGCCGATGTCAGCGGGTGTCGTAAACTCGCCCGATGGATCGATCAGAATGTTTTTCGATCCAGCCTCGAGCGCACCACCAGGCAAGGTTATATTTCGGGCGTTCAGGATTCCCTTCAGGTTTGAAGGCTGCAGCCCGTAGGAAGCGAGTCTCTCCTGGGAATAGTCCAGAAAAATCTGTTCCGGCAAGACGCCCGAACGATCCACCCGCGAAACTTCCGGGGCTCCGACCAGTGCACGGGAAAGCAAATCCGTGAAATCATCCAGCTGGTGGTATGTATATTTGTTCCCTGGCGTTGCTGCGAGAAGCGTGCCAACCTGCTCAGGGTCACGCACCACAATTGGCGGCCACGTGTCTGGATGAATCTCCGATTCATGAAGTCGTGATTCAACAAAGGTTCTCCCGTATGCATAAAGCTCGTCATCGTTCTTGTCGGTGAATGCGTCCGCCAATACAAAACCGGGGCCGCCGATCAATTTTGCATCGAACAAGAGGTGATTGGCTCTCCGCCGCCTGGGTAAATAGGCGCAGCGTCCGTTCGACAGTCTCTTCGGGAACCGCCTCGGGGAAGCAATAAACGATCGTGACCGGGCTCATCCCGGATCTGGCATGGCGGGACGCGCGTACTTTTGTCAAAACTTGTTCAATCGCGTGTGAACGCACTGCAATCGCTGTCTGGTCTTCTAACGGACTTGCCACCGTTAACATCAGCGCCGCGGTGTCGCCAAAATCGCTATTGAACTTGATCGGGCCTGCACCCTGCGGCAAGCTCAGCGAATTCAGTTTCAAATTCATGTCACTGAATTCCTTCTTTGAATCCGTTCACCTTATCAGACAGTTGTACCTGGATAATCGAGAGGCTTGGCATCGACAGGGATTTGATCCCGAAGTCTCCACCGATGGGTGCTCGGATGTTCGGATTTTCCGCAATGGTCGATTCGATCGGTCGCGTCACCAGTTGTTCGACTTGCTCGGCCGTGGCGCCCGGCCACTGCGTGATAACGGAAGCAACGCGCACCGGGATATCCGGGTCCTTGCGCTTGGGCATCAACGTATAGCCGTAAATTCCGAGGGCGCAGGTCGCAAGCAGTAGAATCCAGGAAATCTGGCGGTTCTCGACAAAGAAGCGAGCTGTGTTGTGCTCGTTCTGTATGTAGTCGTGGTCGCTTCTATGGGCCATTCGCTCTCTCAGGCTTCCAGGGAATCTAAGGGATGATGCGCACGGTCTGCCCGTCGGTCACCAACGTTGCACCGTTTGAAATGACTTTTTCGCCCAGGTTCACACCCTTCACGATTGAAACCATGTTTCCAAACGCCGTTCCTGGCTGAACAGTCCTCCGTCGTGCGACATCTTTATCGCCTTCATGCAGCACGGTGAAGACGTTGAACGTTTTTGATCCATCTGGTGGAGAGACAATTGCGCTTCAATGGCACAACCAGAAGTGGCGTCGACAATTTCGCCTGTCCCAGTTCAAGCGTCGCCACCATGCCGGACTTCAGAAGGCCCTTGGGATTCGGGAAGCGTCACTTCCACCTGAAACGTTCGGCTCTTCTGGTCCGCTTGCGGCGAAATCGCGGTAATCTGTCCCGGAAACTCCTGAGGGTATGTTTCGGTCTGAACCGCCTGCTTCTTCCCGAGCTGCACCGATCGAAAGAACCGTGTCCGGAATTCCGAATATCGCTTTCACGACATCCGTTTGTCCCATCGTAAATCCAGCCGTGCCCGTAGCCACGAGCATGCCGAGTTCAATGTTACGGGCCAGAATTTGACCGTCCATCGGAGCGCGCAGTTCGCAATCTGCAAGGGATTGTTGCGCCTGGCTTAGTCCAGCCTGCGCCGTAATTACAGCTCCCTGACTCGAGTCGTACTGCGCCTTCGATGCATCGAAATCCGACTGCGTCAGGGCGTTTGCGCTGTAAAGAGCCTGCGCTCGCGCAAAATCCTGTTTTGCCTTCTGGGCCGCAGCCTGCGCCTGTTCGAGTTGCCCTTTATATTGATCCACCGCGTGCTGATAGTCTGCCTGTCGGACTGTCGCAAGGAGTGTCCCTTTCTTAACGTAATCTCCCTGTTGCAGGTTGCGAACCCGCTTGTCAACGCCTGTCCTCTGCAGAATGCTTGAAACATATCCCGCCGATTTAAATGACACTGACAATTGCGAATAGGGAACGATGCTCGCGGAATAATCGACCCCTTCAGTTCCGGAATATTGCTGGACATCTGTAATGACGACAGGCGTGGGAGGAGTTTGCTGCGCAGACTTTTGCGAGTTGCACCCAACTTGCAAAAGTAGCGCCAACGCGCACGCTGCCGATGCATGCGTTCTCGATTGTTTGTCCCTTGCGATCATCTAATCCTCGCCTAACGACTTCTCAAATTCTGACCGAGCACTCCAGAACGTGGAAAGCGCTTGCTGATATTGCGCCGTGGCCTGTGCCATGTTTGCCTGCTCTGTTTGTAAGCTGCTGAGCAATACCGCTCGTTGCTTGTACTGTTCGAGGGTGACCTGAAGTTTCTGCTTCTCGGCCTCCATCCCAAGTTGGGCAACCTTGAGTCCCGCTCGTGCCTCTCGCAGTTTGCGAAAGCGGTTATCCAGATCGATCAGTACCTGATTATTGGTTTCAAGGAGATTCAACTGACTCTGCTCAATCCCGCGTTGCTTTTCGTCCAGCAGATGCTTCTTGTATCCCCAATCAAACAGGTTCCACTTGAAAGAGACGCCCAATGAGTTTATGTTCTGAGGCAATCCTTCTATCGAGAACGGCGAGAAATACAAATATTGGATGCCGACCTCTGGAATGTATTGCGCTTTTTGCAGTCTCCGTGCATAAACTGCCTGGTCGATCTTGAATTGGGCCTGGTGAATTTCCGTTCGATTCGTAAGCGCGCGTTGCCGAGATTGCTGCAAATTCTGTTCTTCCGGCAGCGTTTCGGGGATGGGACTCAATCGAAAGTCCGTCGTGATGTCTCGCCCCATCAGGCTATTCAGGTTTTCCTTTTGCGTTTCGTACGTATCCTGCAAGGTAATCTGCTGCAGTTCGGCCTGGGCCACTTGCGCCTTGATTCCTGCGGATTGATATCCCAGCGCCGTTTTTTCCTGAACAAACTGTTCGGTAGTTCGATCCACTTCGTGGAGTGCTTTCAAATTCTCGTCCGCCGCTTCCAGCGAGCTCTGCGTCTGCAGCAGGGAATAGTACGCCTCCTTGACCGAATTCGTAATTTGCTGCCTCTGCTGGCGCAATTGCTCTTCTGTCAGCTTCTTCCCGATTTTCAGCAATTGAATATTCAGGTGCGCGCTCCACAGTTGGGTCAGTGGCTGATACGCCTGGATTATGCTCATTCCGGAGAATTTCGGTTCTGTCGTCACCACGGAGTTCGTGTTTGGAACGGGCGTTCCGCCGACATTCCCGAAGACCCCTTCAGGGATGTTCACGTTCACGGCTGTCAGCAAGCCCGACGCCATCAGTTGCACGTTAAATTGTGGATAGCGCTGGGTCTTTGCCGCCAAGATCTCATCATTTGCGGATAACACGCTCTCCGTCGAAATCTTAATCAGCCGATTGTTGTGTTGCGCTTCGGTGATGGCCTCTTCGAGCGTCAAAACGCTTACAGATTCAGGTTTCTGTGCAGGCAGGCGTGCCCCTGTCAGCGGGACCAGGAGTACGTAAATGATGACGTGAGGTATTCGAGCTACATCCCACAGTCTGTTCTTCAGCGTGTTCTGTATTTTCGGGCGACGGAGCAATTTCCACCGCTGGCTAGACGTGTCCAAGCGTTAAGATAGCGTGCGCGAAATTTATATCTTGCGGTTGTATCTGTCAATCCAAACGATGTGTTAACTAAGAGATAGCGGCCCCGAGGTTCCGGAGCCGCTAAATTGCGATGAGACTTTGAGCCAGGCTTTTCTCCGCCCAGAAGAAACGCTGAAACAAAATCCATCGCAAATTCAATCTCGTGTCGCACATCTGTTTTCTCACTCCTCGTGGAGTCGCACCATCCCTCTTTAGAACCATGCAGACCCCGCAAGGGTGCGTTCAGGCTCATGGGCATCCGTTACGAGCGTTTGAGATCTAGGCTGGCCTACGGAGCTCAGTTTTGTAGGGACTCGGTAGGAGCCGTTCCGAGACTGTTTGTCGGTCGGCAGCGACGTTGAAGACATGCGGAGGATGGGGCCATCCGGCCCGCTAGTTGGGGGGCGGTTCACGCGAATCCTGTCGGGAGTCGGTTTTCGGTCTAGGACCGTGATTTCGCTTCGAGTGTCTCTATCGCGCTGAACTCGCGATCTACATGCGGTTCCGAGCGAGGGGTGCCTGAGTGCAGGACGCAACGTTTTCTAGGCGGAACTCCACAGGTAGGACACGTCACGGAGAATATCTGTTTCGTTGTGAGGGCACTCTTTTTCATGGTTAGAGAATGCGATTCATCCAGTCGCGAGTCTGTTCAATTTTGGACAGCGCGTATAAAAAAGGTGCATGCTAACTGACTCCAATCATCCGTGTTTAAAGTATTTCGTACGCGGAACACTCAATATGCCTCACTTCCAGACATACTTGCCGCAAGGGCAGGGAATTGTCTCGGCGGGATGTTTCTTTTCCAAAGAGCTCTTGCAAACGGGACATTTTTTTTGCCACATAAACATCTGCCTCCCGGTCTCAACTGAGAACAAAGCTAGTGCGCTCGGACAGTTCCGTCAGTCTCGTTTTGCACACTTCAGAATTGCTCTTGCCTGAGACTGAATGAGAAGTCGGCCAGCCGGTCGGTTGCGAGGGGTAACGATGGTTCGATGTCTCCCGGTTTCGCCGCCGAGGCGTGGAATCGACCGGCGAGACAGGTATTCGGGGCACGCGCGGGGTTAAGACAGCCGTGTCCACCGCAAGTCGCCGTTAGTGATCGTCTGTTGGAGCGGGGGTACCGTCAGACCATTTGCTTACCGGAATCAGAAAATCACGGTATGTCGTTTGAGGGGGCGTCGGTAAACGCTGCAACGACCGGAGAACCCGCGAGGCCCGCGCCCCAGCTTCCCGGCTCTGCTCCTGCCACAAAAAACATGAGGTGCGGACGCCAGTGCCCATCACGGTCATTCAAGTAGCCCTGTTTGGACAGCATGTAACTCATCGCGCCGGGCTCCAATGCCGGTAATTCCTCTTATGAATAGCGTTACTGATACTCTCGAAGATCTCCGTCCTGGTTCGCCCAGCCAAGACCAGCTTTGTCTTCGTGACGGTGAGAGGAACGAAGAATGGAGCGAGCGTAGGATTGGAGCCGGGAACGAGGAGCGCGCAGCTGGGATTCCAGAAGTCTGGATCGTCAATTCCCGCGGCCCATGAGCGCCACACCAAGCAGACGAAGCCGTTTTTGCCTTCCGTGGCGCTTTTGGTCGCCTTGGCGTCCCAGGATCAGGACCTCCGCGTCGTGCGAAACCGATTCCGGCGCAGCGGTACGAGCAGGAGGACTTCCGCCGGTCGCTCGATCAGATATTGATCAAACGGGGCCATTTTAGGATACGGGGTCGTGATTTCCTGGGCGTGAGCCCTCAAGGCGGTGCTGACGCCAACGATCAGCAGAAAGGTGAATATCCTCGTGACGCGAAGTTGTAGCTTCATGGCTCTCCCTCAGATGAGTTCCCCGGCTCTCTAGCCCGATTACGATCTCGCGTTAAAGACGAGCCTAATGGCTTAGGCCTCTCCATCCAATGCTCCAGCTGAGAGCATAACGTGCTGAAAGGGCTTCTAGCCTTGCCGTGCTCTCCTTGATTTTAGGCTCGATTCGCAGAGTCGTGTAGAGGTACCGTGCCTCTTCCCAGATTGCTCTCGTCTGCTCCCATCTGAGAACGGCAAGGCT